>NZ_JAIEZN010000001.1:0-327325 GCF_020169335.1 Devosia aquimaris
CTGCCAAAAACATATGGTCTCTATACGATCTCGAAACTCAAACCCCCGGTGCGAAAGCACCGGGGGTTTTGCGTTTCTAAACTCAATCCAGACGAAAGACAGAACAAGCACATGAGCGGAGCGGCCTGACTGCAGCCCACTGGGTCAGTGGGCTGCACGGTGAAGGCGGCACGGCACAGAAAAACCCGCGCCGGGACAAAAAGCCCGGACGCGGGTTGTATGGTTTGTCAGCTGCTTGGCGGTCGCAGGGCCTAGGCCGGCACGTATTTGCGCCAGTTATGCTCTTCGACGAAGCCCAGGACCTCGCGGATCTTGCGATTGGAGATCGGCGCTTCCTGGGGTGCCATCGGGCGGGTGATGGGCGTGTTTGGGGCCCAGCGGTTGAGGAATTCCGGCGTGGGCTCGCGCGCGGTGATGGTGTCATTGACCGCATTGAACACCTGATAGCCCAGCCCGTCCTTGCCCAGGCACAGATGGACGATCTGGCCGAGATCGCGGGCGTCGATGTAGCTCCAGGCGTTGCGCTTGCGCGAGGCGGGATTGTCGAGGAAGCCAGTAAACATCGGATACTCATGCGGCTCGATGACATTGCCGATCCGCAGGGCATAGATGTCGATGTCGCTGCGCATCGCAAAGGCCCGGGCGGTCTTCTCGTTGACCACCTTGGAGAGGCCATAGCTGTCCATGGGGTCGCTGTCATAGTCCTCGTCGAGCGGGAAGCTGTGAAAATCCTTATCGCCCTCGGCAAAGCACACGCCATAGGTAGTTTCGCTCGAGGCGATGATAACCTTGGGAATGCCCAGCTTCACCGCCGCTTCAATGACATTGTAGGTGGAAACGACATTGGCCTCGAAGGTGGTGTTGTCGGGCCGCAGCAGCACGCGCGGCACGGCCGCGAAATGCACCACGGCATCGATTGGCGCCGGCCCAGTGCCATTGGCGAACTCGGCCATGTCGAAATGCATCGACAGCGCATTGAAGGCCTCGCCGCTCTTGGTGAGATCGGCCGTCAACGTGTTGACGCCAGGGTGCTTGAGCGGCACCAGGTCGACATTGAGCACGCTGTGGCCCTTGTCGAGCAGATAGGGCACCACATGCCGCCCCGCCTTGCCGCTGCCACCGGTAAAAACGATACGCTTGCTCATACTGCAAATCCTTGTGTGATGGGGATGAAAGGGGGCTAGACGCCCAGGGACCGGCGCCAGGCCAGGCCCTCGAGGGTCGTGGTCCGCGGGCGATACTCGAGCCCGACAAAGCCGGCATAGCCCAGCCGGTCGAGCGCCTTGAGGATGCGGCCATCATCGAGTTCGCCGCTGCCCGGCTCATGCCGCTCCGGCACCGCCGCGATCTGGACATGGCCGATCTTTGAGATCAGTGCCTCGAGACTGCGCAACACGTCGCCATGAATGATCTGGCGGTGATAGATGTCATATTGCAGCTGCACATTGGGCAGGGCCAGCTCGCCCAGGCAGGCGACGGCCCAGTTGAAATCATTGAGGAAATAGCCCGGCATATCGCGCGGGTTGATCGGCTCAATGACCAGGGTCATGCCTTCGCCGCCCAGCGCTGCGGCCGCATGGCGCAGCGCTGACTGGTAGGCCGCAATGGCCAAGGGATCGCGGTGATCGGCCAAGCCGGCCATCATGTGGAGGCGGTGCGGCTTGAGCACGCGGGCATAGTCGACGGCCGTGGCGACGCCGGCTTCAAATTCGGCCCGCCGCTCCGGCAGGGCGGCAAGACCCCGGTCACCCGCCGCCCAGTCGCCGGGCGGCACGTTGAAGAGCGCCAGGGTCAGGCCATGACGCTGCAGCCGCTCGGCAATGGCCTCGGGCGCATGCTCATAGGGAAACAGGAACTCCACCGCATCAAAGCCGGCATCGGCGGCCGCACCAAAGCGGTCGAGAAAGCCATACTCGGTGAACATCATGGTGAGGTTTGCGGCCAGACGGACCATGGTTCAGCCGTCCTGGCCAGACGGCAGGGTGAGCCCGGTCATCTGCGCGATCATGCGGGCAGGGGAGGCATCATCGTCCTTGCCCATGCCGGCCGCGGCGGTCATCAGGAAGAGCTGCAGCGCCGAGGCCGCAATGGGCAGCGGAAAGGTTTCCGCGCGGCCAATATCGCTGACGATGCCGAGATCCTTGGTGAAGATATTGACCGAGCTGCGGGGTGAATAGTCGCCCTCCAGAATATGCGGCACGCGGTTTTCGAACATCCAGCTATTGCCGGCCGAGGCGGTGATCACCTCATAGACCTTGGCGATATCGAGCCCGAGCTTGCTGGCAAAGGTGATGGCCTCGCAGGCGGCAGCGATATGAACGCCCGCCAGGAGTTGATTGACGATCTTGAACGAGGCGCCAATGCCCGCCTCATCGCCCAGCTCATAGACTTTGCCGGCCATGGCATCGAGCGCCGGACGGCCGGCAGCAAAGGCCTCGGGGGCACCGGACGCCATGAAGGTGAGCTCGCCCGTGCCAGCACGGACGGCGCCGCCGCTCATCGGTGCATCGAGATAGAGGATGCCCTGTTCGGCACAGCGGGCAGCCAGCGCCCGTGCGGCGTCGGGCGCCATGGTGGCACAGGACACGACCACGCTGCCGGCAGTCAGAACGCTGGCCAGCCCGTCAGGGCCAAACAGCACAGTCTCGGTCTGGGCGGCGTTGACCACCACGATGACGGCGATATCGGCGCCCTGTGCCGCATCGGCGGGGCTGTGGGCACCGCGACCGCCGGCACTGGCGAGTGCCGCTACCGAAGCGGGATTGACGTCAAAGCCGCTGACGCCGTGGCCGGCAGCCAGGCACGCCCGCGCCATGCCCAGGCCCATCGAGCCCAGGCCAATCAGGGCGATGCGGCGCGCAGTTGAACTGGTCATGCTTGTCTCCCACCGGTAGCGCGATCCGCTGTTGCCGAAGCGCGCAATCGCTTCTATGTTAGCGCTGTCATAGTGCGGGGATCATGACCATTGCCGGTCACCAAGTCAACCAAGCTGAAACGTGAGGGCGCGGGGCCGCGCAGCGGTACGCGCCTGCCCGAGCGGCGCCAGGGCGTGACGCTGGCCGATGTGGCCCGCCTCGCCGAGGTCAGCGAGATCACCGTATCGCGCATCCTGCGCAACCATGGGCCGGCGGCACCGGCAACGCGCGACCGCGTGCTGGCAGCAGTGCGCGAGACCGGCTATGTGCCCAATCGCCTGGCGGGCGGATTGGCATCTTCCGGCTCGCAACTGGTGGGCGTTATCGTGCCCTCGCTGACCAATATCGTTTTTCCCGAAGTGCTGGGCGGCATCCGCGCCGCGCTCGACGGCTCGGGCTTTCAGGCGGTGATCGGCGTCAGCGACTATGACCTGGCGATCGAAGAGGAACTGGTGGCCTCGCTCCTCGCCTGGCGGCCTGAGGCCATGGTCATCGCCGGTTTCGACCATACGCCGGCGGCCCGCGCCATGCTCGAAGGCAGCGGCGTGCGCATTGCCGAGATCATGGAAATCGACAGCACGCCCATCGATCTTGCCGTGGGGCATTCGCATGTCCAGGCTGGCTTTGACACCGGGCAATATCTCCTGGGCCGCGGCTATCGGCGCTTTGGCTATGTCGGGCACGACTGGAACGCCGACCGCCGCGCCAGGCTGCGCCACGACGGGTTGGTCGCGGCCCTGGCCAGCGCGGGGTTGAGCCTGGTGACAACCCAGCGCACCGAGGGACCGAGCTCGGTGGCGGCGGGCCGCGAACAGCTCGCGGCGCTGCTGGCGCAGGGGCCCAAGCCGGATGTCGTGGTATTCTCCAATGACGACATGGCCACCGGCGGCGTGTTTCACTGCATGGCGGCCGGGCTTGTGCCGCCGCGAGACCTTGCCCTTTTTGGCTTCAACGGGCTTGATATCGGCCAGGCGCTGCCGACGCCGCTCTCGACCATGCGCTCCAACCGCTTCCTGACCGGCAGGACGGCCGTGGAGATGCTGCTGGCGCAACGCACGCGGCCGCCCCAGCCGCAGGTGATCGACACCGGCTACGAAATCCTGCCCGGCGCAACAGCGTGAGGACCCCATGAGCTCCCCCATCCTGCTTGGCGCCATCGCCGACGATTTGACCGGGGCCACCGACCTGGCGCTGATGCTGGCGCGCAATGGCATGAAAACAGTCCAGCATATCGGCGTGCCGCCCGAGGGCAGCGATTTCGGCGATGCCGAAGCCGTGGTGGTGGCGCTCAAATCGCGCACCATTGCCGCCGATGACGCTGTGGCCATGTCGCTGGCCTCGGCCCTGGCGCTGCGGGCAGCGGGGGCCGAGCAGATCCTCTTCAAATACTGCTCGACCTTTGATTCCACCGACAAGGGCAATATCGGTCCGGTGGCCGAGGCGCTGATGGACCTGCTGGAGGCCCCCATCGCGGTCGCTTGCCCGGCCTTTCCCGCGGCGGGGCGCTCCGTCTATCAGGGGCATCTGTTCGTCGGCGCGAGCCTGTTGTCCGACAGCCCCATGCGCGACCATCCGCTGACGCCGATGCGCGACGCCAATCTGGTGCGGGTGCTGCAGAAACAGGCCCTGGGCCGGGTCGGGTTGATTCCGCTCGATATCGTCGAGGCCGGGCCCGACGCCATCCGCGCGCTGCTGATCAAGGCGCGCCAGGCCGGCTTCCGCCTGATGATTGCCGATGCCGTGCGCGATGCCGATCTGCGCCAGCTCGGGGCGGCCCTGGCCGGCGCGCGGCTGATCACTGGCGGCTCGGGCATCGCCATGGGCCTGCCGGAGAACTTCCGTGCCGCCGGCAAGATCGGCACCGCCGAGGTGGCCGAGACCATGACAGCCCCCCAGGGCAAGGCCGTGATCCTGGCCGGCAGTTGTTCGGTAGCGACGCGCGGCCAGGTGGCCGCTGCCATCGAGGCCGGATTGCCGGCGCTGCGGCTGGTGCCCGCCGACATCGTGTCGGGCAAGCAGTCCATCGCCGATATCGCCAATTGGGTGTTGGCCAATAGTGGGAAGGGGCCGGCCCTGGTCTATTCCAGCGACGAGCCGGAGGCGGTGCGCCAGACCCAGCAGAAGCTGGGCGCCGCCGCCGCTGGCCAGCTCATCGAGCAGATGCTGGGCAATCTGGCGGTGATCCTGCGCGACAATGGCTTTGCCCGCTTCATTGTGGCGGGCGGCGAGACCTCGGGCGCCGTGGTGGCGGCACTTGGCATCACCGCGCTCGAGATCGGGCCCGAGATTGCCCCCGGCGTGCCCTGGACCCGCAGTCGCGGCGAACCGGACCTGGCCCTGGCGCTAAAATCGGGCAATTTCGGCGCGCCGGACTTCTTCCTCACCGCATGGGACATGCTCGATGACTGATGCGCAGACCCATGCCGAGAACCTGGCGCGCGGCGAGATCGCTCGCGTCGGCAAGTCGCTGTTTGATCGCGGCCTGACCTTTGGTTCCACCGGCAATATCAGCCTGCGGCTTGAGGATGGCGGCTGGCTGATGACGCCCACCAATGTGTCCATGGGCGAGCTCGACCCGGCGCGTTTGTCGCGCTTTGACGCCAATGGCCGCCATATCGGTGGCGATGCGCCGACCAAGGAGGCCATGCTGCATATAGCCATGTATGGCCAGCGCGCCGACGCCAGGGCCGTGGTGCATCTGCACTCCACCCATTCGGTGGCGGTGAGCCTGATCGATGGCGTTGACCCCCTCGATGTGCTGCCGCCATTGACCGCCTATTACATCATGCGCGTCGGACGGCTGCCGCTGGTGCCCTATCTGCCACCGGGCGACAGCGAACTGGCCAGGGCCGTGGGGCGGCTGGCGGGGGAACACCATGCCGTGCTGCTGGCCAACCATGGCCCGGTGGTGGCCGGCACGAGTCTGGCCAATGCGCAATATGCCACTGAGGAACTGGAGGAGACCGCGCGGCTGTTCCTGCTGCTGCGCGGCCTGCCGATCCGCCCGCTTACCCCGCAACAGGTTGCCGATCTGCGGCAGCGTTTCGATCTCAAATAGCGGCAGGGCCGCGAAAGGACTTTCCATGTCAGACACCAGCAGCGCGCCCGAGACCGTCGGCTTCATCGGCCTGGGCCTTATGGGCCATGGCATGGCCAAGAACATCGTCGAAAAGGGCTATGGCCTGACCGTAGTGGCGCATCGCAACCGCGCGCCCGTGACCGATCTGATTGGACGCGGCGCCGTGGAAGCCGCCTCGATCGGCGACCTGGCCGAGCGGTCGAGCGTGGTGTTCCTCTGCGTCACCGGCTCGCCCGAAGTCGAGGCGGCCGTGCGCGGGCCCGAGGGCCTCCTGGCGCGGCTCAAGCCCGGTTCGGTGGTGGTCGATTGCTCGAGCTCGGACCCCAGTTCGACCGTGCGCATCGCCGCTGAACTGAAAGCCAAAGGCATCGACTTTGCCGATGCACCCCTCAGCCGCACGCCCAAGGAAGCCTGGGCCGGCACACTCGACACCATGGTGGGGGCCGAGGAGGCGGTGTTCACGCGGCTGCAGCCGATTTTGGCGACATGGGCCGGCAAGATCGTCCACATCGGCGGCGTCGGCGACGGCCACCGCATGAAGCTGCTCAACAATTTCATCTCGCTGGGCTATGGCGCCCTCTATGCCGAGGCCCTGGCCCTGGCCGACCGCGTCGGCATTTCGGCTGACCGCGTCGATCAGGTGATCCGCGGCGGCCGCATGGACTGCGGCTTCTACCAGACCTTCATGCGCTTCACCCTCGAGGGCGACCGCGAGGCGCACAAGTTCAGCCTCGCCAATGCCTTCAAGGATCTGCGCTATCTCGAATCCATGGCCAATGCGGCCGGGCTGGTGAACCCGGTGGGCAATGCGGTCAAGAATGCCTATGGCACCGCCATCGCAGCGGGCGGCGCTGAAGACTATGTGCCCATGCTCCCCGCCTATATCGACCGGCTCAATGGCGGCAAGGGCGACTGACCGAGCCCCCAAGAATGACGAAGGCCCCGCCGAGGCGGGGCCTTTGCTTAGACCGGCGGCGCGCCGCTCAGTCTGAGGAGCGCATTTGCCGGACCCGCTCGAAGGCCACGGCGATGATGATGCAGGCGCCGATGAACGTGCCCTGCCAGAAGGCATTGATCCCCAGAAGGCCCAGGCTGTTGCGGATTACCTCGATCAGCGCTGCGCCGACGAGCGCGCCGGTCGCGCCGCCAACGCCGCCCACCAGGCTGGCGCCGCCAATGACCGCTGCGGCAATCACCTGCAGCTCCATGCCGGTGCCCAGATTGGTGGTGACGGCGCCCAGCCAGCCGGTCTGGACGATGCCGGCAATGCCCGCCGACAGGGCGGAGATCATGTAGACAGCCACCTTGATCGGCCGCACCGGAACGCCGGTGAGCATCGCCGCATGCTCATTACCGCCGATGGCATAGAGGTGCCGGCCGAACTTGGTCCATTTGAGGACAAAGCCCACCAGCAACGCCAGCGCCACCATGTAGAGAACTGGATTGGCAATGCCGAGCAACCAGGCGCCGCCGCCCAGGTCGAGCAACCGCGCATGGTCTGGGCCGAACTCGAACACCACCGTATTGTTGGAGGCGACCATGGCCAGGCTCCGGGCAATCGAGAGCATGCCCAGCGTCACCACAAAAGGTGGAAAGCCCAGATAGGCCACCAGCACACCATTGAAGGCGCCCACAGCCAGCGACGTGACGACCGCCACCAGAATGCCGATCTCAAGCCCGTAGCCGGCATGCATGGTCACCGCCAGCACCATGCTGGACAGGCACAACACCGAGCCCACCGACAGATCGATGCCGCCGATGATGATCACCATGGTCATGCCCAAGGCAATGATGGCCGTGAAGGTGACGTTGCGCGTGATGTTGAAGATGTTCTTGGAGGTCGCAAAGGAATCGGTGGCCACCGTCAGGAACAGGCAGGCCACGATAATGGCCACAAACACCCAGAAGGCCTGGCTTCTGAGCAGGCTGGTCAGCCAGGTGTGCTGGCGTTGGGCTATGGTCTGGTCAAGTGTGATGCTCATCGCCCTATACTCCCTCGATCGCGCCGGTGATCAGGCCTGTCACCTCTTCGGGTGAACTCTGATCGATGCGTTTGTCGGCCACCTTGGTGCCGCGCCGTAGTACGATCACCCTGTCGGCAACGCCGAACACGTCGGGCATGCGATGGCTGATCAGCACCACGGTGATGCCCTGGTCGCGCAGTCGCTTGATGAGGTTGAGCACCTCGGCCACCTGGCGCACCGAGATGGCTGCCGTGGGCTCATCCATCAGCACAACCTTGGGGTTGGACAGCCGCGTCCGCCCAATGGCCACAGCCTGGCGCTGCCCGCCCGACATATTGCGGATCAAGTCGCGCGGCCGCGTTTCGGACTTGAGCTCGGCAAAGATCTCGCCCGAGCGCCGGTACATGGTGGCATAGTCCAGCACACGGATCGGGCCGAACCAGCGATAGAGCTCGCGTCCGAGAAAGACATTGGCCGCTGCCGTCAGATTGTTGCACAGCGCCAGATCCTGATGGACGATCTCGATGCCGTGCCGGCGCGCATCGACCGGATGGTGCATTACCAGCGGCTCACCATCCATGCGCATGGTGCCCTCGCTGGGCGCAAAATTGCCGGCGATCATCTTCACCAGCGTCGACTTGCCGGCGCCATTGTCGCCCATCAGGCCGATGACTTCCCCGGCTTCGAGCGAAAACGACACGTCGTTCACCGCTTGAATGGCACCAAAGTGCTTGGAAATATTTGATAATTCTAGAACAGCCACGTTACTTCCCTCTGCGCGTGACTTATTGGCCCCATACCTTGCGGCTGAGTGTCAAACGCTGACGATACAGGGCTTCTCCTCCCCAGGACGAAACCTCATTTCAGTTATGCAAATCGTTTGCACCACGTCAACGCAGTGAAATCATAATTGTACTATTAAATGATTTGACGCCGGGACAGCGCCGGGATTAGCCTTTCCTCGGCAGTCCATGGAGGACAGTGCAGCCGGAATACCGGCGCATTGTAGCGGCTGCCAATAATGGGAGAGAGCAATGAAGAAAGTAGCCTTACTTGCCGCAGTTGCTGCGCTGTCGCTTGCAGCATCGCCGGCATTTGCAGCCAAGAAACAACTGGTTATCGTCGTCAAGGGTCTGGACAATCCCTTCTTCGAGGCCATTCATCAGGGTTGCCTGAAGTGGAATGCCGAGAACGCGGACTCCGAATACGAGTGCTTCTATACCGGCCCGGCATCCACCTCGGATGAAGCAGGTGAAGCCCAGATCCTGCAGGACGTGCTGAGCAAGCCCGATACGGCCGCGGTCGCTATCTCGCCGTCCAATGCGCCGCTGATCGCCAATACTTTGCGCAGCGCGGCCCCGACCATCCCGATCATGACCGTCGACGCCGACCTGACCAAGGAAGATGCCGGCCTGCGCGCCACCTATCTGGGCACCGACAACTACCTGATGGGCAAGCGCATCGGCGACTACATCAAGGCAGCCAAGCCCGATGGCGGCACCATCTGCTCCATTCAGGGCAATGCCGCCGCCGACAATATCCTGCGCCGTGCCCAGGGCATGCGCGACGCCCTGAGCGGCCAGGAAGGCCTTGCCGCCCTGGCCGGTGAAGGCGGCTGGACCGAAGTCGCCGGCTGCCCGGTGTTCACCAATGACGATGGCGCCAAGGGCGTTCAGGCCATGAGCGATATCCTGGCCGCCAATCCGGACCTCGATGCCTTCGGCATCATGGGCGGCTGGCCGCTGTTCGGCGCGCCGCAGCCCTATCGTGACCTGTTCGGGCCCATGAAGGACCGGATCGCCAGCAACGACTTCGCCATCGGCGCCGCCGATACCATCGGCGAGGAAGTGGCCCTGGCCCGCGAGGGCCTGGTGACGGCCCTGGTTGGCCAGCGTCCGTTCGAAATGGGCTATCTCGCCCCCAGCGTGATGATCGACCTGATCGAGGGCAAGGAAGTCGCTGACCCGGTGTTCACCGGCTTGGACGAATGCACCAAGGACACGGTCGACACCTGCATCCAGAAGTAGGATCACTACAAACGGCCACTGTTGCGGGGCGTGCCAATGCGGCGCGCCCCGCTTCTTTCATGCCGGGTGCGGCGAGCAGGCGTGACAGGCAAAGGCCGATTGCGCTCGCCGGGCGGCGGGGGTAGATCAGGCCATGGGCAAAACCATCGTTCGCCTCAAGGACATTGCTGACCGGACCGGGTTCTCGGTCAACACGGTCTCGCTCGCGCTGCGCCAGAGCCCGCGCATCCCGGCCGAGACCGCGCAGCTGATCCGCGAGGCTGCCGAGGCGCTCAACTACCTGCCCAACCATATCGCCAAGTCGCTGGTTAGCCGGGAGACCAAGACCATAGGGCTGGTGCTCACCGACATCACCAATCCCACGCTGACCCATGTTGCCCAGGCCATAGAACTGGCACTCGCCGAGCGGGGCTATTCAACTCTCTTTGCGACTTCCAACAACGATCTTGCCGAGGAGAAGCGCGTCATCGAGATGTTCCGCTCGCGCCAGGTCGATGGCATGCTGATCTATCCGCGCAGCCATCGCGAACTCGACCATATCCGCCGCCTGCGCAGCGCCCGCTATCCCGTGGTGCTGCTGGTAGCCGACCCCGATGCCGGCATCGACGCTGTCTGCATCGACGAACGCCGCGGCGCTCACCGCGCTGTCCGCCATCTGCTCGATCAGGGCCATCGCCGCATCGGCATCATCGACGGCGCCCATCGCCTGGGCAATCGCGAGAAGCAGGATGGCTACCGCCAGGCGCTGGACGAGGCCGGGATTGCTGTCGACCCGCGCTGGCTGGTGGATCCAGCGGGCCACTCGGTGCTCCATGGTTATCAGGCCATGGACCAGTTGATGGCTGCGCCCGAGCGTGTCACGGCGGTGTTTGCTGCCAACGACACCCTGGCCATCGGCGCGCTGCGCTGGACGCAAAAGCATGACTGCCGTGTGCCGCAGGATGTTGCCATCATCGGCTTTGACAACATCGAATTTGCCGAACATGCCGCGACGCCACTCTCGAGCATCAACTATGCCGTCGGCGCCGTCACCGCCATGGCCATAGATCGCCTGCTCGGCCTGATTGCTGCCGGCGACACATTGCCTGAACCGCAGGTGTCCATGATCGACCCCGATCTCGTCATCCGCGACAGCACGGTGGCCCCCGCCTGAACCGGTTGACTCCGCGCACGCCCAATACCTGATGCCGCCGCCATTGGCCGGGCCGGGTAGCCTGCTGGCTTTCATCTGTCCTCATCAGGTCGCCCGAACCCTCAAAAGAGGTTGACACGTTCCAATGCCTACAGTACTGACTGACCGTCAGTCATAATAGGGTGCGCCGATGTCTCCCCGCCGTTCAAGCCGTCCCGAAAGGGCCGACGATATTCTTGCCAGCGCGGCAAAACTGTTTGAGGCCAAGGGTGTGCGGGCGGTATCGATCGACGACATCGTTCAGGGCGCCGGCATCGCCAAGGGCACGTTCTACCTCTATTTCAAGACCAAGGATGACCTGCTGGCGAGGCTTGCCGACGCTGTTGTCGCCGACATGGCGGCTGCCGCACAGCAGGCTGGGCGTGGATCCGGCGATGCACTCGATCGTTTCGCCCGTGCGGTCATGGCCATGCAGCAGGTTGATCGCAGCCGGCACTATCTGGTGGACGCACTCAACCATCCCGAAAACAGCGTGCTGCACGATCTGACCAATACCGCGCTGGTGCGCCAACTCGCGCCCGTGCTGGCCGAGATCGTCGAACTCGGCAAGGAGGAGGGCGCCTTCGAGGTCGAAGACGCCCAGGCGACGCTTGAGTTCCTGCTCGCCGGCCAGGCGGCGTTGCTCGGCGGTGGTCGCTTCAACTGGACGCCCACCGAACACGCCGCGCGCCTGCGCGCCACGCTCATCATCATCGAGCGCGCGCTGGGCACCGCCAAGGGCGCCCTGATGGCCCGCCTTGCTAGCCTGGGAGACACGCCATGATGCTGCGTGAAGCCGAGATCATCGGGCGGTTCAACCGGCCATGGACCTTCTTTGCCTTGGCAACCGTCGGGCCCTGGACGGCCTGGCTGATTGCCGCCTGGTGCAGCCGGCAAGCCGCGTTGGGCCAGACGGGCCTGGTGCTGGTGAGCCTGTTTGCCGGTATCGGCCTGGCATTGCCGATGCTCACCGCCTGGCTGCTGATCCGGCGGGACGCGGTGTTGCGGCAGGACCTCTGGCGGCGCCTTTCGCTGCGGGGCAAGGCCTGGCCGCATATGCTGCTGGGCGCTGGCATCATGCTGGGCAGTATTGTTCTGGCGCAGGCGATCTCGCTGGGCTTCGGCTATTCCGCTGACCAGTTCGCCCTGGCGCATGGCGCCTCGTTCAGCGCCGGTATTCTGGTGGGCTGGGTGCCGCTGCTGCTGGCGCCGGCTGTCGAGGAAATCAGCTGGCACGGCTATGGCACGGACGCGCTGCGCCGCAGCATGAACCTGTTCTGGACCTCGATTGTCTTTGGCGTCTATTGGGCGCTCTGGCATGTGCCGCTCGGCCTGATCGAGGGCTATTACCAGGCCAATCTGGTCGAGACCGGCCCGCTGCATGCGGTCAATTTCCTGGTCAGTCTCATTCCCTTCGTGCTGCTGATGAACTGGCTCTACTATCGCTCGGGCCGCAGCATCTGGGTCGCGGTGGCCTTTCACCTGGCCGCCAATGTCTTCAACGAGGCGTTCCAGACCCACCCCGACAGCAAAGTCATCCAGACTGGCCTGCTCATCGCGCTCACCCTGGTGGTGATCCTGCGCGACCCTGGCTTCTTCTTCGGCCGCACGCCGGCCACCGACACCCGCACAGCAAAGGCAATACCATGAGCACCATCGAGATCGAGAAATACGTCGACGGCGTCTGCGTCGAGGCACTCAACCTGCCGCTGGCACCGCTGCAGTTCGTCAGCGGTCTGCTGCCCCGTCAGGCCCATGAACAGTTGCGGCGGCGCGGCATCGATATTGATGCATTGCTCGACGGCACGCCCGTGGCTCAGTGGCTTGATGTCCAAGAAGGCCAGACGGCCAAGCGTATCCGCGTCATTCGCCGCGACTGACTGGCTGGTCCGGCCGTCCGGACGCCGGCGTGCTCGGCCGCTTATGAGCGCGGGCACTATCGCCGGGCAGGGGGCAGCTTCTCTAGTTGCTCTTGATCATGCCGCCATCCACGCGAATGCGCGAGCCGGTGACATAGCTCGCCCGTTCGCTGGCCAGGAACGTCACCACATCGGCGAGCTCGTCCGGTCGGCCATAGCGACCCACCGGAATGGTGGCCATGGACGCCTTGCGGACGGCCTCGACACTGGTGTCGCCGCGCTTGGCTGCTGCGGCGTCGAGCTGATCGACGCGGTCGGTATGTATACGTCCCTGCACGATGACATTGACCGTCACCCCATCGGCGGCCACCTCGCTCGCCAGGGTCTTGCTCCAGCCCACCAGGGCCAGGCGCAGGCCGTTCGACACAGCCAGGCGTGGGATGGGCGTATCGACGCCGGACGACGTCAGCGTGATGATGCGGCCCCAGCCCCGCTCGACCATTGGCGGCAAGAGGCGCTGTGTCAGCGTGATGATGCTGCCAACCATCGCATCAAAGCCCGATTGCCAGGCCTCGGGGGGCGCCGAACGCGCCTCGCCGGGCGCCGGGCCGCCCGAATTGTTGATCAGAATATCCACTCCGCCCCGGGCGAGCATGGCCTCGGCCAGGGCAGCGACGCTGTCCGGCGTTGCAAGGTCCAGCCCATGCGGCGTGATGCTGCCGCCCAGTGCCGGATCAACCTGCGCCGCCAGAGCCTGGATGGCGTCCACGCTGCGCGCAGCGCCGATCACCTTGACGCCCTCATTGGCCAGCGACACGGCGATGGCGGCGCCCAGCCCCTTGCTGGCACCCAGCACCAATGCACTCTTTCCCACTAGCCCCAGCTTCATGCCCCGATCTCCTCCAGGCGCTTCTGCTGGCGGGCCAGCAAGCGTTCAACATCGGCAATATCGTTGGCGGTCAGGCTGGGGCGCGGCTTGCGCAGCGCTGCAGACTTGATGACGCCGCGCTTGGCCAGCACATGTTTGCGCGCGGCCAGCCCGATGCCCTGCTGCTGCTCATAGCGCGCCAGCGGCAGATAGGCGTCAAAGATGTCATGGGCGCGCTCGATGTCACCCTTGGCATAGTTCTCGACCACGCCGACCATCATCTCGGGAAAGCAGAAGCCGGTCATGGCGCCGTCGGCGCCGCGGCCCATTTCCTCGGGCAGGAACAGGCCGCCATTGCCGCAGAGAATGGAAATGCGGCGCGTCTCGCCCTTGTCGCTGGAGGCGCGCAGCGCCGTGATCTTGGACAGGCCCGGCCAATCCTCATGCTTGAGCATCACGCAATTAGGCACGTCGCGCACGATGCGGTCGATCACCTTGGGTGCGATGGTGACATTGGTGGTCAGCGGATAGTCCTGCAGCACCCAGGGCGTCTTGCCCAGCGCCTCGCCGACCGACGCGTAAAAGCTGTAGGCCTGATCGTCGGTCTTGGTCGTCCAGGGGGGAGCGACCATGACGCCGGCAGCGCCCAGATCCATCACCGACTCGGCCAGCTCGCGCATGGGCGCCAGCCCCGGCGCCGTCACGCCCACCACCACCGGCAGCCGACCGCCAACGCGATTAATGACGCGCTTGGCAATGGCCTGCGATTCCAGGGAGGTCAGCTTGGGCGCTTCGCCCAGCTGCCCCAGAATGGTCAGCCCCGTCACGCCCTTGGCTTCGTAGAAGTCGACCATGGAATCGACGCTGTCCCAGTCGACCTCTCCGGCGTCGGTAAAGGGCGTGACGGCGATGATATAGACGCCCTTTGCGTCTTCTGTGAGCAGTGCCATGGCATATCTCCGGTAGAGGCGGTCAGTGCGACCAGTAAAGCGATGTGGCGTTTTGGCTGAACAGCTGATGCTGGGCCGTCGAGGGCGCGGCGGCAAGGCTGAGCGCGATCAGCGCAGCATCGTCCACCATGGTGTCGAACAATTCGGTATGCGGCCAGTCGCTGCCCCACAAGAGGCGTTCGGCATGGCGCGATGCCAGGCCGCCCACGACATGGCGATAGCCAGCGTGATCGGCGGTGTCGCCAAGCCTGTAGGGCGCCGAGATCTTGACCAGGACCTGGCCACTGTCCAGCACCCGGCTCAATGCATCGAGCGCCGCAGCGGGCGCAGCGAGCGGCAGGAACGCCAAATGATCGATGACGCCGGTAATGCCATATTGCGCGGTCAACGCCGTGACATCGGCCAGATTGTCTGGCCCGACCTGGAACTGCACATGCCAGCCCAGAGCACGGATGCGCGGCGCCAATGCGGCCATGGCATCCAGGCCAATCCCACCCTTGTTACGCAGATTGATACGCACCCCGCGCACGCCCATCCCATCCAGCCGCTGCAGTTCGGCGTCGCTGGTCTCGGGCGCAATCACCACCACGCCACGCAGGCGGTGCGGCGCCTGGGCCAGGGCCGCCAGCAAGACCGAATTGTCCAGACCATAGACGCTGGGCTGCACCAGCACACCGCGATCTATGCCGACGCGATCTGCATAGACCAGCCAATCGGCCAGGGTCAGCATTTGCGGCGTGTAACTGCGTGGCGTATTGAGCGGCGCCGCCGGGTCAAAGACATGGAAATGACTGTCGATCGTTCCGGCGGGGAGGCGTTGCTCAAGCGGTCCGGGCAGGGCGATGGGCGGCAGGCATCGCGGCGCCTCGGCACCACTCATGGGGCAACCTGCAGGAAATCGAAATCGGCACCATCGTCCGCCTGCATCACATGGTGATGATAAAGATGGGCATAGCCGCGATCCGGGCCCGCTGCGGGCGGCGGCAGATCGGCCATGCGGCGGGCAAATTCGGCATCGTCGATATTGAGATCGATGCGGCGCCCAGCCACATCCAGGGTGATGCTGTCGCCTGTGCGCACAATGGCCAGCGGCCCATTGGCGGCCGCCTCCGGCGACATGTGCAGGATCACCGTGCCAAAGGCAGTGCCGCTCATGCGGGCGTCCGAAATGCGCACCATGTCCCGCACGCCCTGTCGCGCCAGCTTGCGTGGAATGGGCAGATAGCCGGCCTCCGGCATGCCCGGCGCGCCCTTTGGTCCGGCATTGCGCAGCACCAGCACATCATCCGCCGTCACGTCCAGATCATCGCTGTCGATACGGTTGTTGAGGTCCTCGACACTGTCGAACACCACGGCGCGGCCGGTGTGCTGCAACAGCGCTTTGGAGGCAGCCGATTGCTTGAGCACGGCGCCGCGCGGGGTCAGATTGCCCTTGAGCACGGCCAGCGTGCCCATGGGTTTGAGCGGCGCCGCCATGGTGCGGATCACGCTCTGCCCGGGCTCGTCGATCACGGCATCGATCACCGCACCCAGCGTGCTGCCATAGACGGTCGGCATATCGACATCGAGTTCACTGCGGACTTCCTTGAGCAAGGCCGGCACGCCGCCGGCCTTGTGGAACTCGGCCATGTAGTGCTGCCCTGAGGGTTGCAGGTCGACCAGCAGCGGCACGCGCTGGCCCAGTTGGTCGAGCAGATCCATGTCCAGTCTGAAGCCGAGCCGCCCACAGATGGCCGCCAGATGGACCACCGCATTGGTCGAGCCGCCCATGGCCTGCAGCGCGACAAGGGCGTTGCGGATCACCTGGGGCGTGAGCAGGTCGCGCACTGTCAGCCCGCCATCGCGCGCCAGCCGGGCGGCCTCCGCGCCGGTGGCTTCTGCCAGGCGCATGCGTTCCGATTCCGTGGCCGGTGCCGAGGCGGATTTGGGCAGGCTCAGCCCCATCACCTCGACCAGATTGGCCATGGTGCTGGCCGTGCCCATCACCGTGCAGGTGCCGATCGAGCTCACCAGCTTGTTGTTGATCTCGCCGATCTCGGCATCGTCGATCTCGCCGGCGCGATAGCGCCCCCACATGCGGCGACAATCGGTGCAGGCGCCCAGGCGCTCGCCCTTGTGATGGCCCGTGGCCATTGGCCCCGTGGGCAGGAAAATCGCCGGAATTTCGCTCGACGCGGCCGCCATGATCTGGGCCGGCAGGGTCTTGTCGCAGCCGCCGATCAGGACCACGCTGTCCATCGGCTGGGCGCGGATCATCTCCTCGGTTTCCATGGCCATCAGATTGCGCAGGAACATCGAAGTGGGGGCGGCAAAGCTCTCGTGAATCGAAATAGTGGGAAACACCATCGGCAAGGCACCATTGAGCATCACGCCGCGCTTGACCGCCTCGATCAGCTGGGGAACGTTGCCATGGCAGGGATTGTAGTCCGAATAGGTATTGGCAATGCCCACGATGGGGCGGTCCAGCGCATCATCGGAATAGCCCATGGCCTTGATGAAGGCCTTACGCAGAAACAGGGAGAACCCCTGGTCACCATAGCTCGTCAGCTTGCGGCGCAGCCCGTTGGACACAGTACAATCCTCCCGCATCGGGCGTTCGCATACCGCCGCCTGACTGCCAAATTATCCTTGTCCCCAAATTGTCAATAAAGATGACAGCCGTCAATTGGCGATTGGCGGATTTTGCGCATAGTTTCGCTGGCCACAACCGTTCAATCTGGCTAGATTATTGATAAGTGGCGCGGTTGAGGGGTGTTTCTATGCAGGCGAACGGGCAAAAACGCCGCCGCGTGGGCCTGATCGGTGCCGGCTGGGTGACAGGTTACCACCTGCCCGCCTGGAGGCAATTGTCCGATCGCGTCGAGCTTGTGGCCATCGCCGACCCCTCGTCGTCGGCCGTTGCAACGCGGGCACAAGACTATGCGATTCCCCACACCTTTGCCGACGCACAAACCATGCTCGACAGTGTCGAGCTGGATGCGGTCGATATCTGCGCTCCGCGTGAACACCATGCCGCGCTGGTGCGGCTGGCGCGTGCACGCGGCATCGACATCTTGTGCCAGAAGCCGCTGGCGGAGGATTTCGCGGCGGCCGCGGCGCTGGTCGCCGAAAGGGCAGGGCCGTCGCGGCTGATGGTGCATGAGAACTGGCGTTTTCGCGCCTGGTATCGGCAGTTGCGGCGCTGGCTCGATGAGGGACTTGCCGGCGAGGTCGCCCATGTTCAGCTCGATTTCCTGTCCAGCGGCATGATCGCCGGCGCCGATGGGCTGCGGCCAGCGCTGGTGCGCCAGCCTTTCTTTGTGCGGCAACCCCGTCTGCTGGTCATGGAAGTGCTCATCCATCAGCTTGATACGCTGCGCTTCCTGCTCGGGGAGATGGATGTGCTGGCCGCCCGGCTGGCTCGCAGCAATGATGACATCATCGCTGAAGACCGGGCCGCCATTACCCTGCGACTGCGACGGAATGGGGCGCTGGTACAGTTGACCGGCGATCTGGCGGTGCATGGCATGCCGCCGGCGCCGCGTGACCAGCTGCGCATCATCGGCTCGGCCGGCACGCTTCGCCTGGAGGGCAACCAGCTATTGGCGACCGGGCGCGCCGAGCGTGCGGAAGTGTTTGACGCAGACCGCACCTATCAGGGCTCCTATGACGCGGCCATCGCCCATTTCGTTGACTGCCTGCAGAGCGGCGCTGACTTCGAGACGGCGCCGGAGGACAATCTTGTGACCCTGCGGCTGGTCGAGGACATCTACCGGCTGGCAGCGTTCGACCCCGCGCAAAAAACAGGCTAGATTGGCGGTCCAGTGCAGGAGCCGACCGTGATAGCCGCAAACGATTCTGACGCGCAGAGCCATGATGACCTGTCCATCGCCCGGGCGCTGGAAGAGGACATCATCTTTGGTCGCCTGGCACCGGGCACCCGCCTGACAGAGGATACGCTGCTGGCCCGCTTTGCGGTGACCCGGCATTTCGCCCGCCAGGCGCTGGTGCAGCTCGAGGCCATGGGCATTGTGGTGCGCGAGCGCAATCGCGGCGCCACCGTACGCTCGCTGACGCCCAAGCAAGTGCAGGAAATCTATGCAGTGCGCGAACTGCTGCAACGCCAGGCTGCACTGTGGATCCCGCTGCCGGCGCCCGAAAGCCTGATCGCCGAACTCAACGCCATTCACGCCGAACATGGTCGCCATATCGAGGCAGGCTTCCTGCGTGGCGTGCATGAAGCCAATGACCGGTTCCATCTCACCCTGTTCGGGGCCTGCGGCAACGACCATCTGGTGCAGTCCATCGAACTCTACATGCGCCTGAGCCTGCCGGTGCGCGCCAATTCCATGGCCAATACAGAAGCGCTGCGCATCGCCCATGAACACCATCGGCTCATGATCGAGATGCTCAAGGGTCAGGACAATTGGGTGTTGGCGCAGCTGTGCGTCGATCACCTGCAGCCCAGCAAGAAACGCTATCTCGATCGCGTCGGCTGACCGGTCGGCGACAATACTGCTGCATGGTTGGTGCGCGCCCGGGAGGCCGAGGCGCGCACCGATCCAGCTCTACCAGTCCAGGCGCAGCAGCGATACGCCCTGGCGGGGCAGGGTGGTCTTGAGGGCGATGGCGCCATTGCTGACGGGCAGGCTGTCGATGGCGTCGATCTGGGCCAGCTGACCGGATGCCTCCAGCCGGGCATAGTCGGCGCCCTCTGGATTCTCCGGCCGACCCATCGCCTTCCACACGCCGAACGAGTTCGAATGCGTCTCGTCCATGCGGAAGTGCTTGAGCGCTGCCTTGTGGTCGCCCCAGCCGTTGACCGTGATGGTGACTTCGGCATCCGGGCCGGGCGCGTCGTCGTCATGATAGTGCCAGACCAGGATGCTGACGCCCTTGTCGTCGCGCGTGGCCACCACATTGACGTCCGGCTCGCCGCGAACGCCATGTTCCATGATGTCGACAATGTCGCGGCGGTGGCTGCTCTGGCTGGCGAGCCAGTCGCCATCCAGCTTGCCCAGCATGCGGAAGCCGTTGAGCACGGCCTTGTCCACGCCATTGGTGGCCAGGTCACGGAAGCCGTCGTACCAGGCCTGGTCGTCGAACAGGAAGGCCCAGGTCACCGCGCCCTCGATGTGCAGCTTCTTCATCCGCGCCAGTTCATAGGTGCGGATCATGCTCTGCACCACATAGACGCCATAGAGCGGCCCGTTGCGGTAGCCGTTCTGCGGGTGCACGCGTGCCGAGCAGGCCGCACAGCCTTCCGGATCGCTCTCGCCGATGATGATGGGCAGATGGGTGAGCGAGGGAAACTCGTTGATGATGTCCAGGTTGGTTTCGATGTCGCGCAGCTGCTTGTGCAGGCCCATGCGCACATGGTCCTGCCAGATGACGGGATTGCCCTTGGCATGGAAGGCGATGAAGTCGATGGGCGAGTTGTGGTCGACCACATATTGCAGGAACTGGCGCAGGAAGGTCTGCGCCTTGGGGTTTGAGAAGCCGCCACAGGTGTGCGGTCCGCCCACGCGCGCCTTGGGCAGGGCGCGCTTCACCGCCTTGGCGCTGACATCATACATCTCGCAATAATCCGGGATCGTGCCGTGCCAGTAGAGCCCGTCCGGCTCGTTCCAGACTTCCCAGGGCCAGCTCGACACTTTCTCTTCGCCATAGCGATCGGCCAGGTGCCGCGCCCAGGCATAGATCAGCTCGCCCCACTTCTTGAGATCGTTGGGCGGGGAGGCCCAGCCCGTCATGATGGTGGCGTATTTGTCGGCCGGCTCCCAGTGATGCTTGTAGTCGCCATCGAAATTCGACAGCGCCTCGGGCGTGAAGCCGATCTGCACCAGTGGCGCATTGCCGGCCTCCACATAGGCATCAAAGATCTTGTCCATGATGGTCCAGTCATAGACCGGATTGCCCTGCGCATCCTCGGTATAGGCATTGGTGGAGCCCCATTTGAGAGCCGGCACGCCGTCGCCTGAGGTCAGCAGATTGTGGGTGCGGATATGTGGCGGCGTGTTGCTGAGTGCCGTCAGCTCGCCCAGCAGCTTCTTGCCATGCGGGGAATAGGTGTAGTTCGGCTCGTCATAGCCGAACCAGTTCCAGAGCGGATGGTAGCGTTCGGTCGGCTGGTCGGCCTGCACACTTGCTGAGACTTGGATGGGCGCGGTCATAGGTGTCCTCTGGGCGGGTATTGGCCAAGCCTCCTCCAGAAGACCGGGCAGAAACGATACAGGCGGCGCCGTGCTGTGCAAGCCGGCTGGCCGCTGTTTTCAACGCTAAGCGAATATGCAGTTTTGTCAATAATAATGCCGCGCAAAGACGATCGCTGGCGCCATAAATGCAGGTAATCGGCAGATTATTGATATTTCGGCTTGCTGCCCGATCCAAAATTGTCGATAAAGATGCCGTGGACCGACTGCCTTTGGGGAGTTGAGCGCGCTGAGGAGGCGCGGTGGAGGCAAATCGGGCCGGAGGGGCACGGCTGCCCGTCCATGCAGGAAAAGCTCGCGCGGCGAGCTCCCAGGAGGAAACACATGAGGGTCTTTAAGAGGATCGCGCTGGCCGCGGTCGTGTCATTGCTGGCATTGCCGGTCATGGCGCAGGATTTCATTGCTGGCATTCCGCGCAACGAGGCACTGATTGTGCAGGGGCCGACGGCGCAGAACGCCGACTGGTTCAACCTGTGGGCGCCCGGCGGTGGTGCCAGCGTCAATGGCCAGCAGCAGCTGACCACCGATACGCTGTGGTGGATCAACCCCGAGGGTGGTCCGGACGCCTGGACCAACGCCCTGGCATCGGAGCCGCCGATCTACAACGACGACTTCACCACCATGACGGTGAAGCTGCGCGAGGGCATCTACTGGAGCGACGGCGTCGAGTTCACCGCCGACGATCTGGTCTATACCGTCCAGACCCAGATCGACCATCCTGGCATGGGCTGGAGTGCCCCCTTCACCCTCAACGTCGCCAGCATGGAGCAGCCCGACCGCAACACGGTGATCTTTCACCTCAAGCAGCCCAATTCGCGCTTCCACTCCACCTTCACGGTGCGCTGGAATGCGGCCTGGATCATGCCCAAGCACATCTTTGAAAAGGTCGATGATCCACTTGCCTTCAACAACAACCCGCCGGTTTCGCTGAGCGCCTATGTGCTCAACAGCTATGACAAGGGCGGTGCCTGGGCCATCTGGAAGCTGCGCGACGACTGGCAGCGCACCAGCATCGGCATGCTGCAGGACACTGCGCCCGACGTGAAGTACGTCGTCTATGCGGCCTCGGGGAACCCGGAAGCCCGCGTGATTGCCCAGCGCAATCACAATCTGGATGTGATCAACGACATCGCCCCGGAAGGCATGTTCTCGCTGATGAAGGACAATGACTCGGTTGCCGCTTGGCAGTCGCATTTCCCCTTCGCCCATCCCGATCCGACGCTGCCGTCGGTGCTGTTCAACCTCAAGAAGGCGCCGTTTGAAAACCGCGACGTCCGCTGGGCTCTCGCTCTGCTCATCGACATCCGAGCGGTGGCCCTGGGCTCCTATCGCGGTGCGGCAAACCTGTCGGCCCTGGGCGTGCCGCCCACCGGCTCAGCGCCCGAGGACTACTTCGTGCCGCTGCAGGATTGGCTGACCAATTTCGAGCTCGATACAGGCACCCAGACGATCAAGCCCTACAATCCCGACATTGCCGCACAGCTCGCCGACATGGTGCGGGGCCAGTGGCCCGACCAGATCCCCACCGATGACGCCGAGCTCAAGCGCTCCTTCGGCTATGGCTGGTGGAAACAGGATGTGCAGGCGGCGACCGAACTGCTGCAGAAGGCCGGCTTCACCAAGAACGGCAATCAGTGGATGATGCCCGACGGCAAGCCGTTCGAGATCCGCATGATGGTCGAAGGCGACGCCATCCCCACGCTGGCCCGTGCCGGCACGGCCATCGCCCAGCAGTGGAGCCAGGCTGGCATCAAGACCACGGTTGACGTCGCGGGTCCGACCAATGGCCAGCGCCTGGGCACCGGTGATTTTGACACGGCCATCTATTGGACTGTCGAGACCTGGGGCGGCCATCCCGACCTGAGCTTCTTCCTCGAAAGCTACCACAGCTCGTTCATCCGCCCGCTCGGCGAACCCCAACCGCCGCGCAATCTGCAGCGCTGGGAAGACCCGCGCCTGGACGCCCTGGTCGAGCGCAATCGCACCCTGCCGTTCGACTCGCCCGAAGTGGTGGAACTGGGCCGCGACTATCTCAAGCTCGCGGTCGAGGAAATGCCGATGATCCCGTTGATGGCCTACAACAAGTTCGCGCCATTCGACACCACCTACTGGACCAACTATCCCAGCATCGACAATCCCTACGCCGCCTCCGGCCCCAACTGGAGCAACCTGCGCTACATGATCGTGGCCCTCAAGGCCAATCCTGACGCGCCCAAGCCCTGACCGATGTGAACGAACGGGAGCCGGCCCTCGGCCGGCTCCCGCCCTCTGCGCCATGAGATCGGGAATAGGATGAACGGCTATCTCAACTACGTTGCCAAGCGCTTTGGCCAGTTTGTGTTTGTGGTGGTGACCGGGGTCACCCTGTCCTTCCTGATTGCGCACTTCTCGCCGGTCGACCCGGTGGAACAGACTGTCTCGCTGCTCACCAATTTCGGCGCCACCGATCCGCGCACTGTCGAAGTGCTGCGCCAGTCGCTGCGCGAACTCTACGGCACCGACGGATCGCTCCTCTCGCAATATTTCCTGTTCTGGGGGCGCGTGCTGACCGGCGACTTCGGTCCGTCGCTCTCGGCCTTTCCCACGCCGGTCATGACCATCATTGGTCGCGCCTTGCCCTGGACCATCGGCCTGCTGACCTTGGCCACGCTGATCTCCTGGGTCATTGGCAATTTCCTGGGTGCCATTGCCGGCTATTTCCGCAACAGCCGCGCCATCAAGCTGGTCGGCCTGTTTGTCATGGCCCTGCAACCCATCCCGACCTATATCACCGGCCTGACGCTGCTGATCGTGTTTGGCTTTCTCTGGCCCATCCTGCCTATCAGCGGCGGGGCGCAGCTCAATCTCACCCCGGCGGCAAGCTGGGCCTATATTTCCTCGGTTATCCAATATGGCACGCTGCCGGCCCTGACGCTGGTTCTGGTGGGCATGGGCGGCTGGTTCGTCTCGATGCGCTCATTGGTCTCCAACATCGTCACCGACGATTACGTGGTCTATGCCGAACTGGCCGGTGTGCCCTCGCGCACGGTCTTCTCCCAATATGTGGCGCGCAACGCCATGCTGCCCCAGGTCACCGGCCTTGCGCTCAGCCTGGGCAATGTCTTTGGCGGCGCGGTGATCGTGGAGTTCATCTTCAACTACCCCGGCATCGGCAAGCTGATGATCGCGGGCATCTATGCCGGCGACTACAGCCTCGTGCTGGGCGTGACCACCTTCTCGGTCATCGCTGTCGCCACGGCCGTGTTCCTGATCGACATCTTGTACCCCCTCATCGATCCACGCGTGAAACTGGGATAGGGCCATGTTGAAAGTCCTGCGCGACCTGCTGCGCTATAACCGCGAATTCCTGTTCGGCACGCTGCTGATCGGCATCATCATTGCCCTGGTCATTGCCTCGTTCTTTTCGCCCTATGACGAGCTGACCACCTATGCCGTCATCCCCGACATGCCG
The DNA here is from genome assembly GCF_020169335.1 of Devosia aquimaris. Taxonomy (GTDB): domain Bacteria; phylum Pseudomonadota; class Alphaproteobacteria; order Rhizobiales; family Devosiaceae; genus Devosia; species Devosia aquimaris. Next base: position 24,476 of record NZ_JAIEZN010000001.1, read on the forward strand.
CCGGGTGGCGAATACTGGCTGGGCACCAACAGCCGCGGCCAGGACATGTTCTGGCAACTGGCGGCGTCGATGCGCAACACGCTGATGTTTGGCCTGGTCGTGGCCATCATCAGCCGCGTCATCGCCATCGTGGTGGGCCTCGTGTCGGGCTATGTCGGCGGCAAGACCGACCAGATCATCATGGCCTTCAACGACACCCTGGGCGCGCTGCCCAACATCCCCATCCTGCTGCTGCTGGTGTTCGTCATGCGCGACCAGATGACCTGGGGCGTACTGGCGCTGACGGCGGCCATGCTTGGCTGGACGCATGACAGCCGGCTGATCCGCTCGGTGGCCCTCTCGCTGCGCACCCGCGAGTTCACCCGCCACGCGGCATTCTCGGGCATGCGCACCGGCCAGGTGCTGTTCCGCGAACACCTGCCCTATGTCATGCCCATCGTCTTTTTCACCACCATGAACAATTTGATCTGGGCCATTGGCCTGGAGGTCACGCTCTCCATCCTGGGCTTTTCCGACATCAACCGCCCCACCATTGGCGGCATGATCTACTGGGCCAATGCCCACTCGGCCATGGTCGCGGGCATCTGGTGGTGGATCGCCGTGCCCATGCTGGCGGTGGTGATCCTGTTCCTGGGCCTGTTTCTCCTGGCCATGTCGGTCAACGAATATATCGACCCGCGCAGTCGCCTCGCGCGCATGGGAGCCTGAACATGACCCTGGCTATGACCAATGAGCGCTCTGTCGCCCAGGCCGCCGACGTGCTGACCATCAAGGACCTCAAGGCCTATTACATCAACGACCTCTTCGGCGTCCGCCGCGAGGTGCGCGCCGTGGACGACATCAGCCTGACCGTGCGCCGCAATGAAATCTACGGCATTGCCGGGGAGTCCTCGTCCGGCAAGACCTCGCTGATCAAGACCATTGCCGGCGCCATCCGCCCGCCCATGCGCGTGGTGGGCGGCGAAGTCCGCTTCGATTTTGGTGGCAAGCACATCGATGTCTATGCCGAGCCAGGCAAGATGAAAGCGGCGCGCTGGCAGAACCTGAGCTACATCATGCAGGGCTCGATGAGCGTGCTCAATCCGGTGCGGCGCATCAAGCACGCCTTCAACAATTTCGCCTTCCGCCACATGGGGCTGGACCGAACGGCGTTTCGGGCCCGGGTGGAAAGCCATCTGCAAAGGCTCGGCCTTGATCCCAATGTGCTCGAGGCCTTTCCCCACCAGCTCTCGGGCGGCATGCGCCAGCGTGTCACGATCGCGCTGGCGACGGTCTGCGAACCTGAATTCATCATTGCCGACGAGCCCACAACCGCCCTGGACGTGCTGGTGCAGCAGGATGTGCTGGGCCTGATCAAGGAGGTGCAGGAGCGCCTGGGCTCATCGGTGGTTTTCGTCACCCATGACATGTCGGTGCATGCGGCCATCACCGACCGCCTCGCCATCATGTATGCGGGGCGGCTGGCCGAGGAAGGCCCGACCCAGGCCATGTTCGACACGCCCCAGCATCCCTATACGGCCCATCTGATCGCCAGCCTGCCGCGCATCGGCGACACTGCCACCCGCAAGAGCCTTGCAGGAAAGCCGCCCAGCCTGGCCAACCCGCCCACCGGCTGCCGCTTTCATCCGCGCTGCCCCATTGCCATTGATCGCTGTTCCAGGGAGGTACCCGACATGCTGCCCAGCGCCATCGGCGGTCGCGTCGCCTGCTTCCGCGCCGGGGAGGTGTCCGTCAAATGACCATGCTGCTCGAGCTCGACCATGTGACCAAGCGCTACCCGGTGGGCGGATTGTTCTCCCGCCAGTCCATCACCGCCGTCAGTGATGTCAGCTTCGCCCTCGACGCCGGGCGTCCCGAGATATTTGCCATCGTGGGGGAAAGCGGCTCGGGCAAATCCACCATGGCCAAGATGGTGCTTGGCAATGAGGTGCCCGATGGCGGGCGGCTGGTGTTTGATGGCGTCGATATCGCAACCATCAGGGGGCGCGACGCCCGCGAAGCCTTCATGGCCAAGGTCCAGCCGGTGTTTCAGAACCCCTTCGAGGCCTTCAACCCGCTGACGCCGGTGGATGCCTATCTCTTTGCCACCGCGCACCGCTTCTGCGGCGCCAATGACCAGGCCAGCAAGGAAGGCCTCACCGACCGCGCGCTGCAGCGCGTCGGACTGTCCCTCGCCGAAATCAAGGGGCGGTTCTCCCACGAACTCTCAGGCGGCCAGCTGCAGCGCGTTGCTGTGGCCCGGGCGCTGATCCCGGCGCCCAAGCTAATCGTCGCTGACGAGCCTGTCTCGATGGTGGACGCCTCGCTGCGCATGTCGATCGTCAACCTGTTCCGCGCCTTGCGCGACGAACTCAAGGTCTCGATCATCTACATCACCCATGATCTGGCGACGGCCTATTACATTTCCGACCGCGTGATCATCATGCGCAGCGGCGAAGTGGTCGAAAGCGGCGACGCGCGTGCGGTTCTCGACAATCCCCGCAATGCCTATTCGATTGCTTTGAAGAACGCCGTCCTGCCCCCGGACCCCAAGGCCGCAGCCGCCGCCATCCGCGACCGCCGCATCCTCAACCGGGCCGACGCCGGCGCAGCCTAACCGGCACGGATCTGCCGCCAGAAACTGGGTACGCTTGGTGATATGAAAGGAGGAAATGGAGCGGGTGAAGGGAATCGAACCCTCGTCATCAGCTTGGGAAGCTGCTTCTCTACCATTGAGATACACCCGCAACGCGCCGATAGATGCTGGAAATAGACCGGCCCGTCAAGACACTGTTGCGATTGCGTTGGGCCCGGCGCGCAGCGCGGCGGACCCTATTCGATGAACGGCCTGAAATGCTTGGAAAGCTTGAGCGTCTGCGCCTGATAGTTCGAGCCGAGCGCTGAACCATAGAGGCGATCGGGGGCCTCGGCGAGGCGTTCATAGATCAGCCGGCCGATGGTCTGGCCATGGCCGAGCAGGAACGGCACTTCGCGGCTGCGCACTTCGAGCACGGCGCGGCTGCCCGTGCCGCCGGCGGAGGAATGGCCAAAGCCGGGGTCGAAGAAGCCGGCGTAATGCACGCGGAACTCGCCCACCAGTGGATCAAAGGGCAGCATTTCGGCGGCATGGGTGGGCGGCACATGCACCGCCTCGTCGCTGACCAGGATATAGAATTCGTCGGGATCAAGGATCAGCTCCTCGCGCCCACGATTGTAGAGCGGCTCCCAGAACTCATGCACGTCCAGAGCGTTCTTCTTGTCGACATCGACCACCGCCGTATGGCGCTTGGAGCGGAAGCCGACCAGGCCCTTGCGGCCGGCACCCTTGAGGTCGATGGAGAGGGCCACGCCTTCCCCCACCGGCACGGCATTGTCAAACACCAGCGTGTCGCTGGCATGGAGCGCGATGTGTTCGGCCACGGTGAGCCGGTTGTCGCCGCGCCGGAAACGCATCTGGCTGAGGCGTGAGCCGGTGCGGACCAGCACGGGAAAGGTGCGCGGGCTGACTTCGAGATAGAGCGGGCCCTTGTAGCCAGCCGGCATCTGGTCAAAGCCGCGGGCGCGGTCGCCGATCACCCGGGTGAAGACATCGAGCCGCCCGGTCGAGCTTTTGGGATTGGCCGAGGCACTGACTTCGTCGGGGAGGTTGAGAGCCTCCTGCAGCGGCACCAGATAGACGCAGCCGCGCTCCAGCACGGCGCCGCGCGTCAGATCGATCTCATGCAGCTTGAGTGCCTCGATCCGCTCGGCCACCGAATGGCTGGGCCCGGGCAAAAAGCTCGAGCGCACGCGATAGGCCACATTGCCCAGGCGCAGGTCGAGGCTGGCCGGCTGCACCTGATCGCTGTCGAAAGGATGCGCCGCGGCAATGGCACCCCGCTTGTGCAACAGCTCGATCAGCCGCGCCGTAAAGACGCCCTGCGGCCAGGTCTCTTGCTTGTCCATGCTTTCGCGTTTCCCGATGGGTTGGTTGTTCCTAGCAATCCCGGCAATTGACGCCAACCGCCAATTACCCTTAGATCACAATCCAGTGGTGATTTGGCCGGTCGCTTGCAGCCACTTAAAACAAATTGCTAAAGACCGTATGGGAACCGGCCGCCACTTGCGTGCCGGTTTTTTGTTATGAAAGCGCGATCATGTCCAAGGCCAACAACCCCCTGAACGATCCGGCTCGCCGGGCTCCCGAGACCCAGTTGGTGCATGGCGGCGTGATGCGGTCGCCGTTCAACGAGACCAGCGAGGCGCTGTTTCTCAACTCGGGCTACAGCTATCCCAGCTCCGAGCATGCCGAGCGCCTGTTCAAGGGCGAGATCCCTGGTGCGCACAATTACTCGCGCTTTGCCAATCCCACGGTCGACGTGTTCCAGACGCGCATGGCCCTGCTCGAAGGCGCCGAGGCGGCGCGCGGCTTTGCCACCGGCATGGCGGCGGTCACCGATGCAGTCATGAGCCAGGTGCGCGCGGGCGACCACATTGTCGCCAGCCGCGCCCTGTTCGGCGGCTGTCGTTTCGTGGTCGAGGATTTCATGCCCCGCTATGGCGTCGCCTCGACCCTTGTGGATGGACGCGACCCCGCCAATTTTGCTGCAGCCATGCAGCCCAATACCAAGGTGGTCTTCATCGAGACCCCGACTAATCCCACGCTCGAACTGGTCGACATCAAGGCCGTGGCCGATATCGCCCATGCCCATGGTGCCGTGCTGATCGTCGACAATGTCTTTGCGACCGCGCTCTACCAGAAGCCGCTGGCACTGGGCGCGGACCTGGTGACCTATTCGGCCACCAAGCATATCGATGGCCAGGGCCGTGTGCTGGGCGGCATCGTGCTGGGCTCGAAAAAGCTCATCGAAGGCGACCTGCACACCTTCCTGCGCCAGACCGGCGCGTCGCTGAGCCCGTTCAACGCCTGGGTCCTGGCCAAGGGCCTCGAGACCATGCCGCTGCGCGTCCGGCAAATGACCGACAGCGCCGCCGCCGTGGCCAATGCTTTGGCCGGCCATCCCAAGGTCGAGCGCGTCATCTACCCGCACCACCCCAGCCACCCGCAATATGATCTGGCCAAGGCGCAGATGAGCGCGGGGTCGACGCTGGTTGCCCTCGAGATCAAGGGCGGGCAGCAGGCTGCCTTTGCCCTGTCGGACGCCCTGGCGGTGATCCTGATCTCCAACAATCTGGGCGACGCCAAGTCGCTGATCACCCATCCGGCGACCACCACCCATGCCCGGCTGACCGAGGCCGCGCGGCTCGAGGTCGGCGTTACCGCGGGCCTGCTGCGCCTGTCGGTGGGCCTGGAGTCCAGTGACGATCTGATAGCTGATCTGCTGTATGGTCTCGACCAGATCTAGGAGGAGGCAGGCGTGCGGCTGAAGGCTTGGCGAACCGGACTGGCGCTGGCGCTCGTCAGTGGGTTTGGCGTGATGCCGGCGCTGGCCCAGGCCGTGCCCTATCATGCCGATCCCTCGGCCCGCGATATCGTGCCCGCTGCATCTGCCGTGCCGGCCATCCGTTTCCTGACCACAGCCGACTTTCCGCCCTTCAACTTTCGCGACAGTACCGGCGCGCTGATCGGCTTCAACGTCGATCTGGCCAAGGCCATCTGCGAGGAGGCCAAGGCGGCCTGCACCATTCAGGCCTGGCCCTGGGAAATGGCCGCCGATGCACTCGCCGACAATCAGGGCGATGCGCTGATCGCCGGGCTGGACATGTCGGCGGCCAATGGCGCGTTATTCGACTTTTCGGCGGTCTATATCGCCTTGCCGGGCCGCTTTGTCACCCGCTTGCCTGACGCGACCACCTTCAACCCTGACAAGCTCGCCGGCAAGACAGTTGCCGTGCGGCGTGGCACGGCGCATGCCGCCTTCATGGCACGCTATCTGCCCGACGTGACACTGGCCCCATACGATACCGAGCTGGATGCCCTGGCTGCCGTTGAGACCAATCAGGCCGACGCTTTCTTCGGCGACGCCATGCGCGCCTCGTTCTGGCTAAACGAGCATCTCGATTGCTGCAGCTTTGCCGGCGATGCCTATTTCCGGCCCCGCCAGTTCGGCGAGGGCCTGTCGGTCGCCGTACCCGCCGGCAGCGAGGCCATGCGCCATGTCATCGACTGGGCGCTTGTGCGCTTGAAGGACAATGGCGTGCTCGATGAACTCTACCTGCGCTGGTTCCCGGTCGGGTTCTACTGAGCCGCACTCAGGCTTGGCCGCCGGGCGACAAGATATTCGGCGACGAGCAGGTTGGGCACCCAGCAGACCCAGGCAATGGCCGCATAGGCGGTGTCGAAATCCATGCCGGTCAGCATGGACAGCGGCAGATAGATCCGCAGGGTCACTGCGGCCAACGTCAGGGCGATCGAGCGGATCATCCACACCCGATGCCTCGCGAGGTCGCCAGACATGGCGGATTGGATGCCGATGGCGGTGGTGGCCAACCAGAGCAGGGCCAGAAGCGCAAAGCCGCTTGATGCCACCGGCCCGGAGGTCGTCGTCAGGGCAAGCCAGAGCCCGCCCAGGCCGCTCAGCAGCACCGCTGCAGCATAAAGCCGACCCAGGAGGCGGTGGACTGGGCGATGCCTGTCGCGCAGGCCGCGCCAGAGCTGGAACGGCACCAGGGCCAGGGCGATCGGGGCCAGCCCCACATGGGCATAAAAGGCGATGGGCCGGAGGCTAGCGTGATAGGCAACCGTGGGCATGGTCAGGTCCACGCCGGCGACCAGAAAACGCCACGACACCAGGGCGACGCCCAGACAAAGCACCCAGAACACCACATTGCGCACAGCGCCCAAGCCCGATACCAACACGAGAGTTCACCCGATCTGATTGCAACTTGACACTGTAAAGCAGCTTGGCTTGACACTGTCAAGCTGACGTATTGAGGTACGGCATGCCCGCACGCCCCGCCAGCACGAAAGCGACCCATAGTCACCCCAATCTGCGGGAGGCCCTGATTGACGCCGGGCTGACATTGCTGGCCAGCGAAGGCACGGCTGGCTTGACGCTGCGGAAATGCGCGGCGCTGGCCGGCGTTTCACACGCTGCGCCGGCGCATCATTTTGCCGGGCTGCCGGGCCTGTTGACGGCCATCGCCACGCGCGGTTTCCGCATCTTTGCCCAGACCATGCTGGATGACGCGGCTACTGCCGACACGCCGCGGGCGCGGCTCTACGCCATCTGCACCGGCTACTACCGCTTTGCCTTTGAGCATCCGGCCCTGTTTGACCTGATGTTCAGACAGATGTGCGCGGAGCCGGTAACCCTGGACGATGCTGAACTGATGCAGGCCAGTGACGCGGCGTATGGGGTGCTGGCACAAGCCTGTGCGCCCTTTGTGCAGGACGGGCAGGCCGCGCAGACCATCCAGTTCCAGGTGTGGTCGCTTATCCATGGCTATGCCTGTCTGGCACTCGCCAACAAATATGCGCGGGAAGAGTTCACCAAGAACCTGCCCGCGCTGCTGTCACTGCTCGATAAGCTTGATCTGAAAGCCTAGTCGGGCAGGCGGCGATGCCGGGCGCGGGCGGCCACTTCAATGGCGGCGGTCGTCAGACGATCAAGATCGAGCTTGTCGCGCAGCATTTCGAGGAAGCGCAGTTCTTCCTGTTCCAGGTGCAGGTCGACCGCCGTCACTTCCACTGCCAGGGCATAGGCAGTGTCCTGCAGCTTGAAGGGCAGTGCCTCGATAGCGTCGTCGAGCACCTGGTCGAGCCCGCCGGGTCCGTTCAGCGTATCGGCGCAGGCATTGGCCACCTGGGCCAGCCGACTGCTGTCGAAGCCTTCAAAGACCGGCAGGCGTCCGATCAGCGCCTGGATGCGCGCCAGCTCTTCATGGGTCATCTCGCTGTCCGAAGACGCCGCGACAATCATCAGGTGGATCAGGGCGTCGTGCGCACGATTGGGCATGGAAGGTTCCGCTTTTGACTTCTGATTGCGATAGCTAGGCGTCCGCGCCCGGCTTGGCAAGCGCAGGACGGCGCGAAAACGTTGACGTGCCGGATTGGGGATGTAACACAACGCGGCGTTTCCTCATCTTGAAAGGCTCGCCCTTTGTCGCCCGCTCCCTTGCCCGCTCTCGATCCCGCGTTCTTTGACGCCGCCCAGACTGCCCGCGCCTGGCCGTTCGAAGAAGCGCGCAAACTGGTCAAGCGGCTGGAAAAGTCCGGCAAGGGCGAGGCCCTGTTCGAGACCGGCTATGGTCCCTCGGGCCTGCCCCACATCGGCACCTTCGGCGAAGTGGCACGCACCACCATGGTACGCACGGCCTTTCGCCTGCTGACTCGCGACCAGGTGCCGACGCGCCTGCTGTGCTTTTCCGACGATATGGATGGCATGCGCAAGATTCCGGACACCGTCCCCTCCAAGGAGGCGATGGAGCCGCATCTGCAAAAGCCGCTGACGGCCGTGCCCGATCCCTGGACCAATGAATATCCCAGCTTTGGCGAGCACAACAACGCCATGCTGCGCCGGTTCCTGGACACCTTCGGCTTCGATTATGAATTCGCCAGCGCCACCGACTATTACAAGTCGGGCAAGTTCGACGCCGTGCTGCTGCGCGCCGCCGAACGCTATGACGACATCATGAAGGTGATGCTACCAACCCTGGGCGCTGAGCGCCAGGCTACCTACAGCCCCTTCCTGCCGATCTCGCCGATTTCCGGCCGGGTGCTCTATGTGCCCATGAAGGAAGTCGATGCCAAGAACGGCATGGTGACCTTCACCGACGAAGACGGTCGCGACACCACCGTGCCGGTCACCGGCGGCCATGTGAAGATGCAGTGGAAGCCCGACTTCGGCATGCGCTGGGCGGCCCTGGGCGTGGACTTCGAAATGTTCGGCAAGGACCACCAGACCAATGCGCCGATCTATGACAAGATCTGCGAAATCCTCGGCGGCAAGGCCCCCGAACACTATGTCTACGAGCTATTCCTGGATTCGGAAGGTCAGAAGATCTCCAAGTCCAAGGGCAACGGCCTGACCATCGACGAGTGGCTGACCTATGCCAGCAACGAAAGCCTGGGACTGTACATGTTCCAAAAGCCGCGCACGGCCAAGCGGCTGCATTTCGACGTGATCCCGCGGGCGGTGGATGAGTACTACAGCTTCATCGACGGCTACCAGAAGCAGGACATCGCCACCCGGCTGGAGAACCCGGTCTTTCATGTGCACTACGGCGCCGTGCCGACCACGCATATGCCGGTCACCTTTGCGCTGCTGCTCAACCTGGCCACGGCCTCCAATCCGGAGACGCCCGAAGTCATGTGGGGCTATATCTCGGCCTATGCGCCGGGCGTCACGCCGCAGACCCATCCGCAGCTCGATGCGCTGGTCGGCTATGCCATGCGCTATTTCCGTGATTTCGTGAAGAAGAGCTATCGGGCGCCGGACGACGTCGAACGCGCTGCGCTTGAGGGGCTGTCGACCGCCTTCGCCGCGCTGCCGGCCGATGCCGACAACGAAGCTATCCAGGCTGCTGCACTCGATGTGGCGCGTGAAATCGACCGTTATCAGGACCACACCAAGAAGAGCCCGACCGGTGGCCCAGGCGTCTCCGGCGAGTTCTTCCAGATGCTCTATCAGGTGCTGATCGGGCAGGAGCGCGGCCCGCGCTTTGGTTCCTTTGCCGCGCTCTATGGCATCGAGAACACCCGCAAGCTGATCGCCGACGCGCTCGCGGGCAAGATGCTCGCACAGTAAGAACGCCGGCGTGGCGCATGGACTACGGAAACATGCGCCACGCCAGTCGACCCGCCGCAGACGCGGCTTGTGATCAGTCCGTGCCGCTGTCGGCGGCCACGTGCTCGAGAATGTCCCCGGGCTGGCAGTTCAAATAGCGGCAGATGGCGTCCAGCGTGTCAAAGCGGATGCCCTTGACCTTGCCACCCTTGAGCAGGCTGAGATTTGCCTCGGTGATGCCGATATATTCGGCAAGGTCCTTGGACTTGACGCCGCGTTGCGCCAGAACGACGGCCAGATTGATCCTGATGGCCATGCCGGTCACACGAACTGGCTGTTTTCGTCGGCGACGATGGCAGCCTTCTCCATGGCCCAGGCCAACGCGGCAACCGTGGCCGCAAACAACGCCATCAGCAAGGCATCGCTGTTGAGCGCCAGCGCCAGCTGCCGTTTTCCTGGCCCCGCATTCCAGGTCAGCACCAGCATCATCAGCGTGTAGCCAACCGGCTTAGCCAGGGCCGCAACAGCCATGCCCAGCGCAAAATCTCGCAGCCCGGCAATGCCCCTGGGCGCAAACGGTCGGCCATGCGCAAACTCGCGGAAGCACACGCCGACGCGCATCAGCCCCCACGACAGCGGCAGGACGGTCAGGACGGTGATCAATGCCGCGAGCAGTCGCTGCATGGCTCCGAATGTGTCCAGGACTTCGGGCGCCAGTGCCAGCTGGCGGAGGATCGCGGTCTCATCGGCAAATCCCCAATAAAGCGTCGAGCCCAGAGGCAGCAGCGCGGCCAGCCCGGCAGCAGAGGTCGCGGCAGTGTTGAACAAGAGGGCTGTTCGGGCGGCGATGGGGACGCTGAACCCGGGCAGGGCGCTGGTGTGAAGCGGGGGCGCTTTGGTGTCGATCATCACTCGGTCTCCTTGATGGCCGATGTGATACATTAGAAATTATTGTTTGACAATAATAAAACTCTGCAAAAAGATATGATCGCATCATTTTGCAATAAGGAGTTGAGATGAGCATCTCTGCATTTTCCGCGTCGGCGCTGGCGCTATCCCTGCTCGGCCTGGCCTTGTCGCCCAGCGTGGCCGCGCCCACTACCAGCAAGGGCCAGATCTCGGTGGCCCAGGTTCTCGAAATGGTTGATCGGGCCAAGTCCGACCCGGCTGCCCGCATGACCGTCATTGCCTATCTGGCCGGCGTGGGCGAAACGGCTGGCATCCTGCTGTCCCAAGCGCAACAGCGCGGCGGTTTTCCCATGACGTGCCGAAAGAGCTTCACGCTCGATGAGGGTGTCGCGCTCTCCGCGCTGACCGCGGCTGCGCCTGATGCGGCAAGCTGGGCGGAAACGCCGGCCCCACCCATTGTCATCGCCGACCTGTTCAGCCGGGCCGGGTGTCGCTGAGCCCGGTTCAGTCTCCAACACAGATTGCCTGGCGGATCGGCCTAGCCGCCGGGCGCCAGCCGCGTCAGCAGGGCGAGAGCCTCAGGCGGCATGTCATGACTGATGCGTCGGTAGATGCGCCCATTGGGCGTGCGTCGCAGCAGGTCGAGATCGACCAGTTCGCGGCGCAGCAGGGCATAGTCGTCATACTCATGCCAGTCGCGCAACATGGCGCTGACCTCGGCCTCGCTCATCTGTCGGTCGTCCGGCAGATAGGACCAGACGATCCAGAGCGCCAGCAACTGGTCTGCCCGCTTGCCGGGCCAGCGGACAAGACGGCCCTCGGCATCAAAGCAGCGCGCGACGCGGTCGATCTTCTTGGGGTCGATTGCCTCGATCATGGCCGCAACAGCTTGCGAAAGAACACCACGCGCTGGGTCTCTTCGAAACCGAGTGCGGCATGCATTCTGTGGCTGTCCAGATTATCCAGCGCCGCATCGGACGCGAACTCGCGAATGCCACGGTCAACGGCCCAGCCTTCGACCGCGTCGACCAGCTGCCGCGCCACGCCATGGCGGCGATGGGCGGGATCGACATAAATGCCTTCCAGAAACGCCACCGGCGACGACTTGCAGCCTTCGACATAGTCATGTCGCAGCGCGGCCTCGGCCAGGCCAATCGCGACGCCTTCGTCCGTTCTGGCGATGAAATTGGCGGTGTCGCCAGCCGTCTCCAGCAACTGCGCGATGTCGGCTCTGTGCCGGTCGAGCCCATGATAGGGCCAGAGCGCCTGGCGCAGTGTCGCCCATTCGGCACTGTCGGCCGCGCCGGCCAGGGTGATCTTCATTGGCTGGCCCAGATGATGCGGGCGATCCATTCGACCTGGGAGATGTCGAGGATCCGCGGCTCATAGGCCGGGTTGAGCGAATGCAGTTCGATCTGGCGGGCAGACTGGCGCGCCAGGATCTTGGCCATCACTTCGCCATCGCGGGTCTTGACCACGACGCGGTCGCCGCGCCGCACCTGCTCGGTGGGGGAGACCACGATACGGTCTCCTTCCCGATAGAGCGGCTCCATGGAGTCGCCAGTGACTTCCAGGGCATAGATGCCATTGTCGCCCGGCGAGGGCAGCGCAATCTCGTCCCAGCCCTGACCGGCGGGAAAACCGGCACTGTCAAAAAAGCCGCCACTGCCGGCCTGGGCCAGGCCAAGCAGGGGAACTGTTGGCGTATTGGCCGCCGCTCCGCCAAACTGCATGAAGGCGCCCGTGCCGGCCAGGAAAGTGTCAAAACTCTCCCCGGTGGCATCCAGGATCTTGGAAATGCTCTCGGTGGAGGGCCAGCGTTCGCGCCCATCCTTGCTGACGCGCTTGGAGACATTGAAGGCGGTGGCATCGAGCCCCGCCAGCTTGGCCAGTGCCGACACGGAATGGCCATGGCGCCGCGCCAGCGCGTCGATCCCATCCCATATGGCGCGGTGTGACAGCATGCAGTGAGGCCTGTTCGCAGGAACTATGTCTTAGACGTGGAATTAAGTCCTAGTCTTACCTCTCTCGCTCCAGGCTGTAAAGAGTGCGCCGCCGCTTGCCGACCGGCTGGGCCGCCATTAGGTTCGCCGCCATGAGCACCCCCGAATTCGTCTACAAGATCGCTACCCTGGATGCCTGGGCTCCTGCCCGCGGCACGACTGGCTTCGCCGGCATGCCGATCGATGCCAAGGATGGCTATATCCATTTCTCCACTGCCGATCAGCTCACCGAGACGTTGCGCCTGCACTTTGCCGGCCAGTCCGACCTGGTGCTGCTGGCGGTGCGAAGCGCCGATCTCGGCGATGGTCTGGTCTGGGAGACATCGCGCGGCGGCGCGCTGTTCCCACATTATTACGGTGGCCCGCTGCCCACCGCCGCCATTGCCTGGGAGAGCGCGATCAGCGTCGCTCTCGATGGCTCCTGCACTCTGCCCGAGGCCGTCCGATGATCCTGTCTGCCCTTTCGCCCTTGCTCCGCCTGCCGGCGATCGCCGGTCTCGCCCAGCAGAGCCTGCTCAAGATGGACGCCGAGACCGCCCATGCGGCCACCATTGCGGCGTTGCGCATGGGCCTGTCGCCAGAGGCGCAGCAGGCCGACGCGGCCGAGCTCAAGACCACGCTATGCGGTCTGGAATTGGCCAATCCGGTCGGCATGGCCGCAGGCTTTGACAAGAATGCCGAAGTGCCCCGCCAGCTTGCCCGCCTCGGCTTTGGCATGGTGGAAATCGGCACGGTGACCCCGCGTCCGCAGACGGGCAATGCTAAGCCACGCCTCTTCCGCATTCCGGCTGCAGAGGGTGTCGTCAACCGCATGGGCTTCAACAACGAAGGTCATGCTGCCGCCCTGGCCCGGCTCAAGGGCCTGCGCGTGCCCGCGGCGTTGGGCGTCAACATCGGCGCCAACAAGGACAGCGAGGACTTCGTCGCCGACTATGTCGCTGGCGTAAACACCTTTGCCGACATCGCCGACTATCTGACCGCCAATATCTCGTCGCCCAATACGCCCGGCCTGCGCAATCTGCAGGCCGACGAGGCCCTCAAGCGCCTGTTGGGTGAAGTGCTGGCCGCACGCGCCAAGGCGCGCACCCGCGTGCCGGTGTTTCTCAAGATTGCGCCCGATCTGGACGAAGTCGCGCTCGACGCCATCGCCCGCGTCGTGCTGGCCACCGACCTGGATGGCTTGATCGTCTCCAACACCACCATCACCCGCGACGCCGTGGCGGGCCTGGAGAATGCCGAGGAAACCGGCGGCCTCTCCGGCAAGCCGCTGTTTGACCTGTCGACCCGCAAACTCGCCCAGATGCGCCAGCGCGTCGGCGCCCTGCCCATCATCGGCGTCGGCGGCATTCATTCGGCGGCCTCTGCCCTGGCCAAGTTCGAGGCTGGTGCCAATGCCATCCAGCTCTATTCGGCCATGGTGTTTGGTGGCTTAGACCTGCTTGATACCATCAAGCGCGGGCTCGTGGCCGGCGTGCGGGCGCAGGGCAAGACCAATATCGCAGACCTGGTCGGCAGCAAGACCGCTGACTGGGCTGAGGGCCGGGCAGCCGCCTAGGCCTTTTCGGCCCCGGTCGAAAACAACGCCTCGAATTGACCATCCTCGATGCGCGCGGCGGCGATCACCGCCTGGGTGCGGCTGTCCACGTCCAGCTTTTGCAGGATGGCCGAGACATGGGCCTTCACCGTCGCTTCGGAAATGGAAAGCTCATAGGCGATCTGCTTGTTCATCAGCCCGTCGCTGAGCATCATCAGCACTCGCACCTGCTGCGGCGTCAGCGTCGATAGCCGCCGCATCAGCGCAGTGTGTGCGTCTTCGCCGCCCAGGGTGGTCCCCTCCGGCACAAACACATCGCCGGTCAGGACCGTCTCGATGGCGCGGCGGATTTCCGTCGGCCCCACTGATTTGTGCAGATAGCCGGCCGCACCAAGCTCGAAGGCGCGGCGCACCACCGTGCTGTCCTCGACCGCCGAGATGATCATCACCGGAATGTCGGGATATTGCGCCCGCAGCAGCAATAGCCCGGAAAAGCCGCGGACACCGGGCATGTTGAGATCCAGCAGCACCAGGTCACAATCCCGGTCAGCATCGAGCGCCGCGCTCAGTCCACTGAGATCGCCGGCCTCTTCCACGCTGATGGTGGCGTCGCCGCCCGACAGGGTTTGCCGCAAGGCGGCGCGGAACAGCGGGTGGTCATCCACGATGATGATGCGTCGGCGGGTCATGGTTGCGTCAGGCCTTCCAGTCGGGCAGCGGGAGATCCAAGCGTCACCCTACCGCCATAAGGTCCCCGAAAAGCAGATTTCCGGGACGCTTGCCCTTGCATAATGGGGCAATGCTTAACGGGATGTTTACCATGTTTTCTCAAGAGTAACCTTTAGACCTTCGTGTTGAATCGCGGGGGGACCGTCTCTTGATGACAGGTAGACTCCATGGCCCGCGCCTATTCAGTTCAGGATCCGTCCGAGCATGCCAGCGATCCTTTGCCGGGAGATTGGCAGGCCCTGCGTGGCGAACTCGTCGCGCTGCTCGATCAGGTCGAGGGACGTTATGCGCGCGTGGAGGAGCCCGATCCGGCCCTGACCGGCCTCAGCGCCCGGGTCCGTAACCTGCGCGATCAGGTCGTTGGCCCGGAGCCGTCGGTTCGCCGCCGGGAGGCCCTGCGCACCGTCAAGCGCGCTGTCGATCGCTTCAGTGACCGTGACGAACTGGCCCGCCATGACGAGGAACCCGACGCGCTGACCAGCGCAATCGCCGAAATCCGCGGTCGACAGATGTCGAGCTCGGCTGCCGCCCTGGGACGCCGCGCCACCGACATGCCCGAGTTCCGCGAACTCAACGCCCTTGTGGGCGGCCTGTCCGGGCGCCTCGAACGGCTCGAAGGCGAACTCAAGCATCAACGCACCGGCGCCGGCAGCGTGCAGGAAGTGGCCAGCCAGGTCGAACAGCTGACCCATGTGGTGGAATTGCTGGCCGGCGCTGTCGGTGAGACCGGCCAGGTCAAGCGCCTGGAGGCCCAGATCGGCGCGCTTGCCGCTCTGATCGAACAGGGCCCCAAGGTCGACCTGACCACCATCAACCGCCGTCTCGACGACGTCTCCACCACGGTCAGCAAGCTGGCCGAGTTGCAGGCCCAGCAGATGGAGCGCGAGATCATCCGCGAGGAGCGCATTGCCGCCCAGCCGCGTGGTGATGCGGCCGCGCCCCTGCTGCCCGCCATGGAGGCCATTGAGCACAGCGTGCGCAATGTCTATGACCGCATCGACTCCATCGAGCGGAACGTTGCGCTATCCTCCAGCGATTTTGAGCGCCTGACCAGCGAAATGGCCGCGTTCACCCAGGCCATGAAGAATGGCCAGACGGCGCCCGAAGGGCTGATCCGCAAGGTCGACGAACTGGCCGACCGCATCGGCGGCTTCGAGGCGGCCAATGGCCATGTTGCCGGTCTCAAGCAGGACATCGAAGCCCTGCGCGATACTGTCATGGCCGGCATGGAGCCGCGCTTCAACCGTATCGAAACACAGATCGAAGCCCTGTCCGAGCGCATGCCGGCCGCCGGTGACAGCGCCCAGGTCGAAAACCAGCTCAAGCTTCTGATGCAGCGCATGGACGAAACCAGCGCGCAGCTCAACGGCCTGGCCAAGCTCTATTCCAAGCCCGGCGACAGCGCCGACCTCGAAGCCATGGCCACACTGGTTGCCGAGCGCACCAGCGAGGCCGTCACCCGCAAGGCCCCCGCGCCGGTGGCCATGTTCGGTCCCGACAGCCTCAAGAGCATCGAAGATCGCCTGGCCGGCCTGATCAAGTCGGCTGGCAAGACACCGGACTATGAGGCGCTGGCCCAGATGGTCGCCGAGCGCACCTCCCAGGCCGTTGCCAAGTCGGCAGCGCCGTCGGCGCCGGCCGGTCAGGGCGGGCAGGACATGGACGCGTTCGAGGAGCGGATGACGGCCCTACTCAATACGGCGGGCCGCGACACTGCCGAGCGCCTGTCGCGTCTCGAAGCGGCCCTCACGGGTCGCGCCGCCGAGCCCGCCACCCGCGCTGCTTCGGCTCCGGCCAGCACGCCGGCCGAACCCGCTGCACAGGCGCCGGCCGCGGCCAAGTCGGCTCCAGCGCCGACCCCGTCCGGCAACCGCTCGGATCGGCTCGACGCCATGTTGGCGGCGCTCTCGCGCCCCAAGGATGATGCGCGCAGCGACGCCATGCCCAAGAATCCGGCCGAGGATGCGCCGCTAATCGATCCCGGCTTCAAGGAGGCCGATCCGGTTCGATCGGCCCTTGCCGCCAAGACCGGCATTCGGCCAGCCGCTGCGCGCGAAGCCGAAGCCCCTGCGCCAGCGGCCCGGCCCAGCTTTGACCCCGCCTCGGTGGAGCGGCCGCCGCGGCCGCAGTCGAGCTTTGCCGAACCGGCTGCCAGCTTTGCAGCGCCACAGCCTGCGCCTGCACCGGTCGCCGCGCCCGAACCTGCACCCGCCCAGAACAGCACCAGCACATTTGTGGCCGCAGCCCGTCGGGCCCAGCGCGCCCGCACGGAGACGGCGAGCGATGCGGCGGCCGGTGGTTCGGCCATCAGCCGGGCGCTATCGCGCTTCATTCCCGACAAGGGCGCTGCCGCAACGGCCGACGCCAAGCCCGAGGCGCCGGCCAAGCCCGCCAAGGCACCGCGCGCGGAAAAGCCGGTAAAGCCTGCCAAACCCGCCAAGCCGGCTCCTGAGGTCGCTGCCCCGTCAATTGGCGCCAAGGCGATGGACGGTGAGCTCGGCGAAGCCAGCTTCCTCACCCGCTATCGCCGTCCCCTGCTGCTGGCCGCTGCGCTGGTCGCCGTGTCCATGCTCGCCCTCAATCTGGTGATGCAGCGCATGGCGCCCGACACGCCGCCGGCCCCCGAACCCGCGCCAACCGAAAGCGCCGCGCCGCCCACGCCGCTGTCGTCTGCCGAACCCACCGCCACGGGGGATGTGTCGCTGGTTCGGCCCGAACCGCGCGTTATCGACATGATCGATGATACGTCCACGGCCTCCATCAATCCGAGCGCGTCGAGCTTCTCGCCGTCCAATGTCACCACGACGGCCATGCCGCCGTCGCTGCTGGCCGACACTGCGCCCAAGCTGGCCATGACCCGCCCCGATGGCGCCGCGCCCGTCGTGGCGCCTGAGACCACCGGCAGCATTCCCGACAGCGTCGCCTCGGCACCGCGCACCTTTGATCTGCCGCCCGACGCCATCGGCCCACAGCCGCTGCGTCAGGCTGCCGCCGATGGCGACGCGCGCGCCCAGTTCGAAGTGGCCGCCATCTACGCCGAAGGCCAGGCCATCGCTCAGGACTACGCCCAGGCCGCCGTCTGGTATGAGCGCGCCGCCGCCCAGGGCTTCGTGCCCGCACAATATCGCCTGGGCAATCTCTACGAGACCGGCACCGGCGTCGAAAAGGACATCGAGGTCGCCAAGCTCTGGTACCAGCGCGCGGCCGACGCCGGCAATCGCATGGCCATGCACAATCTGGCCGCGCTCTATGCCGGTGGTCAGCTCGGCGAGCAGGCCTTTGAGACCGCCGCAGAGTGGTTTGATCGGGCCGCTGCCCGTGGCATGACCGACAGCCAGTTCAACCTGGGCATGCTCTATGCCCGTGGGCTGGGCGTCGATCAGGATTTCGAGCAGTCCTACAAGTGGTTTGCGCTGGCCGCCCGCGGTGGCGATGTCGATGCCGGCAAGGCGCGCGACGACATTGCCAAGTCGCTCAGCGCCGAGGCCGTCAGCCGCGTCGGTGCCGAGGTGGCCGCCTGGAAGGCCGAGCCGATCGACCTGGCCGCCAATTTTGCGCCCATCGGCACCTGGTCTGCCGATTTCTCGCCCGGTGCACCGATCACCGAGCGCGACACCATTGCCAAGGTCCAGCAGGCGCTGGCCAAGCTCGGCTTTGATGTCGGCACGCCCGACGGTGTGGCCGGCCCCAAGACCACCGAGGCTGTGCGCGCGTTCGAACGGGGCACTGGCATGAGCGAAACCGGCAAGATCAATCCGCGGCTCCTGGCCGTTCTGGGTAGCCAGCCCGTCTGACCACCCTGAGATCGGTCTGACATATAATCTTGGTTTGACACCTCGCCGGTGCAGGCCTACGCCCAAACAATGACATGGTCCTCACCTGAAAAGGTGGGGACCTTTGACCTCTTGTTGACGGTCGCTCCTGTAGGGTGGCCTTTGTATTAGTTTCGAACGGATTTCTGGTCTTGCAGATCTATCTGCCGATCGCCGAGCTTTCCGTGAACCTCTTTTTTCTCGTGGGAATCGGAGGGGCAGTCGGATTCCTGTCGGGTCTGTTCGGCGTTGGCGGCGGATTTCTGCTCACCCCCCTGCTGATTTTCTCCGGCGTGCCCTCTTCGGTGGCCGTCGCCTCGGTCACCGGCCAGGTCGTGGCTGCGTCAACCTCGGGCGCGCTCAGCCACTATAGGCGTGGCGGCGTCGACCTCCATCTGGCCATGTATCTGGTGCTATCCGGCATTTTGGGCGCCGTAGCCGGCGTGGCTGTCTTTGCCATGCTGCGCGACGCTGGCCAGCTTGATCTCGTCATTTCCGTGGGCTTTTTGGTGCTTTTGGGCTCGGTGGGCGTGCTCATGCTCATCGAATCCACCCGCTCCATGCTCAAGACCCGCAAGGGCGTTGTCGTGCGCGAGCGCCTGCCCAACCAGCACAACTGGATCCATGGCCTGCCCATGCGGGTCCGCTTCAAGAAATCGCGCCTCTATATCAGCGTGCTGCCCGTGCTGGGCATCGGGCTGTTCATCGGCTTTGTCGGTTCGCTTCTGGGCATCGGCGGCGGCTTCATCATGGTGCCGGCGCTGGTCTATCTGCTGCGCGTACCTGGCAGCATGGTCATCGGCACCTCGCTGGCCCAGGTCGTGGCCATGATGGCGGCCACCACCATGCTGCATGCCGTACAGAGCCAGAGCGTGGATATTCTTCTGGCCTTCTGCCTGATGTTGGGCGGCACGGTGGGCGCCCAGTTTGGCGCCTCGGCCGGCAAATATCTGCGCGGCGAACAGTTGCGCGGGCTTCTGGCGCTGCTGGTGCTGGCCGTGGCCATCCGCTTTGGCCTTTCCCTGATCATTACGCCATCGGACGTGTTCTCCATGGCCGTGCAGGGGATCCGGCAATGATGCGCCTGTTTCTGCTGGCCGCCGCGCTCCTGGCGCTGATCCTGCCGGCGCAGGCGGAGCGTCTCGTCTCGCAGATCTCCAACGAATCCGTGGAGATCACTTCGAGCTTTGACGGCGAGCGCATGACCTTTTTCGGCTCCATTGCCCCGGACGCCGGCGCCACCGAGAAATTCGTCACCGGGCCCTTCCAGGTGGTGATCACCATCATCGGCCCCACCCAGGTGCGGGTGGCGCGCGAAAAGACCCACAATTTTGGCGTCTGGCTCAATACCGACCAGGTGCAGTTCCAGGATTTCCCGAGCTATTTCCATGTGCTCTCGAGCGCCCGGCTCACCGACATCAGTGACATCACCACACTGACCACCAACGCCATCCTGCCCGAGTCCCACACGCTGGCGTCCAACACGGCCGACTGGTGGAAAACCGCCGTCTTCGGCCGCGAACTGGTGCGGCTGATGACCGAGGAAGGCCTGTTCGGCGTGCAGGAAAACGGCGTCAACTTCCTCTCGGACAATTTCTATTCGGCCCGGCTGACCCTTCCGAGCAATGCCCCGCCCGGCGCCTATCTGGCCCAGACCTATGTGTTCAAGAATGGCGAGGTCATCGCCCGCAAGTCCGAGGGCTTCTCGGTGCGCAAGATCGGCTTCGAGCGCTTCCTGGCGCTCTCGGCGGTGCAACAGCCGCTGCTTTATGGTCTGGTCTGCGTGATCCTGGCGCTGTTTACCGGCTGGCTGGGCGGCGTGGTCTTCCGCCGCTAGGTGGGCGCTACGACAGCACCAGACGGCGGGGGCTGACCGGATAGGTCCGGTCCTTGCCCAGCATCGTCACTTCCAGCGACGGCAGGTGCAAGAGCCCGGTGAAGGCCGGCGACAGGATATTGATCGAGCCTGTGGACGCGCCATAGGCGGGCAGGATCATCAGCCGACTGTCATGCACGAAGCACGGACGGCGCACCGAGCGTCCATCCATCTCGATGTGGGCGGCCGGGTGGAGATGGCCGCAGATCAGCCCCTTAGCGCCACGGCGCGGCTCATGGGTCAGGGTGATGTCGCCGATCGTGAGCTCGGGCTGGCTGGTGCCGCCCATGTCATGTGGGGCCGGATCGTGATTGCCGGTGAGCCAGATGCAGTCAACCATCTCGGTGATGGTGTCGAGCCGCATGCGGTCCCCCGGGGTCACCAGACGGCTTGAATCCGCACGATGGAAACTATCCCCCAGCGCAATCAGCCGGCGCGCCCCAGTGCGGCGCAAATCGCCCTCGAGCCGCGACAGCGTCATGGCCGTATCATAGGGCGGCAGCATCTGGCCACGCCTGGCAAAGCTGGCCATCTTCTCAAAGTGCAGGTCCGCCACCAGCAGTGTGTCCTGCGCATGCCAATAGAGCCCGCCCGAGGGCAGTGGCTCGAAGATCTGTCCGGCAAAGCGCACGATCGGCGTCTCCGTCCCACTGGCCTGTACCTGAACCTGGCTCAACCGCCCAAAGCTTCCCGCATCAACTCGTCTGCGGCATCAGCCATAGCCGATTCGCGGGCTTCGCCGAAAATGGGCTCCTTGCCGATATCGAGCATCACCGGCACGGCCAGCGGCGAAATGCGGGAGAGGCGCTTGTGCACGATATGGTTGCGGATGCGCGCCAGCATGTCGCCCAGCCTGGCAATGTCGAGCAGACCGCGCGCGGCGTCGCGTCGGGTGGCCTGGATCAGGATGTGGTCGGGCTCATGCTGGTACAGCACGTCATAGATCAGGTCGCTGCTCATGGTGATCTGGCGGCCCGACTTTTCCTTGCCGGGATGGCGACGTTCGATGAGGCCGGCGATGATGGCGCAGTTGCGGAACGTGCGCTTCATCAGTGCCGATTCATCGAGCCAGTCTTCGAGGTCATCGCCCAGCATGTCCTGGGAAAACAGCTCGTCGAGCGACAGGCGCCCGGTCTTGATCAGCGCCGAGAGGTCGCCCAGGCCCCAGATGGCCAGGGCATATTCGGAGGCGACAAAGCCCAGCGGTCGGGCGCGAGCGCGCTCCAGCCGTCGCGTCAGCAGCATGCCCAGGGTCTGGTGCGCCAGTCGACCCTCGAAGGGATAGCAGACCAGATAGTTCTGCGTGCCGCGCGGAAAGGTCTCGACCAGAAGGCTATCGCGCTGCGGCACCAGCGATACCTCGGCCTGCAGCCGCAGCCATTCACTGACCTGGTCGGGCAGCCTGGACCAGTCCTCGGGCGTATCCATGATGCGGCGCACGCGCTCGGCCAGATAGGTCGAAAGCGGGAACTTGCCGCCCATGTAGCTGGGGATCTTGGGATTGCTCGACTGCGCGCGGCTGACGAAGGCCTCGTTGTCGCGCATCCCCTCGAAGGCGACGATCTCGCCACCGAACATGAAGGTATCGCCCACCAGCAGCGTGCCGAAGAAGTATTCTTCCATTTCGCCCAGCACCCGGCCACCGGCGCCGACCGGGCTTTGCGACTGGCCCTTCTTGAGCCCGCGCTGGCGGATCAGCCGCACGCGGACCATGGGCTCCTCGATGATCGTGCCGATATTGAGCCGGTATTGCTGCACCACCTGCGGATTTGTCACCCGCCACAGCCCGTCCTCGGTGCGCTTGAGCTTGGCATAACGCTCATAGGCCTTGAGGGCATAGCCGCCGGTTGCGACGAAATCGAGCACCCTGTCGAATTGGCTGCGCGGCAGGTCGCGATAGGGCCAGGCGTGCCGGATTTCGTCATAGAGATCGTCGGCGGCAAAGGGCGCGGCACAGGCCATGCCGAGCACATGCTGGGCCAGGACGTCATAGCCGCCGCTGACCGGATCTTCGCTGTCCTGATGGCTCTCCGCCACAGCTTCGAGCGCTGCCTCGCACTCGAGCACCTCGAAGCGGTTGGAGGGCACCAGCATGGCCTTGGACGGCTCGTCGAGCCGGTGGTTGGCGCGGCCGATGCGCTGCAGCATGCGCGAGCTGCCCTTGGGCGCCCCGACCTGGACCACCAGATCCACATCGCCCCAGTCGATCCCCAGGTCGAGTGTGGAGGTGCACACCACGGCCTTGAGCGCCCCCGCCACCATGGCGCTTTCTACCTTGCGGCGCTGCTCGACCGAGAGCGAACCATGGTGCAGCGCAATGGGCAGCATGTCGTCGTTGATGGCCCACAGACCCTGGAACAGCATTTCGGCCTGGCTGCGCGTGTTGACGAACAGCAGCGTGGTGCGGTGCTGCTTGATGGCCTCGTAGAGGTCGCGGTGGGCATAATTGGCAGAATGGCCGGCCCAGGGTACGCGCTCGCTGCTCTCAAGAATGCTGAGCACCGGCGGCGCGCCGCCCGAGGCGGTGAGAAGCTGCGTCGTTCGTTGCGGCAAGGGCGCGGCAATCCATTCTGCCAGTAGGTCCGGCCGGGCCACGGTGGCGCTGAGGGCGGTGATCTGCAGATCTGGAGCCAGCTTGGCGATGCGCGCGATGGCCAGCGACAGCAGCTCGCCGCGCTTGGAGGTGACCAGCGCATGCAGCTCGTCCAGCACGATGCGCTTGAGCGAACCGAAGAACAGTTCGGCCTGCGGATGGCTGATCAGCAGACACAGCTGTTCCGGTGTGGTCAGCAGGATATGCGGCGGCTTGGCGCGCTGGCGGGCGCGCTTGCTGGCGGGCGTGTCGCCGGTGCGGGTCTCGGCCGTGATCTTGAGGCCCATTTCGAGGATGGGCGTATTGAGATTGCGCTGCACGTCCACCGCCAGCGCCTTGAGCGGGGAAATATAGAGCGTGTGCAGCCCCTCATGGCTGCCGTCGGCCAGATCGACCAGCGTGGGCAGGAAGCCGGCGAGCGTCTTGCCGGCGCCGGTGGGGGCGATCAACAGCGCCGAAGCGCCGGCCTGCCAGCTGGCCAGCACATCGAGCTGATGCTGCCGCGGCGCCCAGCCCTTGCGCGCAAACCAATCGGTGATGACGGGGGGCAGTGTGGTGGTCACGGCGTCACAGCTTCCCCTTTATGGGGAAGGCCGGGCGGGAGTGGGGGAACGTCCACAAACTTGCCAACACACACCTTCTTGAAATCACATTTGACTCTATATGATGGTCACAAGTCACAACAGGGCGGCGGACCATATCCATGAGCGATCCCTATCCCAGTCAGACCCCGCCGCGCCGCTCGGCGCTGGAGCGCTTCTTTGGCGGCAGCCCCGGCGGCGTTGTCGTCCGCCTTGTGCTGCTCTCGCTGGTGGTGGGCTTTCTGATGAGCCTGTTCGGCGTGGACCCGCAGGACATTATCCGCGGCGCGGTCGATCTGGTGCGCGACGCCATGCGCGACGGTTTCGGTGTGTTCCGCAGCATTGGCGCCTATATCGTCACCGGCGCTGTGCTGGTGGTGCCCATCTGGCTGGTCATCCGACTGGCGAAGGCCCGCTGATGTCCGCGGGCCTTCGCCAGTCGCCTCTGCATCTTCGGCTGACACCGCAACAGGCCCTGTCGCGGCTGGTGCCGCATATTCTGGAAATGGAGAGCCAGGCTCATGCCACAGCGCCCGGCGCTGCCGCAGGCAATGGCCGCATTGTGATTGGTCTGGCCGGCGGACCCGGCACCGGCAAATCCACCCTCGCGGCCGAACTGGTCGCCATGCTCAACGCCACCCATCCGGGCAGCGCGCAGCTGGTGCCCATGGATGGCTTTCATATTCGCCACGCCAAGCTCGAGGCCATGGGGCAGGTGGACTACAAGGGCGCGCCGCACACGTTTGAGGGGGCCCAATTCGTCAGCTTCCTGCACCACCTCAAGGGCGCCACCACCGATGTCAGCGGCCCCGGCTATTCGCGCAAGATCGAGGATGTGGTCGACAATGCCTTCACCGTGGGTGCCAATGTGCGCGTGCTGGTGGTCGAGGGCAATTACCTGCTGCTGACCGAGGGGCCCTGGGCCGGCGTGCGCCCACTGCTCGACTATGCCGTGTTCCTCGATGTGCCGCGCAACCTGGTGGAGCAGCGCCTGCTCAAGCGCCATGCTGAGGAAGGCCTCTTCACCGAAGAACGCAACCGCGCCCATATCGCGCGCAACGACCTGCCCAATTATGATCTGGTGAGCCTGTCACAGGATCGTGCTGATGTGGTCATCTCGCTCATCACCGAGCACTGATTCGACCGAGTATTGAGATGACGACTGCCGCGCGTCCCCAGCATCCCTTTGACGTGCGTCATGGCGACGTCTGGCGCATAGCCCTTCCGGCCTCGGTCGCCTTCATCAGCGAGCCGCTGGTGGGCATGGTGGATATCACCATCATTGGCCGGTTGGGCGATGCCGGCATGCTGGGCGGCCTGGTGCTGGGCGCGCTGGTCTTCGATATCATCTTTTCCTTCGCCTATTTCCTGCGCATCGGCACGGCGGGCCTGGTGGCCCAGTCTGTTGGTGCGCGCGATCCGCGCGATGGCCTGCTGCATGTGGCGCGCGCCATCGTGCTGGGCCTGGCCCTGGCCGTCGCCATGCTCCTGCTGGGCGGCCCGCTTCTGGCCCTGGCCAATCACCTGCTGGCGCCGCAGGGTGGTGTTGCCAGTGCGCTCGCTGATTATTTCCACATGCGCATCTGGTCGGCGCCGTTCTCGCTGGTCAATTATGCGCTGTTGGGCTGGTTCTATGGCCGCGCAGACGCCCGCACCGGCATGCTGCTGCAATTGCTGCTGCATGGCATCAACATGCTGGCCAGCGTGATTTTCGTCTATGGCCTGGGCTGGGGCGTGGCGGGCGCGGCGGCCGGTACGGTGCTGGGCCAGATTGTTGCCGCCGCAACGGGTGTGGCCCTGCTGCTGCGCCACTATGGCGGACTGGGCGCCATCGTTCGCGGCATCACGCCGGGCGAACTGGGTGACCGGGTGGCCCTGCGCCGCATGTTCGGCCTGAGCCGCGACATCACCATCCGCACGCTGGCGCTGATGGGCGCCTATGCCTGGTTTGCGGCCCAGGGCGCGCGCATGGGCGAGGTGTCGCTGGCCGCCAATGCGGTCTTGCTGAACCTTTTGATGTTCGTTGCCTTCTTCCTCGATGGCATTGCCCAGGCTGCTGAACAGCTGACCGGCAAGGCAGTGGGCGCCAACTGGCGGCCGGCGTTCGATCAGGCCTATCGGTTGAGTTTTGTCTGGGGCCTCATCATCACGGTCGCTCTTGGCGTGGCCTGGTATGTCAGCGCGTCGGCGATCATCGGGCTGATGACCACCAATGCGGAAGTGCAGGCCCAGGCCCTGACCTATCTGCCCATCGCCGTGCTCTGCACCGTCACCTTCATGCCTGCCATGATCTATGACGGCATACTCATCGGCACCACACTCAACACCACCATGCGCAACGGCATGCTGGTGTCCCTGGTGGTGTTTCTGCTGGCCGCCCTGACTTTGCAGCCGCTGTTGGGCAATTGGGGCCTGTGGCTGGCCATGCATGCCTGGTTCCTTGCCCGCGGCGCCATCTATTGGTGGGCGCTGGAGCGGCGCAAGGTGGGGCTGTTCAGCCCGGCCATTGCGCCAGCCACCACTGCACCCCTCGCCGCCGGCTAGAAACTCATCACCGGCCGCACCTCGACACTGCCGATCCGTGCCAGCGGGATATGCGCCCCGATCTCGATGGCCTCGGCCATGTCGGCAGCGTCGATCAGGATGAAGCCGGCGACGGGCTCGGCAAGAGCCGCGACCGGACCATCCACCGCGCTGACCGCGCCATTGCGCAGCTGCACGGTCTTGGCGGTATCGGGCGACAGCAGCGCTTCGGCGGCGATGAACTTTCCCCGGCGTTGCAGGTCCAGGTCATAGGCGGCGGACGCCTGGCCCAGTTGCGCCCATTCTCCGGGCGGCAGGGTGTCGATGATGGCCGGGTCAAAATGGACAAGGCAGAGAAATCGCATGGCACATGGCCTCCTGTTGCGTCGCTGGCGCAACAGGTCGAACGGGGTCTGACGGATTCGACTATTGCCGACCTGAAAAGCGAGAAAATTTCGGCCCAGGGGTTTGCACCCGTCGCGCCGGACTAGACCACGCGCTTGGCCGGGCTGCGGCCCTGGTTGGCCAGGCCACTGATGGCGGCCCGCAAGGCCGCAGGCTTTACAGGCTTGGTCACCACGGCAATGCCGCGATCCTCCGCCAGGGCCCGCACAGCCGGGCTGCGGTCGGCGGTGACCAGGGCGGCAGGCAGGTGGCCGCCCAGATTGTGGCGCAGCCATTCGATGGCATCGAGCCCCGAGGTCTGGTCGAGGTGATAATCCATCAGCACGAGATCGGGATACCAGCCTTCCAGCAGCCGTTCGCGATCGATCTGCTTGAGCGAGAGGGCGCAGCGCACATCGCACCCCCAATGGGTCAGCAGGCCTTCCATGGCTTCGGTGATGCTGCGCTCATTGTCCACGCACAGGACCTTGAGCCCCATGGTGCCGAAGTTGACATCCACCGGCGCGGCACCGGCACTGGGCGCGGCCAGCGTGCGCGTGGCCGGCAGGAACAGCGAGAAGCGCGACCCGCGGCCCTCGTGGCTGTCGAGCTCGAGCGTCAACCCCAGCGCCGTGACGAGGCGTTGCACGATGGAGAGACCAAGGCCAAGGCCCTGGGCCATGCGGGCGCCGCGCTCGAGGCGCGAGAATTCCGCAAACAGCAGGCGGTGCTGGTCCTTGTTGAAGCCGATGCCGGTGTCGATGACATCGAGCCGCATGCGATTGCCGCGCCGACGCAGGCCCACCAGCACCTTGCCGCCCGGATTGGTGTATTTGATCGCGTTCGACACCAGGTTCTGCACGATGCGGCCGACCAGGCTGCGGTCCACCTGCACGGTGGCCCGGGTGGCCACAATGCGCAGCGAGATATTGCGCTCGCGCGCCATGGGGCTGAACTCCACCTCGATTTTCTTGAGCAGGTCGCGCGCGGCCACAGGGGCCACCGCCGGCTTGAGGGCCCCGCTATCGATGCGCGAAATGTCGAGCAGGGCGCTCATGATGTCCTCGACGGCCGTCAGCGACGCCTCGATGGAATTGGCGAGATCGGCGAGGCCCGTCAGCTTGGCTCGCTCGATGAGTGTGGACGTATAGAGCCGCGCGGCATTGAGCGGCTGCAGTAGGTCGTGGCTGGCCGCGGCCAGGAACCGCGTCTTGTCGTGGTTGGCCGCGTCGGCCTTGGCGCGAGCGCTTTCAAGCTCGGTATTGACCCGGGTGAGGTCGGCCGTACGCTGGGCCACACGGCCTTCCAGAGAGTGATTGGCCAATTCGAGCGCGCGCTCTGCCTCCACCCGTGCCGTCACATCGCTCAGGCTCACCACCAGGCCACCATCGGGCAGGCGGCTGGAATGAAACTCCAGCGTCTGGTCGCCGTTGCGCGGGCGCTGGGTCACCGTCATGGCCGAGCCGGTGAGCTGGCTGATTCGGTCCAGCGCCAGCCGCGCGGGATCGCCGGGACCGAGGTCACCGCGCTGGCCCAACTCCAGCGCAATATCGAAAAGGGCCGTACCCGGCGCGCTCAGGCGCCCGGGCAAATCGAGCAGGCTGGTGTAGCGCTGATTGGCCATCACCAAACGTAAACCCGCATCGAACACGGCAATTCCCTGCGGAATGTAGTCCAGCGCATTTCGCAGGCTGGTCAGGTCTTCGCTGTGGGCGGCGTCAGACGACATGGCGGGAAGGGCACCTTTGAGGGCTGTTGGCCCCAATATCGACCCCCTGCAGAACCGGCGCAAGGCCACCATTCTGACCATTGATTTTACGCCGACACTCGTCGATGCTTAAATTCCGCAGGGAGGCGCGTGGCGCGACCGGCGCCGGGGACAACCAACAAGGGGCATCTAAATGTTCAAAGAATTCCGGGACTTCGCAATCAAGGGCAATATGATCGATCTGGCGATCGGTGTGATCATCGGCGCGGCGTTCGGCGCCATTGTCTCGTCCATCGTGGACGACATCTTCATGCCCCTCATCGGCCTGATCATCGGCGGCATCGACTTTTCCAACCTGTTCATCGTGCTGTCCAACCCGGACAATCTTCCGGTTCCCTCGCTGGCCGCAGCACGCGATGCCGGCATTGCCACGCTCAATGTGGGTCTCTTCATCAATGCCGTGGTCAAGTTCCTGATCATTGCCTTTGTGCTGTTCATGGTGGTCAAGGGCATCAACTCCATGAAGCGCCAGGCCGCCGCCGAACCGGTTGCCCAGACCCCTGCGCCCACCAAGGAAGAGGTTCTCCTCACCGAAATCCGCGACGCCCTGCGCGCTCGCAACTGATCTGCTGGGGCCAGCCCGAAACGGCTGGCCTTTTGCTTTCCCAAGTGATAGGAATAAAGTCCGAGACACCCGGAATCCAAGCAATCAAGTCCTATCCGATTGGGGTGAATACCTACGTAGTCCCCGTATCGGCGGGCATGAACACTTAGTGCAAACTACCGGCGCTGCTCCAGATTGGTTCAGCCACAAGCATTTACCGCAATTGCCAGGGCAGGGGGCAAAATGAGCGATGAAATGTATTACCCATCCAGTCTGTTGCGTGACCGGCGCATCCACATCGCGGATGGCGACCTGGCCACCTGCGAGGCGCTGAGCGTGTTGTTTCGGCTCGAAGGCTTCCAGACGGCCTATTCTCTCGATGCCGGTCACTTCATGACCGCGCTGGACCAGAGACGGCCAGACATAGCGGTGCTCAACCTGCGCGTGGGCGCCGAAAGCGGCCTGGCCATGCTGCGGCGCATCAAGGCCATGCGCAACACCATCCCGGTGTTCATGCTGGCTGACTATCCCCAGGTCGAGGCCGCGGTGATGGCCATCAAGCTGGGCGCCAGCGATGTGATCAGCAAGCCCATCGATACCGAACATTTCCTGGCCGGCATCTTCGAGGCCCTGCGCGCGGAGGCGCTGGCGCCCCATGTCGGCGCGTCCCGGCGCGGGGGCGAGGTCTATGGCTTCGCCCAGCTCACGCCCCGCGAGCGCGAGGTGCTCCAGCTGATCACCAATGGCCAGTCCAACAAGGAGGCCGGCCGCGCCCTGGGCATTTCCCCGCGCACAGTGGAAGTGCACCGTGCGCGCGTCATGGAAAAGCTGGGGGCCCGCAACACCGCCGATCTCATGCGCATCGTGCTCAGCGGCTGATTGCCCTGCTGCCACGCAAAGGCCATCATCGACCAGCGTGCTGTCGATCTCAACAGGAGCGACAATGACCAGGCTGCCGGGCGCGATTTCGCTGGTGAGCCGCCGCCTGATTGCGGCGCTCGATCTGGCCATGCCCAGCCAGCTTGAGGCCTTTTACATCGTCGGCTCGGTTGCACTCGGCGATTATTGCGACGGCCACAGCGATCTCGACTTCGTTGCCGTGCTGTCGGGCCAGGTCGATATCGCGGCGCTGGCGCAGCTCCATGCCGAACTGGCAACCCGCTTCCCCAGCCTGGATTGTGACGGCATCTATCTGCACCCCGGCGACCTGGCCCGTCCGCCGGGCGGGGTAGGGCCGGCTGCGCGCGGCGGGCGCGTCGATCCTGCATCTGCCGATGAGCGCCATCCGGTGGCCTGGCAGCTACTGGCAGACTCTGGTGTTGCCTTGCGGGGACCTGCGCCAACAGCCACCCTGGTCGCCGCCGATCGCGCGGCCACCATGGCCTATAGCCGGCAAAACCTGGATACCTACTGGCGCCATTGGCTCACCCGCTTTGAGCAGCACCATGCCGAGCTCGACACCGCCGGCGTGGACACGGCGGTGCATTGGGGCGTGCTGGGCGCCTTGCGGGTGCATCGCACCATGACCACGGGCCGCGTTCCGTCCAAAACCGCCGGCGGCATTTATGGACAATCAACCTTTCCGCGGCACGACGCCATCATCGATGAAGCACTCCGTCTGCGCCGCGCGCCATCCAGCCCAAGCAGCTATGGCGAGCCTGCTGCCCGAGCCGAGGCTGTCATCGACCTGCTACGCAAGTTGATCGGGCCTTGAGGACTAGCCTCAGCACAAGATCACTCAATCGGGGATGCCCAGGCGTGATGCGGCAGCAGATGTCGCAACGGCTCTGACTGCGCACGCCCTAATACGATCTCGGTGTCGAGATTGCCGGCGTCGATCTGGCGCAGGAATTCGCGACACACCCCGCAGGGCGGCAAGACATGCAGCGCCTGGCTATCGGGGTCGCGCCACACCGCCACAACGGTCCGTGCGCGATATTGACCCTGGGTGATCATGGCGGCCAGCGCACTGCGCTCGGCGCACAGTCCCCAACTGGGCGTATCCACGCAGATACCCTCGTAGATCCTCCCGTCCGCAGAGACGACGACGGCGCCCACGTCTCCGTGCAGTCGGCCATCCGGCGTCCGCCAGGGGCGGATCAGCGCTGCGGCTCGGGCAATCAGGTCATCATGGGGCTGTGTGTGCATGCTCGGGCCTCTGCGGCGATTCTGGCGCATGGCCAGTGTCGCAGAAGCGGCCGGCAGCGACGAGTGCCTGGTCCCGTCGCCACTACTTGGCGGAATCGTCCGGCGTATCGTCGTCGCGTACGATTTCGATGCGCACCTTGTTGGCCAGGGCTGCCAGCGCGGCCAGAGCGGCAAGCCAAGGTGCGGTCAGGGCAACGACGCCGCCGGCAATGGCGCCGGCCGTCAACGGTATCTCCATGACGGTGTCGCCACTGCCCACATGGATGCGCAGGCGGCGCACATTGCCTTCGGCCATCAGCGTCTTGATCTGTTCGACGAGCTGATGCCCGGCGATCTCGATTTCCTCGGTAAAGCTGCGCTTATTGTCCTGTGCCATCAGGCTGCTCCCTTGGTGATTGTACTGGCCTCGACCATTGCCCTGGCCCAGCTTGCTGCCCGCTCGAGTTCGCCATCCTTGAGTGGTCCCTCGGTGCCAAGCACCAGAAAGCCTGTTGCTTCCCCGACGATGTGACATCCACGCGTCGTCAGCCGGCGTTCGATGGTCTGCGCCGCGTAGCCGCCCACCTCGATGACCCAGCGCAACGGTGCCGGTTGAATGGTCTCCAGATCAAGCCGCGTGTCGAATGCTGCCGCGCGCAGGCCCGAAAGGGCTGCTTCGGGCAGCGCTTCAAGGACTTCCTGAATGGAGTGTGTGGGGCGGAAGCCGCGTGTCGGGGATCCAACGATCAGCATATCCACGTTCGTCAGGTCCGGAACATGACCCGGGTTCACCGCTTCCAGCCGGACCGTATAGTCATGCTGAAGCGCCTGGGCCATTGCCGTCGCAATGCTGGCGGTGTTGCCGTAGATGCTGTCGTGGACGATCAGAACCGTCATGGCGCCCTCCTGTGTTGGCAGGATGAGCATGGACCCGCCGGGGCGGGTCCGCATTGATGTCGATCAACCGCCCAGGCTGGGCAGGGTCAGATCGCCCGAGGTGAGCTTGCTGGCGGTGATGGCGGCCTCGGCGGCTTCGCGCGGCAGCTCGAGGCTGGTCCACACGCTGACCAGTGCATGGCGCAGCGCAAAGATCATCTCGTCGGTGTGCAGCGGCGTCGGCGTGATGCGCAGGCGCTCGGTGCCCTTGGGCACCGTGGGATAGTTGATCGGCTGGATATAGATGTTGTGCTTGTCCAGCAGCATGTCGCTGGCCGCCTTGACGGCGCGCGCATCGCCCACGATCAGCGGCACGATATGGGTCGAGGTTTCCATCACCGGCAGGCCGGCATCGGCCAGGATCGCCTTGGTCAACCGGGCCTGGCGCTGGTGCATCATGCGCTCGTGGCCATTGCCCTTGAGGTGGTCGATCGAGGCACGGGCCGCCGCACACAGCGCCGGCGGCAGCGAGGTGGTGAAGATGAACTCGGGCGCATAGGAGCGCACGGCATCCACGATCGCGCGGTTGGCCGCGATATAGCCGCCCATCACGCCAAAGCCCTTGGCCAGCGTGCCTTCGATGATGTCGATCCGGTCCATCAGGCCGTCGCGCTCGGCAATGCCGCCGCCGCGTGCGCCATACATGCCCACGGCATGGACCTCATCGATATAGGTCAGGGCGCCGAATTCCTCGGCCAGTGCCACGATCTCGGCAATGGGGGCAACGTCGCCATCCATCGAATAGACCGATTCAAAGCAGATCAGCTTGGGACGCTTGCGATCGACCTGGGCGAGCAATTCGCGCAGATGGGCAACGTCATTGTGGCGGAAGATCTTCTTTTCCATGCCCGACTGGCGCACGCCCTGGATCATCGAGGCGTGGTTGAGCTGGTCCGAGAAGATGATGCAGTTCGGCAGTAGGCGGGCGATGGTGGCGATGGCCGCCTCATTGGACACAAAGCCCGAGGTGAACACCAGCGCCGCTTCCTTGCGGTGCAGATCGGCCAGCGAGCGTTCCAGCTCTACCAGCGGACGGTTGGTGCCCGAGATATTGCGCGTGCCGCCCGAGCCGACGCCCAGCTTGCCCGCGGTCTCCTGCATGGCGCCGATCACCTTGGGGTGCTGGCCCATGCCCAGATAGTCATTGGAGCACCAGATGGTGATTTCGCGCTGGTTATCGGCGTCATCGCGATAGATGGCCCGGGGGAACTGCCCGGCGACCCGCTCAAGGTCGGCAAAGACCCGATAGCGCTTCTCGGCACGCAGTGTGTCGACCGCATCTTCGAAAATGCCACGATAGTCCATCGACCTGTCCTTCTGTCTGTCCCCGGGACAGATATCTCCGCCCTCGACACCAGCCTCGCCCAATGCCGAGCGCAGCGCTTTGACCTAGGTCAACGAGCCGCGTTCAATCCGCGCCAGACCCCGAATGCGGCCCCAATCAAGGCCTGCAAGTTAAGAGGCATTCTAAACTGCGCTGGTTAACCAGACAATGCGGCAAACACGCACCGGTCCCTGTTTGCGTCATCGCAAACGCGTGACCGGCAGGCGCTGCCCCAATGTCGGAAAGGGCATCAGCGCGCCGTGAAGCCGGCAATGCGGGCCACCACCATGTCATGATCGGACAGCACTTCGCCATCCGGGGCGACAGCGGCAATGATGCGGCTTTCCGTCACTTCCAGGCCGCGCGTCAGCAGCCAGTCCAGCTTGTAGGCGCCCTTGGCCCCCCGACTCAACCGGCTCGGCCGTGTCGTCATCTGGTCCATCCGCCCGCTGTGGCGGACATACCCGCGCGCCGCCGCGTCGGCAAACAGTGGCTCGGCGTCAAAATCGCCTCCGTCTGCCAGCCCGGTGTTGAGATCGCCGCCGATCACCACCGGCATGTCACCGGCCAATTGCGCCACCGTGTCGAACAGCATGGCCATCTGGCGCCCGCGATGCGCGCCATCGCCGCGGCTCTCAAGGTGCACCGAAACAGCAAACAGCGGCCCCTGCTGGGTCATCAGCGTTGCCGCAATCGCGCAACGCGTGCCGACCCGGGCTGTCTCCACCTCGTTGTTGAACCAGAACAACTGGTCGGGCAGGCGGGTCAGCACCGGGGTCAACAGGTTCGTGCTGCTCAACAGCGCATTGCCGTGAAAGCCGCGGCTGTTGAAATCATCCACGCAATAAGCCAGCTCATTGGCCGCGCCCAGATCGAGTTCAAGGAATTCCACGCCATAGGCATGGCCCATGGTCAGCCCGGCCGCGATTTCGGCGGCGGTGTGCCGTTGTCCCGTGCGCGCCATGCCATTGTCGACCTCCGACAGCAACACGATGTCCACATCCTGTTCCGCCAGCAGCGCAGCCGAGGGCGCCACGGCGTAGCAGCGTTCGAGGTTCCAGGCCGCAACCGTGAGGGGAAACGCAAGTGGCTCGCGCTGCGCCATGGGTGGGGCCTCGACGCGTTGCAGGCAGGCCAGGCCCGCCATCGCCGTCAGGTGGTTGTCCAGCGTGCGTTCAAGACCGCGCAGCGCTTCACGTTCGTCCAGCGACGGAACGGCCAATGGCGTGGGTTGGGCAGGTTTGACAGCGTCGAGGGACATGGCGAATCCTTTTGCGAGGGCAGGGTGAAGCGCTGGCCGCCATAGCGTTCACGCATGACCCGTCGATGACGCTTCCGGCTCTTGCTGGCGCGCGCATCGTGGCGTTACACCTTTCGCCGGCAGGCGGTCGTCTGTCCGCCAATACCCCGTTTGTCTGCCAAGGAGCCTTTCATGAGCCAGTTTGCGCGCTATCCCAGCCTCAAAGACGTGCCGGTGGTGATCTCGGGCGGTGCATCGGGCATCGGCGCGGCACTGGTGCGCAATTTCTCCGAGCAGGGCGCGCGGGTCGGCTTCGTAGATATCGATGAGCCAGCAGGCACGACCCTGGCCAGCGACCTGACGGCACAGGGCCACAAGGTCGCGTTCATCACCTGCGACCTCACCAATACCGTGGCCTATCAGGCGGCCATCGCCTCGCTCGCCCATGTGCATGGCCATGCGCTGGTGCTGGTCAACAACGCCGCGCATGACCAGCGGCACGATTGGGCCACGGTCTCCGCGCAGGATTGGGATGACTATATGGCGGTCAATCTCAAGCACGCCTTCTTCGCCATCCAGGCGGTGGCCCCTGGCATGATTGCAGCCGGTCGCGGCTCGATCATCAACACCGGTTCGATCAGCTGGATGATCCGCACCCCGTCGCTACCCGTCTATGAGACCGCCAAGGCCGCCGTGCATGGCCTCACCCGCTCCATGGCGGGCGAACTCGGCCGCTCGGGCATACGCGTCAACTCGCTTGTCCCCGGAGCGATCATCACCGAGCGCCAGCTCAAGCTATGGCTGAACGAGGACTCCATGCGCGGCATTCTGGCCAATCAGGCCCTGTCCGAGCATGTCTATCCCGATGATGTGGCACGCATGGCCCTGTTCCTGGCAGCCGAAGACAGCGCCAAGATCACCGGTCAGCACTTCCTGGTGGATGCCGGCTGGGCACACGGCTGATCGTCTTTTGTCCAATCGCAGCCGTTCATCGGTTGTTCACACTCTTTCCCTCATCACGGTCCTGCCGTATTCAGTGGTCAACAACAAGGCCACCAACCGAATCCTTCAGGGGGATAATAATGAAGTCCAAGTTTCTGGTCGCTATCGCGGCAACACTGGCGCTGACTGCATGCACCACAACCGATCCCTATACCGGTGAAAGCCGCATCTCCAACACCGCCGGTGGCGCGCTGATCGGCACGGGCGGCGGCGCCATTGCCGGCGCACTCGTGGGCGCTGCTGTCGGTGGCGATCCGCGCGTGGGCGCCCTGGTTGGCGCTGGCGTCGGCGGCCTGACCGGTGCTGGCATCGGCGCCTATATGGACCAGCAGGAAGCCGAGCTGCGCGCGCAGCTGCAGGGCACCGGCGTGTCCGTGACCCGCGTGGGCCAGAATATCATCCTCAACATGCCCTCCAACATCACCTTCGCGACCGACCAGTCGACGGTGCAGCCCCAGTTCAACTCGACCTTGGTGTCGGTTGCCCTGGTGCTCAAGAAGTTCGACAAGTCGATCATCGACGTCTACGGCCACACCGACAGCCAGGGTGATGATGCCTATAATCTGGCACTCAGCCAGCGCCGCGCTGTGTCTGTTGCCACTGCGCTGGCCAACCAGGGCATCGATCAGCGCCGCTTCTACATTGAAGGCAAAGGCGAAACCTCGCCCATCGCCTCCAACGCCACCGAAGCCGGCCGCGCCCAGAACCGCCGCGTGGAAATCCAGATCGCCCCGATCAGCCGCGGCTGATCCGATCGCCTGTGACACGAGACAGAACGCGGCCCATCGGGCCGCGTTTTCGTTTGTGGCCTGGCCTTGCGCGAACGACGATGGCGACGCGCGCTAGAGCACCTGCATCAACAGTAGAATCGCAACGATGATCGCTAAGGCAATCAGCCCATAGAGCCACCAATTGGTCGGGCCGGTAGCGCCCACCGTTGCTTCGTGGTCATTGGCCACCTTGAGCTCGGAATGGGGTGGAACATCAATGCGCGAGCCATTCTCGTCGATCAGCCCATCCACACTGGCTTCCGTACGACTTGGCTTGTCAGGGGCAGTTGCCATGATCAGACCTCCTTGCTTTTCAGGTGTTTTCATCCTGCGCCAAAGGAGTGGCAATAAAACGGCTATGACAACACAGACATGCCCAGTCGGTCTTGAGCGCTATGTCTCATTGCAGCAATGTTTGCTGCGCCCGGCTCTGTTTTCAACTGGATGAAAGACCAGGCGTCATTCGGGCAATATCCCGGCATCGGCCCGGAGGCCCTGTCGGAGCGGTGCCGGCACAGAAAAAAACCGAGGGCGGCACATGGAAGTGGCGCCCTCGGCATGGTCCGAGTTGCTGCCCACCAGATGGGCGCTTGTTGGACTTCCGGCACCCAGACCATCCTCGAGCCCGGGCCGCGCTTGGCCCAGAGGGAATAGGGCAGGGCGGTCGGCGTCGCGACGCCATCGGCCGGCGGCGCTGTGCGATAGAGCGAGGTCAAGTCAACCTCCTTGATGGCCAGCGCCTTGGCCTTGAGCGTCACCGCGCCATCGAAGACATCGGCGCGTCCCTCCGGGGCGCGCCTTCTGCTTTGTTGGCAAGCAAGAGCGCCAGTTGTCGCCTGGCGTTTCTGGCCGCAGCCAAGGAAGCCCGGGCTGCGCCGTTTGGATTAAGTCTGTCAGAGGACGTCTTGCCTGTCGGATCGAACGGAAAGACTAAAAAATAGGCAAGACTGCTACTGGATTCACCGGAGTCGAAATAAGTCTTTATGAAACCAAGGAGTTTTGAATACACAAATTGAGTACAGGTGCCGAAATTGGTCTTGCTTTGCCGCGAAACGTTCAGTTAACGAAAATCACAAATACTGCGGACTGAAATCGATATGGAGTCGAAATTGGCGCATGTAAGTATTCGTCGCAGCCTTATTTCAATTGTTTGCGCAATTTCAGCTCTGCTGGCCCTTGTCTCGGTGCGCGACGCCCTGGAGGCCTTGACCCACAACGGCGAAGCTGACGCCATCGTCTACAGCTCGCAAACCTCCAACCTGTTGCTCACAAGCGCAGGCGCATGGGCGCTGGAGCGCGGCTTGACCAATACCGCCCTGTCCAATGAAGAGCCCGCAACGGCCGAGGTCATCGGGCGGATTGCCGAACTCCGGACCAAGGCCGACGCTGCCATGGACGAGGCGCAAAACCGCGTGCAGCAGGGCTGGTCCTTTGGCGGACGCGAAAACTTGCTTTCGGCCATCCAGCAGGCCCGTGCCGATGTCACGCAAAAACGGTCCGAGGCCGACGTTGCCCTGGCGGCGCCGCGCGAGCAGCGGCCCCAGGCCTTGATCGACAGCTGGGTGCCAACGATGACAACGCTTGTCATGGCGTCGCAGCGCCTGCGCGATGCCGCCAAATATGTCGTCGACGACATCGCCACCCATGCGGCCCTGCTCGAAAACGTCCGCGGTGAAATGTGGACCATGAGCGAATTCTCCGGCCGCGAACGGGCCCAGATCGGTGCCTTGATTGCCAAGGGCGGTGCGATCGATGCTGCAAAATTGACCACGCTCAGCACCTATCGCGGGCGGGTGGAGCAGGCCTGGTTCAATATCGAGGCCTATCTCAGCCGCGACGCCGTCAGCGACCAGCTGCTGGCGGCGGCAGAGGCCACCAAGACCAGTTTTTTCGGAGACTTTGAAAAGACGCGTCAGGCTATCTACGCGGCTGGCGTCGCGGGCGAGCCCTATCCGGTGACGGCAGCAGAATGGATTGCCCAATCCACCGCTGCGATCGACACCGTTCTGCAACTGGCCTCGGCCACCCTCGAGGAAGCCAATACAATGGCCGAGGCGGCTACCACAGATGCGCACCTTGCGCTCGCCATGCAGGCGGGCCTGCTCCTGTTGGGTCTTGCCCTTGCCGCGACGGCATTGTGGGTTACCATCTGGCGCGTCACCGGCCCGATGCACGCCTTGACCGACACCATGAATCGCATTGTCGATGGTCAGTACGACACCATCGTCCCCTATTTGCTGCGCAAGGACGAGGTCGGCCAGATGGCCAATGCTGTCCAGGTGTTCAAGGAAAAATGTGAGCGCGTGTCCAATCTCGGGGTCGAAGAGGCTGCACGCAGCCAGGCGGCCCAGCAGCGCGTTGCGATCATGCAGGCCTTCCAGGCGGACTTTGACAAGGTGATCAGGGCCACCACCGAAGGTGATTTTTCCACGCGCATGTCCGGCCAGTTCGCCGATGCCGAACTCGAGCGCGTGGCCGCCAACTTCAACGCCATGCTGGCGTCCGTCAGCGCGGCCCTGGACGAAGCCGGCGCGGTCCTGTCGGCCCTGGCCCGCACTGACATGACGCAGCGCATGACCGGCGCCTACAAGGGTGTCTTTGCCGCGCTGCGCGACGATACCAATCTGGTCGGCGACAAACTGACCGACATGGTGCGCCAGTTGCGCCAGACGTCTGGCTCGCTCAAGGTTGCCACCGGCGAAATCCTGGCCGGTATCAATGATCTGGCCGACCGCACCACGCGGCAGGCGGCGACCGTCGAAGAGACATCCGCCGCCATGGAGCAATTGGCCCATGCCGTCACTGAAAACGCCAAGAACGCCGAACTGGGCGCCGAGCGCACGCGCGAAGCGGCAGACATCGCCGACGACGGTCGCGTGGTGATGGAATCGGCCAACCGGGCCATGCAGCGGATCAGCGAATCCTCGGCCCGCATCTCGTCCATCATCGGTATGATCGACGATATCGCCTTCCAGACCAATCTGCTCGCGCTCAACGCCTCTGTTGAGGCCGCGCGGGCCGGCGAGGCCGGCAAGGGCTTTGCCGTCGTTGCCGTGGAAGTGCGTCGCCTCGCCCAGTCCGCTGCGCAAGCCTCTGCCGAGGTCAAGCAGCTGATCGAGCAGAGCGCCACGGAAGTGAACTCGGGCACGCGGCTGGTCGAAGAGGCGTCAGGAAAGCTCGACACCATCCTCACCACCGTCAAAGGCAATCAGACGCTGATGCTCGATATTGCCAAGGCCAGCGTCTCGCAGGCATCGGCCATTTCTGAAGTCA
The DNA here is from genome assembly GCF_020169335.1 of Devosia aquimaris. Classification (GTDB taxonomy): domain Bacteria; phylum Pseudomonadota; class Alphaproteobacteria; order Rhizobiales; family Devosiaceae; genus Devosia; species Devosia aquimaris. The sequence continues at coordinate 64,051 of NZ_JAIEZN010000001.1, forward strand.
CCGTGTCGGTGCGCCAGATTGACGAAATCACCCAGCACAATGCGGCCTTGGTGGAAGAGACCAACGCCGCGATCGAACAGACCGAGGCACAGGCCAATACGCTCGACACCGCCATCGGCGTCTTCAAGATCATCGAGGAACCCGGTCGCCGTACCTCTGGCTCACCCGGTCGGTTCCGCGCGGCCTGAATTTTGGCAACCTGCCCGGACACCATGATCCGGGCAGGTTTGGCTTAAGGCTTACTGCACTTCCGGCACCCAGACCATCATCGAGCCCTGGCCGCGATTGGCCCAGAGGTAATAGGGCACGGCGGTCAGCGTCGCGACGTCGTCGGCCGGCGGCGCCGTACGGTAGAGTGAGGTCCAGTCACCCTCCTTGATGGCCAGCGCCTTGGCCTTGAGCGTCACCACGCCATCGAAGATATCCGCGCGTGTCTCGGCCCTGAGCTCGGCATTGCGCGGCAGCTTGAGCCGCTGCACGCGACCGCCCGGATTGTCGATCTCTTCCACGCAATAGACCAGCGGGCCGCGCTTGAGGGCGATGCGCCCGGCATCCATGATCACGCCCGGATGCGCATAGAGGCGTACCGGCGGCATCGGCAAGGTGAGCGCGATCACATCGCCCGCCTGCCAGGTGCGGTTGATGGTGAGATAGCCATTGGCCACCGCATCCAGTGACACAGCCTCCCCATTGACCGTCACGCCGGCGCCTTCGCACCAGCCGGGGATACGCAGCTTGACGTCAAAGGCGGTCGGCTTTGCTGGATCGACATGGATGGCGATGTCGCCGCTCCAGGGGTAGTTCGACACTTCGCGCAGACCCACCTGGGTGCCGGCGATCTCCTGCGTGGTGGCAATGCCGCCATAGAGGTGGAAGGCGACACCATCGTTGGCCGTCGACAGGAAATAGCCACCCACCGAGGCCACCAACCGGCTGACGTTCATGGTGCAGCACGGGCAGGTGTGCCAGTCCCAGCGCGTTGGGGTGCCGTCGCTCTCGAGCGGATTTGCGTAGAAATAGTGCTCGCCGTCGCGGCTGAGCCCGCTCAACGCACCATTGAACATGGCCAGTTCAAGGATGTCGGCATATTTGCCGTCGAGATCCAGATGCAGCATGCGCTGCGCCCAGAAGATCAGCGCCACCGAGGCGCAGGTCTCGGCATAGGCGGTCTGGTTGGGCAGGTCGAAATCGTGGGTGAAGCCCTCGTTATGCGCCGAGGGGCCAAGGCCCGCCGTCACATACATCTTGGTCTCCATCACATCGTCCCACAGCACTTCGCAGGCGCGCTTGAGGGCGGGATCCTCGATCTCGGCGGCCAGATCCGCCATGGCGGTATAGAGATACATGGCGCGCACGGCATGGCCGACCACCTTGTCCTGCTCGCGCACCGGCTTGTGGCTCTGCGAATATTCGTAATTGGCAAACACATAGGGCTGCTTGCTGTCGCCGCCCTCGCGCTCCAGCCGTTCCAGATCGAAGTAATGCGGCTGCCGGCCGCGCTCATTGATCAGATAGGTCGCAAAGTCGAGGTGCTTCTTCTCGCCCGTGAGGTAGTAGAGCTTCATTAGCGCGAGTTCGATTTCCTCGTGCCCGTCATAGCCGCGCTTCTGCCCCGGTCCGGTGCCGAACACCGAATAGATGTGCTCGAGATAGCGCTCCATGATGCCCAGCCAGCGGCGGCGCCCGGTCACCTGGAAATAGGCAATTGCGCCCTCCAGCAGGTGCCCCGCGTTATAGAACTCGTGGTTGTCGCGCAGGTTGGTGAAGCGCTTGTCCGGCTCGCGGCCGAGATACCAGCAATTGAGATAGCCGTCCGGCGCCTGCGCCTTCTCGAAGTCATCCACGATGGCTTCGATCTTGGCCTCGATATCGGCGTCGCGGCGATGCGCCAGCGCATAGCTGGCCGCCTCGATCCACTTGCCCACATCGCTGTCCCAGAACACCTGCACGGTAAAGCCATTGGGATGGCGCGGGAAGCGCAGCGGCGGCGGTGGCTGCGGCAACTTGATGGAGTCCAGGATCGTATATTCTTCCAGCTTGCGATGCTGGCTGGGAATGGTGCGGGTCAGCACCGTTTCCAGCCGCTCGTGCCAGAACTGGCCCTCGAACTTGACGTCGGGGAAATTGACGGGAGCATAACGGCTCATCGGGTCCTCCTCAGGAATTCTTGTCTTGTTTTGGTGTCGTCTGGCCGGCTGGCGCAGAAGACGGGCGCACCACCAGCGAGCAGGGCAGGCGTTCGACGCCGCGGATGCGCTCGCCGCCGATCATGGCGATCAGCCGCTCGCCCGCAGCGCGGCCCAGCCGGTGCAGATTCATGTCGACGCTGCTCAGCGGCGGTCGCGCGGCCAGCGCCATGACATCCCAATTGTCAAAGCCGACCACGGCCACGTCATCGGGAACGGACAGGCCGCGCTCGCGCAGCGCATCACTGGCGCCGCGGGCAATCTGGTCATTGCCGCAGAACAGGGCATCGGGCGCCGTCGCCGCATTGGCAAACAGTTGCGCCACTGCCTCACGGCCCCAGGCCTCGGACCACAGCCCGTTGAGATAATACTCTGGCAAGGCGGGCAGCCCTGCGCGCACAAGGGCCTCGGCATAGCCCTGATGGCGCAGGGTGACTGCCTCGAATTCGGCGGGGCCGGTGATATGGGCGATGCGCCGCCGTCCGGTGGCTATCAGATGCTCGACCGCCAGCACCGCGCCGCCATGATCGTCCGGCAACAGACACAGCGCATCGGGATCATCGCTCTGGGAAAAGACATAGATCACCGGCATGGACTTGCCCGGCACGGCAATGGCCGGGCGCCGGTCCATGCGCCGGGCCGTGACCAGAAGGCCATCGATCCGCTTGCCCAGCAGTTGGTCGAGATGTTGCTGCTCGCGCTCGGGATCGTCAGTGGCATTGCACATGAAGATCGCAATGCCATGCCCGGCCAGTGTCTCCTCCAGCGCCTCGAGAATGGGAAAGATGAAGCGACCGAAACTGTCGGTGGTCAGCACGCCCACGGTCATCGATCGGCTGCGATGCAGGCTCTGCGCCATGGCATTGGGGCGGAAGCCCAATTCATTGGCGGCCGCAACCACCCGGTCGCGCGTTTCCTGGCGCAGGCGGCCGCTCGCATTGAGCGCTTTGGAGGCCGTGCCAATCGACACGCCGGCGCGAGCGGCGACGTCGCGAATGGTCGCGCGCAGCGGATAATCCGCTGGCGGCACGATGTCATCGTTTCGTCCCAAGCCGTCCTCCCTGCGTGTGAAAAGCTTTTCCTTTGTGCCTCAAGCCGATCGGCAAAGGGCGCGTTCTGCAGTGAAGGAAAAGGTTTTCTCAATCGCCCTTTTGTCACGGGTTTGCCAGAAAGGCAATGGGGGTGAGATGCGGTTCGTCGCGGGATGCCGCCAAAGGCTAGGCGACCTGGCCAGTCTTGGGCAGGGCCCGGCACCCGGCCTGCGAGCCGAAAACAAGGACTGTTGACGACAGGCAGAACCCTATCTGGCTGGCAGGCTCACCGTAAAACACGCCCCGCCCTCGGGCCGGTTTTCGGCGCGGACCTGGCCGTCATGGGCATGCACGATTGCCCTCACCACCGACAGGCCCAAGCCACTGCCACCCTCGTCGCGGGCCCGCGAATCCGCGTCTCGCCAGAACGGTTCGAAGGCGTTGCGCAAGGCATCGTCCGACAGGCCTGGACCATTGTCGATGACGGTCAGCACAGAGCGGTCCAGCGACACCTCGGTGGCGATGGACAGCGGCTTGCCCGGGGCGTAGCGCATGGCGTTGTCGATGAGCGCCAGAACCACCTGGTGCAGTCGAGCGGGGTCAGCGGTGACTGGCGCCGGCTTGAGATCGAGGTGAAGGGGCATCGAGCGCGCCTGCAGCGCCTCCGCAGACAGATCGGTGACCGCGCGCACGATGGTCGCCAGATCCGTGCCGGTCACCGACAGCTGCAGCGTGCCGGCATTGAAGAGGCCAAGCGTGCGCAGGTCTTCCACGATCCGCGTCATGCCATCAACCTGCGAAAGCAGGAGCCCGATCAGATCGTCGTCGAGATCGAAGACGCCGTCAGCGACACCCTGCAAGCGGCCCTTCAGGATGGTGAGGGGGGTCCGCAACTCGTGCGCGGCGGCAGAATTTGAGTACCGAAGTTCGGCCTCTGCGCGCTCGAGACGCTCCGCCAGAGCATTGAAATCGCCCACCAGCCGCGCCGACTCGCCAAAGCCATGGATGCGCGGATTGGCCCGGGCAGACAGGTCGCCAGCCGCGACGGCGCGGATTGCTCGGGCAACCTCCAGCAAGGGGATGACGATGCGCCGCGACAGCCAGATGCCGCCAAGTGCCGCCAGCGGCAGCACCACCACGAGTGTCACCAGCAGATAGCCCCAGTCGAGCCAGGACCAGAAGGCATCCGACTCGGTCACCTGCGGGAACAAGGTCTGGGCCAGGTCAAAATACGCCGGGAAGCCGAAATAGGCGACCAGCGCGACCGCCGCCGCCAGGGCCACGGCGACCAGCACGATTTGCAGCGCTGTGCTGATGGGTCTAGCCATGCGGAGCGTCCAGGCGATAGCCGACGCCACGAACCCCTGCGATCAGATCCGGCAGGCCCGCGGCACCAAGCTTGCGGCGCAGATTGCTCATGTGGCTGTCCACGGTCCGGTTCATGGCTTCGCCCTCGGGCAGGCAGGCATCGATCAGTTCGCTGCGCTCAAAGACGCGATTGGGCGTGCGGGCCATGTGTTCGAGCAGTCGATACTCGGTGCGCGTGAGGCCCAGCATGTCCGTACCCGCATGCACCGTCATGGCCTGGGTGTCGATAGTCAGTGGGCCCAGGCGGAGCACCGCACTGTTTCTGTCGCCCATGGTCCGGCGCAGGATGGCGCGGGCGCGGGCGACCACCTCGAGCGGGTTGAATGGCTTGACCACATAGTCGTCGGCGCCCAGGCGCAGTGCCTGAAGCTTGTCCAGGTCCTCGGCCAGGGCGGTGACCATGATCACGGGCGTATCGTCCGTGCTACGCAGCGCGGCAAGTGTCTCGAAGCCGTCCATCTTGGGCATCTTGACATCAAGCACAACCAGGTCGGGCTTCAGACGCTGATGGTGCATCAGGCCGACATGCGGGTCGGTTGCCGTGACAGTCCGATAGCCGTCGCGCTCGAAATAGGCCTGGAGGATACGAATGATTTCGACATCGTCTTCGATGATCAGGATGAGATGGTTGTTCATGGCATCTGTTTGAACTTAGTGGTCGGAAGGCTCAGCCGATCGTCGCCAGCTGACGATAACGTCCATTGGCGGCGATAAGCTGGTCGTGGGTTCCAGTCTCGACAATGCGGCCCGCTTCCATCACCACGATCTGGTCGGCATGGCGCACCGTCGACAGGCGATGCGCGATCGAAACGATCGTGCGATTGTGACGTGCGGCGAGCGCGGCGGAAAGGGCCTTCTCTGTCTGGGGGTCCAGCGCGCTGGTCGCTTCGTCGAGTAGCAGTACGCGCGGATTGCGCAGGATGGTCCGCGCCAGCGACAGCCGCTGGCGTTCTCCGCCCGAGAACTGGTAGCCGCGCTCGCCCACTTCCGTCGCAAGGCCCATGGGAAGGCTGGCGATCTTGTCGGTGAGCTGGGCCATGTCCAGCGCCTGGGCGATCTCGGTTGACGAGGCGTCCGGTTTGGCAAAGCGCAAATTGTCCTCGATGCTGGCGTTCAGCAGGAACGGGTCCTGCGTCACCACACCCAGGACGTGGGAGAGCGTCTCGAAGCTGAACTCTTTCAGATCAATGCCGTCCAGCGTCACGCGGCCGATATCGGGGTCATACAGTCGCGCCATGAGATACCCCAGGGTGCTCTTTCCCGAGCCCGTGCTGCCCACGATTGCCGTATGCGTGCCGGCCTTGATGAGCAGCGAGACATTGTCGACCGTCCAGCGTGCCGATGCCGGGTAGGAGAACGAAACATCCTTGAAGGCGATCTCCCCGCGGATGTCTGCGACGTCGATGGCAACAGGATCCTGAGGCTCCAGCAGGGTGGGCTTGGTGTCGAGATAGCTGAACACCCGGGTAAGCAGGGCGCGCGCCTTGCGCAATTCCACGCGGGCTTCAAACAGCTCGAGCATGGGCCAAAGCAATTGTTCCTGCAGCGCGATCAGGGCCACCAGGGTTCCGATCGACACACCAAACCCCTGGGCTAGCATAAGCCCCCCGATCAGGAAGGTGAGCGCCGGCAGGATGTCGAGCGCGAACATGATGATGGCGACTTCCCACTGGCCCGCAGTATGGGACCTGAGCTCGAGCCGTGCGACCTCTGACGAGGTCTTGCGGAACAGGCGCACCAGATGCCGCGCGCGTCCCATGGTGCGGGCAAGGATGAAGCCGCCCGCCGATAGGGACTCGGTGACCGTGGCCGACATGTCGGCGATGCGTTCCTGCTGCTGGAAGGTGATGCGCTCGCGCAGTCCCGCCACCCGGTTGTTGAGCCAGAGCAGCACGGGCATGAAGGCGAGCGAGGCCAGGGCCAGGCGCCAGTCCAGCAGGATCATCGCCACGATGGTCGTCAGCACCACGCTGACATTGCGCGCGACATCGGTCGCCGTATTGGTGAACAGCGACTGCAATCCGGCAACGTCGCTGGACAGGCGCGACTGCACCTCACCGGTTCGGGCGGTCGAGAAGAAGGCCAGCGACAGGGACTGCAGGTGCTCGTAGAGCCTGACCCGCAACTCGTGCATGATCTGCTGGCCGATATGGCTCGAGACATAGGCCTGCAGGACGCCTGCAACAGCCGCAAGCACCGCCACCCCGACAAGTCCGCCGCAGAGCCAGACCAGCAGGGTTGCGTCCTTGGATGGCAGCGCCTGATCGATGATGCTGCGCATCATGAAGGGCGCCGTGGCCCCGGCTATGCCGGCGACCACGATCAGCCCGAGAACGATCAGCAGGGCCTTCAGGTGCGGGCCGAACAGGGCCAGCACCCGCCGCCAGGGCGTGTGCTGCAGCGCCGCTGCGTCATAGTCCGCGAAATCGTCGAGATCATCCATGATCCGATCCTGCCGGTTGAATAGTGCTGCTCTGGCTAGCGGTTGCAGACTTGCGACCAAAGATCGACATCACCACGAAATAGAAGACGGGCACGAAGATCAGCGCGAAGACGGTTGCCGCGATCACCCCACCCAGCACGCCCGTACCGAGCGCTTTCTGGGTTTCCGCGCTGGCGCCATGGGCATGGACCAGCGGCATGACGCCCAATGCAAACGCAAGGGAGGTCATCACGATCGGTCGAATGCGCAGCCGCCCCGCCTCGACGATCGCGTCCCGCAGTGCCCAGCCCTCATGCAGTTTCGCCTTGGCGAACTCGACGATCAGGATGGCGTTCTTGGCTGATAGGCCAATCACGGTGATCAGGCCAACCTTGAAGAAGACGTCATTTGACTGGCCGCCCAATTGCACCGCAGCAACCGAGCCAATGATCCCCAGCGGCACCATCATCATCACCGACAGTGGCACGGTCCAGCTTTCATAGAGCGCGGCAAGGACAAGGAAAACGACAAGCATGGAGATGGCGATCAGCATCGGCATCTGCGCGCCGGACTGACGCTCCTGCAGGGATTCGCCGGTCCACTCGATGCCAAAGCCTTCCGGCAGCTGCTGGACCAGCCGCTCGACCTCGGCCATGGCATCGCCGCTGGCAACGCCGGGTGCGCCCTCGCCCTGCAGCGAATTGGCGAGATAGCCATTGTGCCGGGAGATCTGGCGGGGGGCGCTGTTCCATTTGGCCGTCACCACCTCGCCCAGCGCCACCATGCCGCCCTGGTTGTTGCGGACGAACAGCTTGAGAACATCGTCCACATTCATGCGATAGCGCGCGTCGGCCTGGACGATGACTTGCTGGAGCTTGCCGGCATTGGAGAAGTCGCCGACATAGCTCGAGGTAATGGCCGTGGCGAGCGTGTCGTTGATCGACTGGAAGGCGACGCCCAGGGCCTGCGCCTTGTTGCGATCGATCTCCAGCTCGACATTGGGACCATTGGGCAGGCTGTTCTGATACAGGCTCGACAGCTTGCTGGACTTCGCCGCCAGCGCGAGCAACTGATCCTGTGCCGCCATGAGCGCATCCAGGCCCTTGCCGCCGCGATCCTGCAACACGAAGCTGAAGCCCGACCCGCCGCCGAGCTCCTCGATCGGCGCGGGGAGCGAGACCATCACCGATCCTTCGGGGATATCCGACATGGCGGCCGTCATGGCCTCGACTTCTGCGCTGGCGGGCATTTCGGCGCGCTCTTTCCAGTCCTTGAGTGTCACAAAGGCCATGGCGGCGTTGCTGCCGGTGCCCATGAAGCTGAAGCCGTTGATGAGCAGGTTGTCCTGCGTGGCATCCCGCTTAAGAACCTCTGTGTTGAACAGGTCGGTCACCTTTGCCGTCCGCTCCTGGGTGGCATCGGCCGGCAGTGTGATGGAGACGGTGTAATTGCCCTGGTCTTCGTCGGGCATGAAGGCCGACGGGATCAGCGGGAACCAATAGGCGAGGGCCGCGATGAGCAGGATGTAGAGCGCCATCATCCGGCCGCCACGCCGCAGCAGGCCACCCACCGTCTTGCCATATCCGCGCGTGACCTTGTCCACACCCTTGTCGAAAAGGGCGAACGGCAGCCATTTCTGCCTGGAGTGGTCGACCGGCTTGAGCAGTGTGGCGCAAAGCGCCGGCGTCAGGGTCAGGGCGAGGAACGCCGAGAACAGGATCGAAACCGACATCGACAGTGTGAACTGGCGATAGATTGCGCCCACCGAGCCGCTGGCCAGGCCCATCGGAATGAAGACGGCAACCAGCACGGCCGTGATGCCGATCACGGCGCCGGTGATTTCCTTCATCGCCTTGCGCGTGGCGTCCCTGGGCGAAAGCCCCTCGGTGGCCATGATGCGTTCGACGTTTTCCACCACCACGATCGCATCGTCCACGATGATGCCGATGGCTAGCACCATGCCGAACATTGTGAGCACGTTGATCGAATAGCCCGCCAGCAGCATCACCGCGAATGTCCCGAGCAGGGCCACGGGTGCCACGACGGCCGGGATGATGGTGTAGCGCACGTTCTGCAGGAAGATGAACATGACCGCGAACACGAGCGCCATGGCCTCGAGCAGCGTGTAGATCACCTTCTCGATCGATACCTTGATGAAGGGCGAGGTGTCGAAGGGAAGGGCATAGCTCATGCCCTCGGGCATGGAGAGCTTGAGTTCGGCCAGGCGGGCCTTGACCGCGTCCGCGGTCGCCACGGCATTGGCGCCCGGCGATAGCTGGATAGCCGCACCGGTTGCCTGATTGCCGTTCTGCTGCATCGCAAAGCCGGTGGACTGTGCGCCGATCTCCACGCGCGCCACATCGCTCAGCAGCACCGACGCACCGTTACGCTCGCCCTTGATCACGATCTTGCCGAACTGCTCGGGCGTCGTCAGATCGCTCCGCACGGTCAGGGGCACGGTGATCGCCTGGCCCGGAACGGTTGGGCCTGCGCCAAGCTGGCCGGGTGCGATCTGCAGATTCTGTCCCTGAATGGCAGCCGTCACATCCGAAATGCTCAGGCTGAGCATTTCCAGCTTGAGCGGATCGACCCAGATGCGCATGGCCTTCTCGGTGCCGAAGGACTGCAACCGTCCCACGCCCTTGATGCGCTTGAGTTCGGGGACGATGTACTTGGCCAGATAATCTTCCAGGTCGAGCGCCGAGAACCGCTTGCCCTCTGAGGTCAGGGTGACAATGGCCAGAAAACCGGACGTTGCCGACTCCACGCTAAGGCCGCCCTGGCGGACCAGGGCCGGCAGCCGTGGTTCCACGCCCTTGAGCCGGTTTTGCACGTCGACCATGGCCAGCTCGGGATCGGTACCGGGTGCAAACGTCAGGTTCACGTTCGCGCCACCGGTGCTGTCCGCCGAGGAGCTGAAATAGAGAAGGTTCTTCACGCCGGTGAGTTCGCGCTCGATCGGCACGACGACGCCTTCGTTGACCGTTTGCGCGGAGGCGCCGGGATAGGTTGCCGACACGCTGACGCTGGGCGGCGCGATGGATGGAAAGCGCGCCACCGGCAGCTGCGGAATGGCGATGACGCCGAAAAGGACAATGAACGCTGCAACCACCCATGCGAAGACAGGGCGATCGATGAAGAACTGGGGCATTTGGTTCGCCTGAAATCTATGGGGTTGCGACGGGGGCGGTGGATTGTGGGGCGACAGCTGCGGGGGCGGCGCCGAACGCGACTGCCCTGACGGGGCCGCCGGCGGATAGCTTGTCCTGGCCCTCGACGACGACCTTGTCGTTGGCCTTGAGGCCCTCTGTCACGATGTAGCGACCTTCGACCAGTTCACCCAGGGCGATGCTGGTCGGGGTCGCCATGCCATCGGCGTTCACGACAAAGACGCTGGGCGCGCCAAGGGTGTCGCGCACCACGGCCTGCTGGGGAATGCTGATCGCGTCCGGATAGGTGCCACGCGGAACCCGCGCCCGCACATACATGCCCGGCAGCAGCCGGCGATCGGCATTGTCCGCCTCGGCGCGCAAACGCACATTGCCCGTCCCCTCGTCGACACTGATGTCCGAGAAGAGAGCCTTGGCCGAAATCACGTCATCGGTGCCTTCGCCGGCCAGGATTTCGATGGGAATTGTCCCCGCCTCCTTGAGGCCGCCGCTCCTGGCCAGGTTGCGGAGGTGCTCGAGTCGCGACGCCGGTTGGCGGATGTCGATATGCACGCGACCGATCTGCTGGATTGTCGCGAGGGTGTTCGTGCTGGTGGCCTCGGCAAGCGTGCCTTCCCCAACAGTGACGGCGCCGATCTGTCCATCGAGCGGCGCCCTGATTGTCGCAAGGTCAAGTGAAAGCTTGGCCTTCTTGAGGGCCGCTTCTGCTTGCGCAACATCTGCAGCCGACTGGGCGCGCTGGGAATTGGCCAGGCCAAAGGCCTGATCGCTGATGTTGTTGCTGGCCCGCAGCGCATCGGCGCGCTCGAACTCGGCGGTTGCCTGCGCCAGCACAGCCTCGGCCTTCTGCAGGGTTGCTGCTGCGCTGGCCACGTCGGCATTGTAGCTGGTCGCATCGAGCTCAAACAGCGGCTGGCCCTTTTTGACCTCGCTGCCTTCTTCAAAGAGCCGCGTGACGATGAGCCCGCTCACTTGCGCACGCACACCGGCCGTGCGGAAGGCCGAGACGCGCGCGGGCAATTCATCCCACACGATGATGGATGCGGGCGATACCTCGATTGTGGAGACAAGCGGAGGCTCTGCAGCGGGCGCTTCGCTTGGCTGCTGCTGCGAATTCGAGCAGGCGGCGAGGGCCGTCATCAGGAGAATTGCCGGCACGAGGAGGGGCCTGGTGAAAAGCATGGTGTCGCTCTGGAACGGAGGAATCGGTGATCAGCGCGGAACGGGGGCGGAGGGGGAGCCACCCAGAACGCGGAAAATCTGGACTTCGGTGACCAACTGGTCCAACCGGTTGGCGGCCAGCGCGCGCATGGCGCTACGGCTGCGCTCCTGCGCATCGAGCCAGACCCGCAAGGCAACTGAGCCGGCCCGATAGCGCTCTTCGGTCAGCCGTTCGGCTGACTGCGCCGCCTCAAGGGCTGCGCGCAGACGATGTGACTTCTGGCTGAGCGTGATGCGCGCATTGAGCGCGGTGCTCGTGTCGCTGAACGCGGTCAGCAGGGCGCCCCGGAATTCGGAGACGGCGATCTGGTAGTCGACCTCCGAAACCTTCACCCGCAACTCCCCGTCGCGGAAGTTCAGGAAGGGCAGGACCAGCCCAGCGCCAAGCGTCGCAATTGGATTGGCAAGGATCTGCAGAAGGTCCGAACTGGCCGCGCCAAGATTGCCGGTCAGCGTGACCTGGGGATAAAGGCTGGCCCGGGTGCTGTCGACGTTGCGGAGTGTCGCCCGCAGCCGCAGTTCGGCCGCCCGCAAGTCCGGGCGACGGGCGAGCAGTTCAGCCGGCAGCCCCGCCGTGATGCGCACCGGTGTTCGTGCCGGCAGCCGCTGTGGCTCGGCCACCGGGTTGGCAACACCATTGAGCAGCACGCCCAGCGCATTGCGAAGAACCACGCGGTTCTGCTCCAGATCCGACAGCGCTGCAGCCTGGCTCTCGACCGTCTGGCGCACTTCCGCCAGTTCAAGCTCCGTGGCGGCACCAGCTGCGGCCTGGCTCTTGACCAGGTCCTCCACCTGGCGGGCCACTTCGAGGGAGGCGCGGGCAGTGGCCAGGTCCTGGTTGGTATAGGCGAGGCGCCAGTAGGTCTCGATCGTCGCGGCAATAACGGTCGTCCGCGCCGCTTCCACATCCTCTGCCGAGGCAGCCGCCTGCAGCGCGGCGATATCCTGCGCCCCGGCCAGTCGGCCCCACAGGTCCAATTCATAGGACGCGCCCAGCGCCAGGTTGAAACTATTGGTGTTTCCGCCGGGCCCGGACACTGGCGTGGCGCTCTGCGCATTGCCCGAGCCGTTGACGATCGGCATCCGCGCCACGCCGGCGATCTCTGCCTGCAACAGCGCCTTGCGCACGCGGAGATTGGCCGCAAACAAGTCGTTGTTATTGGCCAGAACCGTCTCGACCAGCTGGTCGAGGCGGCTGTCGCCGAAACTGCGCCACCACTGCACGGCGCTTGCCGGATTTGATACGCCGGCGGCGTCCTTCCAGACGGGCGCGCCGGGCAACGCCGGCCGCACATATTGTGTCGTCAAACTTGTGCAACCGGCAAGGAAAAGGGCCGGCAAGAGCACCGCAATGCGGAGAGACTGCATGACTGATTGTACCAGATGATCATCAACACGACCGGCATCCGGCCCGCGTGGAGATCATCAGGAGAGTGTGCAGCGATGATCGAGAAAGTGTGCAGATTGGGTGCAGACGCCAGGCCGACCGCCCGCTTGGCGCTGCGGACCGACCTTGGTGCTCAGGCCAGCGGGCCCTGCTGCCATTCACGCTTCAGAATGGCGTATTGCATGGTGTTTTCGAACATTGGCTGGCCATTGGCGTCCGTGCCGAAACTGACGAACTCCATGAACAGGCCCTCCTTGCGCATCCCCAGCTTCTCGCACAGCCGTTGGGAAGGCCTGTTGTGGTCCTCGACATAGGCATAGAGCCGCCTGGCCTGCATCTGGTCAAACAGATGCTGGAACAGGGCGCGCGCCGCTTCGAAGGCGTAGCCTTTGCCGGCATGGTCGGGGTGAAAATTCCAGCCAACCGAGAATGTGTCGTCCTCCCTGTGTGCAAACAGGTCGCCGATCAGCAGGTCACTGTCCTTTAGCGCGACGGCAATGCTAGCCTCGTCAGTGCTGCGCTTGGCCACCTCTGCGCGAGCGGCGGCCATATCCGGCAGCGCGAGGTCAAAAAAGCAGCTCGCGCTGGGGGTATGCAGACAGGCGAACAGTCCAGCGGCATCGCTTGTCTGGAAGTTCCGCAGCACAAGCCGCTCGGTTGCAATGGCGTACATGGGACCTCGGCACAAATTCGCGCGTGCCTTCCCCTAGTCCAGTTGCGGGCATTGTCAACGCCTGCCGCTTGCCTTGAACCACGCCCCGATTGCTGGCGCAGCCGGTCTCACATCAAGGCGCTGCGGATGGTTTCCAGCGGGGTTTCGTGGAATGTCTGCGCATAATAGGCGGCAAAACGCCCAAGGTGGAAAAAGCCGTTTTCCATGGCGATCTGGGCAACGCTCTTGGGTGAGTCTGTCGCGCGGGTCAGCGCGCGGCGGGCGCGATCAAGGCGTCGCTGGCGCAACCAGACGGCGGTGCTGATGCCGGTGCTCTGGACAAAGGCATCGCGCAGAACATGGTCGGGGATGCCCAGTTCGGCCGCCAGCCCGGCAACGGTCATGGTCCCGTCGACATCGGCATCCAGCCGACGCTGTGCCCGCAGGAAGACGCTATAGGCATAGCTGCTGCGCAGCTTGGCCGTCGAATGGCCGGGGGCGACCAGGTGCACGAGCTCGGACAACTTGTCCAGGATCATCCCGGGCAGCACCTTTTCCATCTCGCCGGGAGCCTGCCGCGTTGCGTCCGGCGCTGACGCCAGGATGGATGACAACCAGCGGCGCAACTCGACGCCATTGGCCTGGTCGGCGACACTCGCAATCGGCCCCATGCTGGCGCGATCATAGGCGGGCACGGCCTTTTCATCGACGACGATATAGTACGACCGCTCGGTGCCTTCGGTGACCAGGTTGATCTCGTTGCCACCCTGGTGGATGAAGCCGACCGGTGCGTGGCGGGCGCCATTGATCAGGCAGTGCTTGGCGTCTGCAGCCGGCACGATCAGCGCAATCTTGCCAACAGGCGGCGCCGTGGTCTGCGCCACAGCCAGGTTGAGCCGCTCTTCGCCAACCAGCACGCCGCCGAAGTCGAGAATGGTGGTCGAGCCCTGGAACTTGCCGCCGGCAAGCTGGGTGTAGCGCTGGCTCCAGCCGCGCAGGCCGTTTTCCTGCTCCGCAGCGTCCAGATAGCTCCTGACAACAAACTCGCAAGTTGACGCCACGGCCGACCTCCTGAGCGTGGAGGTGTATCGCTCGACTATAGAAAGGGCAATTGGAATCTATGCTCAAATAGTAGGCAAACTCAGTTCGGAAATCGGATTTCCGACCCGGCCCACGCCTGATTAGGTCCCTCGACGCCTTTGATGGAGACCTGAATGGCAAAGAAAATTGCTGCTTCGTTTGGCCTGCTTTGCGCCCTCGCAGGTGCCTTTGCACCCGTGGGTGTGTTTGCGCAGGAAGATGAGTTCGTCCCGGAGACCTTGACGGCCAAGGCGGAAATGGATCCCGGTCCCAATGTCTTCGTCAGCGTGCAGAACTGGGGTGGCGGCCCGAGCGTTGCTGTCATCTTCAGCGCTGATGACCTGCACCGCAAAGGCAGCGTCAGCGGTGGCTCGCAGAGCCACTTCACCCTCTCGGCCGATGGCAAGACGGCCTATATGGCCTCCGGCTACTACCCTCGCTACGACTCCGGCGAGGGCGAGCATGTCCTGCAGGTGTTCGATGTCGCGACCAATGCGCTCACCAAGGAAATCCTGCTGCCCTACAAGCTGGCGCAATATACCGACGACCTGTCGCTGCTGCAGCTGAGCGCAGACGAGAAATTCGCCTTCATCCAGAACGCCACCCCGGCAACATCTGTGACAGTGGTGGATCTGACGACCGGCGAAGTCGCCCAGGAAGTCCCGTCTCCCGGCTGCTTCGGCATCTATCCCATGCGCAGCGCCCTGGGCTTTTCGGCCATCTGCAACGATGGCGCCTTCACCACCTATACGCTCAGCGAGGATGGCAAGACCTTCCAGAGCCAGAAGAGCGAGACCATCTTTGATCCGGACGCCGACCCCATCTATCTCAGCGCCGACCGGGCCGATGGTGATCTGCTGTTCATCTCCTACCACGCCAATGTCTACCGCCTGTCCGACACCGATGGCGTGATCACCAAGGTCAGCGTCACCCCGATCGCTGAAGGTGTGGACGGCAACTGGGGCACCAGCGGCTACACCGTGGTCAGCTACAATGATGCCAACGGCGTGCTGTTCGTTCCCATGCACTCCGAGCACCACGACGGCAGCCACTATCACGGGTCCGAGGAAGTCTGGGCCTATGACCTGAAGAAAAACGAGCTGCTCTATCGTTCCCCGCTGGCCGATCTGGTGGCCATCCAGGTGACCGATGGCGAAGACCCCGAGCTCTATGGCTTCAGCCTCAAGGACGGCAAGGTCTACAAATACGACGTCGATCCCACCGCCCGTTTTGCCGCCAAGAAAGTGGCCGAACATGCTGTGGAAGGCTTCGCAACCACGCTGCTGGTGTCGCCATGACGCCGGTCAGCCTGGCCTCCATGCTCTCGGCGACGGTGACGGTGTTCATGTGCCTGCTCTTTGCTCGCGCAGCCTGGCACAAGCTCTCTGAATTTACCGAGTTCACCGGTTTCGTTGCCGACTACCAGCTGTTCCCCTCCGCCCTCGTCGTGCCGGCCTCAATGGCCGTTGTCGGAGCCGAAATCCTGGTTGTGCTGCTCCAGCTTGTCCCGGGGTTTCAGGCCTGGGGACTGGTCCTGGCCATCACGATGCTCTGCCTCTACGCCGCTGGCATGGCCATCAACATCATGCGCGGTCGCACCAGTATCGAGTGCGGCTGCGGGGGAGCGGTGCAGCCGCTCTCCTGGTCGCTCGTGGGGCGCAATGGCGTGCTGGTTGCGATGGCCGCCGCCGCTGTTGCCGCCGGGTCCTACAGCCTTGATGCCGCCAGCGCGGTGGCCGCTCTGGCCTGCGGCTTCACCCTGTGGACTGGCTTCGTCCTGGCCGAGCAGATCCTGGCCAACGCATCCATCGCCCGACTGACGCGCTAGGCGCACATCCAAGAAGGATACTGATCATGAATGTTCTGATTTTCGCGGTGGCTGCCCTGTTTGCCATGGTCATAGCCCTGTCGGTCGGCCTGTTCGCGCTTGCCCGCCAGATCGGCGTGCTGTTCGAACGGGTGTCTCCGATGGGGGCCCTGGTCAACGATTCCGGCCCCGAGGTTGGCCAGCAGACGCCCCTGTTCAACCTGCCCAGCCTCACCGGCGGCTCGGTGGCTCTCGGCCCCAAGCCGGGCCGCTCGACGCTGGTCTTCTTCCTCTCGCCCACCTGCCCGGTGTGCAAGAAGCTGCTGCCCGTCATCAGTTCGGTGCGCAAGGCCGAAGGGCGCTGGCTTGATGTCGTCCTGGCCAGCGATGGGCAGAAGGCGCAGCACGAGCGCTTCATCGAAAGCGCAAAGCTCTCTGACTACCCCTATGTGGTGTCCACCGAGCTGGGGCTGGCCTATCGCGTTGCCCGCCTTCCCTATGCGGTGCTGATGGACGAGCACGGCGTCATTCGCGCCAAGGGGCTGATCAACACCCGCGAGCAGTTCGACAGCCTGTTCAACGCCTTCGACATGAAGGTCCCCTCGATCCAGACCTATCTGGACGCACAGCACGCTGTTCAGCACTGACCCGCTTTCGACGGGCATCCGTCTGCCCGTCACTCAACCTTTCAGCATCGGAGATGCCCTATGGCCAAAATGATCGACATGCTCCTTGAATGGATGGACACCGCTGCCGAGGACCGCGCCCGCGGCATTGCCAAGACCTCGGGTCGCCGCAGCTTCCTGCAGAAGGCCGGCCTTGCCCTGGTGGGCGGTGTCGTACTGCCCATGTTGCCCTATGACAATTCGAACGGGCAGGCCTTTGCCCGTGGGCTCGGTGAGCCCGACGAACTGCCCGAGGATTGCGAATACTGGCGCTATTGCTCGCTGCATGGCTCGCTGTGTAGCCAGTGCGGCGGCTCGGTGACCCAGTGTCCGCCCGGATCGACACCGTCGAAGGTCGCCTGGGTCGGCACTTGCCGCAATCCCAACGACGACAAGGACTATCTCGTCTCCTACAACGATTGCTGCGGCAAGGGCGGCGGCTGCGGCGACGGCTGTTCGCGCCAGGAAGGCGATCGTCCGGGTTACCGCTATGGCCTGGCCAGCGAATCCAGCTGGTGCCTGGCCAACACGGACCGCGGCATTCACTGCACCGTTGCCATCGTGGTCGGGCTGGCGGAATGAGGCTGTCCGTTTGTCTGTCGCTCATTGCCTTGGCGCCGCTCTTCGCGGCGCCAAGCGCAGCCGACGAGGTGGGTGAGCAATTGTTCGTTGATTCCTGCAGCGGCTGCCACCAGCTGGGCGGCATCGGGCAGCCCGGCTTGGCCCCGCCATTGGTCGATCCGGCGCTCTGGAATGGTCTGGGCGACAAGGCGCCGGATTACCTGCTCGGGGTGGTGTTCGGCGGTCTCACCGGCAAGATTTCGGCCCAGGGGCAGGACTATATCGGCCTGGCCATGCCGCCGCAGGATTGGATGAGTGACGAGGAAGTTGAGGCTGTAGCGCGCTATGTGCTGCAGGACCTCAACGGCATCGATCTCGCCCCCACTGCGGCGCAGATCGCGGCGACCCGTGCCTCCCATCCCTCCCATCAGGCCTTGCGGGCCCAGCGCAAGGAGGCGTTGAATTGAAGATTCTGACGACTCTGGCGATCGTTCTCCTTGCGGCGCTGCCGGCCCATGCTGCCGAACGTGGCGCCAAGGTCAACTTCGTCCTCAAATGCGCCGGCTGCCACCTCAATGATGGTACCGGCATGCCGGCCTCTGGCATCCCCGATTTTGTCGGCAAGGTTGGTGTCTTTGCTGCGGTTCCGGAAGGGCGTGCTTACCTGCTGCACGTGCCGGGCGTGATTGGCTCAAGCCTTTCAGACGCGCAAATCGCCGATGTTCTCAACTACATCATGGACACCTGGGCGGGTGAGTCTTTGCCCGCCGACTATGTGCCCTTCGATGCTGCCGAAGTGCGCGATCTGCGCCTGCAGGACATCGGCAATGCCGTCAAATATCGCCGCGTCGTCGTCGAAAAACTCGAGGCCATGGGGCTTTCGGCAGCCGACTATCCCTGGCCCTAGGGGGCTGGCTAGCCATCACCAAGATTGAGCGCTGTTGGCCCGTGGTTCCGGGGCCGGCGGCGCTCAAACCATTTGGCGCCTCGCCCGCCAATGCCGCGCCAGTCGCAAGCATCGCTCCGGGCGGCCGGTGCCGCACGGCACCCCATCCCCGGCCGCACAGATTTCGCTCGCTGAGCACAAGGCCGCACGCTCCCAATGCACGCAATAGGCTCGTGAATGGAACGCGGGCACGGCAACCGCAAATCCCTGCCGCAACGGCATCCAGCGTCAAGGCGCACGACGTCACCGCAGAGCGAATACTTTAAGCAATTTCAGGAATTTGAATGGTGCTGCCGGACAGGATTGAACTGTCGGCCTCCCCCTTACCAAGGGGGTGCTCTACCACTGAGCTACGGCAGCATCTGTTGCGCGGCTGGTGTGCTCGGCGCGACGGGGGCTCTACTGCCATAGGGTCTGGCTCGACGCAAGGCCAAAAAACGCCTATCACCGCATCAACGCACAACGCGATTCCAAATCGAGCATGAGCAAAACCGAACAATCGGCCCAACGCGAGCAAAGATTGGCCGCAAAGCTGAGGGAGAACCTCAAGCGCCGCAAGGGCCAGCTCAAGGCTCGTGCCGGCGCGGAGCAACAGGCCCCTGTGCTTCCGATCACTCCCGAGACGGTCACGGTCAAGAAACCGTAAACCAGTTTCGGGCGACACTGAACTTCCAACGCTGAGAGCGGCGAGTCTGGCTTACGTGGCAACTAGGACTTGGCCTACCTCCATCCCCAGGTAGCAAGGGCACAAGCCCGCCATATAGGACGACAAGACTATGGATCGCATCCGTTTGATCGGTGGCAATCAGCTCATCGGTGACATTCCCATCTCCGGCGCCAAGAATGCGGCGCTGCCGCTGATGATCGCCTCGCTGCTCAGTGACGAGCCGCTGGTGCTGCAGAACGTGCCGCGCCTGGCCGACGTCAAGCAGCTCGAGCGCATCCTCGAGAATCACGGCGTCGACATTGCCGTGCATGGGCGCCGCCGCGGCGAAGACGAGCTGGTTGGCCAGCGCATGACCTTCCATGCCGCCGATATCGTCGACACCACCGCCCCCTATGATCTGGTGTCCAAGATGCGCGCCAGCTTCTGGGTTATTGGCCCGCTGCTGGCCCGCTGCCACGAGGCCCGCGTGTCGCTGCCCGGCGGCTGCGCCATCGGCACCCGTCCGGTGGACCTGTTCCTGTTCGGCCTCAAGGCGCTGGGTGCCGAGATCGACATCGATGAGGGATATGTTGTGGCCAAGGCGCCCAAGGGTGGCCTCGTTGGCGCGCATATCGCTTTCCCCAAGGTCTCGGTCGGCGCCACCCACACCATCCTGATGGCCGCGACCCTCGCCAAGGGCACCACGGTCATCGAAAACGCCGCCCAGGAACCCGAGATCACCAATGTCGCCGAGTGCCTGGTGGCCATGGGCGCCAGGATCTCCGGCATTGGCACGCGCACACTGACGGTGGAGGGCGTCGAGCGCCTGCATGGCGCCACGGTGGACGTGATTCCCGACCGCATCGAAACCGGCACCTTCGCCATGGCTGCGGCCATGACCGGCGGCAATGTGCTGCTCAAGGGCGCCCGGCCCGAGCATCTGCAGGCGGCGCTCGACGTGCTGGCCCGCACCGGCGCAACGCTGACGGTGGAAGCTGGCGGCCTGCGCGTGCAGCGGCATGACACGGCCATCGCGCCGGTCGATGTCGAGACCGAACCCTTCCCGGGTTTCCCCACCGATTTGCAGGCCCAGTTCATGGCCCTGATGACCATGTCGAGTGGCACCAGCCGCATTCGCGAGACCATCTTCGAGAATCGCTACATGCATGTGGCCGAGCTGGCCCGCTTTGGCGCCGACATCACCGTCGATGGCCAGGTGGCCACCGTGCGCGGCAAGTCCAAACTCAAGGGCGCCCAGGTCATGGCAACCGATCTGCGCGCCTCGGTATCGCTGGTCATTGCCGGCCTCGCCGCCCAGGGCGAGACCGTGGTCAACCGCATCTATCACCTTGATCGTGGCTTCGAAGGCCTCGAGGACAAGCTGAGCCGCTGCGGCGCCGAAATCGAACGCGTCGCGGGCTGATCTCCGGCGCATTCTCAATCCAGACGTCGAGCGGCCCCGCACATGCCTGTGCGGGGCCGCTTTCTTTCGCTGCATGAACCTTCGCTCAGTCCAGCGTCTGCCGGTAGCGCAGCATGGCCAGTAGCGCGAACACCGCCGTGATGATGGCCAGCGCCTGGAACTGGCCCAGCACATCGGCGCTGTTGGCGCCCTTGAGCATCACCATGCGCACGAGGCGAATGAAATGGGTGGCCGGTACGCCCGTGCCCAGGGTCTGCGCCCAGCCCGGCATGCCCGCGAACGGAAACATGAAGCCCGAGAGCAGGATCGAGGGCAGGATGGTGAAAAAGCTCAGCTGCATCGCCTGCATCTGGCTGCGCGCCACGGTGGAGATGAGGAAGCCCAGCGCCAGATTGCCCAGGATGAAGAGGTTGAAGCCGATCAGGAAGGCCAGGAAACTGCCTTCGAACGGCACCGAGAACAGGACAAAGGCCGCCGCCAGGAACACCGCGGTCTGCACATAGCCCACCAGCACATAGGGCAGAATCTTGCCCGCCATTACCTCCAGTGGGCGCACGGGCGTGGCAATCAGCATTTCCATCGTGCCCCGCTCGCGCTCCTTGACGATCGCCACGGCTGTGATCATCACCATGGTCATCGACAGGATGATCGCCAGCAGGCCCGGCACGATATTGGTCGAGGTTTTGCCCTCGGGATTGAACGCGCGCTGCACGATGACATTGAACGGGGCAGGGGCGGTCGCCACGCTGCTGAGCGGCCCTGTGAGCGTCTGAGCCGAGGCCAGGGCGACGATGCCGTTCAATGCCGCGACGGGCCCGCCAATGGCTGCCGGGTCGGCCGCGTCGGCCGCCACCAGAATGTCCGGACGCAATCCGCGCACCACGTCCCGCTCGAAATCTTCGGGGATGACGACGACGAAATTGGCCGCGCCACGGCGCAGCGCTGCCTCGCCGGCATCCGGCCCATACACCACGCCGATGAAGTCGAAGTAGTCCGACTGCGCCATGCCCGCCAGCACGGCCCGCACCAGTGGCCCGTCATCGTGGACCTCCACCAGCGTGGGCAGATGGCGCGGATCGCTGTTGATGGCAAAGCCGAACAGCAGCAGCTGCACGATGGGCAGCCCGATCATCATGGCAAAGGTGACCCTGTCGCGCCGCATCTGGATGAATTCCTTCACCAGCACGGCGATGAAGCGGGCAGGCGAGAACCAGCTCATGCCGCGTCTCGGGCGAAATTGTCCTGCGCCCCGGCCATCAGATAGATGAAGGCCTCCTCAAGCCCGGCCGGTTGCAGGCTCCAGCGCTGCTGGCCGGTCTGTTCGAACTGCCGCACCGTTTCTGCCAAAGCCGACGCATCCACGCCCGACACATGCAGCGTGGCGCCGAAGCGCGCAATCTGGTCGACGCCGGGCTGTCCTGCCAGCGCCACTTCCAGCGCCGCCAGCTCCGGCCCCTCAGCGCGCCAGGTGGTCAGCCCGACGAGACGCGGAATGTCCGCCGCCGGGCCATCGATCAGCTTCTTGCCATAGGCGATATAGGTGATGAAATCGCACTGCACCGCCTCGTCCATGTAGTGGGTCGAGACCAGGATGGTGACGCCCTGCTTGCTCAGCCGCCGGATCTCGTCCCAGAAATCCCGCCGCGCCTTGGGGTCAACACCGGCTGTGGGCTCGTCCAGCAACAGCAGCTTGGGGTCGTGGATCAGGCAGGCCGCCAGGGCGAGGCGCTGCTTCCAGCCGCCCGACAGCGTGCCCGCCAACTGATTGGCCCGGTCGGCCAATCTCAGTTCTTCCAGCGCCTGGGTCACACGGGCGCGACGTTGGCGAACACCATACATGCGCGCTACGAAGTCCAGGTTCTCCCGGATGGAGAGGTCCTCGTAGAGGCTGAACCTCTGCGTCATGTAGCCAACCTGCTCCTTGATCTGGCTGGCCTGCCTGCGCACGTCAAAGCCCAGGCAGGTGCCGCTGCCCGCGTCGGGCAGCAGCAGGCCGCACAGCATGCGGATGGTCGTGGTCTTGCCCGAGCCATTGGGCCCGAGGAAGCCGTAGATGGCCCCGCGCGGCACGGTGATATCGAAAGTGTCGACCACCAGCTTGTCGCCAAATCGCTTGGTCATGCCCTGCACATCAATAACCGCACCACTGGTCATCGGGTCACCGTGACGGGCTGTCCCGGTAGCAACTGGCCGGGCGCGCTCAGCTCCGCCTCCACCAGATAGACAAGCCGCCCGCGTTCCTGGCGCGAATAGATCACTGGTGGCGTGGTCTGCGGCTCGGCCGCCAGGGTGGTGATCGTCGCCTCCAGCACCGCGCAGCCATCGCAGCTGACATGAACGCGCTGGCCGATCGCCAGGCTCGACCGGTCCGCCTCGGGCACGAAGAAGTGCGCCTTGATGGCCCCTGCCGGGCGGATCGAGAGCACGGGTGCGCCGTTGACCATCTCTCCTTCCTGAAAGAACAGCTTGTCCACCACGCCGCTGACCGGGGCCACGGTCTGGCGGTCTGCCAGAACAATGGCGGCGCCCTCGGCATCGGCGCGCGCCGCTGTCAGATTGGCCTCTGCCGCTACCTGCTGCGCCGATCGCGCCGGCAGCTCGGCCACACCCACCTGGGCGGAATATTGCGCGACTTGCGCCTGGGCGGCATTGACCGCTGCCCGGTCCTGCTCGACGCGCACCGCCGGCACCGCGCCGGCGGCCAGCAGCTTCTCGCTGCGCAAAAGATTGGCCTGCGCCAGGGCCAGGTCCGACTGCGCCTTGCTCAGCGCGGCGCGGATAACGTCGATTTCCTGCGTACGGCTGCCGGTTTCCAGATTGTCCAGGCTGGCCTGCGCAGAGGCTACGCGCGCCTGTGCCGCATCGCGCTGCGCCTTCTGTTGCCGGTCGTCGAGCGCAAACACCAGCTGTCCGGCGGTCACCGCATCGCCTTCGGCCACCGCGATATCGACAATCCGCCCGGGGCTGGCGGGTGCGACATAGACATAGTCGGCCTCCAGATAGCCCACGTATCCGGCTGGCGCAGTGGCGCCTCCGGGCAGCAGCGCCAGGATTGCGGCCAGGAGACCGGTCAGGAAGTCGCTCATGGTGTCACCGCGCTGATACCGTGGAAAAGGATATCGAGGTGGCTCTCCAGCAGGCGCGGCATGTCCAGCCCAGCCTCGCTGTCGACATCGAACAGGGCGAAGAGCGCGATATGCACCACCAGTGGCCCGATCACCGAGCGGATCGCCATTTCCGGGTCAATGGGGCGAAGATGACCAGCCGCAACGCCGCGGGCCAGCAGCGTCGCCAGTGCCGGCCGCACCTTGTCGATCACCTCGCGCCGATACATCGACGCAATCGCCGGGAAGCGCACCACTTCGCTGATCACCACCTTGGGGATGGCCAGCCGGGCCGGATCGCTGAGCTGCAGGCAGATGGTTGTCAGCAGCATGGTTATGGCGTCCCTGGGGTCCCCGTCAAAATGCGCCAGGCGGTTCACCGCCTCATCGGCAATGGGCGCCAGCGCCCGCCGCACGATGCCTTCAAGCAGAGCCTCCTTGGATGGGAAGTAGAGATAGACCAGACCCTTGGAAACGCCGGCCTGCCGCGCGATCTCCTCGACCTTGGCGGCCGCAAAGCCCTTTTCCACGAACACTGCCAGCGCAGCATCGAGGACCTCGTCGGGACGGGCTTCTGCGCGGCGGCGGAATTTCTTGGTGGTCTCGGTCATGGTGGTCTCCAGTCCCTTTCACTAATAAATGACTGGTCAGTCATTAGCAAGGTTGTGCCATCGTCCCAAATTGTCGCTGGGTCGCCTTTTTGCCGCTGCTGCATTGCCCCGATGCGGTCAAGCTTGTAGATCGGGGCAGGGGTGACCAGATAGGGTCGACCAATCCCCGAGGGACTGCCTGTTCATGACCGACCTCAAGCTCATTGCGCTCGATACCGAAGACCTCGAAGTCATCTCTGCCCATGTGCAGGATGCTGTCGTCCGTGTCGCTGACATGGGCTATGCCCGTGGCGATCGGCGCTTTGCCTTGCTGATGAACCGCTATGATTGGCAATCGGGCCAGGGGCGGCGGGACAAGGGCCAGCGCAAGCGCGCCGCCCTGCATTTCGACTCGGTCCAGTCGGTATCGACAGCCGGATTTGACCCGGCTGCGCCCGAGGGCGTGCTGTCCTTGCTGGCCATCACCTTCTCCCCCATCGATGGTCCGGCAGGCATCATCGAACTCAGTTTTGCCGGCGGCGGCACGGTGCGTCTGGGCGTTGAGTGCCTCGAGGCCCGTCTATCCGATCTCGGCGCGGCCTGGGCCGCAGCCGCCAAGCCGGCCCACGCCCTGGACTAAGGACTGTTCATGACCCTCCGCCTAGATAGCGCTGACGAAGGCTTTGAAGCGCGTTTTGCCGAACTGCTGTCGAGCAAGCGCGAATCCAGCCAGGACGTCAGCGATACGGTTGCGGCCATCATCAGCGACGTCCAGCGTCGCGGCGATGCTGCCGTGCTGGACTATACCAACCGCTTTGATCGCACCAACTACGCCGTCAACGACCTGCGCATCGGGCCGGACGCCATCGCCACCGCCGCTGCTGGCGTTTCCGACCGCGTGCGCGGCGCGCTGCAGACAGCGCATGATCGCATCAAGGCGCATCACGAAAAGCAGAAGCCGAGCGACCACATCTATACCGATGCCCTGGGCGTCACCTTGGGCACACGCTGGACGCCGGTGGACGCCGTGGGCATCTATGTGCCCGGGGGCCTTGCGTCCTATCCATCCTCGGTGCTGATGAACGCCGTGCCGGCCAAGGTGGCGGGCGTGGCGCGCATTGCCATGGTCGTGCCAACGCCCGACAACGAGATCAATCCGGCCATCCTGCTCGCCGCCCAGATCGCCGGGGTCACCGAGATCTATCGGATCGGCGGCGCCCAGGCCATCGCGGCGCTCGCCTATGGCACCGACACCATTGCCAGCGTTGACAAGGTCGTCGGCCCCGGCAACGCCTATGTCGCCGCGGCCAAGCGCCAGGTGTTCGGCCAGGTCGGTATCGACATGATCGCTGGGCCCTCCGAAGTGCTGGTGATTGCCGATAGCTCCGCCAACCCCGCCTGGGTCGCCGCCGACCTCATCGCCCAGGCCGAGCATGGGGCCGGGGCACGTTCTATCCTGGTGACCACCGACCGGGCCCTGGCCGACATGGTCGACCGCGAGGTGGATCGCCAGATTGCCCTGTTGCCCGATCCGACCAATGCCCGCGAGGGCTGGGACAAGTACAGCGCCATCATCACCGTCTCGTCCTTGCGGCAGGCCACCGATCTGGCCAATCGCATTGCCTCCGAACATGTGGAGCTGGCGCTCGACGATCCCCGTGCCATCCTGGACGACATTCGTCATGCCGGCGCGATCTTCATTGGCCATCACACACCCGAGGCCATCGGTGACTATGTCGGCGGCTCCAACCATGTGTTGCCCACCGCCGGTACGGCCCGCTTCGCCTCTGGCCTGGGCGTACTCGACTTCATGAAGCGCACCTCGCTGCTGGGCTGCGATCCCGGCTCGCTGTCGGCGCTGGCCGAAGCGGCCGAGATCCTGGCCGAGGTCGAGGGGCTCGACGGCCACGGCCGCTCCGTATCGATCCGCTCCAACAGGTGACCTCTGCGATGGCGACAGCAAACGGGACGGCAAAAGCGAAATCTCTGGCCAGCACCGATCGCCTCGTCACCGTCACGCTCGACCCCAACACCATCACCTCGATCAATCCTGACGAGGTGCATGAGTGGCGCATCGCCATCTATGATCTGCTTGAGGACAACAGCTTCCGCCCCGCGCGCGTGGCGGCGGTGGGCCCGTTTGCGCTGCACATGTCCATCGTCGGCAACGCCATCGTGCTCGACGTACGCCACCCCGAGACCTTCCAGCCCATTGCCGCGCATTATCTGTCACTGACCCCGTTCCGCCGGCTGATCCGCGACTACTTCCGCATCCGCGACGCCTATTACGAGGCGATCCGCTCGGCCCAGCCGTTCCAGATCGAAACCGTCGACATGGCCCGTCGCGGCATCCACAACGAGGCAGCCGAACTGCTGCGCACGCGGCTGGATAACAAGCTCATCATCGATCTCAACACCGCACGCCGGCTCTTCACGCTCATCTGCGCCGTGCAGCCCTATGCCAGCCGAATCGACGAGAGCAAATCCGAACTGCCCAGCGTGCTGTTTGTCTGTTCGATGAACTCGGTGCGCTCCCCCATTGCCGCCGCCATCGCCCGCAAGGCCTTCCCGGGGCGCATCATCGCGCGCTCGGTTGGCGTCAATGGTGGCAAGGCCGACCAGTTCGTCCACGAGGTGATGGAAGAGATCGGTGTTGATATGAGCGTGCACACGCCCCATATCCTCGATGAGCTGGTGGCCAATCGTTTCGATCTGGTGATCTGCCTGTCCGATGACGCGCCCGAGGCTGTGGCGCGCAAGGGTCTGGAGGCAGGCGCCATTGAGGCCTGGCACATCCAGGATCCCTCGCTGGTTGAAGGCAGTCGCGACGTCGTTCTGGCAGCCTATCGTGACTTGCGGGACACGCTGGACAAGCGGGTCAGGGCTCGGTTGGAGCCTCTGGTTTCCGGTGGTTCACAAATCCATTGAATTGAAGTAGGTTCCGCGCAATTTCCGACCCCTGGCGCGCCAATCCGAGCTGCGCGGGGTCTTTTCTGGAGACAGTATGGCAAAGGAAGAAGTGCTCGAATTCCCGGGCGTGGTAGTGGAATTGCTGCCCAACGCGACCTTTCGGGTCAAGTTGGAGAATGAGCATGAGATCATCGCCCACACCGCAGGCCGCATGCGCAAGAATCGCATCCGCGTGCTGGCAGGCGACAAGGTCTTGTGCGAAATGACGCCCTATGACCTGACCAAGGGCCGCATCACCTACCGCTTCAAATAATCTGGCGCGGCGTCCCGCAGTTCAGCTGCGGTATGGCTCGATAGCAGCGATCGCCGTCTTCGTCGGTCCGGCACCCCCCACAAACGGAGCTTGATCCCATCATGGCCAGCCGTCCGGATCTGATCCTGGCATCTGCGTCGCCACGTCGGTTGGCCTTGCTCAACCAGATCGGCATCGAGCCCGAGCATCTTGTGCCCGCCCATGTGGACGAGACGCCGGAAAAGGGCGAGCTGCCGCGTCGCCTGGCCATGCGCCTGTCGGAGCTCAAGGCTGTCGAAGCCCAGCACAAGGCCCGGTCCGCCGGCTTTGGCGAAGGCGCGCTGGTGCTGGGCGCCGACACTGTCGTCGCCGTGGGGCGACGCATCCTGCCCAAGGCCGAGACGATGGAAGAGGCCAGCCAGTGCCTCGCCCTGCTGTCGGGTCGCGCGCATCGCGTCTACACCGGTGTTACCGTGCTCACCCCCTCTGGCGCCAAGCGCCAGCGGCTGGTGGAAACACGCCTGCGCTTCAAGCGCCTCTCGACACGGGAAATGGAAGCCTATCTGGCCAGCGCCGAATGGCGCGACAAGGCCGGCGGCTATGCCATTCAGGGCATTGCCGGTGCCTTTGTGGTCAAGCTCTCGGGCTCCTATTCCGCCGTTGTCGGCCTGCCGCTGATGGAAACGGCGCAACTGCTGGCCGGCGAAGGCTATCCCGTGCATTTCAACTGGCTCAATCAATCCACCCTGTCCGGCGTCTGATGGCCGAGCCCGTCGCTCCCGAACGCAAGTGCCCCATCTGCGGCAAGCCCACGGTGGCCGCCTTCAAGCCCTTTTGCTCCAAGCGCTGCGCTGACGTCGACCTCAACCGGTGGTTGACCGGTGGCTATGTCATTCCGGCGCGCGATGACGAGCCCATGTCCGAAGACGACAATTCGGTGCCCGGCGGCGACGAGGACGACCGGTTCTAGCGGCACTGGCGGCAGAATATGCCCGCTGCCGCAGCGCTGGATGCCCCGGAAACCGGGGGCTTGGGCCATATTGTAGCACGCCCGCGCAAACTCCTTTTCCACATGCCCTTTTCCCGCTTGCGCGGGCAAAACCCTTCCCCTATAAGGCCCATGGCTTTCAGCCGGGCGGCCCTGCCGCCCCGATGCCCGGGTAGCTCAGTTGGTAGAGCAGCGGATTGAAAATCCGCGTGTCACTGGTTCGATTCCGGTCCCGGGCACCATCCTTCCCCTTCAGAACACTATCAAATTCACCTGTTCAGCACGCGCGGGTTGGCACACACTGTGTGCACAGAGTCGGCGGCCGTAAATCGGCGTGCGCCCGCAACTGCGGGCAGAGGAGGGGTGGGATGAACCAGATCGATCTAGTCGGGCAGGTGGCGGTCGTGACCGGCGGCGCGCAGGGCCTCGGCTTCGCCATTGCACAGCGCTTGATCGCCAGTGGCGCCAAGGTCAGCCTTTGGGACGCCAATGCCGCCGTCCTGGCCGAAGCAACGGCGGCGCTTGGCCCCGCGGCCTCCAGCGTCGTTGTAGATATCACCGACTATCCTGGTCTCGTCGGGGCACAGATGGCGGTCGAGCGCGATGTGGGACCCATTGCCATCCTGGTCAACTCAGCCGGCATCGCCGGCGCCAATGCCACGCTCGAAGACTACGATCCCGACGAGTGGCGCCGCATCGTCGAGGTCAACCTCAACGGCACCTTCTATGTCAACAAGGTGGTGATCCCCGGCATGAAGGCGCGCAACTATGGACGCATCGTCAATATTGCCTCCATCGCCGGCAAGGAGGGCAATCCCAATCTGTCCGCCTATTCGGCCGCCAAGGCGGGCGTGATCGGCCTGACCAAATCGCTCGGCAAGGAACTGGCGCGCTTTGACATCGCAGTCAACGCCATCACGCCGGCCACGGCCAAGACCCGCATACTCGAGACGCTGACCCCAGAGTTCATTGACTACATGCTGGTGCGCATCCCCCGTGGCCGCTTCCTTGAGGTCGACGAGGCTGCGGCCATGGTGGCCTGGCTGGTCAGTCGAGACAACAGTTTTACCACGGCAAGTGTGTTTGATTTGTCCGGCGGACGAGCAACTTATTGATCTGGAGTTTCGGCTACCGAACAAATTCGATCTGAATAATAACCTCTGCTTCAGTGTTCTCGCGCATTCTCAATAAATGGCGCTGTGAACATGACCGCAGGGCTTTGCCAGATCGCATTTATGTTCAGGGGCCCGATATGGTCACCCATAGTTCAGTGTTGCTGCGCCTGCAGACTGAAGTGCTCGAAGCCGTGGCGCGTGGCGAGCCTCTGACGGCCATCGCCGAGCTGCTCTGCCATCGCACCGAGGCGATTGCCCCGGGCGCCATCTGTTCGATCCTGGCCATTGATCCGGATGGCACCATTCACCCGCTGGCGGCGCCCAGCCTGCCCGCACATTATTCCCGGGCGCTTGATGGGCTTCGGGCCGGACCCAAGACCGGCTCTTGCGGCACGGCGGCCTGGCGCAAGGCCCCTGTCATCGTCACCGACATCGAACATGACGCGCTCTGGGAGGACTATCGCGAGATGGCCCTTCCCCTGGGGCTGCGGGCCTGCTGGTCGACGCCCATCTTTGACCAGCAAGGCAATGTGGTCGCGACCTTTGCGTTCTATTTTGCAACCTGCCGCGGCCCGGACGCCATGGAGCGCAAGATTGTCGAGACCTGCGTGCATCTGTGCGCCCTGGCGCTCGACCATGAGGAAGTGCGCCGCCGCAATCACCGTCTTGCCTATTACGACGGCCTGACAGGTCTGCCCAATCGCGGGCACTTCAACGAACTGCTCGCCCGGCGGGTGGCCGCCGGCGCGGGTTTTGGCCTGCTGCTGATCGACATCGACCACCTCAAGCTGATCAACGATACGGTTGGCCACGGCATGGGCGATGTCCTGATCAGCACCATCGCCGGGCGGATCAGTGGCCTTGGCCCCAATATTGTGGCCTGCCGATTGGGCGGCGACGAGTTTGCCGTTCTGGTCGATGATTGCCACACCGCCGAAACGCTCGGTGACGCAGCCGCGCACATCCTGGCCGCGGCCCGCGGACTTATCGAGGCGGGCGGGCAGACCATCGACCCCCATATCACCATCGGTGGCGCCCTGTTCGGGCCCGACGGCCAGGACGGTGCCGCCCTGCGCCAGAATGCCGATTTTGCCCTCTATCACGCCAAGGAAGTGCACCGCGGCGACTTCGTGCATTTTTCGCCCGGGCTGCGCACGACCATGCTCGAGCGCGCCAGCATGGTGCGCAGTGTCGATCGCGCCTTGGCCGAAAATCGCATCCTGGCGCATTACCAGCCCGTCGTTCGGCTCGATTCTGCCGAAATCGTCGGTCTGGAGGCGCTGGCGCGCATGCGCATGCCCGACGGTCGCATCGCCAGCGCCGGCGAGTTCCATGCCGCGCTGGCCGATCCGCGTATCGCCTGGCAACTGACCGGCCAGATGCTGACCCAGATCGCTGGCGACATCCGGCGCTGGCTGGATATGGGCATTCCCATCCAGCATGTGGGCATCAATGTCACCACCGGCGATTTCCAGCGCGGTGATCTCGAGCAGCGCATCGTGGCCGCCTTCGGACGCTATGACGTGCCGCTCAAGCATATCGTGCTGGAGGTCAACGAGGCGGTCTTCATGGGCGGCAGCGATCAGGCCGTGCCCAAGGCTGTCGGCGCCTTGCGTCGCCTTGGCATGCTCGTCGCCCTGGACGATTTCGGCACCGGCTTTGCCTCGCTCACCCATCTGCTGAGCTTTCCCGTTGATGTGATCAAGATCGACAAGTCCTTCGTGGACAATGTCGGCGCGGCCCGTGCCAGCGATGTCATTGTTGGCTCGATCATCGATATCGCCCGCAAGCTGGATATGCGCATCATCGCCGAGGGCATCGAGACAGCCGATCAGGTCAAGGCGCTCAGCGACCTCGGTTGCGTCCTGGGGCAGGGCTATCTGTTCTCGCGCCCGGTTTCCTTTGATGAAACCACCCGGCTGCTGCAGCTTTTCGCGCAATACCGCAACGCCAGCCCTGCCATCGCCCCGTCCGCGCCCGGCCGCAAGCACCGGAGCCGTCAGTCCCGCTGAGCCGTCATCGCCCGCCGCGTGACAGGACGGCGACAGGCTTGCCGGACTAGCCTGCTTCCCATGAACGCAGAGACGTTCGCTGATTTCCATGGGAGGACTTATGAACAAGCTGTTTGTTGCTGCGCTGCTGACGGGCGCGCTCGCCGTTCCGGCTTATGCCGCCGACTACACCATCATGGCGCCGGCCTCGCCGGGCGGTGGCTGGGACCAGACCGCCCGCACCATGCAGGAAGCGCTGCAGGCTGAGGGCATCTCGGGCAATGTGCAGGTCACCAACGTCCCTGGCGCCGGTGGCACCATCGGCCTGGCCCAGTTCGTCAACCAGTCCACCGGCAATCCCGATGCCCTCATCGTGGGTGGCTATGTGATGGTTGGTGCCGTTCTGACCAACATGTCGCCGGTGACCCTGGCCGACGTGACCCCGATCGCCCGCCTGATCGGCGAGGCGGACGTCATCGTCGTCCCCGCTGCCTCCGAGCTCAAGACCATGGATGACCTGGTGGCCAAGCTCAAGGCCGATCCGGGCTCGGTCTCCTGGGCTGGCGGTTCGGCTGGCGGCGTTGACCACATCGCAGCCGGGCTGATCGCCAAGGCTGTCGGTGTTGATCCCACCCAGATCAACTACATCGCCTATTCGGGCGGTGGCGAGGCGCTGGCTGCCGTGCTGGGCGGTCAGGTGACTGTCGGCATTTCCGGCGTCGGTGAATTTGCCTCCCAGATCGAGGCGGGCGACCTGCGCGCCCTCGCGGTGACGGGCGACACTGCCGTCGGCGATATTCCCAACCTCAAGGATGCCGGCGTCGACGTGGCCGTCACCAACTGGCGCATGGTTGCCGCGGCACCCGGCATCACCGACGAGCAGAAGGCTGCTGTGACCGCCGACATCGAAAAGATGGCCATGTCGCAGACCTGGAAGACCGCGCTCGAAACCAAGGGCTGGACGGACATGTACATGGCCGGCGCCGACTTCGACGCCCAGCTTGCCAAGGACATCGAAGCCACCTCGGCCATCCTGAAAGACGTCGGCCTGGTGCAATGACCACCGGCGGACCCAACCTTGCGCGCCGCCCCGATGGGGCGGCGCTTGTCATCGCGCTGATCCTGGCCGTCATCGCCGGCGTCATCATCTGGCAGACCAGCCAGATGCGCCTGCCGCCGGTGCAGCAGCGGGTCGGCCCGACCGTCTTTCCCTATGTGATTGCCGCCGGTCTGCTGGCGCTGTCCCTGGGCACATTGGTCCAGGCGCTGCGCGGCAGCTTCCCGCCACGCGAAAAGGGCGACATGGGGCCTATGCTCTGGATCGTCGCCGGCTTGCTCGCCCAGATCATGCTGCTGTCCACGGCCGGCTTTGCCATAGCTACTGGCCTGTTGTTTGCCTTCACCGCCAAGGGATTTGGTCGCGGCCCGCTCTGGCAGACCATTCCGATCGGCATCGTCTTTGCGTTGCTGGTCTGGTTCATCTTTGCGCGCGGTCTGCAGCTGTCGCTGCCTGCCGGCCCGCTCGAACGTCTCCTGCCCTGATCGGAACCTGTTGAGATGGACACTTTCGGACTGCTCTACGAAGGGCTCCTGTCGGCGTTGCAGTGGCAGAACCTGATCTATGCCTTTATCGGCGTCACCCTGGGCACCGCCGTGGGCGTGCTGCCCGGCATTGGCCCGGCGCTCACCGTCGCCCTGCTGCTCCCCGTCACCTACAAGCTGGATGCGGCGGGCTCTCTCATCATGTTTGCCGGCATCTACTATGGCGGCATGTATGGCGGCTCGACCACCTCCATCCTGCTCAACACGCCGGGGGAGAGTGCCTCGATCGTCACCGCGCTCGAGGGCAACAAGATGGCCCGCAAGGGCCGCGGGGGCCCCGCCCTGGCTACTGCTGCCATCGGCTCCTTTATCGCTGGCCTCATCGCTACTCTCGCCCTGGCCTTCATTGCGCCCTGGGTGGTCAAGATCGCCCTGATGTTCGGCCCGGCGGACTATTTCGCCCTCATGGTGCTGGCCTTTGTCACCGTCTCGGCAGCCTTCGGCGACAGCCCGCTCCGCGGCATCACGGCGCTCTTCATCGGTCTGGGGCTGGGCCTGATCGGCATCGATCTGCAGAGCGGGCAGGCACGCCTGGCCTTCGGCATCCCCGATCTGCTCGACGGCATCGAGGTGACCACCCTGGCCGTGGCGCTGTTCGCCATTGGCGAGACGCTGATGATCGCCAGCACCAGCGCCAACGTCAAAGACGAGGTCATGGCCATCAAGGGCTCGGTCTGGATGACGCTGGAAGACTGGAAGCGCTCCTGGGCGCCCTGGCTGCGCGGCACGGCAATCGGCTTCCCCATCGGCGCCATGCCGGCGGGCGGCGCCGAGATCGGCACATTCTTCTCCTATGCCGCCGAACGCCAGCTCACCAAGCATCCCGAAGAGTTCGGCGAAGGCGCCATCGAGGGTGTTGCCGGGCCCGAAGCGGCCAACAACGCTTCCGCCGCCGGCACGCTGGTGCCGCTCCTGACCCTGGGCCTGCCCACCTCGGCCACCGCCGCCATCATGCTGGCAGGCTTCCAGCAGTTCGGTCTGCAGCCCGGCCCCTTGCTGTTCACCAACAATGCCTCATTGGTCTGGGCGCTGATTGCCAGCCTTCTGGTCGCCAACTTCATGCTGGTGGTGCTCAATCTGCCGCTGGTGGGCCTGTGGGTGCGCCTGCTCAATATCCCCAAGCCCTGGCTCTATGGCGGCATCCTGGTGTTCGCCACCCTGGGCACACTGGGGGCCAATGGCGCCATGTCAGGTCATCTGGGCCCGATCAGCTTCTCGTTCGAGCTGATGATGCTGCTGGCCTTCGGCGTCCTGGGCTATCTGCTGCGCCTGTTCGGCTACCCCATCGCGCCCGTGGTCATCGGCCTGATCCTGGGGCCCATGGCCGAGCAGCAGTTGCGGCGGGCGCTGGCCATCAGCCAGGGTGATTTCACCGCGCTCGTGCATTCCCCCATCGCCATTGGGCTCTATGTCATCGCCGCGGCCGCGGTGCTGGTGCCGCTCTGGTTGCGCATGCGCGGCAAGGGCGACGTGCTCTCGCAAATGGCCGCCGACGAGGACTAGGCTCTCTCAGTACAACAGACAGGCAAAAGCCCGGGTGCCAATCAAGGCACCCGGGCTTTTTCACGTCAGATCGACGACAGCGCGCAGCGTACAGGGAGGGAAACGCCGCAGCAGGCTGACTTAGTTCTTGCCGATCGAACGGAAAGCGTCAGCGTCGATACCGAGAGACTTCAGATGCTTGGCCTTCGGCGAACGCCCGCCCTCGACGGCATGGGACACGGCAGCAGCGCTGCCGAACACTTCCACGAACGTGCCAAGGGTCGCAAAGAAAGACTTGCGGGGGGTGCTCATAATCCAATCCTCCAAAGCTCCGGCCGGATTGCCGTACTGCTTTCATGCTTCGACAGATGGGCCTGAGCGCCGGCAAATACTAGGGGGTCATCAACAAGCCAGCTATGCGTTTGGTGCAAAACACTTCGCGCGCATGGCAAAATTCACCGGAAATAGGCAGTCAGTCTACGACTTCGGTCTTATCCATGCGCTTGTTGCATGCCTGCAGCGTTCCAGAAGCGTCTCATGGCTTGGGGGAGACGATCTCGCCCCAGCTGTCGAGGAAGCGCTTGCGGCGCTGCTGGTCCAGCGACACCATCAGGGAAGGGCCCAGGCCAATCGGCTGGATCACGCCACGCCCCATGGCGGCGATGGCTTCGCTGGTCCACTGGCCATCGGCGCCATTCATCACCGAGCCCAGCGCGGTCGGGCCGGCAGCTACGGCCTGTCCGGCCGGCGACAAGGCGAAATCCACAAAGGCCTTGCCCAGCTCGGGGTAGGGCGCGTCGCGTGGGATCAGCATCGCCCGCGTCAGTACGAGTACATAATCGTCCGGAACGACGATTTCGATATTGGCTCCGCCCGCCTTGCGCCCGAAGGCATAGGACCCCAGCACATTATAGCCCAGCGCCAGCGACCCATCGGCCACGCCATTGAGAATGGCCGGGCTCGAGCCGGAGAAGCGTGCATTCACCCGGCCGAAGGCCGCGGCCAGCCGCCAGAAGTTCGAGGAGATCAGCTGGTCCTGCGCTGCCAGCAGATAGCCCACGCCACTGAGCGCAATGTCATAGGTGGCAATCTTGCCGCGAAACCGCTCGGTCTGCGTCTCCAGCATTTCGGTGAGGGTCAGATGGGTGCGCGGCACCTCGTCTGCAGAAATCAGGTCCGGATTGTAGATGATCACTGCTGGCTCGAAGGTGAAGCCGAACACCTCGTTGCGCCAGTGCGCCCATTCGGGCAGGCCGCTCAGCCAGGGCGAGTCATAGGCCATCGCGTGGCCGTCATTGGCGAGCTTGATCATCAGATCCGAGGCCGAGCTGATCAGCAGGTCCGGCTTTGGCGCCATGTCGCCGGCCAGAAACCGCTCATAAAGCGGCAGCGAGTCCGTTTCTTCGTAGACCACCGTGATGTCGGGCCGCTGTGCCTGGAATGCGCTGATGATCTGGGCAAACAACGGCGTGTCGGTGACGCCGACAATGGTGAGCACGGCACCCGTCTCGCCATCGGGCGCCGGATAGCGGGTCGAGGCGGCATCCGCCGGTTGCGCCAGGGCCAGCACCAGGCAGATCACCACAGCGGAAAAGCTGCCCAGGGCCTTGCGCAATTGCTCCATGCGCGGCGTGCGGCCAACGGTCGGCAGGTCGATCTCCACCACCAGCCCACCACCCGCCCGGTCGAGCAGGCGCAATGCGCCCCTGTGTGCCTCGGCAACGCGCTTGACGATCGACAGCCCCAGGCCCGAGCCGGCCTTGCTACCACTGGCCGTGCCGCGCTTGAAGCGCTCCAGCACCTGGCTTTTCTCATCGTCGGCAATCCCGGGGCCATGGTCGCGCACGATAAAGGTCATCACGCCATCCGCCATCCGTCCGTCCAGCTCAACCGGCCCGTCCGAATAGACCAGGGCATTGTCCACCACATTGCGCACCATTTCGCGCAGCGCCACCCGGTCGCCACGGATCGATGCGGCGGCCGCCGCTTCGGGCAGCGTGCCGGCGAGCCGGCCTGCCTGCTCGGGGTCCAGCCGCTGCCGCACCTCTTCGACCACCGAACCAAAGACAGTGGTGTCGCTGTCCTGGTTTTCCAGCCGGTGTGAGATGGTCGCCTCCATCAGCAGCTGGCTCACCAACTGGCTGGCCTGCACCGCGCCCTGGTGAATGCGGCCCACGCGCCGCCGCAGCGCCTCTGGGTCCTGTTCGTCCATGGCCACTTCGGCCTGCGCACGCAGCGACGCCAGGGGCGTGCGCACCTCATGGGCCGCCTCGGCCACTAGCCCGCTCACCCGCTCCATGGCGCTGCCCAGCCGGGCCATGAAGGCGTTGAGCCCGCCCACCAGCTGGCGCACCTCCACCGGCACGGGCACATCCACCGGGGACAGATCGTCCGGCGCGCGGCCCCGCAGCTCCTGTTCGAGCTGATAGAGCGGCGCGAACATGCGGCCGATGCCGAACCACACCAGCCCGATCGCCAACAGCGTCAGCGCCACCACCGGAACGATGGCGTTGGAGAGGATTTCCCCCGCCAGCGCCTCGCGCTCATTCTGTGTCTCGGCCACATGGATGGTGACCCAGGTGGCGTCGCCCCCCGAAGAGGTGAGCCGCCCGACGCTGGCCACGCGCACCAGCTCGCCGCGATAGAGCACATCGGCAAACACCGGTCCGGCCGACACCAGCTCCGGCAAGTCTGCCGACAGGTCTTCATAGCCGGTCACGGCCCGCCCGCCCGGTGTCTCCACGGCATAGAACACCCGGTCCCGCCCGGAGAACATGCCGAACGAGGCAAAGGGCAATTCCACCGTCACCGTGCCGTCTTCCACCTGCACGGCGCCGGCAATGGTCAGCGCAGAGGCGGCGAGCAACCGGTCAAAGGCGCGGTCGGCGGAGCGTTCGGCATAGTCGCGGATGAACACGATCAGCACCACCGCTGCGGCCAGCAGCAGCACCAGCGCCAGCGCCACGATGCGCCGCCGGATGGAAAACGACCTAGCCGCCATGCCGTGCTGCCCTAGCCATTTGGCAGCCGCACCACATAGCCGACGCCGCGCACCGTGCCGATCTCGATACTGGCCGGCTCGAGCTTCTTGCGCAGCCGCGAGATATGCAGCTCCAGCGCATTGACCGACACCGCCTCGTCAAAATTGAACAGCTGGTTCATCAGCCGCTCCTTGGGCACGACCTTGCCGGCGTGGGTCACCAGGATTTCCAGCAGCCGGAATTCGCGACGCCCCAGCTCCAGCGAGCGCCCGCCCACGCTGGCATTGAGCCCGGCCAGGTCCATTTCGAGGTTTCCCGCCGACAGCGTGCTGCTGGTCTGTCCCCCGGTGCGCCGGATCAGGGCGCGCAGCCGCGCCTCCAGCTCGCGCAGGTCAAACGGCTTGACCAGATAGTCATCCGCGCCCAGGTCGAGCAGGCTCACCTTGTCGTCGATTTCCGAGCGGGCGGTAATGACCAGGATGGGGGCAGTAAACTTGCGCCGGCGGAGCTCGGCAATCAGTCCGATACCGTCGCGGTTGGGCAGCATCAGGTCGAGCGCGACCGCGTCGAAATCATCGCCTTCGGCGGCATGCACCACCTCATTGCCATCGCGCACCCATTCCACCGAGTGGCCGGCGCTGCGCAGGCGCTTTTCAATCGCCTCACCGAGGTCTTCGTTGTCTTCGACCAACAATATGCGCATGGCAGCCAGCTTCTCCCCGGCTGCACATTAGGGTGTGATGATCGTCCTGTCTAAAGGAGACTGGTCATCACCGTTGCGGCCACGGCCACGATGCAGAAGCCGGCCACCCCGGCCGCCATCAGCATCATCTGAATGTGGTGCAACTGACCGGCCCGGCTGGCGCGGGCCCGGGCAATTTCGAAGGTCTCGGCGGCTTTGTTCGTTGCAAGCTGCGGCATGTCCCATCATCCCCTGGTGTGCCGATCCCTTGGGGTCGGCTCTGCCATTGGGTCGCCGCATTGCGCTGTTCTTACCCGCCTTCAAAGGTAATCCCGTCGCCCCTCGGCACGAATGTGAACCTGCAATCGCGGTTAATTTACATAAAATTCCCTTCGCCTGAATCTTGTATGGAAGATGATTGATTCCGCCTTCGGATCATGGCAAGAACGCTCCATGACACATCTGCATCCAGACCGCCTTCTCCCCGCCTCCGAGCCCGCGCGCAGCATCGCGCGTGACCTCTATGCAGAGGTTGCCGACCTGCCGCTGATCAGCCCGCACGGGCACACCGATCCGGCCTGGTTTGCCAACAACACGCGCTTTTCTGATCCGGCGACGCTGTTCCTGACGCCCGATCATTATGTGCTGCGCATGCTGCGCAGCCGCGGGCTGAGCTATGACGACCTGGGCGTGCCGCGCAAGGATGGCCAGCCTGTCGCCAAGGGGCGCGATGCCTGGCGCCTGTTCGCCGCCAATTACTACCTGTTCGCTGGCACGCCTTCAAAGACCTGGATCGACCATTCGCTGAAATGGGCCTTTGGCATCGACCAGGAACTGAGCGCCGAGACCGCCGACGCCATCTATGATCGCATTGACGCAGCGCTGGCGACGCCTGACCTTCTGCCGCGTGCCTTGCTGGATCGGGCTCGCGTTGAAGTCATCGCCACCACCGAATTCGCTCTCGACACTCTGCCGCATCACCAGAAGATGCTGGCCGACGGCTATATCGGTCGTGTCCGCACCACCTATCGTCCCGACGATGTGACCAATCCGGACCGGGCAGGGTTGCCCGAGCGTCTGCTCAAGTTTGGCGAACTGACCGGCGAGGACGTTTCGAGCTGGAATGGCCTGATCAACGCCCATCGCATCCGGCGCGAGTATTTCCGCAAATACGGCGCCGTCGCCACCGACCACGGCATGCCCACCGCCAACACCGCCGATCTGCCGATGGTGGAAAAGCAGGCGCTGCTGGATCGTGTCCTGGCCGGCACTCAGTCCTTCGCGGACAATGATCTGTTCCGGGCGCAGATGATGACAGAAATGGCGCTTCTGGCCTGCGAAGACGGCATGGTCATGCAGCTCCATGCCGGTGCCCGCCGCAATACCGATCCGCAGCTGATGGCCGAGCGCGGCGCTGACCTCGGCGCCGATATTCCGGGCACAACGGATTATGTGACGGGCCTGTCGGCGCTGTTGGCGCGTTGCGGCAATCACCCCAATTTCCGCCTGCTGATGTTCACGCTGGACGAGACCAACTATGCGCGCGAACTGGCGCCCATGGCCGGCTTCTGGCCCAGCCTGATGATCGGG
The DNA here is from genome assembly GCF_020169335.1 of Devosia aquimaris. Taxonomy (GTDB): domain Bacteria; phylum Pseudomonadota; class Alphaproteobacteria; order Rhizobiales; family Devosiaceae; genus Devosia; species Devosia aquimaris. The sequence continues at coordinate 103,943 of NZ_JAIEZN010000001.1, forward strand.
CCGCCCTGGTGGTTCCATGACAGCCCGCAGGGCATTCGCCGCTATCTCGACCAGGTGGTCGAAAGCGCCGGCTTCTACAATCTGGCCGGGTTCAATGACGACACCCGTGCTCTGCTGTCCATTCCGGCGCGCCACGATGTCTGGCGCCGCGAAGTCGCTGGTTTCCTGGGGCGCTGGGTCGGCGAGAACCGCCTGACGCGGTCGACCGCATCCGAAATTGCGCGCCACCTGAGCTACCAGGCAGCCAAGGATGCCTACCGGATCAGCTGATCCGGCTCCGGGGCAGCGGCGTCGCAGGGCGCCGCTCCCAAAACTATCGCGACTTGACCATCACCGCGATCAGCAGCACCAGGCCGGTGAGCAGCAGCACACAGAGCCCGCCCAGGCCATTGCCGATCTGGCGCAAGATGCCCGGTCTGGTGATGTCGGGCGCGGCCGTCGGGGCCAGCAGACCATTCTCAACGCGCTCATGCAGCATGGAACACTCCTCCTCGAGGGTTCGCCGTTTGCATGCCGCAAGTCTAGCGCGCCAGACCCTAAACAAGACCTTGCAGCCACCGACTTTGTTTCGACAGGGTTGCTATTGTGTCAAATTGTCGGCTTTGCGCTGCGGCCTGCCTCTGTGTAATCAACATTGCCGGGCATGGCTTTGTCTCCGGTACACGCCGGCTCACCCTTCTGCTCTAATGGGCCCATGATGAATCAGTCGCCTGCCGAAACCGCTCTCAGCCGCGCCATGATCCGCTGGTCGTTGACCAAGGCAACGCCTGTCGCCGAAACGCACACCAGCTGGATATTCCGCGTCGAGCAGAACGGGCGCAACTACGCGGCCATCAAGATCCTCAAGCCGGAAACCGCAGCCGAGGAACGGCGCGGCTCATTGCTGCTCAACTGGTATCAGGGCGAAGGTGCGGCAACGGTCTTTGACATGCACGGCGACACGCTGTTCATGGAATGGCTCGATGGCGGCACGCTGGGGGAGCCAGCCCGCGCCGGGCGTGATGACGAAGCGACCATCGCCATCAGCACCGTCGTGGCCAATCTGCATCGTCCGCGGGCCGATGCCCCTGAGGACCTGATCGGCCTGCGCGAGCACTTTGCCGCGCTCTTTGCCACCGATGTGCGGGTCTGGCCGCACACCGCCCGTGACCTTTATGCCCGCGCCTGCGGCATTGCGCTCAAGCTGTTCGACCGCCCCTCGGCGGCCATCCCGCTGCATGGCGATCTGCATCACGACAATATCCTGGCCTCCGACCGCGGCTGGCTGGCCATTGATCCCAAGGGGCTCATTGGCGACCCCGCCTATGAACTGGCCAATGTCTATCGCAACCCGGCGGGCGCCACGGCGCTGGCCGCCAATCCGCGCCGCATCGCAGCCCTTACCGATGCCTTCGAGAGCCGCCTCGGCTACAACCGCAAGCGCGTTCTGGGCTGGGCCGCGGCCCATTCGGCGCTGGCGGCCTGCTGGGATTTGGCTGAGGGCAATCCGATTGCCACCGATCTCGCCGTCCTGCCGCTCTTGCTCAGCGCCTATGATCAGGCCTGATGCCTGCTGCCCGGACGCAAGCGATCAGGGCCGCGTGAGCGGCATGGACAGGCCGGCTGCTGACGCGATATCGATGGCGCAAGCCCACGCAGGATTGGTTCGATGATGGCTCTGCCGCGACGCAGTTTTCTCTTCTTGGGCGCCGCCGCTGCGCTCTCGGCCTGTTCGGCCACCATTCCGGTGCTGCCCAAGACGGCCAATTCGCCCGAAAACCTTACCGACGAGGAAATCCTGGCCGACATCAACGCCGTGCGCCGCGCCAATGGCGCCCCGGCCTGGGCCTATAATGTCGCCCTGGAGAATGCGGCCCGCTCCCAGGCCCGCCTGATGGCCAGCAAGGAGACCATGAGCCACAACCTCGGCGTCACCCTGCGCGAACGCGTCACCGCCGCCGGCTATTTTGGCGCTGTCGGCGAAAATGTGGCCAAGGGCTATCGCGACCTGCCAGGCGCCATCCAGGGCTGGATGGAATCGCCCGGCCACCGCTCCACCCTTCTCAATGACAAATTCGTCGAGTTCGGCCTCGCCGCCGCCCGCAGCAAAAGCGGCAAGGTCTATTGGGCGATGATCGCCGGCGGCAGCTTCACCGCCTGGCTCCGTCCAGCCTGACGTCCTAGCGCGTCGTCAGCGTCCGCTGCACCGCGTCGCTCCACCCCGCGAGCTTGGCCTTGCGCGTCGTTGAATCCATCTTGGGCGTGAATTGCTTGTCGAGCGCCCAGGTGGCCGCGAACTCGCTCATGTTCGGCCAGACACCGGCCTTTGAGCCGGCCAGCCAGGCGGCACCCAGGGCCGTGGTCTCGAGGATTTTGGGCCGGTCCACCGGCGCGTCCAGCACATCGGCGAGGAACTGCATGGTCCAGTCAGATGCCACCATGCCGCCGTCGACGCGCAGCACGGTTTCCCCGCTGTCGGTCCAGTCCTTGTGCATGGCGTCCAGCAGGTCGCGCGTCTGGTAGCACACCGCCTCTAGCGCCGCCTTGGCGATCTCGGCCGGGCCCGAATTGCGCGTCAGCCCATAGATGGCCCCGCGCGCTTCGGCATCCCACCAGGGCGCGCCCAGGCCCACAAAGGCTGGCACCATATAGACATTCTGGCTGGGGTCGGCGCTTTCGGCCAATGGCCCGGTTTCGCTGGCATACTTGACGAGCTTGAGTCCGTCGCGGATCCACTGCACGGCCGCGCCGGCAATAAAGATCGAGCCTTCCAGCGCATAGGTCGTCTCGCCATCCAGCCGATAGGCAATGGTCGACAGCAGTCGGTTCTGGCTGTGCACCCTCTCTGTGCCGGTGTTGAGCAGGGCAAAGCACCCCGTGCCATAGGTGGATTTGAGCATGCCAGGCTCAAAGCAGGCCTGGCCGATGGTCGCCGCATGCTGGTCGCCCGCCACGCCCAGGATGGGCACGGCCGCGCCGAACAGGCTCTCATCGGTCACGCCAAAATCGTCCGCGCAGTCCTTCACCTCGGGCAGGATGGCCGCCGGCACCTCGAACAACGCGAGCAGGTCTTTGTCCCACTGGTTGCTGCCGATATCGAACAGCAGCGTGCGCCCCGCATTGGTGGCGTCGGTCACATGCTGCTTGCCCCCGGTCAGCCGCCAGATGAGAAAGCTGTCGATTGTGCCAAAGGCCAGTTCGCCCGCCTCCGCCCGCGCCCGCGCGCCATCGACAGTGTCGAGCAGCCACTTGACCTTGGTGCCGGAAAAATAAGGGTCGAGCAGCAGGCCGGTCTTCTCGGTGACCATGCCCTCCTTGCCGTCGGCCTTGAGATCAGCGCAATAGGCGGCGGTGCGCCGGTCCTGCCAGACGATGGCATTGTGGATGGGCTTGCCACTTTTCCTGTCCCAGATCAGCGTGGTCTCGCGCTGGTTGGTAATGCCGATCGCCGCAATGGCGCTGGCCTTGATTCCCGCATCGGCAATGGCGGTCTTGATCGACCACAGCACACTCTCCCAGATCGCCTCGGGGTCGTGCTCCACCCAGCCGTCCTGCGGGAAGATCTGCGGGAATTCCTTCTGACCAACGCCAGCGATGGACCGGTCCTTGTTGAATACGATCGCCCGGCTTGAGGTCGTGCCCTGGTCGATGGCCAGAATATAGGTCATGCAATCCTCCCTGAACCGTTCACCGGTCTCTGCGTGGTCCACCCGCCCCTTGTGAGGCGGGTGCAAAAGACGGGCTCAGTGCCCTTTTTGCGCCAGATAGGTCTCGAGCGCCATCACATCTTCCGCCCCCACCTTGAGGCCAATCTTGGTGCGCCGCCACAGGATATCCTGCGCCGTGCGCGCCCATTCATGGGCCACCAGATAGTCGACTTCGGCGGCATAGAGGTCCCAACCGAAGTGCTGGCCGAGGTCCGCCACGGTCTGCGCTGTCCCCAGCAGCACGCGGGCCTTGGTGCCATAGAGCCGCATCAGCCGGCGCAGCAGGGTCTGGGGCAGGCCCGGATAGTCCTTGCCCAACCGGCGCACCTCGGTGTCAAAACCCAGCGTGGGGAAATCACCGCCCGGCAGCGTGCTCTTCTTGGTCCAGGGCTCGCCCTTCTTGCCCAGCACGTCCTCGATCTTTTCCAGCACCGATTCCGCCAGCCGGCGCGACGTGGTCAGCTTGCCGCCAAACACATTGATGGCTGCGCCCGTCGCGGCATCGCCATCGACCTTGAGCACATAGTCGCGTGTCGCTTCCTGCGCCGCGCTGGCGCCATCATCGAACAACGGCCGCACGCCCGAATAGGCCCAGTGGATGTCGTCGCGCTTGAGAGGCTTGGCGAAATACTCGCTCGCGGCACTCAGCAGATAGTCGGTCTCCTGCTCGGAGATTTTCACGTCCTTGGGGTCGCCGTCATAGTCCTGGTCGGTGGTGCCGATCAGCGTGTAGTCATTCTCATAGGGAATGGCGAAGATGATGCGGCCGTCCGCATTCTGGAAGATATAGCAGCGGTCGTGGTCATAGAGCTTGTGCACCACCAGGTGACTGCCCTTGACCAGCCGCACATTGTGCGCGCCGTTCTTGCCCATCGCCCCGGTGATCACGTCATCCACCCAGGGCCCCGCGGCATTGACCACCAGCTTGGCCCGCACGGTTTGCCGGCCGGCTTCGCCATCGAGGTCGATCACCCAGCCACCGCCATCGCGGCGCACGCTGGTCACCTTGGTGCGCACATGGATGGCCGCGCCCTTGTCCGCCGCGTCACGGGCATTGAGCACCACGAAGCGCGCATCATCCACCCAGCAGTCGGAATATTCAAAACCCAGCTTGTAGCCAGTCTTGAGCGGCGTGCCGGTCTCGTGCTTGCGCAGGTCCAGCGTCTTGGTCGGCGGCAACAGGCGCCGGCCGCCCATATAGTCATACATCGCCAGCCCAGCCCGCAGGATCATCGCCGGGCGCAGGCCCTTGTGGTGCGGCAGCACGAAGCGCAGCGGCCAGATGATATGCGGCGCTGCCGCCCACAGCACTTCGCGCTCAGCCAGCGCTTCGTGCACCAGGCGGAATTCGTAGTGCTCGAGATAGCGCAGTCCGCCATGCACAAGCTTGGTGGCCGCCGACGACGTGCCCGAGGCCAGATCGTTCATCTCGGCCAGCGCCACGCTAAAGCCACGACCAACCGCATCGCGCGCTACGCTGGCGCCATTGATGCCGCCGCCAATGACGAAAATATCCACGCTTGCGTCGCTGCTCATTCCCGCTCCTCAGGTTTGTTTCGTTTATAGGCGTTTTGATTTCGGATTGGAAGAAGAGGCTTTCGTTTTCTGATCCTGCTGGCCGGCACATTCTACCATACCAGCGCGGCATTGACCCATGTGGCGAGCCAGCGTAGGGCAGGGGACCTTCAGGCCATCGAAAGCCCGGCGATGCTCAGCATCATCAGCGTCATCCTGCCCATTTTTGCGTTGATGGCCTTTGGCTTCAGCGCCGTCCGGCTGCGCCTGTTCCCAGCCGATGGCATCAAGAGTCTGATCGCCTTCGTTAACAACTTTGCGACGCCCTGCCTGCTGTTTCACTCTTTGCTGACCAGCGATTTCGCCTCTGCCTTCAACATCGCCATCATTGGCCCGTTCTACATTGGCGCTGCGATCTGCTTTGGCCTGGGCATCGTCATCGCGCGCCGCTTCTTTGGCAATGCGCCCGGCGAATCGGTCGCCGTCGGCTTTTCGGGCACCTTCACCAATACGGTGCTGGTGGGCCTGCCCATCATGACGCGCGCCTATGGCCAGCAGTCACTGGCCGTGACGCTCTCCATCATTGGCCTGCATGGCGCCATCCTTCTCACCCTGGGCATGGTGACCATGGAGCTGATGCGCCGCGACGGCGCTTCGCTCGGCCAGACCCTCGTCACGGCGGGCAAGCGCGTCGCGTCCAATCCGCTGATCTGGGGCATAGCCGCCGGCATGGTCGGCTATTTCTCCGGCCTCAAGCTGGTCGAGCCGGCCGAGGCCTTTTTCGTCATGATGAGCCAGGCGGTGGTCCCCGCAGCGCTGTTCGGCATCGGCGGGGCGCTCAACGAATTCAAGCTCTCCGAGAACTGGCGCCAGGCGCTGGTCGCCTCGCTGATCAAGCTCATCGTTCACCCGGCCATCGCCTATGTGCTGATGATCTGGGTGCTCCATGTGCCCATGGAAATCGCCCGCTATGGCATTCTGCTCTCGGCTATGCCGGCGGGCGTCAATGTCTATGTCTTTGCCACCTACTACAATCGCGGTGTCAGCGTTGCCGCCAACACCATCCTGATTGCCACCGTGGCCTCGGCGCTCACCATCTCGGGCTGGCTCTATATTCTCAGTCTCTAGCCCTCGACCAGCCGCGCCAGCTGCGCCGCCACGCTGCCCCAGCCGTCCATGAAGCCCAGTTCGCTATGCATGTCCCGATCGTCCGGGCTCTTGTGCATCACATGGGCGCGATAGGCCGTGCCTTCGATGTCCTCGTCCAGCGTGATGATGGCAGTGATGAACGGGTCAGCCGCCGGTCGCCAATTGCCAATCAGCGCCGTGGTGAACACCAGCTGCCGATTGGGCTGAATGTCGAGATAGCAGGCCTGCATATGCGGACCAAACGCGCCGCCATTCTCGCGTATTTCTGTCACCAGCGCGCCGCCGGGGCGGAAGTCCATTTCGACCACGCGGCATTGTGCCGGCGCCGGAACCCACCAGCGCGCGAACAGATCCGGGCGCGCCCAGGCTTCCCACACTCGTTCGCGCGGCGCCTTGATGACGCGTGCGATTTCGAGATCTCGCTGGGGATCGAAAAATGCTGTCACGCTGAGGGGTCCTTGTCTTTCGGCTGCGTCAACAGCCGTTCCAGCCTGTCTGTGCGGCCATTCCACAGGGTGCGCTGGTCGGCCAGCCAGCCATCCACCAGCGCCAGGCGCTGCGGATCGATGGCGCAATGGCGCACCCGCCCGCTCTTGCGCGTGCGGATAAGTCCGCACGATTCCAGCATGGTGATGTGTTTCATGAATGAGGGCAGGGCCATATCGAACGGCATGGCCAGTTCGCCCACACTTGCCGGCCCGTGTCCGAGTCGTTCCAGCACCGCCCGTCGCGTCGGATCTGCAAGGGCTTGGAAGATGCTGTCCAGGCTATGCGAAAACTGTTCCATAAGGCTAACTATCAGAACGCGATACTAAGTGAAATAGCTAACTATAGCGAATTATGGCATTTGGCGTCCGACAGGTCTTCTGCCGTTTCAGGCGATGCTGACGACCGCCTCCTGCATAGCAACGCCATCGCCAGCCGGCACAATCCGCAGTGGCGTGGTTGTCAGGCCGTCCAGACCGGCGGCAAGCCGCACGTGACGGTCCGTCGGGCAGAGCTGCAGCGTTGGATCAAACCCGATCCAGCCCAGCCTGTCGTCAAAGGCTTCGGCCCAGGCATGAAAGCCCGTCAGCTTGTCCTCCGCCTCGGGGCCGCCCGGTGCAAGGTAGCCGGTGACGTAGCGTGCCGGAATGTCCAGCGCCCGACAGCTGCCGATGAAGGCATGCGCCAGGTCGGCGGCGCTGGCCGGTGGCCGGGCCGTTTGTCCGCTCGCCGTACCCTGGCTTTGGCTCTGCGCGCCATCGGCGCTCATCTGGGTCTGGCTCTGCTCCCCGGCATCGGCCACGCCCAGCGTCTCACCGACGCGCGCCATCAGCGCATGCAGGATGTCGATGCGGTTGTCCTTGCTGCTGCGGAACTTGCCATACAGCGTCACCGGCGGCCGGGTCAGCGCTGTGACACGCTTGTAGAGGGCCGCGACGGGCTCGCCACTCACCCGGCCGAGCACGCCGTGCCGGTCCGTCGTGGTCACCTCTCCGCGCACTGTCACCAGCAGCGTCCCCTCCGGCCGCGCCTGGTTCACCAGATGCACGCTGTTGCCATAGGCATCGGCGAAACGCGCCGCATTGCCGATGCCGGGCATCTCCACGCTCCAGCTGTCCACGCTCTGGCTGGGCCCGTTGATGGGCGTCAGCATCACCTGCAACACGGCATGGACCGTGCCGGCTGGCGGCGTGACGCTCAGTTGGTGTTCGATCGAGATGCGCATCAGTAAAAATTATAGCTTTCTGACAGCGTGTCCGACACGCGGTTGTTGCGGGCGATGAATTCGGTCAGGAATTCATGCAGGCCGTAGGTGAAGATGGTGTCCATGTCCGTGCCATCCACCATGCTGCGCAACTGGCTTGCGGCCTCGTCGCAGCTTTGCTTCTGACCATAGAACTGGCTCAGCGTCGCCAGATTGTCCTCGATGTACTTTGCGCAGAAGATCAGCGAGCGCGGCATTTCCGGTCGCAGGATCAGGAAGTCGGCGATGTTATGCGCCTTGTAGCGGTCATGATAGACATGGCGGTAGCTGCGATGGGCCGACGCGGCCCGCAGGATCAGCGTCCATTGCTGGATGTCGAGATCGCCGCCCACCATCTTCGCGCGCGGCAGCAGCACGTAATATTTCATGTCGAGGATGCGCGCCGTATTGTCGGCCCGCTCGATGAAATTGCCCGCCTGCAGGAAGGCAAAGCCATCGTCGCGCAGGATCGTGCCCAGCAGCGCGCCGCGGAACTGGTGCCCGATGTCCTTGACCCATTCGAGCAGGCCCAGCAGCTTGGCCCCGCGCACGTCGCGCGGCTTGATCTGGGAAAATTCCAGCCAGGCCGAATTGATCGACTCCCACATGTCGCTGGTGATCGCCGTGCGCACCGAGCGCGCATTGGTGCGCGCCGCCAACAGGCATGAATAGACCGAACTGAAGTTGTCCGGGTCGAACATCATGAAATTGGCCACGGTGTCCACATCGGCCACGCGGTCCTTGCTGGCAAAGGCCTCGTCGACCTCGGCCGCCTGCATCATGGACACCAGGTGCTCCGATGCCCCGCCTTCGCGCCGACTGGTCAGGCTCATGCGATAGCCCACCTCAAGCAGGCGGGCCATGTTCTCCGCCCGCTCCACATAGCGGCTGAGCCAGAACAGGTTCTGTGCCGTCCGTCCCAACATGGTCATGGGGTCGCCCCCCTTGTGACCAGGTATGGAAGGCAGAACGATACATGCTGTTTTCGAATGCTAGACTTCATCTTCAATCTTCCAGCACCCAGGTGTCTTTCGTGCCGCCGCCCTGGCTGGAGTTGACCACCAGCGAGCCTTTCTTGAGCGCCACGCGTGTCAGGCCCCCGGGCGTGATGCGCACTTCGTCGCCGATCAGCACATAGGGCCGCAGGTCGACATGGCGCGGTGCAATGCCGGCGTTCACATAGGTCGGGCAGGTGGACAGGGCCAACGTCGGCTGCACGATGTAATTGTCCGGCCGTGCTTCGATCTTCTTGCGGAATTCGGCGTGCATGGCCTTGGTCGAGGTCGGCCCCACCATCATGCCGTAGCCGCCCGAACCGTGCACTTCCTTGACCACCAGGTCGCCGATATTGGACAGCACCCAGTTGCGCTGTTCCTCGTCGGTGCAGTTGTAGGTCGGCACGTTCTGCAGCAGCGCCTTTTCCCCGAGATAGAACTCGATGATCTCGGGCACATAGGTATAGACCGCCTTGTCGTCGGCAATGCCGGTGCCCGGCGCATTGACCAGCGTCACATTGCCGGCGCGATAGGCGTCGAACAGCCCCGGCACGCCCAGCATCGAGCCAGGGTTGAACGTCAGCGGGTCAAGATAATCATCGTCGATGCGCCGATAGATCACGTCCACACGCTCGGGGCCCGTGGTGGTGCGCATATAGACCTTGCCGCCATCGACAAACAGGTCCGGCCCCTCGCACAGCGTTGCGCCCATCTGGTCGGCCAGGAACGAATGCTCGAAATAGGCCGAGTTATAGATGCCCGGGGTCAGCACCACGATATTGGGCGACGCACTGGCATTGGCCGGCGCCACGCTTTCCAGCGTCCGGCGCAGGTTTTCCGGGTAGTTCTCGACCGGCGCAACCTTCTGTCGCTGGAACAAGTCCGGCGCCAGGATCATCATCGCCTCGCGGTCTTCCAGCATGTAGGAAACGCCCGAGGGGGTGCGCAGATTGTCTTCCAGAACATAGAACGCGTCCGGGCCCACCCGCACGATGTCCACGCCGATGATATGGGCATAGATGCCGCGCGCCGGCTCCAGCCCCATCATCTCGGGGCAGAAGGCCTCGTTCTGCAGGATCAGCTTGTCCGGGATGCGGCCCGCCTTGAGGATCTCCTGGCGGTGATAGATATCATAGAGAAAGGCGTTGAGCGCCTTCACCCTCTGTTCGATGCCCTTGGACAGGCGCCGCCATTCCTGCGCGGCAATGATGCGGGGGATCACGTCAAAAGGGATCACCTTTTCCGTGCCCTCGGCAGATCCATAGACCGCAAAGGTGATGCCCAGCTTGCGGAAGATTGCCTCCGCATCCGACTGCATCAGCGTCAGCGCCTTGTCGGGCTGCTCCTCAAGCCATTGCGCCAGCGCCCGATAAGGTTCGCGGACGCTGCCATCCGGATTGTACATTTCGTCAAACGGCGGATTTTCGGCCATTCTACTCCGAGTGGTGTGCGGCTCGTCCCATCGCCTTCACATTGCTACACATTTGTAAGCATCCGTCCAGCCGCCATCGCGGCACAGACTCGATTGCCCGCTGTGAAGGCCGTGCATGTCGCTTTCTGACGCCTGGCGCCCAAGTTGGGCTTGCGATGGCAGGCCCACCCGCTAAGCTGCGCGCCAAAACAAAAGGACGTGCCCATGACCAAGCCCGCCATCGACATCCTGCAGACCCACAAGCTGCTGGCATCCTGCGAGGCGGGCCTGGCCGAGCGCTACACCGTCCACAAGCTGCATGAGGCATCCGACCGCGCCGCCTTTTTGGCCGAGGTCGGCCCGCGTATCCGCGCCATCGCCGGCGGCAATGTCGATTCCGCGCTGATCGCCCAGCTCCCCGCGCTCGAGATCGTCGCCAATTTCGGCGTCGGCTACGACAGCATCGACACCGCTGCGGCGCGGGCCGCCAATGTGCGCGTCACCAATACGCCCAGTGTGCTCAACGATGCCGTGGCCGAGCTCACCATCGGGCTGATGGTCGCTTTGGCGCGCCGCATTCCCCAGGCCGACCAGTTCGTGCGCCAGGGCAAGTGGCCCAACGCCGGCTTTGGCCTCTTTTCCGAGCTCACCGGCAAGACCGTGGGCATTCTCGGTCTGGGCCGCATCGGTAAGGAGATCGCCACAAGGGCTCAGGCCATGAAGATGCGCGTGGTCTATTACGGCCGCAAGCGGCAGCCTACCGAGCCACATATCTTCTACGACAATCTGGTCGACATGGCCCGCGACAGCGACTGGCTGGTGATCATTGCCCCCGGCGGCAAGGGAACCGAAGGCATCGTCAGCCGCGAGGTGCTCACCGCCCTTGGCCCCAAGGGCAGGCTGGTCAACGTCGCCCGCGGCACGCTCGTGGATGAACAGGCTATGCTCGAGCTGCTGCAGTCCGGCGGCCTGGGTGGCGCGGCGCTCGACGTGTTTGTCGATGAGCCCAATGTTCCCGCGGCCTTCTTCGGCCTCGACAATGTGGTGCTCTCGCCCCATCAGGGCAGCGCGACAACCCAGACGCGCGACGCCATGGGCGCCCTGGTCATCGCCAATCTCGACGCGCATTTCGCCGGAGAGCCGCTGCTGAGCGCGGTGGTCTGACCATGCTGACGCTCTATGGTGGCAAGCGCTCGCCCTTCGTCCGCCGCGTGGCCATCTGGATGGCCCTCCAGGGCACGCCCTACACGCGTGAGGTTGCCGACATCTTCGGCGCCGACTTCGAGAGCTTTTCCGCCCGCAATCCGCTGGTCCGCGTTCCGGTGTTGACCACCCCGCATGGCGATCTCATCGAGACCGCGGCCATCATCGACTATCTCGAAACCTCCGCCGCTCCCGATCAGCGCCTTCTGCCTGCTGCCGGCGCCGAGCGTGTGGCCTGTCTGCAGGTCATCGCCCTCGCCAATGCCATTGCCGAAAAGGGCGTGGCCTATGTCTACGAGACCGAGCGGCGGCCAGCAGAATTGGTCTGGCAGGCCTGGGTCGAGCGTCTGGCAACCCAGTTGCGGCAAGGCCTTGCATCTCTGGAGGCACAGGCGCCGGAATCGGGCTGGTTTGGTGGTGACGCGCCCAATGGCGCCGACGCTGCAGTGGTCGCGACGGTGGATTTCCTGGGTACGATTGCCGATTTTTCCGACGCAACCGGGCGGCCGCGCCTGGACGCCCTGGCCCGGCGAAGCCTCGATATCCCCGCCTTCGCCGCGTCTCATCCAACCGCTTCGTGATCCGCCCACCCTGCTTTGGGGGAACGGCAAACCTGCGTGCCCAGGGTTTCCCTCCACCGCTTTGACTGGTTAGGGTTCATGCAAGCCGGGTGCATGGTTGCGACTCGGTCCTGGGCAGTGGACGGAGTTCTGGCGATGACGCAATGGTGGCGCGGTGGGGTGATCTATCAGGTCTATCCTCGCTCCTTTCAGGACAGCAATGGCGACGGCGTCGGCGATCTGCCCGGCATCATCTCCCGGCTCGATCACATCGCCAGCCTGGGCATCGACTGCATCTGGCTGAGCCCCATCACCAAATCGCCGCAGGCGGATATGGGCTATGACGTGTCGGACTATTGCGAGGTCGACACTCTGTTCGGTTCGCTGGAAGATTTCGACACGCTGATCGAGCAGGCCCATGCACGGGGCATCAAGGTCATCATGGACCAGGTCATCAGCCACACCTCCGATCAGCACCAGTGGTTTCAGGAGAGCAAGTTCTCCCGCACCAATTCGCGTGCCGACTGGTATGTCTGGGCCGATCCCAACCCCGATGGCTCGCCACCCAACAATTGGCCGGCCGTGTTCGGCGGCAGCGCCTGGGAATGGAACGGCACGCGCGGCCAGTACTACCTGCACAACTTCCTGATCAGCCAGCCCGATCTCAACTTCCACAATCCGGCGGTGCAGGACGCGGTTCTCGATGTCCTGCGCTTCTGGCTCGAGCGCGGTGTCGACGGCTTCCGGCTCGACACCGTCAATTACTATTTCCACGACAAGAAGCTGCGCTCCAACCCGCCCGATCCCAAGGTCCTCAAGGGTCCCCATGCCCCCAGCCCCTATGAGTGGCAGGTGCATGAATATTCCAAGAGCCAGCCGGAAAACCTCGATTTCCTGCGTCGCGCGCGGGCGCTGCTCGATGAATTCCCCGGCAGCACCAGCGTCGGCGAGGTGGGCGACAGCCACAAATCGCTCGATTTGATGGCGGCCTACACATCCGGCGGTGACCGTCTGCACATGTGCTATGGCTTCGATTTCCTGGGGCCGCAGTTCACGGCGCACCATTTCCGCAGCCGCATTGAGCGGTTCTTCAAGGCCGGCCCCGATGGCTGGCCGTGCTGGAGCTTCTCCAACCACGATGTCCCGCGCCATATCAGCCGCTGGGCCGCGCATGCGGTCAGCCTGCCGGCCCTGGCGCGTCAGACCCTGGCATTGGTGCTGTCCCTGCGCGGCTCGGTCTGCCTCTATCAGGGCGAGGAGCTCGGCCTGCCGGAAACGGAACTGCTGTTTGAAGAGCTCACCGATCCGCGCGGCATTCGCTTCTGGCCCGAAGACAAGGGCCGTGACGGGTGTCGCACGCCCATGCCCTGGACTGTCGGCGAGGCGCCCAATGGCTTCACCACCGGCACGCCCTGGCTGCCGGTCAAGCCGGCCCAGTCGGCGCTCAGCGTCGCCAGCCAGGCTGGTGATGCCAATTCGACGCTGGCTTTCTATCGGCGGGTGCTGGCCTGGCGAAAGACGCAGGCTGTTCTGGCGCTGGGCGATATTGCCTTCTTCGATGTCAGCGAGCCGGTGCTGGCCTTCCGCCGGACGCTCGATGGGCAATCCATGCTCTGCATTTTCAATCTGTCAGCCGGCGCACATCAGCTGACACTGGCCGGCCTTCCGGCCGGCGCCGTGCTCGAGCCGGTGTCGGAAAGTGCGGCGATCACTGGCCGCTCGCTGCAACTGGGGGCCAATGGCTATGCCTTTGTCGCTCTGGATGCAGAGACAACGCTGAGCGTGGCCATTTCGACCTGACCCGGGGCGCCGCCTGTCGCGGCCCCGGGCCATAGGGGTTTGGGCCGCGATCAAATGGTGGTGGCTTCCGTCGTGCCACTGACCGGGGTCAGATAGACCGGATCCAGGATCACCATGCCGGTGCTGCCATCGGCCTTGGTGACATAGGCGCGCACGCAGCCGCTCCAGTCTTCCACGCCCGAAACGGCGATGCCCTTGGCTTCGAGCCGCTGCATCAGGCTGTCGGCATTGTCGCTGATCGAATAGCCGGCGTCGCAGCTGACGTCCTCGGCGCCGGTGGCGGCCTGAGCCGGAATGCTGACGGCCACGATCGAAACAGTGGCGAAGGCGGCGGTGATAAGGGTCTTGATCATTTTGAAGGTCCTTTGTTCGGGAGAAGATGGAACGTCTCCATCTAGCCCCGGGGCCCTTCTGGTCGCCAGTTAAGGCTTTGTCATATCAATGAAATCTAGGAAATTGCCCGGCAATGTGCTGGACAGGTTCCGTCCACTTTTGCCCGCGTGTGACGGTGTGCTTCCCGCTCGCTGCGGCAACTCCGCACCTTCAGTCGCGACCCTATTGCACGCGGCGATAGGTCACTTTCGCACGTGTGCTATTGCACGCGGCGATAAGTCCCCGGCTCGAAATACTGCATCTCCTCGCCGCCCTCGGGCTTGCGCACATAGGCGCGAAGGCAGCCGCCCCAGCGCTCGACGCGGGTGGCGTCCACACCAAGTCGACGCAGGTTCATCAGGTCAAACTGGTTCTGGTCGTCTTCGCTGATGTCGGCGCCCAGGCCCAGGTTGAACGAAAAGCTCAGGCCCTCGCCGCTGCCGCTGCAGATGGCGGCGCTTGCGGGCAGGGCTGTGAACACGACAAGGCCGAACGCGGCCAGACCGGTGCGAAACATCTCAGGGTCTCCTTTGCCCGTCATCATGCGTCGCCATTGTGGCGCTCTCGCGTCGCCGGATCAGCAGCACCACCGTGGGTATCGCGAGCGACAGCATCAGCAGGCGCAACACATGGTGGGCCGCAATGAAGGCGGTGTCATAGCCCAGCGCCACGCCCAGTGCGCCCATGCCCTCCAGCGCGCCGGGGGCCAGTCCCAGCCAGATCTGGCCATAGGGCATGTCGACAACCAGGCTCACCAGGCCAGCCATCAGGGTCACGATGCCCACGGTCATGCTCGTCGCGATCAGCCCCCCCTTTGCCGCGGCCAGAAACTCCTGCCGCCCGATACCGGCAAAGCGCGAGCCGATCAGGGCGCCCGTCAGGATGAATGTAACCGTCACCAGCGGCAGCGGCATGGCCGCGCTATAGAACCCCGCGAGCTTGCCCACAGTGGCCGCGGCCATCGATCCCAGCACAAAGCCGGCCGGAACGCGCAGGCGCAGGAAGATGTAGCCGACAACCGCACAGCCGGCAGCCAGCCCAAGCAACGGCCCGATGCCGAGGAATGAGGTCGCCACCCGTGGTTCGAAATGGTCGATCGGCAGGAACATTGCGCCGATCGGCACGCAGATGGTCAGCATCAGGATGCGGATCACCTGGATGATCACGATCTGGCGCGGATTGCCGACACCCGCCGAGGCAATGCCCATCACGAACGACAGATGTCCGGGAAAGGAACTGAGATAGGCCGTGCCGGCGTCGAGCTTGAACAGCCGCGCCAGCATCCAGCCCGTCGCCGCAACGATCAACACCAGCTCGATTGCCAGGGCAGCGATGCTCACTGGCCAACTCGACATCAGCGTCAGGCTGTCCGGCGCGACGCTCGCGCCCATCGACATGCCGATCAGCAGAAAGGCCACGTCGCGCAGCCGGTCCGGCATGCGCATGGGCAGTCCGGCCATGGACGCGAGCGCCACCGCCAGCGCGCCACCCATCAACCAGCCAGCCGGAAGCCCGGCCAGGGTCGCCAGGCCGCCGCCCGCTGCCGAGACCAGCAGGGTGAGGACCACAGGGAGAACCGAACGCAGCTGGGCTGGGAGTGCTGACATAGTGCCTGAAGATGACGAAACAGGACGCCGCTGGGAGGCGGGCCGTCCTTGGTTGCAGCCGACGCGGAAAGACCCGGCGAGCCTACCCGTGGTCAGGCCACGGGCAGTGCTCGCTCTGCCAGGCGCACCCAATAGCTGGTCCCCACCGGGATCACGGCATCGTTGAAATCATAGGTGTCGGTGTGCAGTTCCGAGCTGTCGCCATTGCCCAGGAAAATATAGGCCCCGGGCCGCGCTTCCAGCATGAACGAGAAGTCTTCCCCGCCCATCGATGGCTGCACCTCGGCGTCCACCCGCTCGGCCCCCACCACGTCGCTCGCGACTTCGGCCGCAAACTCGGCCTGCGCCGCCGAATTCACCGTCACCGGATAGCCGCGCGCATAGCGCACGCTGGCTTCAGCACCAAAGCTGCGGGCAAACTGCGGTACGAAATCGGCTAGGCGCTGCTCGATCTGGTCCTGAACCTCCAGATCCAGCGTGCGAACGGTGCCGGTGATCTTGGCGGTGCGCGAGATCACATTGTCGGCCTCGCCGGCTTCCACCATCGTCACCGACAGAACGGCATTGGCCAGCGGGTCGACGTTGCGCGACACGATGGACTGCAGCCCCACGATCATGTTCGCGGCCACGATGATGGGGTCGATCGTCGTCTGCGGCCGGGCGGCATGGCCGCCGCGGCCTTCGATGTCGATATAGAACCGGTCGGTCGCCGCCATGATGCCGCCGGCGCGGATGCCGAAATGCCCCACCGGCATGCCGGGCCAGTTGTGCAGGCCATAGAACTCGTCGATGCCGAAGCGCTCCACCAGCCCGTCTTCCAGCATGGCGCGCCCGCCGGCGCCGCCCTCTTCGGCGGGCTGGAAGATCACGGCAATGCGCCCGTCAAAATTGCGCGTCTCGCACAGATACTTGGCCGCGCCCAGCAGCATGGCGGTGTGCCCGTCATGGCCACAGGCATGCATCTTGCCGTCGACGGACGAGGCATAGGCCTTGCCGGTTTTTTCCGTCATCGGCAGGGCATCCATGTCGGCGCGCAGGCCGATGGTGCGTCCGCTGCTGTTGCTGCGCCCCTCGATGATGCCGACGACGCCGGTCCGCCCGATGCCCGTCACCACGCTGTCGCAGCCGAATTGGGTGAGCCGCTCCGCCACGATTCCCGCTGTCCGTTCAACCGCGTACAGAATCTCCGGATGCGCGTGAAAGTCCTGCCGCCAGGCGGCGATTTCGTCGGCAAATTCGGCGATGCGGTTGATTACGGGCATGGGGTGAAGTCCGAAGCAGTCAATTCTGGGTCAGTGTCGCTGACCCAATCGATGCGGTCAACACTAGCCTATCCCACCCGCCAATGCCATGCGGCCCGGCCAGTCCGGCCGAGCATCCTAGTAGTTCACCGCCACCATCTGGTGCCCCAACAGGCTCGGCACCACAAAATCGACGCTGCCGTCGCGGGCGACGAAGTCAACTGTCGTGCCGGATGGCACTAGCGTCACTGACTTGGGTTGTGTCGGCACCTGCAGCCGCACCTTGATGTCCTTGAGTTCGATCAGGTCCTGGATCGGCTGGATATTGGCGTCCCACAGATTGCCACGCATGGCGGGGGTGGCGAACAGCAGATGCACGATATCGCGCTGCTCGTCGGCCTGGTGGCGCACCGTCACCCGTCCGGCGCGCGGCAGCGAGGTCTCGACCAGCTTTGTCTGACCCAGCGCGAAACCGATCAGCTTTTCCGCCATTTCCAGCATGCGCACGGCGCCCACCTGGTGATAGGCCGAGAACACCGGGTGGCTGCAATAGACGTAATTGCCCTTGTGCACGCCGCTGGCATAGCCCGAGGCCTCCGGCCGCACCGGCGAGTGGATATGGCCGGAGAAATGCTTGGGCGTGCGGTCGAAATAGGGCTCATGCACATCGCCCAGGCTTTCGCCGTCGGTGACGTGGATGCGTTCGCTGGGCACATACATGAACATCGGCTCGCCGATGCCGTCCGCCTGCAGCGCTGCAATGGGCCGCGCGTAGTCGCCGCCGACCATGGGCGAGGTGCCCTGCCACTCGGCCCCAAGATCGAACACAAAGCCGGTCTCGGCGTCGATACCCGAACGCCCGGTCAGCAGCACGCGGCCGCCCTTGGCCACATAGGCCTCGATCTTTTGCTTCAGCGCTTCGGCGACCGGCACGGCATCGGGCAGGATCAGCAATTGATAGCGGCTGAAATCGCTTTCCGTGTCGAGCACGTCAAAGCAATAGCCGGCTTCCAGCAGCACGCGCACCGCGCCATCGTCCACGCTCGAATGCCGCGCCGGCGCGCCCGATTCCTGTGTGCTCTCCACTGCTTCCAGCGACAGCAGGCCAATCTGCGCCCGGTTCTGGCTGCCGCGCGCCCAGGGCTCGCGCTCGGCCACCCACTGATAGGCCGGGCTGATGATTGACATCGTCGCCGGGTCGATCCGGCCGGTGGGATGCAGATGGTCGCCGATCGAGCATCCCGCCCCATGCGCCAGCATCGCCCCGCATTCATAGACCAGGGCTTCGGGGCGCTTGTAGCCGCCGATTTCACCCCAGGTGAAATGGAACTTGCCCGTCATGCCGATGAAGGGAATGCCCAGGGGATCGACATAGCGCGCGCTGACCGGGAAATGGTCATAGCCCCAGCCCGCCGTCGGCAGCGATTCCAGCTCGAGATGGGTATTGTAAGCCTGGTGCCGCGCCGCCGGACCGCGCACCACATGCCCCGAGTTGAAGAACAACGGCATCTTGGCATCGTGCCGGCGTACGGTGGCGGTCACGGTCTCGTAGAAATTGCGCACGCTGTCGCGCACGAACCGTTCACGGTCGGTCTCGTTCTCCCAGTCCAGTCCGGCCCGGTCCATGGCGCGTCGCGCATGGATCGACACCGACTGCATCTGGAAGCAGATGTCGATGAAAATGCCATCGGCATCGCCATAATTGGTCATCACCTCATCGATCTGTCGGCCCAGATAGTCGAGATAGGGCGAGGAAAAGTCGAGAAAGGCCCAGCCCGTCGGATTGTTGTCGCGCGAGCGCACCAGCGTCTCACCCGGCGGCGACACCAGCCGCCACTCCGGATGCGTATCGGCGGCATATTCGTCCCAGGCGGCCGACAGATACACCGGCGTCTTGATGTCGGCGCCATGCAGCGCATCGATCTGCCCGCGCAGCAGGTCAAAGCCCAGGCCGGGATGCATCCGCCCGATCTCGGTGGGGTGATAGGAATGCCCGTGGTGGCATTTGGAAAACACCGTCACCGAATCCACTGCCGCATCGCGGAAGGCGCCGGCAAAGGCCTTGGGGTCAAAGGCCGTGCCAATGCCCTCGATCAGGGGCGAGGTGTGGAAATCCAGGTGAATCTGGCGGAAGCGCATGGCCGGGGTAACTCGGTAACTAGAGCGAACGGGGGAAGGCGATGCTGCGGCCGTCGGGGCCGAAGGCATAAAGCCGGCTGGCATCCAGCCTGATGCTGGTGTGCGCGCCGAAGCGGGCCTCCACCTGATAGGGCCGGTGCACCGCGACATAGCCTTCCTGGGATTCGGAATCGAAGGTGCGCAACGCGCCGGTGTCGACATAGACCAGGGCCTCGCGGCCCAGGTTCTCCACCACGGCGGTGGTGCCCTTGATCTCGATGCCGCCGGCGCCATCGAGCGCCTCGGGGCGGGCGCCCAGCACGATCTCGCCGCCCACGCCCGGCCCTTCGCCCTCCAGCGTCAGGTCAAGATTGAGGTCCACGCCCGGCAATTGCACCGAAATCGCGCTGCCATCCTGGCGCACCACGCGGCCGGCGAAGAAATTCATGCGCGGCGTGCCCAGGAACCCGGCGACAAAGCGGTTGGTCGGCCGGTTGTAGAGCTCGAGCGGCGTGCCGGTCTGTTCGATCTGCCCGGCATTGAGCACGACGATACGCGAGGCCATGGTCATGGCCTCGGTCTGGTCATGCGTCACATAGACCATGGTGGCCTTGAGCTCGGCATGCAGACGCCCCAGCTCGATGCGCATCTGCGAGCGCAACGCGGCATCCAGGTTCGACAGCGGCTCGTCGAACAGGAACACATCGGGCGAGCGCGTGATGGCGCGGCCAATGGCGACGCGCTGCTTCTGCCCGCCCGACAGGGCCTTGGGCTTTTTCTCCAGATGCTCGGTGATGCGCAGGATTTGCGCGGCACGCTGCACCGCCGCATCGATCTCGGCCTTCGGGCGCCCGGCCATCTTGAGGGCGAAGCCCATGTTCTGCGCCACTGTCATATGCGGATAGAGCGCATAGTTCTGGAACACCATGGCCACGCCGCGCTGGGACGGATCGTCATGGGCAATGTCGCGGCCATCGATGCGGATGGCGCCCGAGCTGATGGTCTCGAGCCCGGCAATCGAGCGCAGCAGCGTGGACTTGCCGCAGCCCGAAGGGCCCACCATCACCACGAATTCGCCCGGCTCGGCGCGGAAGCTCACGCCTTTCAGGGCCTGGAAATTGTCGTAGCTTTTCTTGACATTGTCGATTTCGAGACTGGGCATGATGCCTCCTATTTGCCGAGGCCGGCGAGACTGCGCACGAAGTGGCGCTGCGCCAGGATGAAGAGGATGAGCAGGGGCAGGGTGGCTATGGTCAGCGCCGCCATGATCGCCGGCCAGTCCGAGCTGTATTGGGTGGTCAGGCCATAGATGCCCACCGGCAGCGTGCGCACCGATTTCTCGGTCAGCATCATCAGCGCCAGAAGGAACTCGTTCCAGTTGAACACCGCCTGGAAGATCGCCGCGCTCGCCACCACCGGGCCGGACAGCGGCACCACGATGCGAAAAAAGATCTGCAACCGGCTGCAGCCATCCAGCCGCGCTGCCTCTTCCAGCTCACGCGGGAATTCGAGGAAGAAGGCGTAGAACAGCACGGTGGTGAACGGGATGCCGAAGGCCGCATAGGGCAGCACAATGCCCAGCTGGGAATTGAGCATGTGGCCGCCCGAAACCATCTGGTAGAGCGGCACCAGCACGCTCTGCACCGGAATGGCGAAGCTGGCGATGATCAGGATATAGAGCCACTTCATCACCTTGGCTTCCGAGCGCGCCAGCACATAGGCGGCCAGGCCCGACGTGGTGATGATCACCGCCACCGACAGCACAGTCACCAGCAGCGAATTGAGCATGAAGCTGCCGATGCCGATGTTCCAGGCGCGCTGGAAGGCGGAGAGGTTGAGGCTCCCCGGCAGGCTCAGCGGCTTGGTGAAGATTTCGGCCTGGCTCTTGAAGGCCGAGATCAGCATCAGCCCGATGGGCGCCAGCACGAAGATGGTCCACACCGTCAGGATCAGGTGCATGCCGATGGCGACAAGCCGTGTACGTCCGTTCATGGCTCAGCCCCTGCGCGACAAGGTGAGCTGCAGCCAGCCGAAGCCGAGCGCCACCACCAGAAGAATGACCGAAAGGGCGTCGGCATAGCCCATGTTGCCCAGCGTAAAGGCCTGCAGATACGTGTAGCTGCCGATCACCTGGGTGGCATTGGCCGGCCCGCCGCCGGTGGTCACGAACACCAGGTCGAACACCTTGAGGCCCCCGATGATGCAGATCAGCGTGCCCACCATCAGCACATTGCGAATGCCCGGCAGAGTGATGTGCACAAAGGCACGCCAGCCCTTGGCCCCGTCCAGCGCGGCGGCCTCATAGAGTTCCTTGGGAATGGCCTGCAGCCCGGCCAGCACCAGCACCATCTGGAAGCCGACGTTCTGCCAGGCCGCGATCACCAGCAGCATGTAAAGCGAGATATTGGGGTCGCCCAGCCAGCCCAGCCGGGGCGGCGTCAGGCCAATGCCTTTGATCACGGCGTTCAGCGGGCCGACATTGGGATCAAAAATCAGGATCCAGACAAAGGCCACCGCGATCGAGGAGATGATCACCGGCATGAAGATGATGGTGCGGTAAAACGTATTGCCCCGGCGCACCCCGCGATCGAGCAGCGCCGCAAACAGCGTGCCCAGGCCCACCTGGGTGATGATCGAGCCGATGATCAGGAAGATGTTGTTCTTCAGCGCCGTCCAGAACACCGGGTCAGCCATGGCGCGGGCATAATTGCTCAGACCCACGAACACCCAGTTCTGCGAGGTGATGCCGAATTCATAGAACGAGCCGACCACGGCCAATACGGAGGGGATCAGCACCAGCACGCCGACCAGCAGCAAGGCCGGCGCGAGCATGCCGGCGGACATCCAGCGATCGAGCATACGGGAGGGGGATTGTGACACGCGGCAGACCTGTGGCTGGCCAGAAGGGAGGGGGCGACGACCAGCCGGCCGCCGCCCCCCAGGGAGAGTGGTTCGCTTAGCTGGCGGCCTTGGCCTGGGCTTCGAGCGCCACCTTGCGGATGGCTTCGACGGCCTGGTCAGGCGTCATGGTGCGGTTGAGCACTTCCACGGTGGCGTTGAGATAGGCTTCCGACACGGCCGCATCGAGCAGCACGTCGAGCACATTGACGCCCTGGGTGAAAGTGCCGACATCGGCAGCCAGTTCCTTGAACAGCGGGCTCACGCCTTCGACCGTGTCGATCTTGGCCGGGTTGGAGGGCATGAACTTGGTGTATTCGACGAACTTGGCAGCCTGGTCGTCCGACACCAGGAAGCTCAGCCAATCGACGGCTTCCTGCGGATGCGCCGTCTTGGCCGACACCTGGAAGCCTTCGGGCACCAGGAAGTTGGCGCCGGCATCGCCGCGGCCGCCATCAACCACCGGCAGGCGGAAGAAGCCGACGTCGGTGAAGCCTGCCGTCTCAAAGCCAGAGATGCACCAGCTGCCGCAGAATTCCATCGGCGAGGCCTGGCTGGAGAACATGGTGTCAGCGACGGTGTAGTCGGTGGCGTTCGGGGCTTCTTCAAAGCAGCCGGCGTCCTGCAGGTCCAGCAGGTCCTGGAAGGCCTTGGCATAGCCGGCGTCGGTGTAGAGCTCGTCGGCGGGACGCGACAGATCATAGTCGGCAGCGGTACCGTCCACGCCCAGTTCGCGCTCATTGAGCATGGTCATCCAGTGGATGGCCTTCCACCGCGTCTTGTTGCCCAGCGGCATCGGCACGGTGTTGGGGTCGATCGTGCGGATGGCCTTGCACAGCGTGCCCAGCTCGGCCAGCGTCTTGGGGACTTCCAGCTTGTGCTCGGCGAAATAGGCGGTGTTGTAGAACACATATTTGCTCACCGCGTCGGCCGGCACGCCATAGAGCTTGCCGTCATAGCGGAAGGCGTCGAGATAGCCTTCGCCCACCGTGGTGCCAAAGGCGCCCGGTGCATCGGCATAGCTGGTCAGGTCCAGCGCCAGCCCGTCCTTGGCCAGCCGCTTGGCATCGTCGCCAGACCAGTTGAAGAACACATCCGGCCCGTCGCTGCCCACCAGCGCCACCTGCAGCCCGGTCTTGTAGGGGTCGCCGGGGAAGGTCTGGTGTTCGATGGTGACGTTGGGGTGGGTCTTTTTGAACTCTTCGGCGGCCTGGGCGATGAATTCCGGATAGCCGGTATTGTCCAGGGTCCACATCTTGATGGTGACAGCGTCCTGCGCCAGGGCGGAACCGCCGGCGAGAGTCGCCAGCGTAGCGGCGGCAACAAGCGCGCGCATGCGAGGCATCATGAGCATTGGGCAACCTTTCGCGATCGACGTGAAGGTGCGGCCGACAGCGGCCGAACCAGTGCGGAGCCCTCTGCCGAACATGTTCGGTAATCTCGGGTCCTGTGGCGACTATAGGACCGAAAACCCCATTGACAATAGTCGAACAGCGCTCGAACTTCTTCGAAAATTCATCGAACCCGAGGCTGTTTCAATGGCAACAATGCGCGATGTCGCCCGACTGGCCGGAGTCTCGGTTTCCACCGTGTCCCTGTGCCTCACAAATAGCGGCCCGGTGGGCGCGGAGACGCGCGCCCGGGTCGAGGCCGCCGCGCGCGATCTCAACTATCACACCGGTCCGGTCGAACACGGCGCCAAGCGCGGTCGCAGCCGGCTCATCGGCATCCTGCTGGGCGATGTCTACAATCCCTTCTTCGGCCGCATGCTCGATCGGGTGGATGCCGCCGTCTCCGCCGTCGATCACATGCTGATCGTCTCCATGACCGGCATCGACAAGGAGCGCGAGATCCGCGCCCTCGATCAGCTCCGCCGCTATCGCCCCGCCGGCGTGCTGATGGCGCCGCTGCGCAACAATGCTGCCCTCCAGCGCCGCCTGCGCACGCTGGACATGCCCGCCGTGCTGGTCGATCAGAATGTCGATGATGTGCGCCTCGACTATGTCGGCTCCGACAATACCCTGGCCACCCGCATGCTCACCGAATATCTGGCGCGCATGGGCCATCGGCGCATCTGCTATCTGGGCGGGCGGCTCGATCTCTCCAACTCGGTCCTCCGCCGCCAGGGCTTTCGCGATGGCCTCGCCGCCACTGGCGTGCCGGAAGCCGAAACCATGGAGATCACGGCCGACTACAGCGCCGATCAGGCCTATGCGCAGACCATGCGGGTGATGACCATGACGCGGCGCCCCACGGCGATCCTGGCTGCCAGCAATATGATGGCCATCGGGGCCCTGCAGGCCATCAACGATCTCGGCTTCAACTGCCCGCGCGATGTCTCGCTCTGCGGCGTCGACGAAGTGCCCTGGGGCGGCGTCATCCAGCCGCGCATCACCACAGTGGCCCAGCCGGTCGACGAATTGGCCGACATTGCCGCCGCTTGGCTGCTCGAACGCATCATCGGCCGCGGTGGTCCACCCCGCCAGCATATCGCCGTGCCCAAGCTGATCCTGGGCTCGTCCTGCCAGCCGCCGTCCAGCTAGCGCGCTGCGGCCAGTTGCAATGACAAGAGGCGCCGCTGCCGGAGCAGGGCGCCTCATGTGATGTCGTCCCGGCACAGCGCAGTAGCGCTGTCGCGTCAGAACTTGACGCTCAGGCTTGCGCTCAGGCCCTGGTTCGCCGCTCCGGCGCCGAACTGTCCGCTGTAATTGACGCTCAGCGCCGTCGCCGCAGTGATTGCGGCGCTGAAGCCGGCCTCGACCACGGCGAGGTCCTGCGCCACCGGCGCGCCGGACACGGTGAAGGCGCCGCTGCCGACGAGGGTATTGCTGCTGGACGGCGTGGCGCCGGCCAGGGTGTGCCGCCAGCCCGCCATGGCCTTGGCGGTGATGGCCGTGCCATTGAGGTCAAAGCTCGTGCTGGCGCGCAGGCCCAGCGTGGTGAAGGTTGCATCCACCACCGAACCACTGCCCGACAGGGCCGCAACGCCGCCCGTTTCGCTGAAGCCGGCCGTGTTGACGTTGACATAGGCGAGGCCGGCGAAGGGCTCGAATGCCACATCGCCCAAATCCATGGAATAGTTCAGCTCACCATA
This sequence comes from Devosia aquimaris, assembly GCF_020169335.1. Classification (GTDB taxonomy): domain Bacteria; phylum Pseudomonadota; class Alphaproteobacteria; order Rhizobiales; family Devosiaceae; genus Devosia; species Devosia aquimaris. Next base: position 129,321 of record NZ_JAIEZN010000001.1, read on the forward strand.
GGCCTGGGTCGTACCCGCACCATATTTGGCCGACAGTGCGTTGCTCACCCCGCTCAGGCTCACCGTGCGCTTGCTCGACAACTCGTTCCAGCCATGGTTGACGCCAAAGCTGAAGCCAACCGCATCCCACTGCCCGCCGCCATAGACGCCGACGCTATAGGTGTCGGCATTGACACTGCCGCGGCCATCGTCCACCGCCATTGTCGAATGCCCATAGCCGCCGACAAAGCCGAGGCGGAAATTGTCGACCACTTCCCCGTCAGCGCCAAGCAGGAAGCCGCCGCCGGTCCGTGTCATGCTGGCGGCATTGCCATTGCCGGCCGATGTGCCCACGGCGCCATAGCCCTGCATCCAGACCGCGGTCTCCGTACTGCCGCTCGACAGGGCGATCCGCCCGCTCGTCGCGCCCCGCACAAAGCGGCTGTCTTCGATCAGGCCGGTCTGGGCCGAGGCATAGGCTTCGCCCGAGAGCTGATCGAAATTGGCGCGCGCCTCGGCGGCCGTCGCCGAGGCCGCAATGCCGATGCGCAAGCTATTGCCCGCCGCCAGCGCCGTCACCGCATTGGCGGTTGCAAGCTGGTTTTGCGTCTGGGCGACCGAGGCGAAACTGGCCGTCTGCACGCCCTTGAGCTTGAGCGCATTGACGCTGTAGTCCGCCGCCAAGGTGTAGAAGGCCGAGATCGCGGTATCGCCGGTCAGCGTATAGGTTCCTGTGATGCCGCCTGCCGCCGTCAGCACGGTGTAGCTGGCATCAGGTGCGATGGCCCCGCTGCCATATTTGGATACGTTCAGCACGGCACCGGCGCCGATAGTCGCCGTGCCGGTTGCCGCGATCAGGTCCGACGTCGCACTGCCCGGCACCACTTCGGCCTGATAGGTCGAACCCGCCGCCTGCACGAAATTGCCCGCCACATTGAGCGTTCCAGGGCTGTTCCCTGGCGCGACCGTTGCCCCGTTCTGCACGGTGGTGGGCCCAACCGTGCCCGAGCCCGAAAGGCGCGCGCCGCTGGCGATGGTCACCGCGGAACTGCCATTGTTGCCGTTGACGACCAATTGGCCGCTTGAGACCAGCGTTGTACCGGTGAAGCCGCCGCCGTCGCCCGAGAAGGTCAGCACGCCCGCCCCGGTCTTCTCGATGCTGTCGAAGTCGCGGAACTGGCCGGTCGTCCCCACCGAGAGCAGCGAGACGGAAGCCGAACTGCCGGTCTCGAGCACCAGCGTGTTGCTGCCTGTGCCGGCCTGCACCACGCCGTCGATCTTGTAGGTCTCCGCGTTCAGCACCAGGCGATTGGTGCCATTGCCGAACTGGATTGCCTTGCCGCCGCTGTTGTTGCTGATGGTGCCAGAATTGCGAATGGTCGTGTCACCATCCCCGGTCACCACGGCCGCCTCGGTGGCCGACGTGGAGATGATTGTCCCGGTGTTCTCCAGGACATTGGTGGTGCCGGCCAGTTTGACACCATTGCCGGCGGCAGTGATGCTGCCGTCCTGCGTCACCGTGACCTTGCCCGATGGCGTTTCTGCCAGAATGCCGATCTGGTTGGCCTCGATCGAGCCGCCCTTCTGGTTGGTGACCACCACATTGCCCGATGTGTCGGCCTGGGCATGGATGCCATGGTGGCCGGCACCGGTATCGGTGTGAGTCAGGTCGTTCTGCGAAATCAATCGCCCGCTATTGGTCGCCGACGCGTCGTCCTGGGTCGACCAGGCGACAAGGGCGATATCGTCCTTGGCCGTGACCGTGCCGCTATTGGTGACCGAGGCCTTGCCATTGCTGGACCAGGCGACCAGGCCCTGCCGGGTCTGGCTTTCCACGGTGCCGTTGTTGGTGATTTTGGCCAGCCCGTTGTAGCTGATGGCCCGTGCTGCCGCCAGGGCCGCGATCACATCGCCGGAATTGTCGATGCTCACCGTGCCGCCCACGCCAGTGCCGTCAGCATAGAGCCCGCGCGCCTGAACCGACCGCACTGAGCCGCTGTTGATCAGCGTGGCATCGCCATTGTTGGAGGTCAGGGTAATGCCGTCCTGGCCTGCGCCATTGGCCCGCACCGTACCGGCCGAGTTGGCATAGACCCGGCCCGAGGTTTCATTACGCAGCCAGATCGCACCCATGTCGCGATCAGAAGTCAGGTTCACATCCTTGCCCACCATCACAGACAGATTGGTATTGGCCCGGTTGCTGAACACAGCCACCGCCGGATAGTCGGTGCGATGAATGGTCGTGGTGCCGATGATGTTGAGCGTGGCGTCCAGCGTGGCGGTGGTGCCGGTGGCAGGGTTGAAGTTCAGTTCGCCTGATGTCACCGAGTCGACCGTTGCCGAGACCGTGCCGTCCACCGGCGTGATGGTGATGGCGGTGCCGGTGCAGCTGACGACACTGGCATTGCCGGTTACCGAACAGGCTGCCTCTGCGGGGCTGGCCAATAGCAGCATACCCAACAGCGGCGACAGCGCTGTCGCCAGCAAGAGGCCTGCAGAGCCGCTCACGCGACCTACGGTGTTCATCACTGGTGCAAGATCGAAACTCTCGCCGGGAGCGGGGCGGAAAACCTGAACTGAGATTGTCAAAACCCTTGCCTTCACAAATGCTTGGGCGGAAAATTGCGCCTGCCCCTCGCAATTGGCGCACGATCTGGATGAAATACTGGCCCAGTCATCGTGTTCAGCTGCCCTGGAATCGGTGGCAGCGCGCCATGGGTGGCACTATCCGCTGTCCCTGGCTGCACCACTATGACAAAAGGACAGACATCCACCGAAAATTGAGGCGCATCAGTCGTTAAACTTCCGGGGCGCAAATGCGGCGCCAGGCAGGAGACAGTCGCCGCCGACCGCTTGGCTACGCGGCTTTCCCGGCCATGCGCGCCCTGTTCAGGTTGTCAGGGGCACGGCGACATCCGGCAGTGTTTTCCAACAATCCCCCGCGCCCTAGCCCAAATTTCCCCGCCTGCGCCTTGTCCCGTTGCGCGCAATTTGACATGACACCGCCAACCTTGCGGAGCAGCCCATGAAAATCCTGGTCGCCATCAAGCGCGTCGTCGATCACAACGTCCGCATCCGCGTGCGGCCCGATGGCTCTGGCGTGGAAACCACCGGCGTGCGCATGTCGATGAACCCCTTCTGCAAGCATGCCGTCGAGGCTGCCGTGCAGCTCTCCGAAGCCGGGCATGGCGACGAGATCGTCGTGGTCTCCATCGGCCCCAAGGCCGCCAATGATGTGATCCTGACTGCGCTGGCCATGGGCGCCCATCGTGGCCTGCTCATCGAGACCGACGCTGCGCTCGAAACCCTCGCCATTGCCAAGCTCCTGGCCAAGGTTGTCGATGAGGAAACGCCCGATCTGGTGCTCTTGGGCAAGCAGGCGGTCGACGACGACAGCAATCATGTCGGCCAGATGCTGGCGGCCCTCACCAATCGCCCCCAGGCCACCTTTGCCTCCGAGATCAAGGTGGTCGGGCAGGGGCTTGAGGTCACCCGCGAGATCGATTCCGGTCGCGAGACCCTGGCCCTGCCGCTCCCGGCCATCGTCACCGCCGACCTGCGCCTCAACACGCCGCGCAATGCCGCCCTGCCGCAGGTGATGAAGGCGCGCTCCAAGCCGCTGGCCGTGCGCCCCGTCGCCGAGTTCGGCGTCGATGTGGCGCCGCGCCTCGTCATCGAAACCATATCGCCGCCGCCCGAGCGCGTGGCCGGAAAGACCGTCGCCTCGGTCACCGAACTGGCGGGCATCATCGCCACCGATCTCTCCACCATGGAGGCCTTGTGATGAGCGTTCTGCTGATTGCCGATGTCGATCAGGGTGCCCTCGCGCCCGCCACGGCCCGCGTGCTGTCCGCCGTCGCCGGCCTGGGTCCGGTTGACGTGCTCGTGCTGGGCGACGATGCCGATGCGGCGGCTGCCGAAGCCGCCAATCTGGTCGGCACCGCCCGCGTTCTCGTGGCCAAGGGCCCGGTTGCCGTCGATGCGGACAGCGATGCTATTGTTGCGCTGTCGTCAGGCTATCACTTTGTTGTCCAATCGGCGGGAAGTGTCGGTCGAGATCGCATGCCGCGTGTAGCAGCCCGGCTCGATGTCATGCCCGTCACCGACATCATCCAGATCCTGGCGCCCAACCGCTTCGTGCGGCCGATTTACGCCGGCAACGCCCTGGAAACCGTGCGTGATGATCAGCCCATCCATGTGCTGACCATCCGTGCCTCGGCCTTCCGCGCCGCGGCGACAGGCAATGCCGCGCCCGTCGAACGCCTTGATCTGTCAATGCAATCTGCAGTCCGACTGATCGCCACCCATCGCACGCCCAGTGACACGCCAGACCTGGCGACGGCACAGGTCGTCGTCGGCGGCGGCGTCGCGCTTGGCTCGGCCGAGAACTTCCAACTGGTTGAAAAACTTGCCAAAAAACTCGGCGCAGCCATCGGCGCAACCCGCGCTGCCGTCGATGCAGGCTTTGCCCCCAATGACTGGCAGGTCGGCCAGACCGGCAAGATCATCGCCCCCGATCTCTATATCGCCATTGGCATTTCCGGCGCCCTGCAGCACCTGGCCGGCATTCAGGGCGCCAAGAAGATCATCGCCATCAACACCGATCCCGAAGCCCCGCTGGTCAAGCTCGCTGACGTCGCCCTTATCGGCGATCTGTTTGACATTGTACCGAAATTGACCGCCGAACTGGAAAGGCTCGGCGTCAAGCGCTGAGCCATTCGACCAAAAACCAACGCCTGTCTGCGATTGCAAAATCCCTGCCGGCGCCTATAAAGGCCCCGCATTCCCACCGGAACGACTCCTGCCATGTTTGAGACCCTCTCCAAGGCCCCCGGCGACAAGATCCTGGCGCTCATGGGCGAATACGCGGCCGACCCGCGCCCCACCAAGATCGACCTTGGCGTCGGCGTCTACAAAGACGAGCAGGGCGTCACCCCCATCATGTCCTCGGTCAAAAAGGCCGAGCAAAAGATCCTTTCCGAAGGTAAGACAAAGACTTACCTCGGCATTGCCGGCAACAAGGGCTACGGCGCTGCCGTGCTCGATCTGGCCCTGGCCGACAGCGTTGACCGCAGCCGCGTCCGCATTGCCCAGGCGCCCGGCGGCACCGGCTCGCTCTGGGTGCTGATGCAACTGGTCAACCGTGCCAAGCCCGGCGCCACCGTCTGGGTGTCCGATCCGACCTGGCCGAACCACAATCCCATCGCCGAAAACTCCGGCCTTGTGGTCAAGACCTATCCCTATTTCGACACCGCCACCCGCGGCGTCAAATTCGAACAGATGCTGGCTGCCCTCGACAAGATGGGCCCGGGCGATGTCGTGCTGCTGCATGGCTGCTGCCACAACCCCACCGGCGCGAACCTTACCAATGCCCAGTGGGACAAGGTTGCTGCCAGCCTGGCGCGCACCGGCGCCTTGCCCTTCATCGACCTGGCCTATCTCGGCTTTGGCGACGGCCTGCTCGAAGACGCCTATGGCACCCGCAAGGTCATTTCCTCGGTTCCAGAGGCGTTGATTGCCTTCTCGGGCTCCAAGAACTTCGGCCTCTATCGCGAACGCGTCGGCGCCGCCATTCTGGTGGCTCGCGACGCTGCCCAGGCTGATGTGGCGCAGTCCCAGCTGCTCAATATCATCCGCGGCGCCTATAGCCAGCCGCCCGATCATGGTGCCGAGATCATCCGCACCATTCTTGAGGATGCTGAGCTGCGCGCCGAGTGGGAGGCCGAGCTCAACCTGATGCGCGCCCGCATGATCCGCCTGCGCGAAAAGCTCAGCGCTGCTATCCGCACCAAGAGCAATTCGGCCGATTTCGACTTTATTGCCGATCATCGCGGCATGTTCTCGCTGCTGGGCCTGCCCAACAGCGTGGTCGAACATCTTAAGGCCAACAATGGGGTCTATATGATCGGCGACAGTCGCATCAACGTCGCAGGCATCCCCGAAGATCGGGTCGATGATCTCGCTGACGCATTCCTGTCGGCCATGAAATAGCCCCAGCAATTGGCCTTGCGGCAAGTCTTTGCCGTGCTACACCTTTTGCCCATGGGCAAGTCTGAAGACATTTAGGAGGGAACCATGAAGTTCTTCGTCGACACTGCGGAAATCAAGGACATCAAGGAGCTCTATGCGACCGGTCTCCTCGATGGCGTCACCACCAATCCCAGCCTGATCGCCAAGTCGGGCCGTGACTTCAAGGAAGTCATCGCCGAGATCTGCGCCCTGGTTCCCGGCCCGGTTTCGGCCGAAGTGGCGAGCCTGGAATATGAAGGCATGGTTGCCGAAGGCGAGCACCTCGCCAAGATCGCCGAGAACGTGGTCATCAAGCTGCCCCTGACGCTCAATGGCCTCAAGGCCACCAAGTACTTCTTCGACAAGGGCATCAAGACCAACGTCACCCTGTGCTTCTCGGCCAACCAGGCCCTGCTGGCTGCCAAGGTCGGCGCGACCTATATCTCGCCCTTCCTGGGCCGTCTGGATGACATCAACCTCGACGGCGTCGAGCTGATCGAGAACATCCGCCAGATCTACGACAACTACGCCTTTGACACCCAGATCCTGGCGGCCTCCATCCGCTCGCCCAACCACGTGACCCAGGTTGCGCTGGCCGGCTCCGATGTGGCCACCATTCCGCCCGACGTGATCCGCAAGCTGGCCAACCACCCGTTGACCAACGCCGGCATCGACGGCTTCCTCAAGGATTGGAAGGCCACCGGCCAGTCCATCCTCTAGGGCGTCGCAAGCCAATAACCGACCTGGTGGTGCGCACGGCGGATCACAAGGCCATGCTACCGAGACCTCGCCCTTCGCTACGCTCAGGGTGAGGTCTTTTGCTTTGAGAGGCCCTCATGGCTGACACCGATCTTGCCGCCGCCATCAAATCTGCCCTCGCTGCCGTGGAAATCCCCGGTGGCGGCGACCTTGCTGGCTATGCCGGCCTCTCCGATATTATCGTCACCCCCTCGGCCGTGGCCTTTGCCATCGCCGTGGCTCCCGGCATGGAGGCCGCCTTCGGCCCGGCGCGGGAAGCCGCTCAGCACGCAGCCCAGGCCGTTGCCGGCACCCGCAAGGTCATGGTCTCGCTCACGGGCGGCAAGGCCCCACCAAAGGCTGGCCCGACCTTCTCGCATGGCAAGCCGGTCCCGCCGGGCAAGACCGCCGTTCCCGGCGTCCGCCGGATCATTGCTGTCGGCTCCGGCAAGGGCGGCGTTGGCAAATCCACCACCGCCGTCAACATCGCCCTGGCGCTGCAGGCCGAAGGCTTGCGCGTGGGCGTACTCGATGCCGATCTCTATGGGCCCTCCATCCCCAAGCTGCTGGGGCTCGAAGGCCAACCGGCCATCCGCGACGATGGCATCTTCACGCCCCATGCCGCCTTTGGCCTCAAGGCCATGTCGATCGGCTCCATGCTGGTCAAGGACCAGGCGGTTGTCTGGCGCGGGCCGATGGCCACCTCGGCGCTCCGCCAATTGCTGCGCGAGACGGACTGGGGTGAGCTCGACGCCCTGGTGGTCGATTTGCCCCCCGGCACCGGCGATATCCAGATTTCTCTGTTCCAGCAGGCCACCGTCGACGGCGTGGTCATCGTCTCCACGCCGCAGGATCTGGCCCTGATCGATGCCAAGAAGGCCATCGACATGATCAAGCGCTTTGACGTGCTGCTGCTCGGCCTGGTCGAGAACATGAGCTATTTCATCGCGCCCGACACCGGCAATCGCTACGACATCTTTGGCTCTGGCGGCGCCGAGCGCGCTGCCGGCGAACTGGGCATGCCATTCCTGGGCGCCGTGCCGCTGGTCATGTCCATCCGCGAGGGTTCTGACAGCGGCGTTCCACCGCTGGTCGCTGCGCCCGATGGCCCGGAATCTCAGGCCTATCGCGCCATAGCACGCCGCATTCTGGCTCAGGTCGCCGTCTGACGTGCCAGCGCGTTAATCATTTGTTAGCGGGCCGGCTTCAGACTTGAGCCATGGCTATCATTCAGCGAGTGAGCGCGTACGACGCTATTATGAACCAGCGGGCCCGCCGTGCCGACGCGGCAGCGCTGGCCGAAGCGCGTTCGGCCGCGCGCAAGGAAGCAGCCGAAAAAGCCATGGCGCGCTCGGAATCGGTGCGCTCTGCGATGTCCAACAACATCAACCAGACCGTCTCCAATGGCATTCAGCTCACCTCACAGCTAGTCTCGACGCGCGTCAACGCGGCCAACAAGGCCAAGGCCGAAGAGATCGCGGCCAAGGCCGACGCGATGATGAAGCTCGCCTGATCGGCGGCCATTCCCTTCCGCAATCGATTGCATAAGCCTTTCCGCTGCGCTATCGGCTAGTCTGCCTATCGCCGCGACAGACCTGCAAGGATCGCCATGTTCTCCTTTGACCGCCAGCAATTCGGCCCGCGCTTCACTTTCGGTGCCGCGACGGCCGCCTATCAGATCGAGGGCGGGCAGATGGACGGACGCGGGCCTTCCATCTGGGACAGTTTCTCGGCCACCCCAGGCAATGTTCGCAACGGCGACACCGGGCGCAACGCCTGCAATCACTATGAACTCTGGCCTGCCGATCTCGATCTGATCCGCGACGCCGGTTTTGACGCCTATCGATTTTCCTTCGCCTGGCCGCGGCTGATTCCCGAGGGGACCGGCGCCGTCAACGCTGCTGGCGTCGACTACTATGATCGCCTCGTCGATGGCATGCTCGAGCGCGGCATCAAGCCCTATGCGACCCTTTATCATTGGGATCTGCCGTCGGCCCTGCAGGACAAGGGCGGCTGGATGAACCGCGATATCGCCAGCTGGTTCGCCGACTATGCCGTGTTGATTGCCAACAAGTTTGGGGATCGGCTCGAAGCCATCGCCACAATCAATGAGCCCTGGTGCGTTGCCTTCCTCAGCCACTATCTCGGCATCCACGCACCCGGCTATCGCGACCTGCGCGCTGCTGCCCGCGCCATGCACCACGTCCTGTTTGCACATGGCACAGCCATTGATGCCCTGCGCGCAAACGGAGCCAAGAACCTGGGTATCGTGCTCAATCTGGAAAAATCCGAAGCGGCCAGCGATAGTGCTGAAGACCTCGCGGCTCTGGACCTGGGCGATGCCCTCTTCAACCGCTGGTACCTAGGCGGCGTCCTCAAGGGGCAATATCCCCAGGTGGTGCTGGACTTCCTCGGTGAGCACATGCCCGCCGGCTATCAGGCCGACATGGATGTCGTCTCCCGCCCGCTCGACTGGCTCGGTATCAACTACTACACACGCAGCCTCTACAAGGCCTCCAACACGCCCGGCAATCCCATCGAACAGGTTCCCGGTCCGCTGGAAAAGACAGACATCGGCTGGGAAATCTACCCCAAGGGCTTGAGCGACCTGCTGGTGCGGGTGTCCAACGAATACACCAAGATTCCCCTCTACGTGACCGAGAACGGCATGGCCGAGGTTGAAGGTGAAGACGATCCGCGCCGCGTCAAATATTACGACGAGCATCTCAAGGCCGTGCTGACCGCGCGCGAGCAGGGCGCCGACGTGCGCGGCTATTTTGCCTGGTCGCTGCTGGACAATTATGAATGGGCCGAAGGCTATGAGAAGCGCTTCGGTCTGGTTCATGTCGACTACAAGACACAGGTCCGCACGCCCAAGGCGAGCTATCGGGCATTCCAGGGGTTGCTGCACAATAGCCGGTGAGCCGCTCTTTCAGGGCAGGGGCGCGAGGTGCTAGGTGTGGAAGACCACCGCTGCACCGGAGCCGACAATGACCGCCAACCCGCTCATGACCGAGCAGAAGAAGATCGATAACGCCGCCATCGATGCGGACTGGTGGCGCGGGGCGGTGATCTATCAGATCTACCCGCGCTCCTTCCAGGATCAGGATGGCGACGGCGTTGGCGATCTGGTGGGCATTACCAGCCGGCTCGACTATGTCGCCGATCTGGGCGTGGACGCCATCTGGCTGTCGCCGGTCTTCACCTCGCCCATGAAGGACTTCGGATACGACGTCTCCAACTATCGCGACATCGATCCCTCGTTCGGTACGCTCGAGGATTTCGACCGACTGGTGCAGAAGGCGCACTCGCTGGGGCTCAAGGTCATCATCGATCAGGTGATTTCCCATTCCTCCGACAAGCATGCCTGGTTCGCCGAAAGCCGCGTCTCGCGCACCAATGCCAAGGCAGACTGGTATGTCTGGGCCGATGCCAAGCCCGATGGCACCCCGCCCAACAACTGGCTCTCCATCTTCGGCGGCTCCGCCTGGCATTGGGACAGTCGGCGCATGCAGTATTATCTGCACAATTTCCTGGTCTCCCAGCCCGATCTCAACTTCCACAATCCGGATGTGCAGGACGCCCTTCTGGGCGAGATGCGCTTCTGGCTGGAGCGTGGCGTTGATGGCTTTCGCCTGGACACCGTGAACTTCTATTTCTGTTCGCTGGGGCTGGAGAACAATCCCGTCGTCAAGGCAGAGGACTTCAACGCCTCCACCGCGCCGGCGGTCAATCCCTACAATTTCCAGGAGCACATCTACGACAAGTCGCGCCCTGAGAACCTGGCGTTCCTCAAGCGCCTGCGCGCACTGCTGGACGAATATCCCGGCCGCACCACCGTGGGCGAGATCGGCGACAGCCAGCACCAGCTTGAACTGATGGCGCAGTACACCTCCGGTGAGGACATGCTGCATATGGCCTACACTTTTGACTACCTGGGCGGCGAGTTCTCGGCTGCCCATTTCCACGCAGCCATCGCCGCCACCGAACAGCAGGCCCCTGATGGCTGGATTTGCCTGGCCTTCTCCAACCACGACGTCGTACGTCATGTCAGCCGCTGGGCGGCCCATGGTCAGGAGGCCGCCTTCACGCGCCTGGCCGCCACCCTGATCCTCTCCATGCGCGGCTCGGTGTGCCTCTATCAGGGCGAAGAACTCGGCCTCAAGGAAGCCGAGCTGTCCTTTGCCGATCTGGTCGATCCCTATGGCATCGAGTTCTGGCCCGAGTTCAAGGGCCGCGACGGTTGCCGCACGCCCATGGTCTGGCAGTCCCATGCCGCCAATGGTGGCTTCTCGATTGCCAATCGGACATGGCTGCCGATCCCGGCGGAGCACCTGAGCCACGCCGTGGACCTGCAGGACAAGGTCGAAGGCTCGCCGCTTGAGTTCTATCGGTCCATGCTGGCCTTCCGGCGGGCACATCCGGCCCTGGCCAAGGGCAGTATCGAACTGCTCGACACAGTGGGCAATGTGCTCGCCTTCATCCGTCAGCATGGCGACGAGCGCCTGCTCTGCGTGTTCAACATGGGCGATTCAGAGGCCAGCTATGTCCTGCCGGCCGGGCTCGTGCCAACCGACATCGGCTGCCCCGGCGTCACGGCCGCCCCGGTTGGTGACAAACTCGCGCTCGAGCCCTTCGCCGCCTATCTGGCCCGTATCTAGAGCGCGAGCGGCCTTGCCAGGCTGGTCTCTCACTCTCCCGCAGAAGGTTCACCCCAGCTCGGGTAGGCGTGCCGCCACCAGATCCTGTGTCAGCTGGTGCTGCGGCTGGCTGAAGATCGCGCTCGGCCGGCCCTCTTCAACGATCTTACCGGCCTGCATCACCAGGACGCGATCGGCCATGGCGGCAACCATGTCGAGGTCATGGCTGATGATGAGATAGGTCAGGCCGAACTGCGCCCGCAATCGGGCCAGCAGGTCGAGCACTTCGCCGCGCACGGAAACATCCAGAGCCGACACCGGTTCGTCGAGCACCAGCAGGCGCGGACGTGTCACCAGGGCGCGTGCAATCGCCAGCCGCTGTCGCTGTCCGCCGGAGAATTCATGCGGATAGCGATCCAGCATGGCCGGGTCGAGGCCAACAGCACTGACGGCTTCCGCCAGTCGGGCCGGCGTCTGCGCGCGATCGAGGCCGGTTTCGAGGTGCAGCGGCTCGGCCAGCGAGTTGCCGATGGTCAGGCGCGGGTCGAAGCTGCTGAACGGATCCTGGAACACCAGCGAAATGTCGCGTCGCAGCGCCTTGGGCAAGTCCCTGCCGCGATAGCTCTGGCCGGCGAAGCGCACCGACCCCGCCGTCGCGGTATCGAGCCCGACAATGATCTTGGCCAGCGTGGTCTTGCCGCAACCGGACGGGCCGACCAGCGCCAGAACTTCGCCGGTGCCGATGGTGAAGTGGACATTGTCGACCGCCCGCAGGGGCTTGCCGGCCAGCAGGAAGGCATTGCGCTGGCGGTAGTCGCGCGTCAGGCCCTCAACCTCCAGCAGCGGCGCGCCGACGCTGTGTTGCTGGTGCGTCGAAACATCAAAACGCGACGCCGCGATCAGCCGCCGCGTATAGTCTTCCTTGGGTGCACCCAGGACATTGCTCACCGAACCGGTCTCGACGATGCGCCCCTTGTGCATCACGGCAACGCGGCTGCACACCTGCGCCACGGCCTTGAGATCATGGCTGATGAACAGCAGCGCCATCCGTCGGCGCGCGCAGATCTCCACGATCAGCGACAACACCTTGCGCTGCGTGATCAGATCGAGAGCGGACGTGGGCTCGTCGGCAATCAGAATGTCGGGCTGGCTGGCCAGGGCCATGGCGATCATCGCACGCTGTCGCTGTCCGCCAGACAGCTGATGCGCATAGCGGTCGCCATGCTTCTGCTCCAGCCCGACCTCGGCCAGCAGCTGCGGCGTATCGATCTGGGCGGATGCATGCAGGCAGTTGAGGTTGATGGCTTCGGCGATCTGGTCATTGATGCGCATCAGCGGGTTGAGCGCGGTCATGGGTTCCTGGAACACCATGCCGATACGCTTGCCGCGCAGGCGCGCCATGGCGCGCTCCGTAGTCGGTGTCGGCGCGCCATCGATGCTGATGCGCCCGGCGCGCGTGGCGCCTTCCGGCAGGAGGTCGGTGATGGCGAGCGCTGTCAGCGTCTTGCCTGAGCCGCTCTCCCCGATGATGCCCAGCCGCTCGCCGCTGTCGAGCGTGAGATCGATACTGTTCACCGCCACCACGTCGCCAAAGCGGACGACCAGATCTCTCACATCAAGCAAGGACATTGCGAGGTCCCTGGCGCAGGCGGGGGTCGATGGCGTCGCGCAAGCCGTCGCCGGCGATATTGAGCGCGATCACGATGGCGACGATGCACAGCCCCGGAATGATGCTCAGAAGCGGATGGATCAGGAACAGGCTCTGCGCATCGCGCAGCATCAGGCCCAGACTGGTCTCGGGCGGTTGTGTGCCCAGCCCGATATAGCTCAGCCCTGCTTCGGACAGGATGCCCAGCGACATCTGGATCGTGCCCTGCACGATGATCAGGCTCATGATATTGGGTAGCAGGTGTCGCAGCGCGATGCGTGCATTGCTCAGGCCAGCCAGTCGTGCCGCCGCCACGAAGTCGAGTGTCGCAATGCTCAGCGCTCCGCCGCGCGCCACCCGCGCAAAGACCGGGATGTTGAAGATGCCGATCGCGACGATGGCATTGATGGCGCCCGGGCCGACGAGCGTGGTGATCAGAATGGCCACGATCACGGCCGGAAAGGCGAACACGAAGTCGGACAGGCGCAACACCAGCCATTCCACCCAGCCACCCCAGGCCACGGCCGCCAGACCCAGCGGCACGCCAACGCCCACACCGATCACCACCGCCAGCAGCGCCACCGAGAAACTTGTCAGCGTACCAGACATGAGCAGCGAGACCATATCGCGGCCAAGGTTGTCGGTTCCCAGCCAGTGCTCGGCCGTGGGGGCAAGAAAGCGTCGGCCGATATCGATCTCGGTAATGGGGAACGGCGTCCACACCAGCGACACCAGGCCCAACAGGGCAAAGATGCAGGTTGCACTCAGGCCAATGGCCAGGCTCGGATGGGCAAGCAGCCGCTTCATGTCCGCGACCCTTCCCGAAGCCGCGGGTCCACCACCGCATAGGCAATATCGGTCAGCAACATGGTGCTGGTTACCGCAATGATCAGGATGATTGTGGCGCCGCGCACCAGGATCAGGTCCCGCTCCAGGATGGCCGTGTAGATCAGTCGGCCCAGTCCGGGCAGGTAGAATACATTCTCGACCACGATGGTGCCTGCGATCAGATAGGCAAACTGCAGGCCCAGGATGGTCAGCACCGGCAGCATTGCATTGCGCACGCCATGGCGCCAGAGCGCTTCATCCATCGTCAGCCCCTTGGCCCGCGCGGTGCGTATGAAATCCTGCCCAGCCACCTCAACCAGCGATGTGCGCATCACCCGCGCCAGGATGGAGGCCTGTGGCAGCGCCAGCGCGAGGCTAGGCAGAATCAACCCGCGCAGGGCCGCCCCGCTGTCCTCGCCCCAGGGCGTGAAGCCGCCCGGCGGCAGCCAGCGCAACCCCACAGCAAAGATCAGGGTCAGCAACATGCCGAACCAGAAGTTGGGGATGGCCACGCCTGTCTGCGCCAGCACCATGATGCTGGTGTCCAGCGCCTTGCCCCGCCGCCGCGCGGCCAGAATGCCCAGCGGCAGACCGACCAAAATCGAGATCACCATCGCGGCCAGTGCCAGCGGCAGTGTCACGCCGAGCCGGTCCCAGATCAGCGATGCAACGGGAGCCCGCTGCGTATAGGACATGCCGAAATCGCCGCGCAGCATGCCGCCCAGCCATTCGACAAAACGCTGGTACGCCGGCGCATCCAGCCCCATCTGCAGTCGCAGCCGCGCCACGGAGTCAGGCGTGGCATTGATGCCCAGGATGAACTGCGCCGGATCACCCGGGAGCAGGTCCAGCAGATAAAAGATCACCATCGCCGCAACCAGCAGCGTGACCCCAAAGCCGATCAGGCGGCGCGCGATATAGGCGGTCATGATCGCTGAGGGGCCCATTGCCCCCCAGGCGAAATTGCGCCCGCATCTGCGGGCGCAATGAGTGGGCGCGATGTCAGTCCCGCAGTTCGGGTCGCTTTATTCGGTCCAGGCGATATCACGCAGCACCAGGCCCTCGATGGGAGAATTCTGCCACATGCCGGTGAGCTTGGCATTCCACACGCCCGTCTGGGCCAGCTCGAACAGATAGCCATTGACGGCATCCTTGGCCAGGATCGTCTGGGCCTCGATGGCCAGTTCCTTGCGCTTGGCTTCATCGATTGTGCCGTTGAGCGTCTCGATGAGCGCCTGGAACTGCTTGTTGTCATAGCCGAAGTAGTAGTCCGGGTTGGCATAGTTGCCAATGTCGAACGGCTCCACATGGCTGACGATGGTCAGGTCGAAATCCTTGTTGGAGTATACGTCCTCCAGCCACTGCGCCCATTCCACATTGATCAGGTTGAGCTTGATGCCGATCTCTGCGAACTGGCTGGCAATGATCTGGCCAGACAGGCGCGCATAGGCCACCGGCGGCAGCTTCAGCGTTGCGGCAAAACCATCGGGATAGCCCGCTTCCGCCAGCAGGGCCTTGGCCGCAGCAGGATCATAGGAATAGGTGTCGGTCAGGTCGACATAATAGGGATTGTGCGGGGCAAAGGGTGCCCCGATCGGCGTGCCATAGCCATAGGTGGCGCCATCGATGATGGCCTTGCGGTCGATGGCATGGGCCATGGCCTGGCGCACCTTGAGATTGTCGAAGGGGGCCTTGCGGTTGTTTGTGGCCAGGATTGTCTCGCCTTCAGTGGTGCCGACAAGCACCTTGAATTGCGGATTGCCCTCGAACACGGCCAGGGCTTCAGCGGCGAAATTATTGGTGCCGTCGATATCGCCAGCCAGCAGCGCATTGGTCACGGTGGCCGTGTCGCTGATGAACACATAGGTGGCCTTGGTCAGGTGCACGGGGGCGCCCCAATAGGGGCCATAGGCCTCCAGGACCACGCGGCTGCCCTTGTCCCACTGCACAAAGGCGAACGGTCCGGTGCCGATGGGCTCATTGGCATTGTTGTCGGCGCTTTCCGGCGCCACGATCACCGCGTCGCCGCGGCCCAGGTCAAACAGGAACCGACCCACGACATGGTCAAGCGTCATGGATACCGTCAGCGGATCCACCACGGTGATCGCGGTGATCGGCGTATAGAACTCCTTGTGCGCATTGACACTGTTCTCACCCAGAATGCGGTCAAAGGTGAACTTGACGTCTTCGGCATCGAAACTGGTGCCGTCGTGAAAGGTCACGCCGTCGTGCAGCTTGAAGGTGTAGGTCAGCCCGTCATCAGAGATCGTCCAGCTCTCGGCCAGCCCGGGCTGGACTTCGCCATTCTGGTCGATGCGGGTCAGCCCTTCGAAGATGTTCTGGTAGACCACGATGTCGATGGCTTCAGCGGCGCCGGCAGTGGGGTCCAGCATGGGTGGCTCCAGCGCCACGCCAATCCGCACTTCGGTCGGTGCGGCCTGTGCCACGCCAGCCAGGGCGGCGCTCATCCCCAGGACAATCCCGAAGGCCTTGAGCATCTTGTTCATCGCGTCACTCCCGCTTGCGGCGCCTCTGGCGCCGTCTGATCCGTGTGCTGCGCCCGACAGTCTACCGGTGAGCAGCTTGCCCCGCCCTGCCAATGGCTCGGACGGTGTCAGGCGCAGCATATAGGAGATCGGCACTAACATGGCAGCATGCGCCGGTGTTATACTTTCCTACGATCGCCCAGCCGCGTAGCAAGAACCACCGGAATAAGCCCCGCAAGGACGATACAGAGTGCGGGAAGCGCTGCCTGGGCGAAAAGTCCAACATTTGCCCGCGAATAGACCAGAGTCGCCAGCGTATCCACGCCCAGGGGGCGCAGCAGCAATGTGGCGGGCAATTCCTTGATGATCTCGACGAACACCAGCGTGGCAGCGCTCAACAAGGCAGGCATCAACGTGGGCAGGTCGATGCGCAGCAACAGGCCCAGGCCCCGTTCGCCCAACACTCGTCCGGCATCCAGCACGCCGTCACCGCGTTTCTTCATCGCCGCGTCCAGCGTCGAGTGGCTCACAGCCAGAAAGCGGATGGCATAGACATAGAGCAGCGCCGCCAGCGAACCCGACAGCACCAGGCCCGGTCTCCAGCCTGCCAGTGCCATGGTCATCCGGTTGAACCACAAATCGGCCTGGCCCAGCGGCTGCAGCAGCCCCAGCGCCAGCACGGTGCCGGGAATGGCATAGCCCAGCGTGGCGATGCGGATCGCGCCTTTTGCCAGGCTGCCTGAGCCATGCGCTAGCTTGGCGGCCACAAGGCCTATGGTCACCGTGATAATGGCGCCAAGGCTGGCCAGGGTGAGCGTCGGGACCAGGGTTGCAAGGGTCATCTGCACCGATTCAGGCGCAGCCAGCCGCAGCGCCAGATAGGTCAGCTGCCCCACCGGTATGCCAAAGCCCAGCGCCAGCAGGATCAGGCAAAAGCCCGACGCCAGCCAGCGCCGGGCACCGATCAGTGCCTCACGCGCTGGCGGCACGCGACTGTCCCGCCGCCCCAGATAGACGCGGTCACGCCGCGCGCGCTGTTCGGCCGCGATCAGCAGCCCGATTACCACCACCACGGTCACCGCCAGCTGTGCCGCACCACCAAAGTCCGAGCGATTGATCCAGGTGGAATAGATGATGGCCGTGATGGCGTTGACGCCAAAATACTGCACCGCACCGAGGTCGTTCACCACTTCCATCATGGCCAGCGTCACACCCACCACCAGGGCCGGGCGTGACAGGGGCAGGGTCACCGAGAAGAACGTGCGCATGCCGCCAGCGCCGAGCGTCCGCGCCGCAATATTGAGCGAAGCCGACTGCATCAGAAAGAACGCGCGGCAGGCCACATAGACATAGGGATAGAGCACGCTCGAGAGCACGATCACCGCGCCCCAATTGCTGCGGATATCGGGGAACCAGTAGTCCTGCAGCGTCGTGCCGCCATTGATCGCCCGCAGGGCCGACTGCACCGGGCCTGGAAAGCCCAGGAACTCGACATAGCTATAGGCAGCCAGATAAGTCGGCACCGCCAGCGGCAACACCAGCGCCCAGTCAAACAGCCGGCGAAACGGGAACTCGTAATGTGTCACCAGCCAGGCTGCCACAAGGCCCACGCTTCCGGTGATGAGCCCGACACTGACCATCAGCGTGCCGGTTTCGCGCAGCGCGGTCGGTAGCATGGTCGCCGCGAGCCCGTTGCTGCCCGTCGCCACTGCGCCGACAGCTGACCAGCCCAACCACACAATCGGCAGGCCCATCAACAGGGCGATCAAAAGCGCAGCGACCGGCGAAGCATGCGCTCCGCCGGTCCAGAAAGTCCGTCGCTTGTCTGAAAATCTTGAGATCAGGCGACTCCGCCGCGCTTAGTTCTGCGCACCTTCGTTGAACTTGAGCTCATCGACAAGGGCTGCAGCCTCGGCGCGATGGGCAGCAATCTCCGACAGGGGCGTGCTGGCGGGCTTCAGCGTGCCCCAGCTCAGCGTCAGTTCCGACGGCGAAACCGACGGCACCACAGGGAACTCGTAATTGGTGTCGGCATAGATGCTCTGGGCTTCGTCCGACAGCAGGAAGGCGATCAGCGCGTTGGCGTTCTCGACATTGGGGGCATATTTGGCAATGAAGCCGCCGGCCACGTTGACCTGGGTCCCGTCAGTCTCTGCATCGGGATAGACGATGCGGGCGGAATTGGCCCATTCCTTCTGCTCAGGCTCGGCGTCGTTGTTCAGCATCACGCCCATGTAATAGGTGTTGCTGATCGAGAGATCACAGGTGCCGGCCAGGATGTTCTTGACGCCTTCGCGGTCATTGCCGGAAGGCGGATAGGCCAGGTTGTCGCGCACGGCGGTCAGCCAGGTGCGGGTGGCGTCCAGGCCCGTGGCGGCGATGCGCTGGGCAATCAGGCCGATATTATAGGCATGGTCACCGGGGCGGGTGCAGACGCGACCCTTCCATTCCGGCTTGGCAATGTCGTCATAGGTCAGTGCCGTGGCGTCGACGCGCTCCTTGGAGACAAAGAAAACGCGGGCGCGCAGCGACAGCGCGGTCCAGTTGTCGTCATCATCGCGGAAAGCAGCCGGAACGCGTTCGTCCAGCACAGGCGTCGTGATCTTCTGCGTCAGGCCCTGCTCTTCGGCGCCCACCAGATTGCCGATATCAACCGTGAGCACGACGTCGGCGGGGGACAGTTCGCCCTCGGCGGCGACACGCTCCAGCAGGCCGTCACCGGCATAGAGCACATTCACCTTGACGCCGGATTCAGCCGTGAAACGGTCCAGCAGCGGCTGCAGCAGGCTCTGTTCGCGATAGCTGTAGATATTGACTTCACCGCTTTGGGCAAATGCGGGTGCAGCCATGCCCGTCAGTGTGACGGATGCGAGAAGTGCAAGGGCCAGGCGCGCTGTATGGGTCATGTTGTTCTCCGATTGGCGGCGGGGTTCAAGGTCCCGCTGAGACGGATGCGTTCTGGTCGATACGCCAATGGAAGTCAATATAGCTAGCAAAATCAAAGACTTGCCAATTAGAATGGTTCAAATCTCTGGCGCAATAGCGCTGCAAAAACAGATGATTAGCTGATTGTCACAATCGACATTTTCTGGTGCGACAAAACCGCCGCATGGTCGCGCTCAGGCCTGCGGTTGATCCTCGCCGGGCGCCGCGACCAGATCTGCCGGAATGGTCAGGGTGAACAGCATGCCCTGCTCGCCAGCCGGATCGACCGACAACGAGAAGGCATTGACGGCCAATAGTGATCGCGTCAGCGCCAGCCCGACGCTCGAACGCACCGGAGTCAGCGCCTGTCCGTTTCGGCCTGTGCCGTCGCGAAACACCACGAAGCGCTCGCCCATGTCGACATTGTGGTTCGAACTGTCACGCACATGCACGGCAATTCCCCCATCGTCGGTGCGCTGGGCGGAAATGACCACAGCACCACCCGCCGGCGTCTGGTCGATGGCGCTGGCCAACAGGTTCAGCACTGCCTGTTCAAGCGACGCCCGGTCCGCTGTCAGGCGGGGCAGCGTTTCCGAAATGGCATTGCGCACCAGCACCCGGCCGTTGCTGGCATGCTGGCGAATGCGCAGCACGCAGCCTTCGAGCAACTCGGTCAACTCTATGGTGGCCCGCTGCGCCAGATAGCGGCCGTCGCGCAGGCGCGCATAGTCTTCCAACTCGTCCACCAGCGCGGCAATGTCCTGTCCGGCATGGCTGATGTCACGCGCATATTCGGCCAGCCGTTCTGCGTCGATATCGGGCCCCGCGGCATGCAGCATGTCGGCAAAGCCGATGATGGAGTTCAGCGGGCGTCGAACGCCGCGGCTGATCCGGCCCAACAGGGCGGGGTCGGCGTCTGGCGTGCTGGTGAGGCGCAGTTGCGGCACGGTCCGGGCGCGGACAAAGCCGAAATAGCCGGTCACCACGCCGGCCTGGCCTTGGGCGAACAGGGTAACGCCCGCCGCGCCGGCGCCGCTCCGGATAGTCAGCCAGGGGCGCTCGGTTTCGGCAAATCGCGCCGGCCGATCCAGGAAGTTGCGCAGTGCAGGCACATCCTCGGGCGCGATCAGGCTGGCAAGCGCCTTGCCCTCGGTCGGCCCGGACTGCTCCAGCATGCTGGCTGCCTTGGGCGACATGGACTTGATCACGCCATTGCGGGTGGCTTCGAAGAATCCATCACCGACAATATCAGCCAGGCTCTGGGCAAAGGCGTTGACGGCGGCCTCGTGTCCGGTCCGCACTTCGGTGGCGCTCGCGGACAGCATCAGGGCAGGGCGCCCCTGCCAGGACATGGACTGCAACCGCGCCGTCACCGGCACCAGCGTGCCGTCGCGTTGCACCAGATGATTGACCGGGCCAGCCTCCTGCCCATCCGGTCCGGCTGCGGGGAATACCGCGGCCAGCCCGGCGGCCCGCAGTTCCTCCACCGATTCATAGCCCACCATGTCGGTGATCGCGCGGTTGGCAAACAGGATTTGCTGATCGCGAAACACCAATATGCCCAGCGGCAGACGGTTCAGCACCAGCGTCTCGCCGCCCAGATTGACCAGGGAGGCGCTGGTGTTGGCGGTCGCCGGCGTCGCAACGGCAGCCGGGGGCATGCCGATATCGGCCACGCGATCGTTGAGAATGCGCGAGAGCTCGTCAAAGTTGTAGCGCGACACCCGCTCGACCACTTCCGTGTCCAGAGTGGGCGTACCGACAGCTGCCAGCGCGTCGCCGTCCGGCTGCGGTTCTTCGGCCGCCAAAGGCCGGTCAGAAGCCGGCGCATCGGCGCCATCGAGCCGGGCCAGCTCGGCCTGGTCCTGGGCGTCTTCAGCCATGTCGAGCGCCAGCAGCTCATCGCCAGACTTGGGCTGGGTGTCGTCGGCCCGCTGTGACAACGGCCGGAAGCCCTGGCCAGTCACGCGGAAGAGAGTCGAGTTCTCTTGTTCTGCTTCGGCCGCTCCGTCGGTCTCGGCCGGCGCAGTCTGATGCGACAGATCTTGCGCCGGTTCTGCGGTCTCCGGCTCGGCTGCGTCATGCGCATCGAGGGGTTCAACCGGTGGCGAGACTGGTGGCCGGTCGTCCTCTTCCGTCAGGGGTGTATAGAGCGCTTCATCGGCCGCCAGGCGGTCCAACAAGGCACTCAGCCGCGATCCTGTCGGAGCTGCCGCATCAGCCGAGATTGGTTCGTCCGCCTCTGAGGCAGAGGCAGACGCTGCCTCGTCGTCCGCCTCAGGCCTCTCGACATCGGCGTCGTCGGGTATGGCCTGATCCTCGGGAATCGGGGAGTGGCCAGATTGTTCGGCGGCCCGCCAGCTTTCCAGCTCATGGGCATAGGCGGCCTCGTCCTGGGCGATCAGCGTCTCGATCTGCGCTGGCATCTCGGTCGGCGCTTCGGGCTCGGCAGGTGTCTCGCTGGCAGCCTCGGCCGCCGCGCTCCAGGCCGCCAGATCGTCGGGCGAGCTTTCCGCGGCCTCTGGCGGCAAGTCCGGCACAGGAGCGTGCTCTTCCGTCTCACTCGGCAGGGGTTCAGGTGCACTGGACTCACCTGAAGCTTCAGCCAGTACGGCGTCGGCAATGGGGTCGACCGCCACGATAAGCAGCACGGTCTGTCCATCCTGCCAAATCAGCGGCGTCGTGGCACAAGTGGCAGAAGCCGGCTTGTCGCCCGCCAGAAACTGTATGCGCGCCAGGCTGGTCCGTCCCGGAGATCCGAGCCGGATATTGCGGCTGACCTGGCCTTTGATCGGCACCGCGGGCTGTGCCCGCTTCAGACCGTGCTTCTTGAGCTTGGCCAGAAACAACTCTGCCGCCGGATTGCTCCAGATCAGTGTCTGCCCGTCCTGGGACCACAGCCATGCGGGACGTGGATCATCCGCGTGCTGCTGCACACGGCGGGCACTTGGCGATGTGATCCAGTCAGCATCCATGAACCTTCGTCATCTCCGTTCCGGCGTGTGGCAGCCTAGTGTGCCATTCCGACACAACTGTGCCCGGAACCTTAAGCTTTCTTCAATATAGGTCGGGCAGGGGACGGTCCAGAGCGACCGCCCGCCGGACCTCCCGGCTTCTGGCAAAATGGTTAAAGCGCAATCCCTTACGATATTGTCATCGTGCTGTCGGCTCGCGAGATTTCCCACAGGATCGGTTGCGGCAAAATTGACAGCGTCGAAGGCAAAAAGGGTGCTTGTCATCCTGATCTTCTCAACCTATGTTCCGCGCGCTGTCGGGACGCGATGTTGATTGCTCCCTTGATGAGCCCCTTGCCGCCTTAGCTCAGTTGGTTAGAGCGCTAGATTGTGGATCTAGAGGTCCCCCGTTCAATCCGGGGAGGCGGTACCACTCCCCCGTTACAGAGCCAGCCGAAGTGCCGACAGGTCGTTGGCAATGTCCGCGA
Organism: Devosia aquimaris; assembly: GCF_020169335.1. Taxonomy (GTDB): domain Bacteria; phylum Pseudomonadota; class Alphaproteobacteria; order Rhizobiales; family Devosiaceae; genus Devosia; species Devosia aquimaris. Next base: position 152,016 of record NZ_JAIEZN010000001.1, read on the forward strand.
ACACGGACCGCAATTCCCCAGGTGTCTGCGGGAAGAAGGCGCGCTCGGGTGTGCTGGCGCAGTTGCGCAGCATGGTCTCGACAACCTGTTGCGTGCTCTGCTGTGCCTGGCTGGTTGCCAGACCGATCGTGTAGACGGTGATCCCGGCTGCCTTGGCGTTCTCGCAGGTCTGGCTGGTGCGCGTATTCATATCGGTCACCAGCGTGCTGTTGGGCGCGCCGAGATAGCCCAGGCGTTCAATGTTCCCGCCACTCGAGGAGTTGCCGTTGGTGTTCTTGGAGTTATAGGGGAACCCATATGCCGAGTTGTAGCAACTGCCGTTGAGATTGCGCTGCGGATCGTCGCAGTGGGATGACAAATTGTAGGCGGTATTCTCGCCGTCGGTCATCAGGATCATCACCTTTGAGGTGGCAGAGTTGTAGGCAGATCCCTCAGTAAACGGCGCTGTCGGCGACAGCGCGTTGAAACCCCAGACCGCGCCCTGGTGAATATTGGTGCCGCCTTCCGCACTCATGGCGTTGATCGTGTTGATCACGCTCGTCGGCGAGGTGGTGAGCGGCAGAATGGCGGTTCGGGTGCAGTCCGCATTGGGTCCCCAGGAGAAATCGTCGGGTGCGGCCTGATAGTACTTGCACACGCGTTCCTGCAACTCACGCTGGCTTAGGCCACCAGGCACATAGCCGCCCCCAGTGCAGGTGCCTGTGCGATATTGAGTGCCGCCCGAGCTCCAGCCGCCCCAGCTGATGCTGCGGCACGAGCACGTTGGCGCATGGGATCCGTAGTAAGCGCCTGAGTATTTGCTGTTGTGGTTGAAGTTGGTCGGACCTGTGGGGACGACCGAGACGGTCCACGATCCGCCGCAGCCCCACCAATAGCAACTGCGTCCTTCAGTGATCGTGCAGGTCGTGCCGTTATAGGCCGGGCGATCGCAGACCGCCGGCGTGTCACCGATGTAGCTGTTGGAACCGACGCCATCGACCATGTCCGGTGACAACAGCGGAACATACAGCGAGTTACCCGACGTTGGCGTCACATCGTCCGTATCGAGATACTGGTTGACCGTGCTGCCAGTCTTGATATGCGGGCGCGCCTCCACGCAACCGCGCCAGGCAACGCCGGTTGCAGAAAAGAGCGTAAAGCGGTTCGGCACACTGGCCGGAGGGAGGTCTTCGTTATCGTCATTGTCAAAATTGTCATTGGCAGCAACGGAACTGCCCGTCGTGTCGATCCAGCTGGCGTTGGAGTTACCAGCGCCGACATTGACATACATTGTAAATGGCACCACTGCGGCGCGCACATTGGGCACCAGCTTGGCGCCGGTCGCCGGGACGCAGGTGTCCGGGTTGGTCGAGCTGGTTTCGACCTTGTCGTAGAAGAGTGTATTCGTCGCGCAGTTGGCCGCGTCCTTGAGGAACTGGATGCGCTGCCGTGTGCCATTGGATCCGGCGCCCGTGTATGACATGGAGCCCGAGTTATCCAGAACGAAGGCGACTTCCAGCGCCAGCTTCTTGCGCGTGGCCTCCGATTCGATCGTGGCCGTCATCTGCTGGATGCCCACCAGGCGCACGACGATGGTGGGATAGGTCATGGTTGCCTTGAGATAGAGCGTGCCGTCGGGGACGTTGATGTCGATTCCCGTCACTGCTGCAGTGACATTGAAGGCGGTACCAATCCGGTCCTGCATCAGCTTTTCGGCTTTTGCCCGGAGCTGCTCCTTGGTGTAGTTTGTCTCAAAGATTTCCGGCTGCAGCGCCAGCGCCGCCGCGTCGAGTGCAATCTGGGCCCGATTGCGGGTCTGCTCAAGCGTTACATAGTCAACCACCGATCCGGCCAGTGCGATCAGCACGATGGCCATCACGGCAAACATCACCGCGAAAACGCCACGCTCATCCCGCCCGAAACGCGAAACAAGATCGAAGAAAGGTGGCATGGCAGAGACCCATAGGTTCAACGCCCCATGGCGAGGCGTTCACCAATGTCGGCCAAATTCCTTATTAAAAGACCACCACTTTGCTGTTGATCTTTACCCGACCATACAGGTCGATCACATCCGCGTTAGTCATGCGGATGCAGCCCGAGGAAACGTCCTGGCCAATGCTCCAGGGCTCTGTGGTGCCATGGATGCGATAGAGCGTGCTGCCGATGTAGAGCGCACGCGCACCCAGCGGATTGTTCGGTCCACCGGCCATGGAATGCGGCAGGTCGGGGCGACGCTGGCGCATTTCGGCAGGGGGAGTCCAGGTCGGCCATTCGGCCTTGCGCGATATCTGGTGCGTGCCGTTCCACTCGAAGCCGGATTTGGCGACACCGATGCCGTAGCGGAGCGCGCGTCCGTCCCCAAGCACGAAATAGAGGAAGTGCGCCTTGGTATCGACCACCAGTGTGCCGCTGCGTTCCTGCGTTGGGTAGCGCACGACCTGGCGCAGATACATCGGATTGACCGTCATGTTCGCCTGCAGCTGCAAGGCGTTGCGCGGTCGCGAATCTGTAATGGTGATGCCTGGGGGCGGCATGAAGCGCCAGCCGGGCTGCAGTCCCGCGCCGTGGCCCGGCACGGCCAGAGACATGACCACTGCCAGCGCAACTCCTGCACGCGCCACGATCTGCTTATCCATCGTCACACTCGTTTTCTTCGACACCAGGTCGTCCGAGAGGCGATGATGCTGCAAAATGGCCAATGCTCGATGAACCGGCATGGTTAAGCCATTGCCGAAAGACATCCTTAGCGGGGGCTTAACGGGCTAGAGATAGTAGGCGTCATCACCGGCAGCCAGCTGGCTCTGGCCCATGATGCGTCCGAGCGCTGCGCCCAGTTGTGGCGTGCCAAACGGCTTGATGAGAACATCGTTGACGCCCAGGGCCCGCGCACGGGCGACATTGTCTGGGCTGGCATAGGCAGTCATCAGAATGACTGGCGTCTCGCGCGCTGCGCCGAAACGCGTATCGCGCAGCACCGTCATCAGCCCGGCGCCGTTCACGTCGGGCATGTACCAGTCCATCAGCACCACATCGAACGGTGCTGTCATCAGCGCCAATATGGCTTCGGCCCCGCCGTCGGCCTCGACAATGTCGCGAACCCCGAGCTTTTCCAGGCTCGCTGCACAGATCGCACGTGCATATGTATTGTCGTCCACCACCAGCGCACGCATGCGTCCTGGAATGATCACCCTCTGCCCCCCGGGGATGGTCGCCGCTGTGCCGGTGACGATAATGGCATTCAGCGATTCGCGTCGGTGCCGCCCCATGGCACTCGCCCATCTGGATAGTGAAAGGGCCTAGGCCATGTCAAATCCCGGCTCCGATGCCGCAACCCCGCTCGATGGCCTGCCGCGTTGCCCATGGGCTGGCAATGATCCCCTCTATCGCCACTACCACGACGAGGAATGGGGGCGGCCGGTCGTGAGCGACACGCGTCTGTTCGAGAAGATCTGCCTTGAGGGATTCCAGTCAGGCCTGTCCTGGATCACTATCCTGCGCAAGCGCGAGAACTTCCGGGCCGCCTTTCACGGCTTTGACATCCCTCGCGTCGCGGCGATGACCGAGGCTGATATCGAGCGCCTGCTGGGTGACGCCGGCATCATTCGCCATCGCGGCAAGATTGTTGCCACGATTCACAACGCGGGCAAGGCATTGGAATTGCAGCGTGAATTTGGTTCGCTGGCCGCCTATTTCTGGCGCTATGAGACGCGGCCCGAACACAGGCCGGACGATCTGAGCTGGCCCGCCCTGCGCCTGCTGGCGCAGACAGATGCGTCCCGCGCGCTCAGCAAGGATTTGCGCAAGCGCGGCTTCAAATTCGTAGGCCCCACAACATGTTACGCCTTCATGCAGGCCATGGGACTGGTCAATGACCACACCGAAGACTGCTTCTGCCGGAGCGCTGTCGAAGCCGAGCGCGACCAGTTCAAGAGGCCTGCCCCGGCTTCTGCTTAAGTGTTGCTATTGCGCAACAATTTGGTGTCTCGAGGACAGACTGTCGCATGACATGTTGCGGCTCACGACACTGTGAGTTAGAGCGGAAGTGTCCACATCGTGCTAACCTGAGGGAGGCGTATCAATGACAGCATCGCATCATCTCCTCCAGGCTATGGCAAACCCGGTATGCACCCGACGCTGAGCGTCACCTGCATTCTGAATCTGGTCTTTGGACCGCGGACATTTTCCAACCCTAGCCAGCTCTGAATCGAAACCGGGTCGCGTGCGACTCCAGTTCCCTTCATTGCTCCCCTGACTCCAAAGAAGGCCGGACTGCGTTTGCGCGCACCCGGATGTCATCATGTCACAGAACCCTCTCTCCGAGGGCAGCATCGTGCTGCGCCTTGAATTCTCCATCGCCGACGCTGTGCATCAGCGTGGGCTGTTCTCCGTAATTGTTGCCGCTGTGTCGGCCTGGTGGAATCGGCCCCGCATGCCGACCGATCTGCCCGACAGCCTGCGGGCCGACGTCGGCCTGCCGCCCGCAGAAGGCCCGCTGTTGTGGTACTCGGTGCCATCGCAGCCTGCAGTGCCCAGACTCGACAACCGGAGACGGCATTGAAAGTCCATGGCGGCCGGGGTCCTCCCCGGTCGCCGACCCGCCGCGCCACTGTTGTTTACTCCGGGCCAATCGTCTAGGAACGGCCCGACGTCCAGGAACTGCCAAATGACCGAAAAGACCAAGCTGATCGCCCCGCGTTTGCCGCGCGGTTTTGAAGACCGCACGCCCGGCGAGATCGCGGCGGTGGGCGCCATGATCGACACCATAAGGCAGGTCTATGAGCGCTATGGCTTCGATCCGGTTGAAACCCCGCTGCTCGAGCTTACCGAGACACTGGGCAAGTTCCTGCCTGATACCGACCGGCCCAATGCCGGTGTCTTCTCGCTGCAGGATGACGACGAGCAATGGATGAGCCTGCGCTACGATCTGACAGCGCCGCTGGCCCGCTACTTCGCCGAGAATTTCGAGACCCTGCCCAAGCCCTATCGCTCCTATCGCCAGGGCTATGTGTTCCGCAATGAAAAGCCCGGTCCGGGCCGCTTCCGCCAGTTCATGCAGTTCGATGCCGACACGGTCGGCGCCGCCGGCCCCGAGGCCGATGCCGAAATGTGCATGATGATGGCCGACGTGATGGATGCGCTGGGCCTCAAGGGCCAGTATGTGGTGCGCGTCAACAACCGCAAGGTGCTCGACGGCGTGCTGGCCACCGCCGGCGTCAGCTCCGACGAGCAGAAGCTGACCGTGCTGCGCGCCATCGACAAGCTCGACAAGTTCGGCCCTGAAGGCGTCAAGCTGCTGCTCGGCGCCGGCCGCAAGGACGAGAGCGGCGACTTTACCAAGGGCGCCGGCCTCTCCTCCGACCAGATCGACTCCATCATCGCCTATGTCGAGAGCGGCATTCCCGCAGCTGGCGTCGAACGCGGCAGCAATGCCCATGTTGTGTCGACCATCAACGCGCTGGCGGGCCTGATCGGCGGCTCGGAAGCCGGGTTGCAGGGCGTGCAGGAGCTGGCCTCCATTTTCGGCCTTGTCTCGGCCGGCGGGTTCTCTGATCGCGTGCTGCTCGATCCGTCCGTGGTGCGTGGCCTCGAATATTACACCGGCCCGGTGTTCGAGATCGAACTGACCTTCAAGGTGCAGAACGAAAAGGGTCAGGACGTGGTGTTCGGCTCGGTGGGCGGCGGTGGCCGTTATGATGGCCTGGTGTCGCGCTTCCGCCGCGAACCGGTGCCCGCCACCGGCTTTTCCATTGGCGTCTCGCGTCTCGCCAATGCCCTCAAGCTCACCGGCAATCTCAAGGCCAGCGAGCCGGTTGGCCCCGTGGTCGTGCTGGTGATGGACAAGGACCAGACCGCCCGTTACCAGGCCATGGTCAGCGAGCTGCGCAATGCCGGCATCCGTGCCGAAATGTTCCTGGGCAATACCAAGAATTTTGGCAAGCAGGTGGCCTATGCCGACAAGCGCAATGCGCCTGCGGTGGTCATCGAAGGCAGCCAGGAGCGCGAACAGGGCATCCTGCAGATCAAGGATCTGATTGCCGGCAAGCAGGCCGCTGCGGAAATTGCCGACAATGCCGAATGGAAAGCGGCGCGCCCCGGCCAGTTCGAGATCAAGCGCGACGAACTCGTCTCCGCCATCCAGACCCTGCTGAGCCAGCAATGAGCGGCGCCGCGCTCCGTCGGGTCAATCTGGAATCCCTGGTGGAAGCCCAGGGCGCAACGCGTGCTGCGCCGCCGCTGCTGCTCTCCGCGGATGCCTATTTCGACCTTGCCGGCGAGGAGTTCGGCCGTCGCCTGCTGCTGACCACCGATTCCACCGGCGCCGAACACTGCCTGCGCCCGGACTTCACCCTGCCGATCGTCCAGGCCTACATCGCCGATGGCGTCGGTCGCCCCGCGGCCTTCTCCTATCTCGGGCCGATTTTCCGCCAGCGCGAGACTGGCGCCGCCGAGTTCGACCAGGCCGGTATCGAATTGCTGGCACAGCCCGATGGCGATGTTGCGCTGGACCAGGTGCTGACTTTTGCCCGCGCTGCGATCTCGATCTACGGCATCACCCCGCAGGTGCGCCTGGGTGGTGTTGGCCTGTTCGAAGCGCTGCTGGTGCAGGCCGACATGCCCGACGCCTGGCGCCCACGCATTCGCAATCGCTTCGGCCACACCGAGGCCCTGCAGCGGCTGCTGGCCCGTCTTGAAGCCGCGCCCGACCTGCCGCGCGAGGCCCAGCCAGACCGCGAAGCGCTGCTGGAAGATGTGACCGCGCAAATGGTTGCCACGGGGCTCAGCCTCAACGAGGGCAGGGGGCCGGCCGAGATCGTTGACCGCTACCTGGAACAACAGGCGCTCGACGCGGCCCATGTTCCGGCCGAGACCCTGGCGTTGCTGCGCAGCTACCTCTCCATTTCCGGCCCGGCGCTGCAGGCCCTGACGCGCATCGAAGCACTGGCCGAACAGCACCGGCTGATGCTGGGCGCGCCCATTCGCGCCATCCGCCGTCATCTCAATGCCTTGGGCGAAAGCCCTGTCGTCTTCGACGCCAGTTTCTCGCCGCGCCTCGACTATTATACCGGCATCGTTTTTGAAATGACCGGCGCGGGCGGCGACGTGCTGGCGTCCGGTGGCCAGTATGATCGCCTGCTCGAGCGCCTGGGCGCCACAGCGCCCATCGCCGCCTCGGGTTGCTCGGTGTGGGTCGATCGTCTGGAAGCCGAGGTTCGCGCATGAGCACCCCCAGCCTGACCCTTGCCGTGCCCTCCAAGGGGCGGCTCGAAGAACTGACGCGCGAGTGGTTTGCCGAAAATGGCCTGACCATCACCCGCCCCGGCGGCGCGCGCTCCTATCTTGGCGCCATCGACGGCGTTCCCGACGTGACTGTGCGCTTCTTTCCCGCCTCCGAGATTGCCCGCGAACTAATCCGCGGCGCCATCGACCTGGGCGTGACCGGCCTTGATCTGATCCACGAGACCAGCGAAACCGGGCCTGCCGCCGTCCAAACGCTCAAGCCGCTCGGTTTTGGCGGTGCCGATGTGGTGGTTGCCGTGCCGGAAGCCTGGATCGACGTGACGCACATGCATGATCTGGCCGACGTGGCGTCGGACTTCCGCAGCCGCCATGGCCGCTGGATGCGCATCGCCACCAAATACATCACCATCACCCGCCAGCATTTCGCCGCTGCCGGCATTGCCGAGTACCGCACGGTGGAAAGCCTGGGGGCTACCGAGGCAGCCCCGGCCTCAGGCGTTGCCGACATCGTGGTCGACATCACCACCACGGGTTCGACGCTGGCTGCCAATGGCCTGCGCGTGCTGGAAGATGGTGTGATGCTCAAGAGCCAGGCCTGCCTGTTTGCCGCGCGCAAGCCCGATTGGTCCGCGGAAAAAGCGGCGCTGATGGAAAGCTTCCTGACACGCTTGGGGCTCTCCGCAGCACGCTAGGCACGAACACATTGTCAGCCCTCCCGATTCACGGCACAAATCGGGGGCAGGCCGGGGGACCATATGGCCGACGCTGTCGAGCTGACCATTTTGATGCCGTGCCTGAACGAGGCCGAAACCCTGGCTGTCTGCATTGGCAAGGCGCAGGGTTTTTTGACCCGCACGGGCATTGCCGGCGAAGTGCTGATTGCCGACAATGGCTCCACCGACGGCTCGCAGGCCATTGCCGAGGCGCACGGCGCGCGCGTCATTGCCGTTGAAGAACGGGGCTATGGCGCCGCCCTCGCTGCCGGCATTGCATCTGCCCGCGGACACTATGTCATCATGGGCGATGCCGATGACAGCTATGATTTTTCGCGCCTGGACGCCTTTGTTGCCGAACTGCGCGATGGCGCCGACCTGGTGATGGGCAATCGCTTCGCCGGCGGCATTGCCCCCGGCGCCATGCCCTGGCACCACCGCTATATCGGCAATCCCGTGCTCAGCTTCGTCGGCCGCCTGCTGTTCCGCACCGATGTCAGAGACTTCCACTGCGGCCTGCGCGGCTTCTCGCGTGCTGCCGTGCAGGGCCTCAAGTTGCGGACCATGGGGATGGAATTCGCGTCCGAGATGGTGGTCAAGGCCACGCTCGCCCAGCTCGACATCCGTGAGGTGCCCACGACGCTAGCCAAGGACGGGCGGTCGCGCCCACCGCATCTGCGTTCGTTCCGCGATGGCTGGCGCCATCTGCGCTTTCTGCTGCTGTTCTCGCCGCGCTGGTTGTTTCTCTATCCGGGCGCGGCCTTGCTGTGCATCGGCCTGGTGGTGGGCGGCATTCTCCTGCCCGGGCCGGCGCGGCTGGGGACCATCACGCTGGACATTCACACCTTTCTGGTGGCCGCGCTCTGCGTCATCGTCGGGCTGCAGTCGATTGCCTTTGCCATCATCGGCCGGCGCTTTGCCTCGCGCTATGGCTTCATCCCCCGCTCCGGCAATTATGACCGGTTGCTGGAGAGCCTGACATTGGAGCGCATCCTGCTTGTTGCCGTCGTGCTCATGGTGGTGGGGCTGGCGGCGCTGGTCTGGGGCCTCTCGGAATGGGCGGCGCGCGACTATGGCCCGCTCAATCCCAGCCGGACCATGCGACCGGTGATCCTCGCCACCACCTCGCTCGTCTGCGGCTTCCAGTTGATGATGAGCGGCTTCATGTCGTCGATGATCAACATTCCCATCTACGAACGGCGCCTGGCCGACATGGCCGCACCGGACGATCATCTGCAGCGTCGCCGCAGCACCGACAGGACCTGACCGCCATCATGCTTGATCCCCTTGTTCTGCTGGCCCTGGCCGGCGTCGGCATGCTGGCCGGGTTTGTCGACGCGATTGCGGGCGGCGGCGGCATGATCGCGCTGCCCGCGCTGCTCTCTGCCGGTCTGTCCCCGGTCGCGGCACTGGCCACCAACAAGCTGCAGGGCTCCATTGGCACCGCCATGGCGGCGCTGACCTTCTGGCGCCGTGGACTGGTGTCGATCCGCGCCCTGCTGCCGGCCATGTTGCTCACGTTCGCTGGCAGCCTCAGCGGCGCCCTGGTGGTCAAGCAGCTCGACGTCAGTCTTCTCGACATCGCCGTCCCCGCAGCGCTGATCGGGATCGCGCTCTACTTCCTGTTTGCGCCCAATCTGTCTGATGTCGATCGCACAGCGCGCCTGAGCTTTCCCGTCTTCGTCCCCGTGATGGGCTTTTGTCTCGGCTTCTACGATGGCGTGTTCGGCCCCGGCACGGGCTCTTTCTTCGCCATTGGCTTTGTCACCCTGTTCGGGCTCGGCCTCACGCGCGCCTCGGGCAACACCAAGGTCCTGAACCTGGTTTCCAACCTGGCGGCGCTGAGCATCTTCATCCTTGCCGGCGACGTGGTTTGGCCCGCTGGCCTCGCCATGGCGGCGGGGCAGGTGGCCGGGGGCTATCTCGGCGCACGCACCGGCATCCGCTTTGGCGCCAAGGTCATTCGGCCACTTGTGGTCGTGGTCTCCATTGCCCTGGCTTTGCGCATCCTGTTGACGCGCTAAGGGCAGAGGTCAGGCCTCGTCCAGTCCCGCAGCACTGCGCAGCGCTGCATTGATGCGATCCTGCCAGCCCGGACCATCGTCCTGGAAATGCTCCAGAACGGCGCGGTCGAGCCGCAACGTCACCATTTCCTTGCCTTCAGGGTGCTTGCGTTCGGTTGCGGGCGCCGCGACCGGCTTGGTGGTCACGGCCTTGAACGCGGCCTCGGCCTGATCAAGGGCGCTGCCGCTGCGTCGGGTGGGTTTCATCGAATCGGCCCTGGTTGCTGCACCTGACGCTACAACGGCCCGGCACCTTGGCCCATCATTTCCAGACGCCACCACCAAGCAAAAAGGCGCGGTGTTGCCACCGCGCCTTTCTTGTGAAGTCCGTGACTGGGAAGAAACGAACTCCAGAACTGATTTGGCGTTTCGACTTCCTAGAAGTCCATGCCGCCACTCGGACCGGCTTGACCGGTCCGAGCACTTTACGCTTTGGGCGTTTGGACTTCTTAGAAGTCCATGCCGCCCATGCCGCCCATGCCGCCGCCGGGCATTGCCGGAGCTGCGTCCTTCTTGGGGGCTTCAACGATCAGGGCTTCGGTGGTGATCAGCAGCGAGGCAACCGAAGCGGCGTCCTGCAGCGCATGACGGACGACCTTGACGGGGTCGATCACGCCCAGGGCAACCAGGTCACCATATTCGCCGGTTGCGGCATTGTAGCCGAACGTGGGCGAGCTGTTCTCGAGGATCTTGCCGACCACGACGGAGCCTTCGGCACCGGCGTTGTTGGCGATGCAACGCACCGGCTCCTGCAGAGCGCGACGGACGATGGCAATGCCAGCTTCCTGATCGGCATTGGCACCCTTGACCTTGAGGGCATTGGAAGCGCGCAGCAGAGCCACGCCGCCGCCGGGGACGATGCCTTCTTCAACGGCAGCACGGGTCGCGTTCAGAGCGTCGTCGACGCGATCCTTGCGCTCCTTGACTTCCACTTCGGTCGAACCGCCGACGCGGATCACGGCAACGCCGCCAGCCAGCTTGGCCAGACGTTCCTGCAGCTTTTCCTTGTCGTAGTCCGAGGTGGTTTCCTCGATCTGCGCCTTGATCTGGCCAACGCGGCCCTGGATGTCGTCGGCAGCACCGGCACCATCAACGATGGTGGTGGTTTCCTTGGTGATCTCGACGCGCTTGGCGGTGCCCAGCATGTCCAGGGTCACGTTTTCCAGCTTGATGCCGAGGTCTTCGGAGATCACCTGGCCACCGGTCAGGATGGCGATGTCTTCCAGCATGGCCTTGCGGCGGTCGCCGAAGCCCGGAGCCTTGACGGCAGCAACCTTGAGGCCGCCACGCAGACGGTTGACGACGAGGGTCGCGAGAGCCTCACCTTCGATGTCTTCGGCAATGATCAGCAGCGGGCGCTGCGACTGCACAACCGATTCCAGGATCGGCAGGATGGCCTGCAGATTGCTGAGCTTCTTTTCGTGCAGCAGGATCACCGGGTCCTCGAGGACGGCGGTCATCTTCTCGGCATTGGTGACGAAATAGGGGCTGAGGTAGCCACGGTCGAACTGCATGCCTTCAACGACATCGAGCTCGGTCTCAGCGGTCTTGGCTTCTTCGACGGTGATGACACCCTCGTTGCCGACCTTCTGCATGGCCTCGGCGATCATGTCGCCGATTTCCTTCTCGCCATTGGCCGAGATGGTGCCGACCTGGGCAACTTCGGACGACGAGGTGATCTTCTTGGACGAGCCCTTGAGCGAAGCCACGACTTCTTCGACAGCCATGTCGATGCCGCGCTTGAGATCCATCGGGTTGAAGCCGGCGGCAACAGCCTTCACGCCTTCAACAACAATGGCCTGGCCCAGAACGGTAGCAGTGGTGGTGCCGTCACCGGCGACGTCATTGGTCTTGGACGCAACCGAGCGGAGCAGCTGGGCGCCGAGGTTTTCGAACTTGTCTTCCAGTTCGATTTCCTTGGCAACCGACACGCCGTCCTTGGTGATGCGCGGGGCACCGAACGACTTCTCGATCACGACATTGCGGCCCTTGGGGCCCAGCGTCACCTTGACCGCATTGGCCAGGATGTTGACGCCACGCAGCATCTTGTCACGGGCGTCGGTGGAGAACTTTACTTCTTTAGCAGCCATTGTAGGCGCTCCTTAGGTCGGGTTGAAACGAATATGGAGATCGATGACAGGCGATTAGCCTTCGACGATGCCCATGATGTCGCTTTCCTTCATGATCAGCAGGTCTTCGCCGTTCAGCTTGACCTCGGTGCCGCTCCACTTGCCGAACAGCACGCGGTCGCCGGCCTTGACGTCCAGGGCATTGATCTTGCCGTTTTCGTCACGGGCGCCGGGGCCAACCGAAACAATGACGCCCTCGGAGGGCTTTTCCTTGGCGGTGTCGGGGATGATGATCCCACCCTTGGTCTTTTCTTCGCTGTCGAGACGGCGGACGACCACGCGGTCGTGCAGAGGACGGAAGCCCATGATATGCTCCTTGGTGGCAGCAGGGTTTGATGCAATTTCGGAGCTTGTTAGCACTCGCTCATGGAGAGTGCTAACAAGCTGACGGGCATATAGGACCGGCCTGTCAGCGAGTCAAGATCGGGCGGCCTCAGTTTGTGCACAGCAAGGGGCTAGCCTGCCTCTTTCATCAACCCATGGCAGGATCACATGACACGCCAATGTCTGGACAAGGATATCAAGATCACCCCCGTGGAAGGCCGCGTTCACGTCATATTTGACGACGCCGAGATCGGCAGTTCCACCAACGCCCTCCATCTCGATGAGCCCGGTTGCCCGCGCCGCGTCTATTTTCCGCGCGACGATATCCAGCCCGGCATCCTCGAAGAAACCGAGACGCGCACAACCTGCCCCTACAAGGGCGAGGCCTCCTACTGCACCATCAAGACGCTCACCGCCACCGGCGTTGACCAGGTCTGGTATTATCCCGACCCCTGTCCGCTGGTGGAGCCGATCCGCGATATGCTGGCCTTCTGGGGCGACCGGATCGAAATCCGCTACTCCGCCGTCTAGCGGCCCTTCCAACGGTATCGCTGCGGCGCTCCGCCTTGCCCAGGAGCGTCGCGGTTGCGCCGCGCTTTTTTTGCGCGGCCTCTTTCGCACCGGCCAAAGCTGAGCCATAAGGCAGACATGACCCAGGAAAACACACTTCAGATCAAGCTGCGCCTCAAGGGCGGCAGCGGCCCCAATGCCAACTGGCACTGGGAAATCCACGATTCCACCGGCAAGGTCGTCAAGACCGGCAGCGCCGTTGGCCCCGAGCACAAGGCGTTCGCCACCGCGCGTATCGCCAAGGAAAAGCTGGAACAGTCTGCCAGCCGCTAATCGGCCGGCGCGCCACCACGGCGCGCCTGCTCCTGCCTCGATCCCAGCGACGAGTTGACCTTGACCCGCCCCGCGCCCGTTGCCCCTGATCGCTTGGCTTCACTGGCCGGCGGTCCCCTGCGTGGCATCACGCTCAAGGTGCTGTCGGTCTGCGCCTTCGTCGTCATGGCCTCCATGCTCAAGGCGACCCAGACCATCCCGGCCGGGGAACTGGTTTTTTTCCGCTGCTTCTTTGCCATTTTGCCGGTCGTGGCCTATCTCGCCTGGCGCCGCCAACTGCGCAGCGCGCTCTACACCAGCCGCCCGCTTGGACATGTGCTCCGGGCCTTCATAGGCGTCACATCCATGGGTCTGGGGTTCTTTGCTCTGACCCGGCTGCCGCTGCCCGAAACCACCGCCATCGGCTACGCCTCTCCACTGTTGATCGTTGTATTCAGTGCCGTGCTGCTCAAGGAGCAGGTGCATGTCTTTCGCTGGACCGCGGTGCTGATCGGGCTCCTGGGTGTGCTGATCATCCTCTGGCCGCGATTGACGCTGTTCTCCAGTGGCGCAGCCATGGGTGCGGATGAAGCCACGGGCGCTGCGGCGTCGCTGGGCGCTGCCATATTTTCCGCCTTCGCCATGATGCAGGTGCGCAAGCTGGTGCAGACCGAGCGGACCGAGGCGATTGTCATCTATTTCTTCATTTGCGCCACGGTGCTGTCGCTGTTCACCATTCCCTTCGGCTGGGTCATGCCCACGCCACAGCAGGCGGCCCTTTTGATCGGCGCCGGCTTTGCCGGCGGCGTCGGCCAGCTCCTGCTGACCTCGTGCTACCGCTACGCGGACATGTCGGTGATCGCGCCGTTCGAATATGTCTCGCTGCTGCTGACGATCATCATCGGCATGGTGGTGTTTGCCGAAGTCCCGACCCTTGCGATGATTGCGGGCGCCACCATCATCGTCGCCTCGGGCATCGCCGTCATCCTGCGCGAGCACTATCTCGGACTGGACCGCGCCAAGGCGCGCGAAGCCAACACGCCCTAAGACTTCACCCTATAGACTGACTGCACCATGCCCGAGGGAAACGATCTGGTCTCGACGTGATCGAGCACCATGTCGGCATCCAGCGCGCCAAACAGCGGGATGCCGTCGCCGATCAGCACGGGAATGCGGCTGATCACCATGTCCGAGATCAGCCCTGCGCGAAGAAAAGACTGGATCACCTGGCCTCCATCGACATAGACCCGGCTCCAGCCACGCGCCGCAAACATGTCCATCGCCGCCTGCGGGCTAGCTTCGAGGATTTCCACTTTGTCGGCGATGTCCTCTGCCAGCGCGCTCTGGCGGAGCGAGTGGCTCAGCACGACCACTGGCTTGGCATAATACCAGGGCTGCATATCCTTGATCACCTCGAAGGTGCCGCGCCCCATCACCACGGCATCAACCCGGTCCATATGGGCATTGAAGCCGTGGTCCTCGCCTAGTGTTGGATATTCCGTCAACCAGCCGATGTCGTGGTTCCGCCGGGCAATAAACCCGTCCAGACTGATGCCGATGAAGATATGGCCGGTCGTCATAGTGTGCTCCCGCTGTTGATGCGGTTGCAGCTAACGCAGTGTCCTGTCAGGCTTTGTCAGCAGCGTGGATACTATCCGGCCACGGCCATGTCGGCCCAGCTCTGGCGCTTGCGATAGATCGTCGACGGGCTGATCTCGAGCGCAGCGGCGGCAAGTGACACATTGCCGCCAAAGCAGGCGATGGCATCCTCGATGATGCGCTGCTCCTGCTGCCACATCGGCAGAATAGCCGGTCGGCGACTGGCCTTGGCCTCCGGTTCGGCAATGCGCAGGTTGTCCTTGGCCTCTATATCGGCCTTGGCCAGCATGTCGGCCCTGATCTCACCGCCGTCGAACATCACCACCAGGCGTCGCACCAGGTTCTGGAGCTGGCGCACATTGCCCGGCCACTCGGCGGCTGTCAGCAGCGCCGACACCTCTGGCGCAAAACCCGAGAAGCGCTTGTGCTCCTCACTGGCGAAGTGCGCCAGGAAGTGGCGCGCCAAGGGCATGATGTCAGTGGGACGCTGCCGCAGCGGCGGCAGGTGAATGGGCAGGACATGCAGCCGGTAGAACAGGTCCTCGCGGAACTTCTTTTCCGCGATCAACTGCATCGGATTGCGATTTGTGGCGCAGATCACCCGAACATCGACGCGGCGCACGCCGGCCTCGCCGACCCGGCTGAGCATGCCGGTCTGCAGGAAGCGCAGCAGCTTCGATTGCAGCGACAGATCCATCTCGCCGATCTCGTCGAGAAAAAGCGTGCCGCCGTCAGCCAGTTCGGCTGCGCCCTTGCGGTCTTCATGCGCTCCGGTGAAGGCGCCGCGCGCCACGCCGAACAATTCGCTTTCCATAAGATCGCGCGGGATAGCCGCACAATTGATGGCGACCAGACGCTTGCCGGCGCGGTGACCCTTGTTGTGCAGTGCCTCTGCACAGACTTCCTTGCCGGTGCCGCTTTCTCCGGTAATGAACACCGGCGCCGAAGAAGCAGCGATCCGTCCGATCTGTTCATAGACGAACTGCATGGCGCTCGACGCGCCGATAAAGCCGGCGAAGTCGCTGATGGCAGCGCCATCGCGGCATTCGATACCCAGCGAACGACCCTTGCCATGACGCAGGGCCAGCTCGCTGATCCGCGCGGCCATGGCCTGTCCATTGATGGGCTTGGCGACATAGTCATGTGCACCTGCACGCATCGCCCCGACCGCGGCCGTGACCGAGGTGCCGTTCGCGACCGCGACCACAAGCGCGCCGCTTGCCAGGCGCACTAGCCGCGCCATTGCGTCGTCGCTATGGTCGGCCAGGTCGCGCAGACTGCCAAGATCGGCCAGGATGATGTCAAAGCTGGAATCGCGCAGCAGGTCTGCAGCGGCGCGACCGCTGCTTACGATGCAGACTTGCGTCAATCGGTCCAGGCTTTGCGAGAGCGCATCTGCCACAGAACGGGCATGATTCTGATCTTGATCGATCAGCATCAGCTGTCCACCCGGGGCGCCATTGCTCTGGTCTTGCATCGCCATACGGCCCGGCCCTCGTACTAGTCTGGTCACAAAATCCGGTCCCTTGAGCGACTTCCGTCGTCAGGTCTGGTCGGTTGCGATTGTTGGGCAACAGGGTAAATTTTCCGTTCAACACCTCACGTAACGTATTTTTGATGTCTCTCTTGCTAGCCTCCGCCAAGCTCGGTTAAGTTGTTGCCCATGCAAAAAAAATCCGCGAATGAGAGAATGCAGGTCATGGTTCGTGGCGTGGCGCAGTCGGGTGTCCGACTTGCCAACGAGCGGACCGTGCTTGGCCTGATCGCCATTGGACCGGGCAGTTCCAATGCCGATGTGGCACGCCTGTCGGGCCTGGGCGCTCAGACGACCTCCCGAATTGTTTCCGAACTGGAAGAGCGCGGGCTGATTCTGCGCGGCCAGGTTCTGCGCGGCCGCCGCGGCCAGCCCGCCACACCGCTGTTCATCAATCCCAATGGTGCCTTCTGCATCGGTGTAGAAATCGGCTGGCGGCACTTCGAAGTGGTGCTTGTGGACATGGCCGGCGTTTCCGTCCGACCGACGCGCCAATATTTTGACCAACCCGATGCCGATGCGCTGCTGCAGCAGGTTGCCGCCGAAGTCGCGCGCCTGCGCGAATCGCTGACCAATGAGCAGCGCGAGCATCTTGTCGGTATCGGCCTGTCCTCGCCGACATCAATCGAGAAGAACCTGCAGCCTGCCGGCGTCACCGACCAGCCGCCCCAGGCCTGGGACAGGCTCGAGCTCAAGTCGCGGCTGCAGGCAGCAACCGGCCTGCCGGTCGAATGGTATAATGACGGCCACGCCGCAACCTGGGCAGAGCTTATCGCCCAGCCACATCCGCGCATGCGCAGCTTTGCCCATTTCCAGATCGGCATAGCGGTCGGTGGCGGCCTTGTGCTCGATGGAGGCTTTGGCGAGGGCGGCTGCCGCCCGGCCGAGCTGGGCGCCATCATGATCTGCGATGGCCTGGTTGCACCCAGCTTCGTGCACTACCTCGCGTCGCTCGGCTCCTTCATGCGGGCTGCAGAGAAAGCCGGGCTCCCCAAGCCCTCTGGTGCCCCGGCAGACTGGGACTGGGCTGCGCTTGAGCCCGTGGTCGAGCCCTGGACCAACTGCGCCGGCCAGGCCCTCGCCCGTGGCATCATGAGCGTCAGTGCCGTCATCGATATTGAGGCTGCCGTCATCGATGGTCCCTTGCCAGACGCCATCGCGGACCGCCTGCTGGAACGCGTGAACCATCATCTGCAGCAACTCCCCACCATCACCCAGCGGCCGCCACCGGCGGTCAAGGGCAGGGTGGGTAGCGTTGGTGCCAGCGTTGGCGCGGCGCAACTCTTGCTGTTTGATCGCTTTTTCTCGCGTGCCTGGAACCTGATGGCCACCTGACGGTGCGCAATTAGGCTTGGAAGACAGCAGCGCTCGCCTTTTGCCCTGTGCCCGGCAATGCTAAGAGGGGATGCCGAATCCCGGCATTGAACAAGGGGCCTGAGGTTTGTCCGTGCAGGCATTGGTCTACACGTTAATTGCCCTGGCGGCTGCCGGCGCCGGCGCCACCGCCTATTTCGGGCTGACCTTTACGCCCGCCGAGGCCATCCTCGTGGCCATCGTCTTCGGCTGCGTGAGCATCGTGCTGATGGAGCGCAAACTGCGCCAGCGCGCCGAAAACCGCCTGGAAAAGGCCATCGAAGACCTGTCACGGCTGCTCGCGACCGACGCCCAGGCCGGTGCTGTGCTGGGCCAACGCATCAATGCCATGGCCGACATCAACGCCGGCAGCCGGCTTGAGGGTGTGGAGGCTGATATCTCCGTGCTGGGCACCGTCATTCGCCAGGTGGCCGAGGCGGTGGCGGAGATGGAGGATCGGGTTGCCAGGCCCAAGCCCGAGCCGCGCGATCGCATGATCGCCGCGCCAACCGCTGCCCCGGCGCCGCGCGCGGACACCGCTTCGCGTGAGCCAGAGCCCGTCATCCCCTTGCAAACCTTGCGGCAGGCACTGGCTGAAGACCGGCTGATCTTTCACGTCCAGCCGATTGTGACGCTGCCGCAGCGCCGGCCACAGGGCTATGACCTGGTGCCACGCCTGATGCTGCAGGACGGCGAAATGGCTGATCGCGCTGACTTTTTGCCACGGCGCGGCGGCGAAGACGTGCTGCGCATGATCGATGGTGTGGGCCTTGTCGAAGCGGTTACCATATCGCGCCGTGCTAGCGCCAATGGCCAGCCGGTCAAGCTCTATGTACCACTGTCGCGCGCGACCTTGTCCGATACCGTTTCGGCCGACCAGTTGATTGCTTCCATGGAGGCCAACCGGGCGTTTGCGCCGGGGTTGATCTTTGCCATCAGCCAGGCCGACTGGCAGAGCCTGAGCACGGCCGAGCGCGCCGTGGTCGATGCCGTGGCCAAGAAGGGCGCCGGATTTTCCATAAGCAATGTCAAGACCTTACGCGTCGATGTGGCCGAGATGGCGGCGCAGAATGTGCGGTCGCTGCGCATTGATGCGGCCCGATTCATCGACGAGCCCGAAGCCTTCACCGATTTCCACGCCTCCGATATTGCCAATTATCTCAATAGGTTCGAGGTGGCGCTCATGGCGACGGGGATCACCAGCGAGCGCCAGATCGTCGAACTGCTCGAGGACGGCATTGCGCTGGTGCAGGGGCCCCATATTGCCGCGCCCGGCCCGGTGCGGCCCGACCTGATGGTCGAGCGGCAACGCGCCGCCGTGACCCCGCTGCGCCGCGCAGACGCTTGATTTTCCATGCAGATTATCGTCCTCAATGGGCCGATCAATGCCGGCAAGAGCACGACGGGTCGCGCTTTGGCGCGACTGGTGGCCGATGCCAGCTTTGTCGATGGCGATGATCACGACGCCCCCGATGATGCGCCACTTGCTGTGCGCATAAGCGCCTCAATGGCTCACATCGAGTCCCACATAATCGCCGCAGAAGGTGTCGCACTTTTTGTCGCGGTGCCGCTGCGCGACGAGGATTACCGGCGTTTGCGGGACAAGGCGGAAAGCGTGGGCGCACAGCTGCGCGTTGTCACGCTCAACCCGCCGGCTGATGTCGCCTTCGCCGATCGCGGCGGTCGGCAATTGTCGCCCGACGAAATTGCCCGCGCCCGGGAGATGTATGCCGAGGGCTATGCCAGCCGGCCGTTCAGCGCACTTGTGGTAACCGACATGCAGGGCCCGGAGGCAACCGCCCGCGCCATTGCCCGGGATTTGCAACTGCCACTGCGCGCATGATAGCCATCCGCCCGTCGGTTTATGCTTGATCCTCAAGGGCAAGCTGCCACATAGAACTGCATCCTGTTCGCATCGGAAGTCGCGATGACCAGCTCCCTGCCTTCGATCTCCGGCCTAGCCGATCTTGCCGGCCGCTACGATGCGGTGCTGAGCGACGTCTGGGGCGTGGTGCACAATGGCGTGGCGGCCTTTCCCAGCGCGGTGGAGGCCCTGGTCAATTATCGCAAGGCCGGGGGCAGGGTGGTGTTCATCACCAATGCCCCGCGCCCCTCGGCGCCGCTGATCGAGATGCTCGATCGGCTGGGCGTGACCCGCGAGGCCTATGACGCCATTGTCTCCTCGGGCGATGCGACCCGCGTGATGATCGCCAAATACAGCGGCCGCGGCATCCATCATGTCGGCCCGCCTACCGAGGACGATGCGCTCTATGAGGGCCTCAACGTCACCCGCACCAGTGCTGACAAGGCCGATGCGGTGGTGGTGACCGACCTCGACACCGATGACGACACGCCCGAGATGTATCGCGAGCGCGCCCGGCAGTGGCTGGCACGCAAGCTGCCCATGATCTGCGCCAACCCCGACCGCGTGGTCGAGCACGGTGACAAGATCATCTATTGCGGCGGCGCGCTGGGCGATCTCTATGCTGCCATGGGTGGCATGGTGCTGATGGCCGGCAAGCCCTATCAGCCGATCTACGAAGAGGCGTTCCGCCTGGCCGAGGTGGCCGCCGGCCGCAGTCTCGACAAGTCGCGCGTGCTGGCGATCGGCGACAGCGTGCGCACCGACGCCACTGGCGCGGCGCAGTTCGGGCTCGACCTCTTGTTCGTCACCGGCTCGATCCATGCCGCCGAACTCGACGCCTTCGGCAAGCCCGATCCCCAGGCCATTGCCGACCTGGTCGCCCCCAGCCGCGCCCATATGGCCGGCTTCCTGCCCAGACTATCCTGGTAGGAACGCGATGCCGAGTTTTCTGCGCCTCAACAATCTCGATGCCGTGCCCGACGCGCTGCGCGGCGCCTATGTGGCCATCGGCAATTTCGACGGCATCCATCGCGGGCACCAGACGGTGCTGAGCGCCCTCAAGGCGCGCGCCGCCGCGGCCGGGCGCCCGGCCGTGCTGCTGACCTTCGAGCCGCACCCGCGCGACGTCTTTGCGCCAGCGCCCTTCATGTTTCGCCTGACCCATGGCGACGCCAAGGCGCGCCTGGCCGAAGCGCTGGGGCTGGACGCCATTGTTATCCTGCCGTTCGACCGGGATTTTTCCCAGATCGAGGCAGAGGATTTCGTTGCCCGTTTCCTGCTCGATGCGCTTGGCGTCAGCGGGGTGACCGTGGGCGCCGATTTCCATTTCGGCCGCCAGCGCCGCGGCACGCCCAACTTCCTGCGCGAGGCCGGGGAGCGGCATGGCTTTGCCGTCGAGGTGGTGGACCTGATGGACGAGGGACACGAGGTCATATCGTCCTCGCGCATTCGCGCCGCGCTGTCCGAAGGCGCGGTGACGGCCGCCAATCGCCTGCTCGGCTATCACTGGTTCTTCGACGGCTGCGTGGTCAAGGGCGACCAGCGCGGGCGCGAACTGGGCTATCCGACGGCCAATACTATGACCCAGCCCAATTTCCAGCTCGCCCAGGGCGTCTATGCCGTGCGCGCCCGGCTGGGTGACCGGCTGCTTGATGGCGTCGCCGCCTATGGCAAGCCCATGTTCAACAACCAGCAGCCGCCGTTCGAAACCCATCTGTTCGATTTCGACGAAGACATCTACGGACAGACCATTTCGGTGGCGCTGATCGGCTTCATTCGCGGGCAGGAAGTGTTCTCCGGCCTTGATGAACTCATCGCGGCGATGGACCGCGACAGCCGCAAGGCGCGCGAGCTGATTACCACCGCGCGTCCCCTGGGCGCGCTTGACAGCAAACTGGGCTTCATCGGCTGATTGCCACCGACGCCCGCTGTCCCAATTCATCCTTTGCCCCAAGGGCTGCGCCTTGCTAAAAGGCAGCCCAAACTCCCACAAGATTGCCGTTCCCATGACCGATACCGCCACCGGCGCCGCCGAAACCGACTATTCGGCCACTCTCTTCCTGCCTGAGACCAATTTTCCCATGCGCGCGGGTCTCCCCGACCGCGAGCCCGCCTGGCTCAAGCGCTGGGAAGACATGGACATCTATGCCATGCAGCGCGAGCAGGCCAAGGACCGTCCGCTGTTCACCATCCATGACGGCCCGCCCTACGCCAATGGCAATATCCATATCGGCCACGCCCTGAACAAGACGCTCAAGGACATGGTCAGCCGCTCCATGCAGATGCTGGGCTACAACTCGGCCTATGTGCCGGGCTGGGACTGCCACGGCCTGCCCATCGAGTGGAAGATCGAGGAGCAATACCGCGCCAAGGGCAAGGACAAGAACGAGGTTCCGGTGGTGGAATTCCGCCAGGAATGCCGCAGCTTTGCCGAGCAGTGGGTGGATACCCAGCGCGAAGAGTTCAAGCGCCTGGGCGTGCTGGGCGAATGGGACAATCCCTACCTCACCATGAGCTTTGACGCCGAGGCGCAGATCGCCCGCGAGCTGATGAAGGTGGCCATGACCGGCCAGCTCTATCGCGGCAGCAAGCCGGTGATGTGGAGCGTGGTCGAACGCACCGCGCTGGCCGAGGCCGAGATCGAATATGCCGATTATGAGAGCGACACGATCTGGGTGAAATTCCCGGTCCGCTCGGGCGGCGGCGAGATCACGTCCAAGGCCTTCCATGACCTCAACGCCTCGGTGGTCATCTGGACCACCACGCCCTGGACCATCCCGGCCAACCGGGCCATCTCCTTCTCGTCCAAGATCGCCTACGGCCTCTATGAAGTCGCCGAGGCGCCCGAGGGCAATTGGGCGGCCAAGGGCGAGAAATACATCCTGGCCGACAAGCTGGCTGCCGAAGTCTTTGCCAAGGCCAAGGTCGAGGCCTTCGTGCGCATCGGCGACGTCGACCCTGCGCACATCACCTCCTGCAACCATCCGTTGCGCGGCCTTGGTGGCGGCTACGAGTTCGAAGTGCCACTGCTCGATGGCGACCACGTCACCGACGATGCCGGCACCGGGTTTGTGCACACCGCGCCCGGCCATGGCCTGGACGACTTTGAAATCTGGATGAACTCGTTCCGCCTCTTGGCCGACAAGGGCATCTCGTCCGAGATCCCCTATGTGGTGGGCGATGACGGCTTCTACACCAAGGACGCGCCGGGTCTGGAAGGTGCACGCGTCATCGACGACAATGGCAAGAAGGGTGATGCCAATAACCGCGTGATCGCGGCGCTGGCCGAACGCAATGCCATGGTCGCCCGTGGCCGCGTCAAGCACCAGTATCCCCATTCCTGGCGCTCCAAGAAGCCGGTGATCTTCCGCAACACGCCGCAGTGGTTCGTCTATATGGACCGCGACATCGAGGGCGCAGCGGGCGATACCCTGCGCCACCGCGCGCTCAAGGCCATCGACGCGACCAAATTCTACCCGGCGGCCGGGCAGAACCGGCTGCGCGCGATGATCGCCGACCGCCCCGACTGGGTGCTGAGCCGCCAGCGCGCCTGGGGCGTGCCGATCACGGTCTTTGTCAACAAGGGCACCAACGAGGTGCTCAAGGACGAGACGGTCAATCACCGCATCGCCCAGGCCTTCGAGGAAGAGGGCGCCGACGCCTGGTACATGGACGGGGCCGCCCAGCGGTTCCTGGGCGATGGCTACAAGGCCGACGACTACGAGATGGTGACCGACGTGCTCGACGTCTGGTTCGACTCCGGCTCGACCCACGCCTATGTGCTGCGCAACAAGCAGAAGTGGCCGCATCTGAAATTCCCGGCCTCGATGTATCTCGAAGGCAGCGACCAGCACCGCGGCTGGTTCCATTCGAGCCTGCTGGAAAGCTGCGCCACCAATGGCCACGCCCCCTATGAAAGCGTGCTGACGCATGGCTTCACCATGGATGGCGAAGGCCGCAAGATGAGCAAGTCGCTGGGCAATACGGTTGCCCCGCAGGACATCATCAAGCAATACGGCGCCGACATCCTGCGCCTCTGGGTGGCCTCGTCCGACTATTCGGAAGACCTGCGCCTGGGCAAGGAAATCATCCAGACCACGGTCGACAGCTATCGCAAGCTGCGCAACACGCTGCGCTGGCTGCTGGGCAATCTGGCGCATTACAAATCCACCGACGTGGTGGACGCCAGGGACATGCCCGAGCTCGAACAGGTGATCCTGCATCGCCTGGCCCAGCTCGATGCTCAGGTGCGCGGCGCCTACAAGGAATACGACTACCGCAAGGTGGTGACGCTGCTCACCAACTTCATGAACATCGAGCTGAGCGCCTTCTATTTCGACATCCGCAAGGATGCGCTCTATTGCGACCCGATCAGCGCCGTCCGCCGCAAGTCGGCGCTGACGGTGCTCAACCATCTGTTCGACTGCCTGACGGCCTGGCTGGCCCCCATCCTGGTGTTCACCATGGAAGAGGTGTGGCTGGAGCGGCATCCCGAGGCCACTTCCTCGGTGCATCTGCGCCTCTTCCCCGAGGTGCCGGCAGACTGGCTCAATGATGGCCTGGCCGCCAAATGGCAGAAGATCCGCCAGGTGCGCCGCGTGGTCACCGGGGCGCTCGAAATCGAACGGCGCGAAAAGCGCATCGGTTCCTCGCTCGAGGCGGCGCCGACGGTACACATCGCCGACGCAGGTCTGGCGGCGGCGCTCGACGGTCAGGACCTGGCCGAGATCGCCATCACCTCTGCCGTGACCATCGTTGCGGGCGAGGGACCGGCCGACGGCTTCCGCCTGGACGATGTGCCCGGCGTCAGCGTCATCCCGACGCTGGCCGAAGGCAAGCGCTGCGCCCGCTCGTGGAAAGTGCTGCCCGAAGTGGGCAGCGATCCCGACTATCCCGATGTCACGCTGCGCGACGCCCAGGCGCTGCGCGAACGCGCGGCAGCGGGTCTGTAGGACCCGGCAGCGGCTCTCTCCCGCCCTCCCCCGGGAGGGTAGCGCAGCTTGGCCAAGGGCCTGGCGAAGCTGGGGAAGGAGTCGTCTTGTGATGACCTGAGGGACCCCCTCCCCAACCCTCCCCTCAAGGGGGAGGGGCGCAAACGGAGCTTTCGGTGACAGACAAGACCAATTCCCTGTTCAACCTGTCGGTCTACTATTCGCTGACGGCGGCCGTTCTCGCCTTTGGCCTGGACCGGGCGCACAAGGGCTTCCAAGTGGCTGGCGACTGTGTCGCCATTGGTGCCGCGCCCTGCGTCGAGGTCTTCACCAGCTATGTGCCCTTCGCCATGACCGGCTGGCGCGGCGGCGAGGTGGTCAAGGTCACCGACTTCTTTGACTATGTGCTGGTGTGGAACACCGGCATTTCCTATGGCCTGCTCGGCGGCATGCCGGTGTGGGGCCTGGGCGTGATCATGCTGGTGGCCATCGTGGCACTGGCCATCTGGTGGGTGCGCGCTGACTCTGCGCTGATCCGCATGGGGCTGGCGCTGTGTATCGGCGGCGCCCTGTCCAATGCGCTGGACCGGCTGATCTATGGCGCGGTGGCCGACTTCTTCCACCTGCACTGGGGCAGCTGGTCATTCTACATCTTCAATATCGCCGACGTTGCCATTACCCTGGGGGTGATCCTGCTGATCGCCGACATGATTGGCCTGGGGCGACGGCGAAAAGCGGCCGATTGAGGCAGGTTGACACGGTGCAGCCAGAATCTGGTCTTACCGACCACAATGGGTTATAAGCGCCTCCGACATGTTGAAGGACCTTGCATGCGTAATGGATTGACCGGGCAGAATGCTGCTCTTCGGGCGGCCTCCCGGGCCGGTTTGGCCTCGCTTGGTCTCGTGCTGGCCCTGGCGCTGGGCGCCTGCACCACGGTGGAGGGCACCAATGCCCTGACCGACCCCGGCACCTTCGAGCGCGAGGTGATGAACACCACTGCGCGCGGCGTCGGCCTGATCCCCGGCGAAGAGCCCAAGCCCGAACTCACCCAGGCGCGCGCGCCGCTTGCCCTGCCCAAGGCCGGCCAGGCGCTGCCGGCGCCGACCACCGAGGTCGCGGCGGCCCAGCTGCCCAAGGACAGCGACAATGTCCAGATCGACACCAGCAATCTGACCGAGGCCGACCTTGCCCGCCTGCGCAACGCCAAGGTGGTGGACCTGCGCTCGATCTCGGGCCGCCCGCTGACCGAATCCGAAACCAATATGCTGATGGCGCGCCTGCGCAACGCCAATGCCGATGTGCGGGTCAAGACCGGGGATCGCCCGCTCTACCTGCCGCCGGACGAATATTTCACCCGCGTCGGCGATGCCGACCTGGTTTGCGCTGCGCCCAATGGTGCCCTGGTGTCGATCCGCGATCCCCAGTGCCCCGAGGATGTGCGCAAGGCGCTGGCGCGCCAGGCCAATTCCGTCAGCGGCTCGGCGATGAGCAATGGCATGTCGCTGACCAAGGCCGAGACGACCAACAGCGGCAACTGATCTCCGATCGGTTCCTCAAACCTTCAAGCGGCCGGATGATCCGGCCGCTTTCTCCTTTCTGCGCCGCCCACATGGGTCCCGCATGACATCAAGGCACGCCAAATGCGCGAACTGAACGACGCCTCCCCCGCCAAACCCGACACCGGCGACCGTCTCGCCAAGGTCATCGCCCGCTCCGGGCTCTGCTCCCGGCGCGACGCCGAAGTGTGGATCACCGCCGGCCGCGTGGTGGTCAATGGCAAGAAGGTGCTGACCCCGGCCTTCAACGTCACCGATCGCGACAAGATCATGGTCGATGGCGTGCCGCTGGCCGCCCGCCAGGGCACCCGCGTGTGGCTCTACCACAAGCCCGCCGGCCTGGTGGTCACCGAGAAGGACCCCGAGGGGCGCCCGACCATTTTCGAGCATCTCGAAACCCATGGCCTGCCGCGCGTGGTGACGGTTGGCCGGCTCGACATCAATACCGAAGGCCTGCTGCTGCTGACCAATGACGGCGGCCTCAAGCGCGTGCTCGAACTGCCCGCCACCGGCTGGCTGCGCCGCTATCGCGTGCGCGCCCATGGCACGGTGACCCAGGCGGCGCTCGACAAGCTCAAGGACGGCATCGAGATCGACGGCATCAAATATGGTTCCATCGAAGCCACGCTCGAGCGCGAGCAGGGCGCCAATGTCTGGCTGGTGCTGGCGCTGCGCGAAGGCAAGAACCGCGAGGTCAAGAACGTGCTGGGCGCGCTGGGCCTGGAGGTCAACCGCCTGATCCGCGTCAGCTATGGCCCGTTCCAGCTCGGCGATATTCCGGTGGGCGGCATCGAGACCATCAAGGCCAAGATGCTGCGTGACCAGCTCGGCAAGAAGCTGGCCGACGCCGCCGATGTCGATTTCGACAGCGAAATGCCCGAGGCCAATGCGCTCGAAGGCAAGCCGACGCGCGACCGCCTGACCGGCCGCGGCACCAATACCGTCGAGATCGCCCGCCAGCGCTTCCGCTTCACCGATGGCGCCGAGCAGACCGAGGAAGAGCGCCGCGCCGAGCGCCCGCGCCAGGATCGTCCTGGCCGTTTCGACAGCCGCAAGCCGATGGGCAAGCGCGTTGATCCGCGGGACGAAGAGGATGCGCCGCCGCCGCGCCACATCCATTTCGACGAGGACGGTCGCGCGCCCGAGCAGTTCGTCAAGAAGAACCTGGGCAAGGGCCCGGCCTGGCGCGACCCGGACGACCAGCCGGCCAGCAGCTATGGCAAGAAGGCGCCGCGCCCCGCCGCCGGGGGCAAGAAGCCTTACGGCGACAAGAAACCCTATGGGGACAAGAAGCCCTATGGCGATCGTCCGGCCTTTGGCGACAAGCCGCGCGGCCCGCGCCGCGAGGATGGTGATCGTCCGGCCCGCAGCTTCGCCGACCGCCCCGGTGCGGGTCGCCCGGCTGGTGCACGTCCCTTTGCCGAGCGCAGCGAACGCCCGTCGCGGGGCTTTGAGCCGCGCACGCGGCCCGAGGGCGGTGCCCGTCCGCCGCGTGACCGCGAATTCACCGGCACGCCGCGCGGTCCGCGCCGTGGCGATGCCCCGGCGGGGGATCGTCCCGCCCGCAGCTTCGAGCCGCGCACGCGTCCCGAGAGCGAACGCAGCGCTGGCGCAGCCTTCAAGGGCGAAGCCAAGCGCCCGGGCCGCAACTTTGCCGACAAGCCGCGCGGCGACCGTCCGGCCTATTCGGATCGCCCGGCCCGTCCGGACCGCGCCGACCGCCCCGGTCGTGACCATCTGGGCTCGGAAGCCAAGACCTATGGCAAGCCGCGCACCCGCGCCGATGGCAAGCCCATGCCCAAGCGCGATGGCGCCGCGCCCCAGCGCGGGCCCAAGCCGGGTGGCTATGGCAAGCCCGGTGGCCGCCCGGCTGCCGGCGGTCGTCCCGGTGGGGCAGGGCGCCCTTCGGGTGGTGGTCGTCCGTCCGGTGGCGCCGGTCGCCCGGGCGCGGGTCCGCGTCGGCCCAAGGCCTGAGTTCTCAACAGACCTCATCCTGAGCCTGTCGAAGGACGAGGTCGTGGCACCATTGCGTCACGCCCTCGTGGTTCGACAAGCTCACCATGAGGGCTACTGAAAGGTTCCCCCCATGCGTATCGTGGCCGGCAAGTTCCGCGGCAAGCAGCTGATCTCCCCCTCGGACGATTCCATTCGCCCGACGGCGGATCGCGTGCGGGAATCCATGTTCAACATCCTGGCCTCGCGGCTGGGGCCGGTGTTCGACGGGCTGCGGGTGCTCGATCTCTTCGCCGGTACGGGCGCACTGGGCTTTGAGGCCCTGTCGCGCGGCGCCGCACACGCCACGTTCGTTGACATTGGCGCCGAGGCGCGCGGGCTGGTGCGCGATCACATCGAGGCCTTTGGCGTCGGCGGCATCACCAAGCTGCTGCGCCGCGACGCCACCGAGCTGGGCGTGCCTGGCACCTTCGGCAAGTTCGACCTGGTGTTCCTTGATCCGCCCTATGGCCAGGGCCTGGGTGAAAAGGCGCTGGCGGGCCTGCTGGCCAATGGCTGGCTGGCCGATGATGCGGTCATCGTGTTCGAGGAAAGCGTTGAGGCCGAAGTGGCCATCCCCGAGGGTTTTGTGCTGGATGATCGCCGCGAGTATGGGGCTGCAGCGGTGCATTTCCTGAGCCTGGCTGAGGCGCAGGCCTAGATCGATGCAAATCCAGATTGACGTGGTTCGATCGCCCCTTCGCCACTCGGGTAGGGCAGGGGCGGGTGGCTCTGTGGACCACTGATGGACCCCCTCCCTCGGTCCCTCCCCTCAAGGGGGAGGGAGGCACAGGAGCCGAGAGCGTCCTTGACGGAGGAGGCGATAGTCTCGTGTCAGGCGCATTCTGACGCGGGCCAGTTTCCTCGCGCCGAGAGGCTGAACCCCTCACCCGCCGCTATGCGGCGACCTCTCCCCTCAGGGGAGAGGTGGGGTTCTGTGGGTCACTGAAGGACCCCCTCCCTCGGTCCCTCCCCTCAAGGGGGAGGGAGGCACAGGAGCCGAGAATCCAGGTTGTCTTGCTGCTTAGCTGGCGGCGCAGCTGCCGCAGGTGCCGCGGATTTCCATGGTGGTGCGTTCGACGGTAAAACCCTGCCCCTCTGACCAGGCGCCGAGGCGGTCTTCGATGATGGTATCGGCGAATTCGTCGACCTTGCCGCAGGTGCTGCAGATGGCAAAGGCGATCAGCCCGGTGCGGTGGCAATGCTCGTCGGCACAGGCGACAAAGGCATTGAGCGATTCAAGGCGATGGGCGAGGCCGCGCTCGACCAGTTTTTCCAGCGCGCGATAGACTTGCAGTGGTGCCCGCAAGCCTTCGGCGCGCAGCTGGTCGAGTAGTTGATAGGCCGACAGCGGCGTATCCGCATGCGCCAGCGCGCCCAGCACCAATGCCTGGTTGCGCGTCAGATCCGCAGCCCAGACGTGATCATGGCCGGCGTGGTCGTCATGCGAATGCGCCATTGCTGCGGTCTCCTTACTGTGCCGGCGTGCCGGCCATGGCCGGGACGAGCAGATCGACATTGTGCCGGAACATGTCCAGATAGGTCGAGGCCCCCTCATCGGGTGTGGACAGCGCATCGGCATAAAGTTCGCCGCCGATGGTGACGCCGGTCTCGCGGGCGATCTGCTCGACCAGCCGGCCATCGCTCATGTTCTCGATGAACAGCGCCTTGACCCCATCGGCACGGATCTGCTCGATCAGCCTGCCGACATCGGCGGCCGAGGCCTCGCTGTCGGTGGAAATGCCCTCGGGCGCCAGGAACTGCACGCCATAGGCCTCGCCGAAATAGCCGAAGGCGTCGTGCGTGGTGATGACCTTGCGCTGCGCCTGCGGCACGCTGTCGACGGCGGCCACGACCTCGGCGTCCAGTGCGCTGATCTCGGCCGAATAGGCCTTGGCATTGGCCTGGTAGGTGGCGCAGCCATCGGGATCGGCCTTACAGAGGCCGTCAGCAATGTTCTGCACATAGATCAGCCCGTTCTTCAGGCTCTGCCAGGCGTGCGGATCGGTGATCTCGCCGCTCTCTTCGGCATGGGCGTGGTCGTCATGCCCGGCCTCGGTCTCTGCGGCAGCATCATGGGCATGATCCTCACCCTCGGCTTCGCCATGGCCATGCCCGTCATCGGCCATGGTGTGGGTGGCTATGCCGGCGCTGGCCACCACGACGGGGCCGGTGAAGCCGGTGGCTTCCACCAGGCGATCGAGCCAGCCCTCAAAGCCCAGGCCATTGATGAAAAACACCTGCGACTGGCTCAGCGCCTGCGCATCGGCCGGCTTGGGCTCGTAGACATGGGTATCGGCATTGGGACCGACGATCGTGGTGACCTCGACCCGGTCGCCGCCGACGTGGGAGACGATGTCGCCCAGGATGGAGAAGCTGGCGACAGCCTTGATCTCGGCGGCACTGGCCGGCAGGGCCAGCACGGTGCCCATCAGGGCCGCAATCAGGAGCTTGGAACGGATCATGTCATAGGCCTTTCAACAGATTTGGGCGAGGAGGCGCCCGGGTAGAACGTCAGGCGACGCGGTGTCGGCGTGGCCGCAGATTGCTGGAGACAAGCCCGCGACTGCCGAACAGCATGGACAGCACATAGATCGCGCCGGCGACCAGGATGATGGCCGGGCCGGAGGCGACGCTGAGATGATAGGAGACCAGGAGCCCCAGATAGCTCGACACCACCGAGATGGCGATGGCCAGCGCACACATGGCCTCAAGACTGCGGACCCAGAAGCGAGCCGCCGCCGCCGGCAGCATCATCAGGCCAACGGCCAGCAGCGTGCCCAGCGCCTGGAAGCCGCCGACGAGATTGATGACCACCAATGCGAGGAACAGCAGATGCACCGGCTGGCCGGCGCCGCTGACGCTGCGCAGGAAGGTGGGATCAAGGCATTCGGCCACCAGCGGCCGCCACAACAGGGCCAGGGCCACCAGGGAGACGGTGACAATGGCGCCGATCATGATCAGCGCATCATTGTTGAGCGCCAGCACCGTGCCGAACAGCACGTGCATCAGATCGACATTGGAGCCTTTCAGACTCACCAGCATGACGCCCAGCGCCAGGGAGATGAGATAGAAGGCGGCCAGCGAATTGTCTTCGCGCTGGATGGTGAAGCGGGAGACGAGGCCCGAGAGCACGGCGACCACAAGGCCCGCAGCAAAGCCGCCCAGCGTCATGGGCAGGATGGCGAGGCCCGAGACGAGGAACCCCGCAGCCGCGCCCGGAAGAATGGCGTGCGCCATGGCATCGCCGGTCAGGCTCATGCGGCGCAGCATGAGGAAGACGCCCACCGGCCCGGCGCTCAGCGACAGGATCACCGCGCCGGCGAGGGCGCGCGTCATGAAGCCGAACTGCATGAACGGCGCGAGGAAGAGATCATAGAGGTTCATCAGTGTGCCCCTCCCGAGCCGGCGGGATGATGGTGGTGACCATGACTATGATCGCTGTCGTGGTCATGCCAGGGTGCCTGATCGTCCCAGGCCTCGACCATCTGGCGGGCACGGCGCAGATTGTCGGCGGTGAGCGCGGTGGCGGTGGCGCCCCAGGCGATGGGTTCGCGTGCCAGCAACAGCGTCTGCGGGAAACTGGCCTGCACCAGCTCGGCATCATGCAGTACGGCGATCACCGTGCGGCCTTCGCCATGCCAATGGGTGATGAGATCGGTGAGATCGGCGACAGTGCGCTCGTCAATGGCGGCAAAGGGCTCGTCGAGCAGGATCACCGGGGCATCCTGCACCAGCACGCGGGCAAACAGGGCCCGCTGCAACTGGCCGCCCGAGAGCGTATCGATGGTGCGGCGCTCAAAGCCGGAAAGGCCGACGCGGGCGAGCGCGGCCTCCATCTCCCTGTGGTCGACGCCGCGAATGGCCGAGAAGGCGCCGCGGCGCTTCCAGAAGCCCAGGGCCAAGAGATCTGCCACCACGGCGGGAAAGCTGCGGTCGATCTCGGCGATCTGGGGCAGATAGGCAATGTCGCGCTGACCGAAGCCATCCAGCACCACCTTGCCGCCCAGCGGCTTGAGCGCACCCATGATGCCCTTGAGCAGGGTCGACTTGCCCGAGCCATTGGGGCCCATCACCGCCGTCAGCGAGCCACGGGCAAAGCTGCCGTTGAGGTGGTGAACAGCTGGGTGGCCCTCATAGCCCAGCGTCAGATCGTCGATGACAATGGCGCTCATGCCTGCACCAGCACAATGAGCACGAGCCACACCAGCGCCAGAACCGGTGCGATCAGCAAGAGCCGCGACCAGGCGCTGGCCTGGGCCAGGTCGGTGCGGCTGACGCGAAAGGCTTGCTGTGGGCGGGGCGGCGTGCGCGGTTCGAGCATAGGGGGTGCGGTCCTGCTGGAGGTCGGCCGGATTGGGGAGGCGCATGTAACGTAATAACGTTTTGGCTGTCAACGCAGAGCTCGACCGTTCAGTGGCTTGCAATGCGATATGTAATAACATAACAAATCGCGCATTGTCCACCTGCCGATTGCGAACCCGCCATGACTGCCGCAAACACCGCCAAACCCAAGCTCCCCGTGACCGTGCTCTCCGGCTTTCTGGGCGCTGGCAAGACCACGCTGCTCAACCACATCCTGAACAATCGCGAGGGGCTCAAGGTCGCCGTGATCGTCAACGACATGAGCGAGGTCAATATCGACGCCGCACTGGTGCGCGATGGCGGCGCCAATCTCAGCCGCACCGAGGAAACTCTGGTGGAGATGAGCAATGGCTGCATCTGCTGCACGCTGCGCGACGATCTGCTGGCCGAGGTGACGCGCCTGGCCGGGGAGGGGCGGTTCGACTATCTGCTGATTGAATCGAGCGGCATTTCCGAGCCGCTGCCGGTGGCCACGACCTTCGACTTCCGCGACGAGCGCGGCGTCTCGCTCTCCGACATCACACGGCTCGACACTATGGTGACCGTGGTCGACTGCGCCAATCTGCTCAAGGACTATGCCTCGACCGATTTCCTGGCCGACCGCGGCCAGGTGGCCGGGGAGGGGGATGAGCGGGCGCTGGTGGACCTCTTGGTCGACCAGATCGAATTTGCTGATGTCATCGTGCTCAACAAGGTCTCGACGGCCAGCGGCGATGATCTCAGGGCCGCGCGCACGATCCTCAAGGCGCTCAACCCGGTTGCCAAGATCATCGAGACCGATTTCAGCCAGGTCGATCTCGGCGATGTGCTCGATACGGGCCTGTTCAGCCTCGAGGCGGCCGAGGCCAATCCGCTGTGGTTCAAGGAGCTCAATGGCTTCAAGGACCATGTGCCCGAGACGCTCGAATATGGCGTGCGCAGCTTTGTCTATCGCGCGCGGCGGCCGTTCAACCCGCTGCTGCTGCAGCGCTTCATCGAGACGTCACTGCCCGGCGTCATCCGCGCCAAGGGCTTTTTCTGGCTGGCGACGCGCCCGCATCATGTCGGGGAATTCAGCCTCGCCGGCGCGCTGGTGCGCACGCAGCGGCGCGGCATCTGGTGGGCATCGGTGCCGCGTCAGCGCTGGCCGGACAATGATGAGTGGCAGGCCAGCATGGAACCCTATCTCGACCGCACCTGGGGCGACCGGCGGCAGGAGATCGTCTTCATCGGCACCGGCCCCATGGACGAGACCGCGATCTACCGCGCGCTCGACGCGTGTCTGGTGCCGGCCAAGGGCTTCACGCCCGAGGCCTGGACCAGCCTGCCGGACCCGTTCCCGGCCTGGTGAGCTATTTGATCGGACCCTTGAAGATGAAGAAGGCGCCCAGCGCGATCAGCCCGAAGCCGACGCCATGGTTCAGTGTCAGCTTCTCGCCGAAATAGAACACGGTGAACACCGCAAAGACCGAGAGGGATATGACCTCCTGAATGGTCTTGAGTTCGGACGGGCTATAGACCGCTTCCCCGATGCGGTTGGCGGGCACCGCCAGCCAGTATTCGAAAAAGGCAATGCCCCAGCTGATCAGCACGGCGGCCCACAGCGCCGAGGACGGCCACTTCAGGTGCCCATACCAGGCAAAGGTCATGAAGATATTGGATGCAAGCAGCAGCCCGATGGGGGCCAGGCTGGCGAAATTGAAGCCCAAGGCTTCCTCCTGCGCAAACCGGCACCACGCCGGTCGCGCTTTCTAGCGAGGCGATTGCAGCGCTGGAAGCCCCAATCCGGCATGGCCGCTTCACAAACCCGCGTCAGCGCAGATGCTTGGTCGGCTGCTCGAGCGCGAACAATTCGTCGGTGAGGTTCTCGATGCGCTCGCGGATCACGCCCTGCGCGTCATAGACGCCGCGGTTGTAGTAATAGGCGCCCATCTTGTCGGCGAAGAACAGCATCAGCATTTCGGCGGGAATGGCGCCGATGTCCTGATCCAGTTCCTCGCGGAAATAGTCCTGGATTTCCCCGACAATGGCCTTGGTTTCCTCGCGGCTGAACTTGATCGGCTTCATGGTTGGCTCCGGCTCGAATGGCTGTTGCGCCAGCCTTAGCCGAGTCGCGCGCCGGTGCCGCCTGCCAAGCGCCAAAGTGCTCACGCCAATGTGCCGGAGAAGGCGCGGCGGGGCCGCGCGAGCCCGCTTGCCGGGTGGGGCGTTTGGTGCCAGATTTCGCGCCATCCGCCGCCATTGATGGACCCCGACCATGCTCGCCCGTGCATCCGTGATTGCCCTCTGCTCAGCGCTTTTGGCCGGTCCGGCCCTGGCCATGGATGCGCAAGGATTTTCCTGCTCTGGCCCCTTTGGCGCCGACAGCTCCGAAGCGCTGCTCAAGACCACTTTTGGGGCGGACAATGTGGTGACGGGCGAGGTGCCGGGACCCGAAGGCACCACCATGCTGGCCACGACGGTGTTTCCCAACGATCCCGCCAGGACGCTGCAATTTGGTTGGTGGGACGAGGAGAAGCTGGAAGGCCTAAGCTATGTCGACCTGCCGCCCGGCATGGAAGGTCCGCATGGCGTTGAGATCGGCATGACGGTGGACGAGATCGCCGCGATCAATGGCCAGCCCTACACCATCGGCGGCTTCTGGTGGGACTATGGCGGCTATGCCATGTTCGAGAGCGGCACCCTGGCCTCCAACGACAGTGATTGCTACCTCTCGCTGCGCTTCAGCCCGGCCGACAAGGACTTTGGCGACATCGACCTTGGCCCGGTCTCGGGCGAGGTGATCATCCCCTCCACCGACCCGCTGCTGGCCAAGCTCGACACCCGCGTCACCATGGTCAGCATCAGCTATCCGGGCCCCGAGGGCGACGACTGAGCCGTCCAACTCCTGCCGATGGATTGACCCCAACCCGCCCAGCGCGTAGATGTCAAAGCTGTAACGGTTCCCCGCGCCCACAGCGGCTAGGGGATCAAAAGGGAACACGGTGCGGATTACCCATCAGGGGCCAAAACCGTGGCTGCCCCCGCAACTGTAAGCGGTGCACATTGCCCATGAGCCACTGGCGAAAGCCGGGAAGGCGGGCGAGGTGGTCATCACCGCGAGCCAGGAGACCTGCCGTTGCATGAGCCGGGCGCAGAGCCCATTGTCTATTCCGCGCACGGAGGGTGCAGCATGAATACCGCAACGACGACCGTTTCCAATTCCGGTCTTTCCCTTTCTCTCTCGCAGCGTCTGATCGCTGGATCGCTGGCCCTGATGCTGGGCCTGACGCTTCTGGTGGGCACCGGCTTTGCCGGCGACTTCCGCCTGCACAATGGTGCGCACGACACGCGCCACGCCATGGGCTTCCCCTGCCACTAAGGCGGGCGACGAGAGA
Organism: Devosia aquimaris; assembly: GCF_020169335.1. GTDB lineage: Bacteria > Pseudomonadota > Alphaproteobacteria > Rhizobiales > Devosiaceae > Devosia > Devosia aquimaris. The sequence goes on from NZ_JAIEZN010000001.1 coordinate 187,838, forward strand.
CAAGAAATGATCCGCAATCTGTTCTTTGCTGCGCTGGTCGCAGCGTTTTGTGCTGGCCTGGTGGCCGCAACCATCCAGCAGTTCCGCGTCGTGCCGCTGATCCTGCATGCCGAGACCTTTGAGGGCGAGGCCGGGCACAGCCACGACGACGCCGCACCGGCTGACCATGCCCATGCCGAGGCAACCCCGGCTGCCCACGACCATGGCGACGCCGCGCAATGGGCCCCCGCCGATGGCTTTGAGCGCACGGCCTACACCACACTGGCCACCATGCTGGCCGCTGCCGGCTTTGCGCTGGTGATCGGCGCCGTCTCGATGTTTGCCAATATCCCGATCACCTTTGCCAATGGCTTTGTCTGGGGACTGGCGGGCTATCTCGCCTTCTCGCTGGCGCCGGCCTTTGGCCTGCCGCCCGAACTGCCGGGCATGCCGGCAGGCGATCTCGCCGCGCGCCAGCTCTGGTGGGGCGCGACCGCGCTCTCGACCGCCGGCGCCTGCCTGCTGCTCGCCAAGACCCGCGCCGGCTGGGCCTTTGCTGTCGCCGCCGCTCTGGTGCTGGTGCCCCATATCGTGGGCGCGCCAGCGGCGCCCGATGAGGCCAGCGCCGTGCCGGCCCATCTGGCCACCGAATTCGCCGCCGTCACCCTGGGCGCGTCCATGGTGTTCTGGCTGCTGCTCGGCACCATCTTTGGCAAGGTCAATGACGTCCTTGCCCACCGCAGTCTCGCCCAGCCCGCCGGAGCCACCGCATGACCACCAAGATCCCCACCACCGTCATCACCGGCTTTCTGGGCGCAGGCAAGACCACGCTGGTACGCCACATGCTGGCCCATGCCCCCAAGGGCAAGCGCATCGCCCTGATCATCAACGAGTTCGGCGATCTAGGCGTCGACAAGGACATCCTCGCCGGCTGCGGCGACGAGACCTGCCGCGAAGAGGATATGGTCGAGCTCTCTAATGGCTGCATCTGCTGCACGGTGGCCGATGAATTCATCCCCACCATGCAGGCGCTGCTGGCCCGGCCGGACAAGTTCGATCACATCGTCATCGAGACCTCCGGTCTGGCGCTGCCGCAGCCCCTGATCCGCGCCTTCAACTGGCCCGAGATCAAGGCGCAGGTGACCATTGACGGCGTGGTGACGGTGGCTGACGCCGCGGCACTGGCCGAAGGCCGCTTTGCCAGCGACGAAGCCGCCGTCGATGCGCAGCGCCGCAAGGACGAGATGCTCGACCACGAGACGCCGCTGGGCGAATTGTTCGAGGATCAACTGTCGGCCGCCGACATGGTGATCATCAACAAGACCGATCTGGTCGATGCCGCCATGCTCGACATCGTTGAGAAGAACATCCGCGCCGAGCTCCGCCCGGGCGTCGGCATTGTGCGGGCGGCCAATGGTCATGTCGATATCGCCGCGCTACTCGGCCTGGGCATGTCCTCGGAGGATGATATCGCCAACCGCCCCAGCCACCACGAGCTGGAGCATGGCGGGGAAACCCACGAGCACGACGACTTCGACAGCTTCTCGCTGCGCCTGCCAACCATCACTGGCAAGGATGAGCTGCTGGCGACCATCGAGCGGACCATTCGGGACCACGACGTGCTGCGGCTCAAGGGCTTTGCCGCCGTGCCGGGTGCCGCAGCGCGCCTCGCCATCCAGGCCGTGGGTCCGCGCGTCACGGCCTATTTCGACCGCCCCTGGCAGGCCGGCGAGGTCCGCGAAACCGCGCTGGTGGTAATCGGGGAGAGCCCGCTCGACCGTGAGGCGATCACCGCCAGCCTGCAACAGGCTGAGGCCAAGGCGGCCTAGAGGCGGCCAAAGGAAACGCCATGCACCTGCTGTCCGCCCAGGCCGGCGCCATCCAGCAGGAGGGCGAGGCGATCGATCTCAACCAGCGCCCCGGGGCGCTGGTGTTTGCCAGCTCGGCGGACAGTGAACTGGCCATGCTGGCGGGCGCGGCCGACCGGGCGGGCGAGGATGAGCTGCGCCTCGCCAATACGCTGCGCCTGTCCAACAATCTCTCGGTCGATCTCTGGCTGGAAAAGACAATTGCCCAGGCCAGGCTGGTGGTGCTGCGGCTGATCGGCGGCGCGGCCTATTTCCAGTATGGCGTCGATGAGCTGACGGCGCTCTGCGCCAATCGCCGCATTCCGCTGGTGCTGCTCCCCGGCGACGCCAATCCCGACCCGATCCTGATGGAGCGCTCCAGCGTCAGTGCGGACGACTGGAGCCGGTTGCATGCGCTGTTCATCGCCGGCGGGCCGGACAATGCCGATACCATTCTCAAGGCGTTTGCGCGCCTGGCCGATGGACAGGGGCTAGAGGACCTGCAGCCGCAGGCTTTCGCACGCTTCGGGCTCTGGTATCCCGGACTGGGCGTGACCGATGCCGACAGCATCAGGGCTGCGCTCTGCCAGCCCATGGGGCAGACGCCCGCGCATGTGCCCATTCTCTTTTACCGCGCGGCACTGGAAGGCGCGGGGACCGCGACAATTGAAGCGCTGATCTCGGGTCTGCTGGATCAGGGCCTGGCGCCGGTGCCCGTCCTCGTCTCCTCGCTCAAGGAGGGGGCCTGTGTGCGCTTCGTGCAGCAGGTGCTGGGCGCCGTCCGACCCGCCGCCATTCTCAATCTCACCGGCTTTGCGCTGGGGATCGACGGGCTCGACGCCAAGGCCAATCCCTTTGCGGGCACGGACGCGCCGGTGATCCAGCTGATCCAGTCCGGCCGGTCCGCGGCGCAGTGGCAGGCCGACAGCCAGGGCCTGTCGTCCAAGGACATGGCGATGTTCCTGGTGATGCCGGAAGTGGATGGCCGCCTCGGCGGGCTGATCGTCGGCCACCGCGCCGACGCCGTCTGGCACGAGCGCTGCCAGGTGCCGCTGACGGCCTATGCGCCCGACGCCTCGGGCATTGCGCGGGCGGCGGCACTGGCCGCCAACTGGGCCCGCCTGCGCGCCACCCCGCGCGCCGAGCGCCGCATTGGCCTGGTGCTGGCCAATTACCCGATCCGCGACGGACGCCTCGCCAATGGCGTGGGCTATGATGCGCCGGAATCCACGGTGCGCATGCTGCAGGCTCTGGGGCAGGCGGGGTATGCCGTCACCGACGACGCGCCGCTCAGCGGTTTGACGGCGGCGGAACTGATCGAACGGCTGCAGGCGGGGCCGACCAATGCCGTGCCGCAGCGCGGCAGCTCGCCGGCGGTGTTGTCGCTGGCGCGCTATCGGGACCTGTTCGCGGCGCTGCCGGAAAAGATCCGGGCCGAGGTGACGGCGCGCTGGGGTGATCCGGTCGGTGACCCCTTTGTGCGTGGCGATGGCTTTCATCTGCCGGCGCTGCGCTTTGGCAATGTCACCGTGTTGCTGCAGCCGGCGCGCGGCTACCAGCTCGACGAAACCGCGAGTTATCATGATCCGGCGCTGGTGCCGCCGCATGCCTATCTGGCCGCCTATCTGTGGCTGCGCCAGGATTTTGGCGCCCATGCGCTGATCCACAATGGCAAGCATGGCACGCTCGAATGGCTGCCAGGCAAGGCCACCGCGCTCGACGCCGCCAGCTATTCCGATGCGCTCTGGGGCCAGCTGCCGCATCTTTATCCCTTCATCGTCAACGACCCCGGCGAAGGCACGCAGGCCAAGCGGCGCAGCGGCGCGGTGATCATCGACCATCTGGTGCCGCCGCTGACGCGGGCCGAGACTTATGGGCCGCTCAAAGACCTCGAAGCGCTGCTCGACGAATATTACGCCGCCTCGGGCATGGACCGGCGCCGGCTGGCCGACCTCAAGCGCCGCATCCTCGATTTCACCCGGGACAGCCGGCTCGATCGCGACATCGGCCTGCCCGAGGACGAGACGTTGGCGCTGATCAAGATCGACAACTTCCTCTGCGACCTCAAGGAAGCCCAGATCCGCGACGGGCTGCATGTCTTCGGGCAATCGCCGCAGGGTGATCTGCAGCGCGATCTCATCGTGGCGCTGGCCCGCGTGCCGCGCGGCGAGGGGGCCGGCGAGGCCTCGCTGATCCGCGCGCTGGCCGATGACCTCAAACTGGGTTTCGACCCGCTGACGGCAAAGCTGGGCGAGGCGTGGACGGGGCCAGCGCTGGGCACCGCGGTGATGCGCACGCTGGGCGATGTGGTGGAACATCTCGAGCACCTTGCAGCGCAACTGGTCGATGGCGCGCCGATCCCGCCGGACTGGACCGCCACGCGGGCCGTGATGGAAACGGTGGAAGCCATCATCCGGCCGCGCCTGGAGGCCTCCGGCCCGGCGGAAATGGCGGCGCTGATCGATGGGCTGGACGGCAAGTTCATTGCGCCGGGGCCATCGGGGGCGCCCTCGCGCGGGCGGCTCGACGTGCTGCCGACGGGGCGGAATTTCTACTCGGTCGACAATCGCGCTGTGCCGACGCCGACGGCCTGGCAGTTGGGGCAGAAATCGGCGGAGAGCCTGGTGCTGCGCCATCTGCAGGACCATGGCCAGCATTTGCGCGCGGTGGCGCTTTCGGTCTGGGGCACGGCCAATATGCGCACCGGCGGCGACGATATCGCCCAGGCCCTGGCGCTGATCGGCGCGCGGCCGACCTGGGACCCGGGCTCGCTGCGCGTCTCGGGCTATGAGATCATTCCGCTGCCCAGACTGGGCCGGCCACGTGTCGACGTCACGCTGCGCATCTCGGGCTTCTTCCGCGATGCCTTTCCGGCGCAGATTGCGCTGTTCGACCGGGCGATCCGCGCCATCGGCGCGCTGGACGAGCCCGAGGAGGACAACCCTATCGCCGCCCGCATGCGCAGCGATGCGCTGGGGCTGATGGCCGAGGGGCAGGACAAGGAGGCGGCGGGGCTGGCGGCGGGCCATCGCATCTTCGGGTCGAAGCCTGGCAGCTATGGCACCGGGCTCAATGCGCTGATCGACAGCGGCGCCTGGTCATCCAAGGCCGATCTGGCCACCCAGACGCTGGACTGGGGCCAATATGCCTATGGCGCCAGGGCAAATGGCACGCCCGAACGCGCCCGCTTTGCTGCCCGGCTGTCGGACATCGATGCGGTGATCCACAACCAGGACAATCGCGAGCATGACCTGCTCGACAGTGACAATTACTACCAATTCGCCGGCGGGCTGTCGGTGGCAGCCGAGACGCTGACCGGGCGCCAGCCGGCGGCCTATCACAATGACCATTCGCGCCCCGAGCGGCCGCTGATCAAGACGCTGGAGGAGGAGATCAGCCACGTCATGCGGTCGCGCGTGGTCAATCCGAAATGGCTCAACGGGGTCAAGCGCCACGGCTATCGCGGCGCCTTCGAAATCATCGCCACGGTGGACTTCATGTTCGCCTTTGCCGCCACCACCGGCGCGGTCAAGACGCATCACTTCGACCTGGCCTTCGAGGCCTTCATCGAGGACGAGGCGACGCGCGGCTTCATCCAGGCCAGCAACGCCCACGGCTATGACGAGCTGATCGCCAAGTTCAACGACGCGCGTGAGCGCGGGCTGTGGACCCCGCGCTCGAACTCGGCCTACGCTCTGCTCGCGGGGGAGGCCACATGAACAACACCATCATTTACCTGATCGGCCACTATGGCGTGGGCAAGCTGACGACGGCCAGGGCCATCTGTGCGGCGACTGATGCGCGGCTGTTCGACAATCACCTGGCCAACAATGTCATTTTCTCGCTGATCCGCGCCGACGGTAAAACGCCCTTGCCGCAGGGTGTGTGGGACCTGATCGGCGTCATCCGCGACCAGGCGTTCAAGGCCATCGAGACCATGACGCCGGCCGACACCAGCTTCGTGCTGACCAATTGCCTGCTCGACAGCGATCCGGGGGATCGCGAAGCCTATGAGCAGGTCAAGGCCGTGGCCGAGCGGCGCGGCAATGTCTTCGTGCCCGTGCTGCTGACGGCGTCGGATGCGGCGCATGCGGCCCGCGTTGGCACGCCCGAACGCGCTGAACGGCTCAAGCACACCGATGTCGAGAGCGCCTGGCGCAAGCGGCAGGCCGAGCCACTGCTGCGGATCGAGCATCCCAATCGCATCGACCTCGACACCACACTGACCGAGCCCGCCGAAACGGCGCGCCTCATCATCGCCCACGCGGAGCGCCTTGCATGACCGATCTGCCCGAAAAGCCCCTGAAGAAAACCGACCTGATGAGCGAGGCCGAGCGCGACGCCTATCATGCCGAAAAGATGAAAAAGAAGCGCGAGGCGCGCAACCGGATCCTGGCCACCAAGACGCAGGAAAAGGGCCTGCTGATCGTCCACACCGGCAAGGGCAAGGGCAAGTCGACGGCGGCCTTTGGCATGGTGTTCCGCGCGCTGGGGCACGGCTTCAAGGTGGGCGTGGTGCAGTTCGTCAAGGGCGTCTGGGAGACCGGCGAGCGCGATGTGCTGCTCAAGTTCCCCGAGCTGGTGACCATCAACGCCATGGGCGAGGGCTTTACCTGGGACGTCGCTGATCGCCAGCGCGACCTGGCGGCAGCGCGGCGGGCCTGGGAGCAGGCCAAGAGCCTGATCCTCGACCCCAGCTACAAGATGGTGCTGCTCGACGAGCTCAACATCTGCCTGCGCTATGACTATCTGCCGATCGATGAGGTGGTCGAGTTCCTCAGGAACAAGCCTGCCGGTACCCATGTGATCGTCACCGGGCGTAATGCCAAGGACGAGTTGATCGAGATCGCTGATCTGGTGACCGAAATGACCGAGATCAAGCACCACTTCCGCGCCGGGGTGAAGGCGCAGACCGGTATCGAGTTTTAGCAGGCGCCGGCCTTGAGCGAGGCGACCATTTGGTCGACGGCGGGGTCCATCTCCCCGCGGTCGCGGGTGGAATATTCCATGCGGAAGGCGGCATAGGTGGTGCCGTCGCAGAGCAGGATCAGCCGCTGGTAGAGAATGCGGCCACTCTGGGTGCCCGAAAAGCTGGCCCAGCGCGGCGTGCTGGCCTGATAGGTGAGGTTCCAGCCGGCCTCTCCGGTGTAGCCCATGGCCGCAGCCACTTCGCTTTCAAAGTCCGGCTCCATCAGATTGCCACCCCAGACCAGGAGGTCGATGGGTTTACCGGCTATGGCGAAGGTCTGCCCGTCGCCATTGTCGCTCTCGCCCTGGCCGGCAAAGCCGGGCGGGATATCAATACCAAAGCCGAAGCGGGCATTGTCATAATGCAGCCAGCCCTGGGCCAGGGCCGGGGCGGACATGAGGGCGATCAGGATAAGGACGAGGGCGCGCATGGCGGGGAGTCTGCCAGCGCCCGGTGGCTGAAGCAAGGCGCCTCAGACCACCACGATGCCGGCATGCTTGGCCTTGTTCTCGGGCTCGACATGGATGGTGATCTGCACCTCGCGCACCGCCTCGCGCAGCTTGGCCTCGATGTCGTCGCAGATGGCATGGGCGGCATCGACCGTCATGGTGCCGGGCACGACCAGATGGAAATCGATGAAGGTCATCCGGCCCGCCTGGCGGGTGCGGATGTCATGGGCTTCGATCGCGCCCTCGGCATTGGTGGCGATGACCTCGCGGATGGTCGCCTGCGTGTCCTTGGGCACGGCCACGTCCATCAGCCCGCCGACGCTGTCGCGGATGACGCCCCAGCCCGACCACAGGATATTGAGCGCGACAAAGGCCGCCAGGATCGAATCGAGCGGCGCCCAGCCGGTGAGATAGACCAGCGCCAGGCCGATCAGCACGCCGCCGGTCGAGACCACGTCGGTCATCAGATGCTTGCCATCGGCCTCCAGCGACACCGAGCGCACGCGCCGGCCATAACGGATCAACACCAGGGCCCAGACCACATTGATGGCCGTGGCCGCCACGCTGATGGCGATGCCCTGGATGGGTGCATCGGGCAGTTCGGGCGCCATGAAGCCCAGTACCGCCTCGCGCACGATCAGGATCGCCGCCACGATGATCATGACGCCCACGATGACGGCCGAGAAATACTCGGCCTTGTGGTAGCCATAGGGCAGGGCGGCATCGGCCGGCTTCTGCGCCAGCCAGACCGCGACCAGGGCGACCAGGGCCGTGACCACATTGACGATGGACTCAAGCGCGTCCGAATACAGCGCCACCGAGCCGGTGACGCGCCAGGCCAGGATCTTGAGCGCCAGCACGACAACGCTGACCACCAGGCTGGCGGCGGCAATGGTCAACGTCCGTTTTGCGGTGGCGGTCATGCGCGGGTCCTGCCTTGGTGTAAATAAAGCCCATAGCCGCCGTTGCGCGATGCGACAAGTCCTTGAATTTGCAAATCATTTTCAGAAGCATTCTTATCTGCAGCGCATAGGCGCCAACCCATTGATTGACCAAGCGCTTCTGTGCACCTAGAACCGGTTATGCGCAGAGTTCCCACGAAGGAACTGAAACAGAATTCGGTGCGGTCGACCCAAATCGGGGACCAACTCCGGAGCTGCAACGGTCTTGAGCGAACCTGCCTCTTTGTCCAAGAGGCGATGATGACGGCTTATTTTGCGGCACTGCCGCCCCGCACCGACAGGATCGTGGCCGGAATCGGCTTCGCCTCGGCTGTCCGCAGCGACGAGCTGGTCGCGCTGGTCACCGCGTGCCTCAGCGAAGCCGGTATGACGCCTGATCAACTGACTGCCATTGCCACCCATGTCCGCAAGCAGGGCGCGTCCCAACTGGCCGCGCTGGCCGCGCATTTCGATGTGCCGCTGCGTTTGCTGACCGATGATGATCTGTCGGGCGATGTGCCCGGCGTCGCTGAAGCCGTGGCCGCCGAAGCGGGCACGCTGGTGCTGCCCAAGCGCAAGTCGGCACTGGCCACCTGCGCCCTGGCGCGCTGCGCGCCGGATTTTGCGGTGACGCGTTTCGGTCAGCCCGCTGCGCTGAGCCGGGCGACGGCGGCGTCGACACTGTCGACCTCGATCGCCGGGCCATAGACGGGGCGCGCAATCATGATGACCTTGACCCCCAGCCGCATGGCCGCGTCCAGCTTTGCCGCCGTCTGTCCACCACCGGAATTCTTGGTGACCAGATGAGTGATTCGCTCGCCATCCATCAGCGCGATCTCGTCGGCCAGCCCATAGGGTGGGCGGCTCTGCAGCAGGCGCGCGTGCGGCGGGATGGCAAGGGCCGGGGTCTCGATCAGCCGCACTATGAACTGGCAATCTTCGCGCGCAAGGAACTGCTCGAGCCCGGCATGGCCGGTGGTGAGCAGCACGCGGGCGCCTGGTGGCAGGCAGGCGGCCGCCTCGCTGGTTGTTTCGACATGGGTCCAATTGGCGCCATCGGGCGGCGTCCAGGCCGGACGCAGAATGCGCAACAGGGGCACGCCGGTTTCGCGCGAGGCCGCCACGGCATTGAGCGAGATCTGCCCGGCATAGGGATGGGTGGCATCGACCAGCCAATCGACCGCGCCGGCGCGCAGCGTCGCCGCGAGGCCAGCAACGCCGCCGAAGCCGCCGATGCGCACTTCGCCGGGCGGCAGGAGAGGCGACTGCGTGCGTCCGGCCAGCGACGTGGTGACCGCGTGGCCCTGCGCCACCAGGCGTTCTGCCAGGTCGCGCGCTTCCGCGGTGCCGCCCAGGATCAGGATGTTCATCGTCGCAACGGGCCTCCCCATGCGAACTGTGCCCGTTCGGGCCGGGCCTCACAAGCGCACAAAGGTCGCGGCCTCGTGCGCGCCGCCAGCTTCATGGAGCAGCGCTGATGTTTGGCTGGATCCGCAAACCGCGTCGCAAGGGCCATTTCGCTGCGCTCGACCATGCCGATTTTCCGCAGCTCGAGCCCGGCACGGTCTGGCTGGTGGGGGCCGGGCCGGGCGGCCCGGGCCTTGTCTCACTACTGGCCTTTTCGGGCATCGGTCAGGCCGATGTGATCGTGCATGACGCGCTGGTCTCGTCCGAGCTTCTGGCCATGGCGCCGCCCCATGCCGAGCGCATCTTTGCCGGCAAGCGCGGCGGCAAGCCGTCGCCCAAGCAGGCCGATATTTCGCTGCAACTGATTGCCCTGGCCAAGGCCGGCAAGCGTGTGCTGCGCCTCAAGGGCGGCGACCCCTATATGTTCGGTCGCGGCGGCGAGGAGGCCGGGGCATTGCACCGCGCCGGGATAAAATTCCGCATCGTGCCGGGCATTTCCTCCGGGCTGGGTGGCCTGGCCTATGCCGGCATTCCCATCACCCATCGCGACACCAATCATGCGGTGATGTTTCTCACCGGGCACGATGAATCCGGCGCCGTGCCGCAGGGCGTCGACTGGCCGGCGGTGGCCCAGGCAGCGCCTGTGCTGGTGATGTTCATGGCCGTCAAGCATCTGGGCGCCATTGCCGGTCGGCTGCTGGCCGCCGGGCGGGACCCGAATGAACGCCTCGCCATTGTCTCCCATGCTGCCAGCCCGCAGCAGCGCGTCATCGAGACCACACTGGGCCAAGCCGCCGCGCTGACCGATGTGCCAACGCCCGCCATTGTCGTGCTGGGGCCGGTGAGCGCCTATCGCGAGAGCCTCGACTGGTATGTCGGCCAGGCCCGGGAGCATGTGTTTGGCTAAGGGCCTGGTTATCGGCGCGCCGCGCTCGGGCTCGGGCAAGACGGTGATTACCCTGGGCCTGCTCGCGGCCTTGCGGCGCCGTGGCGTGGTGGTGGCGCCGGCCAAGACCGGGCCGGACTATATCGACCCCGCCTTTCTCGGTCGTGCGGCAATGCGCGAAGCGGTCAACCTCGACCCCTGGTCGATGGCGCCCGAACGACTGCGTCAGCTCGCCGGCACACAGGCCACGGGCGCAGACCTGCTGCTGATCGAGGGCGTGATGGGCCTGTTTGATGGCGCAGCGGACGGGCAGGGCTCGACCGCTGACCTTGCTGAAAAGCTGGGCCTGCCGGTGGTGCTTGTGGTCGATGCCGACCGGCAGAGCCAATCCATTGCGCCGCTGGTGGCCGGGTTTGCCCATTGGCGCGCCGGCGTGCGTGTGGCTGGCGTGATCCTCAATCGCGTCGCGTCGGCCAAGCATGAGCGCATGCTGGTCGAGGCGCTGGCGGCCACCGGCATCACCTGTCTGGGCGCCATCCCGCGCAATGCGGCACTCGTGGTGCCCGAGCGGCATCTGGGCCTGGTGCTGCCAGGTGAAGTGGGGGCCTTTGAGGCTTTTCTCGACGAAGCGGCCGGAGCCACGGGCCGCTTCATTGACCTCGATGCGCTCTTGGCCCTGGCCATGCCGCTGGGAGACAGCGCCGCTGGCCCAGCGCCACTGGCGCCACTGGGCCAGCATATTGCCATTGCCCGCGACGATGCCTTTGCCTTTGCCTATCCGCATCTGCTCGATGGCTGGCGGGCCATGGGCGCGCAGGTGACGCCATTTTCGCCGCTGCGCGACGAGGCGCCGGACGCCAGCGCCGATGCGGTGTTTCTGCCCGGCGGCTATCCCGAGCTGCATGGGGCCACCCTGGCGAATGCCGCGACGTTCAAGACCGGGCTGCTGGCGGCGCGGGAGCGTGGTGCGCTGATCTATGGCGAATGCGGGGGCTTCATGGTGCTGGGCGACGCGCTGGTCGACAAGGCGGGAGAGAGCCACGCCATGACGGGGCTCTTGCCGCTGACCACCCGCATCGACCGGCCCAAGCGCGTGCTCGGCTATCGCCGGCTGTTGCAGGCAGGCGATCTGCCCTGGCCGGCGCGGCTCAATGGCCATGAGTTCCATTATTCCTCGGCACGCCAGAGCCGGCTGGAGCCGCTGTTTGCCGCCACCGATGCGCGTGGCGAGGCCCTGCCGGACATGGGCGCGGTGATCGGGCGCGTCATGGGCTCTTACGCCCATGTGATCGATGCGGCATAAGCAGGCCATGACACGCGCTTTGATGTTCATGGGCACTGGCTCGGATGTGGGCAAATCCCTGCTGGTGGCGGGGCTGTGCCGGGCGCTCGCCAATCGCGGGCTCCGCGTCGCGCCGTTCAAGCCGCAGAACATGAGCAACAATGCCGCCGTGACAGAAGATGGCGGCGAGATCGGCCGGGCCCAGGCGCTGCAGGCGCGGGCGGCGCGCCGCGCACCGGTGACGGCGATGAACCCCGTGCTGCTCAAGCCCGAGCTGGAAACCGGCTCGCAGGTAGTGGTGCGCGGCCAGCGCCGCGCCTCGATGAGTGCGCGCAGCTATTGGGCCGAGCGCGGGCAACTCATGCCTGAAGTGCTGGCGGCCTTTCGCGAGCTGGCGGACGAGGTCGATGTCGTGCTGGTCGAGGGCGCGGGGAGCGCCTCCGAGGTCAATCTGCGCCACAATGACATTGCCAATTTCGGCTTTGCCCAGGCGGCCGGCGTGCCGGTGGTGCTGGTGGGTGATATCGAACGCGGCGGGGTGATTGCGTCCATTGCCGGCACGTTCGCTGTGATCGACCCCGCCGATGCCGCGCTGATCCGCGCCAGTCTCATCAACAAATTCCAGGGCGATCCAACCCTGTTTGCCGATGGCATCGCCTTTCTGGCGCAGCGCACGGGCGTGCCGTGCCTGGGGCCGGTGCCGTGGTTTGCCGATGCGGCGCGCCTGCCAGCCGAGGATGTGCTGGGGCTCAAGGGCAGTATCGGCGCCCGGGACGGCGGCTATGTGATTGCCGTGCCGCAGCTGCCGCGCATCGCCAATTTCGACGATCTCGATCCGCTGCGCGCCGAACCGGGCGTCACGGTGGTGCTGGTGCAGCCCGGCGAGGCCATGCCGCGCCAGGCCGATCTCATCATCCTGCCCGGCTCCAAGGCGACGCGGGGGGACCTCGCCGCGCTGCGCGCCAATGGCTGGGACATCGATATCGCGGCCCATCACCGCGCCGGTGGGCAGGTGCTGGGCATTTGCGGCGGCTACCAGATGCTGGGCAAGTCCATCGCCGACCCGGAGGGGCTCGAAGGCGCGCCCGGCGTGTCGGAAGGCCTAGGCCTGCTCGATGTTGCGACGGTGCTGACGCCGGTCAAGCAATTGCGGGTCGAGGCGGCGACCCATGTTGCAACGGGCATGGCGATCAGCGGCTATCACATGCATATGGGCGTGACCGAGGGACCCGATCGCCAGCGGCCCTTTGCTCATGTGTCCGGAGTACCCGAGGGCGCGATCAGCGCCGATGGTCGCGTCGCCGGCACCTATTTGCACGGGCTGTTCGCGGCCGATGGCTTCCGCCGGGCGCTGCTGGGCCATGTCGCCAGCCCCGATCTGGCCTATGAGGCGGGCATCGAGGCGGTGCTCGATGCACTGGCCGCCCATCTCGAGACCCATCTTGATATCGATGCCCTGCTCGGGCTCGCCGAACCGGTGAGATCGCACCCATGACCGCGCTGATTGCGCCTTTCGCCCTGCTGCTCGAACGTGTGCTGGGCTATTCCCCCCAACTGGTGGCGGCCATTGGCCACCCGGTGATGTGGTTCGGCAAGGTGATCGACTATCTCGAAACCCGCCTCAACACGCCGACGCGCAGCCCCGTGCAGCGGCGCCAGGCCGGCATTGTTGCCCATGGCCTGCTGTTGGCGCTGGTGCTGGTGGTGAGCGTGATGGTGCAGCAGGCGGTGCGGGCCTTTCCGGGCGGGATTGTCTTTGAAATCCTGCTGGCGACGCCGTTCCTCGCGCAAAAGGAACTGGGCCGGGCTGTGCAGGCGGTGGCGCTGGCCTTGCGGACCTCGCTGGACGCCGGGCGCGAGTCGGTGAGCCATATCGTGGGGCGCGATACCCAGGCGCTCGACGAGGCCGGCGTGTCCCGCGCTGCCATCGAGACCCTGGCCGAGAGCACCTGCGATGGCGTGGTCGCGCCCTGGTTCTGGCTGGTGATCTTCGGCCTGCCGGGCATCGCGCTCTACAAGGCCATCAACACCGCCGATTCCATGATCGGGCACCGCAACGACCGCTATATCGACTATGGCTGGGCGGCGGCAAAGCTCGACGATCTCGCCAACTGGATCCCGGCGCGGTTGAGCGCCGTGCTGATCACGGCGGCCTGTTTCATCACCCCCCATGCCAGCCCGTCGGCCGCCTGGGCCATGGCGCGCCGCGATGCGCGCAAGCATGCCTCGCCCAATTCCGGCTGGCCGGAAGCCAGCTTTGCCGGGGCGCTGGGCTTTCGCCTCGGTGGTCCGCGCAGCTACGACGGCGAGATGGTCGATCTCCCCAGCTTCGGCGATGGCAAATCCGCGCTGGCCGGCAGCGACATCCTGCGCGCGCTGGGGCTCTATCGCGCAACGCTCAATGTGCTGCTCGGCGTCAGCGCGGTGCTGGCGCTCTTGCTGTGGCGCGCCGGTTAGCCTGAACGCGAGCGTGGGCCGACTCTTGGGCCAACTGGCTCACGCCTGGTGCAGCCGCCGTTCGCCCTTGAGCCTCATGGGCAGGCCGGCGACGACGAAATAGACGTCGTCGCACAGCTCGGCCAGGCGCTGGTGGGCACTGCCGGCCAGGTCGCGGAAGGTGCGGGCCATGGCATTGTCGGGCACGATCCCGAGGCCCACTTCATTGCTGACCAGGATGATGCGGCAATCCTCGATCTGCTCGAGCGTGGTGCCCAGCGCCTCGACATGGTCGGCGACGTCGTGATTGCCGATCAGCAAATTGGTGATCCACAGCGTGAGGCAATCGACCAGGATCACATCATGGTGTGGGGCGGCCTTGATGAGGGCGCGCGAAAGCTCCAGCGGCTCCTCGATGGTGGTGAAGCGCCCGGCGCGGCCTGCCTTGTGGCTGGCGACCCGGTCGCGCATCTCGGCGTCGAGCGCCTCGGCCGTGGCCAGATAGGCCGGTTTGTTGCTGCCGCGCAGCGCCAGATTCTCGGCAAAGGCTGTCTTTCCCGACCGGGCGCCGCCCAGCACAAGCACATGTCGTGTCATGATCTCTTCCCTCTTCGATCGCGGGCAACACAGGGTCCGCCGTCCCTGTCCGCCCCCTGTTGTGCAGCAAGCAGGCAAGCCATGCAAACCTGCCTATTGGCGTGGACATTTTGTGGCTTATCCTACTTTCGTCTTATCGGCTTTCGCACTATGGTCCGCCGCAAAACCAGCTCCTAGAATCCTTGTTTCCGATCCGGAGAATCCGAGCGTGACCAGATACTACCTTGGCGTTGATGGCGGTGGCACCAATTGCCGCGTGCGTCTGGCCGACGAGAATCTCAAAACGCTCGCTGAAGTGCGCAACGGTCGCTCCAATCTGCAGATCGATGCGGGCGAGCCGGCCTTCAAGGCCATTTCTGACGGCACGCGCGACGTGTTCAAGGAAGCCGGGCTCGATTTCTCGGAAACCGCCAATACCTATGCCTGCTTTGGCATGGCCGGTGGTCGCATGGATTCGGCCCGCGACGCCTTTGCCGCGCGCGACTGGCCCTTCGCCGGGGTCAAGGTCTATGACGACATCGACATTGCCCATGCCGGTGCACTGGGTGGTGAAGAGGGCGGCGTCATCATCGTCGGCACCGGCTCGGCTGCCATGTCCATTGTCGATGGCAAGCGCCATCAGGCAGGCGGCTGGGGCTTCCATATCGGCGACCAGATGAGCGGCGCCATCCTGGGGCGCGAACTGGTGCGCTATGCCGTCGAGGCCGAGGACGGCCTGGTCGAGGCCTCGCCGCTGACCAAGGCGGTGGTGGCGCGGCTGGGCGGCAGCAACCAGAGCGTGATGAGCTGGGCCTTTGCCACCGAGATGGATCTCAAGATCATCAGCCGCGACGGCTCGGAAGGCTGCGACGATGCCCTGATCGGCCGCGCGCCGGCCGAGTTCGGCAAGCTCATGCCGCTGTTCATCGAATATCTGGAAAAGGACGATCCGGTGGCCCGCAGGATGCTCGACATCCAGCTGGGCTACATCGACACCTATGCCCGCTGGTTCAAGGCCCATGGCGCCAAGGTCATGGCCATTGTCGGCGGCTTCGGCGAGCGCCTGTTTCCCATTTTGCAGAAGCATCATGGTGACTTTGTCGCCCTGCCCAAATACGAACCCCTGCATGGCGCGGTGATCCTCGCCAAACAGAATTTCTCCGCCTGAACCCCGCCTCAAACAGGGACTTGCCCAGTGTCCAGCCGTATCATTCCCGTCCAGCCCTTTGACTATGTGGTGTTCGGCGCCACTGGCGACCTGACCAAGCGCAAGCTGATCCCGGCTCTGTATCACCGCTTCAAGGATGGCCAGTTCGACGAGAATAGCCGCATCATCGGCGCCTCGCGTTCCAAGCTGAGCGATGCCGATTTCCAGAAGGCAGCGCGCGACGCCATCACCGCCTTTGTCGAAAAGGAATATCAGGACGCCGCGGTGATCGACCGCTTCGTCAAGATCTTCAGCTATGTGCCGGTCGATGCCAGCAACCCCGAAGGCTCGGGCGACCTGGGCAAGGCGCTGCGCGACGATCCCAAGATCGTGCGCGCCTTCTACCTGGCCGTGGCACCCGATCTGTTCGAGCCCATCGCCGAATATCTGCACAAGAAGAAGCTCTATCGCCGCGACGCCCGCGTGGTGATCGAAAAGCCGCTCGGCCATGACCTGGCCAGCTCGATGGAAATCAACGATGGCGTGGCCAAGATCTTCAAGGAAGATCAGGTCTATCGCATCGACCACTACCTGGGCAAAGAGACGGTGCAGAACCTGTTGGCGCTGCGCTTTGCCAACACGCTGTTCGAGCCGATCTGGAACAGCGCCCATATCGACCATGTGCAGCTGACCGTGGCCGAGAGCGTCGGCGCCGGCACGCGCGGCTATTACGACGAATCCGGCGCGCTGCGCGACATGATCCAGAACCACATGCTGCAGCTGCTGTGCCTGGTGGCCATGGAGCCCCCGGCCAGCGACGACGCCAATGCGCTGCGCGACGAAAAGCTCAAGGTGCTGCGCTCGCTCAAGCCGATCACCAATGGGGATGTGGCCAAGAACACCGTGCGCGGCCAGTACAAGGGCGTGAGCTCGGAGACCACTTCGGTCGCCAGCTACCAGGACGAGCTGCCCGAGGACAAGAAGGGCAGCCGCACCGAAACCTTCGTGGCGCTCAAGGCCGAGATCGAAAACTGGCGCTGGGCCGGCGTGCCGTTCTATTTCCGCACCGGCAAGCGCATGGCCAACCGCGTCTCGGAAATCTGCATCCAGTTCAAGCCGATTCCGCACTCGATCTTCGACCATGCCGAAGGCGCGCCAAAAGCCAACAAGCTCGTCATCCGCCTGCAGCCCAATGAGGGCGTCAAGCTGCTGATGATGATCAAGGACCCCGGCCCGGGCGGCATGCGCCTGCGCGAGGTGCCGCTCAACCTCAGCTTCGCCCAGGCCTTCTCCGAGCGCACGCCGGAAGCCTATGAGCGCCTGCTGATGGACGTGATCCGCGGCAGCCAGACGCTGTTCATGCGCCGCGACGAGCTGGAAGCAGCCTGGATGTGGGTCGACCCCATCCGCCAGGCCTGGGACCGCTCGAGCGAACCGCCGCAGGGCTATACCGCCGGCACTTGGGGCCCCAGCGGCTCGATCGCCCTGATCGAGCGCGATGGTCGCACCTGGTATGAGGACGACAACTGAGGCCATGCTGCAACCCCTCACAAAGGACCGGACGGTCGCCACCTCTCCCCTGAGGGGAGAGGTCGGCGCGCAGCGCCGGGTGAGGGGTTCAGCGCTGCAGTGCTACCAAAAGGCCTTCACCCCTCACCCCAGCTCTGCCACGTCGCTGGCGCTCCGGGCGCCGCTACCCTCTCCCCTGAGGGGCGAGGGGGCGCCGGAGCCGACAAATTTGGAACAGATACAATGACCATCGAGCGCCGCAGCTTTGCCGACAAGCCGACTCTGGCCAAGGAATTGGCCGAGGCCGTTGCCGACCGCATTCGCCAGGCGATCGAGACGCGCGGTGAAGCCGCCATTGCCGTCAGCGGTGGTTCGACCCCGGCGCGCTTCTTCCAGGCGCTGGGCAAGACCAAAGACATCGACTGGTCCAAGGTCGTGGTGACGCTTGTCGACGAGCGCTGGGTCGATGAAACCAATGACCGCTCCAATGCGCTGCTGGTCAACGAGAAGATGCTGCAGGGACCGGCCGCCATTGCCCGTTTCTTCCCGCTCTATTCGGGCGGCAGCGAACCGGACGCCGCCGGCGTCGCGCGCACCAATGCGCTGCTGGCCGACCTGCCGCGCCCCTTTGCCGCCGTTGTGCTGGGCATGGGCAGCGACGGGCACACCGCCTCGTTCTTTCCCGGCGGCGACACGCTGGCCGAGGCATTGACCGCCGAGGGCCCCACGCTCTCCATTCGCGCGCCGGGCGCCGGCGAACCGCGCATCACCTTTACCCTTCCGCGCCTCCTCCAGGCGGATGGGCTATACCTTCACATCGAAGGGGAGGAAAAGGCCGCCGTGCTCGACACCGCACTGGGTGAGGGTCCCACCGAGGACATGCCCATTCGTGCCGTCCTGCGGTCCGGCCACGCCGTGAACGTCTACTGGTGCCCATAGTCCCCTCGGCGGTCCCCAATTGACCGCCCTGGCCACGAAGGGCTCCACTGAGAACCAGGAGCTCGCCTATGTCTGTTCGTCAGGCCATTCAGGATGTCACCGACCGCATTGCGGCCCGTAGCCGCGACAGCCGTCGCGATTATCTCAACCGCCTGGACGGCGCGCGCGAAGCGGGGGTGCACCGCGCCGTGCTGTCATGCGGCAATCTTGCCCATGCCTTTGCTGCCTGCTCGCCCGCCGAAAAGGCCGCGCTGGCCGGCAACAAGACGCTGAACCTGGGCATTGTCACCAGCTACAACGACATGCTGAGTGCCCATCAGCCCTATCAATTCTATCCCGACATCATCAAGCAGGCGGCCCGCGAGATCGGCGCCACCGCCCAGGTAGCCGGCGGCGTGCCGGCGATGTGCGACGGCGTCACCCAGGGCCAGCCGGGCATGGACCTGAGCCTGTTCAGCCGCGACGTGATCGCCATGGCCACGGCCATTTCGCTCAGCCACAACATGTTCGACGCGGCCGTCTATCTGGGCATCTGCGACAAGATCGTGCCGGGCCTCTTGATCGGCGCGCTGACGTTTGGCCATCTGCCGGCCGTGTTCGTGCCCGCCGGGCCCATGCCTTCGGGCATTCCCAACGACGAAAAGTCCAAGGTCCGCCAGCTCTATATGGAGGGCAAGGTCGGCCGCGCCGAATTGCTCGAAGCCGAATCCAAGTCCTATCACTCGGCCGGCACCTGCACCTTCTATGGCACCGCCAATTCCAACCAGATGCTCATGGAAATCATGGGCCTGCACCTGCCCGGCGCCAGCTTCGTCAATCCCGGCACGCCGCTGCGCGATGCGCTGACGCGCGAAGCCACGGTGCGCGCGCTGTCGCTGACCGCGCTGGGCAACAATTATACGCCGGTGGGCCACATCATCGACGAAAAGGCCATCGTCAACGGGCTGGTGGGCCTGCACGCCACGGGCGGCTCCACCAACCACACCATGCACCTGATCGCCATCGCCGCCGCAGCCGGGCTGCAGGTGACCTGGGACGACATGAGCGATCTGAGCGACGCAACGCCGCTGCTGGCCCGCGTCTATCCCAATGGCGTGGCCGACGTGAACCATTTCCACGCTGCCGGCGGCATGGGCTTCCTGATCCAGGAGCTGCTCGAGAGCGGCCATCTGCACGAGGACGTCAAGACCGTCTGGGGCGATGGCCTCTCCAACTACACCGTCGAGGCCAAGCTGATCGACGAGAAGCTGGCCTTTGAGGCATCGCCCAAGGAATCGGCCCTGCCCAAGGTGCTGACCAAGGTGGCGACACCCTTCCAGGAAACCGGCGGCCTCAAGCTGCTGAGTGGCAATCTCGGCCGCTCGGTGATCAAGGTCTCGGCCGTCAAGCCCGAGCACCGCGTCATCGAAGCCCCGGCGCGTGTCTTCCACGGTCAGGAAGGCCTGCAGGCCGCGTTCAAGGCCGGCGAACTGACCGGCGACATGATCGCCGTGGTGCGCTTCTCCGGGCCCAAGGCCCTGGGCATGCCCGAGCTGCACAAGCTGACCCCGGCGCTGGGCGTGCTGCAGGACCGCGGCTTCAAGGTGGCCCTGCTCACCGACGGCCGTATGTCGGGCGCCTCGGGCAAGGTGCCTGCCGCTATCCACATGACCCCCGAGGCCGTCGACGGCGGCCCGATCAGCAAGATCCGCGATGGAGACATGATCCGTCTCGACGCCAACCTGGGCACGCTGACCTTTTTGGGCGACGAGAAGGAATTCTTCTCCCGCACCCCGGCCACCGAGGACCTGCGCAGCCAGCATTTCGGCATGGGCCGCGAACTCTTCGCCGGGTTCCGGAGCCTCGTGGGCGTGGCCGACCGCGGCGCCAGCGTGTTTCAATAGAGGGCAGAAGGGCGAGCGCTATGGGCGTTATGCGGCGCATTTTCGACCTGGCGGCCATCGTCGTCGGGTCCGCTATGCTCTTGGCGATCGTGGTGCCGATAGGTCTATTCGCCTACGTGAGTTTTATGCCGCATCTACTTCTCAACGAGACAACCCGCTATCTCTACAAGTATCGAAACATGACAGGACGGAACGCGGATATTAGCTTGGTTCCCGACCTCTTCAAGGTCGGTGAGCCCAAGGAACAGGTAGCGAGTAACTTGCTGGGGGCTGGCCTCGATGCGTGGAACACCTCCTATCTGAAGATGCCCTCTGGGGCGCGGAGCGTTCAGCGATTCCGTCTGTC
This sequence comes from Devosia aquimaris, assembly GCF_020169335.1. Lineage (GTDB taxonomy): Bacteria > Pseudomonadota > Alphaproteobacteria > Rhizobiales > Devosiaceae > Devosia > Devosia aquimaris. The sequence goes on from NZ_JAIEZN010000001.1 coordinate 208,434, forward strand.
GGCTGGGATACGTGACCTAGCATGCGGCAGTGAGCTTTTTGTAGTTGTTGGGTATGATCAGGGTGATCTGCTGACGTCCGCCACCGTGGAGCAGGGTGGGGCCTGCCTCTAGCGTTCTATCGGCTCCGCCCGAACAGTCGCTCGATGTCTTTCTGCTTGAGTTCGACATAGGTGGGGCGGCCATGGATGCACTGGCCGGAATGGGGCGTGGCCTCCATGTCGCGCAGCAGGGCGTTCATTTCATCGACGCGCAGTCGACGGCCGGAGCGCACCGACCCGTGACAGGCCATGCGGGCGATGATGGCTTCCATGCGGTCGTTGACGGCGGCAATGGAGTCCCATTCGGCCAGGCCATCGGCGACATCGCGCACCAGCCCGTCGATATCGGAATTGCCCAGGAGGGCCGGCGTTTCGCGTACCGCCACGGCGCGGGGGCCGAAGCGCTCGAGGTAGAGCCCGAAGCGTTCGAGCTCGGACGCGGCGTCTTCGAGGCGCGCGCAATCTTCCTCGGGCAGTTCGATCACCAGCGGAATGAGCTGGGCCTGGCTGGGGACGGGGCCTGAAGCCAGTTGCGCCTTGAAGCGCTCGTAGACAAGACGCTCATGGGCGGCATGCTGATCGACCAGCAAGAGGCCCTCGCCATTCTGGGCGATGATGAAATTGTCAAACATCTGCGCCCGTGCGGTGCCGAGCGGATATTCGGACAGTTCGGCGGGGCTGGCCTCGACATGGGGCTCGACGCGGGCGCTGGGCTCGCTGAGGCCATCAAGCGCCCCCTGGCGGAAGCTTGGCGAGAAGGGATTGCCGCTGCCGGCCGGCAGGCTGCGCTCATAGCCGGAATAGGGTCCGGGCGCGGGGACGCGATAGGGCAGGGTCGAGCCCGGCACATCGACGGGTGCCGGATAGGCCGGGGCGCTGAAAGCCCCCAGCACACCCTCGGCGACGCTGGTCGACGCCTTGAAACCGGCGGCGGTCAGCGCTTCGCCTATGGCCCGGATGACGGCGCTGCGCACCGCGCCGGCGTCGCGGAAGCGCAGTTCCGCCTTGGCCGGATGCACATTGACGTCTACCTCGGCCGGATCGATGGCGATATAGAGCGCCACCACCGGGAAGCGGTCGCGGAAGGTATAGTCGGCATAGGCGGCGCGCACGGCGCCCACCAGCACCTTGTCGCGCACCGAGCGGCCGTTGACGAAGTAGAACTGCGACAGCGAATTGGCCCGCGTATAGGTCGGCAGGCCCGCCAGCCCCGCCACCACCACGCCATGCCGGGCTGTGGCCAGCGTCACCGCATTCTGCGCGAAATCATCACCGATCACCTGCGCCAGGCGCGACTGCAGGGCGGCCGCGCCGCTGACCGCTGGCCAGTTCGACGCCGAGCGGTCGCTGCCATTGAGCACGAAATGCACCGCCGGATTGGCCATGGCGAGGCGCTTGAGCACATCGGTGACGGCGCCGGCCTCCGAGCGGTCGGACTTGAGGAATTTGAGCCGGGCAGGAATGCGGGCAAAGAGGTTCTTGACCTCGACAATGGTGCCGCGGTTCATCGCCTGCGGCACCGGACCGATGCGCCGGCCGTTATCGACCACGATGCGCAGGCCGGACTCGGCGTCCTCTGTCCGCGAGGAAATGGTCAGCTCGGCCACCGAGCCGATGGAGGCCAGGGCCTCGCCGCGGAAACCCAGGCTGCGGATATCGTCGAGATCGTCGGTGGCGAGCTTGGAGGTGGCATGGCGCTCGACCGAGAGCACGAGGTCGGCCGCATCCATGCCATGGCCGTCGTCTTCGATGCGCAGCAGCGTCTTGCCGCCACCGGCCGTGGTCACGACGATGCGCGAGGCGCCGGCGTCGATGGCATTTTCCACCAATTCCTTGACCACGCTGGCAGGGCGCTCCACCACCTCGCCGGCGGCGATGCGGTTGATCAGATCTTCGGGCAGTTGGCGGATGGGCAAGGGCGATTCTCCTGCCGCCAATATAGGCGATGCACGAGACGTTTCCGATGCTCATTCCGGCGCTGCACAGTCTGGACGCGACGATCATGGCCTGTTACATAACAAGTTATGGAAAAACAGCGCGACATTGAGGATGTGGTTCGGGCTCTGGGCTATCTGTGCCTGGGCAGCCGTTTCAAGCGCATTGGCGAGCGGCTGCAGGCCGGAACCCAGCAGATCCTGGCGCGCCTCGATACCGAGGTTCCCGCGGCACAGTTCCCCATCTTGGCGGCCATCGACCGGCTGGGGGCCCTGACCGTTGGTGAAATGGCGCAGGCCCTGGGCGTCAGCCAGCCCGGCATCACCCGCAGCCTGTTGCAATTGTGCGCGCTCGGCATGGTGGACATCGCGACCTCCGCTGAAGACGGACGGCAGCGCGTTGTCTCCCTGACGGCGGCCGGGCGCGATCTCGTGATGCGATCAAAGGCCGGCGTCTGGGCCGAGGTGGCTGCCGCCGTTGCCGAACTCTGCGTCGATCTGGACGGGCCGCTGCTGGAGCAGTTGAGCACGATCGAGGATCGGCTGGCGGAGACTGGACTGAAGGACAGGGGCAAGAGCCATGACGCACCCGCTTGATCGGCCCATCTGGTCGGCCCTAACCGGCGAGCAGGCTGCCTGGGCGCGGGGCACAACAGCCGCGCTGCGCTTCGAGCGCGACATCAGTCCCTTCGCGGCGCCCGCCGACCAGAGTGCAGCCAGCCTGGCGGCCCTGCAAGGCCTGGTCGAGCCCGATGAACAGATCATCCTGGTCCAGAGTGAACCCATTGTGCTGCCGCCTGGCCTGACCGCTGTCTCGACAGCCCGCGCCGTGCAAATGGTGGCGCCCAATGCCTGGCCGATGCCGGAGCAGGATCGGTTGGTCCGCCTGGGGACCGCCGACGAGGCCGAAATGTATGCTTTGGCCATGCTGACGCGCCCCGGTCCGTTCGCACCCCGGTCCATGCGGCTGGGCGAGTTCTGGGGCATAAGGCAGAAGGACCGACTGGTCGGCATGGCCGGCGAACGGCTGCGTCAGGGGGAGTGGGTGGAATTGAGCGGCGTCTGCGTCCACCCCGATGCGCGAGGTCAGGGGCTGGGCAGGCTGTTGTCGGGCTTTGTGGCGGAGCGCATTCGTGCCAAGGCGAAGCGCCCCTATCTGCATGTCTTTGAGACCAATACCGCCGCGATTCGGGTCTACGGTTCGCTTGGATTTGCAACACGGGCCATGATGAACGTGACGGTTGCGTGCCGCACTTGATCGCCTGTGGCGCCTGCGCTCTGGCCACGGTGACCGGCGCGCCAGTCGGCTATTGCGAGGACACAGCGTTTGCCGGAACGCTGCCGTGATCATCGAACCCAGGATCCACGGTCGCATCCGCATCAACACCTGCCGGGCTGCCGTGCCAGGCGCTGCCGATGCTGCGCAGGGCCACGATCATCCAGGTGACCACCACCACTATCCCCAGCACGAAGCCCAGGCCCCAGAGGATACCACTGTCCCAGATATCGGCCAGCGCCCACGTGGCCAGGGTGAACACGCCCAGCGGAAATACATAGGCCCACCAGCCCAGGTTGAATGGCACCGGCGTGGCGAAATAGCGGGCGCTGATCAGGCTCGCGAGCCCCACCCACCACAGGCCATAGCCCCACAGCAGGGTGGCCAGCAAAAGGGCGGCCCCGGCCATGGCTTGCGCCAGCGGCGCCAGGGCCGTGTTGGCCAGGGCGCCCGGCACGACCTGGCTGAACAGCGCCATGCCCAGGGCGCCGGTGGCGATCGGGCCAAGGGCCAGCCAGCAGCTTGGCGCCATGCTGGCAGGCGGCAGGCTGTGCACGATCATGCGCACGACCAGCACCACGACAAGCCCCAGCGCCAGCGGCACCGAGCAGGCCCAGAGCGCAAGACTGGCCAGCAGCACGCCGTCCTGTTCGGCCTGCGGCAGATGGGTGACCAGTTGCAGGCTGCTGACCGCGGCCACTTCCGCGGCCACCAGCGGCAGTAGCCACACCCCGGTCATCTGCGCCGGGCTATGGCTCTGGCGGGTGAACATCAATAGCGGCACGCCCAGCCCGGCGGCGATCGCCAGACCGCAGTCGAGCAGCCAGAGGCCATGGGCAATGCTGATCGCCGCAGGCCCCAACAGCGCAGGCCCGAACAGCACAAAACCATTGGCGATGGTCGCCAGGCCCATGGGGATCGTGCCCAGGGCCATCGACAGCACGGTATGGCTGGCAATGCACCGCGCCTGCTCGGCATGCAGCAGCCAGTGCAGCGCATAGAGCACGCTGAACAGGGCAAAGAGCCCGATGTTGAGGCCCCAGAGCAACCGGCCGGCCTGATAGAGCGCCGGCACCTGACCGAAATGGCCGAGCACCAGCGCCACAACGCCGGTGCCCATGGTCGCGGCGAACCAGTTGGGAGCAAAGCGCCGGATGGCATTGCCGGCCAGCGGGGGCAGCATGGCGGGATGGGGGCTGGTGTCGATCACGGTCATGGGCGTCTCCTGCGCCCAGATAGCGCCAGACTGACCATGCAATCCAACAGAACGTTATCGTAGTATTGATCGACAAAATCGATTAATATCAGGCATGACCCTTGAGCAGTTGCGCATCTTTCTCGCCGTCGCCGAACAGCAGCACATCACCCGTGCCGCCCAGAGCCTGCATCTGACCCAGTCCGCTGTCAGCGCCGCCGTTGCGGCCCTGGAGAGCCGCCATGGCGTGCGCCTGTTCGACCGGGTTGGGCGGGCCATCCTGCTCAACGATACCGGACGGGCTTTCCAGGCCGAAGCCCGCGCCGTGCTCGACAGCGCCCGGGCGGCCGAGAATGCGCTTGATGACCTGTCGGCGCTGCGGCGTGGCCGGCTGTCGATCATGGCCAGCCAGACTGTTGCCAATCATTGGCTGCCAGGCCGGCTGGTGGCCTTTCGCCGTGCCTATCCGCAGGTCGAGATCGAACTGGGCTTTGCCAATACCGACCAGGTAGCCGACGGGGTGGAGAGCGGTCGGGCCGAGCTGGGGCTGGTGGAAGGCGATGTCAACCGCGACCCGCTGAGCCGCGACCTGCTGGACCATGACGAAATGGTGGTGGTGGTTGCCCCCGGTCACCCCTGGGCCGGGCGCAATATTGCGCCGGACGATCTGGGCACCACGCCCTGGGTGGTGCGCGAGACCGGGTCGGGCACGCGCGCTGCCTTTGATGGCCTGCTGCAGCGCGCCGGGGTGACCCCGGAAATCGCCATGGCCCTGCCGGGCAACGAGGCGGTGATCGGCGTGGTCGAGGCCGGGCTGGGGGCCACGCTGGTCTCGCGCAATGTCGCCCGGGCCCATCTAGCGGCAGGGCTGCTCTGCCTCGTCCATACGCCGCCGGTACGGCGGGACTTCTACCTGCTGCGGCATCGCCAGCGGCACCGCACCCAGGCGGCCGCGGCCTTTCTGGCGCTGCAAGACGGTTGAGCCACCTCAGCGGGGCAGGACCGGCTTGCCCGGCAGGGCTTTGCCCAGTATCACCAAAGCCATGTCCGACACGGCCCCCACACCGATGAGCCAGGCGCTGGCACTGGCCGAAGAGGCCGCCGCCCATGGCGAGGCGCCGGTGGGCGCCGTGATCATGGAAGGCGACCGGGTGCTGGCGGCTGAGCGCAACCGCATGAAGACCCTTGGCGACCCCACCGCCCATGCCGAAATGCTGGCCATCCGCACGGCGCTGGCCACGCGCGGCACCGGGCGGCTCGACGGCTGCGACCTCTATGTGACGCTCGAACCCTGCGCCATGTGCGCCGGGGCCATCGCCCATACCCGCCTGCGCCGGGTCTACTATGCCGCCGAAGACACCAAGGCAGGGGCGGTGGACAATGGCGTGCGCCTGTTCGACCAGCCCAGCTGCCACCACCATCCCGAGGTGATCGGCGGCATTGGCGCGGCCCGCGCCGAGGCCATGCTCAAGCAGTTCTTTGTTGGATTACGCCAGTCCTGACCGCGCTGCACTAGCCGCAACCGCTTCGGCGCGCTATTGGCAGAGGCAAGAGCTTATTGGAGACCGCCCATGATTATCGAGCCCAAGATCCGTGGCTTCATCTGCACCACGGCCCATCCGGTCGGCTGCGCCACCAATGTCCAGCGCCAGATCGATCATGTCGTGGTCAAGGGCCCCATCCCCACCGGGCCGCGCCGCGTGCTGGTGCTGGGCTGCTCGACGGGCTACGGCCTGGCCTCGCGCATCGTCACCACCTTTGGCAGCAATGCCGACACCGTTGGCGTGTCGTTCGAGCGCGAGCCGGGCGAAGCCAAGACGGCCAGCGCCGGCTGGTACAACAACCGTGCCTTCGAGCAGCGCGCCAAGGCCGCTGGCCGCGTGGCCGTGACCATTGAGGGCGACGCCTTCTCTGACGCCGTCAAGGCCGAGGCCATCGAAGCCATCCGCGCCAATCTCGGCCAGGTGGACCTGATCGTCTATTCGGTGGCCTCCCCGGTGCGCACCGACCCCAAGGACGGCGTGACCTATCGCTCGGCCATCAAGCCCTATGGTGCCGCCGTCACCTCCAAGACGCTCAACACCGGCACCGGTGAAGTCTCCGAGATTTCCGTCGAGCCGGCGACCGAGGAAGAAGCCGCCGCCACCGTCAAGGTGATGGGCGGCGAGGATTGGGAACTCTGGATCGCAGCACTGGCCGAAGCCGGCGTGCTGGCCGATGGCTTCCAGACGCTCAACTACACCTATCTCGGCAGCAAGCTGACCTGGCCGATCTATCACAAGGGCACGCTGGGCAAGGCCAAGGCCGACCTCGACCGCGCCGCTGCGGCCATCCGCGCCAAGCATGGCGAGCACGCCGCCCATGTCGTGGCGCTCAAGGCCGTGGTGACCCAGGCGAGCTCGGCCATTCCTGTCGTGCCGCTCTATGGGACGCTGCTGATCAAGGTCGAGGACGAAATGGGCCTGGGCGAAGGCCCGATCCAGCAGATCGACCGCCTGTTCCGCGACAAGCTGGCCGGCGACCTTGCCCTGGACGAGGAAAGCCGCATCCGTGTTGACGACTGGGAACTGTCCGACACCATGCAGGCCGAACTGGCCAAACGCTGGGCCGCCCTGACCACCGAAAGCCTGGCTGACCTGGCCGACCTGCCGAAATACCGCGAGGAATTCCTCAAGCTGTTCGGCTTCGGTCTGGGCGGCGTGGATTACGCGGCCGACGTCGATCCGCGCGAAGTCTGATCGACCGATTGACCACACGAAGAGGCCCGGCATCAGCCGGGCCTTTTTGTTTGCGGGACCTTGCTCGCTTCAAGTCTAGATTGACGCGGTTCAATCGCCCCCTCCCCCTTGATGGGAGGGTCGGGGTGGGAGTGGTCCTGATGACCACCGACGGACCCCCTCCCTCGTTCCCTCCCCTCAAGGGGGAGGGAGGCAAAGGAGCCGCAAATCCAATGCAGAGTGAAACGACCTAGCTCAGCGGAAACAGCTCGCGGATGCGCGGATCGCGCAGCCAGAGCGCGGCCCACATGGCAATGCCGAAATAGACGCTGAACAGCGTATGGCTATAGAGCGGATTGTCGACCCGCAGATTGGCGGCCAGCGCGCCACCGAGGAGGCCCGTCATCAGGATGGCACCCAACAGGGCCGTGCGTGGAATGGCGAACAGCACCATGCAGGCCAGCTCGATGCAGCCGATCAGCACCATATATTTGATGGGCCAGCCCACCACGGTCAGCGGCTCGATGGCCGCGTTCATGCCCATCAGCTTGGGCGTCACCGACGCGCCCAGAATGAACAGCACCAGCAAGGCGCTCAAAATCCAACCGGCAATAATCACGACACGCTCTCCCTGCGCGCGACCCCCTGGTCGCCATGCTAGCATGACGGTCGGCGCCGTCCATATTCGACGCGCTGGATGCGATTTCGGGGCAGGGTCAGGACATGCCCACGGCGGGCAGGCGGTTCTGGATATAGTCCTCGATCTTCTGGCTGAGGATGCGCTTGAACCGGTCTTTCTCGGCGTCGGCATGGGCGACGATCTCGCGCACGCGCCAGAACTCCAGGGCGCCGAAATTGGCCACATGCGGTCGCACATAGATGTCGGGCGGATAGGCCGCCATCATGTGCGCGGTCAGCGAGTGCATCATGATCTGGGCCGAGCCGAACCAGATGTCGAGCGCCTTGTGGTCCGTCTTGGTCAAGCCCTGGGAGGGATCGCCATTGACGTCAATGCCGATGAGGAAATCGGTGTCGATATCGGCCTGGTCGAGCGGCAGCGGATTGACCACCCCGCCATCGACGAGCAGGTGGTTGGCATAGCTCACCGGCTTGAACAGGCTCGGAATGGCAATCGAGCCGGCAATGGCCGGGCGCAGCGGGCCGGAATTGAACACCACCTGGTGCCAGGACTGGAAATCGGTGGCCACGACATAGAGCGGGATCTTGAGATCCTTGAACTCGAGCGGAAACCCCTCTGGAATGAAGCTGTCCACAATGCTCGAGGCATCAAGCTGCATGGAGATGCCGTTCTTGAGAATGCCGCCCAGCCCGCGCAACTGGATGGCCCAGAGCTTGGTGGCAATGGTGCGCATGGTGCCCAGCACCGCATAGGAATGCTCGCGCAGCTCGGACCCTGTCATGCCGGAGGCCCAGCCGGCGCCGATCAGCGCGCCGATCGAGGTGCCCGAAATCACCGCGGGCTTGAGGCCCAGCTCATCAATGGCTTCAATATAGGGAATGTGGGTCAGCCCGCGGGCCGAACCGCCCCCCAGGGCAACCCCGATCCTTGGACCTGAAATCGTGCTCATCTCGCCTCGCTCCGCCGCCCGCGAGAGCACCCTGTCGGCGACCGGTGGCGCGCACAAAAGGCGCTGGCCACAGGAGGTTGCGACGGCGTCTCGTCAGTGACCGTCCAGCATAGAGACTAGTCCGGCGAAGTTGAGGAAAGGTTCAGAGCTGTGCCGTTCAGCGGCTGCGGGCGATTTCGCGCCAGCCGATGTCGCGGCGACAGAAGCCCTCCGGCCAGTCGATGGCATCGACCCCTGCATAGGCGCGCTGCTGCGCCTCCAGCACCGTATCGCCCAGCGCAGTGACATTGAGCACGCGGCCACCCCAGGCGAGGAGCCGATCGCCATCGCGACGTGTGCCGGCGTGAAAGAAATGGGTGTGCTCGGCATTGACCGCGTCGACGCCCTTGATCTCCGAGCCCTTGCCATAGCTGCCGGGATAGCCCTGCGTGGCCAGGATCACCGTCAGGGCGAACTGGTCCTTCCAGGCGACATCATGGCCGGCCAGCGTGCTGGTGGCCACGGCATGCAGCAGCGGCAGCAGATCGCTTTCCATGCGCATCATCATCACCTGCGTCTCGGGATCGCCGAAGCGGGCGTTGTATTCCACGAGCTTGGGACCATCTTCGGTCAGCATCAGCCCGGCATAGAGGACGCCCTGATAGGGCGTGCCGCGGGCGGCCAGGCCGCGCACGGTCGGCCAGATGACGCGTTCGATGGTCTCGTCATAGATTTCGCGCGTCATCACCGGAGCCGGCGAATAGGCGCCCATGCCGCCGGTATTGGGGCCGGTATCGCCATCAAAGGCGCGCTTGTGGTCCTGCGCGGTGGTGAGGGGCAGGATGTTGGTGCCGTCGCAGAGCACGAAGAGGCTGACTTCCTCGCCCTCCATGAACTCCTCGATCACCACCTCGGCGCCGGACGCGCCAAAGGCACCGGAGAAGCAGTCGATGATGGCTTCTTCGGCCTCTTCGACCGACATGGCCACGGTGACGCCCTTGCCGGCGGCCAGGCCGTCGGCCTTGATCACGATCGGAGCGCCCTGGGTATAGAGATAGGCCAGGGCCGCGGCTTCATTGTCGAAGCGACCATAGGCGGCGGTGGGAATATCCATCTCGTCGCACAATGCCTTGGTGAAGCCCTTGGAGCCTTCGAGCTGGCCGGCGGCCTTGGACGGGCAGAAGCAGGTAAAGCCCGCCGCGCGCACATCATCACCCAGCCCGGCCACCACCTGGGCGTCGGGGCCGACGACGACGAAGTCGATCTGGTGCTGCCGGCAAAGCGCAACCACTGCCGCATGGTCGGTCACATCAACCGCAAGGTTTTCCGCCACCGATCCGGTGCCGCCATTGCCGGGGGCGATGAAGAGCTTGGTCAGCAGCGGCGACTGCGCGATCTTCCATGCCAGGGCATGCTCACGCCCGCCCGAACCGATCACCAAAACCCGCATCTGCCGCCCTCCGTGCCTGTTGGGCGCGTGATGCACGACCAGCGGCGCGGAGGCAAGGATTTCTTCGCCCCAAGCCGGGGCAGCGCGGGCCTACATCTCGGCTTCGCTGAAGATCCGGGTGATGTCGCCGCCCCATTCGCCATTGAGCTTGGCGCGCCAGCGTTCGGCCGGCGTCTGGGCGAGGCGGATCGTCTCTTCGAGCGGCGCCAGGTGGATGGTCTCGTCCTTGCCGGCGGCATTGAGCCGGTTGCGGCGCACCAGGCCCGCCTCGGCGATCCCGACGGCCTGGGCCGCATAGTCATAGAGATTGCTGCGATCGAGCGGTGTCTCGAGGCCGAGCCTGGGCACATCCTTGCGGATCTGCTCGCGCTGCGCCGGCGTCCACGGCTTGATCATCTCATAGGCGGCTTCCAGCGCGATCTCGTCATAGAGCAGACCGGTCCAGAACGCCGACAGCGCCGTCACCGATTTTTCGTCGCCCATGTCAGCGCCGCGCATCTCAAGGAACTGCTTGAGCCGCACTTCGGGGAAGATGGTCGAGAGGTGATCTTCCCAATCCTTGATTGTCGGCTTTTCGCCCGGCAACTGCGGCAACTCGCCCTTGAGGAAGGCACGGAAGCTCTCGCCCGCGACATTGACATAGGCACCCTTGCGGATGACGAAATACATCGGCACATCAAGGGCATAATCGACATATTGCTCGAAGCCGAAGCCCTCCTCGAAGACAAAGGGCAGCATGCCGGTGCGGGCATTGTCGGTGTTGAGCCAGATGTGGCTGCGATAGCTGAGATAGCCGGTATCGACGCCATCGGCGAAGGGCGAATTGGCGAAGAGCGCGGTAGCGACCGGCTGCAGCGCCAGGGCGACGCGGAGCTTTTTCACCATGTCGGCTTCGCTGGAAAAATCCAGATTGGTCTGCACGGTGCAGGAGCGGAACATCATCGATGTGCCCAGCGTGCCGACCTTTTCCATATAGGGCTTCATGATGCCGTAGCGCGACTTGGGCATGGCCGGGATGTCATCGACCGACCAGATGGGCGTGACGCCCAGGCCGAGGAAATGAATATCGAGCGGAGCTGCCGCCGCCTTGCTGACGGCAAGGTGCTCGGCCAGTTCGGCGGCCGAGGCATGCAGGTCAACCTGCGGCGCGCCCGACAGTTCGAACTGCCCACCCGGCTCAAGCGAGATGCCGCCCGCATATTCGTGGTTGCGCAGGCCGATGGGATTGTCGCCGTCGTAGAAAGGCTGCCAGCCTGTTGCGGCCTGCACCCCGTCGAGCAGGGCGCGAATCCCGTTGGGACCCTCATAGGTCACCGGCCGCAGCGGGTTGGTGTGGAACACATGCTTTTCGTGTTCGGTGCCGATGCGCCAGTCGGCCTGCGGCTTGCAGCCGCGCGACAGCGCTTCGATCAGGTCGGCGCGGGATTCGATAAGAGGGCTATAGCTGTCTGCGCCGGCCATGAAGAGTCCTCGGTCTCAAGAGGGTCAATAGTGCGGGCGAACATAGCGTCGCCCAAGCCGAAAGCAATCGCCTTTTATCGCCAATCACCGATGATAGCTTGAATGACGGCCAACCCGGCCACGGCCGCCGTATCGGCCCGCAGGATGCGCGGACCCAGGCTGATCGGCACGACATAGGGCAGGGCCAGGAGCTTTTCGCGTTCGGTATCGGAAAATCCCCCCTCCGGCCCGATCAGCAAGCCGATCTTTTCGCTCGCCAGCCCGGCCAGCCGTTCCACGGGCGATGCCGAGGCCGCGCCCTCATCGGCCAGGATCAGCCGGCGATCACTCGGCCAGGTGTCGAGCAGCGCCGACAGGCTGATCTCGGGCGCCACCGTCGGCACATTGAGCACTTCGCACTGCTCGGCAGCCTCGACGGCATTGGCCACGAGCCGCTCATGCTTGAGGCGGCTGACCTGGGTAAATTGCGTCAGCACCGGCTGGATGGTGCCCACGCCCATCTCAACGGCCTTCTGGATCACATAGTCGAGCCGCTCTGACTTGAGCGGGGCAAAGCCATACCAGAGGTCGCTGGGGGCAGGCTGAGGCGCAATCTGCTCAAGCAGGTCGAGCGACACCGAGCGTTTGGAATCGCTGGTCATCCGGGCGCGCCAGGCGCCATCGCGGCCATTGAACAGCACCACTTCGTCGCCGACCACCTTGCGCAGTACGGCGGCCAGATAGAGCGACTGATCCTTGCCCAGGTCCACCGGGGCTCCGGCGACCAGATCGGAAGCGACATAAAGGCGGGGCAGGGTGGCGTGGGTACGGGGCATCAGTTTTCGCAGCAGGTTTCTGCCACGACCTTGTGGCACTTCGGGTTCACCATGAGGTCTACTCTAAACGCGGCGAACACAGTAGACCTCATCCTGAGCTTGTCTAAGGACGGGATCGTGGCAGGCCCGCTGCCCGGTCCCGTCGCCCCAAACGGAGATCGTGGCACCATGTCCGATACCAATCAGCCCGCATCCAGTTCCACCAGTCCAGCCGCAGCAGCCTCGGACAATTGGGTCGATCGCTACCTGCCCCGGCAGGTTCGCCCCTATGCGCGGCTGGCCCGCTGGCATGCGCCGATCGGCATCTGGCTGCTGTTCTGGCCCTGCGTCTGGGGGCTGGGCCTGGCGGCCGTGGCCGCGCCCACACGTGGCTTTGACTGGGGCGCAGCGATTCTGATGCTGATCGGGGCGGCGCTGATGCGCGGCGCCGGCTGCACCTTCAACGATATTGTCGACCGCGACATCGACGGCCATGTCGCCCGCACCCGCCAGCGGCCCATTCCCGCCGGCGATGTCACCGCCCGCGACGCCCTGGCGTTCATGATTGCCCAGGCGCTGCTGGCCTCGGTGATCCTGTTCCAGTTCAATCGCTTCACCGTCTGGGCCGGCGTGGCCTCGCTGGTGCTCGTGGCCATCTATCCCTTCATGAAGCGCGTCACCTGGTGGCCGCAGGCTTTCCTGGGTCTGGCTTTCTCCTGGGGCGCCCTGGTGGGCTGGAGTTCACAGACCGGTGGCATGGCCATGCCGGCGCTGCTCGCCTATCTCGGCACCATTTTGTGGGTGATCGGCTATGACACGATCTATGCGCTGCAGGACGTCGAGGACGATGCGCTGATCGGGGTGAAATCCACGGCGCGCCTGTTCGGCAACAAGGCGCGGCTGATCGTCTCGGGCTTCTATATCGGCGCCTATATGCTGTGGTTGGCCGCTGCAACGGTAGCCGGGGCGGGCATTGTCTTCGCGCTGCTCTCGCTGGTGGCGGCGGGGCTCCTGGCCTGGCAGGTGCAGACGCTCAATGCCGATGTGCCCAACAACCCCTATGTGCGCTTTCACGCCAACACCTATGTCGGCATGGCGCTATCGCTGGCGCTGCTGGCCGACTGGGTCTGGTAGCTACCGGAAACGTCAAAAGGGCTGACCGCACCACCGGTCAACCCTTTCAACGTGCTTTGGAGGCAGCAGAACTCAGGCGTCAACCTGGCCGGGCGTGCGGCGGTTGAGGAAACGGGGGCGGCGACCGGCTTCAGCGGCGAGCTTGCGGCGCGAGGCGCTGCTGCCCAGCATGACGCCATCAACCTGCTGGCTATAGGGCATGTAGGCACCGTCGCCGGCCTTGATGAACAGCGGCAGGCGCAGCTTCTTGCCCCAGTTCTGCCATTCGGCGACGACGCTCTGATTGCCCTCTTCCTCGAACACGCGATAGTTCAGCGCGCTGTCGGAATGCACCAGTTCGATCGAACTGGTCAGAACACCTTCGCCGGAAATGGACGTGGCCACGGCAACGCCGATGAACTCGGTCACCGGAACCTTGATCTTGATGGCGACCCCGCTCTGGTCGAGCATGCGGCGGACCGTGACGGTCTTGACCGGATCCTTGGGGCCATTGTCGTTTGCAGCAATGAAGCGCCGGTCCGCAACTGCGGGGGTGCCAAATGCCAGAACGACCGACGATCCTTCCATCGAAACGCCATGAACCATTTGAATTCGCCTTCCTGTCAACTTCGAGAGCTGATTTTTGGTGCTCTCTTTTGTGCCTCCAACATACCCCGGGCCCTTACCTGCCACCTTAATCGGTTGGGTTAAATTTATCTTGTTTTCCGAGAGGGTTAGCAGGGTATTGCACCGGGTAGGAACCGGTTAACTGCACCCGATGGGGCCCCGTTAACCCTGCCTGGCCGGGCCGGCTGGGATCACCGATGTGAGCGGCCCTTGTCCAAACCCCGGGGCCAGCCTAAAAGGCCCCGAATATGCCAGTTCCAGCCACGACTTACAGCGACGACCTCGAATTGCTCCGCGCCAGCGCGGTGGCTGCCGGCATCATTGCCAGCGGCTTCTTTCGCCGCGACGTCAAGAGCTGGAACAAGGAGAATGCCTCGCCCGTGAGCGAGGCCGACATCATGGTGGACCGCTATCTGGCAGCCTCGCTGCTGCAGGCGCGGCCCACTTATGGCTGGCTGAGCGAAGAGACAACCGACAATCCCTCCCGGCTCGATTGTGAACGCGTCTTTGTTGTCGACCCCATCGACGGCACGGGCGGCTTCCTGCGCGGGGAGGACAGCTGGTCGATCTCCCTGGCCGTTGTCGAGAACGGCATTCCCGTGGCCGGCGTGGTCTATGCGCCGGTGCGCGATGAAATGTATGCCGCCGCACGGGGCGAGGGCGCGCGGCTCAATGGCAAGATCATCCGCCGGGTGCGGCGCCCGGGGGCGGCTCCGGTCATTCCCGCGGCCGGCGCCGTGCATCAGGAACTCCAGCAGGCCGGCCTCAACTATACGCGCGGTCCCTATTATCCCTCGCTGGCCTATCGCCTGGTACAGGTGGCCACCGGCAAGCTCGATGCCGTGGCCAGCCGCCGCGGCAGCCAGGACTGGGATATCGCTGCTGCGGCCGTCATTCTGGACGAGGCGGGCATCGATATTGCCGATGTCTGTGCGGGCTTCCCGCAATTTAACAAACGAGATGTGCGTCACGGGGCGCTTGCGGCGCTTGGCGACATGAGCCTAAAACCGCTGGTCCATGCAGCCCTGATCAAGGTCTATGGCTGCCCGGCCGATGGCCAGGCGGTTGCTGCGCACACCACCGACGAACGGATTTGACCCATGGCAGAAAAAACAGAACCCGGCCAACAATTGCTCCACCTGGTCATCGGCGGAGAATTGTCCAGCATTGAAGGCGTCACCTTCGCCGATCTCGACAAGGTCGACATCGTCGGGCTCTATCCCAATTACGCCAGTGCACTGGTGGCCTGGAAGCAGAAGGCCCAGCTGACGGTCGATAGCGCGCAGACGCGCTATTTCATCGTCCACCTGCACCGCCTGCTCGATCCGCAGACCGACAAGAAGTAAGTCTGGCCAACGCCAAGCGGCCCGGCGCCCCGTGACCTCAGTCGCGGGGCGTTATGCAATCCAGAATCGCCTGCACCGCGCCAGGGCCGCCAATGCGCTGCCGGCCCACATTGCCCAGGCGCCGCCGCTCCTCGTCGTCGCGCAGCAAATTGGCGAGGGCGGTGCTCACCGCGCCTGCCTCAGCCGGCACAACGATGCGCGCCGCATCGAACAGCTTCTGTTCATCGTCAAAGCGCGACCGCCGGTCGCGCGGATTGATGAAGGTGATCGCCGGTCGGCCCATGCCAAGCGCCTGCACCGTCGCCGTGCCGGCCTGCGACAGCACCAGGTCCGAAGCCGCCAGCAGATTGCCCAGCGCATTGCCACGCGCCATGTGGACGGTCATCTTGCCGTCGGACAATTCCCCCAGGTCACCGGATTCGGCGCTGAGCATATGGGTGCGGCGAAGGCCGGTCTTCTTGGCCAGTTCCTCGACATTGATCCCGCCCGCCACGGCCAGGAAGACATCGGGCATCAACTCGGCTGGCAATGCGCGCAGCGCCTCGATTTGGAGGCCAAAACTCTCCGCCGTCAGGGCTCGGCTGCCCGGCAGCAGCGTCACCGCGCGCTGGCGGCTGCGCCGGCTCTGCGCGTCATAGTCGCCGCTCGGAATGGTATCCATCATCACATTGCCGGCCGAACGTGCGTCGATGCCGGCCTGTACCAGCATGTCTGCCAGCCCGTCCGAGCGGCAGAACACGGTCTTGCAGCTGCGCTTGATGAAGAAGCGCTCGGCGGCCGAATAGAGCCGCGCCGCACCGGTCTTGTAGACATCGAGATAGGTGAGGTCGCGCAAGCCGGTGGCAAAAGCCGCCACCACGCCGGTCATGTCACCCACCACCACCACGCGACCATATCGTCCGCGCACCTGGCGCAGGAACTTCAGGGCCGGCGGGATGGTCATCAATCCGCCATTGGCCAAGTCGCGCCGCAGCGAACCCTTCACATTGCGCCAGCCTTCAGACGCCAGGGTGGCGCGCGGGCCGACAATGGGGCAGACGCCCGTATAGGCATTGCCTGCGCCAATCATGGGATAGGCATCGACTTCCAGGCCCTTGGGCAGGCGGGCCGCTATGGCCGCCGCAATCCAGTCCTCACCGTGACCGTTGGAAATGAACAGCATGCGGCGACGGATGGACGCTGGCGACACGGTCAGGCTCCCAGACCGAACCGCTCGAAGGCTTCGTTTGCCACCACGGCATCGGCATAGGCCTCCTGCCGGTCAACGCTCCAATAGAACAGCTCGTCGATCGGGATCGGCTTGCCGGTAATGGCGCAGCGCACGAAGGTGCCGGGCTTGAGCACCACATAGTCCCCGTCGAGATAGCGGATTTGCGCCTCGACGGGTGCAAAGGCCTTGTCAAACAGGTTCATCGGTCCGTCCCTCATCTGGGTTGGCTATAGCGGAGTTGCGGCTGCCTCAAAAGAGGCTTTCCTGCGTGTCCGGACCCGCAGATCCGCTGCGGGGTTTCTTGCGCGGCGTCGGGCTGCCGCCGACGATGGCGCCAATATCGCCATCGGCAAACTCAATGGCAATGGCTTCCCCAGGCTGCAGCTGGCCGCGCGAGGCCACCAGATTGCCCTCGCCATCCTTGACCACCGCATAGCCGCGCGCCAGCACGCTGCGATAGCTCAGGCTGGCCAGCAGCTTACCCGCCTGCGTCAGCGCATTACGGCTGGTGTCGAGCCGCTGCACCATTGTGGCACTGAGCCGCAGGCCCAGCGGGCCCAAAAGGCCATGGGCGTGGCGCAACTCGCTGCGCAGCGATGCAGGCGACAGCTTGGGGCCGATGGCGGCCAGCTGCGCCTGCTTGCGCTCGAGCAGGCGACCGGCCGAACTGGCGAGGCGCCCCGCGCGCGGATCATGCGTGAGCCGGGCGCGCTCAACGGTCTTGCGCAGACCGGCGTCCGCCCGCAACGACAGGTTGCGCAGCCGCTCACCGGCCTCGGCCTGCTGGCCCTGCAACACGCGCGGGGTGAGGCGCGTCTCGCTGCGGGAATAGCGCAGCCGCAGCGCCTGGACGCTGTGGCGCAGATTGCCCAGCAGGTTGGATGCGGCATGATCAAGCTGCTGGCGCTGGATGGAGACCAGATCCCCCGGCCGGGGCAGGCCGGCACTGGCGGCCCGCAGGCGGTCGCGCGCACTGCCCACCATGCGGCGGGCACCCTGGCGCTGGCGGGCGCCCAGATCGTCGACATAGCCGATCAGCTCGGCCCGCACCGGCACGGCGGCTTCGGCGGCAGCCGTGGGCGTGGGCGCACGCATGTCCGAGGCATAGTCGATCAGCGTGGTATCGGTCTCGTGCCCGACGGCGGAGATGATCGGAATGTCGCTGGCTGCAACGGCGCGGACCACGGATTCCTCGTTGAAGCCCCAGAGGTCCTCGATCGAGCCGCCGCCGCGGGCGACGATCAGCAGATCCGGTCGGGGTAGCGCGCCACCAGGGGTGAGTGCGTTGAAGCCCTCGATGGCATTGACCACCTCGGGCGCGCAGGTGTCGCCCTGCACCCGCACCGGCCAGACCAGCACATGGGTGGGGAAGCGATCGGCAAGACGATGAAGAATGTCGCGGATGACCGCGCCAGTCGGCGAGGTGACGACGCCGATGACGCGCGGCAGATAGGGCAGGGGGCGCTTGCGCTCCCGCGCAAACAGCCCCTCGGCCTGGAGCTTGCGCTTGCGCTCTTCGAGCAGCGCCATCAGCGCGCCGGCGCCCGCCGGCTCGATATTGTCGATGACGATCTGGTATTTCGAAGACCGCGGGAATGTGGTCAGACGCCCTGTGGCGATGACCTCGAGCCCCTCTTCGGGCTTGAAGGTGAGCTTGGCATAATTGCCCTTCCAAACCACAGCATCGAGCGCAGCGCCCTCGTCCTTGAGGGTGAAATAGGCGTGGCCGGAGGCATGCTGACCGCGAAAGCCGGAAATCTCGCCGCGCACGCGCACATGGCCGAACTCGTCCTCGACGGTGCGCTTGACCGCCTGGGCGATCTCGGAAACGCTGTATTCGGCGGCATTGGTCAGGGCTTCGGACATGCCCTGTGGTGCGACATCGGCCCCGTCAGGTCAAGGGTAAGTGCGGACTACTCTGCAGCTTCCCCCTGCTGCTGCGCGGCGCTCTCAAGATTGCCCATCGACTGCACGATGTGATTGGCCAGTGCATCATAGATGCCGCCATAGGCGTGGCTGGCGCGCATCAATGCAATCTGCGCGTCGCCCAGCTTGGGCAGGCCATGATCTTCGTTGACGACACGCATGCCCGGCTGCAGGGCGCTTTCCGGCAGAAAGCCAATGGCCAGATCGGACAGGACCGCGCTGGAAATGGCGGTGGCGTTCGACGAGGTATAGGCGATGCGGTAGTCGAGCCCGGTGCGCTCCAGCGCCTCCTGGGCATCCTTGCGCCAGATGCAGAAGGTGGGGCCGCAGGCGACCGCCAGCGGGGAACTGGCCAAGGCCCGCCCGCCGTGGCTGGCCACCCAGAACATCTTTTCGGTGCGGAACAGTTCGCCGTAGTTCTGCTCGGTGCCTTGGGTAAAGACAATCAGGTCGTATCGCCCCGCGCGCATGCCCTCGAGCAGATGCTCGGAGGCCATGCAGGCCACATCCACCACAATCTTGGGATGGGTGCGCTGGAAGCTGGAGAGGATCACCGGCAGCAGGCGCACTGCATAGTCGTCCGGCACGCCGAAACGGATCGAGCCCGAGAGATCGCCTTCCGAGAAATGATCGAGAATCTCGGCATTGGTGCGCAGCATCTTGCGCGCCCGTGCGTAGAGCGCCTCGCCCGCCAGCGTCAGCATGACCCGTCGCCCGTCGCGCGTCAGCAGCGACTGGCCCAGCCGCTCCTCAAGGCGCTTGATCTGCATCGACACCGCCGATTGCGTCTTGTTCAGCCGGCGCGCGGCCTCGGTAAAGCTGCCGCAATCGGCAATCGCACAGAAGCTTTGCAGCTGATCAAGGTCGAGGGGCGTGCTCATGGTCTGCGCATCACTCAAATTGATGGACAGGATGAAATCTATTTGTTGGACGAATGAATGTCCAGAGCGCTATCTCTCCACTATCGGGGCGTGGACACACGCTGCCGACAGCGCCGCAGACTCCCCCTGCGACACAACCAGATGTTTGGAGATTATCATGGCTCTCTCGCTTCCCGGCGAGCGGTCAATTGCGGCCGCCACGCCCCGCCCCTTCGCCGCGCTGCTGCGCTGGCTCGGCCAGGCCAAAGCCGCCCGTGCCCGCCGGACTGCGCTGGAGTCGCTGCTCGACCTCGATCATGAGCGGCTGGACGATCTTGGCATCTCGCGCGCCGACATCAATGCGGCCCTGGCCCGGACCGGCAACAACCCCGGCCATGTGCTGAACACGGCCCGCGCCCGCAACGCCCGCCTCTGATCGGCGGCCCAGTTTACGCCGCCCGGACACCCGCCGGGCTGCGTTCCCTTGTTGGTCCGAACACTTGTTACGAGCGCTCGTTCCATCACCGGCCGGTTTGCCACCGGCCTTGTTTCCTGATGACTTGCCGGACAGTGCCTCGCACTTGTCCGGCTTTTTTCATTCGGCAGGGCGGAACTGCACGCCCAGCTCGGTTTCCTGACGCCACGCCACCTGGCACTCAAAGCTCTGACCATCGTCGAGCATGAGCTGGAAATGATCGGGAATGCCGATCACGCTGGCCACGCGCAGGCGGGCCCCGGAGTCCGAGAGATTGCGGATCGTGCAGTCGAAGGTCGAGAACCCGTCATTGACCACGACATGGCCGCCCTTGAGAACGCGATGACGGATCGTAGCGCGTTGCTCCTCGGCCATGTGGCAGGCACTCCTTATTATGGCAGCTGTGCGAAGCCGTCCTTGAAGCCATTGAGCGACACCGGAATGCCGATGCCTTCCTCGGGCGTCTTGAACACCACAAAGATGGCGCTGCTGCCATTGGACAGGGTCTCGATCAGGCTGTCATCGAGCACCACCTCGGCCACGCAGCCATTGGGCAGGCAGCGCACGAAGGCAACACGGCCCATATCCTTGCCATCGACATTGAGGCCCAGGCCATTGGGCAGCAACACGCCGAGCGGCGCCAGCACCCGCAGCAGCCGCGCCTCGCGATCGGCGGTGCGCAAGACAATGACAGACAGGCCCACATTGGGCTGATCTTCGGCCATCACATTCTGGATGATTGCACACTGCTCGAAACTGGCGCCGGGCGGGGTGTCGCAGCTCATCTGCCAGTCCCCATACTGGGCCTTGACCACGCCCTGGGCATGGACCGCGCTGCCGGGCGCGCCCAGAGCCAGCAGGGCCAGGCCTGCACCGACGAAATGGCGCCAAAAATTCTGCTTCACTGTGTCAATTCTCCCGACGAATCGCGCGTCAGCCTTTTGCCAACGTGTTTCCGATAGCCGGGGCCATGAGTCAACCAAACCCCGGAAATGCAGGGGATATGCGCGCCAAACTGCGGCTGCCGTGAGGCGGATTGCTGCCGCCGCCGCACAATTTGACGCACATCACCACGCTCTCGCCGCAATGGACTCGGTCTCTGGGATGTGATTTAGGTCAAGGCAGAGTTTTTCGCTCCGAGGTTGAGTCGGGGCGGCGTTTGCTATGCCGCTGTTATTGCACTCAATCCCGGTGTGGATGCACCAATTGATGTCGACACAGGGGTTTATGGTGACCGGGCAGTTCTTGAGAAAGATAGGCGCTATTTCGGCAGCCGCAATGGCGCTGGCCCCGGCTTTCGTCATGGCGCAGGAGCAGGTGGCTGAGCAAACGGGCCACCCCGTCTATGGTCAGTTCCATCTGCAGCGCGCCGTAACGCCGATCATGGATTCGATCGTCAGCTTTCACGATGGCATCCTGCTCTGGACCATCACGCTGATCGTGCTGTTCGTGCTGGCGCTGCTGATCTGGATCATGATCCGGTATAACGCCAAGCGGAACCCGGTTCCGGCGGCTTTCACCCACAACACGCTCGTGGAAGTGGTCTGGACGGTCTTGCCGATCGTCATTCTCATCATCATCGCCATTCCGTCCTTCGGCGTGCTGTCCGACCAGCTGACCACGCCCGACGGCCAGCGCAAGTATCTTGGTTCCAACATCTTCTCCTTTGGCGAAGTCGAGGTTCCGGCGCCGGAGCTGACCATCAAGGCCACTGGCCAGCAGTGGTATTGGGACTATGAATATGTCGACGACGGCGTGTCTTTGACCTCGATCATGCTCAATGAAGAAGATCGCGCTGCCACCAAGCCGGGTCAGCCGCGCCTGCTGGCCGTGGACAATGAGCTGGTCGTGCCGGTTGACACCACGGTTCGCCTGGAAGTCACCGCCGATCCGACCGGCGTGATCCACGCCTTTGCCGTGCCGTCTTTCGGCGTCAAGATCGACGCTGTCCCCGGTCGTCTCAACGAGACCTGGTTCAACGTGCGTGAGACCGGCATCTACTACGGCCAGTGCTCGGAGCTGTGCGGCAAGGACCATGCGTTCATGCCCATCGCCATCCGCGTGGTGACCAAGGACGAATTCGCAACCTACATGGCTGCGTTCAAGGCCGGCGACTACGCCGCCGCCAACGCCACGCTCGTGGCGCTGCAGTAAGAACACGGGTCAGGGGATAACTAACATGGCCGATATCGCTCACCTCGAAGCCCATGCGGCGCACGACAGCGCGCACGACAATCACACACCCACCGGCTGGCGCCGTTGGCTCTATTCGACCAACCACAAGGACATCGGCGTGATGTATCTGTGGTTTGCCGTGTTCACCGGCATCGTCGGTGGCCTGCTCTCGGGCGTCATGCGCATGGAGCTGCAGGAGCCTGGCATCCAGATTTTCCACGGCCTGGCCAGCATGGTCTACGGCATGGACGCCGCCAGCGGCGAGGCGCTCGACGCCGGCAAGCACATGTACAATGTGTTCACCACCGCCCATGCGCTGATCATGGTGTTCTTCGTGGTGATGCCCGCCACCATGGGCGGCTTTGCCAACTATTTCGCCCCGCTGATGATCGGCGCGCCCGACACGGCCTTCCCGCGCATCAACAACATCGCCTTCTGGCTGCTGCCGCCGGCCTTCATCCTGCTGCTGATGAGCCTGTTCTTTGAAGGCACGGGCCCCGGCGCACTCGGCTTTGGTGGCGGCTGGACCGTTTACCCGCCGCTGTCGACCTCGGGTCATCCCGGCCCTGCCATGGACTTTGCCATCCTGTCGCTGCACGTGGCCGGCATCAGCTCCATCCTGGGCGCAATCAACCTGATCACCACGATCTTCAACATGCGTGCCCCCGGCATGACGCTGCACAAGATGCCGCTGTTTGCCTGGTCCGTGCTCGTGACGGCCTTCCTGCTGCTGCTGGCCCTGCCGGTTCTGGCTGGCGCCATCACCATGCTGCTGACCGACCGCAACTTCGGCACGTCGTTCTTCAAGCCCGCCGAGGGCGGTGACCCGATCCTGTTCCAGCACCTGTTCTGGTTCTTCGGTCACCCCGAAGTGTACATCATGATCCTGCCGGGCTTCGGCATCATCAGCCACATCGTCTCCACCTTCAGCCGCAAGCCGATCTTCGGCTACATGGCGATGGCCTATGCCATGGTCGCCATCGGCTTCGTGGGCTTTGTGGTGTGGGCGCACCACATGTACACCACCGGCCTGAGCCTGGACGTGCAGCGCTACTTCGTGGCCGCAACCATGGTGATCGCCGTGCCCACGGGCGTGAAGATCTTCTCGTGGATCGCGACCATGTGGGGTGGCTCGATCACCTTCAAGTCGCCCATGCTCTGGGCTGTCGGCTTCATCTTCCTGTTCACCGTTGGTGGTGTGACGGGCGTGGTGCTGGCCAATGCCGGTGCTGACCGTGCCCTGCACGACACCTATTATGTGGTGGCGCACTTCCACTACGTGCTGTCGCTGGGCGCCGTGTTCTCGATCTTTGCGGCCTGGTACTACTGGTACCCCAAGATGTTCGGCTACATGTACAACGAGACCCTGGCCGCCGTGCACTTCTGGGTCATGTTCGTTGGCGTGAACCTGATCTTCTTCCCCCAGCACTTCCTGGGCCTGGCCGGCATGCCACGCCGCTACATCGACTACCCCGATGCCTTCGGCTTCTGGAACCGCATCTCCTCGGTCGGCTACTACATCACGTTCGTGGCCATGATCGTGTTCTTCTATGCCACCTGGGAGGCCTTCAAGCGCAAGCGTCCCGCCGGTGACAATCCCTGGGGCGATGGTGCAACCACGCTGGAATGGACGTTGAGCTCCCCGCCGCCGTTCCACCAGTTCTCCACCCTGCCGCGGATCGACTCCACCAAGGCACACTAAGTTCAATCGGGCCGCCTCGTGCGGCCCGGTCCACCCTCGAGGAAAGCAAGGTCAGTGGCTCTTACCGACGACAGCACACAGCTTCCCGCCATGACGGGCGAGGCACGCGTCGAGGATTACCTCGCGCTGCTCAAGCCCAATGTCATGCAGCTGGTTGTGTTCACCGCCATCGTCGGGCTGCTGGTGGCGCCGGGCGGCATCAATCCGCTGATCGGCGTGATTGCCGTCGTCTGCATCGCCATCGGGGCAGGGGCCTCGGGCGCGCTGAACATGTGGTATGATGCCGATATCGACGCCATCATGAGCCGCACGGTCAACCGGCCCATCCCGGCCGGCCGCATCACCGGCGGCGAAGCGCTGATCTTCGGCGTCGTGCTCTCGGTGTTCTCGGTGGCCCTGCTGGGCCTGGCGACCAATTGGGTCGCCGGTGGCCTGCTGGCCTTCACCATCTTCTTTTACGCCGTCGTCTATACGATGTGGCTGAAGCGCTCGACGCCGCAGAACATCGTTATCGGCGGCGCCGCCGGGGCCTTCCCGCCCATGGTTGGCTGGGCTGCCGTCACCGGCACGATCAGCCTGGAGAGCATCGCGCTGTTCCTGATCATCTTCCTGTGGACGCCGCCCCATTTCTGGGCGTTGGCGCTCTACAAGCAGTCTGACTATGGCGCTGCGGGCATTCCCATGATGCCCAACATCAAGGGCGTTGCCTCGACCAAGCGCCAGATCTTCGCCTACACCGTGCTGCTGGCCGCGTCCGCCCTGCTGCCCTCGATCCTGGGCTTTGCGGGTCTCCCCTATACCGGTGTCGCTGTTGCCACCGGCGCAGGCTTCCTCTACCTCGCCCTCCGACTGCTGCGCAGCGGCGAGGACGTGGCCATGCGCAAATCGGCCCGCGTGCTGTTCAACTACTCGCTGAGCTACCTGTTCGTGCTGTTCCTGGCGCTGCTGTGCGACAATCTCCTCACCCGTTTTGGAGTCTTTGGCGCATGAGTGCACCCCATGAGATCCGCGCTGTCGAACTGGAAACGCCCGAGGTGACTGCCGCCCGTGCCAAGGTGCGTCGCCGCCGCTCGATCGCGCTTGCCATCGCCCTGGCACTGTTCGCCGTCACGTTCTACACGCTGACCATCGTCAAGATGGGTCCGGCCCTGTTCGATCGGTCGCTGTGATGGCCGAGATCACCCAATCCACGCCCCCCGGCGCCAACCGCCGCAATCGCCGCGTCGCGCTTGTCGGTCTGGGCATGGCCGTCGGCATGGTCGGGCTCGCCTATGCCAGCGTGCCGCTCTATCAGATGTTCTGCCAGGCCACCGGCTTTGGCGGCACCACGCGCGTTGCCACCGACTCGCCCAAGGGCATCATTGGCCGCGAGATGAAGGTTCGCTTCGACTCCAACGTCGCCAACGAACTGTCCTGGAAGGTCACGCCAGCGGCCGCCATCACCGACAAGATCGGCACCGTCGATACTGTGAACTTTGTTGCGCACAACCTCTCCGACAAGCCGGTGACGGGGCGCGCCATCTTCAACGTCTCGCCCGAACGGGCCGGCGCCTATTTCAACAAGATCGAATGCTTCTGCTTCACCGAGCAGACGCTGCAGCCCGGCGAAACCGTCGATATGCCGATCGTGTTCTTCATCGACCCCGAGCTCGATAGCAATAACGAGCTCGATACCATCAAAGAGATCACGCTCTCTTACACTTTCTACGCTTCAGACAACGAGGGAAGCTGACCATGGCCGGAATAGCCAAGAACCACGACTATCACATGGTGGAGCCCAGCCCGTGGCCGTTCGTCGGCTCGGTCTCGGTGCTCATCATGGCCATTGGCGGCATCTTCTGGATGCACCACTGGACGCCCTGGGTGTTCTTCGTGGGCCTGGTGGGCGTGCTCTACACCATGTACGCCTGGTGGAGCGACGTGATCAAGGAAGCCAACAACGGCCATGACCACACTGCCGTGGTGCAGATGCATCACCGCTACGGCATGATGCTGTTCATCGCTTCCGAAGTGATGGTGTTCTTCGGCTTCTTCTGGGCCTATTTCGACGGCTTCTTCCGCCTGGACGACGTCGAGCAGTATGCCCGCGTTGCGGCGACCGGTGGCATCTGGCCGCCGACCGGCATCGAGCTGTTCGACCCCTTCCACCTGCCGCTGTTCAACACCCTGCTGCTGCTGACCTCGGGCACTACCGTGACCTGGGCACACCATGCCCTGCTCGAAAATGATCGCGAGGGCCTGAAGTGGGGCCTGGCACTGACCATCGTGTTGGGCGCTGTGTTCACCTGCGTGCAGATGATCGAATATTCCGAAGCTGGCTTCAGCTTCGCTGGCAACATGTATGGCGCCACCTTCTTCATGGCCACCGGCCTGCACGGTTTCCACGTGCTGATCGGCACCATCTTCCTGGCCGTCTGCCTGATCCGCGCCCTGCGTGGCGACTTCACGCCCGAGCGTCACCTCGGCTTCGAATTTGCCGCCTGGTACTGGCACTTCGTGGACGTGGTCTGGCTGTTCCTGTTTGCCTCGATCTATGTCTGGGGCAGCTGGGGCGTGGCGATCCACCACTAGGGGCAAGCCCCTCGCTTCTAACGGGGCGCAGCGACGAGCTGCGCCCTTTGCTTTTGGAGACTGCCTTGGCCCTGCCTTCGCCCTTTGTTGCCGGATTGCTTTGTCGCTGCCCGCGCTGTGGCAAGGGGCCCCTGTTCAACGGCTACCTCAAGGTGGCGCCGCGCTGCAGTGCCTGCGATCTTGACCTGGCCTTTGCCGACAGCGGCGACGGTCCGGCGATCTTTGTGATCTTCCTCGTGGCCCCGGTGGTGGTGTTGCTGGCTCTTGTTGTCGGCGCACTCTTCAATCCGCCGCCGCTGGTCCACCTGATGCTGTGGATCCCCACCACCATCGTGCTGTCGCTGGCGCTGTTGCCGCCCTTCAAGGGCGTGCTGGTGGCGCTGCAATATCGCAACGACGCCCATGAGGGGCATCAATGAGTGCGCCCCGCCGCCTCGGCCCGCTGATGACGGGCGGCTTTGTCGTGCTCATGCTTGCCCTGGCGGTCGTCTGCGTCTTTCTGGGGACCTGGCAGATGCAGCGGCTCGCCGAAAAGGAGGCGCTGATCGCCGCGGTCGATGCCCGCATCGATGCGGCGCCCGTGCCGGTTCCCGAAGCCAGTGCCTGGCCCAGCCTCAACCTTGAACCGCTCAATTTCCAGCCCGTCACCCTGACTGGCGCCTTCCGCTACAACCAGACGGTTACCGTCTTTACCAGTCTCGCCAATGCCCGTGGCTCGGCTTCAGGCCCCGGTTACTGGGTGATGACGCCCTTCGTGCTGCAGTCCGGCGGCACGGTCTTTGTCAATCGTGGCTTCGTGCCCGAGGCCATGCAGGAAGCCGCTGTGACCGATGGCGAGAGCGACACCACGACCGTCACCATCACCGGCCTGCTGCGGCCCGGCGAGGCGGCAGGTTTCATGACGCCGGCTGCCGACACCTCCAATCGTGTCGAATGGGTGCGCGACCCGGCCCGCCTTGCCGCCATGGTCGATCCGGCGCTGGCGCCGATAGCACCGTTCTATATCGACATGCCCGCCGGCGCGCCGGGCGAACTGCCCCAGGGCGGCGAGACGGTCATCGAGTTTCCCAACAACCATTTGGGCTATGCCTATACCTGGTATGGCTTTGCCATCGTCGCCGTGGTCATGCTCGGCTTCTGGCTCTGGCGCCAGCGCCGTACCGGCAAGGCCTGATCCGGCAAACTTGCGGTCGGCGGGTCAATTCACTAGGTTGTAACAATTCCAAAAGGGCTCCTTCCCCGAATGCAATTTGTATCAACGCGCGGTCAGGCGCCCGTGCTCGGCTTCTCTGACGCAGTTCTGGCTGGCCTGGCCTCCGATGGCGGCCTCTACGTTCCCAAGAGCTGGCCCCAGCTCAGCCCCGAGGAAATCGCCGGCTTTGCCGGCAAGCCCTATGCCGATGTCGCCTTCGACATCATCAGCCGCTTCACGGGCGATGAGATCGCGCCGACGCGGCTCAAGCAGATCATCGACGAGGCCTATGCCGGCTTCCGCCATCCCTCTGTCGCGCCGCTGGTCGAACTGGCGCCGGGGCACTTCGCGCTCGAGCTGTTCCACGGGCCCACGCTGGCGTTCAAGGACGTCGCCATGCAGTTCCTCAGCCGCATGATGGACCATATCCTGGCCGAGCGCGGCCTGCGCGCCACCATTGTCGGCGCCACGTCGGGCGACACGGGCTCGGCCGCCATCGAGGCGTTCCGCGGCCGCGACACCACCGACATCTTCATTCTCCATCCCCAGGGCCGCACCTCCCCGGTCCAGCGCCTGCAGATGACCACCGTGCTCGATGAGAATGTGCACAACATCGCCATCGAGGGCACGTTTGACGACTGCCAGAACATCGTCAAGGCGATGTTCAACAACCATCGGTTCCGCGACCAGGTGCGCTTGTCGGGCGTCAATTCGATCAACTGGGGCCGGATCGTCGCCCAGATCGTCTACTACTTCACAGCGGCCGTTTCGCTGGGCGCGCCGCATCGCCCGGTGAGCTTCACGGTGCCGACCGGCAATTTCGGCGACATCTTTGCGGGCTATTGCGCCAAGGCCATGGGCCTTCAGATCGACCGGCTGGTCATCGCCACCAATGCCAATGACATCCTGCGCCGCACCATGGAAACCGGTCGCTATGACATGGCCGGCGTTGCCCCCACCATCAGCCCCTCGATGGATATTCAGATCTCGTCCAACTTCGAGCGCCTGCTGTTCGAAGGCGCCGGGCGCGACGCCACGGCCGTGGTGCGCATGATGGACGGCCTCAAGCAGTCGGGCGGCTTTGCCGTGCCGGAAGCCACGCTGGGCGCCATCCGGCGCGACTTCGCGGCTGGCACAAGCGACGAGCCAGCCACCAAGGCGACCATTGCCAGCGTACATGCCCGATCCGGCTACCTGCTCGATCCACACACAGCCGTGGGCGTGCATGTTGCCATGCAACAGCCCATCACCGGCGTCCCCATGGTCACGCTGGCCACCGCCCATCCCGCCAAATTCCCTGCCGCCGTCAAGGCCGCTTCGGGCGTGGATCCGGCGCTGCCGGCCTGGCTGGCCGATCTCTACGATCGCCCCGAGCGCCTGAGCGTCCTTGCCAACCAGCAGCAATCTGTCGAAGACTTCATCCTGGCGCGCACGCGCGCTGTCTAGCGAACCAACAAGGCCGGGCGGTCTGTGGATCGCCGGGCTGAGGAGACTGACTCGTGAGCGTACAATCGACGACCCTCGACAATGGCATGGTGGTCCTCACCGACGACATGCCGCACCTCGAAAGCGCCTCCCTGGGCGTCTGGGTCAAGGCCGGCGCCCGCTCCGAACGCAAGACCGAGCATGGCATCTCCCATCTGCTCGAGCACATGGCCTTCAAGGGCACCAAGACGCGCAATGCGCTCAACATCGCCGAGGCCATCGAAAATGTCGGCGGTGACCTGAACGCGGCCACCTCCATCGAGCACACCGGCTATTTCGCCCGCGTGCTCAAGGAGGATGTGGTCCTGGCAGCCGATATTCTCAGCGATATCCTGCAGAACTCCCTGTTCGACGAGGACGAGCTGACCCGCGAGAAGCAGGTCATCGTCCAGGAGATCGGCGCCGCCCGCGACAACCCAGACGACCAGGTGTTCGACCTGTTCCAGCAGGCCGCCTTTCCCAGCCAGCCCATCGGCCGCACCATCCTGGGCACGGTGGATTCTGTCCGGGCCTTCAACCCCGATACCATCCGCAAATACATGAACCGCAACTATGTGGGCGACCACATGGTGATGGCCGCTGCCGGCAATGTCGATCACGACGGGCTGGTGAAGGTGGCGCGGGAGCATTTCGCCACGCTCAAGCCCAACGGCGCCCCGGCGCCGCAGCGCGCCGAATACCAGGGCGGGCAGGAGCGTCTCGTGTCCGAGCACGAGCAGGCCCATATCGTCATCGGCTTCGAGGGCCGCGCCTATAATGCCGACGGCTTTTATGCCGCGCAGGTGCTGGCCTCCATCCTGGGGGGCGGCATGAGCTCGCGCCTGTTCCAGGAAGTGCGCGAGAAGCGCGGTCTCTGCTACTCGGTCTATTCGTTCCACTGGGCCTTTGCCGACAGCGGCGTCTTCGGCGTTGCCGCGGCGACCGGCGAGGAAGAGGTGGCCGATCTCGTGCCCGTCGTGCTCGACGAACTCAAGCGCGCCACCGAGAACATCACCGAGGAAGAGGTGGTGCGTGTGCGCAACCAGATTCGCGCGGGCCTGCTGATGTCGCTCGAAAGCCCCTCTGCCCGTGCCGGCCAGCTGGCCCGCCAGCAGATCCTGTGGGGCCGGCCGATTCCGATGCAGGAGACGGTCAACCGCATCAACGCCATCACCACGCGACGGGTGCAGGAAGTGGCCGAGCAGATCTTCACCTCCGGCGCACCGACGCTGGCCGGCATCGGTCCGATCGGCAATCTCGCTGACGTCGAAGCGATCAGCGACCATATCAAACGCTGAGCGGTTCCCTGTCGTGCTCTGGCCCTGGTCATCGCCGCAATCGCTGATCTCCCTGCGCGGTGCCCGCGTCAGCCTGCGCCTGCCGCAACTGTCCGACTACGACCAATGGTATCAGCTGCGCATGGCCAGCCGCGACTTCCTGCGCCCCTTCGAGCCGCGCTGGACCGAGGCTGATCTGGCCCGCCGCGTCTTCGTGCAGCGCGTGCGGCGCGCCCGTATCGAAGCGGAGGAGGGGACCGACTATTCGCTCTTCATCTTCCTGCCCGAGGGGCGTCGTGAAACCCTGGTGGGCGGCCTCACGCTCTCCAATGTGCGCCGCCGCGCCGCCCAGTTCGTCAACCTGGGCTATTGGATGGGCCAGCAATATGCCGGCAGGGGACTGATGAGCGAGGCCGTGTCGGTCTGCCTGCCCTTCACCTTCGAGACGCTCGATCTCCACAGGATTCATGCGGCCTTTCTGCCCGGCAACATGGCCTCGCGCCGCGTGCTGGAAAAGAACGGGTTTGTCGAAGAGGGCTTCGCCGAGAACTACCTGCAGATCAACGGCCGCTGGGAGGATCACGTGCTGTTTGCGCTCACGCGCGAACGCTATGAGCGAGCCCGCTTCAACGCTCTGCTGGTCTAGACCTGTTGCGGAATGGCAACAGTGCTCGAACCTTGCCGCTGGCCGCATTCCCCGCTACCAAAGACCGCTCCTCGTCTGAGGGCCCTGGAATTTGTGTGGCCGAGAATTCGCCTGCCGGTTCCACCGCCACAATGATGCCCACCGCAGGATTTAGTCGCCCTTGATGCGTTATCTACATGCACTCGCGATGTGTCTTGCGTTCGCGCTGGCCCTGCTCGCGCCAGCCGCTGCACTCGAAGTCATTTCTGTCCCCGACGACGTCAACGCCGTCAGCCTGTCCGACGTCATCCAGGTCGAACCCGGCCAGGGCGGCAAGGTGCAGCTGTCCACGGCGCCGGCAGAGGATGGAATCATCCGGCGCATCGAGGTGCTGGCGTCCGAACAGGGCACCAACCCCAGTTTCGCGCTGTTTGCGCTGCGCAATGACAGTGACCAGCAGATCGAGCGCCTGCTGGTGGCACCCTTCTTCCGCCTGCCGGGCTCGGGCATCATCCTGCCCGATCTGGGCAATGATCGCGTCGCCGCGCTGACCCCCAGCGCCGGCATTCGCCCGGTGCGTCTCGCCGATACCGAGGCCGACGTCTTCGAGGTGACGCTCGACCCCGGCGCCACGGTGACCTTTGTGGCCGAACTGCGCGGCGCCGACCTGCCCGAGCTCTATCTGTGGCAGCCCAATGCCTACCGCGACTATGTGAACTCCTTCACCCTGTTCCGCGGCGTAGTGTTGGGCGTGGCCTCGCTGGCAGCGGTGTTCCTGACCATCATGTTCGTGGTCAAGGGTCGTGGTGTCTTCCCGGCCACGGCGGCCTTCGCCTGGGCGGTGATGGCCTATCTGCTGATCGATTTCGGCGTCATGGGACGGCTGCTGGGCCTGACCGCGACTGGCGTGCAGCCGCTGCGCGCGGCGGCGGAGGCGGGCATAGCCACGACGCTGGCAGGGTTCCTCTTCATCTATCTCAACCTCCATCGCTGGCATCTGCGCTTCGTGCATCTGGCGCTGGGGCTGGCCGCGCTGTTCCTGGCGCTGTTCGGCTTTGCCTTTTTCGAGCCGTCGAGTGCAGCCACCATTGCCCGCCTCGTGCTGGCCCTGCTGGGTGTGTCCGGCCTGTTCCTGATTCTGCTGCTGGCCCTGCGCGGCTATGACCGCGCCGTGCTGCTGGTGCCCACCTGGATCATCGTCATCGCCTGGCTGTTCTATTGCTGGCTGGTGGTGTCCGGCCAGGTGTCCAACGACGTGGCCCAGCCCGCCGTCGGCGGTGGCCTGGTGCTGATTGTCATGCTGCTCGGCTTTACCGCCGTCCAGCACGCCTTCTCCGAAGGCCAGGTCAGCATCGGCACGCTGTCTGAAGTCGAACGCCGCGCCCTGGCGCTCACCGGTTCGGGCGACTTTGTGTTCGACTGGAACATCGAGCGCGACCGCGTGTCGGTCAGCGAAGAGCTGGCAACGCGCCTGGGCGAGAAGCGCGGCAGCCTGCGCGGCGCCATCAAGCGCTGGCTCGACCGCGTGCATCCAGACGACCGCGACCGCTTCCGCACGGCCTTCGACACGCTGGTGGAGCTGCGTCGCGGCAAGGTTTCCGCCGACATGCGCATCGCCAGCCACGACGGCAGCTACCGTGCCTTCCGCATGCGGGTGAAGCCCGTGCTGGGGGGCGATGGCCAGGTCAACCGCATCGTCGGCACGCTGCAGGACGTCACCGAAGACCGCGCCTCGCGCGAGCGCCTGCTGCATGACGCCGTGCATGACAGCCTCACCGGCCTGCCCAATCGCATGCTGTTCCTCGACCGGCTGGAGCGCAGCCTAGTGCGCGCCCGCATGCCGGGCGGCATCAAGCCGGCAGTGTTCCTGATCGACATCGACCGCTTCATGGAGCTCGAGGAGCGCATCGGCCATTCGGCGGCGGATTCGGTGCTGCTGGCCATTTCGCGCCGCATCGCCCGCATCATGCGGCCGCTCGACACCGTGGCCCGGGTGACCGGCGACCAGTTTGCGGTGATCCTGGCCTCCGAGCAGGCCGCAGGCAAGATCGCCGAGACGGCCGAGCAGATCCGCAAGGCGCTCAAGGCGCCGTTCAATTTCGGTGACCGCGATCTGTCGCTCACAGCCTCGATTGGCGTCACCATCTATGACAGCAATCCGGCCAGTGCCGCCGATGTGCTGCGCGACGCCGAGCTGGCGATGTATTATGCCAAGCGCCTGGGCGGCGACCGCATCGAGGCCTATCGCGCCTCGGCGCGCTCGATTGCCGCCTATAATCGCGCCAGCGAGGAAGACCTCGAACGCGGCATGAAGCAGGGCGAGCTGCATGTGCAGTTCCAGCCCGTGATGGACCTGCAGACCAATCAGATGGTCGGGGCCGAGGCGCTGATGCGCTGGATCCACCCGACGCGTGGCGTGGTCAATCCCGATGAATTCGTCGCCCTGGCCGAACGCTCCGGCCAGATCGAGCGGCTTGGTCGGCTGGCATTCGAACAGTCAGCAGCCCAGGCGCGGGACTGGATGACCACCATCGGCCTGCCGGAAGGCTTCTTCATCTCGGTCAATCTCTCGCCGACCCAACTGGCGACTGAGACACTGCTCAATGACCTGCGCAGCCTGGTCAATCAGGATCGGGCCCTGGCCCAGCATCTCAAGCTCGAGATCACCGAGAGCCAGTTGATGACCAATCCCGAGCATTCCGCCTATATGCTCGAGGCGCTGCGCAGCATGGGCCTGGGCCTGGCGCTCGATGATTTCGGCACCGGCCACTCATCGCTGAGCTATTTGCACCGCTTCCCCTTTGACACGATCAAGATTCCGCGGCCCTTCGTGAAGCTGGGCGATGGCAGCGGCATTGCCCATACGCAGGGGCCGATCATCCGGGCCGTGGTGGCGCTGGGTGCCGACCTCGACCTGATGGTCATCGCCGAGGGCGTCGAGACCACTGAGGAAGCCGACCGGCTGCGCGAGCTCAATTGCCGCTATGCCCAGGGCTATGCCTTTGGCGCGGCCATCACCGGCGCCGATTTCGGCCGCAAGCTGAGCGCCCAATTGGGTCGATAGACCCGACTAGGCGTGGCCGGCGTCCGGGCTGAGCGTGGCGCGGGTGATATTGAGGCTCGCCAGTGCCGCGTCGTAGCGACGCTCGACCGGGGTCTCGAACAGCAGCTCGCGCGAGAACGGCACCGTCAGCCAGCCATTGTCGGCCAGCTCGCCTTCCAGCTGCCCGGCGCTCCAGCCACAGCAGCCCAGCACGAACAGCGACGAGCGTGGCGCCGGCCCGAAGGCCATGGCCTTGAGGACATCCAGTGTCGCCGTCATGCTGACGCCAGGGGTCACCGTATAGGTGTTGCCGCTCTTGTAGTCGGACGAATGCAGCACGAAGCCGCGCCCCTTTTCCACCGGACCGCCCCGCATCACCACGCGCTGGCGGATGGAATCGGGCAGGCGGATGACGCTGTCGGGGTCACCCAGGTCGAGCTCGTCGAGCACATCGGCAAAGCGCAGATTGGGCAGCTCGTGATTGACCACGAGCCCCATCGCCCCTTCGTCGCTATGGCCGACGACGAGGATGACGCTTTCCTGGAAGCGCTCGTCCGCCATGTCGGGCATGGCAACGAGAAATTGGCCTTCGAGTGACTGCATAGTCCAATTCTAGGCAGACTTGCCCCGCCTGCCAAGCGCTGCCGCCCTGCCCATGCTTCACGAAGCTCTGATGGACTTGCCACTTTGCCTTCTCCCCCGCCTGGGGTAATGGCTTTGCCATGCTCAAGTCTGCGTCCGCCATCGCCGCCCTGATATTGCTGCTGGCGCCGGCCATGGCTGGTGAAACGCCATGGCAGGAAGTGGCGCCGGGGGTTCAGCTGCGCCTGATCTCGACCGGCCAGCTCAAGCCCGATGGCACGACCCTTGTGGCGCTGGAACTCGACATGCCCCAGGGCACCAAGACCTATTGGCGGGTGCCGGGCGAGACCGGCCTGCCGACCGAGCTCGACTTCTCCGCCACCCCCGACGTCACCGGCCACCAGATGCTCTGGCCCTATCCGGTACGCGAGGAACGCGATGGCTATCTCGATTATGCCTATTTCGGTGACACGGTGCTGCCGGTCGAGCTGACGCTGGAGCCTGGCGCGGAGCGCATCCAGGTCAATGCCACCATGGGCATCTGCTCGGACATCTGCGTGCCCGCACAGGCCAATTTCACCCTGACCCTGGATGACCTGGCGCCCGATCGGGCCAATGGCCTGCGCATCCGCCAGGCGCTGGCCATGGTGCCGATCGATTGGACAGATCCGCGCCAGCCGTTGGGTGATGTGGTCTATGATCCGGCCAGCGCCATGTTGTCTGTGCATGTCGGCGACGATGCCGTGGATCGCGAGTCCCTGATTGCCGCCACCTCCAGCGGCATGCCCGTGTTCGGCGCGCCGCAAATTAGCCCGGAACCCGGCGTAGTGCTCATTCCCGTGCTGGGGGACGTCGAGGGGCTCGATCTGGCCGGCCAGACCGTGCAGCTGTCGTTCACCACCGGCATGGGGGCCTTTGAACTCTCCCGCACCATCAAACCGGCGTCCGGCCAATAGAGTCGGGCACTCCGGCGCTCTAGGCCTTGTCTGGGCGGCCAAAGCCGCATATTCCCAAGGCACATGTCGAGCGCGCTGTGGCGCTGCCGCAAGGCGGGCCACCTTTTGAGGCCTATGCAAATATGATCGAACGCGGCAATCCGATACCCTCCCTGCCCACCAAGCTGGTCACCGCCGATGGCGTCAGCGACGCCACAACGGACGCGGTTCTGGGCAAGGGCCTGGTCGTGCTGTTCACCGTGCCCGGCGCCTTCACCCCCACCTGCCACGTCAATCACCTGCCAGGCTTTGTCGCCAATGAGGCCAAGCTCAAGGCTGCTGGCGTCGAGCGCATCGTCTGCGCCTCGGTCAATGACCATCACGTCATGAAGTCCTGGGCAGAGGCCTCCGGGGCCCTGGGCGTGGTCGACTTTATCGCTGATGGCAATGCCGCCCTGGCCGCCGCCATGGGGATGGATCGTGACTTTGCCCAGTTCGGCATGGGGACTCGATTTGCCCGCGCTGCCGTGCTGATCCGTGACGGTGTCGTCGATTCCGTGTTCGTCGAAGACGGCCCGGGCGTCAATGCCAGTGGAGCACCCGCCATTTTGATGGCTCTTGAAGCCGCCTAAGGCTACCTTTGCATCAGGAGACTTGCTGATGACCGATTTCGCGCCTCTGGCCTCGCGCCTGTCCGCCGCCGCCGTCATGGCCACCTTGCTGGCCGGATGCTCCATGGGGGGCATGTTTGGCGGGGGCTCGTCCACGCCATCCCCCAGCCTGCAGAACGCCACGCCCAGCCCAGCTGCCGTGGCCCAGGCGCAGACTAATGCGCTGCCCGCCATCGCCACCCAGTGCCCGCCGATCCGCGTGCGCCCCGGCGGCGAGGCCATGTTCTACTATGGCAATGGCAAGACCGGCGATCCCAAGGCGCTGCAGTACCAGGGCGTCATCGACGAGTCGACGCGCAACTGCGTGGTCTCGAACGGCCTGATCACCGTCAATATGGGTGTGGTTGGTCGCGTGCTCCTGGGCCCCCAGGGCAACCAGGCCTCGGTGACCGCGCCGATCCGCTTTGCTGTCGAGCGCGATGGCCAAGCCATCTTCTCGGAAAAATACGCCGTGCCCGTGGCGATCACGCCGCCGGCCCGCTCGGCCGAATTCGTCAAGGTCATCGAAAACATCGCCATCCCCTATCTTGGTGGCGAAGAGATCATCATCTGGGTGGGTTTCGACACCCGCGGCTGATGCTTCAAGACGAGCAGACAACAAAGGCCCGTGGATCAGTCCACGGGCCTTTTTCGTCTCTGGCCGAAAGTGACGGGCCGCCCGGGTTGCGGGCGGCCCCTCGACTACTCTGCTGCCTTGAGCGTTTCGGTCGGGCGTTCCCATTTGAGGATAGGCGAGCGGGCCGCACGGGTCTCGTCGAGGCGACGGCGCGGGGCCTTCATGGGCGCGGCGGTGAAGCGCGTGGCATTGCCGGCCTTGGCGTCGAGAGCAAGCTCTTCCATCACGTCGCAGAAGCGATCCAGCGTCTGCTTGGATTCGCTTTCGGTCGGCTCGATCAGCATGGCGCCATGCACGACCAGCGGGAAATACATGGTCATGGGGTGGAAGCCCTCGTCGATCAGCGCCTTGGCGAAATCGAGCGTGGTGACGCCAGTGCCGGTAAGGAAGCTGTCGTCAAACAGCGCCTCGTGCATGGTCGGATAATCCGGGAAGGGCACCGAGAAGACCTGGCCGAGGCGAGCCTTGATGTAGTTGGCGTTGAGCACCGCATCCTGCGCGGCCTGGGCCAGCCCGTCGCCGCCATGGCTGAGCATATAGGTCAGCGCCCGCACATACATGCCCATCTGGCCCTGGAAGGCCGTGATGCGGCCCAGGGCCTGGTCTTGCTCGTGCTCAACCAGCTCAAGCCCATTGGAGCCCTTGCGGACGAAGGGCACGGGGGCAAACGGCGCCAGCGCTGCCGACAGCACCACCGGACCCGCGCCCGGCCCGCCGCCGCCATGCGGCGTCGAGAAGGTCTTGTGGAGGTTGATGTGCATGGCGTCGATGCCGAGGTCACCCGGCCGCACCACGCCCATGATGGCGTTGAAATTGGCGCCATCGCAGTAAAAGAACGCGCCTGCGTCGTGAACGGCCTTGGCGATCTCGATGACCTGGGGTTCAAACAGGCCACAGGTATTGGGATTGGTCAGCATGATCGCCGCCACGTCAGGCGACAGGGCATCCTTGACGGCCTGGACATCGACCGTGCCGTCGCTGCGGGCCGGGATCGACTTGACGGAATAACCCAGGAAGGCCGCGGTCGCCGGATTGGTGCCATGGGCACTTTCGGGCACCAGCACGATGCGGCGATGGCTTTGGCCGGCGGCATCCTGCGCGGCCTTGATGGCCATCATGCCCAGCAGTTCGCCATGGGCACCCGCCTTGGGGGTGAGCGCCACGGCCGAGGTATTGGTCAGCGTCATCAGCCAGTGGCTGAGTTCGTTCATCAGCTTGAGCGCGCCCTGCACGGTCGAGACCGGCTGGAGAGGATGGATATCGGCAAAGCCGGGCAGGCGGGCCATCTTCTCGTTGAGGCGCGGATTGTGCTTCATCGTGCACGAGCCCAGCGGATACATGCCGCTGTCGATCGAGTGGTTGAGCCGGCTGAGGCGCACATAGTGGCGCATGGCTTCCGGCTCGGTGAGACCGGCCAGATCAAGCGCGGTCTTGCGCTCGAAGCCGCCCAGGCGGGCGTTGGTGATGGTCGCGTCCGGCAGGTCGACGCCGGAATGCTCGGTGTCGCCGATCTCGAACAGCAGCGGTTCATTGGGCAGGAGAGCCGAGCCCGAGGTGGAGGCAAAGCCCGAGGTGCCCGTGCCGGTGGGCCGGCCCTGATTGTTCATGCTCATGCGAGTTCCTCCGCCAGGGCGCTGCTCAGAGCGGCAATATCTTCGTCGGTGGTCAGTTCCGTGGCTGCCAAAACGATCAGATTGCCCACAGAGTGGTCCTTGGGCTCGAGACGGCTGACCGGGACACCGCCCAGAATGCCGCGCCTGGCCAGGCGCTCGATGAGCGCTGCTGCTGGCTGGGGCGTACGGATGGTCATTTCGTTGAAGAAGGTCTTGTTGAGCACCTCGACGCCCGGAACCGATTCCAGTGCATCGGCGAGCTTGCAGGCATTGGCATGGTTGAGCCGCGCCAGCCGGGTGAACCCGGCCTCGCCCAGCAGGGCCATGTGGATGGAGAAGGCCAGAGCGCAGAGCCCCGAATTGGTGCAGATATTGCTGGTCGCCTTCTCGCGGCGGATATGCTGCTCGCGGGTAGAGAGCGTCAGCACAAAGCCGCGCTGGCCCTCGGCATCCACGGTCTCGCCGCAGATGCGACCGGGCATCTGGCGGATGAATTCCTTGCGCGTGGCGAGGAGGCCCAGGTAGGGGCCACCGAAGTTGAGCGCATTGCCAATCGACTGGCCTTCGGCCACCACGATGTCGGCGCCCAGGGCGCCGGGGGCTTCCAGCAGGCCGAGCGAGACCACTTCGGTGATGACAACGATCAGCAGCGCGCCCTTGGCATGGGCGGCATCGGCTGCCGCCTTGATATTGCGCAGATGGCCATAGAAGTCCGGCGTCTGCACCACAATGGCCGCGGTTTGATCGTCGATATGGTCGAGGATGTCGCCCTGGCCCTCAGGCGAGGCCGAGAGGCACTCAAGATCGGCATCGTCCTTGAGATAGGCGCGGACCACGTCACGGTAGTGCGGGTGCAGCCCGCCCGAGAGCACGATCTTGTTGCGCTTGGTGAGGCGCCGCGCCATCAGCACGGCCTCGGCTGTGCCGGTCGAGCCGTCATAGAGGCTGGCATTGGCCACATCCATGCCAGTGAGCTTGGCCACCTGGGTCTGGAACTCGAACAGCATCTGCAGTGTGCCCTGCGAGATCTCGGGCTGGTAGGGCGTGTAGGCCGTCAGCCATTCCGAGCGCTGGATCAGGTGATCCACCGTTGCCGGGACATGGTGGCGATAGGCGCCGGCGCCGACAAAGAACGGGCCATCGGACCCGGCATGGTTCTGCCCGGCCAGGGCGCGCATATGCGCCTCGACGAGGAACTCGGGACTATGGGCCGGCAGGCCCAGGTCAAAACTCTTGAGCGCCTGTGCCGGCACGGCGCTGAACAGCGCATCGACATTGGGCACGCCGATGACGCCAAGCATATCGGCGCGTTCGGCCTCGGAATGGGGAAGGTAGCGCATGGGTGTCCGTTACTTTGTCAGATCGGCATAGGCCGCGTCATCGAGCAGACCATCGATCTCGCCGGCATCGGCGATGGCGATCTTGTAGATCCAGCCTTCGTTTTCCGGATCGGAGTTGATCAGGCCCGGATTGCCGGTGAGGGCGTCGTTGACTTCGGTCACCGTGCCCGCGACGGGGGCGTAGATTTCCGAGGCGGCCTTGACCGATTCAACGACCGCGGCTTCGTCGCCCTTCTTGAGCACCTTGCCCACGCTGGGCAGCTCGACAAAGACGATGTCGCCCAGCGCGTCCTGGGCATAGGGGGTGATGCCCACAATGCCGGTCGCGCCCTCGACGCGGATGTACTCATGATCGGGGGTGAACTTGGTGGTCATGGCAGCTCTCTCAACTGGCTTTGGGCTTGCGGAAATAACG
The DNA here is from genome assembly GCF_020169335.1 of Devosia aquimaris. Taxonomy (GTDB): domain Bacteria; phylum Pseudomonadota; class Alphaproteobacteria; order Rhizobiales; family Devosiaceae; genus Devosia; species Devosia aquimaris. Next base: position 248,646 of record NZ_JAIEZN010000001.1, read on the forward strand.
ATGCGGCACGAAGGGCGTTTCCACCACTTGCGCGGATTGTGAACGGCCACGCACGCTGACCTGCAGCAGCGTGCCATTGGCGGCATGGCTGGGCGGCACGAAGCCCAGGGCAATGGCCTTGCCCAGGGACGGCGCGAAACCGCCGCTGGTGACCACGCCGATGGCCGTGCCGGAGGCGTCAAGGATCTCGGCGCCTTCGCGGGCCGGGGCGCCCTCGACGATCAGGCCAACACGGACGCGGCTCAGGCCACCCTCGCGTTCGGCCAGGATACGGCTGGCACCGGGGAAGTCGGCAGCCTCGCGGCGGCGCTTGGAGACGGCAAAGCCCAGGCCCGCCTCGATGGGCGAAATGGTCTCATTGAGGTCGTGGCCATAAAGCGGCAGGCCAGCCTCGAGCCGCAGGCTGTCGCGGGCGCCCAGGCCAATCGGCTTGACGCGATCATCGGCGAGCAGGGCATCCCAGAGTGCGGTGGCATTGGCATTGGGTACGAGGATCTCGAAGCCATCTTCGCCGGTGTAGCCGGAGCGGGCGACGATGATCTTTTGACCAGCGAAATCGAAGGGGGCGTATTGCATGAAGCCGAGGTCCACGGCGCCGGGTGCGATCTGGGCCATGACATTGACCGCTTCGGGGCCCTGGAGGGCCAGCAGGGCATTGTCGCCATCGGCGCGGGTCAGCTTGGCCTTGTCGCCAGCGGCGGCCGCAATGCGGGCGAAGTCACCGTCCTTGGTGCCGGCATTGACGACGATATAGAGCGAGCCGCCAAACAGGGGCGAGCGAGCGACCATGAGGTCATCGAGTGCGCCACCGGTCTCGTTGAGCAGCAGCGTGTAGCGGATCTGACCGGACTTGAGGCCGGCGATGTCGCCGCAGATCAGCGGCTCGATGATGGCCGCAATGGCAGCGTGATCGGCCTCGGCATCGCCGCTTGGACTGTTGAGCGTCAGAAAGCTCGGGCCCATATGGCTGACATCGAACAGGCCCGCAAACTCGCGGGTCCATTTGTGCTCGGCCATGATGCCGGTTGGATATTGCACCGGCAGGTTATAGCCGCCGAAGGGAACCATGCGGCCGCCGGCGGCAATGTGCCGCTCGACCAGCGGCGTCGTCTTGAGAGTTTCGGCTGTGGACTGGGCCATCAACACTTCCCGGAAATGAACACGGTGACACGACTGCACTCGCCTCGCGGCGAATTCCGTGCCCCCTCTGTCCTGATCACCTGAGAGATTCCCGGCTGAGCGCCGGTTGCTCCTTCGGTGGGACCTGTCCATGCGACGGTCCGCTTTCCAGAGTTGCAGTGTCCTGCGGTCCTTTGGCCTGAGAGTTTCCGGGGCGGTTGCTCCTTCGGCGCTGGAGAAAACCAGTCTCTCCCGCAGTAAATTCACCATGGTGGAGAATCCGCAGGCCGTCAATTGCGCCGCGCGCATGGGGCACAGGGAAAACTGCGGAGCTGCCCGAAACAAGGGGCAGGCAAAGCCAGATGTCGCGATACGCCGCCCGGCACAAACGAAAAGGGCGGGCATTAATGCCCGCCCTCAAATCTCGTATTGGCGCAACAGCCTAGTTCAGGCGATTGCCAACGTCGGCGATGGCCTTGTCGACGACCTGACCGCCCTTGCGGTTCATTTCGTCGGTCAGCACCAGGCGAGCCGCCTCGATGGCGACGTCAGCAGAGCGGGCGCGCACTTCGGCCACGGCCTGCGATTCAGCCTGGGCGATCTTGTCTTCCACAGCCTTGGTGCGGCGGGCGATGAGATCGGCCAGCGACGCCTGGGCTTCGGTAGCAAGGCGGGTGGCCTCTTCCTGGGCAGCGGCGATGATGCCAGCGGCTTCGCCTTCGGCGGCAACGCGCTTCTGCTCATATTCGACCAGCAGCGCCGCAGCTTCTTCGCGGAGCTTCTTGGCTTCAGCCAGATCGTCGGCGATCTTCTTGATCTGGCCGTCGAGCATCTTGCCGATAATGCGCGGGATGCCGAAGTACAGCGTGATCGCGACGAAGATGACGAGGGCGACGGTCGCGTAGAATGAATTGTCCAGTTCCATCGCGCTTACTCCTTGGCCTTGGCGACTGCAGCGCGCACGCTGTCAGCCGAGACATCGCCGACCAGCTGCGACACAACGGTCTGGGCGGTCTCGGTGGCGATCTCGTCCACATGGGTGAGGGCTTCGGTCTTGGTCGCCAGGATACGCGCCTCGGCGGCGGTGACCTTGGCGGTCAGGTCGGCCTCGACGGCGCTGCGCTTGGCAGCCAGGTCCGCCTGGATCGATTCACGGGTTTCGTTGGCAATACCCTGGGCCTTGGCCTTGGCGGCAGCCAGGGCTGCCTCATAGGCCGCGATAGCCGCGTCGGTCTTCTGGCGCGAGGCATCGGCAGCGGCGAGGTCCGTGTCGATGATGGCCTTGCGGTTTTCCAGAATGCCACCGATGCGGGGCAGGGCGATCTTGCTCATCACCAGATAGAGGGCGCCAAAGGTAATGGCGAGCCACAGCAGTTGGGATGGGAATGTCGAGGGATCGAACGGCGGGAACACGCCGGACGCATGGTCACCGCCATGAGCTTCGGTCGTGGCATGGGTATCCGCGGTCGGATCGGCATGGGTAGCGTCAGCGGCAGGCGCTGCGTGGGTCGTGTCGGCCGGTGCAGCCGCTTCTTGGGCGTTGGCTTGCGTTACCATCAGGTGAGGTCCCGTTAAATCCTGTCAGCCGGCACACGCCGGAGAAGAGCACGCAGCCGGAACAGGTCCGGCTGCGGAAGAGCGTGATCGCGCGTCAGTCTTAGGCGACGAACAGCAGGATCAGGGCAACCAGGAACGAGAAGATGCCCAGAGCTTCGGTCACGGCGAAGCCGAAGATCAGGTTCGAGAACTGGCTCGGCGCAGCCGACGGGTTGCGCAGGGCGCCCGACAGGAAGTTGCCGAAGATGTTGGCCACACCAATGGCGGCACCGGCCATACCGAAACAAGCAATACCGGCACCGATGAACTTTGCGGCTTCAGCTTCCATTTTTTAGTCCTTTCAAGCGACTTTTAAGCGGGGGTTCTGGCGGAACAGCCCGCCGTGACGGGTGGTTAGTGAGACGGGTGGATCGCGTCGTTGAGATACATGCAGGTCAGGACTGCGAAGACATAGGCCTGAACCGCACCGACGAGAAATTCGAGGCCAGTAAGAGCAATGGCCATGATCAGCGGCAGCGCCGAACCAAGAATGCCGAGGAAACCCAGGCTGCTCATGGTGACGATGAAGCCGGTGAAGACTTTGAGCGTGATGTGACCGGCCAGGATATTGCCGAACAGACGCACGGAAAGCGAGATCGGGCGGCTCATGAACGAGATGAACTCGATCGGCGCCACGATGGGAAGAATATAGCCGGGAACGCCCGAGGGCACGAACAGCTTGAGGAACTTGGGGCCGTTCTTGGCGAAGCCGTAGATCACCACGGTCAGGAACACCAGCATCGACAGCGCGAAGGTGACGATGATGTGGCTGGTGACGGTGAAGAAATAGGGCACCATGCCCAGCATGTTGGCCACGAAGATGAAGGTGAACAGGCTGAACACCAGCGGGAAGAACTTCATGCCGGCGGTGCCGGCGGCACTTCGGACCATATTGGCCACAAACTCATAGACCAGCTCGCTCAGCAATTGTGCCCGCCCGGGCACGACGCTCTTGGAGCCCGTCGAGAGCACCAGATAGAGCGAGATGATCGCAACAGTGGCGACCATGAACAGGGCCGAATTGGTGAAGGCGAAATGCAGGCCCGAGCCTTCGGTGCCGTCGCCGCCCACGGTGAACAGCGAGAAAATGTCCTGAATGACAAATTGGTGGATCGGATCAGTACCGGCCAAGATTGAACCCTCTAAGCGTCATCATTTGTCATCTTCGTCTTCCCCATCCGGTCCCATGTCGGACCCCGGCGGGGGAGGCGATGCGGCATTCATTTGCGCCACCACACGGGTGACATTGAGTATTCCAGCGGCAAAGCCCACCACCAACATGATGAGCAAGAACCATGGGCTGGTCCCCAGGCCAAGATCGATGAGATAGCCGAAACCGGCCCCCACCAGAATTGCGGCGATGAACTCGGTGCCGATGCGCATGCCGCGCGCCATACCGCTCATCTCCGGGGACGCGTCTCTCGAGGCTCTGTTGTCCTCGATTGCCCGATCCCGCTTGGCAGAAGCAATACGCGATGCGAGATCGCGCGTCACTCCCTGGGCGTTGTCCGGCACACCTTTGGTCTCTTGCGGGTCAGTCATCCGCGCGCTCCCCTCGGTTGGCCGTTTTCCCGAAGTTTCGGGACGCCCTTTTAAGTCGCGCGCAACATAGTGGTGGCCCCCGAGAGTGTCAAGACAACCTTAAGCCTCGTAAATCATTGTTTTATTTGATGAAATCCGCTCGTCGCGGGGGTGCGGCATGCTGTCCACGCCCAATGGTGGCAATCTCGGGGCAGCCCGGTAGGGATTCTCGGCTCCATCGGCCCATGCCAAGGCGCCACACGGCGGCAACCGGGTGGGTAAGAACGACGGACGGACCCCGAGACGGCTGTCGCTCCTGGTAAGATTATAGAGTGAGACGATAGCCGCCTCGGGGCGCCGGTTTTTGGAGCCGAACGAGCGGCAGAGTTGGCTCGCTCCTACACTGGCAACTCGCCCGCAAACCTGTGGAAAAGGCGTCCCCCACCCGGCCCACCCCACCACTGTTCGCCTGCAGGCAGTCCGCGTGGGGTGATGGGGGAGTATAAGGCAGGGCGCGGGGGCGGGGATAAGTAGCAAAACTTCCGCCGTCGCCAATCCAGGGCTGCTGGTAAGGAGAAGAGCCGCATTGCCTGTTCAAACAGCCTGGAAGGCGGAATGACTGCGATGCATGAGAGGTGTCCAAATGAGGTGCCGGACTTGCGGGTTCGATCGGGTACCAGCATCCCAACGATCTGGTGCGAGCAGTTTAATTCCGAGCAGATCAATGCGACAAATCACTAACTGTGATTGGGCTGCAGTTTTTGTGTACCTCAAGCCCAGTTGTGTGGTCACTCTCCCGATCACAAGACAGAAGGATCTGTTCGATACCTTTCGCGTCATTGGCACCAAAGATCGGCGGATTGTCTCTGAAAAACCACAGTTTGGCTTTGAGCTGTTCTAGCCCATCGAAGCACACTCGGCCCACAGTGGATTGCCTGCACAACGTCGCACCGCTGACGTTGAACTCGGCTGCTGGACCAAATCTGGTTTGGCCAGAAAACATAACCCCTGTGAGGTCAACACGCGTGAAGTTGGCTGTGCCGAACTCCATGTCCCTGAATATTGTTGTCCCCATTTTGGCATCCGTGAAATCGGCATCGCCAATATAGCCGCCAACAAATTCAGCATTGTGCGTCAAAGTTCCGCTGAAATTCACGGAGTCGAGTTCGACATTTGCGAAATGCGCGCGCGCAAGGTCGGTCGCCGCAAAAGAAGAACGTGAAATGATTGATTTGCGAAAGCGCGGTCCTTTTCCTTCCACAGAAAGTCGGGACAATTGTGTTGGCGAGGTGCAGTTATTTTCATCGTCGATTCCTCCCATTGCGCGGCAGCTCAAGTCTATCCCCTCCAGGATGGGAACGTTAGCGACGAGCGTTCTCAGAGCATACTGCTTGCCAGTGGCAGCTGGCGTCTGAAGCGCAAGAATTTGCCACGCCGACGAAATTTGTTGATCAAGCAATGCCTGACGTGCCAGTCGCGTCTGCTCGCCGGTCTTCTGCCAGCTGTCCCATGCAAAAAAGGCAAGGAATGCTGTAACAACTAGCATGATTAACTCGAAGCTTCGTATCAGGGTGCCGGGAATTTGCCAGTCCCACCATTCTGTGGTGGCGAGGGTTCTGTCCAAGCGGTCGAGTCTGCTATCAGTGGTCTTTTGTAATTGTTCTAGTCGACTAGAAATAAGCCTAAGCGGCCTGCTGTTGCTTTTGCGCATACTATCCCCCATGTCGCAGCAAAAGAATGGCTGACAGTAACGGCTGGGACAAGTCCTGTGCCGCTAAGAAAGAGGATGGTCGACAGCCGCTGAGGAATGCGGGAAGGAGAAAGAGGTATTACCGCGCCGCTGGCACCAGACCGACGAACCTGTGGAGGGGGAGCACTCCCCCGGTGGTCCTAGCCGCACAAGTGTTTGCCGGCAGGCCGTCATGCGGGCTGATGGCGCGGAATAAGGCAGGGTCTTGAGGGTGGGGATAAGGGGGAACTCCATGGTGTTGAGTCCACCGGGCGGTACCACGGCGGTGAAAGCACCGAGCATTTCCAGCCTTCTTCGGACAGATTGTCACGCTCGGGCTTGACCCGAGGGGTCTTCACCTAACGATCGCTCCGGCAGTGCAGAGCCCTCGGGTCAAGCCCGAGGGTGACGCGCGGTGGGGGTGGTGAGGTTGAAAAAGGCGTCGGAGAACGACACTTCATGCAGCCCCCATCACCCCACCTCCAGAAAAGTCTCCGCCGTCGTCAGATCCACCGACACCAGCTGGCTGACGCCGCGTTCGGCCATTGTGACGCCGAAGAGTCGATCGACGCGGCTCATGGTGATGGGATTGTGGGTGATGACCATGAAGCGCGTATTGGTGCGCTGGCGCATGGAATCGAGCAGGTTGCAGAAGCGCTCGACATTGGCGTCGTCGAGCGGGGCATCGACTTCGTCGAGCACGCAGATCGGCGCCGGATTGGTCAGGAAGACAGCAAAGATCAGGCTCATGGCGGTCAGCGCCTGCTCGCCGCCGGACAGCAGCGTCATGGTCTGCGGTTTCTTGCCGGGCGGACGGGCGATGATTTCCAGCCCCGCTTCGAGCGGATCATCGCTCTCGACAAAGCTCAGCTCAGCCGTGCCGCCGCCGAAAAGCGTCGTAAACAGCTCCTGGAAATGCGCATTGACCTTGCCAAAGGCTTCGTTGAGGCGGGCGCGTCCCTCGCGGTTGAGCGAGGAAATGCCGGTGCGCAGCTTGGCAATGGCCTCGATGAGGTCATTCTTGTCCTTGACCATCAGGTCAAGCCGGGTCTGCACCTCTTCGGCCTCCTTTTCGGCCGAGAGATTGACCCCGCCCAGCCGCTCGCGCTCGGCCCTGAGCCTGTCGAGCCGCTGTTCGGTGGCCGCCTCGGCGGGGAGGGGATCGGAGGGGCGGATGCCCGAGGCCTCCAGCGTCTTGCTGGCCGGGATCTGCAGGCTCTCCTCGATGCTGCGCTCGATCTGCTGGCGCTGGGCGATATAGCCTTTGAGACGTTCCTCGATGCGCGTGAGCTCTATGCGCGCATTGGCCAGGACCTCGCTGGCGGCGCGCAGGGCGCGGTCTGCCTCGCGATGGCCGGTCTGGGCACTGGCGAGGGCATCGCCGGCGGCCTTGTGTTCGGCCGTAGCGGTTTCGATCTGGTCGTCGAGCTGGGCGCGGCGGCTGTCAAAGCCATCGGGCGCCTTTAGCAGCGCGGCCAACTGCGCACTGACCTCGGCGCTGCGCGCGTCGAGCGTCGATAACTGCGCCTGAGCACTGTCGCGGCGGCGCTGCCAGCTCTGGTTGTCGCGTTCGAGCTGGGCAACGCGGCTGGCGCGCATGGTGGCGGCGTTCTCAAAACTGCCCAGCCGCAGCCGGGCTTGTTCGGCACGCTCACGCAGCCCGTTGAGATCGGTCTGCGCCGCTGCGGCGCGGGCAGCGGCCTCGTCTTCGGTGCCGGCTTCGGAAAGAAGGCGCTGCGCTTCGGCGCGGGCGGCCTCGGCCTCCGCCCGGCTGGCGTCGAGCCGCAGGCGGGCCTCGGCCAGGGTGGACTGGCGGGTGGTGAGATCGCCCATCGCGCGCTGCGCCTTGTCGACTTCGGCCTGCGCCGCACCGATGGCATGCTGGGCCGACCGCCAAGCTTCGCGCTTGGCGCGCTCATCCTGCCGCGCGGCATCCAGCGCCGCCACCAGCGCATCAACGTCGCGCTTCCAGGCGTTGCGCTCGCCCCGCGCGCGGGCGATGTCTTCGTCGAGTTCGGACAGGCGGTTGCGCTGCGCCAGGCGCTGCGCGGCGGCGCTGGGCGCATCGGCGGCGGCGACAAAACCATCCCAGCGCCACAGCGCACCCTCGAGGGTGACAAGGCGCTGCCCGGGCTTGAGGGCGTGCATGAGGCTGGGTCCATCGACACCGCTGATCAGGCCAATCTGGTCGAGGCGGCGCTTCAGCAGCGGGCTGCCGGTGACATAGCGGCTGAGCGGCTCGGCGGCCTGGGGCAGGGCGGCATCATCAGTATGATCGACTGGCACCGACCAGTGCATGGGCGCGCCGGCATCGGAGCTGGCATCGAGATCATCGCCCAGCGCCGCGCCCAGAGCCGTTTCATATCCCGGCGTCACCTTGAGCTCGTCGACAATGGCCGGCCAGAGGCTGGCGCCGACATTGAGCATCTTGCCCAGCGTCGCCGCCTCGGCTTCCAGCCGGTTGAGCGCGGCATCGATCTCGGCCAGCTTTGGTCGCGCGGCATCAAGCCGGGCCTGCGCCTGGGTGGAGACGGCCTCGGCCTCGGTGGCCAGCACTTCGGCCTCTGCGGTCTGCGCCTGGGCTTCGCCCAGGGCGGCGCGCTTCTGGCTCAGCGTATCATCGGCATCAAGCTGGGCAGCCACCGCCTGGGCATCGCGCTCGACCTGGGCCAATTGCTGCGTCACCCGGTTTAGCCGGGCTTCGGCATCGGCGAGGCCGCGCTCGGCCTGGCTGCGCCGTGCGCGCAACTGCGCCAGCGCATCGGCCGCCTGCCGCGCCGCGGTCTCGGCGGTCGCCACCACCGCCCTTGCCGCCTCGGCGGCCGAGCGGGCAGCGTCGAATTCAGCCTGCGCCGATTGTGTTTCGCTCTGCAACTGGCTGAGCTCTATCGCATTCTGCGCCAGGGTCGCTTCGCTTTCGGCCACCAGATCGCGCTCGCGCGTGCCATCGGCGGCCAGCTGGCGGATGCGGTCTTCCAACTCACTCTTGCGCTGGCTGACGCGCCGCGTCTCCTCGGCCAACTGTTCGGACAGGATGGTATAGCGTTGCAGCACGGCGCCAGTGACGGCTTCGCGCTCGCGCAGCGGCTGCAGCGCCGCATCGGCGGTTTCGAGCACCTTCTGCGCCGCCAGTTCGGCATGGGTGGCATCGGCCAGCGCGCGGATCAGCACGGCCTGTTGCGCCTCGGCGTCCTTTTCGGCAAAGCGGGCGGCGACCCATCGGATGTGGAACAGCGTGGCCTCGGCGCGGCGGATATCACCGCTCAGGGCGCGATAGCGCGTGGCCAGCCGCGCCTGCCGCTTGAGGGTTTCGAGCTGGCTCTCTACCTGGGCGATGATGTCATCGACCCGCTCGAGATTGCCCTCGGCAGCGCGCAGGCGCAGTTCGGCCTCGTGGCGGCGGGAATGGAGGCCAGAGATACCGGCGGCCTCTTCGAGCAGGGCCCGGCGGGCCGTGGGCTTGGCGGCGATCAACTCGCCGATCTGGCCCTGGCGCACCATGGCGGGGGAGTGGGCCCCGGTGGAGGCGTCGGCAAAGAGCAGCTGCACATCGCGCGCGCGCACCTCGCGGCCATTGACGCGATAGACCGACCCGGCCTCGCGCTCGATGCGACGTGTGACCTCGAGCACATCGGCCGTGTTGAGGGCAGCGGGTGCGGTGCGGTCCGAATTGTCCAGCACCAGGGTGACTTCGGCCGAGTTGCGGCCCGGCCGATTGCCGGAGCCGGAAAAGATCACATCGTCCATGCCCGAAGCGCGCATGGCCTTGTAGGAGCTTTCGCCCATGACCCAGCGCATGGCTTCGACAAGATTGGATTTGCCGCAGCCATTGGGGCCGACAATACCGGTCAGCCCCGGTTCCATGACCAGGGTGGTTTCGTCGCAGAAGGATTTAAAGCCGTGGAGCTTGAGGCGGGAGAACTTCATGTCACCCGCCTTCTCTCAGGCGCGCAAGGCCGCCCCGCATGGGGGCGGCGCAATGGGCGTCAGTTGACCGGGGTGGCCGCACCGGTGCCAGCAGCGGGCGCCATGGCGTCGGTTGCCGCAGGGGCCATGGCATCGGTTGCAGCCGGCGCCGCAGCGGCCGGTGCAGCAGCGGTGGGCACGAAATCGGCAGGCAGCAGCGGATCGATGACCGCACCCAGCGATTCGACACTCTGTTCACCGCTGATTGTCTTGCCGTTGACATAGAATGTCGGCGTACCTGCCAGCCCGAATTCGTTCAGTGCCTGCTCGCGCACCGCTTCCATCCCCTTGAACAGGTCCTGATTCGTCAATGCCGCGTCGAAAGTTTCCTGGGTAAAGCCGAGCTGCTTGGCGATCTCGAGGATGGCGTCGCGCGGGGTCTGCGAACTGGCCCAGGTGGTCTGCGTCTTGAAATAGGTGGAGACGACGTTGTGGTAATTGGTCGGGCCGGCGGCCTCGGCCAGCATGAACACGGCGGCGTCGAGCACATTGCGCACGAAGGGGCGGGTGATGAACTTGACCTTGCCGGTATCGACATAGGCGGCGATGAAGCCGGGCAGCACATCATTGGAGAAGGCCGCGCAGTGCGGGCAGGTGGGCGAGGCATATTCGATCACGGTCACCGGCGCGGTGTCGCTGCCCATGACGTGGTCGACATAATTGCCGGCCGGGGCCATCAGCTTTGCCTCGTCGACAGTGTCGCCTTCGGCTGCATTGGCGGTGGCGACCCCGCACAGGCTCAGCGCCGAGGCTGCAGCTGCAAGAATGAGGGTGTCACGGCGGGTAAATTTCACAGCGAAGGCTCCTGTTTTGATTGTGGCGACACTACACGGGGAAAATGTGAGGGCAAGTGGGCAGGTTTATCACTGCTGGGTGAACACACTATCCGCGTTTCCGTTCCGCTCGACTGGCCAGGGCGTGACCAAGCTTGCGCAGGGCTTCCCGAACCTCGGCATCCTCCACATCGGCCACTTCGGCGCCGATGCGCTCGACAACGCCCTGGCTCGGTTGACTGGGTTTATCGTCCACCGGCGCTGAACCCGGCCTGAACGGCTCGGCGGACAACCGTACAGATCCCACCAGCACAAAGCCGAAATAGCGGTTCACCGCCGCTGCGATGCGCTCACCCTCATGGGCAATGGCCAGGGCATGGCCCGGCACGCAGCGCAGCACCAGCGTGGCGCCCTCGGCACTACGCTCGCCACGCGGCCAGCTCAATTTGTCGGGAATGGCCACGCTGTCATAGGGCTTGGGCGCCATGACCGACCAATGCGTGATGATGTCGCGACTGGCAAAGCCACGCTGCTTGAGTACCGGATCGAGCGCGCCGCTGAGCACATCGGCCATGCTCATGGTCCGATTGCGGCGCTTGGGCTCTGGGAGATCGTCTTTGGCCATGGCACGCAAGTATCGCGACGCCGGGCCTCCCCACAAGGGGGAAGGCGTCCAGGGTATCGCGCCGCCCGGTCCGAAGTGAAGGCGGCCTCTTGTGTCCGGCGTTACCCCCGATATACCCGATAGCCATGCACCTGACTTCGCCCGCTCCCATCGACGCCGACGCCGTGCTCGCGTGGTACGATCGCCATGCCCGTGACCTGCCCTGGCGGGTATCGCCGGCTGATCGCGCCAAAGGCGTGCGGCCCGATCCCTATCGCATCTGGCTGAGCGAGGTGATGCTGCAGCAGACCACCGTTGCCGCGGTGAAGGCCTATTTCCTGCGCTTCACCAGCCTGTGGCCGACCGTGGGGGATCTGGCCGCCGCGCCGCTCGACAGCGTGCTGCGCGAATGGGCGGGTCTGGGCTATTACGCCAGGGCGCGAAACCTGCATGCCTGCGCCCAGGCGGTGGTGGCCGAGCATGGCGGCGTCTTCCCCGACAGTTCAGAGGGCCTGCAGGCGCTGCCCGGCATTGGCGCCTATACCAGCGCCGCCATCGCCGCGATCTGCTTTGACGAGCCGGTGGCCGTGCTCGATGGCAATCTCGACCGCGTGCTGGCGCGCTATTATGCGCTCGATGTGCCGGTGCGCGAGGCCAAGGACGCGTTGCGCGCCGCGCTCCAGGCCAGCGTGCCCCAGCGGGCCGGTGACTTTGCCCAGGCCATGATGGACCTGGGGGCCACCATCTGTGCGCCGCGCGCCGCGGCCTGCATGCTCTGCCCGATCCAGCCCGGCTGCATTGCCACGCGCCAGGGCGATCCGACGCTCTATCCGGTCAAGCCGGTCAAGGCCGACCGGCCGGTGCGCCGCGGCCATGCCTTCATCATGCGCGACGCGGCAGGCGACGTGTACCTGCAGAGCCGCCCGGCCAAGGGCCTATTGGGTGGCATGACCGAGGTGCCGGGTTCGGAGTGGTCCAGCGAACTGGGCAGCGCCAACTATCCGCGCGAGGCTGACTGGCAGCACCATGGCCAGGTGGTGCATGTGTTCACCCATTTTCGGCTGGAACTGGAAGTCTGGTCGGCCGAAGTCGCGCCCGAGGGGCTCGATGGCGGCTGGTGGGCGGCGCCAAAGACGCTCAAGAGCGAGGCCCTGCCGACGCTGTTTCGCAAGGTGCTGGCAGCGGCTGGGCTTGAGTAGAGTCAGAGGTGGACAAGGTTGTAGACGTATGACTTTGCGCCCTTGCGACTGACCCAGACGCCTTCAGGCGGTTCGCTGGGCGATTGCGCAGCCGGCAGCGTGTCCCAGGGGCGGCCCATCACGGATTGCGTGGCGTCATCCCAGGCGACCCAGCCGAGCACTGGCCGATAGGTGATCCACAGATCCTGATCCATGCGCTGGAACCCGGCCATGCCGTCGGGTCGGGGCTTTCGGTTGAACCGATAGACCAGATCATCGCTTTGGCGGCGCAGTTCGAACTGTTCAATCATGGCTGAACTATAGGCCGCGCCACTCAGCATTCAATCCGCTGCTGCGCGGTCAAGCAGTGCTCAACGCGCGCCGATGCCTTCAACAACGATGCGGATGATGCGCACAATCTCGTCGGCGTCGAAGGGCCGCCCGGCGAGGACGGAGAGCATGGCCTGGCCATAGATGCCCAGCAGGATCAGCGCCAGCAGATTGGCGTCTTCATCGCGGCGGATAAGGCCCTGCGCCTGACCCAGCACAACAATGTCGCGCACCAGGCGCTGGAAGGATGGCCGGTCGGACGGCGGTTCGAGCGCGGGACGCTGTGCCGGAGCCAGGGCGAGCCGGGCCAGGGCCGGATTGGCCAGGCACCAGCGGGCACTGTCGAGAAAGACGGTTTCGAGCAGGGCCAAAGCGTCGTCGCCTGCCTGCAGGCGGCTGCGGTAGGAGCCATCCTGCGCTTCCACCCGGGCGATGAGCTGGAGGGCAATATCCTCCTTGGAGGCGAAGAGATTGTAGACCGTCTTCCGCGTCAGGCCGGCGCGTGTGGCGATTTCGTCGACGGAAGTCCCCTCAAAACCCAGCGCCCGGAATGCCGCGTCGGCGGCATCAAGGATCAGCAGGCGGGACCGGTCAGTGCGCTTGGGGATTGCCATAATTACACAATGGTATAAATTTACACGTATGTAAACATTTGGAGGCCGCCCATGCAGTCATTTGGGCCCAATATCTGGATTGCCGAGGGGCCGACCGTCAATGCGGCGGCCGGGTTTGCCTACCCCACCCGCATGGCCGTGATCCGCCTGGAGAGCGGCGAGCTGGTCATCTGGTCGCCTGTCGCCCTGACAAATGCGCTGGCCGCCGCGGTCAATACGCTGGGCAATATTGCCTATCTGGTGTCGCCCAATAGCCTGCATGACAGTTTCCTGGCCGATTGGCAGCGGGCCTACCCTGACGCCATGGTCTGCGCGCCGCCGGGCCTGCGGGAAAAACGGCGGGACATCCGTTTCGATCTCGATTTCAGCAATGGCCCCATCGCCCAATGGGCCGGCGCGATCGACTTCGCCATCATCGCCGGCAACCGCATCACCACCGAGGTGGTCTTCTTCCATCACGAGAGCCAAACCACCCTTGTTACCGATCTGATCCAGCAGTTTCCGCGCGGCTGGTTCAGCGGCTGGCGCGCCGTGGTCGCGCGGCTGGACCTGATGGTGGCGCACGAGCCCAGCGTGCCGCGCAAGTTCCGTCTGGCCTTCACCGACCGCAACGCTGCGCGGCAGTCGCTTGCAACCGTTCTCGCCTGGCCGACCGAACGGTTGATCCTGGCCCATGGTCCCGTGATTGGGAGCGGTGGCCAGGCCGTGCTGCGCCGTGCCTTTGGCTGGCTGATGAGGCGCTAGGGCAAAGGCTCAGCACAGCAAAAGGCCCGCCACCTGGGCGGGCCTTTGTCATTTCGGCTGCTGCCGATCAGGGGCGCAGCAGCACCTTGCCGGGGCGACCGGGGATCTGGGCGGCGTCCATGGCCTTGGCGGCATCGCCAAGGTCGAACACGCCACCGACCGGCAGCGGCAGCTTGCCCTTGACGGCCAAGGTGATCAGTTCGCCGATGAGCTGGCCCTTTTTCTCACCGGACATGGCGGTGCTGACCTTGGCGCCCCAGAAACCCTTGATGGTGATTTCCTTGAAGATTATCGCGCCCGAATTGAGCGGCATGGGCGCGCCGGTTGCGGTGCCGAAGATCACCAGTTCGCCATTGCTGCCCAGCACGTCGATCAGCGATGCGCCGACTTCGCCGCCCACCGAATCCACAGCCGAGACAGCGCCCTTGGAACCGGTGATGGCCTTGACCTGCTCAATCCAGTTGGCGCTGGAGGTGGCGATGACATGGGTCATGCCCAGTTCGGTCAGCTCCGCAACGGCCTCTTCGCGGCGGACCAGATTGATCAGCCCGATGCCACGCTCGGCAGTGAGGGCCGCAAGCACCTTGCCGACCGCGCCATTGGCGGCGGTCTGCACGATCCAGTCGCCGGTCTTGGCCTTGAGTATGTCGAGCAGCGAAATGGCACTGAACGGCATGGCGATCAACTGCGCGGCAGCTTCATCGGCGATGGCGTCCGGCAAGGGGACGAGGCCGGCCGCGGGGGCGTTGAAATACGCGGCCCAGGTACCATTGATGCCGGCGACGGCAATGCGCTTGCCGACGAGACCGGCATCAACGCCTTCGCCCACGGCATCGACCGTGCCCACGGCCTCGGTGCCGCCGATGGCGGGCAGAGTAGGCTTGTAGCCATAGGTGCCGCGCGTGGTCCACAGATCGTGATTGTGGATGGGCGAGAGAATGGTGCGGATGCGCACCTCGCCCTTGCCGGGATTGGGCTGGGGCACATCGCCCAGCTTGGTGACTTCAGAGGGATTGCCGAAATTCTCATAAATGGCTGCGCGCATGGCGAGCTCCTTTGCTTGCGTGTCTGTTGCGAAAAGGGGGAAGGGGTCAGGTCAAAAGGCGCTGGCGCGTGTCGTCCATTGCCTCGATGAGCGGCTGTTCGGATTTGCCCAGCTTGCTCAGGATCGCTGCGCCGAGCCACTGGCCATAAAGCCCGCGGGCTGCCCTGGCCGGATCGGCCAGCGGGCGGATCGAGCCATCGGCCATGCCGGCGCGCAGGATATGCTCCAGCCGGGATTCCAGTTCATGCACACCGCCATCGAGCGTGATGCGCATGTCTTCGGAGAGATCGGCGATCTCGCTGGCGAGCTTCACCACGAGGCAAGTCTCGGCGATCGACGGCTTGTCGGCCGAGGCGAGCCAGGCGGCACAATAGGTCATCAATTGTTCGCCGCCCGAGCGGGGGGAAGCGATCAGCCGGTCGACGCGGGAGAGATAGTCGGTGACATAGTCCTCCAGCAGTGCCTGGCCGAAGGCCTCCTTGGAGGCAAAATAGTGGTAGAACGAGCCCTTGGGCACGGCGCTTTCGCTGAGCAACTCTTTGAGCCCCATGCCCGTAAAGCCCATGCCCAGCACCAGGCGACGGCCTGTCGACAGGATGCGGCTACGGGTCTGCTCGGACTTGGGGATCGTGTTCATGCGGCTGATATAGGACGGAATAGACCGGTCGTCTAGCGCGGAGTTGGAGAGTTTTGACTTGGGCTGGTTTGCGTGCTGCGCAGGGGTGAGAAGAGACGTGGTTGGTGCGGCTCGTCGGGCAAGGCATCGTCGGGCGCCGGACAGCGGCGGGTCAAGCCGCCCGAACGCATCAGTCGATTTGCGCTATAGAGGCGAACGGGGCTATGCCCTGAGCATCCGCGCCGACGGCGCAACGGGAGCAGACGATTGAGTGTAGCCTTCACCAAGGAAGACAGCGCCGAAACCGCCTCGGAAACCCTGCTACCCGACCGGCCGATTTCCGACGCGCCTAATCTGGTGACGCCAGAGGGAATGACCGCGCTCGAGCAGCAGCGCGACGCAGCCCGCGCCGCCTATGATGCGGCGATGCTGATCGAGGATGTCAACGAGCGCCGCCGACAGGCTGCCAATCCGCTGCGCGACCTGCGCTATTTCGCCGAACGCGTCCGCACCGCGCAACTGGTGCCGGCGTCCGAAAGCCCCGGCGAAGTGGCCTTCGGCAGCACGGTGACCTTCGAGCGCGACGACGACCGCCGCCAGAGCTACCGCATCGTCGGCGAAGATGAGGCGGACCCCAAGGCCGGCACCATCTCCTATGTCTCCCCCATCGCTCGCGCGCTGATCGGCAAAGCGGTGGGCGAGGTGGTTAGCGTGGGAGCGATGGAACTGGAGATCGTGGCGGTCGGGTAGGGACTAACCATTTCCCTCGTATCTGGCGTCGTCTCCCACCAGGAGATGCCTTGCGTCCTTCGCAATAGGAAAGCCATAGCCATTGCCCGGCTTGTCAAACACCAGCGTGCCCGCCGTGCGGTAGGGGCTGGCGTAAAGTTCGGCGCCGATATTCTGCAGGGCAATCGTCAGCGCCTGCATGCCGTCTATCCCATATCCGGCGCCCGATCGTTGCCGCTCCGGCCAGCCGATATCGTAGCGACAAATCCAGCCGCGCTCGCCTTGTTCGGGCGCGAACACATGGATTGCGACGCTGTGCCGACCAGTGCCATCGACGATGGCAAGTTCA
Organism: Devosia aquimaris; assembly: GCF_020169335.1. Lineage (GTDB taxonomy): Bacteria > Pseudomonadota > Alphaproteobacteria > Rhizobiales > Devosiaceae > Devosia > Devosia aquimaris. The sequence goes on from NZ_JAIEZN010000001.1 coordinate 265,559, forward strand.
CGTTTGGCAAAGGACATAGCTGACCTCCGTAGCTTGCGGGCGGAGATGACGGCACCGGTCTAGGTCTTGCGGTGGCCCGGTGCCATGGTGCTGCCAAAGCGCCTGCGTTCATAGGGGGAAACCGCCGGATCGCTGTTGCCTCCCCGCCCGAAACGAAAAAGGCCGCCGGGATGAGCCGGCGGCCAGTCAGAAGCCTGAGTGATTGGAGGTCAGGGTCAGGCAGAAAGCAGTTCCAACTGGGCGCGGACGCCGGCGCGGAGCGTGTCGATGGGGGCGGGCTGGCCGTCCAGATCGTGATGCCAGAAGGTCCAGCCATTGCAGGCTTCGGCCCCCTGGACCAGTGCACCCACCTTGTGGATGGAGCCCTGGTGTGTCCCCGAGACGAGCGAGCCGTCGGCGCGGACCATGGCGAAGTAACGTTTCGTTAAGTCAAAAAGTTGCGTGCCCGGCTCGATCAACCCCTGTTCGATCAGCGAACCGAAGGGAATGCGGGTTTCCTTGCGCTTGGGCGTGACCGACTGCAGCGCCTCGAAGACGCCCGGGCGAATGCCGGCGATGCGCTTGAGGGCAGCATTGATATAGCTCTGCTCGCGCTCGATGCCGATGAAGTGCCGGCCCAACTTGCGGGCGACGGCGCCCGTCGTGCCCGTGCCAAAGAAGGGATCGAGCACGATGTCGCCCGGCTTGGTTGTGGCATTGAGGATGCGGAACAGCAGGGCTTCCGGCTTTTGCGTCGGATGCACCTTTTCGTCGTCATCGCCCTTGAGCCGCTCGGCGCCGGTGCAGATGGGGAACAGCCAGTCGCTGCGCATCTGCGTGTCGTCATTGGCCAGCTTCATGGCTTCATAGTTGAAGGTGACGCGGCTCTTCTGGCTCCTGGCGGCCCAGATCAGCGTCTCATGCGCATTGGTGAAGCGGGTGCCGCGGAAATTGGGCATCGGATTGGCCTTGCGCCAGACGATGTCGTTGAGCATCCAGAAATCGAGATCCTGCAACGCCGTGCCGACGCGGAAGATGTTGTGGTAGCTGCCGATGACCCACAGGGCCCCGTCGGGCTTGAGCACCCGCCGCGCCGCCTTGAGCCAGGCGCGGGTAAAGGCGTCGTAGTGGGCAAAGCTCTCGAACTTGTCCCACTCGTCATCCACCGCATCCACCTTGCTCTGATCGGGGCGGGTAAGGCCCTGGTCGAGCTGGAGATTGTACGGAGGGTCAGCAAAAATCAGATCAACCGAGCCGGCCGGCAGGGCGTTCATGTGGTCGATGCAATCGCCCACAAGGATGGTATCGATCGGGAGGCGCGAGGCCCCATCCGCATCGGCCATGGCGGCCGTACGCGCGGTACTCAACATACACTTAACCCTAACGCAGTACTAACGATGCCGTTATACCCCGCCAGGGTTAATGGAGCGTTCGTAAGGGGTTAGCAGGAGGTTAAGCGAGCGTCCTGCGCTGTGCCAGGGCGGCCGCAACCGGAGCGAATTCATTGCGATGATGTCGGCTGGGGCCTTGATCGACCAGGGCCCGCAGATGGGCGGCGGTGCCATAGCCCTTGTGGCCGGCAAAGCCGAAACCGGGTGCATCTGTTTCCATCACAGCGCACATGCGGTCGCGCGTGACCTTGGCGACAATGGACGCGGCGGCAATCGAGACACTGCGCCCATCGCCGCCGATCAGCGCCAGGCCGGGGCAGGGCAGGCCAGGCGGTACATCGCGGCCATCGATCAGCGCGCGCTCAGCCGGGGTGGGTAGGGCCCGCACGGCACGGGCCATGGCGGCAAGAGTCGCGCCGCGAATATTACGCGCCACGATTTCATCGGGCGGGGCGCTGGCAATGGACACCTCGGCGCTGGCCATGATGAGGTCGAACAGCGCCTCGCGCTGAGTGGCATTGAGCTTTTTGGAATCATTGAGACCGGCGGGGATGCGGTCTGGATTGAGCCGCACGGCCGCCACCACCACGGGCCCGGCGAGCGGCCCGCGCCCGGCCTCGTCAACGCCGGCGACGACCCTGGCGCCGCGGTCGATCAGCATGGTCTCATGGGAGAAATCCGGGCGGCCGGCCTCGCCATCAAACAGCGCCGGACCGGCTGGCGTGGAGCGCCTGGCCATTCAGTTGTGCCCCGTCAGGGCAGCATCGAGCGCGGCCCGGTCGGGCACGAACAGGTGGTGGCCGATACGGTTGGTTTCACCGACAAAATCGGTCAGGGCCCGGCTGCGCGCCATCGCGGCGCTGATGTCGCCCAGGATGGACAGGCGCATCTGATAGTTCTGCAGCTTCTGGATAAAGAGGCCTGCCAGACGGGTCTCAAGCTGGAAAAACTCGGGTGCCAGCCGGGTGATGGGCAGCACGATCATGTCGGTGCCGGTGCCATAAGTCTGGCCGATGAGATCGACCGCATCGGCCTCGCTCGACAGCAGCGGACCATCGGCGGGGACGAGGGCCAGCGTCAGTTCGCCAAGCTTTTCGGTGTCCATGGCTGTCGCTCCATTTCGCGCGTCTGCCGAGCCTGATATAAGACTTCCGCCGGGGGGCAAAGCCATTGAGAGATTACATGCGCATTCCCACATGCTTTGTTGCTTGCCTGATGCTGGCGATGCCTGCCGCCGCCGCCCCGTTTCACCATGCCTATGGAGAATGGCGCGAATACAATCGCGACTGGCTCGCCGCCTGCCCCGATGTGATCAATGAGGACGCGGCGGACTATTACGGCACCTCGTGTTTTGCCAGCACCGGCAGCCAGGAGCTCAACAGCACGGGCCTGCCCGCCTATAAGCTCACTGTCATGCGCAACCGCATCACCGGCGACCTCGACGTGGCAGTCACCGTTGCGGCCGACGACGTCGAGACCGACACCAGCCGGCCCATGGTCTTTGCCTTCAGCGGTCAGGCGCCGATCAGCCTCGATTTCACCAGCGATCTCGAAACCCGCTACAACACGACCAACCAGTTCTTCATCGCCGACCTCGACCGCAAGGCGCATGTGATTGCGCTGATGAAGGAGCGCAATGCGCTGACGCTGACAGTGCCGCTGAGCGGTGGCGCCAGCCCGGACAAGGAGGTCTGGCTGTCGATGCGCGGCGTGCTCGCCTCGCTTGACTTCATGTCGGCCTATGCGCGCAAGGTCACCCAATACTAGCTCTTTACTCCCGATGATCCGGATCTGCCCATGACCCCGACGCCTGGCGCTGCGCTGCTGTTTGATATTGATGGCACCCTGGCCGACACTGATCCGCTGCACCTGAAGGCCTTCAATCAGCTCTTTGCCCCCTATGGGCACCACTTCGACAAGCAGCGCTTCGCCCGCGAATTGCAGGGCCTGGCCAATATCGACATTGCCCGGCGCCTGCTGCCGCAACTGAGCGCTGAAGAGGGCATGGCCGTGCTCGACGCCAAGGAGGCCCTGTTCCGCGAGATCGCGGCCAGCGCCATCGAACCGGTGCCGGGTCTGTTCGAGCTGCTCGACTGGGCCGATGCGCATGGCGTGCCCATGGCCGCAGTGACCAATGCGCCGCGCGCCAATGCCGATCTGGTATTGGGCAGCCTGGGGATTGCCCATCGCTTTGGCGCAGTGGTGATCGGCGGCGAACTGCCCCATTCCAAGCCGCACCCGCTGCCCTATCTCGAAGGCTTGCGCCTGCTGGGCGCCCGCGCCGAACTATCTGTAGGCTTCGAGGACTCGCGCACCGGCATCACCGCTGCCGTCGGGGCGGGGCTGTCCACGATCGGCATGGGCACCAGCCTTGATGACGCCGCCCTGCTGACTGCAGGCGCAAGCCTGGCTGCACACCGCTATGACGATCCCGCCGTCATGGCGCTGATCAAGAGTCGGCTCGCCAGCCGCCGCAGCGCCTGAGTTGGTCTAGAACAGGCTCATCTGCGCGTTTTCCAGCTGCGGCGCGACGAAGAGATCATTGCGCAGGCCCGGCAGCTTGACGTCGAGCCCATAGCGCTCGCGGGCCTTGTCAAAGCGCTGGCGCAAAAGGGTTGCATAGGGGCCTTCCCCGGTCATGCGCGTGCCGAAACGGCTGTCATAATCCTTGCCGCCGCGCGTATCGCGCACCAGCGCCAGCACATGGCGCACCCGGTCGGGGAAATGGCGCAGCAGCCACTCGCGGAACACATCGCGCACCTCGCCCGGCAGGCGCAGCAGGATCATCGAGGCGCTGGTGGCGCCTTGGGCCTTGGCGGCATCGAGGATACGCTCGAGCTCCATGTCGTTGATCGCCGGGATCATCGGCGAGGCAAAGACGGCCACCGGAACCCCAGCCTCGCTCAACAGGCGGATCGCCTCCAACCGCCGCGCCGGCGAGGACGCCCGCGGTTCCATCTTGCGACTGAGCTTGTGATCCATCGAGGTCATAGAAATGGCGACCTTGACCAGCCCCAGCCGGGCCAGCTCGGTCAGGATGTCCAGGTCGCGCATGATCAGCGCCGACTTGGTGGTGATCATCACCGGGTGGCGCGTCTCCAGCATCACTTCGAGAATGCCGCGCGTCAGCCGGTGCTTGCGCTCGGCCGGCTGGTAGGGGTCGGTATTGGTGCCCATGGCGATAGGCTTGACCTTGTAGTTGCGCGCCGCCAACTCGGCCCGCAGCGTCTCCACCGCATTGACCTTTACATAGATGTCGCGCTCGAACTCGATGCCGGCCGAATGCCCGAGAAAGGCGTGGCTGGGCCGGGCATAGCAATAGGAACAGCCGTGTTCGCAGCCGCGATAGGCATTGATCGAGCGCTCAAAGCCGATGTCCGGGCTGTCATTGGTGGTGATGATCGACTTGGCACGCTCGACATGCTCAACCGTCTCGAAGATCGATAGCGGTTCCACGTTGTCCCAGCCGTCATCAAAGCTCTCGCGCGACTGCTTTTCGAAGCGGCCGCTGCGATTGCTTTGCGCGCCACGGCCGCGGATACGGTCGGGATTGAGCAGTTCGCGCCGCGCCAGGTCGGCGTCGCGGCTGCGGCTGAGCTGTTCCAGAGCCTCAAAGGACGGCGCTTGATAAAGGGCCATAACTGCGTCTCCTGCCTGTCCCCGGCCATCGAATCGTGTGGCCGGCGTCGTTGTTCTTTTCTAGCACTGGATTGAGAACAGAACAAGAACATGGCTTCAACAAGGCATGTCGCCGGGCAGGAGCGCGCAGGCATCCGCGGTGTGCAAGGCCGCGTTGCACCCCCTGGACTGGACGGCAAATGCAAAAGCCCATATCGATTTCAGCCCACGCCCCGGCCTATGGCCCGGATGGGCGTGCGGGACGCGCTATCCCGGACCCGTTGTGGGTCCCGACCATTGAACGATCCAATTCCGCTTTTTGCTCCTGACAGCTCCTGACCAAGCTGTTTGTGACAAGCCGTCGAAATCGCCGCCTGTGAACCGTCATGGCGGCAAGACGCACTTGAAAACCGAAGGACGACACCATGACCACTGATGCACCGGCGCTGGACGCCATGCCGGACCAGAACGCACCGGTTCTCGACAATGCCGCCCGCAATCGCCTGGTGATCGCCCTGCTGCTGGGGTCGACCTTTGTGGTCTTCCTCAACGAGACCATGATGAGCGTGGCCATTCCGCACCTGATGGACGATCTGGGCGTTGCGCCCAATATTGCCCAGTGGCTGACAACGGCCTTCCTGTTGACCATGGCCATCGTCATCCCGATCACCGGCTTTCTGCTACAGCGGCTCAATACGCGGCCGATCTTCATGCTGGCCATGTCGATCTTCACCGCCGGCACGCTGATCTGTGCCGCCTCGCCGGGCATTGAACTGCTGATCTTCGGCCGCGTCATCCAGGCCGTCGGCACTGCCATCATGATGCCGCTGCTGATGACCACGGTGATGACGCTGGTGCCGCCGGAATCGCGCGGCAAGACCATGGGCAATATCTCCATCGTCATTTCGGTGGCGCCGGCCATCGGCCCCACCATCGGCGGCTTCATCCTCAATGTGCTGGAATGGCGCTGGATGTTCATCATCATGCTGCCCATCGCCATCCTTGCGCTGGTGCTGGGGAGCCTGCGCATCCAGAACGTGACGACGCCGCGCTATGCCCCGCTCGACCTGCTGTCGGTGCTGCTCTCGGTGATCGGTTTCGGCGGCCTTGTCTATGGCCTGTCAAGCCTGGGCGAGGGCAGTGCCGAAGGCGCCGCCTTCCCGATCTGGCTGCCGCTGGTTGTTGGCCTGGTGGCCATGGCGCTGTTCATCTGGCGCCAGATCGGCCTGTCGCAGCAGGGCAAGGCGCTGCTCGACCTGCGCACCTTCCTCTCGCGCAACTACACCGTTTCGGTGCTGACCATGGCCTGCGCCATGATGGCACTGTTCGGCACGGTGATCCTGCTGCCGATCTATACGCAGAACGTGCTGGGGATCGATACGCTGCAGACCGGCCTGCTGCTGCTGCCGGGCGGCCTGCTGATGGGCCTGCTGGCCCCCACGGTCGGCCGGTTGTTTGACAAATATGGTCCGACCCCGCTCCTGGTGCCGGGCATGGTTCTGGTGTCCATCGTGCTCTGGGCGCTGACCCGGGTGGATCAATACACCTCGGTATGGGCGATCCTGGCTGGCCATATCGTCATCAGCGTGGGCCTGGCCCTGACCTTCACCCCGCTGTTCACCGCCGCCATGGGTTCGCTGCGCATGGATCTCTATTCCCATGGCAGCGCCATTCTCGGATCGGTGCAGCAGGTGGCTGGTGCCGCGGGCATTGCGCTCTTCGTCGCGCTGATGACGCTGCGCACGGCGAGCCTGAGTGCTGCGGGCACCGAGCCGGTGTCGGCGCTGGCCGGTGGCATCCAGCTGGCGTTCCTGGTGGGTGCCGTGATCTCGCTGCTGGCCATCGGCGCGGCCATCATGGTGCGCAAGCCCGACGCCCAGCCGGGCGGCATGGGCGGCCACCACTAAACGGGGCCAAGCCTCAAAATAAGAACGGCGTCCTTCGGGACGCCGTTTTTGTTTCAGCGAGGCGAACGGCGCTCAGCGCTCGGCCAGCCGGGGCATCAGCTCGACGAAATTGCAGGGCTTGTGGCGATAGTCGAGCTGGTGGGTCAAAATGCCTTCCCAGGCATCGCGGCAGGCGCCGCGCGATCCGGGCAGGCAGAAGACGAATGTGGTGCCGATCAGCCCTGCTGTGGCGCGCGACTGCAGCGAGCTGGTGCCCACAGTGGTGGCCGAATACTGATGGAACAGCACCGAAAAGCCCTCCATGCGCTTGTCGAACAGCGGCTCGATCGCCTCGGGCGTCACGTCACGGCCGGAAAAGCCGGTGCCGCCGGTGGTCATAACCACATCCACATTGGGGTCGGCCACAAAGCCCTGTACGGCCTGGCGGATGAGCTGGATATCGTCGCGCACCACCACGCGGTCGGCGCAGCGATGGCCGTCGGCCTCCAGCAGGGACTTGAGCAGCGCGCCGCCGGTATCGGTCTCCAGCGTGCGCGTGTCCGACACCGCGATGACCGCAATCGATAGCGGCTTGAAGGCCCGGTCATCGAACCGCGCGGTCTTGAACATGCTTTTCTCCTAGGCTTTGGCCGATGCCAGCTCTTCAGGCACGGGCTCTTCGTCGACCCGCATCTCGGAACTATCAAAATCGGCGCGCGGATCAAGCTCGATGCTCTCGGGCGTCACCTGGCGGTCATTGCCCATGGGCTGGAACGGCGTGCGATCAGCGGCGTCGATGCTCTTGCGCACCCGCATGCGCAGGAAGGCGGTGATGGCCAGCGCGCCATGGAATGATGCGGTGACGATGAACAGGCCCACCGGCGACCAGGCGCTCATGATGGCAGAGGCAACGGCCGGGCCGATGGCCAGCCCGACGCCCAGGATCACCAGCATGCCGCCGGCGATGCGGGCGAATTCCCCCTCCTTGGCGAAGTCATTGGCATGGGCCACGGCCACCGCATAGATCGGGTTGGCGGCAAAGCCATAGGCGGCAAACAGCACATACATCACCCAGCCGGCTTCCGGATTGATCAGCACGGTGAGCATGCCCACAAGCGCGGCAAAGCCGGAGAGGCCAATCAGCACCAGACGCCGGTCGATGCGGTCAGACAGGCGTCCGAACGGAATCTGCGCCACGGCGCCCAGAATGGCGGCGAGCGAAAAGAGGAAGGCAATGCCGCCGGCATCGAGCCCGCGCTCATAGCCATAGACCGGCGCCAGCGTACCAAACGAGCCATTGGCCATGCCAACCGAGAACGCCGCGATCGCGGCCACCGGCGAAGTGCGGTAGAGCAGGCCAATATCGATCTTGGCCGAGGACAGCGGGCGCGGCTGCGGGCTCGACGTCAGCGCCGTCGGCAGGATGGCGCAGATGAAACTGATGGCGCCCAGAACGAAGGGCACATAGCCAGCCGTGCCGGTGACCGACATGGCGATCTGGCCCAGGGTCGAGGCGGCCATGTTGATGGTGACATAGATCGAAAAGATCGTGCCGCGGCTTTTGTTCTCGGCGACCTCGTTGAGCCAGCTTTCCACGATCATCGCCGCGCCAGCAAAGCAGAAGCCGGACAGTGCGCGCAGCAGGATCCAGCCGATATCGTTGATCCAGAGCAGGTTGAGCAGAATGGTGATGGTGCCGATGGCCGCCATCACCGAAAAGGCGCGGATATGGCCCACCTTGCGCACCACCATGGGCACGGCCAGCGAGCCGGCAACAAAACCGACCGACCAGCCGGTGCCGATCAGGCCAAGGGAGAGCAGCGAGAACTGCTCCTCGGCACCGCGCACCGAGAGCAGCAGGCCCTGTAACCCGCCGCCGAACATCAACAGGGCGGAGCCGAGGAACAGGGCATAGATCTTGATTACGGAAGCCATGGCACTTTCGACGCTGTCAGACGCTAGGAACGTTGCAAATCACGCAAGGGTGACATTAACGCGGCAATCCTGGCTTGGCGCGGCTCTTTTGCCGGCATGCGGGATTTTCTTTGCCTGCCGGACTGTTCAGTCGACGAGGCCCAGTTCCACAAGCTTCAGCTTGAGGCTGAGCATATCCTGCCAGGCCTGTTCCTTGGCGGCCGGATTGCGCAGCAGATAGGCCGGATGCAGCGTCGCCACCGCCTCGGCCTGATGCCGTCCGACGGTGAGGTTGGCCCATTTGCCACGCATCTTGATGATGCCGCTGGTGGTGTCGAACAGCGTCTGCATGGCAGGTCCGCCCAGCGTCATGATCACCTTGGGCGCCACCAGCTCCACCTGGCGATGCAGGAAGGGCAGGCAGAGCGCCATCTCTTCCGGCGTCGGTGTGCGATTGCCCGGCGGCCGCCACGGCACCGTATTGGCGATATAGACCTTGGTGCGGTCGAGCCCGATGGCGGCCAGCATGCGATCGAGCAATTGGCCCGACTTGCCCACGAAGGGCTTGCCGATCCGGTCCTCCTCGGCGCCGGGCGCTTCGCCGATCAGCATGATGCTTGCGTCCGGATTGCCATCGGCAAAGACCAATTGCGTTGCCCGCAGCTTGAGCCCGCACCCGTCATACTGACCCAGGATAGCTTCAAGCTCTTGAAGGCTCTTGGCCGACGCGGCGAGATTTCGCGCCTCTGCCGGGTCGGCACCGATCATCGGCGGCGTGCCTTGTGGGGCGGCTGTAGCAGCAGCTGGGGCCATCGCCTGCGCGGTGGCCTGCGGCGGCGCAGTGCGGACCGGCGCCCGCTGCGCAAAGCGATCCACCGGCTCTTCGCCCACCGCAACGTCAACGCCCGCAGCCCGATACCAATCGAGCACGGCGAGCATTTCGTCGTGATTTAGCGGTCGATCTTCGGCCATGTTCTCTGTTATGTCACAGCCCGTTTGGCGCGGCCAGCCGCGTCCCGGGGATAGAGGCAATCTATATGGCAGAGGCCCGCGCGCGCGAAACAATTTCGACCGATGTGTTGATCGTCGGGGCGGGCCCCGCGGGCCTGTCGGCCGCCATTCGCATCAAGCAGCGCCATCCGCAGCTGGCTGTCACCGTGGTGGAAAAATCCGCCGAACTGGGCGGCCACATCCTTTCGGGCGCCGTGATGGACCCCCGCGGGCTCGATGCCCTTATTCCCGACTGGCGCCTCAAGGGCGCGCCGGTGGGGCCAGATGTCACCACCGACACCTATCACTATCTCACCAAGACCGGCGATTTCGCCCTGCCGCACTGGATGATGCCGCCCCAGCTCAAGACCGATGGCGCCGTCATCGTCAGCCTGGGTCATCTGGTGCGCTGGCTGGGCGACGAGGCAACGGCGCTGGGCGTCGACATTTTCCCCATGACGGCAGCCGTCGATGTGCTGGGCGGGCAGGGCGCCCCGGTGCGCGGCGTCATCACCGGCGATCTCGGCCGCGACAAGGATGGCAATACCAAGGACAGCTTTGCCGAAGGCATTGCGCTGGAGGCGAAGTATACGCTGATCGCCGAGGGCGCGCGGGGCTCGCTGGCCAAGAAGATCATCGCCGATTTCGACCTGTCCGGCGAACCGCAGAAATATGGCCTGGGCATCAAGGAAATCTGGGAAATCCCCGCCGAGCAGCATGAGCCCGGCCGCGTCGACCACTATCTCGGTTTCCCCCTCGACAATGCCACTGCGGGGGGCGGCTTTGTCTATCACGCCCAGGATCGCAAGCTCTATGTGGGCCTGGTCACCTATCTCGACTATCCCGACCCGACACTGTCGCCCTTCGGCGAGTTCCAGCGCTTCAAGGCCCATCCCTCGGTCGCGCCGCTGCTGGAAGGCGCCACCCGCATCAGCTATGGCGCCCGCGCGGTGACCGCAGGCGGCTGGCAGTCCATCCCCACGCTGGGTTTTGCCGGCGGCGGACTGATCGGCTGCTCGGCCGGGTTCATGAATGCGCCGCGCCTCAAGGCCATCCACAATGCCATTCTCTCCGGCATCGGTGCGGCCGATGCGGTGGCCGATGCCATCGCCGCCGGTCGCCAGCACGATCTGATCGCCGATTTCGGCAAGCGCGTAATGCAGACCGGCATCGCCACCGAGCTCATGGCCGTGCGCAACGTCAAGCCGCTGTGGTCACGCTTCGGTACCCTGTTGGGCGCCATCGCTGGCGGCGCCGAGATGTGGGCGACCGCCCTCCTGGGGCGCTCGCTGCTCGGCACGCTGCACCACAAGGGCCCCGACCATGCCGCGCTCAAGCCGCGCAGTGCCGTCACCGGCCGCAACTATGACCGGCCGGACGGCAAGACCAGCTTTGACCGTGCAGCCTCGGTCTATCTTGCCAATCTCTCCCATGATGAAGACCAGCCGGTGCATCTGGTGCTGGCCGATCCCGCCGTGCCGGTACGCGACAACCTGCCGGTTTATGGCGAGCCGGCGCCGCTCTATTGCCCGGCCGGGGTCTATGAAGTTGCCCAGGAGGGTGGGGCGCCTGTGTTCCGCATCCACGCCGCCAATTGCGTGCATTGCAAGAGCTGCGACATCAAGGATCCCGCCCAGAACATCACCTGGGTACCGCCTGAGGGTGGCAGCGGCCCGAACTACACCGGCATGTAGATCACGCTATGTGGCGCGGCCTTGCGGCGCAGTCGCAAAACGGCCAATCTGCGCGCTCAGACAGGTCCGGTTGGGCCAACGGAGAATTCAACCTCGTGACATCGTTTCTGAACCGCATTGCACGCCCCGCCTTGATAGCCGCGTTGATGGCCTCTGTGGCCGCCACCGCCGTCTACTCGGCGCAGACCATCCGGACGGCGCAGTCCGAGGGCGGCATGGAAACGGGCATGCTGCCCCTGTTCAATGCCAGTGTCACCGGTGCCTATATGGCTGGCCGCCAGGCGCTGCAGGATTTGCGCACCGACGAAGCCGCGCGCTATTTCTACGAGGCTGCCCAGGCCGACTGGAACAATCCGGTTCTGGTCGAGCGCGCCTTCATTGCCTTTGCTGCCGATGGCCAGTTCGGCCAGGCTGCTTCGACGGCCAAGCACCTGCTCGACCTTGATGCCCACAATGAGCTGGCCGAGCTTGTGGTGGCCACCGAGGCCTTCAAGGAGCGCCGCTACGATGCGGCCGAGCGTATGCTCGATGCCATCGGGCAGGACAGCTTCACCGGCGTCACCGCCAGCATCCTGCGCGCCTGGGCACTGGTTGGCGCCGACCGCAAGCCGGAAGCCGATGCCATGCTCGACAAGCTGGGCGCCAACGGGCTCGACGATTTCCTGGTGTTCCACCGGGCGCTGATGGCCGAGGCCGCCGGCGACACCGATGAGGCGCTCGACCTGGCTGGCCAGGCCTATGATGCCGAGCCCTATGTGGCCCGCATCGTCGAGGTCTATGCGCGCATGCTGGCCAATGCCGGTCAGTTCGACCAGGCCAAGCAGGCCATCGCCGAATTCGAGGACAAGGGGCTCAGCCACCCCATTGTCTCCATGGTGGGCGACAAGATCGACGCCGGCCAGCGTCCTGGCATCTTTGCTTCCAATGTGCAGATCGGCGCCGCCGAAATGTTCCATGGCATCGGTGTGGCGCTGTCGCGCGATGGCAATCCGGACCTGTCGCTGGTCTTCCTGCGCATGGGGCTCTACCTGGACCCGTCAGCCGATGTGATCGCCATCGCCCTGGGCGAGCAGCTCGACGCCTCTGGCCAGCATGAGGCAGCCAACAAGATCTATGATGGTGTGCCCGCCACTTCGCCCATGAAGTCCAATGCTGTGGTGCACATCGCGCAGAACCTGGACGCCATGGGCGACAAGGAGGAGGCCATGCGCCGCCTCAGCAATATCGTGGCCACTGACCCCACCGATCTCGACGCCATTTCCGTGCTCGGGGACATGCAGCGCTATGGCGAGCTCTACGAGGATGCCGCGGCCACCTATACCAAGGCGCTCGAACTGACGGGCGGCGAGAAGCCGTCGGACTGGCGCTTCTACTACGTGCGCGGCATTTCCTATGAGCGCGCCAAGCAGTGGCCCAAGGCCGAGGCCGATTTCCTCAAGGCGCTCGAACTCAATCCCGACCAGCCTGCTGTGCTCAACTATCTCGGCTATAGCTGGATCGACCAGGACATGCATCTGGAACGCGCACTCGAGATGATCGAGACCGCCGTCGAGGCGCAGCCGCAGGATGGCTATATCGTGGATTCACTGGGCTGGGCCTTCTACAAGCTCGGCCGGATCGACGAGGCCGTGACCACGCTGGAACGCGCCGTGCTGCTGCGCCCCAACGATCCCGAGCTCAATGACCATCTGGGCGATGCCTATTGGAAGGTCGGTCGGCGCCTGGAAGCCAAGTTCCAATGGCGCATTGCCGGGGCCATGGACGAGACCGGTAACGTCAAGGAACGGGTCGCCATCAAGCTCGCAGACGGGCTGACGGCCGAGAACGCCACCGACTAGCCGGCGGATGGAACAGCCTTTTCTGCAGATTGCCCCCGCCAAGATCAACCTGGCGCTGCATGTCACGCGGCGCCGGGAAGATGGCTATCATGACCTCGAAAGCCTGGTGGTCTTTGCCGACGTTGCCGATGAACTGGAAGCAGCGCCCGCTGATGTCGATTCGCTGACCATCACCGGTCCCTTCGCCAGGGGGCTGGGGGCAGGGGAGACCAATCTGGTGAGCCGTGCCGTTGCCGGCTTCCGCGCGCGCTGGCCGGAAGCGGTGGCCACGGGCCTGGCCATGCGCCTGACCAAGAACCTGCCTGTTGCCGCCGGCATTGGCGGTGGCTCGGCCGACGCAGCGGCGGCCTTGCGGTTGATGGCAAGCCTCTCCTCAGAAGCCATCCCCTTTCCGGCGCTGGCGGACCTTGCCGCGCAATTGGGCGCCGATGTGCCGGCGTGCCTGGTATCGACGCCGCTTCTGGCCCGGGGCGTGGGCGAGCTGCTCGAGCCGCTACCAGAGTTTCCGGCGCTGCACATTGTTCTGATCAACCCCATGGTGCCGCTGGCCACGGCGGACGTGTTCCGCCGCCTGCGGGCGCATGACAACTATCCGCTGCCTGAACTGCCAGCGCCGCTGACCCGGCCAGTGCAACTGGGCATCTGGCTGGCCGAGACGCGCAATGATCTGCAGCCGCCGGCGGTCAAGCTGGTGCCAGTAATCGGCGAGATCGTCGATCATCTGGCACAGGCGCAGGGCTGCATGCTGGCGCGCATGTCGGGTTCGGGCGCGACGGTGTTCGGGTTGTTCGGGTCAAGCGGGCAGGCGCATCAAGCGGCGCAGATGATGCGGGCGGCCAATCCCGACCATTGGGTCGCCGCCGCGCCGCTGATTACGCCCGGTGCCTAGTAGGCGCGCAGCACGCTGAATTCGACGACATCGGCCAACAAGGTACGCATCTCCGAAGCCGGCAGCATCTCGAGCGCCTGCTGCGCGGACGCGGCATGGGCGCGGGCCTGTTCCAGCGTGCGGCCCAGCGTATTGTAGCGTTCCATGATGGCGACTACGGCAGCAACCTGCTCGTCGCTGGCATTGGCATCGCCCAGCGCGCCGGCGATGGCGGCCTTTTCGTCCTGGGTGCCGTCGGCCAGCGCCAGGATCACCGGGAGGGTCATCTTGCCTTCGCGCAGATCGTCGCCCGTGTTCTTGCCCAGCGTGCCGGCCTGCCCACCATAGTCGAGCGCATCGTCGACCAGCTGGAAGGCGTTGCCCAGCTCAAGTCCGTAGCGCGCCAGCGCCTTGCGGCCAGCCGCATCGGCGCCACCAGCCATGGCGCCCACTTCGCAGGCGGCCTCGAACAATACGGCCGTCTTGGCGCGGATCACTTCGGCATAGTCTGCGGCGGTGGTGGTGAGATCGCCCGTCTTGGCAAGTTGGAACACTTCGCCTTCGGCCATCACGGCGGAAGCCGCAGACAGCACGCCCAGGGAGTCGATGTCGCGGGTTTCCACCATCATCATGAAGGCCTGGCCGAGCAGGAAGTCGCCAACCAGGATCGAGGCCTTGTTGCCCCATACCATGCGGGCCGCCGGCTTGCCGCGGCGCATATCGCTCTCGTCCACCACATCATCGTGCAGCAGGGTGGCATTGTGCATGAACTCGACGGCAGCGGCGAAGTTGATCGCGCTGCCGGTGCCCTTGCCGAAGAGTTGGGCCGCCGCCACAGTCAACATGGGGCGCAGGCGCTTGCCGCCGCTCTCGATGAGGTAGCGGGCAAGTTCGGGCACCATCTCGACATGGGAGTCGGCGCGGCTGAGAATCAGCGCGTTGACCTGAGCCATGTCGGCGGCGGTTGCGGCCAGCAGCCGGTCTATCGGGGTGGCGACCGGCGCCTCTTTGATCTGCGTCAGCACTGACACCTGTTTACGTCCCTGCGCGCCGATACCGGCAAATTTGGTTGAGTCTGCCTCATTTGCGCTTGTAATCTCGCGCAAAACCGACCTTTACGGGTGCGATGTCCCTAGACCAGCCGCCTGCCTTTGTAAAACACCAATCGGTAACACGCGATGCCTTTTTGGGGGGCAGGCTGACTGTGTCGCAGCCGCGCAACGGATTCCGGGCCGGGCTGGACAGTGTGCTGTTGGGCGCAGCGGTGTCGGCGGGCCGGCAAACCCTGCTCGATCTGGGCTGCGGCGTGGGCACGGCAGGGCTGGTGGCGCTCTGTCACAACCCCCAATTGCGTGCGACGCTGGTCGATCAAAATGCCGAGATGCTGGCGCTGGCGGCCGCCAATCTCGCGGACAATGGCCTGTCCGATCGCGGACACATCCTGAACGTCGACGTTACTGCCAAGGGCAGCCTGCGCCATGCGGCCGGCTTGGGGGACAATGGCCATGACGTCGTGATCGCCAATCCACCCTTCTTCAGCGACGGTACGCTGGCCGATGATGCCGGCCGCGCCGGGTCACGCCACATGGACGCCGCAGCGCTCGATCTGTGGATCAAGACAGCGGCCGGATGCGCGGCGCCGGGGGGTGAGGTGATCTTTGTCTATCCCACCACGAGCCTGTCGCCCCTGCTGGCCGGCTTCGAGCAGCGCTTTGGCGCGCTGACCATCCTGCCCCTCAGCCCGCGGCCCGGCGCCGCGGCGTCGCGCGTGCTCATCCGCGGCATCAAGGGGTCGCGGGCGCCGCTGGTGCTTCTGGCCAATCGCGCGCTGCATGGCGAGGACGGACGGGATTTCGCGCCCGAATTCGACGCAATCTTTCGTGGGTCGGCCCGGCTTGACTGGTAATCGCGCCACGGGCGTCCTAAATCTCAGGCTCCGGCGGATGAGGACCCAGCATGAATGATCCGGCAGTGCCGAAGCGGACCTGGCTGCAGCGCGTGTTGCGGCGCGGCAAGGTCACCATCCCCGTGGTGCGCCTGCATGGGGTGATCGCGGCCGAGCAGCGCCCCGGACGCCTGAACATCGCCAGCGTCGAACCGCTGCTCAAGCGCGCCTTCGCCATGCGCCAGGCGCCCGCTGTTGCCATCATCATCAATTCGCCCGGCGGCTCGCCCGTGCAGAGCCGGCTGATCTCCAAGCGCATCCGCGACCTGGCCAGGCTGAACAGCAAGCCCGTGCTGGTGTTTGTCGAAGATGCTGCGGCTTCGGGTGGCTATTTCATCGCCGTCGCCGGCGACGAGATCTTTGCCGATCCCTCCTCCATCGTCGGTTCGATCGGCGTCATCATGGCCGGCTTCGGCTTTGTCGGGGCGATCGAAAAGCTCGGCATCGAGCGCCGCGTCCATACCGCGGGCAACAGCAAGTCCACGCTCGATCCCTTCCTGCCCGAAAAGGCAGACGACGTTGAGCGGATCACCCGCTTTGAGGGCGACATCCACCAGGTATTCATCGACCACGTCAAGGCGGGCCGGGCCGGGCGCCTCAAGGGCAGCGACGAGGAGCTGTTCAACGGCCAGTGGTGGACAGGCCTGCGCGGGCTCGAACTGGGCCTGGTCGACGCCATCGGCGACCTGCATGAGACGCTGACCAGCCGCTACGGCCCCGACGTTCATCTCAAGCTCATCGAGCCAAAACGCGGCTGGCTGCAACTGCCCCGCATCGGCCTTGCTGCCGGTCTCTCGGCCGATCTGGCCGCCACGCTCGAAGATCGCGCCATCTGGGCGCGGCTTGGACTCTAGCCCCCGGACACTTTGCCCATGACTGCCCTGCTGCTCCGCGTCATCATCTTTGTCATCCTGGGCCTGATGGTCTATCTGGGCGTGCGCCGCATCTGGCGCGACTGGACCGGCAAGTTCGATGCCGAGGCCGAGGAGGCCCGCCGCCTGCGCCGCGAGCGCGACCTGCGCGAACGCGACCAGCCCGGGGTCATCGACCTCAAGCGCGACAAGGACGGCACCTATCGCCCTGGCGATGACGACAAACGCCGTTGACCCTGCGGGGCGCGCAAACTAGAGGTTTGTGCCAGTTAGCAGGGACTGCCAAATGACCAACCGCCCATCCCATATGGACCCCAAGAATTCGTTCCAGGGTCTGATCCTGACGCTGCAGCAATTCTGGGCGGAGCAGGGTTGCGTGATCCTGCAGCCCTATGACATGCCGATGGGTGCCGGTACCTCCCACACAGCGACCGTGCTGCGCGCGCTGGGCCCCAAGCCCTGGAACGCTGCCTATGCGCAGCCTTCGCGCCGCCCCAAGGATGGCCGCTATGGCGAAAACCCCAATCGCCTGCAGCACTATTACCAGTTCCAGGTGATCCTCAAGCCGTCGCCGGCTGACATCCAGGAGCTCTATCTCAAGTCGCTCTATGCCATCGGTATTGACCCGGCGGTGCATGATCTGCGCTTCGTCGAGGACGACTGGGAAAACCCGACCCTGGGCGCCTGGGGCCTGGGCTGGGAAGTCTGGTGCGATGGCATGGAAGTCAGCCAGTTCACCTATTTCCAGCAGGTCGCCGGCTTTGAGTGCAATCCGGTGGCGGGCGAATTGACCTATGGTCTGGAGCGCCTGGCCTGCTACCTGCAGAATGTGGACTCCATCATGGAGCTCAACTTCAACGGTGGCGTGGGCGATGCCAAGGTGACCTATGCCGACGTGTTCCTGCAGAACGAGCAGGAATCCTCCAAGTACAACTTCGAGGCCGCCGACACCGACATGCTGTTCCGCCACTTTGCCGATGCGGAAAAGGAATGCCGGGCCGTGCTGGCCAAGGGAGCCGAGGGCAATCGCCAGACCATGGCCATTCCCGCCTATGAGCAGGTGCTCAAGGCCGCGCACAACTTCAACCTGCTTGATGCGCGCGGCGTGATCTCGGTGACCGAGCGCCAGAGCTATATCCTGCGCATCCGCGAGCTGGCCAAGAGCTGTGGCGAGGCCTGGCTGCACACCGCCGGTGGCGGCGCGGAATAACCCTCTGCGGCGCCCTCAGGGCGCCGCCACATTCAGCACGGTCAGCATGTGCTTGCGGTTGTCGCGGCCGCGCCAGGTGATCGACTGGCCCTTGCGCAGGCCGATCAGGGCCGTGCCCACCGGCGTCATCACCGAAATACGCCCGCGCTCGATATCGGCATCCACCGGATAGACCAGCGTGACCGTGGGGTGCTGTCCGCCATCGGTGCGATAGCTGACCTTGGAGCCCATGCGTACGATGTCGTCCGGCACGGCGTCGTCATCCACCACGCGGGCGCGTTCGAGTTCATAAAGCAGATTGTCGGCCTGCTCCGGCGTATGGTCCAGGCCGGCTATGGCCAGGATATTGAGCTGGTGATGGTCCGCGGCGCTCAGCACGATGTCGGGGCTGAGGTCGTTGACGGATGCGATCGGGGTCATGGTCAGTGTCTTTGCAATATGCGGCCGCCGTCGCGCTGCACGCGCGCCGGTCCGGCCAGGAAAAATGGAAAATGATGCGCCAGTGTGCGCGCAGGATGCCGCAAGCCTACCCTAAGCAGGCGCCGGCGCAGCGGGCATGCTTAGGGTCGTGATCCCGCGAGGGGATGTTCCAGCCAAAGTGCAGCGGTCCCAGTCATGCAGATAACCTAGTAAGGGAGGCCACCAAGTCAAGTGGGACCATTGCGCACGCCACTGGGCGATGCCAATGTCCCTCCACGCAAAAGCGCTTGAGGGAGCCTCTATCGTGTTCGGTTGGATTGTCCTGGGTCTACTGGTGGTCGCGGCCATCTATGCTGTCAGCATCTACAATGGTCTGGTCAAGAACCGGCAGATGGTTGCCGAGGGCTGGTCGGGCATCGACGTGCAGCTCAAGCGCCGCACCGACCTCATTCCCAACCTGCTCGAGACGGTCAAGGGCTACATGGGCCATGAGCGCGAAACGCTCGAAGCGGTGACCAATGCCCGCGCCGCCGCCACCAGCGCCGCCAATGGCACGCCCGAACAGCGCGCTGCGGCCGAAGGCCAGCTCTCGGGCGCCCTGGGGCGGCTGATTGCCACCGCCGAGGCCTATCCCGACCTCAAGGCCAATACCACCTTCCTCGAATTCCAGTCGGCGCTGCAGACCGTGGAAGAAGAGATCCAGCTCTCCCGCCGCTACTACAACGGCGCCGTGCGCAACCTCAACGTCATGGTGGAATCGGTGCCGTCCAATTTCATCGCCGGCCCCTTCGGTTTCCAGAAGGCGGAGTATTTCGAGCTCGAAAACCCGGCCGACCGCGCCGTGCCGAACGTCAAGTTCAACTGACGGCAATGGTCCGCCTGGTTCGTCCGTTTCTCGCGCTGCTTTTCGCGCTGCTGCTGGCTTTGCCCGCGGCCGCGCGCGAAGAGATCCGCTCCTATGACAGCGACATAAGCCTGGCCCGCGACGGCATGGTGACCGTTGTCGAGACGATCGTCGTCAATGCCGAGGGCAACGAGATCCGGCGCGGCATCTATCGCGATATTCCCGTCGTCATGCTGGCCAGCGATGGTGGCAAGGTGCGGCCCGATCTCGATGTGCTCGCGGTCACCCGCGATGGTCGCGATGAACAATACCGTGTCGAGCGGATGGGCAATTTCGAGCGCATCTGGATCGGCAATCCCGATGTGCTGCTCGACTATGGCCCGCACAGCTACACCATCACCTACACCATGACGCGCATGGCGCGCAGCTTCGAGGATCACGACGAGCTCTATTGGAACGTCACCGGCAATTACTGGATATTCCCCATCCTCTCCGCCGAAGCCCAGGTGACCCTGCCCAATGGCGCTGTGATCACCCAGCTGGCCGGCTATACCGGCGCTGCCGGCTCCACCGAACAGGCCGTTGCCAGCAAGCGCCTGGCCGATGGCAAGGCCCTGTTCCGCGCCACGCGCCAGCTGGGCGCAGGCGAGGGGCTGACTGTTGCCGTGGCCTTCAACAAAGGTGTCATCGACTATCCCACCGGCATGGCCGCCCTGCTGCAATCAATTGGCGATCTGCGCGACACCATCGTGCCCGTGCTCGCGGCGCTACTGGCGCTGGCCTACAATGCCTTTGCCTGGTTCCGTGTCGGGCGCGATCCGGCCAAGGGCACCATCATCCCCCTGTTCCATCCACCCAAGGGCTTCTCGCCCGCGCTGGTGCACTATGTTCAGAAATGGGGATTCACGAAATCCGGCTGGACGGCGTTGACCGCTGCGATCTTCAGCCTGGGCGTCAAAGGCCTGGTGACCATCGACAACAGCACCGACACCCTGCGCATCAAGCTCACCGGCAAAAAGCCCGACGAGGCCCTGCCGCCCGGCGAGGAAGTGATTTTTGCCTATGTGCAGTCCAGGGGCACAGTCTCTGTCGACAAGACCAACGGCACTGAACTCGAGAAACGGCGTGCCGCCCTTGTCTCGGCCATCGAATCGGAAAACCGCCACGCCTGGTTCAAGAACAACACCGGCTTTTCCGTGTTGGGCTATGCCCTGGCCGTGCTGTTGCTGGGCGGCATGGTCTTTGCCGATATTCTCGATCCGGTGTGGCTACTGGGCTCGGTGGTCGTGGGCATTCTCCTCGCCTCGCTGGGCGGGCTGGCCGGTCGCGGGCTCAATGGCGGCATTTTCGCGCGCGGCTTCACCATGATCTGGCTGGCCATCGTTGCCTTCAACGTCGTCGGCTTTGCGCTCGACAGCTTCACCACAATTTCGATCAATGTCGCCTCAGTGGCCGCTGTCTCTATCGTGCTGGTCACGGTCATCTTCGCCTTCCTGATGCGCGCGCCCACGCTGCAGGGACGCCGCGCCATGGACCAGATCGACGGCCTCAAGATGTATATGGAGACCGCTGAAAAGGATCGCATGAACATCGCGGGGGCGCCCCCGATGACGATTTCCTATTTCGAGCGTCTGCTGCCCTTTGCCATCGCGCTGGGCGTGGAGAAGCCCTGGACCGAGCACTTCGAGGCCGAGCTGGCGCGCAATGCCGTCAGCGATGCTTCGGGCACCTATGCGCCGGGATGGTACTATGGCGGCTCCCGCGGCTTTGGCAGCGCCGGCTCAGGCATGACCAATGCGGTCAGCGCCGCAGCCGCCAGCATGACGGCCGCCATGGTCGCCTCCCAGCCCGTGCAGGCCAGCTCCTCCGGCTTCTCCAGTGGCGGGGGCGGGGGAGGCTTCTCCGGCGGCGGCGGTGGCGGCGGCGGCGGTGGCGGCTGGTAATCGGCTTATGGACATCGCTGCCCACGCAAGCTAAGCAAAACTGCGCTTTCTAACCCTGGTATCCGCTATGCCCGAACTGCTGCTCGAACTGTTTTCCGAGGAAATCCCCGCCCGCCTGCAGCGGCGCGCGGCCGAAGACCTCAAGAAGGCGGTCACCAATGCGTTGGTGGATGCCGGGCTGGTCTATGAAGGCGCCAAGGCTTTTGTCACGCCGCGCCGCCTGGCGCTGACAGTGACCGGCCTGCCGGCCCGCTCGCCCGACACGCGCGAAGAAAAGAAGGGCCCCAAGGTCGGCGCCCCGCAGCAGGCTATCGACGGCTTCCTGCGCGCGGCCGGGCTGACCTCGCTCGATCAGGCCAAGATCGAATCCGACCCCAAGAAGGGCGATTTCTACGTCGCCCAGATCGACAAGCCCGGCGCTGACGCCGTGAGCCTGCTGTCGACGATCCTGCCCAAGATGCTGACCGAATTTCCCTGGGCCAAATCCATGCGTTGGGGCAGCGGCAGCTTTGCCTGGGTGCGGCCACTGCGCGCCATCACCGCCACCTTCGGCAGCGAGAACGAAGACCCCGTGGTCATCCCGTTCCAGTCCAACGAAGTGACCTCGGGCCAGACCACATTCGGCCACCGGTTCCTGGCGCCTGAAGCCATCACCGTGCGCCGCTTCGACGACTATGTCAGCGCCCTCGAACGCGCCAAGGTCGTGCTCGATATCGACCGCCGCAAGGACATCATCCGCGTCGACGCGGAAAACCTGGCCTTCGCCCAGGGCCTGACCGTCATCGCCGACGAAGGCCTGCTCGAAGAGGTCGCCGGGCTCGTTGAATGGCCCGTCGTCATGATGGGTAGCTTTGATCCATCCTTCCTGCGCCTGCCCGAAGAGGTGATCATCGCCACCATCCGGGCCAACCAGAAATGCTTCTGCCTGCGCGATGCCGAGGGCAAGCTGGCACCAAAATTCATCATCACCGCCAATACCATCGCCACCGATGGTGGCGCGGTGATCACTGCCGGCAATGAACGCGTGATCCGTGCGCGACTCAGCGATGCCGTGTTCTTCTACGATGGCGATCTGTCGCTGCCGCTTGAGCATGGTCTGCCCAAGCTGGAAGACACCGTGTTCCACGCCAAGCTGGGCAGCCAGTTTGCCCGCGTCGAACGCCTGGTCAAGCTGGCCGGGGAGATCGCCTTGGTCGTGGGTGCTGATCCCGAGCGGGCCAAGCGCGCCGCCATGCTGGCCAAAGCCGATCTCACCACCGGCATGGTGGGTGAGTTCCCCGAGCTGCAGGGCCTGATGGGCCGCTATTATGCCAGTGCGCAGGGTGAGCCGGCCGATATCGCGACATCAATGGAAATGCACTATAAGCCGCTCGGCCCCACCGACAAGGTGCCCACCGAGCCGGTGTCCATCGCCGTGGCTCTGGCCGACAAGCTCGACCTGCTCACCGGCTTCTGGGCGATCGATGAAAAGCCGACCGGCTCGCGCGATCCCTTCGCACTGCGCCGGGCCGCGCTGGGCGTGATCCGCATCCTGATCGACAATGGCATTCGCATGCCGCTCAAGGTCGAGGCAGACCTGCTGGCCTTCTTCCATGATCGCCTCAAGGTGATGCTGCGCGATGCCGGCGCCCGCCACGACCTGGTGGATGCCGTGATTGCGGCCGACAGCAACGACATGCTGCAGATCAGCCAGCGCGCCGAGGCTCTCTCGGCCCTGCTGTCGTCAGAAGATGGCAAGAACCTCCTGGCCGGTTACAAGCGCGCTGCCAATATCCTCGCCGCCGAGGAAAAGAAGGATGGCCGCACTTATGATGGTGCCGTGGCCCAAGGTGCCCTGGTGTTGCCCGAAGAGACGGCGCTGGCCTTTGCCGTCGATGCCGTTAATGCCGCAGTGACCAAGCATGTCGCGGCTGACGAGTATCAGGGCGCCATGGCCGAACTGGCGTCGCTGCGCGCGCCCGTGGATGCGTTCTTTACCGCGGTGCTGGTCAATGACGACAATGCCGCCATTCGCGCCAACCGGCTCAACCTGCTGGCCCGCCTGCGCGACACCATGCATCTGGTCGCTGACTTCTCAAAGGTCGCCGGCTAGGACCGCTTGGGCAGGGCGCAGGTCAATGCGCCCTTGTCGGTGGTGAAGCTGAAGGTCGTCTCGCCATATTCGTCCGTGACGAAACTGCCCTTGAGGTGGATGTCGGCCAGCGGTCCGCTGAGCGCATCCACGCTCGGGCCGGCTGAGGCGAGCTGTCCCTGGCCGCGCTCAATGGAGTCCGAGGAAAAATCGTAGTCTCCGGCCACGAACAGGCTGAGCGTCCCGAACAGCTTTCCGGTCGCATCCAGGCAGGCATAGATGCCAGGCGGCGGAAACTGGGCAAGAGCCGGTGATGCCAGGGCAAGCAGGCACAGGACAGGCAGGGCGAGACGTTTCATGGCCGCGATATCAGCCTCTGCTCGCATCGTCTTGCAAGTCATAGTCACGTGATCGCTGCATGGCTGCTTGGCGTCCACAGCGGCTATTCGTGCGCCGACGAAAGTTACAGATTTGTCATATAACGTAACTTGCAGATTTTCCAGGCGCCGCCCAGTCTGATCCCATTGCTTGTCGGCCCCGGCGTCGCGTCCGCTAGAGTTCTTGTTTTGCAGATATCTCCGACCTCTGTTGAGGCGGCGTGGCAATTGCTTGCCGCCCGCCGGTTCGATGACGCCGCGCGCCTGGCGCGGCAAACGCTTCTCCGCCATCCCGAAAATGCCTCCGCCCTGGTCTGCGCCGGCATGGCTGAGTGGGAACTGGGCTATCCGGTAGAAGCCTGCGTCGCCCTGGTTGAGCGCGCGGTGGCCCTTGCGCCACACGCCGGCGCATACCGGCACAATCTGGGCACTCTGCAGGCGTCCATGGGGGACATGGCTGGCGCCTACGCGAGTTTCGCGGCTGCTTTGCGCCTGCGTCCCGACGACACCGTGGCCTTCTATGCCCTCACGCAAAACCACCGGTTTCGCCAGCCCGATACCCTGGTCGAAGACATGCTGGCGCTCTATGGCTCGGGCATGCTCGGCCGGACTGCGCTGGAATTCCTCTGTTTTGGCCTGGCCAAGGTTTATGCCGATATGGGTAATCGCGCCCGCGCCATGCATTTCTGCATCGAGGCCAATTGGCTGGCCGATCGCCCCTATGATCGCGACCGGGAACGCAAGCGCGTTCAGTCTCTTATTGAAACGGCCAGGAGCACTTCCCTGCCGCCGACGGCACCTGCGCCGCCGGGACCGGCGCCGCTGTTCATCGTCGGCATGCCGCGCTCCGGCACCACGCTGGCCGAAGCCATCCTCGCTCGCCACCCCCAGGTTCACGCGCTGGGCGAAACCCCGTTGATGGGGCAGGTCGAGCATGCCCTGAGTGGCGGTGACCCCGTTCGGCTCGCCGGGCTGGACAGGGCGCAGTTGGCTAGTCGTGCCGTCCACTCCATCCGCGCCATGGCGGCCAACGCCCCGGAAACAACGCGGCTTCTGGTCGACAAGACACCCGACAACGCCTTTCGGATCAGCCTGATAGCGGCGCTGTTCCCCAACGCCCGCATTGTTCACATGCGTCGCCACCCGCTTGATTGCGGCCTGTCAAACCTGTTCACCCGCTTCACCACCGGCCAGGGCTTTGCTTTCCGCCAGACCGATCTGGGCGAGCGCATCCGCCAGACTGCCGATGTCATGGCCGCCTGGAAAGTCAGCGTGCCGCTGCGCATGCTCGATCTCAGCTACGAGGCCCTGGTGGCCGATCCCGAGGGACAGTCCCGACGGCTGGTGGCTTTTGCCGGGCTCGATTGGGACGATGCCTGCCTTACCCCCGAGCTGGATCGGCGCCAGATCCATACCGCCAGCCAGTGGCAGGTGCGCCAGAAGATCAACACCGACTCCGTTGGCCGCTTTGTGGGCTACCGCGAGTGGCTGCCTGCCATGATCGAGGCCATGGGCGGCGAACAATGGGTGGACAATGAAGCCGCCGACCAGTTGCGCGCAGCCTAGGGTGCTGTAAAGGTCTGACCCGGTTCAGCGGGAATTTGCCATGAGTGTCGGTCTTCTAGCGCTACTTGATGATGTTGCCGGCCTGGTCAAGGTGGCCGCGGCCTCGCTTGACGACGTGGCGGGTCAGGCCGCCAAGGCCAGCGCCAAGGCCGCCGGTGCATTGATCGATGATGCTGCCGTGACGCCCAACTATGTCACCGGTTTCACGGCCGACCGCGAACTGCCCATCATTGGCAAGATCGCCTGGGGCTCGATCCGCAACAAATTGCTGTTCCTGCTGCCGGCGGCACTGCTGCTCAGTGTCTTTGCCCCCTGGCTGATCACCCCGCTGCTGATGATCGGCGGTGGCTATCTTTGTTACGAGGGCGCCGAGAAGATTTTCCACGCGCTGCGGCCCCATGATGCCGAAGTGCATGAGGCCGGCTTGGAGCCGGTGGCGATATCGGCCGAAACGCTTGAGGACCGCAAGGTCGCGGGCGCCATCCAGACTGACTTCATTCTCTCGGCCGAGATCATGACCATCGTGCTCTCGGCCATCCATGTCGACAACTTCTGGTTCCGCGCCGCTGCGCTGGCCCTGGCCGGCGTCGGCATCACCGTGGCGGTCTATGGCGCGGTGGCGCTGATCGTCAAGGCGGACGATTTCGGCCTGTGGACCGCTCGCAGCGCGCGCACCGAATTCGGGCGGGCCTTTGGTCGCGGCATCGTGGTGTCCATGCCGGTCTTTCTGCAAATCCTGGGCGTCGTCGGCACCGCCGCCATGACCTGGGTGGGCGGCAGCATTATCGTGCACGGACTCTATGAGTTCGGCATCGACTGGCCCGAGCATATTGTCGAGGCCGCTGCGCATTGGGCGGAGGCTTCCGTTCCCGCCATCGCCGGGGTCACCGGCTGGCTGGCGACGGCGGCCGTTGACTTCGTCTTCGGGATCATGCTGGGCGCCATCCTGATCCCCGTCGTCGGCCTCGTGCTGGCGCCAGCCTTCAGGGCGCTCAAGCATCTCCTGCCCAAGCGCGCCTAGCGCGCCCGTCCTGCCAGTGGGGATTGGCTGGCCCTAGCGCTGCGCCTTGTAGGGCGCCATGCCCTCATTGGCCAGTTGGTCGGCCCGCTCGTTGAGTTCGTGGCCGGCATGGCCCTTGACCCATTTCCAGTCGATGGTGTGGCGCTTGGTGGCCTCGTCCAGCGCCTGCCAAAGTTCGAGATTCTTCACCGGCTTCTTGTCGGCGGTCTTCCAGCCGTTGCGCTTCCAGCCGTGCATCCAGCTCTGCACGCCATTTTTGACATATTGGCTGTCGGTGTGCAGCTCGACCGTGCAGGGGCGTTTCAGCGCATTGAGCGCCTCGATGGCCGCGGTCAGCTCCATCTTGTTGTTGGTGGTCAGTGCTTCGCCGCCCTTGAGCTCCTTGGTGTGCCCGCCATATTCGAGGATGGCGCCCCAGCCGCCGGGCCCCGGATTGCCCGAGCAGGCGCCGTCGGTGTGGATGATGACGGTGTCAGTCATGGTTTTCGGGCCGCTCATAGATGTGGAACTGGCAGAGCAGACCGTTCGGCTCGACCTCTACCGTTGTGGGGACCATGCCGATCTTGCGCAGCACGGCCAGGGATGGCGCGTTGCGCGTGTCGGCAAATCCGATGAACTGGCTCGCGTCCGTCTCCCGGAAAATCCAGTCGCGCAGGGCGATCGCGGCCTCGGTTGCATAGCCCTGGCCGTGATGCTCCTCGAACAGGGCAAAGCCCAGTTCGGGTTCACCCGTGGGCGCATAGATGCCATAGCCCGCGCGGCCGATGAACGTGTTATCGGACTTGAGCGTGAGCCGCAGTTTGCCCAGGCGGCGAGTGGCGAACAGGTCCATCCAGTGCTCAACGGCGCGGCGCGCCTGCTCCTCGGTCCAGGGTTCGCCACTGAGCGTGAGGTAACGGGAGACGTTGGGATTGCCGTGCAACCGCACGAGGTCGCCGACCTGATCGATGGTCCAGCCAGACAGCACGAGGCGGTCCGTTTCAAGCAGGGTCAGGTCACTCATGACGCAGTCCGGTCCAGCGCATGGAACTGGTGCGGCATGTCCGCGAACATCATGGCATAGGTCGGCGTCATGCCGATCTTTTCCAGCACATGGCGCGAGGCCGAATTGTCGCGATGGGCAAAGGCGATGAAGTGGTCGTCCGGCCGGGTGGCAAAATACCAGTCACGCAGGCCCGCAGCGATCTCGGTGGCATAGCCCAGCCCCCAGAACTCCGAAGCCAGCCCATAGCCCAGTTCGGGCTCTCCGGTGCGGGCATGAAGGCTGAATCCGGCGCGACCGACAAAGCGTCCGTCGCTGCGCCGCACCAGCCGGTGCTTGCCCAGGCCATGCTGGCCCCATTCCTCAGCCCAGTTGGCCAGCCGGATCTCGCATTTCTCGCGGGACCAGGGAACGCCGGCAATGTCGTAGAAGCGGGCCACCTTGGCGTCCGATTGCAGGGCAACCAGATCGTCGAGCTGGTCGGCGCGCCAGGGTATCAGCGCCAGGCGCTCGGTCTCCAGGATGATCGGGTCGCTCACCGGGAAACCGCAGCTTCAATGGTCCGCAATTCGCGCGGAATGTTGAAGGCGATATTTTCCTTGGCCGTAACCCGGGCCTCGACCTTGATGTCATAGCGCTGGGCAAAGGCCTCGATGACCTCGTCCACCAGCTGCTCGGGCGCGGACGCGCCAGCCGACACGCCCAGGCTGCGAATGCCCTCGAACCGCGACCAGTCGATCTCGGACGCGCGGTCCACGAGCATAGAGACCTTGCAGCCGGCACGCTCCGCGACTTCGACGAGGCGCAGCGAGTTGGACGAATTGGGCGAACCCACGACAATCATGGCATCCACCTCCGGCGCGACGGCCTTGATGGCCTCCTGCCGATTGGTGGTGGCGTAGCAGATGTCTTCCTTGTGCGGGCCATTGATGGCCGGAAAGCGCGCCTTGAGCGCGGCAACGATCTCGCGGGTATCGTCGACCGAGAGCGTTGTCTGGGTGACGAAGGCCAGGGTCTGCGGATCCTTCGGCTCGAAGCGCTCGGCATCGGCCACGGTCTCGATCAGGGTGATGGCACCGGCCGGCAACTGGCCCATGGTGCCCACCACTTCGGGATGGCCCTTGTGGCCGATCAGCACGATTTCGTGACCTTCGGCAAAATGCCGCTGCGCCTCGACATGCACCTTGCTGACCAGCGGGCAGGTGGCATCGAGGAAGAACATGTTGCGGCTCTTGGCATCGGCCGGCACCGATTTGGGCACGCCATGGGCGGAGAACACCACCGGCGCGTCCGTCTCGGGGATCTCGCTGAGCTCCTCGACGAACACCGCGCCCTTCTCGCGCAGGCCATCGACCACATATTTGTTGTGCACGATGGCGTGACGCACATAGACCGGCGCCCCGTATTTTTCGAGCGCCAGCTCGACGATCTGGATGGCTCGGTCGACCCCCGCGCAAAATCCGCGTGGGGCACAGAGCAGAATGTCTAGGTGTGGCCGCTTTTCCATAGCAGATCAGATGCTTTCGACAGCCCGGCAAGTCAAGTCTTGTTGCAGCCGCCATGCCGCACGGGCATTATGCGGCCAAGGGACAAGGCTTCAAGCAGCAGACAGGGACAAAGTGTGAGTGTGGCGCAGGAAATGTTCGCGATTGCCCCGGCCATGGGGAAGGCGAACCTGTCCGCCAGCCAGCTCAAGCTGCTCAGCGGCAAGGCGCGCTGGATCTTCCGTGTCGGCGATGCCGGATTTCCCACCGTTCCCACCATCGTGTTGACCCGCGCCGCCTGGGACGAGCTGCAGGGTGAGCGCAGCCGCAGGGAAATCCGCCTGCGCACCCATTGGGTGGCCTGCCTGTTCAAGCTCGTCGGCAAGGATGGCGTGCCGCCCCCGCTGGTGGTGCGAACCTCGGCGGCTATGCACAATGGCGGGTTGATGCCGGCCAAGCTGGGCATTTCTGCCCCCGCCAATCCCGAAGATTCGGTCGACCCCAGCCGGCCGCTCGCCAAGGCGATCAAGAATGCCTTTGACAGCTATGGCTTCGGCCAGGGCTGGACCGGCCGGCAGGACGAGGATCGCGGCAAGCAGATCGTGCTGGTGCAGGCCCAGGCCGAGGGCGAGATCGAGCAGTTTCTCACCCGCAATGGCACGACGGGCAGCATGGGTCCGGCCCCCATGGGCAGCAGCCCTCTGCCGGCGCTGCCGGAGTCCATTGCCGCACTGGTGACCCTGGTCGATGCCAAGGCCGGCCAGCACATGGCCTGTTCGGTGGCCGTGCGGCGCGGACAGGTGCAGTTTCTCTCCGCGCGCCCCTATCAGGCCTCGCCTGCCGCCGAGCTTGAGGCGGCTGTCGATCGCGTCAATCGCAAGGTGTGGTCGGCGCACAATGCCGTCACCCGCGTCGACCCCTCCCGGCTGGCGCAACTGCTGCATCCCCGGCTCAAATCCACAGAGGGCAACGCCCCCATCGCCACCGGCCTGGGCGTTTCGCCCGGCGCAGCCAGCGGCATTATCGTCTTCAACCCTGAGGACGCGGCACGCATGCGCGCGCGTGGCAAGCACTGCATTCTCGTCGTCAACGAAACCGGCCCCGCCGACATGGAGGGCATGAAGGCGGCTACCGGCATCCTGACTGCCCGTGGCGGCATGTCCAGCCACGCCGGCGTCATTGCCCGCATCACCGGCAAGCCCTGCGTGGCCGGCGTGCGCACCCTATCGGTCGATAGCGCCGAAATGGTGTGTCGCATTGGCGATCGCGAGTTCCGCACCGGCGACCGCATGACGATCGACGGCACTGACGGTCGCGTCTATGCCGGCACGCTCCCCTTGGCGCAGCCCCATATCGGCGGGGCCATCGGCACGCTGCTGGGCTGGTCCGACGCCACGCGCAAGATCGCCGTCCGCACCAATGCCGAGACGGTGGAATCGGCCAATACGGCGCTCAGCTTTGGCGCCGAGGGCATTGGCCTGGCACGCAGCGAACACATGTTCTTTTCGCCCGAACGCATGGTGGCGCTGCGCCGCATGATCCTGTCGGAAGACGAGGACGACCGCAGCCGCGCCGTCGATGGTCTGGTCGATTTCCAGACCGGGGATTATTCGGCGCTGTTCTCGGCCATGAAGGGGCTGCCGGTCACGGTGCGCCTGTTCGACCCGCCGTTGCACGAATTCCTGCCGCGCACCGACGAGGATATCGAGGAGACCGCCGCGTCGCTGGGCCTGGCCGTACGCGCGCTGCGCCAGCGGCTCGACCGCATTGCCGAGGTCAATCCCATGCTGGGGCACCGCGGCGTCCGCCTCGCCATCACCTATCCCGAAATTCTGTCCATGCAGATGCAGGCCATCATGGCCGGCGTGCGCGCGGCCAGCGAGCGACAGGACGAGCCCGTGGCGGTCGAGGTCATGGTGCCGTTTGTCTCCACCGCCAGCGAAGTGGCCTTTGTGCGCGAGCGCATGAACACCATCGCCGCCAATTCGGGGCTCTTGCGTTCCGAAAAGGTCAAGCTGGCCTTCGGCACCATGATCGAGCTGCCCCGCGCCTGTCTGCGGGCCGGGGATATCGCCAATATGGTCGACTTCTTCTCCTTCGGGACGAACGACCTGACCCAGACCACCTTCGGCATCTCGCGCGACGATGCGCCGACATTCCTGGCCGCCTATCAGCGCAAGGGCATCTACGAGCGCGATCCCTTCGTCACAATTGACGAAAAGGGCGTTGGCGAGCTGATTTCCATTGCCATCCAGCGGGGTAGGGCGGCCAATCCCCGCCTCAAGATCGGCATCTGCGGCGAACATGCGGGCGACCCCGCCTCGCTCAAGTTCTTCTCGGGTCTCGGCGTCGACTATGTCAGCTGCTCGCCCTATCGCGTGCCGGTGGCGCGGCTGACACTGGCACAGGCCTCGGCTTAACTATTGCCGTCACACTCCCTATATGTTGTTCAACAGTCGGCCACGCCGACGCGAGGGAGAGGACAATACTGACGTGAAGTTCCTGCCGGTTCTGGCCATGTTGCCGCTGTTCGCTGCGCCTGCCCCGCTCGCCTTTGCCCAGTCTCCTGTGTCCCAATGCACGGCCATTGCTGCCGATGCCGAACGGCTGGCCTGCTACGACGGCCTGTTCCGCAGCGAAACCATGGCCACAGAAGGCGTTTCGGCCGTGCTGCAGTCCGAGCAGCTCATTCCGGCGCGGCCCAGCGGGCGGGCCCCCGCCACAATGACCGTCACCTGCGCGGCAGACACGCTGACGGTGGCCTTCGGCTTTGCCAACAACACCATGTCCGCCCTGGGCCGGGATGCGGGCATCACGCTGCAGAATGACCTTCAGGCCGCCCGGAGCCGCACCCTCTCGGTCAATGCCGACAACACGGCCGTGGTGATCGACAACAGCCGCGATGCCGCGACGTTTCTGGACGGGCTGGCGGGGGTCACCAATCTCACCGCCCGCGTGACCCCGGCCAATTCACGCTCCCTGTCGGTTCGCTTCCGCGTCGACAGCTTCCTGCCCGAAATCGCGCGCATTCGGGCTGCCTGCGACCGCTGACCTTTCACAATGCGGTGAGTCCATCGCCCGCCCAGCCTGCGCCATGCTTCGTCCATGGGCTGGCCGCAAACCCCGTTTACCCGCTGCTAACCCTAATAAGACATCATTCCGAACGTCGGCATTTTAGCGTCACTTTCGCCGATCAGTAGTTTTGTTGCGTTGTGTTGAGTAGCGTTGATGGTCTTTTCCCCCCTGCCGGCGGCGCGCAAGCGCCCGGCCAGAGCGGCTCGCGGTGGTCATGCCTTTACCCGGGCCTGTGGCGTGATCATCATGGGCGCGCTCAGCTACGGCGCATTGACCGGCGGCGCCTTTGGCCCGGCGTCCGAGCTGGCCGAAGTGCTGCCACCCCAGACCCAACTCGTCAGCGCCAGCCTGTCGTTCTCCGGTGTTGATCCCGTCATCACCGGCTCTGTTGGCCAATTGTTCAACACCGCCATGTTCACCGGCCCAAATCGGGCCGAAAAGACCGACCGCCATCGCCGCCCGGTCGACGCGCTGGCCATCTCGCGCAGCTTTGAGGAAGTGCGCGTGCGCCTGGCCTCGCTGCGCCAGGGACCAGGCGAAACATCCGGCCTCGACCAGACCCGCATCGCCGACGTCGACATCCCGGCCACCGGCGACGTCGAAATCGGTCCGCGCATGTCGCTGGCCGCCATCGACCCCTCGGCGCTCGGCGCCGGCTCGGCCGCAGCGCTCGACGCCATCGCCGGCATCGCGCCCGAGGCCGTCACGCCCGTTCCGGTAATGGCATCGGCCCAGCTGGCCTATGCTCGCGAAACCGCGCCCGTCACTGGCGGATTTGCCACGGGCCAGGCCATCGAGACGTCGGAAAAGGAACTCTGGTGCCTCGCCACCGCGATCTATTTCGAGGCGCGCGGCGAAAGCTATCGCGGCCAGGTTGCCGTGGCCCAGGTGGTGCAGAACCGGGTCAAGGATCGCCGCTACCCCGGCACGATTTGCGGCGTGGTGTTCCAGAACCAGAACAAGCGCAACGCCTGCCAGTTCTCCTTTGCCTGCGACGGCATCCCCGAATATGTCAACGACAGCACGGCCTGGGCGCAGGCGCAGGATATTGCCAAGCGCTTCACCGATGGCCAGCTCTACCTGACCGAAGTGGGCGACGCGACGCACTACCACGCCACTTATGTCCGGCCGGACTGGGCGCCGCGCATGACCAAGGTCACCCAGATCGGGCTGCACGTCTTCTACAAGTTCAAGCGCGGCTGGCTGTTTGGCTGATCAGCAGACGAAATAGCCGGGGCCGGAGATACAGGTCGTGCCGCCATAGGTGCTGACGCGCGTATTGCCCTGGCGATAGGACATGTACGAGTTCCCCTGGCGGCTGGAGAAGGACGACCAGCCCCTGCCGTTCCAGCTATAGAATACATTGCTGAACCAGAAGGGGGATAACTCTTCCACGTCGATGCCGGGATACTGCACATTGGGCGAGAACATCGCGTCGCTCGAATAGGTGCCGGTGGCCGTGGTGGTGATGGTCACATAGCTCACCCGGCCGCCCTCGATTTTCTTGACCGTCTGGGTAGTTAGCGGTTCCTGCGAGACGCCGGCATCTGCCGTCACCGCATAGGTGCGACCCTCGAACCGGACCAGCTTGGACGTGTCAAAGCCCGGTGCAACGACCTGCGGCGCCTCGTCGGCAAACACTTCCAGCACCGCACCCGGACCGGTCGCGGCGAGAGCTGTGGCGCTGATGGCGCCCAGGAACATCCCAAGCAGAATGCGGCGGTCTGGCAGGCCCATGATGTCCGTCCCGAAATGAAGCGGTGTCGCTGGTTGGCATTAAGGTTTCAGAAACCATATGCCAGCGCGCAGCGCAAAGTTCATCATTCGGTAAGGTTAATTTGAACAGGCCAAAGGACTGTCGCTAAACAGAGATTTCCGTGAAAGCGGCCACGAAGCGGTCATGCGCCTCGCGTGTCGGCCAGGGACGGATCAGCCGGTCGAAGGCATCGACGTCAAAGGCCGGCAGACTGGGGGCGCCGAAGAATTTCCGGGCCTCGCTGTCCTCGAATCCGGCCAGGTGGATAGCTTCGAAGAAGGCCGCTTCGCGGTCGGCCTTCTTGACCAGCTTGGCCAGCGCTGCCGGCATGCTGGCGGGCAGGGAAAAGCGCAGGTAAATCGCTGACAGAAGACGATTTTCCACGTCCTTGTAATTGCCGCCCATGGCCGCCTTGAAGGGGGAGATAATGTCGCCCATCACATATTCGGGCGCGTCATGCAGCAGCGCCTGCAATTGCGCCACCGGCGTGGCATCGGGGTTGGCGGCACGGAACAGTTCGAGCACCAAAACCGAATGCTGCGCGACGGAAAAGGGATAATCGCCAAAGGTTTGGCCATTCCAGCGGGCCACGCGGGCAAGGCCATGGGCGATATCGGGCAGTTCCACATCGAGCGGGGAGGGGTCCAGAATATCAAGCCTGCGGCCCGACAACATGCGTTGCCATGCCCTGTCGTTCTGGCGTGCCATTTTGCCCCAAAGTGCTGTCGTTGTGATCACCCGAACCGTAGCGCTTCGTCACGCGATTCGACAGGCGCGCTCAATCCTCGGCGCTGGCCTCGCCAAAAGCATAGCTGGCCCAGGTGGGCAGGTTGATCGCGACAGGCTGACCGCCGACCGTGACGGCGGAGGGATCGGTGATGCGGTCAAGCCGGACGATGGCCACCGCCATGCCATCGACGACCTGGCCAATGGTGCCGGCTTCACGCTCGCCGGCCAGAACGGGTGTGCCGGCGGGGGCAGTGACGCCACGCACCACCACCGGACGACGCCGCGCGGTGCCACGATGTTTCATCCGGCTGACGACCTCCTGGCCGACATAGCAGCCCTTGGCGAAGTCGATGCCATCGAGAATATCGAGGCCGATATCATGCGCGAAGGCGTCATTGGCGGGGAAATCATTGCCTTGATGCGCGATGCCGGCGGCGATGCGCGCGGACTGGTAGGCGGCGTCGGACTGCACCCAGTCCGCCGTGGCCTCGACCGGGGCGATGACGCGGAAGCCGATCGCCTGCGGACCCAGGCGATCGCTGTGATGGATCAGGCCAGGCGTCGCGTCCGGCGCAAAGCCGACGCGATGGGTTTCGCGCAGATCGTCGATCACCACCTGGGCGCGCAGGCGATACATCTTCATGCGCTTGAAAAAATCGTCGGCGACCGACTGGTGGACATCAAGCCAGATGCCGTCCGGCGCATGGCCAGCCAGGCCCTCGGCGAGGATCTTGCCCTGCGGCGACAGCAGCGCCCAGGCAGCCGCGGCTTCGCCCGCGCCATCGCCGGCCGCCGGAATATGACCGGTCACCACATCGTTGAGCAGCTTGTGCGCGTCCGGGCCCGAAAAGCGGAAGAGGGCACGGTCGGCACGCAGATGGATGGTCATGGTCGCTTGCCTCATGGTCGCTGCCTCCGCTAAACCGGCAGGGAACCAGGCATCGCGGGGACCACAGACATGGCGCAGTACGACACCATTTTCAAGAACGCCACGCTGGTCAACCATGATGGCCAGCGCCTCGCCGATGTGGCGGTGCGCAATGGCCGTATTGCCGCCATCGGCAACCTCGGCCATGCCGCGGCGACCGAAATTGTCGACTGCGCGGGCCTCCATATCCTACCAGGCGTCATCGACACCCAGGTGCATTTCCGCGAGCCGGGCCTGACGCACAAGGAAGACCTCGAATCGGGTTCGCTCTCGGCCGTCATGGGCGGGGTGACGGGCGTGTTCGAAATGCCCAATACCAATCCGCTGACTACTAGCCGCGAGACCTTCGAGGCCAAGATCGCCGCTGGCACCAACCGCATGCATTGCGACTTCGCCTTCTATATCGGCGGCACGCATGAGAACGTCGGCGAGCTGCCGGTGCTGGAAAAGCTCCCTGGCTGCGCCGGCGTCAAGGTGTTCATGGGCTCGTCCACCGGCTCGCTGCTGGTGCCCGACGATGATGGTGTCGAAGCCATCCTGCGCGCCATTTCCCGCCGCGCCGCCTTCCACTCCGAGGACGAATATATGCTCGAGGAACGCAAGCATCTGCGCGTGGCGGGCGACCCATCGAGCCACCCGGTGTGGCGCTCGCCCGAGGTGGCGCTCAATTCCACCAAGCGCCTGGTGGGCCTGGCCCGCAAGACCGGCAAGCGCATTCATGTGCTGCATATCTCGACCGCCGAGGAAATGGTCTATCTGGCCGACCACAAGGACGTGGCCTCGGTCGAAGTGACGCCGCACCATTTGACGCTGGACGAAACCGCCTACACCCGCCTGGGCACCTACGCCCAGATGAACCCGCCGGTGCGCGACAAGGCGCATCGCGAAGGCATCTGGGCGGGCGTCGCCAATGGCGTCGCCGATATCCTGGGCTCCGACCATGCGCCGCACACGCGCGAGGAAAAGGACCATGCCTATCCCGCCAGCCACTCGGGCATGACGGGCGTGCAGACCCTGGTCCCCACCATGCTCGACCATGTCAACGCCGGGCGGCTGAGCCTTGAGCGCTTTGTCGACATGACCAGCCACGGCCCCAATCGCCTGTTCGGCATCGCCGGCAAGGGCCGCATCGCCGTGGGCTATGACGCGGACCTCACCATCGTCGACCTCAAGCGCCGCGAAACCATCCGCAATGAGGACGTGAAAAGCCGCGCCGGCTGGACGCCCTATGACGGCGTGACGGTCACCGGCTGGCCCGTCGGCACCATCGTGCGCGGCAAGACGGTGATGTGGCAGGGCGAACTGGTGACGCCATCGACGGGACAGCCCATGCGGTTTCTGGAGGCGCTGCCGCAGGTGGGGTAGGGGCGGGAAGTTTGGCAGCTTCGGCGTAGGAATCGGTCTGCTCGCTTTAGCAGCGTCTCCCGGATAAGGCAGGCATTGGTCGGTCGCCGAAGGCGGGACCGACGTGGTCATGCAGCAGAGAGGTAAATTCGCCACGCCCGCTCACAAAACTGGGCGTACTGCGATATATATAGGTGTGCGGAATCGACTAAACTAGAGTCAAGCCCGAAAATTCGTTAAGCACGAGTTAATTAGCGCTGGCTAAAGTCGGGATTTCTGCGCACATAGAAAGACCTGCGCGCTTCTTTGCCCGAAGCTGCAGGTCATAACCGCCGAAGGGGCGGATCAGTTCTTGGCTTGTTTCATCACACGATGACAGGTCGGTCAAGGCCCTTCGGCACTCAAATAGGAGATCGTGATGCGAACTACCTACAATGTGAACCTGAAGGAACGAATGCCCTATGGCACAGTATGTACTGCAACTGTTTGAAGACAACGATCACGACCAGTTTCGTGTGATCGACAAGGATGGCGACCCATGGTTCGTCCTGAACGAGGTGTGCAAGAAGCTGGGGCTTGCCAACCCTGGTGATGTTGCCAGCCGTTTGGATGACGATGAAAAAGATGCCATCGGAGTTTCCGATGCCATCGGTCGCACCCAAAAGATGACGATCATCAATGAGTCCGGCCTCTACAACGCCATCCTCCGCTCCAACAAACCCGAAGCAAAGACCTTTAGGAAGTGGGTCACGTCTGAGGTGCTACCCGCCATTCGGAAGACTGGTGGTTACCGAGGCGGCGTCCCGGCTTTCATCAAGCGGGCCAACGAGAATTGGAGCCGCGTGGATCAGGGCTATTTCTCGGTAATAAACGAGCTGGCGGTGATCGTTTGGGGACGCATGGAGCGCGAGGGCCACATTATGGCCGACAAGGCGCCGGACGGAAGGCAGAACCGTCCTGACGTGAGCGTGGGGATCCGCTTCGCGAAGTGGTTGGATGCTTACCACCCGAAGCTGTGCGGCAACTACAAGATGTACCAACACAAGACCGACGAGTGGGAAGGTGAAGCCCGCCAGTACCCCAACTCCATGCTGGGTCTTTTTCGCGAGTATGTCGAGACAGTTTGGTGGCCAGAGTGCTTTGAGGACTATATCAAAACACGCGATCCCAAGGCACTGACCTATCTGCAGAAGCTCTTGCCGCCGAAGAAAAAGGCAAGCTGACCAATAGGGCAGAAGAGAGCGGCCGATGGCCGCTCTCTTCTCTTGGAGACGATTTTGCCGAGGAAATGTTCAAGTAGAGATGGCTGAGCAGTCACCATTCCTGATGGGTGGCGAGGTGTGCAGGGTAGCGATGGCCACATGGTGGCGATAAGACCGGGCGCTCGTGGCGTGGAGGGAAGCGACGGTCGAATAGTTGAGGTTCAGGCCGGCCACAGAGGGGTACAAGGGTCGGACGGACGTATGGTCGCTATTAAACCTGGAAAAATGCCCGTTCCAGATGTCAATGGGAGAATGCGGAACAAGCCGTAGTTAGGTCTCAGGTCATTTATCGAGGGATGCGCAGCGGGGTCCTTTCTGAGGAACTCGAGAAGTGATGTCAGCTGCTGCCTCCATAATACCAATGTCGCCAGTAAAGTTACCGCCTTTTATCGGTCCTGCACCGGCCAGCCCATGCGCTTTCTGGAAACCCTCCCGCCTGCCTGAACCAAGGCAAAGGCGCCACGGCGGCTTGATAGGCGTCAAGGTGGCGGCGGGATTTGTCCGGCAGCATCGCGCGCGTGAGGGGAGCGGTCCCCGGTGCGCAGGATCTGTCGATGCCGTCGGTTCTGGTTTTTGTTGCGCTTGCCTATGCCCTGTCGTGGCTGGCCTGGTTGCCGATCCTGCTCACGGGTGGGTCTGTGATGACCGGTGTCGGCTGGCCCACCCATCTCCCCGGCCTGCTGGGCCCGGCCATTGCCGCAATCTGGATGGCCTGGCGCACGGGCGGCGCCAGCTGGGCTGATCTTCGGCGGCGGGTGACGCGGCTGCCGCGCGGGCAAATAGCCTGGCTGGCGACGCTCTCGCCACTACTGATCATCGCGGCGGCGTTGATTGCCGAATTCGCCATCACCGGCCACCTGCCGCCGCTGTCGGCGCTAGGGCTCTATTCGGGCCTGCCGCAACTGGGCGTGGTGCCGGTCTTGCTGATCGCGCTGCTGGTCAATGGCCTGGGCGAGGAGATCGGCTGGCGCGGCTTCCTGCTGCCGCAGCTGCAATTGCGCTTTGGCCCCACCATCGGCACGTTGCTGGTCTGGCCGATCTGGCTGGGCTGGCATCTTCCGCTGTTTGCCTGTGTCGCCGATTTCCAGGCGATGGATTTTGCCACCGCCGCCTTTGGCTGGAGCCTGGGCCTGCTCGCCGGCACGCTGGTGCTGGCCCATGTGGCCCATCTCGCCGGCGGCAGCGTGATCGCCGTGGCTCTCTGGCACACGCTGTTCAACCTGGCCTCGGGCGGCGGCCTGTCGGCCAGCGCCGCCGCGACGGCGACGATCTGCGTGATGCTCTGGGCCGTGCTGGTCGGGGCGGTGGCGCTGAGCGACCGCGGGCAGGTGCTGCGGGTGGTGTGAGGGACGGCGGCCCGCAGGGGCGGGCCACGCAGTCGCCGCGTCTATCGGGCCAACCGGCCCACAGGCGAGGCGGACGCAGATTAGCGTGGTCCCTTGATGAGCGCGACGGCCCCCCAGGTGATCAGTCCGCCCACGACCATTTCTATCAATCCGAAGGCCGTCCCCCCTTGTCCGCCAGAAGCAAAAATCAGCCCAAATCCCAGGCAGCAAAGGCCAGGAAGCAGCAACAAGACGCCAAACAGAATTGCGAGGGCCCGCATCAGGCGATGCCCCGCTGGCGCTCGAGGCGGGCACGGATTGGGCCTATTTCACCGTTGCGGTAGAACAGATTATAGGTCTCGAAGGGGATGATCTGACCATTGGGCGTAACGAAGTGAATGCAGCTTCGTTTGGCCGCCGGCACGGAGAAATTGTGACGATCCATGAAGTTGATCACCGCGACACGGAAGATCGAACTGTAATCGAGCCCTTCGGGTACAGGCACTTCAGGCAGGCAGCACAAGAGCGCCGTCATCTTGTCGCTAATGGTGGATTCGCCCACCGACAGCGAAAACAGCTCGAAGATGCGTCGCTTCAATTCAGGATATCGCTCGAAGGCCACCGAGTTTGGCACGCTGTCGAGCAGCATCTGGCGGGGGATCATCGACGTCACTGGTGCCACCGTGCGGCCATTGCGCAGGCCATAGCCGATGGTGATCGCATCGGGATTGCAGGGGAGCGGTATCATGTCGGCTTCGCCGAACAGTCCGTGGTCGTCGATAATGCGGCGGCGGACTTCTGACAGTGTCAGCCGATTGGTGCGGGCGTCAAATGCCCGGTTCCGCCCGACATCCTGCACAGGCTGGAACGTCACACCCCTTACGCAGGCAAAGCCAAGCGCATGGTCGATGATCGCCGCCACCTCGTGATCGTTGACACCCTTCTTCAAGGTGCACACCAGCGTCGTCGAGATGTTGTGTTTCTCCAGCGCTTCGAGCGCTTCCTGGCGAATGCGCCGGAGATCGGCACCTCGCAAGTCAAGCAGCGCGTCCCGCTCAAGACTGTCAAACTGCAGGTAGATCTCAAGGCCCGTCTTCCGATCCGCCAGCGCCTGGACGAAACTGGCATCCTGCGCGATACGCAGGCCATTGGTGTTGATCATCAAATGGCGAATGGGGCGGGCCTTGGCCGCATCGATGACAGCCAGGATATCGGGATGGAGCGTGGGCTCACCGCCCGAAATCTGCAGAAGATCGGGCTCACCTTCGCTGCGCACCAGCGCATCCATCATGCGCTCGATAGTGGCCAGCGGCCGGTGTTCGGTATGCTGGGGCGACGAGCCGGCAAAGCAGACTGGGCAGGTCAGATTGCAGTGCTGGTTGATTTCGATCACCGCGAGGCACGAATGCTGCTCATGGTCCGGGCAGAGACCGCAGTCATAGGGGCAGCCGTACTCAGTGGTGGTTTGCAGCTCCAGCGGCCGGTCACCCGGCTTCAGAAAGTCCTTCTGCCATTTGAAGAACTCAATGTCGGTCGAAATCAGGACCTTCTGGACGCCGTGGGCGTAGCAGCGTTTCTCGTACCAGACCTTGCCGTCCGAGAACTCAATCTTTGCAGGGATCAGTGCCAGGCACTCGTCGCAGAGCGAGGTGGTTTCGCCGTAGAAAATGTAGGGCTTAATCTTGCGAGGCGACGCAGAATCTTCAGGTGCGTTGAGCATGAAAAAATCTCTCTGGGCGCAATAGTACCAAGGCGTAGAGCACCATTCCGACACAGACAACCTGGAATATGGTCATGCCCCAAAGCAGGTCCGGATAGGGTTTGAGGTACTCCAGCCCGAACCGCTGTGCTGCATAGAACAGCACAAATAGTGCAAAGCCATTGCCGAGTGGCCATTGATCGCGGCGGAACAGGGCAATGCTATAGGCAGCCGCAAAAAGGGTCAGTGCCGCTGCTTCGTAAAGCTGCACAGGATGCCGGCTGATGCCATCGCCGAAATCGTGCCCCCAAGGCAGTGTCGTGGGCACGCCATAGGTGAAGTCTTCGAGGCCCGCGAGATAGCAACCAATGCGGCCAACAGCGATCCCCATTGCAATCGGGAGCACAAACAAGGCAGCAGTGCGGCCCGCCATGCCGGTTCGCCATTTGTAGAGCTCGACCCCCAAAATTGCGCCCGCCAGCGCGCCCTCGATTGATCTGGCAATGCCGGCGACGCCTGCGAGCCAAAGGTTGGCCGTGCCGAGCCCATAGGCGCCCACACCCGCGCCAACTATCAGGGCGATTAGGTAACCCTTAGTCCGTGCCCCGGCGGAGGACGGAAACGCGTCGGCAAAGTATTTTCGCAGCAGAACGACAAGGTATGCGCTGGTGAGCCACGCCAAGCCGTCGAAAAGTGCATGAATTTCCAAAGTCGCGCCCTCTGACCTTATGTCTAGCCGATCCTTGCCAGTGTGGCATAGGGGCAGGAGGCGCGGTCAGGTCTACGCCGGAAAGGGCAGTTTTTGGGAGGCTCTGAGTAGTAGGTAGCGGACGGGGACCAACTTTGATGGGCTCAGTGCCCACCAAATGGCCGCGCCCAAGACCCGGCCTGCAGGGCGCCTACTGCAGGATTTTGTCGAGGTTGTATTCGCCCGAGCGAATGCGGTCGGGGAGCATGGCGATGAGGTCAGCCGCGGCTTCGTCGCCGTGCATC
Organism: Devosia aquimaris; assembly: GCF_020169335.1. Taxonomy (GTDB): domain Bacteria; phylum Pseudomonadota; class Alphaproteobacteria; order Rhizobiales; family Devosiaceae; genus Devosia; species Devosia aquimaris. The sequence goes on from NZ_JAIEZN010000001.1 coordinate 307,583, forward strand.
TTGCAGAAGGTGGCCAGGGCCGCGAACAGGGACGCATGGGCCAGCGAGGCGCTCTGCACCCCATCTTCCTCGGCGTCATTCCAGGCATCGGCCAGATATTCGAGCGCAATCTGGCGCTCGCCCTGGTCCCGATCGAACACACCAAGCCCCGACGCGGGCGCAAATATGGACTTATTGATCGACATGCCCCTCGACTAGCATGCTGCTTCGAGCGGTGCGCGCCAGAAGTAACCCGAAGGTTAACAAGACGTGGGCGTTTGTATCGAGGTGGCGGGCGGCCTACTCGGCAAAGCGGGTGTGAATATCGCGCGCGGTGCGCTCGGCTTCGGCCAGGAGGCGCTGCAGGGCGGCCTGGGCCGTGGGCGTGCAACTGCGGTGGAAGCGGGCATAGGCGGTGTAGCCATCGTTGAAGGCACCGCTCAGTCGCTGGCGGCGATCCTCGTCGGGCTGGTCGAGCGCGATCAGCTCGGCGGCCTCGGCGCGCCAGTCGGTGGCGCCGGCCTTGCACAGCGGCTGCAGGAAATAGAGGCTGCCCATGATCTGGGAAAGGCGCTCCATCTGCTGCTGATAGAGCGGATCAATGGCCAGCGCCGGCCCGGCGCCAAGCGTCAGCGCAAGGGCGGTAATCAGGATGCGAAGCGATGTCACGGCGCGGGTCCACATGGTGATGTGCACCTCTATCAGCTTTGCGCCAGCACTGCGAAGGCCCTCGCAAGCACGTCATCGAGCCGGCTGGTGGTGCGGAAGGCGATGAGCGCGGTGGGATCGACCCATTTGTGATCGGCCACCTCGTCGGAGGCGCGCAGCACACCGGAGAAGTCGGTCGTGACAAACACCGCCAGGCGGAACTCGAGGTCGCGCCCCAGCGCCTGCACCATCACCGGGCGCGGATTGCGGATGGTGATGGCGAGCTCCTCGAACACCTCGCGCGCGGCGCATTGCTCGATGCTCTCCCCCGGCTCGATGCGGCCGCCGGGCAAGGTCCACAGATGCTGATAGGGGGCATAGGCGCGCTTGATCAGCAGCACCTTGCCGCCACGCACAAGGGCGACGCTGGCGGCATTGGGCGGGGCATCGGTCACGACGGGCAGTCCAATTGCGATTCGGAGACCTACACACTACCTGTAGTTGGCCAATTGGGAGACACCGAACATGTGCGGACGCTACGCGTCGACGCTGCCGCCCGAGATGATGGAAGCGCTGTACCACCTGCTCAACCATATCGAGCTGGTGCCGCGCTACAATATCGCGCCGACCCAGCCGGTGGCAGCCATCTGGGAAGAGGGCGGCCGCCGCGAGGGCCATTTTGCCCGCTGGGGCCTGGTGCCGCGCTGGGTCAAGGATCCGCGCGAATTTCCGCTGGTGATCAATGCCCGCGTCGAGACCATGGCGGAGAAGCCGACCTTCCGCGATGCGCTCAAGCATGGCCGCTGCATCATTCCGGCCAGCGGCTACTACGAGTGGCACACCAATCCGGACAAGACTAAGCAGCCCTATTACATCACCCTGGCCGATGACCGGCCCATGGCGCTGGCCGGGCTCTATGCCACCTGGGAGGGGCCGGAGGGCGAGCTGGTCGACAGCGTCGCCACCATCACCGTGCCGGCCAATGGCCAGCTCTCGCCCATTCACGACCGCATGCCGGCGATTCTGGATGGTCAGGCGATCGACGATTGGCTCAATGTGCGCGATGTGCGGGCCGCCGACGCGGCGCAACTGGCGCTGCCACTGGCCGATGGCGCACTGAAGTTCCATCCGGTCTCGACCCGGGTCAATTCCGCCCGCGACGACGATCCCGGGCTGATCGAGCCGGTGACGCTGGACAAGCCCGCGCCGCCCAAGCCCAGGAAGGTGGCCGGCGGCGGCGGGCAGCTGGATCTGTTCTAGACGCCGATCTCGAAATAGCCCAGCGCGTCGCCGATGGCCTCTTCCTCATAGCCCAGGTGCGACAGCAGCACGCGTTCGAGCGCGTGATAGACGGTTTTGGTGTCCTCAAAGCGCGATTGGGTCGGCTCGGCGGCGAGGTCATTGAGCGCATCGATCAGCCGCACCAGGAGTTCGTGCACCACCTCATGCTCGGCCACCAGGCGCTCGGCGATGGCTCTATAGGCCGGGCTCTGCGCGGCCAGCGCCGGAAAGATCGCCTGGTCTTCAATCGAGTGGTGGGTATGGACCACCTGGCAATAGCGACCGCACAGATTGCCGAAGCGGCGATAGTTGGCGACCATGGCCAGGTCGCCGGTTTCGGCAGCGACATCGGCGGGGCTCGCCTCGCCATCGGCGGCGCGCTGGATCAGCGTGGCCAGGGTCTGCATATTGTGGCGCAGGTGATCATGGATCATGCGCAGATGCTGGCCGGGCGCCTTCTGGGCCGGGGTCAGGCCCTCCAGGCGCGGCGGCTTGGGGCGGGTGGCGTCGTCGAGAAAAGCAATATTGAGCAACATGGCCCACACATGGCGCGCCATGCCGTCCCCGACAAGACGGCACCAAAATGTAACTGGCTGGTCGCCATTCGAGCGTAGCGCTCATGGCCTTCTCTCCTCAATCCGCTCCACCGGAGCGGATTGACCCTACGGGTCGGTTCAGGCCAGCATCTTGCCCGGGTTGAGAATGCCGCGCGGATCGAGCGCGGTCTTGATGGCCCGCATCATGTCGATGGCCACCGGATCCTTGACCTGCACCAGCAGCTCGCGCTTGAGCTGGCCGATGCCATGCTCGGCCGAGACGGAGCCGCCGAGATCGAGCACGATCTCGTAGATGGCCTCATGCAGCTTTTCGTCGTTCTCGGCCATGAAGGCCTTGGGCTCGGCGCCGATGGGCTGGCTGAAATTGAAGTGAATATTGCCATCGCCCATATGGCCGAAGGGCACCGCGCGAATGCCGGGCACCAGCCGTTCGGCCGCCGCCGTGCCGCGCGCGATCAGCGCCGGGACCGCCGCGATTGGCACCGAGACGTCATGCTTGACCGAGGCGCCTTCTTTCGATTGCACCTCGCTCATCTGCTCGCGGAAGGCCCACATGCGCGTGCGGTCGGCCAGCGACTCGGCAAAGACGGCATTGTCGAGCAGGCCCTGGGCAAAGGCTGCCTCGATGGCCGCCTGCAGCACGCCCGGCGCGCCGCCGGCCATGCGCGAGACTTCGATCAATCCATACCAGGGGTAGGGGCCAGCGGTGGGGTCGCGATCCAGCATGCCATGGCGCAACTGCATGTCGAGCCCGATGTGCGGCACGATCTCGAAGGCATTGAGGCGCGCGCCGATGCGGGCGCGCAGCAGCTCGAACAGCGGCAGGGCCGCATCCGGCCCGCTGATATTGACCAGGCAGGTCTCATAGTCTTCCGGCTTCGGGAAGAGTTTCAGCGTCGCCGCCGTGATGATGCCCAGCGTCCCCTCGGCGCCGACCAACAGGTCGCGGAGGTCATAGCCGGTATTGTCTTTCTTCAGGGAATTGAGCCCCTGGTAAAGCCGCCCATCGGCCAGCACGGCCTCAACGCCCATGGTCAACTCGCGCGCATTGCCATAGGCCAGCACATTGACGCCGCCGGCATTGGACGAGAGCAGGCCGCCGATGCGGGCCGAGCCCTGCGAGGCCAGCCAGAGCGGGAAGATGGTGTTCTCGGCCTCGGCGGCCTTGTGGGCGTTTTCGAGGATCACGCCCGCCTCGGCGGTCATGGTGCCGGCGGCGGTGTCGATGGCGCGGATGCGGTCAAGTCGCGCCAGGCTGACGATCACTTCGTCCCCGCGCAGCGGCACCTGCGCACCGACGAGACCCGTATTGCCGCCCTGGGGAATAATGCCGACGCGATGCTCGTGCGCCCAGGCGAGAATGGCCTGCACCTGCGCCACCGAGTTGGGGAGGGCCACGGCGGCGGCGCCCGTGTGGAAGCGCTTGCGCGGCTCCTTGAGGTAATTGCCCATCTGCTCGGGCGCGCCGATCACGGCGGTCTCGCCAATCAGGCTGGAGAGCTGGGCAACAATTGTGGCGGCGGGCAGCGACATGGCAGAACCGGTTCCGGACGTCAAAATGGGGCCGGCGACTCCGGCACGCGACAATGGCCAGTTGGCGGACGACAGGCAAGGGCGGGCCAGGCCCCGGCCAGCAGCGACAAGGCGCGACATTGACCGCTTTCCTGCGTGCGCTACATAGCAGCCAGCCGCACACGCCGATACTATAGCCGCAGGGATTCGCTAGGCTGCAGGTCGGGCGGTGTCGTCAGCCAGGGTGAAAGCCAAAGGACTGGCGGACAGGGATTATTTCGCGGCGGTCCTTCAACCGGAGCACGGATAAGGGGCGCCGCAGGAGAGCGGGACAGACTATGACCAGCGTGCAATGGCCGGACTTCTACTTCGCCCGACATGGCGAAACGGACTGGAATCGCGAACAGCGCTACCAGGGCAGCAAGGATATTCCGCTCAACCGCACGGGCCAGCTCCAGGCCGATGCCAATGGCGTGCTGCTGCGCGAACTGCTCGAGCGCGACGGTGTCGACCCCACCAGCCTGCGCTGGTTTGCTTCCCCGCTCAGTCGCGCGGCCGAGACCATGGACCGCATGCGCGCAGCATTCGATGTGGCGCTGCCCCCGGTAATCCATGACAAGCGCCTGATCGAGATTTCCTTCGGCAAGCTCGAAGGCCGGCTGCATGCCGAGATCAACCGCGAAATGGCGCTGGCCCCCGGCGAGCGCGACGCCAGCTATTGGCATTTCCGCCCCGAAGGCGGCGAGAATTATGAGGACGTGGCCCAGCGCCTGCTCGACTTCGCCCAGGAACTGACCCAGCACACGGTGGTGGTGGCCCATGGCGGCGTGCTGCGCGTGTTGCGGCATCTGGTGGAGGGCACGGGGCGCGCCGAAGTGCTCAACTGGCCGCCGCCGCAAGGCGCGATCGCCCATTTCGTTGGCAACCGCATGAGCCTGTATTCAGCCACCCGCACCTGGGACAATGATTGAGTGTGCCGACATTGATTGACCCCATCGGCATGGCCCCCTAGAACGGCGGCAACATCCGGGGTCTGCCATGTCATTCAACACATTTGGACATCTGTTTCGCTTCACCACCTGGGGCGAAAGCCATGGGCCGGCGCTGGGCGTGGTGGTGGATGGCTGCCCGCCCGGACTGACGCTGATCCCTGAAATGATCCAGCGCGATCTCGATCGCCGCAAGCCGGGCCAGTCCAAATATACCACGCAGCGCCGCGAAGCCGATGAGGTCAAGATCCTCTCCGGCGTCTTCGAGGACGAGCGCACCGATGGGCCGCGCACCACGGGCACGCCCATTTCGCTGTTGATCGAGAACACCGACCAGCGCTCCAAGGACTATTCGGAGATCCGCGACAAGTACCGTCCGGGCCACGCCGACTATACCTATGACCAGAAATACGGCATCCGCGACTATCGCGGCGGCGGGCGCACCTCGGCGCGCGAAACCGCTGCCCGCGTCGCCGCCGGCGCCGTGGCCCGCCAGGTGCTGGCCGGCATCACCATTCGGGCGAGCCTCGTGCAGGTCGGTCCGCACAAGATCGACTACGCCAATTTTGATTGGGACCAGGTGGGTGAGAACCCGTTCTTCTGCGCCGACGCCACGGCGGCTGCGCTCTGGGCCGATTATCTGGACGGCATCCGCAAGGATGGCAATTCGGTGGGTGCGGTGATCGAGGTGGTGGCCGAAGGCGTGCCCGCCGGCTGGGGCGCGCCGATCTATGGCAAGCTCAGCGCTGACCTGGCCTCGGCGATGATGAGCATCAATGCCGTCAAGGCGGTGGAGATCGGCGCCGGCTTTGAATCGGCGAGCCTCACCGGCGTCGAGAATGCCGACCAGATGCGGGCAGGGGCGGACAAGCCCTATTTCCTCTCCAACCATGCCGGCGGCATTCTGGGCGGCATTTCCAATGGCGACCCCATTGTCTGCCGCTTCGCGGTCAAGCCGACCTCGTCGATCCTGACGCCGCGCCAGACGGTGACCACGGCGAACGAGGATGCCGACATCATCACCAAGGGCCGGCACGACCCCTGCGTCGGCATTCGCGCCGTGCCGGTGGGCGAGGCCATGATGGCGCTGGTGCTGGCCGATCACTTCCTGCGCCATCGCGGCCAGACCGGACGCGACGGCGCTGTGGGTTTTGAGCGGAACTAGATCGTTTCACTGTTCAGCGGATTTGCGGTTCCTTTGCTTCCCTCCCGTTTGAGGGGAGGGACCGAGGGAGGGGGGCTGTCGGTGGCCCTCAGAACCACCCCCACCCCAACCCTCCCCTCAAGGGGGAGGGGGCGATAGAACTGCGTCGATCTGAACTTGAAGCGATCTGGGGGGTAGCCTCGCCGATAGGCGTAGGGCCCCCTCGCCCGACCGGGGACGGTCGACCTCTCCCCCGGGGGGAGAGGTGAAGGCGCTAGCGCTTGCGGACGAATTCGGTGCGCAGCACCAGGCCCTTGATGGCGTCGTGGCGGCAGTCGATTTCTTCGGGATTGTCGGTCAGGCGGATCGACTTGATCACCGTGCCCTGCTTGATGGTCTGGCCGGCGCCCTTGACCTTGAGATCCTTGATCAGCACCACCTGGTCGCCGTCGGCGAGCGGTGTGCCGGCGGAATCGACTACGACGACAGAGGGTTCGGCAGCGGCAGTGACCTCGGAAGCCGGACGCCATTCGCCAGTGGCTTCGTCATAAACATAGTCGTCATTGCCGTCAGTCATCATCAATCCGGGGTTGGTCGCGCCGGGATATCGGGCGCGCTGTGCTCGTGCTAGCCCTTTGGGACGCAGAACACAAATGCCTTGGCGCTCAGGCGGCGCGGGCAAACACCAGAACAGTTTCCACATTGCCGTCGCCACCGGCGATCGGCGAGGTCACCGAGAGCCGATGGGCAAAGCCCTGCGCGGCCATGAAGGCGATGACCTCGTCCAGCGCCACGGCAATGGCCTCCGGGCTGCTGACGATGCCGCCCTTGCCGACATTGCTGCGGCCAACCTCGAACTGCGGCTTGAACAAGACCACCGCCCGGGCGGAGGGGGTGCAGAGCGCCAGCGGCGCCGCAAGCACCTTGGTGACCGAGACAAAGCTGACGTCGGAGACGAGCAGGTCAATCGGCTCGGGGATCATCTCAGGCGTGAGGTCGCGGGCATTGACCCCTTCCATGCTGACCACGCGGTCGCTGCCCTTGAGGCGCTGGTGCAACTGGTCGTGGCCCACATCGACGGCATAGATGCGGCGGGCGCCGCGCTCCATCAGCACCTGGGTAAAGCCCCCGGTGGAGGCGCCGACGTCGATGCAGGTCAGCCCCACTGGGTCGATGCCGGCGGCGTCGAGCCCGGCGACGAGCTTGAGCGCGGCACGCGAGACATAGTTGGCGGCCGGATCGCTCAGCGCCAGCACGTCATCCTTGCCCACCATCTGGTTCTGCTTGTGCGCGACGGTGCCATTGACGGTCACTGTGCCGCGCAGGATGGCGTCGCGCGCCCGGGCACGGCTGGGCGCGAGGCCGCGCTGTTCCAGCGCCAGATCGAGCCTGATGCGTTCGCTCACCCCTGCACCAGGCGCTTGACCTTGGCGAGGGCGGTCTCCATCGGCTCTTCATAGGAAATGGTGCCCTGGAAGGTGCCGTCGGCCTTGACCAGGAACGTCAGGGCCGTGTGGTTGACCGTGTAATAGGGATCGCCGGGGTCGCCGACCTTTTCGGAGAATACACCAAAGGCCGCCTTGGCATTTTCGGTCTGTTCAAGGCTGCTGCCGACCAGGCCAATGATGCTGGGGTCAAAGCCCTCGACATAGCTCCTGACCATGTCGAGCGTATCCCGCTCGGGGTCGACCGAGACGAAGATGATGCGCAGCTGGTCCGGCGTCAGGCCCAGTTCGGAGCGAATGGCCGTGGTCTCGGCCAGCGTCGTCGGGCAGACATCGGGGCAATAGGTGAAGCCGAAGAAGATCAGGCTCGGCACGCCGCGCAGATCATCCTGCGTGAAGGCGCCACCCTTGGTGGAGTTGAGCGCGAATTCCTGGCCCGTGATGCCCAGGGGCCGGGCCGGCGGGCGGAACAGGTAGAGCGCGGTGGCGCCGAGGGCCACGATGGCGACCAGCGTCCAGAGCACAATGCGGAAGGTGCGCAGCGATTTGGGCGTAGCCATGACCTGGTCTAGGCGTCCAGCGGCTCGGTGCCGGTGGCCTTGCCATCGCGCGACAGGGTGATCTTTTCGATGCGGGCTTCGGCGGCCTTGAGCAGGGACTCGCAATGGGCCTTCAGGGCCTCGCCGCGCTCATAGATGGCGATCGATTCCGCCAGCGGGGCGCGGCCCGATTCCAGCTTGCCGACGATTTCTTCGAGCTGCTGCAGCGCGGCCTCAAAGCTCAGTGTCTTGACGTCATCCATCTCGGCCATGGCAGATTTCCTATTCGTCGAGGCGCCCGATGGCGCCGTCCATCAGCATGGCCACATGGTGCGAAACACCCCCGGCCAGGCCCTTGAGGTCATAGCCACCTTCGAGCAGCGAGACAATGCGGTTGCCGCAGCAACGGTCCGCAACATCCATCAACTTCCCCGTGAGCCAGCCATAGTCCGATGATTGCCAGCGCAATTGCGCCAGGGGATCGCGCTCATGCGCGTCAAAGCCGGCCGAGATCAGGATCAGGTCGGGCGAGAAATCCACCAGCGCCGGCAGCACCCGCGTCAGATAGGCCTCGCGCATGGACTGGCCATCGCTATTGGGGTCGAGCGGAGTATTGTTGATATTGCCCACGCCGGTTTCGCTGGCCTTGCCTGTGCCGGGATAGAGCGGCATCTGGTGGGTCGAGGCATAGAACACGCTCGGGTCGGCCTGGAATATATCCTGCGTGCCATTGCCGTGATGGACGTCGAAATCGATGATGGCGACGCGCTCGGCGCCATATTTGCGCTGCGCTTCGCGCGCCACGATGGCCACGGTGTTGATCAGGCAAAAGCCCATGGGCGTGGCGGCTTCGGCATGATGGCCCGGCGGACGGATGGCGCAGAAGGCATTGTCGGCCGCGCCCAGCAGCACGGCATCGAGCGCGTCGAGCGCGCCGCCCAGCCCGGTGGCGGCCGCAGCCATGGAATTGGCCGAGACGAAGGTGTCGGCGTCGAGCTGGCCGATGCCCTCGGCCGGTCGGGCATCGCGCAACTGGCCGAGATAGCCGGGGCCATGCACCAGCTCGGCCAGCGTCAGATCGCCCGAGATGGCGTCGCGGCGCAGCAGGCGATCAAAGCGTGGCCGGCTCAGCGCCTCGAGCACGGCCGCAATGCGGTCGGCGCGCTCGGGATGCCCGTGCGGCGTGGCATGGTCGGCATAGTTCTGCTGGCTGATGAGCAGTGTGGTCACGCGGGCATGATCTCCATTGGCTCGGCCCCTTCGTCTTGACGCGCCGGGGGGAGGTTGTCAAACAACGCCATGCGCAAGAAGGACCCCATGGCCAGTTCCGAGACCCGTTCTGAACCGATTTCGGTGGAAGCCGCCGCCGCCCTGCTGCGCGCCGGCCATCTGTGCGCCTTTGCCACCGAGACAGTCTATGGCCTGGGGGCCGACGCCACCAATGCCGATGCCGTGCTCTCGATCTATGAAACCAAGGGCCGGCCGCGCTTCAATCCGCTGATCATCCATTGCGCCGATCTCGCCATGGCCGAGACGCTGGCGCTGTTTTCGCCGCTGGCGCGCCGCGTCGCCGCGCTGTGGCCGGCGCCGCTGACCCTGGTGCTGCCGGCCCGACCCGGCAATGGGCTGGCCGATGTGGCGACGGCCGGGCTCGACAGCGTCGCCATCCGCATTCCCGATCATCCGCTGGCCCTGGCGCTGATCCGTGCCGCCGGCCGCCCGCTGGCGGCCCCGTCGGCTAATCCCTCGGGCAAGCTCTCGCCCACCACCGCCCAGCAGGTGATTGCCGGCTTTGGCGGGCGCGTGCCGGTGCTCGATGGCGGGCCCTGCAATTCGGGCGTGGAATCCACCATCCTGCGCGTGACCGACAATGGCCTCGTGCAATTGCGTGCCGGCGCCATGGCGCGGGAAGAGATTTCCGCACGCCTCGGCCTGCCGATTGATGTGGTGGAAGAGGGCGCCGCCATTGCCGCGCCGGGCATGCTGCTGAGCCATTATGCGCCCGATGCGCAGATCCGCCTCAACACGACGCCCCACCCCGGCGAGGCCTATCTGGCCTTTGGCCAAGCCAAAGCCTTCGACGGGCCCATGGCCAATCTGTCGCCGAGCGGGGATCTGCGCGAGGCGGCGCGGAACCTGTTTGCCATGCTGCACCAGCTCGACGCGGCGGGCTGCAAGACCATCGCCGTGGCGCCCGTGCCCGAACACGGGCTGGGCGAAGCCATCAACGATCGCCTTGAGCGCGCCGCCGCGCCGCGCGGCTAGCTAGTCGCGCACCTTGTAGGGCTTCTGGTCGCGCATGAAGCGGGCCAGGGCCTCGAGGTCGGCGTCGCCGCCGGGCGGGAGGATGACCTTGAGATTGGCGTAGAGATCGCCATCGCCATAAAGACCCTTGCCCTTGAGGCGCAGCGCCTTGCCGGTGTCGATCCCCGGCGGCAGGTTGAGCTCGACCGAACCATCCAGCGTCGGGACGCGCACCTTGGCGCCCAGCACCGCCTCATAGAGCGTGATCGGCACATCGGTGCGCAGATCGGCGCCGTCGCGGCGGAACTGCTTGGACTTTTCGAAGCGCACGGTCACCAGGGCGTCGCCGGGCTCGCCCATGCCGGGCGATCCCTGGCCCTTGAGGCGGATCTGCTGACCCTCCTCGACCTTTTCGGGCAGCTTGACCGAGAGCACCTTGCCATTGGGCATGCGCACGGGAACGGACGCGGCCTTGTGCGCATCCTCGAGCGACACCGTGGCATTGACCACCACGTCCTCGCCCTTCATCGCACGCGCGCCACCGCCCGCACTGGCCGAGCCGGTGAAGGGGTCCCATTGCGGGCCGCCTGCACCAGCGCGACCGGCGCCGCCACGCGGTTGGCCGCCAAAGCCGCTCATGAATTCTTTCAGGATATCCTCGGCCGTGAAGCCGCCCTGCGTACTGCGCCCGCCACGCTGTCCGCCGGCACCCGGATGGAAGCCGGCAAACTTGGGATTGCCGTCGGCGTCGATTTCGCCGCGGTCGAACTGGGCCCGCTTGGCCCCGTCATTGAGCAGATCATAGGCGTTCGTCGCCTCAGCAAACTTGCTGTGCGCCGCCGGGTCTTCTGGGTTCTGGTCAGGGTGATACTTCTTGGCCAGTTTGCGATAGGCGGACTTGATGTCCTTCTCGCTGGCTGATCGTGGCACCCCAAGCACGGTATAGGGATCGCGCATTTGGTCCATTCATTGATGCGGGCGTTGCTTCGCCCCGGTTTCCCGTCCTATATGGCCACGCCCCCCCGGCTTGTCCAGTTTTCGCGACGATTGGGATGTCACCACTATGCTGCAGACCCTGACAGAACGCCTGTTTGACGACAGCGACAGGACCGAACTCGATCCCTTCGCCGTCTTCGAGGAATGGTTCGCGCTCGCCAAGGAAGCCGAATCGAATGATCCGCACGCCATGGCGCTGGCCAGCGTGGATGCCGACGGCATGCCCGATGTGCGCATGGTGCTGCTCAATGCCCGCGATGCCAGGGGCTTCTGCTTCTTCACCAATTTCAACAGTGACAAGGGCGCCCAGCTTCTGGCCCACCCCAAGGCTGCCATGGTGATGCACTGGAAGTCGCTCCGCCGCCAGGTGCGCATGCGCGGCGATGTCGAGGTGCTGACCGCGGCCGAAGCCGACAAATACTTCGGCAGCCGCCCCAAGGGCAGCCAGATCGCCTCGGCCGCCAGCCAGCAGTCGAGCCCGCTGGCCAGCCGCCAGACGCTGATCGATGAAGTGGCCGAGCTCACCGCCAAGGTGGGTGATGGCGAGATGACGCGGCCGGCGCATTGGTCCGGCTTCCGCATCGTGCCGGCCAGCATCGAGTTCTGGAAGGATGGCGAGTTCCGCCTGCATGACCGCGTGCGCTTCACCCGCGCCACACCCGGCCAGCCCTGGACCAGCGCGCGCCTTTATCCCTGAGGCCCGACCAAAGGTTTGATCGGCCCCCAGCTTCCCAAGCCTGCCTGCCTCGCCTAAAACGACTGAGGCTTGGGAGAATATCAGCATGGTGATGCAGCGGGGGCCGGAGCGGCCGGTACCGGTTGTGTTTACCGGTTCGCGGCGCGAACTGGTGGGCTTGCTGCTGCGCGGCTATCTGCTGCTGCTGCCCACCATCGGGCTCTACCGCTTCTGGCTGACCACCTGGACGCGCCGCTTCTACTGGTCCAACACCGTCATCGATGGCGATACGCTGGAATATACCGGTCAGGCCAGTCAGCTGCTGGTCGGCTTCCTCATGGCGCTGGCGGTGTTCATCCCGCTCTATGGTCTGTTTTTCTACCTCTCCACCCAGTCCAGCGACGCGGCCATCGTCGGCTATAGCCTGGTGGCCGTCGGCATCTGGTTCCTGATCGGCTACGCCATCTATCGCGCCCGCGATTTCCGCCTGTCGCGGACCCTCTGGCGCGGCATCCGCTGTGACCAGACCGGCAATCCCTGGGCCTATGCGTTGCGCCGTTTCGGCTGGTCGCTGCTGATGCTGGCAACGGCCGGGCTGGCCTATCCCTTCATGGCGGTGAGCCTGTGGCGCTACCGCTATGTGCACAGCTGGTTCGGCACCCGCCGATTCGGCTTCACCGGCTCCTGGCGCCTGCTGGCCGGACAATACTACATCAGCTATGTGCTGGGCGTGGTGATCGCGGGTATCGGCGCCGGCATCGGGGCCGCCATGGGGGCCTTTCCACCTTCGGGCGTCGCCAATCCTTGGGCCTATCTGCCCATCGGCATCGCGCTACTGCTCATCGGCATTGTGATATTGCGCTATCAGGCGCGGGAGCTGAGCCGCATGTTCTCCTGCGTCCGCCTGGGCAGTGCCGCGCTGACGGTGACCATCCGCGCCCGCTCCCTGCTGCACCAGTATCTGCGCTATGGCCTGGCGCTGATCGTGGCCGGCACCGTGCTCGCCACCGGTGGCTTTGTAGTCCTCAGCTTCATCGCGCCCGAAGCCTTCGCCAATGGCGACTTCAACCTGCAGCTGTTCCTCCAGCACATGCAGGGCAGTGTGGAAACGCTGATCGCGATCGTGCTGGGCTATTTGCTGATCCTGGGCGGGCTCAACCTGTCCCGCGAACTGTTCCTGGGTCTGGCATTCTGGAAGCTGGTGGCCAATGGCGCCCGCATCACCGACATCGACAGCCTCGATACCGTGGGCGCGCGCGCCGAGGACAAATCGCTCGGCGGCGAAGGCCTGGCCGACGCGCTCAATGTGGGGGCCTATTGATGCCCATTCCCGCCCGCTACTACGATGGTGTCACCGCACGCGTCCGCCAGGTCGGCCTGCTCTACGAGACCGAAGGCGATGTCTCCTATTTGCTGGTGGTGGAGGGCGAAGCCCGCGTGCCGGTCACGCGCTGGCCGGTCAAGGCGCTGACCATGGTGTCCAGCCGACCGGACGAATTGCGCCTGCGGGGCAGGGGCCTGCCCGAGGGCGCACGCCTGGTGGTGCGCGGTACGGCGGCCATTGCCCGCATGAAGGCCGGGCTGCCGGTGCTGGAGCGGCGGCAGCGCCGCGAAACGCGCCAGCAGATTGGCCTGGCCGCCCTGGCCACTGCTGCGCTGGCGGCGGTGATCCTGGCCTATCTCTACGGCGTGCCGCTGCTCGCCGGCCGCATCGTCACCCTGGTGCCGCCCGATTGGGAGCGCGGCCTGGGAGGCACGGTCGCCACGCAGATGGAGGCCAGCCTTGGCGCGCCCATCACGCTGTGCGATCCGGCGCCCGAGAGCACCGCCAATATGGCACTCGCCCGGTTTGGCGCCAAAGTGCTCGAAGGCAGCAACAGCCCCTTCACGCTCGACATCCGCGTTATCCACGCCCCGGTGGCCAATGCCTTCGCCATGCCCGGGGGGCGCATCTATGTCTTTTCCGCCCTGCTCGAACAGGCCGAGAGCCAGGACGAGTTTGCCGGCGTGCTGGCCCATGAGGTGGGCCATATCGCCTATCGCCACGGCATGGAGCAGCTGCTGGCCTCGGCCGGCACCGGCGCCCTGATCGGCTTCATCCTGGGCGACATGACCGGCGTGTCCGTGGCCGCAGGCCTGGGCTCGACGGTGATCGATTCGCGCTTCTCCCGCGAGGCAGAACGCCAGGCGGATGCGTTTGCGGCCCAGGCCTCCTATCATCAGGGCTTTGACCCGGTCGGCCTAGCCAATCTGCTCGATCGCGTCGGCGGTGACGATGCGTTGAGCCGCGCGCTCGCCCTGTTCAGCACCCATCCGCTGACCGAAGAACGCAAGGCGGCCCTGGACGCCCTGGCTGCCGACCGGCCGCGGGACCTGCCGCCGCCATTCAGTCCGGAGGAATGGATGGCCATCCGCACCATGTGCGGCAGTTCCGGAGTGTGATGGGCAGGGTGATCGGACGTCTCCGATCTTCAAATTCAATCAATACCTTGCCACTATCATATGGGGCCAAGGCAGCGGCGGCGGCAGAGTGCGCATACTGATCCGGACATCGCGATGGGCTATCTGGGCGCGCCGCCTTGGCGGCATCGCCGTGCCTCTGGTCGTCATCTCGGTCCTGCTGCATCGCTTTGGCCTGGTCGGCGGCGAACGTTTCCTGGTGATTATCGGCCTGGGCGGCGCCGTGGCCCTGCTGGCCGTCATCGTGGCCATCATGGCGCTGGCCCGGCTGTGGCAGACCGGCGACCAGGGCTGGAGCCGCGCCCTGATCGGGCTGGTGCTGGGCCTGATCTGCCTGGCGCCCTATCTCTGGTATGCGCAACTGGCGCTGCATTATCCGCCGGCCACCGACATCGCCACGACAGGACGCGACGCCCTGCCGCTGATCTTTGAGGCCGGCACGGCCGACATGCCGCCGCCGCGCCTGCTGACCGCCGGGCAGATCGAGGTGATTTTCCCCAATGTCGTCAGCCGCACCTATCGGCTGAGCCAGACCCAGATTTTCGAGATCGCCCAGAAGCTGGTCGAGGACAATGGCTGGACCATTCGGCGCATGACGCCACCGGGTGGCAGCGGCCAGCCCGGCCGCATCAATGCCCAGACCATGACCTGGCCCGGCTGGCGCGAGGAGATCGTGCTGGCCATAAGCGGCAATGACGACAGCGCCACGGTGGACATGCGCTCGGTATCGCTCAATGCGCCCCATGATTTTGGCAGCAATGGCCTGCGCATCGAAAGCTTCCTGCGTGGGCTGGACGAAGCGGTGACCAATGCACTGCGCGATGCGGCCGGCATCGCCCCGCCCGCCGCCGAAGACGACGAGGGCGACGATGAGGCGCCACCGGTCTCAACCGATTCGAGCGAACCTGCTGCGACCTAAAGGCTGATGCGCGTGCCCCAGAGTCGCCGCTGTACGGACAGCTGGCCAAGCGCGGCCAGATATTCCACATGCGCCGAGATCGTCATCATCGCGGCCCGTCGCACCAGCAGGTTCTGTGGCGGGTAGATCTGCGCCAAGATGGCCGAAAGGGTGCGTGCGCCGCCCCGTACCGCGGCGAGCACCTGTTCATTGCGCAGCTGGCGGTGTTTGCGCAGGGCGCGGGCATAGGCCGGGCCATCGGCTATGGGCCCGCCATGGGCCGGCACATAGCGGGTCTGGGGCAGGGCGATGACCTTGTCGAGCGAGGCGAAATAATCGGCCATGCTGCCGTCCGGTGGCGCCACCAGCGTTGAGTTCCAGCCCATGACGTGGTCCCCGCTCAACAGGTCATCACCCAGCGCAAAGGCCAGGTGATTGGCGCAGTGACCCGGCGTGGCATGAACGGTGACGGCGAGATCGCCCGCCATGATGGTTTCACCATCGACCAACGTCCGGTCGGGCACCAGATCCCAGTCGCAGGAGCGCACCAGCGGGTTGCGCTCGAAGCGCCGCAGGGGACGTGACAATCGGTGCGGCCCGCCGAACCACACTGGCGCATTGAACAGCGCGGCGGTCTGGCGCGCCGAAGCGCTATGGTCGCGATGGGTGTGGGTGAGCAGAATCGCCGTGACCGGACGCCCGGCAATGGCCTGGCTCAGCGCGGCCATATGGCTGGCCGATACCGGCCCTGGATCGACCAGCGCCAGACGCTCGTGTCCGATCAGAAAGCTGTTCGTTCCGGTAAAGGTATAGGCGCTGGCATTGGGCGCCGTAATGCGCACCAGGCCGTCGGCCACCGCGACGGCCTGGCCGGTCTGAGGATCAAATTGGCTGTCGAAGGCGAGGCTTGCGGCCATTGCACTCACTTGGGCGGCGGATTAAGAAGGCTGAGACGCGAACTGCGCCGTGTTCCGCTCGGGGATACCGGTTCGCCCCTAAGCATGGAAGGTATGAAATGGCTGTGACTTTGACCACGCCGAACACGCTTCTTGGCCTCTACCAGCCCAAGGGCACGGTTGCCAAGTTGGCGTCCAACATCGCAACGGTCGTGCTCGGCACGCTGCTGATTACCCTGTGCGCCAAGATCAACGTCCCCGTCTGGCCCGTTCCGGTGACCATGCAGGGCTTTGCCATTGCCGCCCTGGCCGCAGCCTTCGGCATGCGCATCGGCGTTGCCACTGTCGCGCTCTACCTGGTTGAAGGCGCGCTGGGCCTGCCCGTGTTCGCCACCGGTGGCGGCCTTGCCTATCTCGTCGGCCCGACCGGCGGCTTCCTCCTCGGCTTCCTGGTCCTGGCGGCCGTCACCGGCTTTGCCGCTGACCGCGGCGCCTCGGGCAAGCCTCTGGCCCTGTTCGCCGCCATGCTGGTGGGCGATGCGCTGATGTTCGTGCTCGGCTTTGCCTGGCTCGCGCTGATGGCTGGCCAGGCCGGCTGGATCGACCAGACCAATGTACTGGGCTCCGCTTTCGCCAAGGCCGTGCAGCCCTTCATCGTCTGGGACATTCTCAAGATGGCCCTGGCCGCCGTGACCGTCACCGGCGCCTGGAAGCTGATCTCCAAGCGCTGATCGGCGCTTTCATCCGATTGCGAAAGCCGGCCATCTGGCCGGCTTTCTTTTTTGCGAGGCATCATGGCGGTCAATCCCTGGATCCTGCTCGATACGGCCAAGGTCCCCGGCGGCGAGGGCGATCTGCGCCTGCTGCGCCGCGGCAGCGAATATTCCATTATGGCGGGCAGCACCTCGCTGATGAACTCCCGCATGAGCGGCTCGGAAGAGGCCCTGGCCACGCTGAGCTGGGCGCGCATCGCCAGCCAGCCGCGCCCGCATATGCTGATTGGCGGCCTGGGCATGGGTTTTACCCTCCGCGCCGCCCAGGCCATCCTGCCGCCTGACGCCCGCATCACCGTGGCCGAACTGGTGCCGGCCGTGGTCGCCTGGGCGCGTGGTCCCATGGCCGAAGTGCACGGCGAGAGCCTCAGCGACCCGCGCCTGACTATCCGCGAAGCCGATGTCGGACGTCTGCTCGATGACGAGAATCGCTATGACGCGATCCTTCTCGATGTCGACAACGGTCCCGAGGGGCTGACGCGCGATTCCAACGACGGGCTCTACACCGCCCGCGGCCTGCGCCGCGCCCTGCGGGCACTGCGCGCCGGGGGCGTGCTCGCCGTCTGGTCCTCCCACACGAGCGCCCCCTTCACCAAGCGGCTGGTTGCCGCCGGCTTCAAGGTGGAAGAAGAACGCGTGCGCTCTCGCGGCAGCAAGGGCGGCGAACGCCACCACATCTGGCTGGCCAGCAAGCCCCGGTCGGCTGGCACTGCAGGATAATCCCCGGTCGCTCAGCCGGGCAATGCCCGACGCCGACCCCTAGGCGACCAGATAGGGCCGTCTCTGCTCCGCTCTGGCGGGGGTCACCAGCAGTTGCACAAAGCGGGCAATCTCGACTGGCCGCGAAATCAGATAGCCCTGCACGAGCTCGACCTGTCCGGTCGCCTTGATCATGGCCAGCCGCGCTTCGGTTTCCACCCCTTCCACGGTCACCTTGTGCCCGGCGGCGTGGATCATCTCGATGGCATTGCCCAGCATCCGGAACATGAGGCTGCCGTCAGCAGCCATGGCAAAGGAACGGTCCAGCTTGACGCCATCGACGGGCAGTCGGGCCAGGTTCTCGATGTTGGAATAGCCGGTCCCGAAATCGTCCAGATGCGTCTTGATGCCGTGCCGGCGCAGGGCCTCGATTTCGCGGCGGGCGTGTTCGATTTCCAGCTGGTCGGTTTCGACGATCTCGACAACGGCATCGAAGCGGCACTCGGAGGCCTCGAACATCTTGAACGTGTCGCGGATCCAGGCGGCATCGAGATCGCTGGGAAAGATGTTGAAGTTGACCTGCAGCCTGATTTGGACCGGCACGCTGCTGGAGAGCTCGTCATAGGCGCGGCTCGCGACAAAGCGCGTCAACTGGCGGCCCAGTCCGCGGGCTTCGACAATGGGCAGGAACTGGTCGGGATAGACGATCGAGCCATCGACATCGCGCCAGCGCACCAGCACCTCGCAGCCGTGAATGCTGCCTGTCACCAGCGACAGCACCGGCTGATAGGTGCAGATGATGTTCCGCGCGTTGAAATTGCGCAGGAAGCGCGCCTCAAAGCTCCAGAACCGCCGCAACAGATTGTGCAATTGCCCGCTGATTCCCAGCGCCAGCATGCCGCAGACCAGGACGCCGAGCAGCAGCACCTGGAGGTGTGCCGCGACGAAATCGGCAAGGGCGACGCGCGTTGTCACGCAAGCCTCGCCGTCGGGCAGGCAGCTTGTCGCAAAAAATGCGCCGTCGTGCAGCGGCAGGTAGCTGCCCAGGATCCCCAGAGTGCCGCCAGCGGCATAGAGCCCCGCCTGGCCATCGCGATGATGGAACGCCGACGCGCCAGCCCGATCCACCGCTTCAAACTGCACCCAATCCCGCATCGGGGTCTCTGCCGGTTGTGCCGGGACCACCAGGCCGAAATCGTCAATGGCAATGATCGTGCCCTGGGCGGCATGCCGCCCCAGAAACCCCAGGGGGCGATCATACCAGATCGCGGCGCCGGTCCGGTCGTCACGCGCATCAGGCACGCCCAGATCAAAGGGCCGCAGGTTGCTCGAAACGGAGCATTTGACCACGCCGTTCGGAACATAGAGAAATTCGTTCAGACCATCAGGCAGGAAGGCAATGTCCCGCAGGGCCGTGTGAAATTCCGGTGAGCAGGGCTCGTCCACCAGCTGCGCCGCCATTGCGGCCTGCGTGGTGACAATATTGTGCTGCAGGCGGGCCCGTGGCTCGAGCAGGCGCTCTGCCTCGGCGCGCATGGTGTGGGCGACAAATTCGGTACACAGGGCGCCGCCGGCGAGGAGAACGAGGATCAGCGTTGCCGACCACAAGGCAAAGCCAAGATAGCGTTCGTGAGCGCGATCGATGAGCAGGGAAACAAACTTTGGCATTTGCATCCTCCCGGGACGAGCCCGATCCTATCGGTGGAGGCTTGAAGGACTGATTAACTTGCGCCGTGGACGTTTATAGGGCGCGCGACAGGGGCCGCGTTCGCGGCCAGCGACGCCGCGAGGCGATGAGCGCCCTGGGTTTTGTGCGGCGCCAGACAAGCAGGGTGCGGGCAAAGGCGCGGATCATGGCCTGATATTGGCCAGCGTCGTGGACAGCCTGACTGCCCGATCATCGAACCCGCCGGGCAATGCTTCTGCCACGAAAAACCCCGACGTCCGAAGACGCCGGGGTTGATTGGTCGGAGTAGAGTGATTCGAACACTCGACCCCCTGCTCCCG
>NZ_JAIEZN010000001.1:327425-1787704 GCF_020169335.1 Devosia aquimaris
AAAAACCCCGACGTCCGAAGACGCCGGGGTTGATTGGTCGGAGTAGAGTGATTCGAACACTCGACCCCCTGCTCCCGAAGCAGGTGCCGAAAGAGAAAAGCCCGGAAAACCGGGCTTTTTGTTTTCGGAAATGCCCCGAAAATCCACTTTTGTTCCGCTAGCCCTGTCGGTGGTCTGTCGGTGGAAATCGACCTATCGGACGAACGTATCTCGACCTCTTGATAGTATGGGAGCCGGAAGTCCGAGGTTGGCGCATAGCGTCCTGATGTTGCTGCCGATGAGGTCCGCGAAGTTCTTGTCGTCGTATTCGACGGCTTCGATCTCGCGGTTCAAAACTTCGATGATTTCGGCCAGAGCCGCACCGACAACGCGCTTGCGGCCGGCTGCAGATGCGAAGCCGAGGTCGATCATGAACTGGTCCAGAGCTGCCTGGTCGAGCTCCTTAAGCGTTTTTGCCGACCCTAGGTAGTAGGCGAACTCGTCCGTCGTCCGTAGGTCCAGCATCGTCGGCATGACATCGTAGCGCGGCGTGGTTCTGATTCGGCCGCCCGGCAGATGGAACAGGGCGAAATTCTTGGCGTGGCCATCCACATTGCCCAGCAGGATGTCGAAGAGGGTGACGTGCACGAACTTGATGCGCTCGCCGGCGGGATCGATGGTGCGATCAAGGATGTTGCGGATGGCGGGCACATTGAAGCCATTGGCGCCACGCTCGGGCCGCTGATATTTGTGCCGCGCAGGTAGGCCCAGGGCTTGGCAGAAATCCTCCTGATGCACGCGCGTTACGATACCCTCTTCGACCCGCCGGTCGAAGCGCTCGACAAGCAGTGCCGGGATGCCACCGATCTCTACCAGGCTCGTTGGCGCCGTCTCGAAGCCAGCAGCTGTCGAAGCTTTCATCCCGGCATGTTCACGCATCGCGTCGCGCTCATGGCGTTCCTGGGGCACCTTTAGGATGTGCGTGGTCGGCGCGCCGGCAATCGGTTCGGCGTAGCGACCATCCGGCAGGACGGTAATGGCGATCTTGCTCTGGACACCAGCCAGCGGGGAGGGGTCGACCAGCTCCTGCGGAAGTGGTTCTCGGCGGTAGAGCGCCTGGACAATCGCCGCGACTTCATCGTCTGCGTATGGACGATAGTCGTGTCCCAGCCGTCCAGGCACCTTTGTCGGTGGTGAGCCCTCCGGGAGCACAGAGACGGCGCCGGCGCAGTCCTTGCCGAGATGGGCAAGGATCCCGACGATGTCATCATTGGCCAGACGATATTTCGCGATGACGTCGGCGCGGGCTGTATCGCGCTCCTGAAGCAGGTTGTCGAAGTAGGCCCGGGTGGCGTAGTCGACGAACGCTTCCTGGCCTAGTGGCAGCGCCATGGACAGTGGAAGTGCGTCAGAACGGACAACATAGTCGCCTGCATAGGCGAATGCGGTGGCACCCGTGGCCCAGCTAGACGACAGCTGGCCGATGGGTTCGTCAAAGCCTTCGAGGCGAACATCGAGTTGCATCAGCGGCTCTTCACTTCCAGATCCAGTCCCAGAGCCGTCAGCACCTGGAGCAACTTCCCGAGCTGCACGGTGGCCTTACCGTTCTCAAGGTCGGAGACAAACCGACGTCCGACGCCGGCTATGTCTGCGAAATCCTGCTGTGTATAGCCACGCGATTTTCTAGTCAGGGCGATGAACACACCCAGATCGCTGCCGGAGCGGATTGGTCCTGATCGAGATACGGATTGATCCGACATTCCAGCTTCCACCTGTGTTCCCGATCGGGAGCAATACTCGCATCGCTGCCGGAAAGCAACCTTTGTGTTCCCGATCGGGAACTTACCCGGTCTATTGGCTGGTATGTTCCCGATCGGGAACGTCCGCATCACTTCCAACGATGACATCGCTATAAATCAAGCAACATCAATACAGTAACTCTCTTGAAAGACGCCTATGACCGTAACGAAGCCGTATGAAGGAACCCGACTGACAGCATTCATCGAGAAGCGCATTCTCGAACTGCGCCCCACCAAGACCCAGGCCGAGGTGGCGGCCGAGACTGGCTTCGTCAACCCCAACATGATGTCACTGATCAAGAGCGGTGCAACTCGGCTGCCGCTTGATCGTGTGCCCGCCCTTGCGGCGGCCTTGGACGTAGACCCGGCCCGACTGCTCCAGCTGGCGCTCGAGCAGTGGGTCGGCTCGTCAGCGGCGCGTGCTTTCGAAGCCATCTTCAGCACTGTGGTGTCTCGCAACGAGGCCGACTGGATCAATGAAATTAGGGCCGCATCGGACAATACGGACCCCGCCGTCACAACCAGGACGCGCACGTCGCTGCGCAGCATCTTCGGAAAGTGAGGATGGCCATGCCAGCACATAGCCGCCGGTTGGTATCACCTCGCCTGCTGGAGCAGCTCTGGATCCGCGCGTTGAAGCCCAATGGTGTCTTGCCTGCAATCACGCTCGATCGCGTGAGGGCGGTGAGGGCCCTCGTCCTGACCTGGACGGAGGATGACGATGCGTAACCTTGCCTTGCGTATCGCTGGTTCGATCGGGCAATGCTGGTCGCCCTCCAAGAGGGTAGTCGTCTTTGTCGACGGCGACAGTGTTTCGGCGCACCACGTCGAGATCGTCCTCAACCACCTCCGCGATCGAAGCGTCGTATCGCAGGTGCGCGTTTTCGGGAACATCAACAACGGTAATGTGAGGTCCTGGTCGAGCCTGACCAAGCGCCGGGGTCTGATTGTCCGTCACATGGCGCAACTGGCTGACGGGAAAAACGGTGCCGACATTGCGCTTGCGACGGACGCCGTTGAGTTGCATCTGACCCGCCCTGCGCCCATATATGCCCTGATTGCGAGTGACGCAGACTTCACACCGCTGGTGGTGCGCCTGAAGCAGGACGGAGCCAAGGTCCTGGGCTTCGGCCACAGGAGCGCACCGGTCACGCTTCGCAGTGTTTGCACTTCCTTCAATCAGATCAGCGACCTGGAGAAGGGAAACGCGAAGGGCGTAGATAGTAGGACTGGCTAGCTCCCTAGGGACCGACCGAGCAAGAAAATTCTGATGTCACGCGACCTCTGCCACGCTTTCGGCTTGTGGTGACAAGAAGGGCGGACGTCAGCCCCAAATCGAAGTCCTAGAATGCCAGCGATGAGCGCATGGGGACTGATCGGGTGTTCGAGAATACCTATGGTCCAAACCTCCTCTGACACCCCAGAGATCACGATAGGTATTTCACGCTTCATTCTCGCAGCCAACCACGTGTTCCGTCGATAATGACCGCGGTCTAAAAACGTAACACTAAGTTTACATCGGAAGCATTTCTGCCTCAAAAATGTAAAGCAATAGATCAAAAATGACAACTTTCTGCCCACCGATGTCAACTTATGGGGATCAGAAATAGGTATTTCGTGCCATAAAGTTGGCAGATCTTTACGTTTGGTTGACACAGAAGAGCGGAAACGACTTATTTTCGCGCTGGCTTCCCGCAAGTCTCTCTATCAGCGGCGTTCAGTCATGAGACCCGGTCGCAGATCTCCCGTCGCGTGCCCAGCGGGCTTCGACGTCTCTTCGATACCAGCGCGTAGTATCTTCCGGTCTGACTTGAGCTCGACCTGATGTTCGCTGAGACGTCGGGATTGCCTGGGGAAATAGGTATCTCGACCATCAGTCAGGCGACTTTGTCGGGTAGACCTGACATGAGCACCAGACACTTGTCGTCGAGCTGTGGCGCTCCCGCACTCTGCAATTTCGTCCATGTCCGACGACTCCTGACGTGGCCGACCGCTGAATGCAGATAGCTGCTCCAACTATGACAGGAGCCTTGGCAAGCGAACTCGGTGCGCGCGTCTTCGACGGCAATTTTCGGTAGCCTCCGCTCCTGCGCACCCAGTGCGCGATGTAGATCGATCTACGGCTCGTTGGCGAGGAGCCACGCTTCCACGGCACGTGCCAACTCCTCGTCAACCCGCGAGCCGCGGTGAAGGGACATCCCCAGTGAACCGTTCAAGCTCTTGTAGCCCATCTCCTTCATTGCCTCCCCGGCCCCAATCGAGCGGGCATTCAGGATGGCACGAACTCTGCGTTTGGTTTCATCCGACAGCACGACCATCATCGCCGGGATCGTGGAAGCGGGGGGTGTTGGCGGCGTTGTCGCAATAGGGGGCGTGCGTGGCGGGGTCACCGCGCCCGGCGACCTGAGCGTGGTGGAGGATCCACCTGCCAGTGCTCGCAGCCACAACAGAAATTCCCGCCTTTCCTCGTTCGATCCCTTAGTCCAGGCATTCTTGAGCTCCTGCAGCCGGGTGCGCTGTTTCTTCAACCCCGCCACTCTGAATGCCGCCGCTGGTGACGAGAACTTGCCGGCGAGCAGATCGTTGTAGATCAACGGTGCCTCCACCTCGAGGCGTTCAAGGTAGTAGTCGTTGGCGCGATTGGCCGTGTTCTTCTCGGGCTTGAACTTGCTCAAGGCCCACCTCCAGCACTTCATGGACCGGACCGCTATAAACGAGACATCCTCAACAATGAGAAGGTAACTCGTCCTCCAATGACCACCTTGGACCTTTCCCACAAGAAGCAGCGCTTCGATGACGCTGTCTTCGTCGCTTCCAATCTTGAGCATTGCCGCCTCACCACTGAGCGGGAGCTGCAGGACCTGAAATGGGTCGGCTACCGCTTCATGACGCCGCTGGCAGCGACGAAGCTTTTCTATGATATCTATCGTAGCCTTCGTGTAGGTTATGTTCGCGAGCACAAGGACAAAGACCTGGCAGATAACTTGCCCATGGTTCCGTTTTCGGACTTTGTGAAGAACCCCAAAAATCTCGCCATGGCTTGGTCTGCGCGACAGATTGCCGATACCTTTGGTGTGCCATACGAGATCTACATCGAATTCGGCTTCTGGTTCTGGTCGAGGAGGGCAAGCGGTGGTCGCCGCAATGTCCCGCAGATCAATCAGCTGGGATTTTCCGACGCCACTGAGACCGCCTGGCGGGCAGAATTCAATAAGTTCTTGTCGCATGATCGGCTCTGGGCTGCGTCCCGTTCGCTCGCCGATGTTCCGCAGCTCCATCCTGATGCATTCGAAGGAACCGCCGAGCAGATTGCAGCACGCGCCTTCATCGTCGATCTTTGTGGTCGGTCAGAATGCTCTTGGCCCAGGGCAATTGAGATGTGGTGCTACAGTTATCCGATCGTGACGCCAGATGACTTCGCCGCGATAGTGCCGCCGGAGGTGCTGGAAGCAAGTGTCGCCACTGCATTGCTGGGGGCACTTGGTCCTACACCTGTGTCAGACGCGGCTCTTGCGGGCATTTTGTGGCCGTCGTGCCATGGAATGCCGAGTGCGATGGACACACGCGCAGAGGCGTGCCGGAAGTGCTGCTCCTCGGCTTCCTGCAACGGCCTCGCATCCATGGTGAAATCAGAGGTTCTGCGGAATACCGGCCATGAAGAGCCGCGTCAGAAGGCACTGAGGAAGGCTCCAAATGAGCGGCAGAAGCGGTATCGCGCGAAGAAGAAGGCCGCGACCGCATCAGCCGGAGTATCTAGCTCCCTCACCGCCACGTCCCCCTTGCCGGAGGTGACGCTTCCCTAGATGAACCGGGGTGACGCCTCCCTAAATGTATATATCTCTTGGAATATAGAACTACATAGGGAAGCGTCACTCTTGGGACGTCTCCGGGACGACGAGACCAGAACTGCCTGGAGGTAAGGGTGAGCTATTGGCCGCACCGGAGCAAACGGCTCGCGAGAGCATTGATCGACTTCTCCGCGATGCCGCGTGGGTTCTCCAGGATCGGGAGCACCTCGACCGCAATGCCAACCAGGGAGTCGCTGTCGGAGAGTTCCCACTGCCCTCCGGCCATGCCGACCGTCTGCTGTTCGCGGCTGGCAAGACGGCCGGCGTCGTAGCGGCGAACAAGTCCGAGGTGACCCCCGCGGTGTTGCAGAACAGCAGAGAACTATATGGGCCCGCTCCTACCTCATCTGGCGAGCTGGGACGAAAGCCTGGTCTTCGACTACGAAACCACAGGTAATTAAGCCCACTTCCGCGACATGTGTGATCCTGTTCCCAGATCCCGGCGAGTTTTTGTCTTTCACCGGCCCGAAGTTCTGCTGGAGTAGCTAAAACAGCAGGACACCCTTCGGGCTCGCCGGCGCCGTCAGCCGCGGATCAAGGCCGAAGGCCGCGAAGGCGAGCGCAAGAAGCAACGGTCTCAGGCGACTTCCTCACCGGCGCTCATGTTGATCCGGTCGATCACGTCGAAGAGTTGGTAGGTGCGCTCCATGGAAAACGCCTATTCCGGTCCGGATGGCGCGATATCCTTGAACGGCTCTCACAGAGCAGCTTGGAATCCATGACGCACTTCTCGGTGAGATGCTCGATCACCAGATCGACGAATTCGATTTGATCGGCAATGTCTGACCATTCGGCGATGACTGTGCTGAAGGTTGCAGCTACGGCGGCACGCTCCAGCCCAACCAGAGGCCGGATGAAGCTTCGCACGCCATAGCTCTGGATTTAGGTCAGGGCCTTGACGCTTAAATGGAAACCTAATGCCGGACCAACGACGTCGAATGTGATGTCATTTAAGCTATGGTGAGAACAGAAACTTTCGGAGGTGATCGTATGGCGCGAGTGTGGTTGGTTCGCTTAGGTAAGTTCGGCGAGCAAGAAAGCGCTGCACTTGGAAATGGTGTATTGGCCACAGGCTGGACAATACCCAGTTTCCCTGCCGACCATTCCAAAGAGAACATCGGAACTGCCCTCGAAGATGCTTATCCGGACCAAAAGGCCGGCACATTGCAGAATTGGGCAGTGCAACTGAACCAACTTGCAAATGTCGTTACTGAAGGCGACTTGACGGTTACGCCTCTCAAGACGACCGGCCAGATAGCGATAGGCCGGATTGTAGGCGCATTTGCCACAGACAGCGAAGGCAGGCCTACCCGGCGCGTGAAATGGCTACGCACGGACCTTCCAAGAGATTCTATCAAGCAGGATTTGCTGTTCAGCCTTGGTGCGTCGCAGACCATCTGCGAAATTTCCCGGAATGAAGCCGCAGAGCGGTTTGCCGCCCTTGTGGAATTGGGTAGAGACCCGGGTCCCCTAAGCGGCCCTGGGCCGGTTGGTCCGAACAATTCGGCACAACAGGACACGGCCGAGAGCGAGCCAGACTTTGCGATAAGTGCTCGCGACCAGATTGAACGCCACATCGCCGCAAACTTTACTGGTCACGCGTTCACGGAGTTGATCGCCGCTATACTGCGCGCGCAGGGATACCAAACTCGCGTAAGCCCGCCTGGAGCCGACCGAGGAGTAGATATTGTTGCTGGGCAGGGTGCGCTCGGCTTTGAGGGGCCACGACTTGTCGTGCAGGTCAAATCTGGTGGTGTTGTCGCTGACCAGCCCACACTGCAGGGACTGCTTGGCACGATCCAAGATACCCATGCGGAACATGGCCTGCTGGTGAGCTGGTCCGGCTTTACCGGCGCGGTCAAGCAACGAACAAACGATCTTTATTTCAGGGTTCGCCTCTGGGGGCGCGACGAGATCATGGAGGCACTGTTTTCGGTCTACGACCGATTGCCTGAGACTTTAAGAGCCGAGCTGCCGCTCAAGCGGATTTGGAGCTTGGTCTCCGAGGACTGACCGTCAAGGCTAAAGGTCGCTACGCTTCTTGGATAAGCAGACATGGCAGGTTTGTGGTGGCTCTTTCGCAGGTCCAGATCATTCAATCGTTGGCCGAGGCGCTCTCCTGGTTCGAGAAAGAACTAAGCTGGGGTGTGGCGCCGGCCGAGCTCAATCACCTGACCGGCCGTATCGGCGAACTTTATGCGGCCATGATCACTCGCGGGCAGATGGCTCTGGAGACCAACCAGCGCGGCTACGACGTTATCAGTGCAGAGAACGAACGCATCTCCGTCAAGACGATCACGTCGAGCTCGCATGTCTCATTCAATGCCAAGACGTTTGAGTTTGTTGATCGGGTCATGGTGTTGCGCGTGAACATAGACGACGACAATGGTGTCTCGGTCGAAACGCTTCTAGACAACAGCGCGGCTGAGGCAATGACACTGTGTCGCGACCTGGGCGATCGGCTGTCTTTCGGAATTCAAACGCGCTCAAGGCCCATCAAGCCGCTAGAAGATCTCAAAGTATCAGCCGAAGCTCAGTTCGAAAATCTGCTGGTCAGGCAATATGAGAACGGGACGATCACCGTGCTGGTCGAAGGTCAGGCCCAGGCAGTAGCAAAACCATTCCTTCGCAAGATTGCGGCCTCCGTCGGTGTCGATCTGCTCAATGGCAATTCCCAGCCCAAAAACACACGCCAGCTTGGGGCCGACATCATCAAGACGATCAATGCGATGACGTCCTAATCAAGAACAGCCGCCGCGAGCTGCCAGGGTGGGGCGTAGGCCCATTCCTGCATAAGCCATCCATTTCACTGCAGGGGTTGCTGGACAACCTGTCACGCATAAACCTATCGTCCCGCACATTGATTTGGTGATTTTTAGTCAAACGTGCCGGCACCAGCGTCTCCAGAACGTAGGCTAGCGCGATAAAGCTGAATTCGACTTGGGGGACCACATGGATCAGGCGCTCGCAGCGATCCTCGACCACTACCGGCAATCAGCGAAAACCGAGCGTGAAAAGGGCACCTATTTCGAGCGGCTGTGTGTCGCCTATCTGAAGAATGATCCGCTCCAGACGGCTCAATATGACGAGGTGTGGCCCTTTTCAGATTGGGCCCAAGCGCGGGGTATTGATCGTCGCGACACTGGCATCGACCTGGTGGCGCGTATGCGTGACAGCGGCGGCTACTGTGCCATTCAATGCAAATTCTATGACGAAGACAAACGCATCTCCAAGAGCGAGATCGACTCCTTCTTCACAGCATCTGGCAAGGCGCCATTTGCGCGGCGTCTAATCATCGACACCACTGACGCTGAGTGGAGCGAGCACGCCGAGGCGGCGCTACGTGACCAGCAGATTGAGACCATGCGCGTTGGTTTGAGCGATCTCTCGGCCAGCGCGATCGACTGGAGTGTCTATCAGCGCGATGAGCGTGTGGTGCTGGCGCCAAAGAAGGTGCCATTCCCCTACCAGGCGGAAGCCCTGGATGAAGTGGAAGCGGGCCTGGAAACCGCCGATCGTGGCAAGCTGCTCATGGCGTGCGGCACTGGCAAGACCTTCACTGCTCTCAAGATTGCCGAACGCATGGCCGGCAAAGGTAAGCGTGTTCTGTTCTTGGTGCCGTCCCTGGCTCTGATGTCACAGACGGTGCGCGAGTGGACGATTGATACCCAAACGCCGTTACGTGCCTTCGCAGTGTGTTCCGATAGCCAAGTTGGCAAGCGTCGGGCCAGCGAGGATGTCGCTGATCTCGAAATTCATGACTTGGCGTTCCCGGCGACCACCGATCCGCGCAAGCTGGCTCAGAAGTTCGACCACGAGACACCTGATGAGATGACGGTGATCTTCTCAACCTACCAATCCATCCAGGTAATCTCGGATGCGCAACAGCGGCACGGCCTTCCCGACTTTGACCTGATCATTTGTGATGAAGCCCATCGCACGACCGGGGCGACCTTCGCTGATGGCGAAGAGTCCAACTTCGTCAAGGTGCACCGCCAGGAGTTCATCCGCGGCAACAAGCGCCTCTATATGACCGCGACGCCACGCATCTACGGCGATGGTGTGAAGACCAAAGCCGCTGAGGCTTCCGTCGAGATTTGCTCAATGGATGATGAGGAGCTGTATGGCGCGGTGCTCTTCCAGCGCGGGTTCTCCTGGGCAGTCCAGAACGGGCTGCTGACGGACTATAAGGTCATCGTGCTCGCAGTGGACGAGCAGATGGTCAGCAGCAGTGTGCAGCGCCGGCTGATGGATGCGGACAGCTCTCTGCTGCTCGACGATGCGACCAAGATCATTGGTTGCTACAAGGCCCTGACAAAAATTGACTTGAAGCCGGACGTGCTTTCGGACCCCCACCCGATGCGACGCGCCATTGCCTTCTGTAAGGACATCAAGAGTTCGAAGTTGATCACCGGCGAGTTCGCCAGCGTGGTCAATGAGTATCTCGGTAACGTGGAGCTAGCCGAAGGTGAGACAGCCCTCAACTGTGAACTGAACCACGTTGACGGCACCTTCAATGCGAAGAGCCGGACAACGCTGCTGGACTGGCTCAAGGATGAGGCCGAGGAGAATACCTGCCGCATTCTGTCGAACGCGCGGTGCCTGTCTGAAGGCGTCGATGTGCCTGCGCTCGATGCAATCATGTTCCTGCATCCCCGCAAGTCACAGATTGACGTCGTGCAGTCCGTTGGCCGCGTGATGCGGCGGGCGGAAGGCAAGAAGATGGGCTACGTCATATTGCCCGTGGGTATTCCGGCCGGCATGTCCCCCGAAGAGGCGCTCAACAACAACGAGAAATACAAGGTCGTCTGGCAGATCCTCAACGCGCTGCGTGCCCATGATGACCGCTTTGACGCGACCATCAACAAGATGGAGTTGGGCGCCGACGTCAGCGCGCAAATCGAGATCATCGCCGTCACCAACGACATGCCCCAACAGGCCGCCAAGGCTGAGGCTGCCGGAATTGGCAGCGCTGGTCGCCACAGCGACGAGGACTATATTGAAGGTCCGCTGATAGCGCGAGATGTCGCCACACAGACAGCGTTTGTTTTCGACGAATTCGCCACCGCCGTCATGGCCAAGATCGTCAAGAAATGCGGCCGCCGCACCTACTGGGAAGACTGGGCTGGCGACATCGCCAAGATCGCGCAGACCCACATTACACGCATCAAGGCCCTAGTCGAACAACCAGGCACCAAAGAGCGCGCCGCATTCGAGAGTTTCGTGGCTGAGCTCCGGGATGACCTGAACGACAGCATCACCGAGGACGAAGCCATCGAAATGCTGGCGCAGCACCTCATCACCAAACCGGTGTTTGACGCGTTGTTCGAGGGACACAGCTTCACTTCTGAGAACCCTGTCTCAAAGGCCATGCAGTCGGTGCTCAATGTGCTCGAAGAGCAGAACATCGAGAAGGAGTCCCAGAGCCTCCAGAAATTTTATGACAGCGTTCGGTTCCGCGCCTCCGGCATCGATAATGCAGAAGGCAAGCAGAGGATTGTCGTCGAGCTCTATGATAAGTTCTTTAGTAAAGCTTTCCCACGCTTGAGAGAAAAGCTCGGAATTGTCTACACACCGGTCGAGGTAGTAGACTTCATCATTCACTCGGTGAACGAAGTGCTGCAATCGGAATTTGGCACAACAATCGGCTCGAAGGGTGTGCACATCATTGACCCATTCACTGGCACGGGAACCTTCATAACCCGTCTGCTTCAATCCGGTTTGATCAAGCCTGAAGAACTCGAGCACAAGTTTCGGCACGAGATCCACGCCAACGAGATTGTGCTGCTCGCGTATTACATAGCGGCGATCAATATCGAGGCAGTGTTCCACGACCTGAGTGAACGGGATGACTATGTGCCTTTTGAGGGTATTTGCCTGACGGATACCTTTCAAATGTATGAGGGCGAGGACCTGGTAGCCCAGCTTATGCCGGACAATTCTGACCGCCGAAAACGGCAAAAGGAGTTGGATCTGCGGGTTATTATCGGAAATCCACCTTACTCCGCTGGACAAACAAGCGCGAACGACGACGCGGCAAATGTCATCTATCCAACTCTGGACGCACGCATTCGCGACACCTACGCAGCGCACACTTCGATGACAAACAAGCGCGCTATTTATGACAGCTACATTCGGGCCATCCGTTGGGGAAGCGACCGGCTTAAAAGTAGCGGCGGTGTCATGGCCTATGTCTCGAACGCAGGC
This sequence comes from Devosia aquimaris, assembly GCF_020169335.1. Taxonomy (GTDB): domain Bacteria; phylum Pseudomonadota; class Alphaproteobacteria; order Rhizobiales; family Devosiaceae; genus Devosia; species Devosia aquimaris. Next base: position 339,259 of record NZ_JAIEZN010000001.1, read on the forward strand.
TGGGTAGATGGGGCCGCGCTTGACGGACTCCGCAAATGTCTTCGGGAAGAATTTAGCTCACTTCATGTTTTCCATCTTCGAGGGAACGCACGCACCTCTGGCGAGCAGCGCCGTAGAGAAAAAGGAAACGTCTTCGGAGAGGGCACTCGAACGCCAATTGCCATCAGCATATTCACGAAAAATCCTAGTGCTGACAAACATGGTGAGATTTTCTTTCATGATATTGGGGACTATCTCGACCAGAAACAGAAACTCGCCATAATAAAGGATTTTGGGAGTATTGGAGGCGTAAATCGTTCAAACGCCTGGTCGCGGGTCGAGCCAGACGAACATAACGATTGGATAGATCAACGAGCCAAAGGTTTTGCAAAATACAATAGCATCACTGCGAAGGGCGGGGATTCTACTGGTATTTTTGAAACGCATTCCGCAGGTTTGAAAACCAACCGAGATGTCTGGGTTTACGATTTCTCGAGGTCGGCCCTGGAACGGCGTGTTCGGGCTTCGATAGATTTCTTCAACAGCGAGATTGATCGGGCTGGCGGGGAGAAGGGATACAAACCGGATCCAAACCCGACGAGATTCAAGTGGTGCCAAGCTACTCTTAAAAATTTCGAAAGAAGCGTGAAGCTTCAGTATCACCCCGAAGCGGTCCAAGAAGCAATGTATCGGCCATTTCAAAGGATGTGGGTCTACAAGCATCAATCCCTGAACTGGAGCAGTTATCTAATGCCTCGGTTCTTTCCCAAATCCGATACGAAGAACGTCGCGATTTGCCTCTCAGGACCAGGTGGTAGAGGTCAGTTTTCAGCTCTTGTAGTTAATGCTGTGCCGAGTATTCATTTTGCTGATGTAGATGGCGCGCAGTGCTTTCCTCTGGCGCTTTTCACGGAGAAAGGTGATGATGTCGCCGCTGAATTATTTAGCAGCGCCAATGAATTTCACCCAAACAGCGGCATAACTGACCAAGGTCTCCGCAACTTTAAAAACGCATACATGGGAGAGGAAATATCCAAAGAAGATATTTTCTACTATGTATATGGTTTACTTCATTCTGAGGCGTATCGGACCAGCTTCGCGGACAATCTCTCAAAGGAATTGCCGCGTATCCCGAAAGTGAAGAAAGCTGAAGACTTTTGGGCTTTCACCGGTGCCGGGCGAGCGCTCGCTGACCTGCATGTGAATTTTGAGACCGTGGCTCCCTACCCAACGACTATCAAACAGGGTGATCTGCGTCTCGCAAATATCCCTGACCCCAACAAGTTCTACCGCGTCGAAAAAATGAAGTTCGGAGGAACGCGCCCTGGTCTCGACAAGTCTACCGTGGTCTACAACGCCAACATCACCATGACGGGCATCCCGTTGGAGGCTTATGACTATGTCGTCAATGGCAAGCCGGCACTGGAATGGGTGATGGAGCGACAAGCCGTAGTGAAAGACACATATAATCCAACAACCAAGAAGGGCAGTGATATTGTCAACGACGCCAACTGCTACGCCATCGAAACTGTAGGCAACCCTGCCTACCCACTGGAGCTGTTCCAACGTGTGATCACAGTTAGCCTCGAGACCATGAAGATCGTCCGTTCACTGCCAGCCTTGGATATCGATTGATGCCAGACACTGCTCTGACGCCGGATGAGCAAAAGAGGCTGCTGGAGAATTTTGTCTTCAGCAACGACGACCTAGAGCGGCTGGAGGCATTGTCGGCGGGTTTCAACATCTTCGATGCCATTGGCATGAAGCACCAGGAAATCCGGCACTCACGGACGCTGTCATTCTTGCTGGGTCCACAAAACGGCCATGGGCTCAGTCAGTATTTTCTAAAGCGCGTGCTCAAGACAATTGCGCTCGAACCGCAGAACGCGGTTTCGGTCGTCGACGTTGATGTCGCCAATTTTGCTGATGCCGAGACTCGCTGCGAGTGGAACAGCATCGACATCTTGATAATCTGTCCGACTGCCAAGCTCATCGTGGCTATCGAAAACAAGCTCCTGGCCGATGAGCACAGTGATCAGCTCACCAGATACAAGAGGGTGCTCGACGACCACCCCGAGTGGGCGGGTTATCGAAGGTTATTTGCTTTTCTTACTGTGGACGGACGTTCGCCAGCCAAGGCAGAGGACGGAGCCCACTGGTGCAACATTTCCTACGCAATGATCGCTGACGAGCTCGGCGCCTCTCACAAGGCGCTTCTCGGCAATATGGGTATCGATCAGGATGTGCTCATTCGGCACTATGTTGATCTGTTGAGGAGAAGCGTCTTGGAAGACAGTGAGGTCGCTAAGCTGGCGCGCAAAATCTATCAGGCACACAAGGGGGCGCTCGATATCATATTCGAGCACAGGCCAGATTTGCGCCTGGAGATCAGAGACTACCTACAGAAGAAAATTGAGACACAGTCAAACGTCGATATTGGTATGTGCTCAAGCCGTATATTGAGGTTCACCCACAAAGACTGGCGCTTCCAAGAGACCATTGAAGCAGAAACATTGGAGTTCAAACCAAAATACGTGAATTTCGAGATCGAAATCGATGCAAAGGCGACCCGAGTTAGACTTGAGCTTGTGGTTGGAGACGTGCCCGAAGCGAAGCGTTTTCAGTTGCGAGACAGCTTCCAGGAGGCGCTCGGAAGTAAGAAGAAGAGAAGTTCGGATACCTACCCAAGAGGCTGGGAATATAGGGATCTGCGGCGGGACATGGCAGCTGATATTGATTCCAACCAGTTACTGATCAAAATCGACAACTGGTGGAGTTCATTTGTCACCGACCATCTTGAGCTGGTTTCGTCCAAGGTAGCTGAGGTTCTTAAAACCGTGCGCTGAGAGCGCCGCCGGCGCATTGATCAGAATACTCGCCTCGGTGCCGGCTGCGCGCTAGGCTCAAGCAGTTGGATAAGTTTTTTGGCTAGCCGTCCCCTTCTAGCAATTGGAATTGAAGACCTCGAAAAAGCGTTCGACGCCCAGCGCGATGATCCTGCGTTCCTTAAGACGCTGGTCGCCGAACTAAAGAACCGCAAAACACAACGTGCCGCCCAACTCCGCGACCGTGCAGTGCAAGCGCTGGGTGTGTCGCCCAAGGGCAAACCCGCGCAACCTGCTGCAACGCCTGCGCGCCCTAAACAGACACCACCAGCGGCTCAGGTGCGCGAGCCTGCTCTGCCGCGCCAAATTCCGCCTACACCCGCGCCTGGCAATACAGGAAGCGCGCCCGCACCCTCACGCCCGCCTTCAGTGCAATTGGGCCGACCTCCGACTTCACCTGCGCGGGCCTCGGCCGATGTCGCTGGCCTCTCGCAGCCAGAGCGGGTCATGCTCACGTGGACAGCACTTGAGGTGCTGTCGCCACAGAGCTTTCGACGGCCCGAGGACTTAGCTAGTGGGGATCGTCAACGGGTTGCTCGGTTCAATGAGCGTGGACTGCCATGGGAAAACGGCGGTGAAAAATCAAAGCCGAACTATCGGCTCTACTATCAGGTGGTGCTCGGTTCCATCGATATGGAGAAGGCTATCGGCCAGCTGCTTTCGGTTTACACCGACAAGCGCGCGGAGCAACCACCAAGTTCTGGTGAGAGCATTATTGCGACCATCCTCGTAGACAGGGAAGGGCGTCCAGTCGAGCAAGATGCTGTGGCGCTCTCAAGCTTTGCCTGGGGCGTGCCAGTGGCTCTGAACGGCGACCTCAAGGCTCTCGGAGATTGGCCATCCGCAGAGCGGACGTTGATTGAAGCATTGGACGCACGTGTTCGCCGGACAGATGACTCCGGGAAGCCGGAACCCTTGACCTTGGGTGACATTGCTAGCGCACACGACTGGCTAGTAGGGCAGTTGGGTCTGCCGCTGGACATGGTCAGCCCGCCTTCATTCTGCGTGCGGACATACCAATGGTTCAAGCTAGACGACACTCCCGAGACGTTGCTGCTCAACTCGTTTTTCCTGTCCGACCTGGACCGGGCCCGTCAACTGTTCCAATCGGGAAAAGCCACATCAAATCTGAAGCGCTACATTGGACAGACAGCCCCTGAAACACGTCGTGACCTGCTGCACGACCAAGACGCTATCTCCGACGCGCTAGACCCTGCGAAGATGCCATTGGGACGGTGGCCGGCGGCCGGACGCTACCCTCTGGTGGCGCTGCAGCAAGCCGCGGTGAACCTGACGGCAAATCACCTGAAGGAAGATGGCATTCTCGCCGTGAATGGCCCTCCAGGGACTGGCAAGACCACCCTGTTGCGCGATGTAGTCGCTCATGTCGTCACCGAGCGTGCCCGCGTGATGGCGACTTACACTGACCCGGAACTGGCGTTCACCAATTCAAAACTAAGGGTCAAGAAGGGTCAGGCTTTTCTCTGGATGTATGAGCTCGACGCGAAGCTGCGCGGGTTTGAGATTGTCGTGGCTTCTTCGAACAACAAGGCAGTCGAAAATGTCAGTGCAGAGCTGCCCGGTTTGGCCGCAGTGGCGGACGAAGCGTTCCCCAATGGCTATTTCAAGACAGTATCTGATGTCCTTCTCGAACGAGACAGCTGGGGTATCATAGCCGCAGTTCTTGGCAATGCTGGCAACCGGTTCAAGTTCAGTCAGCGCTTCTGGTGGGACCAGGACTACGGCATGTCCAACTACCTAAAGCATGCGACTGGAACGCCGAGCTTTATCGTTGAGGAAGCCGAAGACGGCACGAAAACCCAGAGGCCACCGTATGTTGTCACCAAGGAACGCCCGCCGGCTGACAAAGACGAGGCGCTGAAGCGCTGGCGAAAGGCACGCAAGGCTTTTCAGGAGGCCGAGGCTTCTGCAAGAAAGGTGCTCGATGGCGCTTCACGACTTGCCGCGCTGCCTGGTCAGATCGTCGAAATCGATGCACACATAGCACAATTGGTCCCGGCGCTGAGTGCCGCCAACGATCGTGTCAATCAACTTTCTGCTGACAAACCACTTGCGCAGCGTGAGTCCCAAACTGCCAAGGATCACTATCGAAGCGCCGAAGAGGCCAAGGCACATTTGAAGGCTGCTAGACCAACGTTCTTGAGGGGGCTCTTCAATCGTGAGGGCCTTCGACGTTGGCGTGCGGGTTTTGAAGTGGCGTCGGACAAGGCTGCGCAGGCAAAGGCTACTTTCGAGAAGTGTGAGGAGCGTCACAACCAGCTTGTTGCCAAACACGCGGCTGAGCTTTCCACTCTCGAGGCCATGGTCGCTCGGCTGGAGACGCAAACGGCACAACGAGAAGAGTTCGTCAGGCGTTCGGAGGCGCTGAAGACTGCCCTTGGCGGCACGGCAATCGACCAGTCGCATTTCCTGCGCGGGCATGAGGAGCAACAGCTTGCTGCTCCTTGGCTGGCCGGCCAGGCAGCACTAAAGCGGGACGACCTATTTGAGGCCGCCATCAACCTGCATCGCGCCTTTGTAGACGCAGCCGCCCGCCCCCTACGACACAACCTCAATTTGCTGATGGATAGCTTCGGCACAAGGTCGTTCGGCAGTGAGGAAAAAGATCGCCTAATTCCGCACCTTTGGTCGAGCCTGTTTTTGGTAGTGCCGGTGGTCTCTACTACATTCGCCTCTGTCGCTCGAATGTTCTCCAATATCGGCGCGGAGGACATCGGTTGGCTGCTCATTGATGAAGCCGGCCAAGCGCTCCCACAGGCAGCAGTTGGCGCGATCATGCGTTCACGCCGAGCTGTTGTGGTAGGCGATCCGCTTCAAATCGAACCAGTCGTGGTGTTGCCAGACTCGCTTACTGATGCGGTCTGTAAAGAATTCAACGTCGACGAAACCGTTTACAACGCCCCCGCGGCATCTGCACAAACACTTGCTGATTCAGCCACGCCTTTTTTTGCGTCGTTCGAGACACGGATCGGTTCGAGGGATGTCGGAGTGCCGTTGCTCGTGCACCGACGCTGTGCCGATCCAATGTTCGGTATTTCAAACGCCATCGCCTACGAAAATCTTATGGTTCAGGCGAAGGTTCAAAAACACTCCCCAATCGCCGTAGCGTTGGGCCCGTCGCGCTGGATCAATGTGGAAGGATCTGGCCAAGACAAGTGGTGCGCTGATGAAGGCCAAGAGGTCATTAGCCTACTGCGCCAAATGCGGGAAAGTGGCGCAAGTTCTGACCTATACATCGTTACACCGTTCGTCGTGGTTCAGGATCGCATGCGAGACCTAATCAGATCTAGTGGCGTTCTAACTGGGTGGGTCGATGACGCCGCCAAGTGGCCATATGACCGGATCGGAACAGTTCATACGGTTCAAGGGCGGGAGGCCGAGGCTGTGATATTCCTTCTGGGCGCTCCGATGGCCCAGCAGAAGGGAGCGCGGAACTGGGCAGGTGCGAGGCCCAACATCTTGAACGTTGCCGTCTCACGAGCTCAGGAGACGATCTACGTTGTCGGCAATAGGAGACTTTGGCGCGAAGCTGGGGTATTCGCCGAGCTCGACAGGGCACTTTGACCGTCGCCTTCCTGTGAGTCCGACGAGCTCGTTCCGACCAGCTTGCGGGTTACCGGGCGGCAACTTCATCAAGGACTACCGCTCGCATCGGGCCGGGAAGAGCATCGGCATACCAAGATGGTGAAATTGCAAGCAGGCCGCGCAATGTCGTCGAGGTGAAGCACCGCAAGGGAGCCATGGGCAGCCAGGAGATCTGCAGCTTCCTCGTCGGCTGGCACAAGGACGACAAGGGCCTCTATGTCAGCACCGGCGGGTTCTCCAAGGACGCGCGCTATGAGGCGGAGCGGGCCAGCATTCCCCTCTCGCCCATGGACATCGACGAGCTCGTCGCCGCGCTGATCGAGAACTACGACGCCTTGGACAACGAGACCAAGCAGCTGCCGCCGCTACGCCGGCTGTATTGGCCGATCTAACTAGATGCGGCAATACGGATCGAGCATGACCCATACTGGCCTGGTGCCATTTCAAGTTTTCAGCCGCGATCTAGGCGATCGCCCGATGTGGGCGCAACTTTCTGCAGTCACCTGCGACACTCCGTCGAGCGTTTCGCTATAAAATGAAACATGAAGGCCAGACGTGTGTCTGGTCCCGCGTGTGACATGACTATGCTCGATATTCCCCGCCATCTCGAAGACGATTTTCCCATGACGCTCGAAGTGGCGTGCGAGGTGGAATTCGGTGGTGCGATCAAGCCAGCTAGTCTCCGGGCCGAGCATAGGCGCGGAAATCTGGTCCTCGAAAAAGTAGGACGCACTCACCTCGTCACACGCAATGCAATCAGGGATATGCGTCGCAAGTGTCAGTTGGACCCACAGGTAAGGGACCTAGGCTTTGGCTCCAGCCGGAGCGCAAGAACAGCAACGGAAGCGTCGAGACTGCCCGGTGGGCGATCCGCGACGGCAAGATCAAGCGCAGCACGGGATGCCCTCCAGGCGACCTTGCAGGGGCTGAGGCAGCACTAGCGGAATACATCACCCAGAAGCACGATCCTCGCCGCAACGTCGGCCAGCCGTCGCACGTGCTGATCGTCGACGTGCTCAACGTCTACGCCCGCGACGTTGCTCGCTTGCACGCGCGTCCGAGGGAATCGGCCGCAATGATAGCCAGGTTGGCGTCATGGTGGGGGAACCCGCTTGAAGCATCCCGGAAAGCCATCGGGCCCAAACCGGTGCTGACCGGCTTCGTCAGCGACATCAATGCCGCCAATTGCCATGCCTATGTTACCTTCGTGGGCGCTACCAGATCAGCAAGCCGGGATCTCGAGATGCTCCGGGCGGCTCTTCGGCACGCCCAGGAACAGCGGGTGTTGGAAGGGACAGTGAACGTGACGCTGCCGCCTAAGTCCAAGCCGCGTGAACGCTGGCTGACGCGGTCCGAGGTCGCAAAGCTCGTTTGGACAGCCTGGCGGGGAGGAAGGGCAGCAAACGGTCGGTCAGGGGAGGGCGACAATTGGCACATGCGGCGGCACCTGGCACGGTTCATTCTGCTAGCCGTCTACACCGGGTCCCGACGTGGCGACGTCCTGAATGCCTCGTTCGTGCACAGCGTCGACCATGGCTACATCGATCTGGAGCGCGGCGTCTGGACGCGAAAGGCCTCTTCGAAACTTGCAACGAAGAAAAAGCAGACGACTATACCGCTACCGCTTGGCCTGCTCGCCCATCTCAGGCGTTGGCGCCGCGCTGGTCAGACCTTCGCGGTCGAGTTCAACGGCAGGAAAGTCGACAACATCAGCAAGGCCTTTCGCGCCCTGGTTGCTGAGTGCGGTCTAGATAAGGGAGTCATCCCCCATGCTCTCCGACATACCGCGGTGACCTGGGCAATGCAGAACGGTATCGAGCTTTGGGAGGCCGCAGGTTATTTCGGCATGACGGTGCAGACCTTGATGGAGGTTTACGGGCACCATCATCCCGATCACCTCAAGGGTGCTGCTGCAGCGATGGGCAAGCGCAAGAGGTAACGATCCGGGCAAACCCTGTCGGTAACCCTGTCGGTGTAAAAAACCCCGACGTCCGAAGACGCCGGGGTTGATTGGTCGGAGTAGAGTGATTCGAACACTCGACCCCCTGCTCCCGAAGCAGGTGCGCTACCAGGCTGCGCTATACTCCGTCAAAGTCGCGACACGGGAAGGATCGGCGGACGGGCCCAGCTGGGCGTGTCGGCCATCGCGATGAGCCGGGTTATAGCTGCGCTTGCCCCGCCGTTCAAGCGCTTCGCACAGGCTTTTTACGCAGTCGCTGACCGAGTTGCGAAGCAAAGTTAAACCGTGTAGGAACCGCGCCAGTTGGGGCGTCGCCAAGTGGTAAGGCAGCGGTTTTTGGTACCGCCATTCCCAGGTTCGAATCCTGGCGCCCCAGCCAGCGCATGGCCCGGTAGCCGCCCCGCGAACACCCAGCAAGACCTGCCGACCCAGGCTGGGTTCCGCACATTGACAATGAACTCTGTGGCGCTGGGCTTTGCTTGCGGCAATGGCGTGGCCTGCTGCCAGACCGGCAGGCGCGGCAGAACGCTCATTGTGATGCGGTAGGCCTCCAGTGCAGCAGGATTTCCCGCTCCCCAGCGTCATCTGTCCGTTCTTCCACGACCCGCATGCCGATCTTTTCCAGCACACGCAGCGAGGCCCGGTTTTCTGGAGCCACGGTTGCGATGACAAGACCGAGCGCATGGTGCGTGCTGCCATAGGAGAGCAAGGCCCTGGCGGCTTCCTGCGCATATCCCTTGCCCCAATGCTCCCGGAGAAAAGCATATTTGAGCTCTGGCTCAACTTGACCATCGGGATGGACGAGGCCGCAGCAGCCCACTACTCGGCGGTCTTCGCGGTGCTCGACCGCATACATGCCGTAACCGCGAGACCGGTAGTTGGCCGCGTTCTTGTCGATCCAGAACAGACAATCCGCCCTTTGGAGCGGACGTCCGTCTCCAACCCAGCGCATTGCCTCGGCATCGCCGTAGACGGCAAGAATCGCGTCGACGTCGTCGGCGCGCCACTTGCGAATGCGCAGACGTTCCGTCGTTGCGATGTCGTTTGACATTTGAGCCTCCCTGAACCCAATCAAAACCCGAAGGCCGTTTCGCGCCTTTGATCGCGTTATGCGTCAAGCCGCATTGCAAATGTCCCAGCCCCTGAGCCCGCCAGTTCTGGCCTGCGGCGGTTGGTGGGGGGCAGGCAAGGCGATACCAAGGCATCGGCAGGCCAGCCCTCCAGCGTCCTTGAAAAGTTCTTCCAACGCAGGGGCGTGTGGGCAACCGCGCCTTGTTGCCCGGCCTGTCCCTATCGATAGCGGTCGTGGTGCCGGACCCAATCCATGCCTTCGCCCTCGTTTCGGCCCTTGGGCGCAATGTCGAGCATCGCATAGGTTCCCATCATGACTTCAACACCGCGCCCATAGGTCGAGTAGGTGCGGAAGACGCGGCCCTCAGCGTCCTTGTAGAAGGCGCTGACGCCGGGCCACTCCTCCCCGGTCATGTCCCACATGCCGAAATTGTAGTCGATGTGTCCGCTGGCGATCTCTTCCGGCGAGAAGCTGACGCGAAAATCGAAGTTAAACGTGTTGTCGTGGGACGAGACCCATTCGAATGCCCAGCCCATGCGGGCGCGATAGGCGTCAATCTCGGCCAGGGTGGCTCTGGAGACAGCGACCATGGTGACGTCATGGTTGGCCAGATGCTTGTTCATGCCATCAGTGTGGTCGGCCATAAAGGAGCAGCTCTTGCAGCCCTGGCGCCAGCCCGAGGGAAACATGAAATGCTGGATGATCAGCTGCGACCGACCATCGAACAGGTCAGCCAGGGTCTTTGGCCCGTCGGTCGAGGCGAACACATAGTCCTTTTCGACCGCGACCCAGGGCAAAGCGAGCCGTTTCTGCGCGACCGCGTCTCGAAGCCTGGTGAGTTCCTTTTCGGCGCTGAGAAGCTGTCGCCGGCTTTCCAGCCACTGCTCTTCAGAAACCACCTCGTGCTGCAGGGTCATAGTTCGGTGTCCTTTGATTGGGGTGCTTGTCCGTCCAAACCTTGCCCCGCCAGGGTCAGCCATGCCGGTAGATGAACAATGGCCATCAACAGGTACATCAGGCCCATGTCGTCGAACGCAAACGTCGGGGACGTCGACACACACAGGCTGCTGAAGCCGGGGTTGAGAAGCATGAGGCAAGCAAGCGTGCCGAAGGCGGGTGCTGCCGCCAGACGAAGCCATGTCGCCAGTCTCGCTTCGAAATGGGGCCTGCGGCGGTTGCCGGCATGGATCTGGTCGGTGGACATGCTGATCTCGGTTTGGATGACCAACGATAGTGACGCCACGACCACGGATGTGAGTTACATATTTGGCATGAAAGCCGGCTGGCACCGCCACGGTATTGCGCCCGGCGCGCCAACGGGTATTGGAGCTAGTCCGTAATGACCTTTCGCTCGCGCTGGTGCAGCGACTAGATTTCAGGTCGAGCAACGTTCGACGGTGCCCATGGACTCAAATCTGAATGCAGCAGCTTTGGCACTTTCCCATGGCGATGTCCTGGGTGCGCTCAACCGCATAGCTCTCCGCGACGACGCAGACGCGCTGGCCATGCGCGGCATCGCCATGGCGCAACTGGGAGAGCTGCCTCGGGCCCGCGACCTGCTGCGGGCGGCGGCGAAGGCCTTTGGCCCGTCGGAAAGTGTCGCCAGGGCGCGCTGCATCCTCGCCGAAGCAGAGATTGCCCTGGTGTCGCGCGATCTGGCCTGGCCAGTGGAAAACCTGGAGTCAGCAGGGCAAACCCTGCTGGAGAGGGGTGACCTGGGCAATGCGGCACATGCCGCCATTACTGCTGCCCGCCGGCATCTGCTGCTGGGGCATCTCGATCTTGCCACCACGCGGCTTGCCGGACTGGATAGCCAGTCTCTGCCCCCGGCACTGGCCGCGCGCAGAGATCTGGTGCTGGCCGGCATCGACATCAGGCGCAAGCATGCCGTTGCAGCGCGGTCAGCGCTCGCCCGGGCGCAGAGCGCCGCACGCCAGTCCGGCATAGCCGGCCTCGTCGATGAAGTGGCGGCAGCGCAATGGTCCCTGGATGAGCCTGCTGCCGTGCTCCATCAATCCGGAACCATCCGCCCCATCCTGCTCGACGAGGTCGAGCGCGTACTGGCGTCCAAGGCGATGGTTGTCGATGCAACCAGCAACACCCTGCGCAGCGGTCCAAACACGCTATCCCTCGCGTCGCGTCCCATATTGATGGGTTTGGCTGTGGCGCTGGCGGAAGCCTGGCCTGGTGTCGCGGCGCGGGAATCTCTGCTCGCCCGGGTTTTCGGGGCTCGGCATGTCGATGAGTCGCATCGGACGCGCCTGCGCGTGGAAATTGCGCGCCTGCGAAAGCTCGTTGCGCCGATGGCGCGGCTGTCAGCGGCCCCTCATGGCTACCGCCTCGTGTCGGAAGCCGGAGACGTCGTCATCCTGAGCCACCCCATGGGCGGACAGGACGCCCAGATCATGGCGCTGCTGGCGGATGGAGAGTTGTGGGCGAGCTCGGCGATCGCCCTTGTTCTGGGCTTGAGCACACGCTCGGTGCAACGGTCCTTGCAGGCCCTGCAGGCGACCGGGAAGATCCAGTCGGTCGGCCGCGCCCGCACCATACGCTGGACCATATTGGCCGCACCCGGCTTTCCCATGAGCCTGATGCTGCCCGGGGCCAGCTGACGCTTCAGCCCCGGCGGACAATCCTGACAAGACCGCTATTGCCGCCGCCGCAGTAAAAGCGGTCACCACCGTCTGACTCAAGACCGGACACGCTCATGCCAGGCATGTCCAGGGTTGCGAGGTCGGCCCCCGTATCGGGATCGATGCGGGCCAGGCCGCCACTGCCATCGTCGGAATAACCGTGCCAGAGTTGACCATCGACCCATGTCACACCGGTCACGAATCTCTTGGTGGCGATGACGCGGATCGTGGCGCCCGAGCTGGGATCGATCTGGACGATCCGTCGCCCCCGATACTGCCCCACCCAGAGGAAGCCATCGGCCCAGGCGAGGCCAGAATCCGTGCCGCCGCCGGGTGCCGGAAGTGTTGCGACCACGGCGCCGGTTGCCGGATCGACCTTCTGGATCACGTCATTGGCAATCTGAAACAGGTGCTGACCATCAAATGCGGTGCCGGCATGGGCAGCCACCGGCAAGGCGCGCTTCTCAGCGCCATCGACCGGATCGAAGGCGCGGACATGCGTGCCCGTTGCCGCCCAGACGTGCTGGCCGTCGAATGTGACACCATGCACCGGCCCGGCGGCGTTGGCGGCGAACTCGCCGATGATCTCAGCCTTCTTGTTCATTGCCCGGCACCCAACTCCAATGCTTCCGGCGCCGATCCGAGAGGTTACCTTCGCGCGCCGGCAAGCCTCGATTGATAGCAGCCCGGCGGTCAAGACAGGAGTTACAAATCTGGCGGCATTGTCCTTGGCCCGCCTTTAGCGGGGGCCGACGCAGCCTGAACGGGGCTCTGCCCAGCCGCGTCGGGCGGCGCGAAAGCCCAATAGTCACCGAGGGTTTTTGCGGGATCGCCTGGTGCCGCACTGGTCAGGACAGGCAGCAAAGGTGCGTGCCTTTGCAGGAATGAAAGACCCATTGCAGTCTTGAGGCTGTCGATCAGCCGCTGGCCCGTCTAGCTCAATGCGACTGCTATCCATCATGAGTGCAAATATGAAAACGACCAGGATTGACCAGCTCCCTGTCTCCGAAATCGCGCTTGGTACCATGCTCTTTGGTGCCAGCATCGACGAGGCGCTATCTCGCAAGATGCTGGATGTGTTCGTCGGAATGGGCGGAAACTTCCTCGATACGGCCAACAACTATGCCTTCTGGGTGCCCAATGCCCACGCCGGTACGAGCGAGGAGCTCATCGGGCGTTGGCTGAAGGACCGTGGCCGGCGCGATGACATTGTTGTCGCGACAAAGCTGGGCGCTCGCCCCACACAGCCGGGGGCCGGGCTGGAGAGCATCGAAGGGCTGACCAGGCCCGTCATCATCGCGCAGGCTGAAGCGTCACTCCGGCGTCTCCAGACGGACTACATCGACCTCTACTACGCCCATATTGATGATCGGACCACGCCGCTTGAAGAGACCCTTGCCGCGTTCGACCAGCTGGTGAAGGAAGGCAAGGTCCGCGCCATTGGCTGTTCCAACTACACAGCGTGGCGAATTGCGCAGGCGCGCGAGATCAGCAGGCACGCGGGCTATGCGGAATATCGGGTTCTGCAGCAGCAATACAGCTATCTGCGTCCCGCACCCACCAGCGAGCTTCGCCTTCACCCCCAAATGGGCCTGCGCGGCGGACACGGCGGCGAGGGCGGGCTGCTGCACGAGCATCTCGACTACATCCGGATGGACCCCGAATTCCGCATTGTGGCCTACACGCCCATGCTGCGCGGCGCCTATGTCGATCGCAGCCGTTTGCCTGCGGAATACCAGACTGGCGCGAATAACGCCCGCCTTGAGGCACTCGGTGCAGTGGCAGCGGAGATTGGCTGCTCTCCCGGCCAGGCGGCGCTGGCCTGGATGATGCAGTCGTCCCCCTCGATCATTCCACTGGTCGCGGCATCCTCGCTCGAACAGCTGACCGAGAACCTGGACGCTTCAGGTATCACCCTGACAAAGGAACAGTTCGACCGGCTGGAGGCAGCGGGCAAGAGTTGACGCAATAGCGTGAGGGGCCGAACGCGACGACCTGACCTTGCCGGGCGGAGAGCTTCCAGTGTGATGTCACCACAGGGCTTTTCGCTGGATGAAGGCGGCCCGCTCACTGGTCGGCGACCTTGTCGACAAAGAGCTCAATACTGTCCCTGAAGGTTCCAATATCTGCCAGCGTTCGGTCGTCAAACGTGTGCAGAATGTCGACGGCTTGGCGCTTCAGGCGCCAACGCCGGTATCGTGAAAGCCAAACACTGAACACCACTCCACTCCCTCGCTGCGGTTGTCCGAGAGAGGTACCAAGGCGTCCATGCCATCGTGAGTTACACTTTTGGCGCGAGTGGGTGAGAACGGCGCTGGCCGTCGCGCGTAGCTGTGCCGACAGTGGCGGCTGCGTAAGCTAGTGCGGCGCGTCGAGGTCTGATTGCACATAGCCGGCGAGCAGCTGCGCCAGTGCCGTAAGCGAGGCGATGTGGGTGCGTTCCCAACCGTGCGAGCTATCCAGCGAGAAGCAGACGAGGCCCACGCGAATGTCCCAGCCCGCTTCGACGGCGGCAGCGCTGTCGGAGCGATAGTGCCGGAAGGTGTCGCGCTCGTGCGGAATGCCGTCGCGCTGGCAGATGGCGAGCATTTGCCGGGTCATGCGGGCGTCGAACGGACCCTGGCGGTCGCGCATGGCAATGGTGACGGCATCGTCGCGCGAGGTCTGGTTGGGGGCCGTCACGGCATTGTCGATGGCCAGCAGCTCTTCGACCTCCGGACCGAAGCCATGCGTGCCGCCGATGCCGATCTCCTCGCCGATGGTGAACATGGCCTGGAAGGGCACGGCAGGGCGGATTGCGCCTTCGGCAATGGCCTTGAGCAGGCTCAATAACGTGGCGCAACCGGCCTTGTCGTCGAGATGGCGCGAGACGATGTAGCCATCGACCACCTCGGGCTGGGCATCGATGGCCACCATGTCCCCGACATTGAAGCCGGCGGCGACCAGCGCAGCGCGGTCGGGCAGGGGGGCATCGACCCGTATTTCGAGATTGTCCCAATCGGCGGGCTGGGTGTCGACCTCGGTGTTGAAGCGGTGTCCGGATGCCTTGAGCGGCAGGATGGTTCCGCGATGCGTCGTGCCATCGCAGAAGATGGAGACGCGGGCGCCCTCGGCGAAGCGCGCTGCCCAGGTGCCAGTATTGCGCAGGGCCAGGCGACCATTGGGCTTGAGCTCGGTGACCATGGCACCCAGAGTATCGAGATGCACAGCCAGCGCCCGGCGCGGCGCGCCATCGCCCACAGTGACGGAAAGCACGCCCCGTCGCGTGTAGCTGGGCACATAGCCCATCTCGCGCAACCAGCCATCGACCAGCGCCACGGCCTGTTCGGTCATGCCGACTGGGCTCGGAGTCTTGACCAGGTCAAGCAGGCGGTCGAGGAGATAGCTCTGGTCGATCATGCGATACGGCGCTTTCGGCTGCGGGCAGGCGCCGCGTCTTCGGTGAGGAACCTGTCCATGAGCTTGGCCTGCAGGGTGAGCATATGCTGCTCGGCCTCGGCCATGTGCTCGGTGAGAATGGCACTCGCCGCCTTGGCGTCGCGGCGGCGCATGGCGGCGATCAGCTCGCGCTGGTGCCGGATGCCGCTTTCGCGCGACACCGGCTCGGGCTGCACGTAGATGTCCTGGGCAATGGTCAGATCCTTGAGCAGTCGCTGCAGGAAACGGCAGGTGAAGGCCAGGATCGGATTGTCGGAATATTCGGCCACCACGCCATGGAAATCGAGCTCGGCCATGCGCTGGTTCCATCGCTCTGTGGCGTCGGCAGGCTCATGGTCATAGATGCGGATAATGGCCTCGAGCCGGTTCAGGCCGGCCTCATCGATATGCGGGGTGGCGCTGGCTGCCACCTGCGGCTCAAGCACCTTGCGCATCTCATAGATATTGGCGATCGAGAGGTTCTTGGCGAACAGGAAGTTCGACAACAGGCTCATCGCGCGGCCTTCCGACATGCGCTCGATAAAGGCGCCGCCGCCCGGGCCGGTGCGCACAGAGATCAGCCCCTGAACCTCAAGCGCCTTGAGCGCCTCGCGCACAGTTCCCTTGCCGGCAGCGAACTGGGCAATCAGGTCTCGCTCCTGTGGCAGGCGGTCGCCAGGCCCCAGACCATGTTCAACGATCATCCGCTTGATGGCATCGACGATCTCGTCGGTGCGTTTGCGGCGCGGGGCGCCGGCAGTGGGAGGCGGGGTGATGCTGTCGGGTTCGCTCATATAAGGCTGTCCGATGTGGCAAGTCGGGGCGCGCTGGCGATCAGGGCCCTCGTATAGTCATGCTGCGGGCTGGCAAAGAGCTGGGCCGCCGGGCCGATCTCCACCACGTCTCCCAGATACATGACCGCGACGCGATCGGAAATCGATTCCACCACTGCCAGATCGTGGCTGATGAAGAGATAGGACAGCCCCAGATCGTCGCGCAATTGCTGCAGCAGCAGCAACACCTGCGCCTGTACCGAGACATCGAGTGCGCTCACCGGCTCATCGAGCACCAGGATGCGCGCCTCGGCGGCAAGCGCCCGGGCAATGGCGATGCGCTGCGCTTGGCCGCCGGAAAACTCATGCGGATAGCGCTCAAGCGTATCGGCGGGCATCTGCACCGCATCAACGAGCGCCTTCTTGCGTGCCGCGCGTTTGGTGCTGTCGTAGCCGCACAGCAGGCGCAGCGGCACATCCAGGATTTCGCCGATGGTCTTGCGCGGATTGAGCGAGGCGACCGGATCCTGAAACACATATTGGATCGCCCGGCCGAAGGCGCGCGGGCCGGTCTCGGCCAGCACCGACCACGGCTTGCCATCGATCACCATGTCGCCCGACGTGGGGCGTTCAAGCCCCACCAGCATGCGCGCCAGCGTCGACTTGCCCGAGCCGCTCTCGCCCACGATGCCCAGGGTTTCGCCCTGCGCCAGATGCAGGGAAATGCCCCTGACCGCCTGCACCTGGCTGGCGGTGATCCCGAACAGATTGCGCCCGCCACCGAAAGTCTTGACCAGATTGCGGATGTCTACGGCGTTCTGGCTCATGTCCGCGCCTCCTCAAACAGCGGCCGCACCCGGTCGAGGAAGCCGTGGCCCTCGCCCAGTTCGGGCACGCAGGCGATCAGCCGCTTGGTATAGTCATGCTGCGGCGCGCGCAGCACCGTGCCGGTGTCGCCCTGCTCGACGATCTCGCCGTTTTTCATCACCGCCACCCGATCGCAGACCTGGGCAACGACGCCGAAGTCGTGGGTGATCAGCAGCAGCGCCAGGCCGCGCTCGCGCCGCAGGTCCTGCAGCAATTCGAGGATGCGCGCCTGCACCGTGACGTCGAGCGCCGTGGTCGGTTCGTCGGCGATGATGATGTCGGGATCATTGGCCAATGCCATGGCAATGCCGATGCGCTGGCGCTGTCCGCCCGAGAGCTCATGCGGATAGGCCTTGGCGCGGCTTTCGGCGTCGCGGATGCCCACGGTGTTCATCAGCGCGATGGCCCGCGCCATGGCGGCGCGCTTGCCGACCCGATTGTGCGCCAGCACGGCTTCGGCGATCTGCTCGGCCACGGGGAACAGCGGATGCAGGGTCGTCAGCGGATCCTGGAACACATAGGCGACGCGGGCGCCACGCAGGCCGATCAACTGCTGCTCGCGCAGCGACAACACGTCCTCGCCGCCGATATAGACGGCGCCATCGGTAATCACCCCGGGCGGCGAGGCCACAAGGCCCATCAGCGACAGGGCGGTCACCGACTTGCCCGAGCCGCTTTCCCCGATCAGGCCAAGGCACTCGCCCTTGCCCAGGCGGAAGCTGATGTCGCGCACGGCAGGCGTGATGGAGTCGCCGGTGTCAAAGCCAGTGGAGAGGCCGTCCACCACCAGCGCCGGCGCATCGGTCAGCTTTGCCGGCGGCGTGGTGCGGCGGTCGATGCGGGTGACGGGCATGGGCCGGTCCAGTGCGCCCGAGCGCAGCCGGGGATCGAGCACGTCGCGAATGCCATCACCCAGAAGGTTGATGCTCATCACCAGCACGAAGATCATCACGCCCGGAATGATGGAGGCATGCGGCGCCGTGAAGAGCTGTGCCCGCGCCTGGCCCAGCATGGAGCCGAGATCGGCCGTCGGGGGCTGCGCACCCAGACCGAGAAAGGACAGACCCGCGGTTTCCAGGATCATCCAGCCCACCGTAGTCGACATGGTGATCACGATCACCGGCAGCACATTGGGCAACACCTCGGTGAACAGGATCGCCGCATGGCTCTTGCCCGAGAGCCGCGCGGCATCGACAAATTCGCGGTTGCGGATCGAGACGGTGACGCCGCGGATATTGCGGGCAAAGAAGGGGATGTTGACGATGGAAATGGCATAGAGCGCGTTGAGCAGGCCCGGCCCGAGGGCGGCCACGATGGCAATGGCCAGAAGGATATAGGGAAAGGCCATCAGCATATCGACAAAGCGCATCAAGATGCTGTCGGTGGCGCCGCGCGCATAGCCGGCGACCAGCCCGATCAATGAGCCGAAGAGGGCCGCCAGGGCGGTGGCGCTCACGCCCACGATCAGCGAGATCTGGGTGCCCCAGATCAGGCGCGAGACGATGTCGCGCCCCAGATGGTCGGTGCCCAGCAGGTGCCGCTCGCTCAGCGGTGGCAAGAGGCGATTGGGCTGGTCGGTGATATTGGGATCGGGCAGCGGCAGCAGCGGCGCCAGCACGGCTATCAGCACGATCAACCCGAAGATGAACAGGCCCGCTGCAGCCAGGCGATTGGCCATCAGCAACTGCCAGTTGCTGCGGCGCTTGCGGGATGGGGGCGGCGTGAGGGACATATCGGTCATGCCTTGAGCCTCGGGTCGAGCATGGCCTGAGCAACGTCTGCCAGCAGGTTGACGAGAACATAGACGGTGGCGGCCACCAGCACGCCGCCCTGCACTAGCAGCAGATCACGGGTGGAGACGGCCTTGACCAGCATCTGGCCAAGGCCCGGCCACTGGAACACGGTTTCGATATAGACCGCGCCGCCGAGGACGAAGCCCGCCTGGATGCCCAGCACGGGGATCACCGAGACCAGGGCCGCGCGGAAGGCGTGGCGGTAGATCACCACGTTTTCGCTCAGCCCCTTGGCGCGGGCGGTGCGAATGAAGTCCTGCCGCAGCACTTCGAGCATGGCTGCCCGCGTCAGGCGGGCGACGACGCCCGTGGCGACAATGGCCAGCGTGCCGGCAGGCAGGATCAGGTGGCGCAACAGGTCCAGCAGGTCCCCGCCGCCATAGACGGCATACATGCCCGAAGCCGGCAGCAGCCGCCATTGCACGGCAAAGAACAGGATGAACACGAGGCCAAGGAAAAACGCCGGCATGGAAATGCCGATGAGGACGAAGAAGGTGACGATGCGGTCTGTCCAGCCGAACTGGCGCACCGCCGAGGCGATGCCGGCGAGGATCCCCAGCACCGAGCAGATCAGCAGAGAGGCGCCGGCCAGGATCAGCGTGGCGCCGAAGCGCTCCAGCACCTCGTCCAGCACGGGGCGGTTCAGGATATAGGAGCGGCCGAAATCGCCATGCAGCAGATTGCCGATCCAGATCACATATTGCTCCGGCCAGGAGCGATCGAGGCCCAGCGCGCGATTGATCCGTTCGACATTGTCCGGCGTGGCATAGGAGCCCAGGAGCGCCTGCGCTGGGTCGCCCGGGATCAGCTTCATCACCAGGAAGACGATAATGGACAGGCCCAGGATCACCGGAATGGCGGCCAGCAGGCGCTTGCCGATATAGGCGGTCATGTCTGCTCCTCCTTGCGCGCCGGCCGGGGGCGGGCCGGTGGAATGATGCCCGGCCAGCCCCCGCAAGGGAACCGGCCGGGCGACTTGGCGGTTTTACTGCTTGGTGACGTCACGCAGGATCAGGCTGAAATCGGGCTGCAGCTCGAAATCGCCGACCGCGCTGGTGACCACGGCATTCTGCTTCCAATTGGCGACAAACAGCCAGGGCGCATCCTCATGGGTGATGGTCTGGACCTGCTTGTAGAGATCGCCACGCTCGGCCGGGTCGGTCGAGAGGCGGGCCTTGTCGAGCAGGGCATCCACTTCCGGATTGGAATAGTAGGAGGAGTTGAACCCACCCTTGTCCGGCCAGGCTTCGGTGCGCAGCGTGAGGAACGGCAGGGTGTCGGGATCGGACGTCATCCACGCCATTTCAGCCATGTCGCCCTTGCCCTCGAGCCCGGGGTTCACTTCCGAGAGGAAGGTGTTCCACTCATAGGTCTTGATCTCGACATCGAGGCCGACAGCCGCGAGATCAGCCTGGATGGCGGTGCCCATCGGCACCGGATCGAGCATGCCCGAGCCGCCTTCGGTGACCAGGAACGTCAGCTTGGCGCCTTCGGCACCGGCTTCAGCCAGCAGGGCCTTGGCCTTTTCCGGATCATAGGGATAGGGCTGCACGGTCTCGTTATAGGCCCAGTTGAAGGCCGGCGGGATCGGACCGGCCGAGACATCGGCCGTGCCCTGCAGCACGTCGGTGACCAGGCTCTCCTTGTTGACCGCATAGTTCACGGCCTGACGCACGCGCTTGTCGGCAAACGGGCCGTCCTTGGCGTTGAGCATCACATACCAGACATGGGGGCCGACGGCCTCGACCACCTGATAGTTCGCGTCATCGCGGAACTGGGCAATATTGTCCGGCGGCGTTTCCAGCAGCACGTCGATGCCGCCCGAAAGCATTTCGGCCACCCGGGTATTGGCATCGGTGATGGGGCGGAAGATCACCGCTTCCAGTGCAGGCGCGCCATCCCAATAGGCATCATTGCGCGAGGCGATGACGCTGGTGTTGGACTGCCATTCTTCGAACTTGAAGGGGCCGGTGCCGACCGGGTGGCGGCCAAAGTCCTTGCCATACTGCTCGACAGCAGCAGGCGAGACAATCAGGCCCGTGGGCGAGGCCAGGTTGGACATGAAGGGTGCATAGGGCTCGTTCAGCGTGAACTTGACCGTCAGGTCATCGATCACATCCACGCTCTTGACCGAGGAGAAGAAGAAGGCGAGCGGGAAGGGGCCGGTCGAGTAGAACGGGTGGTCTTCCCTAAGCATGCGGTCGAAGTTGAACTTGACCGCATCTGCGTTAAACGGGGTGCCGTCATGGAAGGTCACGTCCGGGCGCAGGGTGAAGGTATATTCCAGGCCATCGTCGGAAATGGTCCAGTCGGTCGCCAGTGCCGGCTCGATGTCGAGCGTGCCGGGCTTGTTGCGCACCAGGCCGTCATAAATGTTGACCGCAATGCGGAAGTCATTGGCGGCGGTGGACACCTGCGGATCCAGCGATGCCGGTTCGGCGATCTGTCCGACGACCAGGATATTGGGGGGCGTCTGCGCCGAGGCCGGTGAGACCAGGGCCAGGGCCGTTGCAGCCAGCAGCAGCGGCGCGATGGCTTTCCATTTGCGGATCATATGAAACCTCCTTGTTCCCTCGCCCTTGCCTCGCGGTGTCGACCGTGGGAGAAGGGCATTGACAATTTATCATCATAAATTTCCGCCCCCGTCAATTTATGATGATAAATCTATCTTGCCGTGAGGAGCCTGCCATGACCTTTTCCATTGTTGCCCGAGACCCGCAAACCGGCGCCCTGGGCATTGCCACGGCGACGGCTGGCCCCATGGTTGGTGCGCTGGTGCCGCACGGCCGTTCGGGCCTTGGTGCGGTAGCGACGCAGGCCATGACCAATCCCTATCTCGCCATCGACACGCTGGCCCTGCTCGACGCCGAGCCGGCCGAAGCCGCCCTGCGCGCGGCCCTGGCCATGGACCCCGAAGCCGGGCGCCGCCAGATCATCGTGGTGGATTCGCACGGCCGGGTGGCCGGCTGGACCGGCGAAAGCTGCGTGCCCCATGCCGGCCATCTGCTGGGCGATGGCGTTGCCGTTGCCGGCAATATGCTGGCCGGTTCGGACGTGCTGCAGGCCATGCTCGAAACGTTTCGGGGCGAGACGGCGCATGGCCTGGCGCAAGGCCTGCTGCGTGCGCTGATGGCCGGTGCGGCCGCTGGGGGCGACAGCCGCGGCACCGGCTCGGCCGCGCTCAAGGTCTATGGCGCCGAGGCCTATCCCGATCTCGACCTGCGCATCGATGCCGCAGACGACCCAATGGCCGCGCTCGACCGCCTGTTCACCGAGGCGCACAGCGGTGGCTATGCTGCCTTCTTTGCCGGCGTGCCGCGCCGGCATGCGCGTCCGTGACGGGTGCGGAGGCTCGCTAGGCCTTCACCTTGCTGGCCACATATTTGAGCTCGAGATATTCCTCGATGCCATGACTCGAGCCTTCGCGGCCAAGGCCTGATTGCTTGACGCCGCCAAATGGCGCCACCTCTGTGGAAATCAGCCCGGTATTGTGCCCGACCATGCCGTATTCCAGCGCCTCGGCCACGCGGATCGAGCGGCTGAAGCCTTCGGAATAGAAATAGGCGGCGAGGCCATAGATCGTGTCATTGGCCATGGCGATGGCCTGTTCTTCGGTGTCGAACGGGAAGATGGCCGCCAGGGGACCAAAGGTCTCTTCATGCGCCACAGCCATGTCCTGGGTGACACCGGTCACCACGGCGGGCTCGACGAACAGGCCGCCCAAGCGCTTGCCGCCCTGTACCAGCTGTGCGCCTTTTTCGACGGCGTCGGCGATGTGGGACTCGAACTTGTCGATGGCCTTTTCCTCGATCATCGGGCCGATGTCGGTGCCCTTTTCGGTGCCGTCGCCGACCTTGAGCGCCGCGACACGCTTGGCCAGGCGCTCGGTAAACGCGTCCAGCACGCCGGCCTGCACCAGGATGCGATTGGCGCAGACGCAGGTCTGCCCGCCATTGCGGAACTTGGACTGCATGGCGCCCTCGACAGCCGCGTCGATGTCGGCGTCGTCAAAGACGATGAAGGGCGCATTACCGCCCAGCTCAAGGCTCAGCCGCTTGATGGTCGGCGCACACTGCGCCATCAAGGTGCGTCCCACTTCGGTTGAGCCGGTGAAGGAGAGCTTGCGCACCACCGGGCTTGCCGTCAGCACGCCGCCGATCTCGCGCGAGCGACCCGTCACCACCTGCAAGACGCCGGCGGGCACACCCGCGCGCTGCGCCAGCTCGGCCAGCGCCAGCGCCGACAGCGGCGTCAGATCGGCAGGACGCACGATCATGCTGCAGCCCGCCGCCAGGGCAGGGGCCGCCTTGCGGGTGATCATGGCCGCCGGGAAATTCCACGGGGTAATCGCCGCCGTGACGCCCACGGGCTGGCGGATGACGGTGATGCGGTTGCCCGCCAGCGGGCTCGGTATGGTCTCGCCATAGACGCGCTTGCCCTCTTCGGCAAACCACTCGATGAAGCTGGCTGCATAGAGGATTTCCCCACGCGCCTCGGCCAGTGGCTTGCCCTGCTCGGCCGTCATGATCTGCGCCAGATCGTCGGCGTTCTCCACCATCAGGTCGAACCAGCGCCGCATGATGGCCGCACGCTCCTTGGCCGAGAGCGCCGCCCATTTCGGCTGGGCCACGCGCGCATGCTCGATCACGGTTTCAATCTCGTCAGCGCTCAGCATGGGCAGTGTCGCGATGCGCGCGCCATTGGCCGGATTGAACACATCGAACGTGCCACTTTGGCCCTGCGTCTGCCATTGGCCATTGACCAGCGCGCCGTCGCGCAGAAGCGTCGTGTCGGTGAGATCAATCATCTTGCAGGGCTCCAGAAGTTCAATATACTGAACCATAGTCAGCAGGATGAACATATGGCCGCCGCCGATAGCCTGTCAACTCAACGCCTTGCTACCGGCGAGCCCGCGCCAGCCCAGCTGGTGCCCGCCGTGATGCGGGCTGCGGCGATTCTTGACCTGCTCGCCGCGCGCGACCGCCCGGCCCGCCTGATCGACATTGCGCGAAGCCTGGACCTGCCAAAGAGCAGCGCCCATGCGCTGTGCCAGACGCTGCTGCATCTGCGCCTTGTGCAGGAGGGGGCGGACGGGTTCTCAGTTGGCCCGGGCATGCTGCACTGGGCCAGCGCCTTCAATCTGCAGTCCGAACTGGTGCGCGCCTTCCACACCACCATTGCCAGCGATCCCGAACTGGCGCGGCACACGCTGACGCTCTCGGTGCTCGAGGGTGCTGAGGTGGTCTATATCGCCTGCAGCAATGCCAATGCGCCGCTCGGCATCACCTTCCGCATCGGCATGCGTATGCCGGCGGTCTATACCGCGACGGGCAAGGCGCAATTGGCGACGCTCTCACCGGCACAATTGATGGCCCACCTGCCCAGCCCCTGGCCACAGGCGTCTACGGCGACAGGCGTGTCCGGAGCTGACGCATTGCAGAGACAGTTGCAGCAGGTGCGGGACGCGGGCTTTTCGCTCGACGACGGCGAGGTGCGCCAGGGCATGCTCTGCCTAGGTGCAGCCGTGACAGATGCGGCCGGAACGGCCCAGGCGGCCCTGGCCATGTCGATGATGGCCGCCGAGGCGCCGCCGGCGCGCCGGGCCGAACTGGGCAAGCGCGTGGCTGACGCTGCCGCCCGGCTCTCGGGCGCCATCGGCAGGAAATAGCGCCGGTTTTCTCTCGGCTTGTCGAAATTGCGCCCACTCGCTCGTTGTCATCATGATGGCTGGGTTACGCAGCCAGTGACCGGAGACCAGCCCATGCCCCGCTACCTTGTCGCAATCCACCATCCAGATGATTACAACCCGGCAGTAGTCGAGGACGATGCGATGCGTCGGGACATCGATGACCTCAACCAGGCCATGGTGGCCGAGGGCATTCGCGTATTTGTCGGTGGCCTGAAGCCGGTTTCGGCTGCACACGCGCTGCGGCGCACGCCGGGTGGCGAAATTCTGGTCACCGATGGGCCCTATATCGAGAGCAAGGAGCATATCGGCGGCTTCTGGGTGCTCGATCTTCCCGACGAGGCGACGGCGCTGGATTGGGGCCGCCGTGCGGCCATGGCGTGCCGCGCACCGGTCGAGGTCCGCGCCTTCCATTGACCCCCTCTGCAGGTCCCAGACTTGCTAAAGCGGCATGGCTCCGCCATTAGTGCGCCAGCTTTCGGGGACCTGCGCCGCATGACCATTGACTATCTCGTCACCCATTCAGGTGGCTTCCACGCCGACGAACTGCTCAGCAGCGTCATCCTCACGCGCCTCTATCCGGCCGCGCAGATCAAGCGCAGCCGGGCGCCCGAATGGATCACCCCGGCGGATTGTCGCATCATTTATGACGTCGGCGGCGCCTATGATGCCGGCCGGCAGATCTTCGATCACCACCAGCGCGGCGCCCCGCTGCGCGACGACGGCCAGCCCTATAGCTCGTTTGGCCTAGTCTGGAAGCATTTTGGCGAGGACTATCTGGTGGCTTCGGGCATTCCCGCCGCAGACGTCGCGTCCGTCCACGCCGCCTTCGACGCCGACTTCGTGTTGCCCATCGATCTCACCGACAATGGCGCCCTCAGCCCCACCGGCCCGCTGGCTGACCTGACGCTGCCGGTGCTGCTGGAAACCCTCAAGCCGGTGTTTGACGATCGTACGCCCGACGCAGACGACCGCGCCTTCCATGCGGCGCTGGCCATCGCCCGCAGCTTTGTCGAGGCCCGTATCGCCAAGCATGCTGCCAAGCTGCGCGCCGAAACCATCGTCCAGACGGCCATTCGCGCCGCTGGCGACAATCGCGTGCTGGAACTGCCCATGGGCATGCCCTTCCGCCCGGCCATCGTGCGCGCCGGTGCCGACCACCTGCTGTTTGTGGTGCATCCGCGCGACACCGACTGGTGCCTCACCACCATTCGTCGCGGCGATGAGGGCTTTGAAACCCGCGCCGATCTGCCGGCCGCCTGGGCTGGCCTGACCAATGCAGATCTGGAACGGGCCTCGGGTGTTGCCGGCGCCAGCTTCTGCCACAACGGGCGTTTCGTAGCGGCCGCGCGGACCCGCGAAGCCGCCCTCGCCATGGCCGAGATTGCCGTTCGCGAGGCGCTCGCCGCCCCGTCCGTCTAGTACATGGTCTTGCCGTACTCGACCTCGAGCGCCGCATCGATGTCCTGCATCGCCGCGGCGTCCTCCGGCGCGCCGGTGGTCTGGTCGAGAATGATCTTGGACAGCGACGGCATGCTGGCGCGATCCTGCCGATAGGCCGGGTCCCACAGCCGCGAGCGCCGGAACGCCTTGGCGCAGTGCATGAACACTTCGCGGACCTCGACAATGATGGCCAGGCGGGGCAGGCGCCCATCCACGCTCAAGCTCTCCAGCAGCGCCGGGTCGCGCACCAGCCGGGCTGTGCCATTGACCCGCAGCGTGTCGTCAAAGCCGGGGATGATGAACAGCAGGCCCACCACCGGATTGGCGAGGATATTGACCAGGCTATCGAGCCGGTTGTTGCCTGGCCGATCTGGAATGGCCAGCGTCCGCGCGTCGAGGATGCGCACAAAGCCGGGCGGGTCTCCGCGCGGGCTCACGTCGGCCGTGCCATCCAAGCTTTGCGTGCCCAGGCACAGGAATGGCGCCCGCGCGATGAAATCCTGCGCATGGCTGTCGAGCCGATCCTGCACCTTGAGCTGGGCCAGCGAGGTGACGGTCGGGTAGAGCGATCTGAGCGTATCCACGTCATGGACGCCGTGCGTCCAGTCGATTGCCATTTCCGTCATCCGTGTTCCCCTCCTTATTGCGATGCCGCCTCCACGATCATCGCCCATCGACTGCAGGACCATTTGCGCGATCCACTATTGAGGTACGTACCTCATTTCGGAGAATCGGTCAATCTGGCGGTCGTTTGGTGAACAGGGGCGGGGTGCCCTTCAGCGGCTCGTGCCGGGCTCCAGGCGCGCGAGATGATCGGCCAACAGGTCGAAGACGAAGCGGATGCGTCGACTGGTGCGCAACTCGCGATGCGTCGCCAGCCAGGTGGGCACCACAATGCCGTCAAACCCCGGCCAAGCGTCCACGACACCCGGCGTTGCCTGTGCCACCGGCGCCATCATCACGCCAATACCCAAGCCCTGCTGGGCCCAGCCCCAGGCAACCAGCCCGCTGTTGGACATCAGGGGAAAGTTGCGCGCGCTCAGCGACAGGCCGTGCCGGCGCAGTTCGGCGATCATGATCTCCGTGCTGTCGCTGAAGCCGATGAAGTCGGCGTGACCAAAGCCCTCGCTATGGTCGGGATGGCCGATCGCATCGAGATAGGCTGGTGTCGCATAGAGACGGGCGGTGGTGTCCGGGCAGCGGCGCGCAATCAGTTCGGCCTGCCGCGGCTGCACATGGCGGATGGCAATGTCGGCCTTGCGGCGGATCAGATCTTCGACCTCGTTTGAAGCGACCACCTCCACCACGATGCCGGGCGCCAGCCGGCGCAGCGCCTGCACCACCTCGGGCAGCACGAAATGGGCATAGATGTCGCTGGCGGTAATCCGCACTAGCCCGTCGATCTCCTGGGACTGGCGCGAGGCCACCAGGGCAATCCGTTCGGCGGCGCTGCCCATGGCCCGCAGCGGCTCGAGCAGTTCCTGCCCGCCCTGGGTCAGCACCAGCCGGCGGCCGACACGCTCGAACAGTGTCACGCCCAGGGCCTGTTCCAGTGCCGCCACCTGGCGCCCCAGCGTCGGCTGCGTCAGACCCAGTTGGCGCGCCGCCCCCGACAGCGAGCCGGCGTCCACAGTCGCCAGCAGCGCCCGCACCTGGTTCCAGTCGAGATCGGAAAGCGGCTTATCCATGCATATATGTATAAGCCTTGTGCCTTGTTCTGCAATTTACTTCATGTGGGCAGTTGTTAGGGTCTGACCAACAAGGAGATCGCTATGTCATCTGCCCATCTGTTCTGGGATCGCCTGGCCCGGCGCTACGCCGCCCAGCCCATCGCCGACGAGGCGGCCTATCAGACCAAGCTCGCCGAAACGCGGCGACACTTGCGGCCGGACATGGATCTGTTCGAATTCGGCTGCGGCACAGGCTCGACGGCCCTGGTGCACGCGCCCTATGTCCGCAGCATTCGCGCCGTGGACTTCTCGCCGGTCATGATCGAGATCGCTCGGGAAAAGGCTGCCGCTGCGGGCATCAGCAATGCCCATTTCGAGACCGGCGACATCGACAGCGTCGACCTCGCGCCGGCCAGCCTCGACATGGTGCTCGGCCTGTCCATCCTGCATCTGTTGCGCCACCGCCAGGCGGTGATTGACAAGGTCTTTGCCGCGCTCAAGCCGGGCGGGCTATTTGTGTCCAGCACCATCTGCATGCGCGAGGCCAGTCCGATACTGAGCCTGATCGCGCCGCTCACCAATCGGCTGGGGATCATTCCCTATCTGGTGCCGATGACCTCGGACCAGTTGGTGGCCAGCCTCACCGACGCCGGCTTTGCCATCGAGCATCGCTGGCAGCCCAGCCGCAAGAGCGCGCTTTTTCTGATCGCCCGGCGCCCGGCGGCAATTGGCCTGGCGGCGGGGCGGGGCAGCGGGCAACTGGCCAGGGCCGGCTAGTCCGGCCTGGCAAAGGGGGTGCCGCCGTAAACTACGGCGGCACAGGCGGACGGTCGGCTTGGGACGACACCAGCACCTCTGACAGCCCTCCCGGGTCTGTCGCAGCGCGCCGCCTGTCCGGGGCTTACGCCCTTGACGTCGTTAAGCAAGTCCGCAGCTTTTGGATGGTAATGGCTTGCTTAACCGTATGCGCGGCATTTATTTGACCGGACTTACCCCCGTCCGGAGTGCGACAATGCAGCTCAACAATGGCAATCGCGCCGCCCACTGGACAGCGCCCGTCCTGCGCGCGCTTATGCTGTTGGGAATGTTCGCGCTGGCCATGCTGGTGCTGGTACTCGCCTATAGCGAAACGGCCACCCTCTGACGCTTTGTCGCGTCATCGGGCGGCCGTCACATCGGCAATAGACAGGGCCGGGCATGCCGGCCCCGGTCTCTGGATCAGGCGGCGCGCCGCATTGCGCCAGGCTGCGCGCCAGCCCTGTCGATGGTGAAGACTCCCACCAGACCATCCAGGTTCTGCGCCTGCGTTTCCGTCTGCTCGATGGCGGCATTGGTCTCTTCCACCAGCGCCGCATTGTGCTGGGTCATTTCGTCCATCTGTCGCACGGCCGTGGACACTTCGGCCACCGCGCGGGACTGCTCGTTGCTGACGCGGGCGATCTCGTCCATCTTCTTGGCCGTCTCGCCGATCGAGCGGGTCACGCCCGACAGCCGGGCAGCGACCTCGTTGAGGATGGCGCTGCCGTCCTGCACGCCGGCGACGCTGCGGTCGACCAGTTGCTGCGCCTCGCGGGACGCTTCCGCAGCCGACTGCGCCAGGCGACGCACTTCGATGGCAACGACGGCAAAGCCCTTGCCCGCTTCGCCCGCCCGCGCCGCTTCCACCGAGGCGTTCAGGGCAAGCAGATTGGTCTGGAAGGCGATATCGTCGATGACGCCGATAAAGTTCTGCAGACGCGACGAGGATTCCGAGATGTTGCTCATCGCCTCGGTGGCCCGCGCCATGCTCTGCTCGCTCTCGAGCGCCATCTGACTGACTGTCTGGCTCTGCACGCCGGCGTCCGCTGCGCCGCGCGCGTTCAGGCCGATCATATTGGCCAGCGTTTCCATCGCCGCGCTGGTCTGCTCGATTGTGGCCGCCTGGCGCGTGGTCCGGTCGGCCAGGTCGTTGGCCCCGGCCAGGATTTCCGTGGTGGCCGTGCGCAGGGAGCCCGAAGTCTGCTGCAGCCGCGAGATCACGTCGGTCAGATTGCGCGACACCGCATTGGTGTCGTCGCGCAGCCGGGTGAAGGCGCCGACCTGGTCTGCAGACATGTGAACGGAGAAGTCGCATTTGGCGAAGGCTGCCAGCACGTCCGCTGTCTCGCCCAGGCCCTTGCCCACTGCTGCCACCAGCTCGTTGACGCTCAATGCCAGGGCATTGAGTTCAGGATCGGGGAAGGTCGTGGGCACGCGCCGGCTGAAGTCGCCCGAGATGGACGCATCCACCACAGAGCCGAAAGCCGACTGCAATTCGGCCATCATGGCGCGGCGTTCGGCAGCTCGCGCCGCAGCCTGTTCGGCCTCGGTGGCCGCCAGGGCCTCAAGGCGGAGCCCATTGCTGCGGAAAATGTCGGCAGCCGCGCCCATGCCCTTGAGCTCGGCCCAGAAGCTGGAGCCATAGACGCCGGTCGAATAGTCATTGGCCGCAATGGCTGTCATTCTCGCAGACATCGAACGCAGGCGAGGCAGGACATAGCCCGCGAAAAACACGGTCATTGCCGCGATAGCGGCGATGAGAAAACCATAGCCCGCCATCTGCGCGAACAGTGTGTTGTCCTCTGCCGCCTCCAGGTCTAGACGCTCGGCATCGACAGTCTGCGTCACCGTGCGCGAATACGCATCCGCGGCCGCGATCAGCGCATCGATATCGGTGGCAAGGTCGGCTGCGGCAGCGTCGAACTCGGCCATCCTGGCGTTGCCGCCGGTTGGACCTTCCGCGATATAACTGGCCGCCATGGTCTTGCCAGCGGCATAATAGGCCGGAAACACGGTCTCGCTGTGGTCGAGTGAGGCGACAATGTTGCTCTCGCCGATGTCCTCGGCGATCGTGCGCGCAGTCGCAACGTCTTCCGAAAAGCGCGTGGCGTAGGCTTCCGCTTCCGCATAGCCATCATCCAGGCCGTCCAGGCCCCGGGTGGCTGAAATATCGGTCAGCCACTGCTGCACCTGCACGACGTCGAGCTTGACGTTGGCCACCGCTTCGGTGAGGTGCCGGCTGGCCGTCAGCTTGGCCACCGTATCGGCGAACAAGGCCTGCACATTTGCCTGGTTCGAGCTGGTGTTGATGTGTCCATAGGTTGCGATGCCCGCAGCCAAAACCACGATAGCCGTGCCGGCTACCGACGTAAACGTCGCAAGTTTCATGCAAAAGTTCCTCAAGGCCTCATGCACACGGTTCGGCGTGTTGCATGGCAAGCGCTCCCAAACGCATACGAGCAAATAATTGCCGGAGAAATATTTAAACAGGGTTAACTGTCAGTTCGGGATAAAATACGTAAATTCAATGGCTTAGCAGGGGTTTAGGCGGCCAGGCCTCGCCCCAGCCTGTCGAGTTCGGATGGTTTGAGGCCGTTGCCGCGCAGCGCCTGCGCCTGCGCCGCAAGTGCCGAATAGCCCAGCGTCGCTGCCGCGCCCTTGAGCGTATGGAGCGTCTCGTCCAGAGCCACCAGGTCGCCGCGGGCAAAGGCGTCGCGGGCCTCGTCTGCCAGGCGAACAGCGTCGCGCTCGAACTGCCCCTTGAGTTCGTCGAACATGTCCGCGCCCAGCTCTTCGATCAGCATCGCCTGATATTCCGGATCGACGGCGCCAACCTCGGCTTGGGTCAAAACGGCCGGGGCCGGGGGAGCGTCAACAGGCGCCTTGAGGAGGGGCAGGACCACCTGGGCAAGCTTGTCGCGGGTGACTGGCTTGCTGATGAACTCGTCCATGCCCGCATCCAGGCAGGCGCGACGGTCGGTGTCGAAGGCATTGGCGGTCAGCCCCACGATCGGGACCGCGTGACCCCTGCTGCGCGCCATGCGGGTGGCGGTCAGTCCGTCCATGCCGGGCATCTGCATGTCCATCAGCACCAGGTCTGCTCCGCCGGCGTCAATCAATTCGAGCGCGCTGGCGCCATCGTTGGCCGTCACGACACTCAGCCCCATCCGCTTGAGCAGTTCGGCAGCCACCTGGCGATTGATGGCATTGTCGTCGGCGACCACGACCCGCCCCGACACTGCGGTGGCGCCAGAGACGTCCGCCGGCGGCGCTATCGTCTGTGCGGCTTCGGAGGACTGGATCGGTGAAACCGGGCCCACAGGCAATTCCAGCCAGAAAGTGCTGCCTTCGCCGAGCTGGCTGTGGACGCCGATGGTGCCGCCCATGGCCTGCGTCAACTCGCGGCAGATCGCCAGGCCAAGCCCGGTGCCGCCGAACGCGCGGGTGCTGGAAGTGTCGAGCTGGCTAAAATGCTTGAACAGCCTGGGCAGGTCGCTCTCGGCGATGCCCGGGCCGGTGTCGATGACTTCGCAGCGCAGGGTCTCGCCCGAGACCACAGCCCTCAGGGTCACCGAGCCGGTGGCCGTGAACTTGATTGCGTTGCCGACCAGGTTGATCAGCACCTGCCGCAGCCGCGCCGGATCATTGGTGACCATCAGCTCCGGCGTTTCGACGACGATGGTCAGGCCCGCCGACGCTGCGCGGGACGCCAGCACCGTGCGGACGCTGTCCATCACCTCCGCCAGCGCAAATGCGCGCGGTTCGGCCTTGACCGTGCCGGCCTCCAGCTTGGAGAAATCCAGGATATCGCTGATCACATCGAGCAGAATGTCGCCCGAGGCGCGGATATTGCCCAATAGATCGCGCTGGGTCGCATCAAGGGGCGTCGCTTCGAGCACCTCGGCCAGGCCGATAATGCCATTGAGCGGCGTGCGGATCTCGTGGCTCATGGTCGCGAGGAACGCCGACTTGGCATGATTGGCGGCTTCCGCCGCGACCGCGATGCGTGCGTTCTTTTCGCTCAGCAATTCGATCTCGCGACCGGCCCGGGAAATATGCATCAGTTGCCGCGCCAGCAGAACGACAATCGCGACCAGCACGATGGTCAGCGTCGCCACGGCAAACTCGATCTGCAGATAGGTGGCCAGTGCCGTGCTTCTGTCCTGCACCCGCACGTGATTGATGGCGGAATTGGCGTCGACCAGCAGCCTGCCGGTCGTGCTGCGAATGCCCTCGGCCGCCTGCGAGATGGCGGGCAACAGCGCCGCCAGTGTGTCGGGGGCCGCCGCAATCTGGTCCATCTGTGGCGTCAGGGCCTGCACGGCGTCATTGACGGCCTTGGCCTCCGCGCCCACTTTGGCGTCCTCGCCGAACATCTGGGCATATTCGCCGCTGCCCAGCAGGGCAATGCGGCTATAGAGCAGGTCGAAGCGCAGCAGCATGTCCTCAACCGTGCCGTCGGACTTGAGCGCTGCGATGGCCTCGGTGAGATGATTGGCCTCCCGGTCCGCCTGGAACACGGCCCAGAGCGCATTCTCACGGACGCTCTGCGCTTCCGCCATCTGGCGATCGCGCAGCCCGGCAAACAGCCACATCGTCGCTGCCAGCATCAGGATGCTGGTCACCGTCAGAACGGCAATGCCCAGGCCAATGCGCCTGGACACCACTCTGCGCAGGTTCATCCGGGACCGCAGCACCGCTATTCGACCGTGATCGCGTTGATCTGCCAGACCGAGCGGCCGAAGTGCACTTCGTCGTATAGTTCGCGATATTCATCGAACGGGTAGATGACAAACAGCGGGCCCTTGTCGCGCACCGACAGCAGCTTGTCGTCAAGGCGGTCAGCCAGAATAACCGGGTAGCTCAGAATGTCCTGCAGTGGCACTTCGGCAGAATAGTCGTTCAGCGCCGTCACCTTGATCGTCGACCCCGTCGCGCCAACGGCGTCAAGCAGGGCAGACATCAGCGGGCCGCTGAAATGCTGCGGACCTTCATACCAGGGCGTGGTCGTCACGGTGGTGCGCTGGGGCAGGGCATCAAGCATGGCCTGGTCAAACTGGGCGACGTGGTCCCCATTGGTATGGGCAATCGCGCCCGACACCGTCAGCACCACGGGGCCCTGTGGCGCAGCAAGGTCATCGGCAATCGCCACCATGGCGCCAGCCGCAGAAAGGCAAAGGGCAAGTATCAAACGGCGCACGTGAATCTCCTAAGCTGCCGATTTATTGGAGCTGGCGTAGTCGCGTGCCATCAGGGCAACGATCTTGTCCCAGCTCTTTTCAAACGCCGCGACGCATGTCGGGTCGAACTGTGTGCCGGCCCCGCGCAGGATTTCGGCGCGTGCCTCTTCCAGTGACCAGGCCTTCTTGTAGCAGCGCTCGCTGATCAGGGCGTCGAACACGTCGGCGACCGAGGTGATCCGTGCGGCGAGCGGAATGTTGGCGCCGGCGACGCGGTGCGGATAGCCCGTGCCGTCCCAGCGCTCATGGTGCGAATTGGCGATCGCCGCAGCCATCTGCACCAGGTCGGAGTCGGCGTGAGCCAGAATCTCGGCACCGATGGTGGTGTGCTTCTGCATGACGCTACGTTCGGCGTCGTCGAGCCGACCAGGCTTGTTGAGAATGGCGTCGGGCACGCCGATCTTGCCCACGTCATGCAGTGGGGATGCCAGGGCGAGCGTGCGGCAGAAGCCGCTGTCCAGCCCCATTGTCTCGGCGATGATGCGCGAACTCTCTGCCACGCGGTCGACGTGGCCGCCTGTGTCGCCATCGCGCAGTTCGATGGCGCGCGCCAGGCGAAACACAACCTCTTCTTCGCGGCGGGCCAGATGCTGCGTGGCGATGCGAACCTGTTCAGCCAGATCGTCGGCATGGCGGGCAATAACGTTCTGGGCGCGCCGCAGTTCCAGCAGATTGGCCACCCGCAGGCGAAGTTCGATCGGATCAACCGGCTTGGTCAGGAAATCGGTCGCGCCGGCCCGGATGGCCTCCATGCGCCGCGCACGGTCGGCATCGGCGGTGACGATGACCACTGGCACATGCTGGTGCGCCGGCATGCCGCGCAGCATCTGGATCAACTCCAGGCCAGTGACGGACGGCATCAGATAGTCTGTGATGACAAGGTCGCATGCCGATTCCTGCAGGTAATCGATAGCCTTCAGCGGATCGGTGAAGCCCACGCACTCGACATGGTCATTCTGCAGGCTGGTGTTGATGTGACCCACCATCCGGCACAACACGGCCAGATTCGACGAGCTGTCTTCAACGATAACGATCCGCATGCGATCCTCCTCAATATGCCCTCTCCATAATAAATTCCCTTGAGGAATTCACGCGGGATCCCCGTTGAGGCTTTCTCCCGGGTTAACGGATCAAGATGAGTTATTAGCAATCGGGGCATCGGCCGCTACGGCACAGGTAATGCTGAAGTTGTCGGGGGCGTTCCGGGACAATACTGGCGCGCCTCTGACAAGGCTGATCCGCTCAATATTGTCAGTGGAGGCGAAATGGCGCCGACCGGAGTGGCGTAAAGCCCGCGCTTACGCAGCGCGGCACCATGGATTTCTCCACCAGACCCCACCTCTGCCGACCGCCGGGCACGAAAACCTCGCTGGGCCGAGCGATAGTGCGCAATTAATGCAAATATCTGCAAGCGTTGCAGAATAGGCGGGATAAACGCTATATACTGACTCGCGATGTCAGATGGGCTTGCTGATATCGCTTTCTGACATGTCGACGGACTTGAAATCCGGTCACGGCCACCCGTGCGGGGCCGATTGGGAGGAGTCTCTGTGACCAAGCGTGACCTATTCCACTCCCTGTCCACCCGGATGGCAGTCTCTGGCCTGCGTCAAAACAACGAACGGGCGGTGATGACCGCGGTTGCCCTCGGCAACGGCCCGTCGGCGGCAGAAGTCGCCCGCACCACTGGCCTGGGGGCACAGACGGTGGCGCGCATCGCCAACGAGTTGGAAAGCCAGCATCTGCTCTATCGCGGCGAGCCGCGGCGCGGCCAGCGCGGCCAGCCGGCTGTGCCGATCTACATCAATCCTGAAGGTGCCTACAGCATCGGCTGCGAAATTGGCTGGCGCAGCCTGCACATGTTGATCCGCAACATGACGGGCCAGGTGCTGCTGGAGCACCATGTCGATTACCCCTATCCCGATTCCAAATTCGTCATTGCCGAGGTGGTCAATCGTACCCGCGCCATGATCGAGGCGGTGCCGGACGGCCAGCGGGATCGCATCATCGGGCTGGGCGTCGCCAGTCCCTCCAATATTGGCCGCAATGCCGACCTGCTGGGCACCCCGCTGGAGGTCGCCCAGGCATGGCGCGATCTCGACCTGGCTGCCCATCTCCACCGCGAGACGGGTCTGGAGGTCAGCATCCTCAACGATGGCAACGCAGCATGCTGGGCAGAACTGGCAGCCCAGCCGGCTCCCCGTCCGGCCAACATGGCCTATTTCCTCATCAGCACCTTTGTGGGCGCCGGCCTCATCGCCCAGGGCGCGCTGTGGGAAGGGCCGAGCGGCAATTCGGCCAATCTGGGCTCCATGCTCGTCACCGACCGCAATGGACAGCAGGCCTTCGTGCATCTGATCGCCTCCATCTTCGCCTTCGAGCAGCGGCTGCGGGACGCTGGCCTGGCCGTGCCGGCCGGCAATCCGGCCGAGTGGGACTGGGATGCGCTCGAGCCAGTCACCACGGACTGGATCAACGACTCTGCCCGCGCCATCGCCAAGACCATCACCAACACCAAGGCGGTGATGGAGTTCAACCTGGCGGTGGTTGACGGCATCATGCCGCGGGCCATCACGGAGCGCCTTGCTGCCCAGGTGCAGTATCAATGCGACCAGCAGCCCGTGCTGACCTCTGACCGTGCAGTCGTCCGGCTTGGCCATCGGGGCGCTGTGGCGCCGGCGATGGGGGCGGCCTTGCGCCTGATCTTCCGCCGCTTCTACTCACGCGACCCCGCCGATCTGGTGTAGCGGGGCCGCGGAACGGCGGAATAAGTCGACCGGGTGCATTTGTGATGGTTGGCAACGCTTGGCCCTGCGCTAAGCTTGCCTCTGAACCGCGCCGCCATCGTGCCGGATTGAGGATGCCAGATTGCCTGCACCCGCCCAGTTGATCTCCACCGCCATTGCCGTGCCAGACAATATCCTGCTGCAGAGCGACGTCGCCGCTGCCGCTGGCGAAATCTTCGGGCCGCGCTTCCGCGAGTTCGATCGCATGGCCAGGGTGTTCGACAGCGCCGGCATCCACAAGCGTCACGCCGCCCGGCCAATCGACTGGTTCCGCGAGCCGCGCAGCTGGCCCGAGCGAACGGCGGTCTATCTCGATGTGGCCAGCGCGCTCTTCGTTTCGGCGGCGCGACGGGCGCTGGATGAAGCCGGGCTGCTGGCGACGGATATCGACACCGTTGTCACCGTTTCCTCTACCGGCATTGCCACGCCCTCGATCGAGGCCCGGGTTTCGGGCGCATTGGGCTTCCGCCCCGATATCGAACGCGTGCCCGTGTTTGGCCTGGGCTGCGCTGGCGGCGTCTCCGGCTTCAGCATTGGGGCCCGCATGGCCCAGGCCCGCCCCGGCACCAATGTGCTGGTGGTCGCCGTCGAGCTTTGTACGCTCGCCTTCCGTCTCGATGAAATGACCAAGGCCAATGTGGTCGCCACGGCGCTGTTCGGTGATGGCGCCGCCGCCTGCATCCTGCGCGCGGGGGAGGGGGGCCTTGCCACTGTCGAGGCCGCCGGCCAGCACACCTGGCCCGATACGCTCGACATCATGGGCTGGAGCGTTGACCCCGAGGGCTTTGGCGTGATTTTCGATCGCTCCATTCCACCCTTTGCCGAGGCCGAAATGGGGCCGGCCGTCGACGGCATCCTTGGGCGCAATGGTCTCACGCGCAGCCAGGTCGACCGCTTCATCTGCCACCCCGGTGGCGCCAAGGTGGTCGAGGCGCTGGAACATGCGCTTGATTTGGGACAGGGGGCCCTCGATGTGGAGCGCGACGTGCTGCGCGACTATGGCAATATGTCCGCGCCCACGGTGCTTTTCGTGCTCGATCGCATCCGCCGCAAGGGCCTGCCGAACCGGTCCGTGCTCGCTGCCATGGGGCCGGGCTTTTCGGTGAGCTGCGTCTCGCTGGTGGCTGCAGAATGATCTGGTCGATCCTGCTGCTGGCGCTGGTCACCGCCGAGCGCCTGGGGGAGCTGGCGCTGGCCCGCCACAACACCAGCCGCCTCCTGGCGCAGGGCGCTGTCGAACATGCGCCCGGCCACTATGTGCTGATCGTCGCGCTGCATACGGCTTGGCTGGTGGGGCTGTGGCCAATGGCCTGGAACCGTTCCATCGACACGGCCTGGCTGCTGGTTTTCGTGGTCTTGCAGGGCCTGCGCGTCTGGGTGCTGGCGACGCTGGGGCCGCGCTGGACCACCCGCATCATCGTGTTGCCCGGCGCGCCGCTGGTCAAAAAAGGTCCCTATCGCTTCCTCAGTCACCCCAACTACGTTGTGGTGATCGGCGAGATCGCCGTGCTGCCGCTGGTCTTTGGCCTGAGCTGGTTCGCGCTGATTTTTTCGGCGCTCAATGGCGCCGTGCTGTGGATCCGCATCCGCGCCGAGAACGCTGCCCTGCGCGGTCAGCCGATCTGATAGGGCACGATGCTGCGGCGGTCGGCGTCGATGGAGATGCCGGCGCCCAGCGGCGGCACTGAGCGCTGCGGGCAATTGCGCCGTTCGCAGATGCGGCAGGAGATGCCGATAGGGTCGAAGCGGTCGCGGGTGACATCAACATCGCTGCCATAGACCAGCCGATTGGCATGGCTGATTTCGCAGCCCAGCGCGTAAGCATAGCGCCGCGTGATGCCATGATAACCGCCGCTGCGCTTTTCGCTCGACCACGCGAGGCAGAGATAGCGATTGCCATCGGGCGTTTCGGCCAATTGCCTTGTGATCTGGCCATGCGCCTCAAAGGCGCGATGCACATTCCACAGCGGGCAGGCGCCGCCGAACCGGGCGAACTGCAGCGCCGTGGCTGAATGGCGCTTGGTGATGGTCCCAGCCGCATCCACCCGCGCGAAAAAGAACGGCACGCCCCGCTCGCGCGGCCGCTGCATTGTGGAGAGGCGATGCGCCACCTGTTCGAGACTGGCTCCGAAGAGCTGCCCCAACTCCTCGATGTCATAGCGATGCGCTTCGGCCGCCTTGAGATAGGCGCCATAGGGCATCTGCAGCGCGCCGGCGAAGTAATTGGCCAGACCCATGCGGGCAATGGCGCGGGCATCGGCGGTCTTGAAATTGGCGGCGTCGAGCAATTGGTCGAGCAGCGTCGTTTGCTCCATGCCGGCCAGATGCGCCGCGATCTGGAAGAACTGTGAACTCGGCTCGAGCCGCGTGTTGATCGACAGCGTCCGCCCGGCGCGGTCGAATTCCTTGATCACCTCGGGCCGGTTGGGCGCGGTCAGCACCACGCGCAAGTCATGGGCTTCCTGGCAATAGGCGATCAACCTGTTGAGCCGGTCCGGGCCGAACTCGCCCAGTTCGGTCGCCAGCGCCTCGGCGGCGCGGTCCAGCGGGTCGATGTAATTGTCGGCATAATGGAAGAAGTCGCGCACCTCTTCATAGGCCGTCTGCATCCCCGATTGCGGGTCGCGGGTCAGCGCGGCGTCCACGCTGTTGAGGCGCTCATTGCTCTTGCGATAGGCCTCGTAAAGCGTCAGCAGCGCCCGCGCCATGTCGGGCGCATTGGCGGTGACGGTCTTGAGTTCCTGCAGATTCGGAACCGCCTCGCCAAACAGCGGATCGGCCATGGCCTCGCGCAGGTCGGCCAGGAGGCGATCGGACCCATCGGTCATCAGGCTGGAGAGATCGAGATTGAACCCGTCCGCCAATGCCAGCATGACCGAAGCGGTCAGCGGCCGCTGGTTGGATTCGATCTGGTTGACATAGGAGGCGGAGATATCGAGCCGTGCCGCCAGCTCGGCCTGCGTCAGCCGATGCTGGTTGCGCAGCGCCCGCAGCCGCGCCCCGGCGAAGATCTTGCGTGTCGCCATCTTCACAAATCCACAAAATTACAAAATCTGCTCTGTGTGATTGTAACACCTGCGCCATTTGCTGTCTTGGGGGATCTCGTTTGGCGCGCTAGTCTGCCGGCACAAGTGGAGGGCACCCATGCAGAAGATCATCGCCGAACTCGAAGACAAGCGCGCCCAGGCGCGGCTCGGCGGCGGGCAGCGGCGCATTGATACCCAGCATTCCAAGGGCAAGCTCACCGCCCGCGAACGGCTCGACGTGCTGCTCGATCCCGGCAGCTTTGAAGAATACGACATGTTTGTCACCCATCGGGCGACCGACTTCGGCATGGCCGAGACCATCATTCCCGGCGATGGCGTGGTCACCGGCTGGGGCACCATCGAGGGGCGCCTGGTCTATGTGTTCAGCCAGGACTTTACTGTCTTCGGCGGCTCGCTGAGCGAAACCCATGCCAAAAAGATCTGCAAGATCATGGATCTGGCCATGCAGAATGGCGCGCCGGTGATTGGCCTCAACGACAGCGGCGGCGCCCGCATCCAGGAGGGCGTGGCCAGCCTGGGCGGCTATGCCGATGTCTTTTGGCGCAATACCCAGGCCTCGGGCGCCATTCCGCAGATTTCGGTGATCATGGGCCCCTGCGCCGGCGGCGCGGTCTATTCCCCGGCCATGACCGACTTCATCTACATGGTCAAAGACACCAGCTACATGTTCGTGACCGGCCCCGACGTGGTCAAGACCGTGACCAATGAGAGCGTGACCCAGGAAGAGCTGGGCGGCGCGACGACGCACACCAAGATTTCCTCGGTGGCCGACGCAGCCTTCGAGAACGACATCGAAACCCTGCTCGAAGTGCGCCGCCTCTATAGCTTCTTGCCGCTCGCCGCCGGCCAGAAGCCGCCGCACCGCCCCACCCATGACACCGGCTATCGCGACGAGCCGAGTCTGGACACCATCATCCCCGACAGTGCCAACAAGCCCTATGACATGCGCGAGGTGATTGAAAAGATCGCCGACGAGGGCGACTTCCTAGAGCTGCAGAAGGATCATGCCGGCAATATCCTTGTCGGCTTCATCCGCATGGGTGGCGATACCGTGGGCGTCGTGGCCAACCAGCCGCTGGTGCTGGCCGGGTGCCTCGACATCAACGCGTCCAAGAAGGCCGCGCGCTTCATCCGCTTCTGCGACAGCTTCGAAATCCCCATTCTGACACTGGTCGACGTCCCCGGCTTCCTGCCCGGCGTGGCGCAGGAATATGGCGGCATCATCAAGCATGGCGCGAAGCTCTTGTTCGCCTATGCCGAAGCCAGCGTGCCGCTGGTCACCGTCATCACGCGCAAAGCCTATGGCGGCGCCTATGACGTGATGGCGAGTAAACACATCAAGGCCGACGTCAACTATGCCTGGCCCTCGGCCGAAATCGCCGTGATGGGCGCCAAGGGCGCCACGGAAATCCTCTATCGCTCCGAACTGGGCGACAAGGACAAGATCGCCCAGCGCACCGCCGACTACGAAGCGCGCTTCGCCAACCCCTTTGTGGCCGCCGAACGCGGCTTCATCGACGACGTCATCATGCCCCACGGCACCCGCCGCCGCGTCATCCGCGCCTTCTCGACCCTGCGCAACAAGAGCGTCCAGGGGCCCAAGAAGAAGCACGATAATATTCCGTTGTGAGGAGCTGAGCCATGATCACCAAACTCCTCATCGCCAATCGCGGCGAGATTGCTTGCCGGGTCATCAAGACCGCCAAGAAGATGGGTATTGCCACGGTCGCGGTCTATTCCGATGCGGACCGCGAGGCGCTGCATGTGCGCATGGCCGATGAGGCCGTCCACATCGGCCCGTCGCCGGCCAAGGACAGCTATCTGCAGATCGACAAGATCATCGCCGTCTGCAAGGCCACCGGCGCCCAGGCGGTGCATCCCGGTTATGGCTTTCTGTCGGAAAACCCCAAGTTCGCCGAGGCGCTCAAGGCGGCAGGCATCATCTTTGTCGGTCCGCCGCAGAAGGCCATCGAGGCCATGGGCGACAAGATCACGAGCAAGAAGCTGGCGGCCGAAGCGGGCGTCTCGACGGTGCCCGGCCACATGGGCCTGATCGACGACGCCGAACATGCCGTGACGATCGCCAAGTCGATCGGCTATCCGGTGATGATCAAGGCCTCGGCCGGCGGCGGCGGCAAGGGCATGCGCATTGCTCACAACGACGCCGAGGCCCGCGAAGGTTTCGAGCGCTCCAAGTCCGAGGCAGCGTCGAGCTTCGGCGATGATCGAATCTTCATCGAGAAATTCGTCACCGAGCCGCGCCATATCGAAATCCAGCTCATCGGCGATAGCCACGGCAATGTGCTCTATCTCAACGAGCGCGAATGCTCGATCCAGCGCCGCAACCAGAAGGTCATCGAGGAGGCCCCGTCGCCATTCCTCGATGAAGCGACGCGCAAGGCCATGGGCGAACAGTCCGTCGCCCTGGCCAAGGCCGTGGGCTACACCAGCGCCGGCACGGTGGAATTCATCGTCGACAAGGACCGCAACTTCTACTTCCTCGAGATGAACACGCGCCTGCAGGTCGAGCATCCGGTGACTGAGCTGATCACCGGGCTGGACCTGGTGGAACTGATGATCCGCGCCGCCAATGGCGAGAAGCTGCCGCTGACCCAGAGCCAGGTGCAGCGCAATGGCTGGGCCATCGAAAGCCGGCTCTATGCCGAAGACCCATATCGCAACTTCCTGCCCTCGACCGGCCGGCTGACCCGCTATCGTCCGCCCGCCGAAAGCGCCGCGGCAGATCTGCATGTGCGCAACGACACCGGCGTCTTCGAGGGCGGCGAGATCTCCACCTTCTACGACCCCATGATCGCCAAGCTCTGCACCTGGGCGCCGACGCGCATCGCGGCCATCGACGCCATGGCCGTGGCGCTGGACAGCTTTGAGGTCGAAGGCGTCGGCAACAATCTGCCGTTCCTCTCCACCGTCATGGAGCAGGAGAGGTTCCGCGACGGGCGGCTCACCACCGGTTATATTGCCGAGGAGTTCCCCGAGGGCTTCC
Source organism: Devosia aquimaris (assembly GCF_020169335.1). Lineage (GTDB taxonomy): Bacteria > Pseudomonadota > Alphaproteobacteria > Rhizobiales > Devosiaceae > Devosia > Devosia aquimaris. The sequence goes on from NZ_JAIEZN010000001.1 coordinate 381,918, forward strand.
ATGGCGCTACGCTCAGCGATCAGCATCGGCTGGACGTTGCCGCTGCTGCCGCCCTGCTGATGAGCCGCCGCGCCGATGTCAGCGATGGCGGTCGAGCGGAGCGGCAGTGGCATGTGCAGATCGGCGACCACGCCCTGCCGGTCAGCATCGGCAGCACATCCGATGGCTACACCGTCTCGGCCGATTGGCGCAGCCAGGCCGCGCATCTGCATTGGCAGCCCGGCGAACGCCTGGCCACCATCGACTGGTCAGACGGGCGCACCTCTGTGCTCAAGGTCCAGACTACGACATCGGGCTTCCGCATCCGCTATCGCGGGGCCGATCTCAAGGTTCTGGTGCTGGCGCCCCATGTGGCGGGCCTGCTCAAGCACATGCCCATCAAGCTGCCGCCCGACATGAGCAAATATTTGCTCTGCCCCATGCCGGGGCAGGTGGTGCGCATCGACGTCGCCGAAGGCGATATCGTCGAGGACGGCCAGACCCTGGCCATTGTCGAGGCCATGAAGATGGAAAACGTGCTCAAGGCCGAAAAGCGTGCCCGCGTCAGCAAGGTCCACGCCGTCGCCGGCGCCGTGCTGGCGGTCGATCAGGTGATCCTCGAGTTCGAGGCGGTATGATGAGTGGTACTGTTGCTACAGTATTGGCTCTTTCGCATCCCTCCCCCTTGAGGGGAGGGAATGAGGGAGGGGGTCCATCAGTGAACAACTGTACCACCCCCCACCCCAACCCTCCCCCTCAAGGGTGGAGGGGGATACTGGCCGACCGGCCCGTTCACGGAGGCAGCATTGTCTGATAACCGCGAGAAATGGGCCAAGCTTGCCCAGAAGGAACTGCGCGATACGCCAGTGGAGTCGTTGACCCGCGACTATGGCGGCATTCCGGTGCAGCCGGTCTATTTTGGCGCGGGCGGCGAAGTGCCCGGCGCCGAGCCGTTTACCCGCGGCGTGCGGGCGACCATGTATGCCAACCGGCCCTGGACCATCCGCCAATATGCCGGCTTCTCGACGGCGCGGGAGTCCAATGCCTTTTATCGCCAGGCGCTGGAAAAGGGCCAGAAGGGCCTCTCGGTCGCCTTCGACCTGGCCACCCATCGCGGCTATGACAGCGACCACCCGCGCGTGGTCGGTGATGTCGGCAAGGCCGGCGTGGCCATCGACTCTGTCGAGGACATGAAAATCCTGTTCGACGGCATTCCGCTCGATCAGATGAGCGTCTCCATGACCATGAATGGCGCGGTTATCCCCGTGCTGGCCATGTTCATCGTCGCGGCTGAAGAGCAGGGCGTGCCGCAGGCCAAGCTCGACGGGACCATCCAGAACGACATCCTCAAGGAGTTCATGGTCCGCAACACCTATATCTACCCGCCCGAGCCCAGCATGCGCATCGTCGGCGACATCATCGCCCATACCGCCCAGCACATGCCCAAGTTCAACTCGATCTCGATTTCGGGCTATCACATGCACGAAGCCGGGGCGACGGCAGTGCAGGAGCTGGCCTATACCCTGGCCGACGGCATGGAATATGTCCGCGCCGCCCAGGCCCGCGGCCTCGATATCGATGCTTTCGCCGGCCGGCTGAGCTTCTTTTTCGGCATCGGCATGAACTTCTTCCTCGAAGTCGCCAAGCTGCGGGCTGCCCGCCAGCTCTGGAGCGAGATCATGACCGGGCTGGGCGCCAAGGATGCGCGCTCCAAGATGCTGCGCACCCACTGCCAGACTTCCGGAGTGTCGCTCACCGAGCAGGACCCGCACAACAATATCGTGCGCACCACCATCGAGGCCCTGGCCGCCACGCTGGGCGGTACGCAGAGCCTCCACACCAACAGCTTCGACGAAGCCATTGCCCTGCCGACGGAGTTCTCCAGCCGCATCGCCCGCAATACCCAACTGATCCTGCAGCACGAAAGCCGCATCACCGATGTGGTCGATCCGCTGGGCGGCTCCTACTATGTCGAGGCGCTGACGGCTGAGCTGGTCAAGGGCGCCAAGGCGCTGATCGGCGAGGCCGAGGCTCTTGGCGGCATGACGCAGGCGGTGCAATCCGGCCAGCCCAAGCTCGAGATCGAAAAGGCTGCCGCCTTGCGCCAGGCCCGCGTCGACCGCGGCGAGGATGTCATTGTCGGCGTCAACCGCTACCGGCTCGATGTCGAGGACGCCATCGACGTTCGCGATATCGACAATGCCAAGGTGCGGCTCGAACAGATGGCGCTGCTGAGCAAAGTCCGCGCCAGCCGCGACGAGGCGCGCTGCCAGTCCATGCTGGCGGCCCTGCGCGAATTCGCGGCCAAGGACGAGGGCAATCTGCTCGAAGCGGCCATTGAGGCTGCCCGTGCCCGCGCCACCTTGGGCGAGATCAGCCAGGCCATGGAGGATGTGTTCGGCCGCCACCATGCCGTCACCCGCGTCATCTCCGGCGTCTATGCCGAGGGCTATGGCGACGACGCCGAGTTCAAATCCATCTCTGGCCGCATCGCTGCCTTCAAGGCTGCACGGGGCCGCGCCCCGTCGATCTTCATCGCCAAGATGGGCCAGGATGGCCATGATCGCGGCGCCAAGGTCATCGCCTCGGCCTTCGCCGATCTCGGCTTCACCGTCCATATGGGCGATCTCTTCGAGACAGCGCCGGAAGTCGCCGCCCATGTCGATGACCTCAAGGTCGATGCCGTCGGCGTCTCCTCGCTGGCCGCCGGCCACAAGACGCTGGTGCCCGAGCTGATCGCTGCATTGGCGGACCGCGAACTCAAAGACGTCACCGTCATTGTCGGCGGCGTCATCCCCGAGCAGGACTATGATTTCCTGCTCGATTGCGGCGTCGCGGCCATCTTCGGCCCCGGCACCAATGTGCTCAGTGCGGCGTTCTCCGTGCTCAGCCAGATCGAAGGAAGGTTGAGCAATCGATGATCGGCCGCCTCAACCACATCGCCATCGCCGTGCCGGACGTCGCAGCCGCATCGGCCAAGTATCGCGATCTGCTGGGCGCCCATGTCGGTCAGCCCCAGGCGCTGCCTGAGCATGGCGTGACGGTGGTCTTCATCGATACCGGCAACACCAAGGTCGAGCTGATCGAGCCGCTGGGCGAGAATTCGCCTATTGCGGCCTTCCTCGCCAAGTCGCCGGCGGGTGGCATGCACCATGTCTGCTTCGAGGTGCCCGACATCGCGGCGGCTGCCGCGACGCTCACCGCCGGCGGTGCCAGGGTGCTCGGTGACGGCAAGCCCAAGACCGGCGCCCATGGCAATCCGGTCCTGTTCCTGCACCCCAAGGATTTCGACGGCACGCTGATCGAGCTGGAAGAGGTGCGGGGTTAGGGAGCCACGCAGGCCTTTGCCACCGTCATTGCCCGGCTTGTCCGGGCAATCCAGCACTGACATCTGGGCCCGGCCCGATGGATCACCCGGACGAGCCGGGTGATGACGGGGATCGAGTTTGCGGTAAGGGTGTGTGCCAACCGCATACGCCGGGCCGTTCAGGCCAGCCCGGCGCGGGTGCATAAAGCCAACATGCCTCTACTGTGCGGCCACAGCCTGCGGCTGGTCCAGGCCAGCCAGCTGGCGAGCGCGGCGCAGGCTTTCGGGCTGTTCGCTGCGGTGGCGGCGGCCGATTTCCATCATCATCACGGTGCCGGGCAGCACGTTAAGATCGGCAAAGATGCCGTCCCAGTCGATATCGCCCCAGCCGAGCGGCATATGCAGGTCGCCAATGCCCATGGCCGTGTTTTCTTGCGGGAAGAACGGCTTGTAGAAGCCCTGCGGACGGCCGAAGCTGTCATGCACGTGCAGATGCCCGGTCACAGGCGCCATGGCGGCGATTTCGGCGCGGAAATCGAGGCCCTTGTAGGTGCTCTCGATATAGGCGTGGCTGAAGTCGATCAGCGCCACGACATTGGGGTGGTTCACCGCCCTGACGGTCTCGGCCACCTGGGTCGGCGTCTGGCGATACTGGCCCAGCTCGGTGGTAAAGATGTTTTCCAGCGCAATGCGCACGCCATAGGGGCGGGCAAACTCGGCCAGCTCGGTCAGCGCTTCGCGTTCACGCTGGTCGGCATTGGCGCGTTCGACGATTTGGTCGGCGCGCAGGGCGCCACTGTGCTGGACAAGGATGCGCGCATCGATGCGGTCGCAGACCTCCACCAGCGCCTTGGCGGCGGCCAGCTGGAACGGCAGGGTCTCGGGGTCCATGAAGTTGGAGGAGACCAGGCCATGCACGGTGTAGCGGAAATCGAACTGGCTGGTGATGGCCACCAGGCGCTCCAGCCGCTCGGGCAGGATGCGTCCGCCGGTGATTAGGTCGATGCTGGTCAGGCCCAGCTCTACCGTGTCCACGCCGATATCGGCCAGGCGGCGCAGATCGGCTTCCAGGCTGAACAGCTCGCCGTCGTCAGAGCCGGCATTGAAGCCGGTCGCAATTATATTGCTCATCAAAAAGTCTCCCAGGGGGTGAGGGTCAGGCGTTGATGCGGGCGCGGGTGGCGGCGCTGTTGGCGTCGCCCAGGTCGACGCGGCGGCCGGTGTCGTGGTCAAACACATGGGCGTCCACCGCCGCAAAGCTGAGATGGATCGGCATCCCGGTGCCCAGGGCATCGTTGCTGGTATCGACCGCGATCAGGCGGCTGCCATCGGCATTGGCGTAGATCAGGCGCGAGGCGCCCAGTTCTTCGATGTAGTCCACGACGGCGGTGATGGCGCCCTTGGTCTCGGCGCTGACGCGCTGCACCAGCTCGGGCCGCACGCCCAATGACACTTCGCGGCTCACCAGGCCCTGGCCGAGGCTCGGCAGGTGGATCATGCCGCCCTGGCCATGACGGAAATAACCATCCTCGCCAAAGAAGCCGCGCACCAGGTTCATGGCGGGCGAACCGATGAAGTCGGCAACAAACAGGCTTGCCGGGTTGTGATAGACCTCGCTGGGCTTGCCCACCTGTTCCACCACGCCGGCATTCATGATGATCAGCCGGTCGGCCAGGGTCATGGCCTCGGTCTGGTCATGCGTCACAAACACCGAGGTGACGCCCAGGCTGCGATGCAGGTTGCGCACTTCGGCGCGCATGGCGACGCGCAGCTTGGCATCGAGGTTGGAGAAGGGCTCGTCGAACAGGAACACCTTGGGCTCGCGCACCATGGCGCGGGCCATGGCCACGCGCTGGCGCTGGCCGCCCGACAGCTCGCCCGGCTTGCGGTCGAGATAGGGATCCAGGCTGACGGACTTGGCGACCTTGAGCACCTTGGCGTCGCGTTCGGCGCGCGGCATGCCCGCCACCTTGAGCGCATAGCCGATGTTCTGGCGCACGCTCATATGGGGATAGAGCGCATAGTTCTGAAACACCATGGCGCAGCCGCGCTCGCGCGGCTCGAGCTTGTTGACCACGGTGCCACCGATGGCGATTTCGCCTTCGGTGATATCCTCAAGGCCGGCGATCATACGCAGCAGGGTCGACTTGCCGCAGCCCGAGGGGCCCAGGATGACGACGAACTCGCCGGCTTCGATCTCGACGTCCACGCCGTGCACGACATTGTTCTTCTGGTAGCGTTTCTTGACGCCAGAAAGGCTGATGGCTGACATGGTGGGTCTCACTTGTCTTTGGAAATAAGGCCGCGCACGAACCAGCGCTGCATAAGGGCAACCACCAGCAACGGCGGCAGCATGATGATGAGGGCGCCTGCCATGGTGACATTCCAGTCAGGCAGGCCAGTGGGGTCGGGGATCAGCGCCTTGAGCTGCATCACCACGGTGCCATAGGTGGCCCGGTCGGTGGTGATCAGCAGCGGCCAGAGGTACTGGTTCCAGCTCGACACGAACATGATGGTGGCCAGAGCCAGCATATTGGTGCGGCTGAGCGGGATCAGCACTTCCCAGAAGAAGCGCAGCGGACCCGAACCATCCATCTTGGAGGCCTCCACCAGTTCGTCAGGGATGGTCATGAAGAACTGGCGATAGAGAAAGGTGCCCGTGGCTGTCGCCACCAGCGGCAGGATCATGCCCGGGTAGGAGTTGAGCAGGTTCCATTCGAGCGACACCTGCACGCCCGACAGCGTCTGCAGCAGCCAGGAGATGCCCGTGACATCAAGGATCGCCTGCACCGGCTGCAGCGCATTGGCGGCAATGGCATAGGTGGGTACGATGCGCACTTCGAGCGGCAGCATCAGCGTCATGAAGATCAGCCAGAAGCAGACCATGCGGGCGCGGAAGTTGAAGAACACGATGGCAAAGGCCGACAGCGATGCCAGCACGATCTTGCCGATGGTCACGCCCGAAGCCACCAGGAAGCTGTTGAGCATCTTGGGGCCGAGGTCGGCGCGGTCCCAAGCGGCCTGCAGGTTCTCCAGCAGATGCGAGGAGGGCCACAGGTTGATCGGCACCTGGGTGACTTCCTGGATGGATTGGCTGCCGGCCACGAAGGTGATCCAGAACGGCAGCAGCACCAGCATCAGGCCCAGGATCATCACGCCATAGCTGATGGCGTCAAAAATAGGGGAGCGTTCGATCATGATCGGCCTCTCAATGGTAGTGAACGCGCTTTTCAACCCAGGTGAACTGGATGATGGTCAGCGCAATGACCAGGAGCATCAGCACGATCGACTGGGCAGCGGCGCCCGAATAGTCGAAGCCTTTGAAGCCGTCGAAATAGATCTTGTAGACCATCACTTCGGTGGACCCGAACGGGCCGCCCTCGGTCATGGTGTCGATGAGCCCGAAGCTGTCAGTGAAGCTCGAGATCAGGTTCATGATGAGCAGGAAGAACACCGTCGGCGCGATCAGCGGCAACTGCAGGTCCAGCATGCGACGGAAGGGGCGGGCGCCATCCATGGCCCCGGCTTCCGACAGCGACTTCGGGATCATCTGCAAGGCGGCCAGGAAGAAGATGAAGTTGTAGCCGATGCCCAGCCAGGCGTGGCAGACAATGACCATGCCCAGCGCCTGCCAGCCATTGATGGCGGGGTTCCAGATGCCCGGCCACATCTGATTGATGGCGCCGATCAGCCCGGATTCGGGGGCAAAGATGAAGCGGAACGCAACGCCGGCGGCCGGCGCGGCAATGGCATAGGGCCAGACATAGACCGACTGGAACAGCTTGGTACCCTTGAGTGCCCGGTCGGCAAACACCGCCAGCGTCAGCGCCACGGCCATAGACAGTAAGGTGGTTACGGTGGCGTAGAACGTGCTGCGGCCCACTACGGTCCAGTATTCGGAATCGCGGAAGATGGCGGCGAAATTGTCCCAGCCCACCCAGGTATTCCCGCCACCCCAGGGCTGCTCGAGCGTGAAGGCCCAGTAGAGCGCCTGCGAGGTTGGCCAGTAGAAAAACACCAGGACCAGCAGCAGCTGCGGGCCGATGAGCAGCCATGGCAGTGTGCCATTGCGATAGAAAGCGCGTCGTTCCATTGGACATCCGCCAAATTGTCAAAAGAAGGGACGCGCGGACAGCCGGAGCTGTCCGCGCGCGGGTCGTTCAGATCAGGGGAGCTGAGCGTCCTTGTAGGTGGCCTGGAAGCGACGCAGGATTTCATTGCCCTTGGCGTCGAAGGCTTCGAGGCTTTCCTTGACCGGCTTGTTGTTGAACAGCACGTCCTGGATGGTCTTGACCATTTCGGCGCGGATCGAGGCGTAGTTGCCCAGACGGATACCGCGGGTGTTCTCGGTCGGCGGGGTGAAGGTCAGGCTTTCGATGGCCTTTTCGCGGCCCTTATAGGGGGCGGCGTCGTAGAAGCCATTGGCCTTCATGGCCTCAAAGCCGGTGTTGGTCACCGGGATGTAGCCGGTCACGGTCGACCACCATTCGGCCTGCTTGGGGGTGGCGAGGAAGTTGAAGAACGCAGCGGCGCCCTTGTATTCTTCTTCGGTCTTGCCCTTGAGGGTCCACAGCGAAGCACCGCCGACGAGGCTGTTGGTGCGTTCATGGCCTTCCATCATGGGCAGCATGGCGACGTCCCAATGCAGCTCCGGAATGGCCTTGGCAGTCACGCTGCCGTGGCCGGCAACCGAGCCCGAGAACACCTGGCAATGGCCATTGGCAAAGGAGTCCAGCTCGGTCTCGCCGGTTTCCTTGCTCTTGTTGATGAACAGACCCTCGTCGTACATCTTCTTGATCCAGGTCAGCTGGTCCACGAACAGGCCCTTGCTGGCCGCCATTTCGGCATCGAGGCCACCAAAGCCATTGCCCAGGGTGGCGATCGGCTGGTTGTGGATGGCCGAGAACTGCTCGTACCACTGCCACACGCCGGCAGCGTCGAACGCGACCGGGCATTCATAGCCGGCAGCCTTCATCTTGCGGGCGACGTCTTCCACCTGGGTCCAGGTGGTCGGCAGGCCTTCGAAGCCAACCTTGGCCAGGGCGTCGGTGTTGTAATAGATCATCGCGGTCGAGGAGTTGAACGGCATCGACAGCAGTTCACCCTTGGAGGTGGAATAGTACGACGCGATACCGGAGAAATAGTTGCTCCAGTCGATGTCGTAGCCGTTCTGGCTCATCAGGTCCTTGATCGGCAGATAGGCCTGGCTCAGCATCAGGTCGAGCGTGCCGGCGTCGAAGATCTGGCTGATCGTGGGCTGCTTGTTGGCGCGGAAGGCCGCAATGGTGTTCTGCAGATTGGTGTCGTAGTCGTTCTGGCTGGTGCAGACGATTTCGTAGTCGGACTGCGAGGCGTTGAAATCCTCGCACATTTCCTGGATGCGGTCGGACAGGTCGCCCGACAGGCCATACCAGAAGTCGAACTTGGTCTGCGCCATGGCCGGAACGGAAGCCAGCGCCAGAACGGTGAGGGAGGACGCTGCACCGAGCAGCCAATTGCGTGTCATTTGTGTCGTCTCCGAATAGGGGTGCCAAGGGCGGCGGGCGGACTCCTATGCGGGCTTCTTGACGTTTGCCTTGCGGATCAGTGACCATTCACCGACAGTTTGATGACTCGCCGATGACAGGGGCTCGGTCGCCAAAATGTCATCAAAATCGGCTAGCGCAGGCAGGTCTGCACGCTCGAAACCAGAAGTAGAAATGGCCCGCCTATGAACTCCGTCGCCCTTGGGGACCTGGTCCTCACCAACGCCCGTATCGTCCTGGCCAACGAGGTTGTGGAGGGTTCGGTTCGGGTCGATGGCGGCGTGATCAGCGATGTGGGCACGCCCAGCCGCACAGGCGTTGACCTCGATGGCGACTATCTCATTCCCGGCCTGGTCGAACTGCACACCGATCACCTGGAAACCCACTATGCGCCGCGTCCGCGCGTGCGGTGGAATCCCGTTGCGTCCGTGCAGGCGCATGACGCCCAGATTGCTGCCTCGGGCATCACAACGGTGCTCGATGCGATCCGCGTCGGCCTCGATGAGGATACCGACGTTACCGCCACCGAGATGCGCATCCTCGCCGATGCCATCGCTGCCGGCAGCCAGGCCGGGCGCCTGCGGGCCGAACATCATATTCACCTGCGCTGCGAAGTCTCTGCCGCAGATTGCCTGGACAGTTTCGCCCTTTATCTCGAAGATCCCCAGGTGCGCCTGGCCTCACTGATGGACCACACGCCGGGCCAGCGCCAGTTCACCAGCATGGACGCCTGCCGCGCCTATTATCAGGGCAAGCGCAAGATGAGCGACGACGAGTTCAACGGTTTCGTCGAGCGCCGCAACGCCGATTCCGTTCGCTATGCCGGCAAGCACCGCCGCGCGCTCGCTGCCGCCTGCCAGGAGCGCGGCATTGTCATGGCCAGCCACGATGACGCCACCCGCGATCACGTCGACGAAGCGGTGGCGCTCGGCATTGAAGTTGCCGAATTCCCCACCACGCTGGAGGCCGCCCGCGCCTCGCGCCAGGCCGGCATGGCCATTCTGATGGGTGGCCCCAATATGGTGCGCGGCGGCTCGCACTCGGGCAATGTCTCGGCCCGCGCCCTAGCCGAGGCCGACCTGCTCGATATTCTGTCGTCCGACTACATTCCCTTCTCCATGCTGCAGTCGGCATTTGCCCTGGCCCAGGCCGTCGACACCGTCAGCTTGTCCAAGGCCATTCAGCTGGTCACCAAGCGCCCGGCCGAAGCCGCCGGTTTCCATGATCGCGGCGAGATCGCCATCGGCAAGCGCGCGGACTTCGTGCATCTGCGGGTCGAGGACGGCATTCCCATCGTGCTGACCGTCTGGCGACAGGGGCGCCGCGTCATATGAGAGGCAGTTTTGTCGCGGTCGTCGGCCCCAGCGGCGCCGGCAAGGACAGCCTGATCGCCTATGCCCGCGAAAAACTCGGGGCAGGGGGGCAGGTGCGTTTTGTCCGCCGTGTTGTCACCCGCAAGGCTGATGGCGGCAGCGAGGATCATGACAGCCTCGATGACGCCAGCTTCGACCAGGCCGAACGCGACGGCGCCTTTGCGCTGACCTGGGCGGCCCATGATCTGCGCTATGGACTGCCGATCTCGCTGGAGGACGATCTGCGCGCTGGCCGCGTTGTCATCGCCAATCTATCCCGCGCCATGATCCCGGCGCTGGTCGCCCGCTATCCCGACACCGTGGTGGTCAACGTGACAGCTGATCGCGATGTCATCGAGAGCCGGCTGGCCCAGCGCGGGCGCGAAACGCCTGAATCCATCCGCAACCGCATGGATCGCCGTGTCGCCGAGCGCCTGCCCTCGAGCACCGTGCAGATCGACAACTCCGGCGCCCTCGCCGTCGCCGGCCAGCAATTCGTGCATCTGCTCGAAGACCTCGCCAGCCAGGGCGTGCGTGGCTAGACGACAAGTTCCATGCGCTCGGCGGGAAAGCGGCTGAGCGCATAGGAGATCGGGCTACCGTCAAGCCCGGCGTTGATCGCCTCCGACACCAGCAGGATCGCGCCGGCGGAGAGACCCAGCAACTGGGTTTCCTCCGCATCGGCATGGCGCGCCGAAATCCGCGTCGAGGCGCGCACATAATCGTCAATGCCATAGCTGGCGAACACGGCCGTGGTGGAATGCAGCGCCACCAGCCGTGCCGCGAAATCGGGAAACTTGCGATAGTCCAACCAGGTGGTGGCGCGCGACAAAGGCCGCCCGTCCGCGCTGGACAGGCCTTCCACCCGCACCACCTTGGCGCCTGCCTTCAGCCCCAGTGCCTGCGCGACCGTCGCACTGGCATTCTCCAGCCGGTCGCTGAGGTGGCGCGATGTCAGCGTCTGAGCCTGGCCGGCCAGGTTCTCGGAAAAACGTGTGCGCTTGCCGATCGGATAGCTTAGTCGCCGCGCGCTACGCACAAAGGTGCCGCGCCCCTGTTCGGCGCCCACGACGCCCTCGTCGGCCAATACGGCCAGCGCCCGTCGCACTGTATGGCGATTGGCCGAGAAGCGCTCGGCCAGAACCGCTTCGGTGGGGAGCCGATCCCCGCTCGCTAGCTTGCCGCCGATGATGTCGAGCCGGATGGCATCGGCGATCCGTCGCCACAGCGCGACCCCGCCCAACACATCTTTCGGGTCTGTCATTGCTTTTTCACACGAGAGGCCTAAGAGGGAAATCACGACACTAGTTGTCTAGTTCATTAGACAAATTGAGGCAAGCATGCACATCGCATCTGATCATCCGGCCCCCGACCGCAAACGCGCGCTCGACGTGCTGGCGGCCGCCCCGGCCCGCGAATTGGCCGCCGTCTGGGATGCCTGGTCCGACAAGCCGGCCACCACCAGGCTGCGCGGTCCCGAGGTGGGGCTGGTGATGGTGCGTGGCCGCGCCGGTGGCGGCGGTGCCCCGTTCAACCTCGGTGAAGCCACGGTCAGCCGCGCCAGCCTGCGCCTCGCCAGCGGCGAAACCGGCCACGGCTATTGCCTGGGCCGCGATCTCGCCAAGGCCGAGGTCATTGCCACCATCGACGCGCTCTACCAGCGCGATCCCAAAGCCGTTGAGGCTGAGATCATCGCGCCGCTGCGCAAGGCCATCGCCGCCGCCGACCAGAAGCGCCGCGACGAAGCCGCCGCCACGCGGGTCGATTTCTTCACCATGGTCCGGGGAGACAACTGAGATGGACGCTTTGCTCGACGGCGGCTTCGCCGATCCCGTGCTGCAGTCCCAGACGGCCTTCCGCGCCGTGCTGGATGCGCTGGCCAATCCCGGCACGCTGCAGACCCTGGCCATGCCCCAGGCCGCGCCCAATGGAATGGGCGCCGAACTGGTCAGCATCCTGCTGACCCTGTGCGATCATGACACCAGCCTCTGGCTCGATCCCGCCCTGCGCGCCGATGGTGCCCTGGTGGAGTTCCTCGCCTTCCACACCGCCGCGCCGCTGACCGACAGTGCCGCTGCCGCGACGTTCGCAGCGGCCTCTTCGGCAAATCACTTGCCGCCACTCGACCAGTTCAACCTGGGCACCCAGGAATATCCCGATCGCTCCACCACCATCGTGCTGGCCGTGCCCGCCCTCGGCGGCGGCCCAGCGCTCGTATTGCGCGGCCCTGGCATCAAGGATCAGATCGCGGTCAGCCCCCAAGGCTTGCCCGCCGATTTCCTCGCGCAATGGGTGGCAAATCGCGAACTCTTCCCGCGCGGCATCGATCTGCTGCTGGTCGCTGATGGCCAGGTGCTCGGTCTCCCCCGTTCCACCCGCATCGCTGAGGGTCAGTGACATGTATGTAGCCGTCAAAGGCGGGGAAGCCGCCATCGCCAATGCGCATGCCCTTTTGGCCGACCGCCGCCGCGGCGACCGCTCGGTGCCCGGCCTGCGTCTCGACCAGATCGTCCAGCAGATGGGCCTGGCCGTCGACCGCACCATGGGCGAGGGCTCACTGTATGATACCGAACTGGCCGCCCTCGCGCTGGTCCAGGCCCGCGGTGACCTCATCGAGGCCATCTTCCTGGTCCGCGCCTTCCGCACCACGCTGCCGCGGTTTGGCTATTCCAACCCAGTGCGCACCGAGGCCATGCTGATCGAGCGCCGCATCTCGGCCACCTTCAAGGATCTGCCCGGTGGGCAGATGCTGGGCCCGACCTTCGACTATACGCACCGCCTGCTCGATGCCGGAATTTTGGACGATGCTGTCCCGGCCCCGGTCACTCGCCCGGCTGAAGACGCTGCCGCGCCGCGCGTCACCGATCTGCTTGGCCGCCAGGGGCTGATCGAGCCCGATGGCGAGACGGACCCCGATCGCCCCGTGGGCGATCTCACCCGCGAACCCCTCGATTTCCCGCTCGACCGCGACCTGCGCCTGCAGGCTCTCGCCCGGGGCGACGAAGGGTTCCTGCTGGCCCTGGCCTATTCCACCCAGCGTGGCTATGGCCGCAACCACCCCTTCGTGGGCGAAATCCGCATCGGCGAGGTGGAGGTGGAGTTCGACGTGCCCGAGCTGGGCTTTGCGGTGAACCTGGGCCGCATCCGCGTCACAGAATGCCAGATGGTCAACCAGTTCAAGGGCTCTGCCAAGGTGCCGCCGCAGTTCACCCGCGGATATGGCCTGGTCTTCGGCCAGGCCGAGCGCAAGGCCATGGCCATGTCGCTGGTCGATCGCGCGCTGCGCGCCCGCGAACTGGGCGAGGACATCGTCGCCCCGGCGCAGGACGAGGAATTCGTCATTTCGCATTCCGACAATGTCCAGGCCACCGGCTTCGTCGAACACCTCAAGCTGCCCCACTATGTCGATTTCCAGGCCGATCTCGACCTCATCCGCCGCATGCGCGCCGAACACGACGCGGCTGCGCTCAAGGAGGCAGCGGAATGATGGGTCCTGTTTCCAGCCTGGGCCGCGCCCACACATCTCCGCTTGTCCGCGAGGTTTTCTCATGACCACCGTCGCCCAATACAATTTCGCCTATCTCGATGAGCAGACCAAGCGGATGATCCGCCGCGCCATCCTCAAGGCGGTGGCCGTGCCCGGCTACCAGGTGCCGTTCAGCTCGCGCGAAATGCCCATGCCCTACGGCTGGGGCACCGGCGGCGTGCAGGTCACGGCCTCGATCATCGGGCCGTCCGATGTGCTCAAGGTCATCGACCAGGGCGCTGACGACACCACCAATGCCGTCTCGATCCGCGCCTTCTTCGCCAAGGTCGCGCAGGTGGAAACCACCACCCGAACGGCTGAGGCCACCATCATCCAGACGCGCCACCGCATTCCCGAGAAGCCCTTGGGCAAGGGTCAGATCCTGGTCTACCAGGTGCCGATCCCCGAGCCGCTGCGCTATCTCGAGCCGCGCGAGACCGAGACGCGCAAGATGCACGCGCTCGAGGAATATGGCCTGATGCACGTCAAGCTCTATGAGGACATCGCGCGTCACGGCCGGATCGCCACCACCTTCGCCTATCCGGTCAAGGTCGAGGGCCGCTATGTCATGGACCCCAGCCCCACGCCCAAGTTCGACAATCCCAAGATGCACATGAGCGCGGCGCTGCAATTGTTCGGCGCCGGCCGCGAGCATCGCATCTATGCCGTGCCGCCGCACACCGAAGTGGCGAGCCTCGACTTTGAGGATCATCCCTTTACCATCCAGCACTTCCCCGAGCCCTGCGCCCTGTGCGGTGCGCGCGAGGTCTATCTCGACGAGGTCATTCTCGATGACCACGGCGGGCACATGTTCGTCTGCTCGGACACCGACCACTGCGAGGACCGCCGCGGCGCCGGCCATGTCGGCCCGTTGGGCGTGGCCCAGGAGGCGGCAGAATGATGGCTCACATGTGCAGTCGCCCCTCCCTACCCTCAAGGGGGAGGGGAGCGAAAGATCGCGTCCAGGAGCAAGCCCGATGACCGCCGAACAACCCCTTCTCCGCGTCAGCAATCTCGCCAAATACTACGGCAGCCGCCTGGGCTGTGCCGATGTGAGCTTTGAGCTCTGGCCCGGCGAAGTCCTCGCCATCGTCGGCGAATCCGGCTCGGGCAAGACCACGTTGCTCAATGCCCTGTCGGCGACGCTGGAGCCCAGCGCCGGCGAGACGCTCTATCGCATGCGGGATGGGCAATGGCGCAATATCTACGATCTGAGCGAAGCCGAGCGGCGCTTCCTCGTGCGCACCGACTGGGGCTTTGTGCACCAGAACCCGGCCGATGGCCTGCGCATGACGGTGTCGGCGGGCGCCAATGTCGGCGAACGACTGATGGCGGTGGGCGACCGTCACTATGGCAATATCCGCGCCACCGCGCTCGATTGGCTCGGCCGCGTCGAGATCGCTGCCGACCGCATCGATGACCAGCCGCGCTCCTTCTCGGGCGGCATGCGCCAGCGCCTGCAGATCGCCCGCAATCTGGTCACCGGCCCGCGCCTGGTGTTCATGGACGAACCCACCGGCGGCCTCGACGTGTCGGTGCAGGCGCGTCTGCTCGATCTGCTGCGTGGCCTCGTGGGGGAACTCGGCCTGGCCGCCATTGTCGTCACCCACGATCTGGCCGTGGCCCGTCTCCTCAGCCACCGCATGATGGTGATGAAAAACGGCCACGTCATCGAATCCGGCCTCACCGACCGCGTTCTCGACGATCCGCGCGAACCCTATACCCAGCTGCTCGTCAGCTCGATCCTGCAGGTGTGAGGCCCAGGGCCCACCCCAGCGCCGCGCAGCACCTCCCCCAGACTTGGGGGAGGGTGTCGACTGAACCTTCGGAGTCCTCCCATGACTGCCCTGTCCGTCCAGAACCTCAGCAAGACCTTCACCATGCACCTGCGCGACGGCGTCGTCCTGCCGGTGGTCGAGAACGTCAATTTCCACGTCGAGCCCGGCGAATGCGTCGTGCTGGGCGGTCCATCGGGGGCGGGCAAGAGCTCGATCCTCAAGATGGTCTATGGCAATTACGGCGTTGATGCCGGCGCCATCACCATCCAGCACCACGGCGAAGCGGTCGATCTCGCCACCGCCGATCCGCGCACGGTGCTCACCCTGCGTCGCGACTCCATCGGCTATGTCAGCCAGTTCCTGCGGACCGTACCGCGCGTCTCCGCGCTCGACGTGGTCGCCGAGCCGCTGGTGATCCGCGGCGTCGACAAGACTGAGGCGCAGGGCAGGGCGCGGGAATTGCTGGCCCGGCTCAATCTGCCCGAGCGGCTGTGGAGCCTGCCGCCGGCCACCTTCTCGGGCGGCGAACAGCAGCGCGTCAACATTGCGCGCGGCTTCATCACCGATCATCCCGTGCTGCTGCTCGACGAGCCCACCGCCTCGCTCGACGCCACCAATCGCGCCGTCGTCGTGGCCATGATCGGCGAGAAGAAAGCCCAGGGCGTCGCCCTGCTCGGCATTTTCCACGATGAGGAAGTCCGCGCCCAGGTGGCCGACCGCATCATCGACGTCACCGCCTTTGCCCCGAGGATCGCCGCATGACAACGCTTGGTATCGAACCGTCCATCCACCCCACCGCCAAGGTCAAAGACTCCACCCTGGGCCGCTACACAGAGGTGGGCGCCGGCTCTTCCATCTATCGGTCGAGCCTGGGCGACTATTCCTATTGCGTCAGCGGCACCCAGATCGCCTATAGCCAGATCGGCAAGTTCGCCAATATCGCGGCCCATGTGCGCATCTATGCCTCCATGCACCCCATGGAGCGCGCCTCGCTGCACCATTTCACCTATCGCTCGGCGCAGTATTTCGACGGCGAAACGGATGACCAGGCTTTCTTTGACTGGCGCGCCTCCACCCCCATCACCATCGGCCACGACACATGGATCGGCCATGGCGCTGTCATCATGCCGGGGATCACCATCGGCAATGGCGCCATCATCGGCTCCAATGCCGTGGTCACCAAGGACGTGGCGGATTTTGCCATTGCCGTCGGCGTGCCGGCGCGGACCATCAAGCAGCGCTTCAGCGACCCCATCGCCAGCCGCCTCGACGCGCTCAAATGGTGGGACTGGAGCCACGAGCAGTTGCACCAGGCATTGCCCGATTTCCGCAAGCTGTCGATCGAGGCGTTTCTAGACAAATACGAAGGCTAGGCGCTGTTCCAGCCACCAGCATGCCGGGCGAAACAGGCCCGGCAACGATCATGGCAAATGGTCGCAAGTCTGCGGTGCATCGTCACTGAACCGTCACCAATCTTACATGCGCACGTAATCTGCCCGCCCTAGGTCTGCCACAGTCAAAGAGCGGGGCGACCTGATGCTGAAGATCTCCAATGTTTCGCGACGATTTGGCGACAAGCTCGCCGTGGACGGCGTGACCCTGGAGATTCCGCAAGGCCAGATGGTCGGCATCATTGGCCGCTCCGGCGCCGGCAAGTCGACCCTGCTGCGCATGATCAACCGGCTGACCAATGTGTCCTCGGGCAGCATTGCCTTCGACGGCGTGGAAGTCTCGGCCCTGCGCGGCAAGGCTCTGCGCAACTGGCAGCGCGACTGCGCCATGATCTTCCAGCAGTTCAATCTCGTGCCGCGGCTCGACGTCATCACCAATGTGATGCTGGGGCGCCTCAACCACCGCCCGACCATCCTGTCGCTGCTGCAGATCTTCACCGAGTCCGAGCAGCTCATGGCCCTGCAGGCCCTCGAGCGCCTCGACATCGCCCAGACGGCCACGCAATGGGCGCAGACCCTGTCCGGTGGTCAGCAGCAGCGCGTCGCCATCGCGCGCGCGCTCATGCAGGGTCCCAAGCTCATCCTGGCCGACGAGCCCATTGCCAGCCTCGATCCGCGCAATGCCAAGATCGTCATGGACAGCCTGGCCGACATCAATCGGGAAAATGGCCTGACCGTCATCACCAACCTGCACACGCTCGACACTGCCCGCACCTATTGCGGACGCATTATCGGCATGGCGGCAGGACGGGTGGTCTTTGACGGCACGCCCGACCAGCTCACCACCGACGTGGCGCGCCAGCTCTATGGCGCCGACGGGCTTGAGGAAGCCTTTTCCGAAGCCATGACCTCCACCAGCCTGCTGCCCGCTGTGCGCCCATCCGAGCGGCTGCGCGAACTGGCTGAAGTGCCCTGAAATTCAAGCGTTCCGCGACTGGCACGGGCAAGGCCCGCCAGTCCGCCGACACATTGCGTCACCAAAGGAGACTTCCATGACCGCAATCCGTACCGTCCTGCTGGCTGGCGTTGCCCTGGCCGGCATTGCTGCGCCCACCTTCGCCCAGGAGATCGATGTCATCCGCGTCGGCCTGCTCGGCGGTGAGAACGAAGCCGACCGCCTGGCCAACAACCAGTGCCTGATCGATCTGATGCCGGCTGCGCTGGGCGTCAAGGAAGTCAAGCTCTTCCCGGCTGCCGACTATGACGGCGTCATCCAGGGCCTGCTCGGCGGCACGTTGGACGTGGCTGGCCTGGGTGCTTCGGGCTATGCCAAGATCTACCTGGCCGACCCGGAAGCCGTGATCCCCTTCAACACCACCGTCCAGACTGACGGCTCGATGGGCTATCACTCGATCCTGCTGTCGCGCAAGGATTCCGGCATTGCCACCCTGGCCGACGCCAAGGGCAAGACCCTGGGCTATGCCGATCCGGACTCCACCTCGGGCTACCTGATCCCGCTGGTGACCATGCCGCAGGAAACCGGCATGCCGAACGACCAGTATTTCTCGGCGACCTCCTTCAATGGCGGTCATGAGAACAACGTTCTCGCCCTGCTCGACCACAAGGTCGACGTGGCCGTGACCTGGACGTCGGGCGTTGGCGAATTCGCCGAAGGCTACACCTCGGGCAACACCCGCTCGATGGTCGACAAGGGCATGCTGGACATGGAAGACGTCAACCAGCTCTGGCTCTCGCCGCTGATCCCCAATGGCCCCAATGTCATGAGCTCCAAGCTCCCCAAGGAGATGCAGGACAAAATCGTCGCCTTCTACAACGATCTGCCGGTCTCCCACCCCGATTGTTTCTCGGCCATCGAACGCGGTGATTTCAAGGGCTATGCCCCTGTGACCCCCGAGTTCTACCAGCCCATCATCGACGCCCGTAAGGCGACCATCGGCGGCTGATTGCCCCATACCCCAAGCCGGCGGCGTTTCCACAACGTCGCCGGCGCTTTCTTAAGGGCATGCCATGAGCACCACGCTGTCGGCCGGGGGGCAACCTCCCATCACCAGCCAGATCACCCAGCTGCACGATCACTATCGCGCCCTGCTGCGCACGCGCCGCGCCTATACGCTTCTGGCCGTGGGCGGTGTGCTGGCTTTCCTGGCGGTCGCACTCTGGTATGCCGACAAGTCCAATGCCGGCCAGTTCTTTGACCGGCTGCCCTATTTCTTCGACTTCTTCATCCACTTCCAGCCCGACGAGCCGATGGAAATCGTGCGCGCGCTGTTTGACCTGCCCTCGCCCTTTGCCGATGGCTCGTTCAAATATGATTACGAAGTGGGTCGGGTCTATCTGTTCGGCGATGTCTACCTCCCCGAATATTTCTACCAGATGCTGGTCACCATCAATATTGCGGTGATCTCCACCCTCATCGGGGTCACGCTCGCCTTCTGCCTCAGCTTCTTTGCCGCCAGCAATGTCACCGGCGCCCGCACCGTCCGCTTTGTTGTGCGCCGCTTTCTCGAGCTGATGCGCGCCTTCCCCGAGATCGTCATCGCCGGCATGCTGGTGGCGATCCTCTCGATAGGGCCCATCGCCGCCATTGTCGCTGTGAGCGTCCATACTGTTGGCTCGCTCGGCAAGCTCTTCTACGAAGTCATCGAGAATGCCGACACAAGGGCAGACGAAGGCCTGCGCGCCGTGGGCGGCAATTGGTTCGAGCGCGTCCGCTTCGGCTATGTGCCCCAGGTGCTGCCCAATTTCGTCTCCTACGCGTTGCTGCGCACCGAGATCAATGTGCGCGCCTCCACCATCATCGGCGCCGTCGGTGGCGGCGGCATCGGCGAGGTCTTCCGCCTCTCCATTGGTCGCGACCATGCCGCCAAGACTTACGCCATCATACTCCTGCTGTTCCTCACCATCATCGGCATCGACTGGATCTCTGGCACGCTGCGCAAGCGGCTGGTCGGCCAGGCAGCCTTCACCATCGGCGGTTGAGACATGTCCACGGCCCCCATTGCCCTGTCCGCCCATGCCGCCGCGGCGCTGCGCCAGCGCCACGCCCATGTGTTCCACCGCCCCCTGGGCAAGCGCCTGCTGGCGCCGCTGATGCTGCTGGGCACCCTGGCCTATCTCGTCTTCTGCTTCTTCTTCTTCAACGTCCCCGCCGTGCTCGACAATGCCCAGTGGGACCGGGCCGGAACCTATGTGGCCGACTGGTATTCCTGGGAGGCAACGCCGCGCTTCCGCTTCAAGGACGGGTCGGTCGAACTGGAATGGACCCGCTCGCTGCTGGGGCCGAACCCTGACCCTGACTGGATCGTCAAGACCGGCCCGGACAGCTACACCACCAGCTTCGGCAGCCCCGACAACAGCGTTGAGATCAGCCCGACCGCCGTTGTCGCTGTAATCGACGGCGTCCGCTATCCTGTGCCCGTTACGGCCGATGGCGCCGTGCTGCCGGCCAATGCCCCGGCCAGCATGTCGCTCAAAGGCGGCCGCGTCACCGTCGATTATGGGTTCGCCGGCCTGGCCGAAGTCCGCAACACCCAGGTCTATGTGCGCCATCGCTTCTTCGGCTGGGCCAATTTCTTCTTCGATCCCAGCTCCGATTTCTTCGGCATGGATGCCGGACAGCTCTGGCAGGCTGCCCTGTCTCCAGATCGTCTTGATCCCGCCCGCCCCAATTGGCAGGCCATGGCGCTCGACTTCCTCTACAATTCCGAGTGGCAGCACCTCGATGTCTTGGACAAGCTGCTCCAGACCATTGTCATGGCCTTTGTCGGCACGCTCTTTGCCGCCGTGGTCGCCTTTCCGCTGGCCTTCCTTGCCGCCCGCAACATCACGCCCAATCCGCTGGGCAATTGGCTGATGAAGCGGGTGTTCGACTTCCTGCGCTCGGTAGACATGCTGATCTGGGCGCTGTTCTTCGTGCGCGGCTTCGGGCCCGGTCCCATCCCCGGCATCGCCGCCATTTTCTTCACCGACACCGGCACCCTGGGCAAGACCAGCACCGAGGCGCTGGAGAACGTCGATGATCGTCAGCGCGAAGGCGTGCGCTCGGTCGGCGCCAGCCCCATGGCGGTGCACCGCTATGGCGTCGTGCCGCAGGTAGCGCCAGTGTTCATCAGCCAGGTGCTGTATTTCTGGGAAAGCAACACGCGCTCGGCCACCATCATTGGCGCCGTGGGGGCAGGGGGCATCGGCCTCAAGCTCATCGAGGCCATGCGGACCAACCAGGATTGGGAGAATGTCGCCTATATGGTGATCCTGATCCTGATCGTGGTATTCCTGTTCGACAATCTCTCCAATGCCATCCGCTCCCGCCTGATTGGCACCACGCGCCACTGACACCTGTACCATGCCGGGACATTTCGGCGGGCCTTAATAACCCTTTGGCAACCTCTTTGCGTAAGCCGGACTTAAGTCGGGCGGGATAATCTTGGGCTTGTGTTTAGCCCGGACTCCGCAGTGCCCAACCCGTTCGACTTTTTCCTGCTTCAGCACGATCTGCGCTTTGTCGCTCTGGCTGCGCTGATCTGCCTGGTCTCGGCTTTTGCCTGCGTCAGCCTGCTGCGCCATGCCAATCGCGCGCATGGCCCCATGCAGTGGATCTGGATCGGCTTTGGCGCCACAGCGGTTGGCCTGGGAATCTGGGCCACCCACTTTGTCTCCATGCTGGCCTTCCGCCCCGGCTTCAGCCTCAACTATGACCTGGCGCTCACAGGCGTCTCCCTGCTCATTGCCGTGGTGCTGGGGTGCCTGGGCATCGCCATGACCACGCGCGGCCAGGGCCTCGCCGATCAGTTCCTTGGTGGCGCCGTCGTGGGCATCGCCATTTCGGCCATGCACTATACGGGCATTGCGGCTCTGGTAATGGGCGGGGAGATCGGCTGGAACGTGCCGCTGATCGCGCTGTCCGTCCTTGCGGGCATGGTGTTGGGCGGCCTCGCTTTCGTCGCGGCCATGCGCCGGCGACGCCTGCTTGGCGCCGTGCTGCTCACCCTGGCCATCTGCGGCATGCATTTCACCGCCATGGGCGCTGCCGATTTCTCCCAATGCTTCCCCATCCGCGCCGATGGCCAGCTGAGCAACGAACTGCTCTCGGTGGGCGTGGCGATCATGTCGCTGCTGGTGCTCGGCGCTGCCCTGGGCAGCATCGTGCTCGATGCGGCCGACCGCCGTCGCACTGCGCGCGAAAAGGCCCGCGAACGCGCCGACGCGGCGCGCCTGAAGGAATTGAGCACCCTGCTCGAACTGGCCACCACCCACATGCTGCAGGGCCTGTGCCTGTTCAACGCCAGCGGGCGCCTGGAATACTACAACGAACGGGCCGCCAAGCTGGTGGGCAACCTGCTCTCCAAAGGCGACAAGCATCAGCTGCATTTCCACGATCTGGCGCTGGCCCTGCAGGGCAACGACGAATCCACCTCGCCCGAGGAGCGCGCCGAGCTTGAGGCCCGCATCGACGGTATGCTGACCAGCATCGGCAAGGGTGAAACGCTCGACTACATGCGCACCATGCATGACGGCCGCATCATTCGCTTCATCCACAATCCGACCGTTGACGGCGGCTGGGTCACCACCATTGACGATGTCACCAGCGAGCAGCGCTCCCAGGCGGCAGTGGCCCATCTGGCCTTCCACGACTCGCTGACTAATGTGCTCAACCGCACCGCCTTCAACGAGCAGCTCGATCAGGCCCTCACGACCGCTGAAACCAGCGATCTCAACTTCGCCGTCCTGGCCATCGATCTCGACCGCTTCAAGGAAATCAACGACACCTACGGCCATGTGGTGGGCGACGAGGTGCTCAAGGGCCTGGCCATGCGGCTGAGCGCTGCCGTTCGTGATGGCGAGATCATTGCACGTGTCGGCGGCGACGAGTTTGCCGCGCTCAAGATGTTCAGCAATGTCGAAAGCCTGCGCGAGTTCGTCGGCCGGATCGAGGCTGCGCTCTTCTCCACCTTCGACGCCGGCGGCATCACCATCACCGGCGCCGCCAGCATCGGCGTGGCCATCTATCCCGACGATGGCGATGAACGCTCGCGCCTGCTCAACAATGCCGATCTGGCCATGTATCGCGCCAAGAACGATTTCGACCGCCATGTCTGCTACTATGAAGCCGAAATGGACGAGCATGCCCGCGCCCGTCGAGCCATGGCCAAGGATCTCTGGACGGCCCTGGCCGAGAACCAGTTTCACCTCGTCTACCAGGTGCAGAAGTCCGTCGCGACCGACGAGGTGACCGGCTATGAGGTGTTGCTGCGCTGGAACCGCCCCGGCTATGGCGCGGTAGGCCCGGCCGATTTCATTCCGGTCGCCGAGGAATGCGGAGCCATCGGCGCCATCGGCAATTGGGTGCTGCGCCGTGCCTGCATGGACGCTGCCTCCTGGCCGGACAAATACCGCATCGCCGTCAATATTTCCGGCGTCCAGGTCAGCCAGATCGAGCTGATCGACACCGTGCGCGACACGCTCATGCTCACCGGGCTTGCGCCCTCGCGGCTGGAGCTGGAGGTTACCGAGACGGCCATCATCGCCGACAAGGCGCGCGCCCTCCATGTCCTGCGCCAGATCAAGGCCATGGGCGTGGCCATTGCCATCGACGATTTCGGTACCGGCTATTCCTCGCTCGATACCCTGCGCAGCTTCCCATTCGACAAGATCAAGATCGATCGCTCCTTCATGACCGAGGTCGATCTCAACGAGCAGTCCAAGGCCATTGTCCGCGCCATTCTCGCGCTCGGCCGCAGCCTCTCGATCCCGGTTCTGGCCGAGGGCGTCGAGACCGAGGCGCAGCTCGATGTGCTGCGCGCCGAAGGATGCAACGAAGCCCAGGGCTATCTG
This sequence comes from Devosia aquimaris, assembly GCF_020169335.1. Lineage (GTDB taxonomy): Bacteria > Pseudomonadota > Alphaproteobacteria > Rhizobiales > Devosiaceae > Devosia > Devosia aquimaris. The sequence goes on from NZ_JAIEZN010000001.1 coordinate 405,628, forward strand.
CTCGGGCGCCCCAAGGCCATCAATTGGCACGCCAACGACAAGCCCCGTCAAAAGGTCAAGGCCTAGCCTGTTCCTGGCCCCGCATGGCGGGCTTCAGGCGCGGCCACGGAACCGGCGCTGGTACGCGGCGTCATAGAGCGCACTCTTGCGGAAATCCGCTGACCCCAGGCCACGGCCTACGAAGATGATCGCCGTGCGCTCAACCGGCGCCTCGGCAAAACGCTCGGCGATATCGGCCAGTGTTCCGGTGATGATCGCCTCGTCCGGCCAGCTGGCATGATAGACAATGGCGACCGGGCAATCCGCGCCATAGAGCGGCGTCAGTTCCGCCACCACACGCTCAAGTCCATGGATGGCCAGGTGAATGGCCAGCGTCGCGGCGGTGGCGCCAAATCCGGCCAGCGTCTCGCCAGCCGGCATGGGCGAGGCCCGGCCCGAAATGCGGGTCAGCACCAGGCTTTGCGCTTCCCCCGGAATGGTCAGTTCGCGTCCCAATGCGGCAGCCGCCGCAGCAAAAGCCGGCACGCCGGGTGTCAGGCTATAGGGAATGCCGCGGGCTTCGAGTTCGCGCATCTGTTCGGCCACCGCGCTCCACACCGACAGATCCCCCGAATGCAGCCGCGCCACATCGAGCCCCTGGTCATGCGCTGCCGCGCATTCGGCGACGATGTCCTCAAGCGACAGCGGCGCCGTATCCACAAGCCGCGCGTCCGGCGGGCACCACGCCAGCATTTCCGGCGACACGATGGAACCGGCGTAGAGGCACACCGGGGACGTCGCCAACAGGTCGCGCCCGCGCACGGTGATCAGGTCCGCCGCGCCGGGGCCGGCGCCGATGAAATGCACCGTCATGGCTTGCTCCACACCCATTGCGTGATCGGCATGGCCGGGCGCCACGCCGTCATACTGCCCACCGCATCGGCCTGCGCCACGCCGATCCGGCTGAGGCTGCCGCCGTGGCTGGCATGATGCGCCAGCAGCAACGCCTCAAGCTCCAGCGTCACGGCATTGGCCACCAGCCGCCCGCCGGGACGCAGCGCCGCCATGGCGGCATCCAGCACACCGGGGTCAGAGCCGCCGCCGCCGATGAAGATCGCATGCGGCGCCTCGAGCCCGGCCAGAGCTTGGGGCGCCGTACCGACGTGGACCGTCAGATCCGGTACGCCCATGTGCGCCGCATTGCGCGCCACGCGCGCGGCGCGCTCCGCATCGGCCTCGATGGCGATGGCTTTCAGGCTCTGATCGGTCAGCATCCATTCAATGGCCACCGATCCCGATCCGGCGCCAATGTCCCACAGCAACTCGCCCCGTCGTGGCGCCAGCGCCGACAGTGTCATCGCCCGCACATGCCGTTTGGTGATCTGGCCATCGTGCTCGAAAAGGCTATCGTCCAGCCCCGGCGTCAGCGGCAGCACGCGCGCGCCGGGCAGGGCCACCACGCTGATGGCGCAGATATTGAGCGGGTCGATCGTATCGAGCCCAAAGCCCATGGCCACCTGGCTGCGCACCGTCTCGCGCGGACCCCCAAGGGCCTCCAGCACCGTGACGATGGAAATTCCGAAGCCGGCCTCGGTCAGCAGCCCGGCAATCTCGGCCGGACCCTTCTCGTCCGAGGTCAGCGCCAGGATGCGCGTCCCGGCATGCAGGTGCGGCCGCAGCAGGTCGAGTGGACGGCCATGCAGCGACAGCGTCACCACGTCCTGCAGCGGCCAACCCAGCCGCGCCGCCGCAAGGCTGAAGGCCGACGGATGTGGATAGACCACCATCTGGCTGGCATCGACATGGCGCACCAGCGTCGCGCCAACGCCGAAATGGAAGGGGTCGCCCGAGGCCAGCACACACACCTTGCGCCCGCGCTGCCCCAGCACCGCCTCGATGGAGGCCGAGAACGGCGAGAGCCAAGGTTGGGCCACGCCGCTGATTACGGGTGATGCCAGCGCCAGGTGACGCGCGCCGCCAAAGACAATGTCGGCCTCGGCAATGGCGGTCTTGGCGGCGCTGCCGATCCCCTCCAGCCCATCCTCGCCAATGCCAACGATGGAGAGCCAGCTCATTTGATCGCCCCGATCGAACGCGGGGAATAGACCAGCGGCGCCAGGCCCGGCCGCTCGATGACGCGTGTCTCGGGCGAGCCGATGATGACGCAGGTGGCCATGTCGGCCGTGGCCGGGTCGGCATCGGCCAGCGACACCACGCGAATATTCTCGTCTGGTCGGCCCGCCGCGCGCCCGAAGATCACCGGGGTTGTCCAGGGCAGCACTTCGCGCAGGATGGCAAAGGCCGTGCCCAGCTGCCACGGCCGCGCCTTGGAGATGGGATTGTAGAGCGCGATGACGAGACCCGCGCCGGCCACCGCGCGCAGCCGTTCCTCGATCACCGTCCAGGGCTTGAGATTGTCCGACAGCGAAATGGCGCAGAAATCATGGCCCAGCGGCGCCCCGGCGCGCGCCGAGACGGCCAGCATGGCGGTGACGCCGGGCACCATGGTCACCTCCAGCGCCCGCCACGCCGGTGGCCCCGCCTCGATGGCCTCGCAGATGGCAGCCGCCATGGCAAAGACACCGGGGTCGCCGCCCGACACCACGCACACCTGCTCACCGCTCGCTGCCGTCATCAGGGCATCCTTGGCCCGAGCCAGTTCCTCGCGATTGTCCGAAGCGACGCGGCGCTGGTCATCGCGCAGCACCAGCCGGTCGAGATAGGGCCCATAGCCAAAAAATACATGGCTGGCCGCAATCGCCGCCAACGCCTCCGGCGTGGTCTGCTCGGGGCTACCCGGTCCGGTGCCCACGACATAGAGCCTGCCCGTCATGGCCGCGTGCTCCAGCCCGGAACCAGGATCAGCGCGAAATAGGGCGCCACATCGTCCGGCTTGTCGGCCAGTCGCAGGGATTGGCCATTGGCCATGGTGCCGCGCTCGACATAGACCGCGCTCTCCAGGCGTCCCGCGGCGGCAATGGCGCGGCGGATCTTGGCCATGTTGCGCCCCACCTTCATGATCACGGCGCCATCGGTATTGTCGAGCCGGCGGATCAGGTCATCCTCCTCCAGCGTCCCCGGCAGCACCGAGAGAATATCATCGCCCTGCACCAGCGGCAGCCCGGCCTGCGACCAGCAGCCCGACATGGCGGTAATCCCGGCGATCACCTCGGTGGGATAGCGATGTGCCAGCCGCACATGGATATGCATATAGCTGCCATAAAACAGCGGATCGCCCTCGCTGAGCACGGCCACGGTGCGCCCGGCGTCCAGATGAGCAGCGACCCGCGCGGCCGCCTCCTCATAGAAGCCGCCGGTGGCCGATTTATAATCGGCATGGCGCCGGTCGATCTCGGTGGTGACCGGATAGGCCAGTGGCTCCTCGATCTGGCTGGTGATGAGATCGGCCACAATGCTGCGCGCGTTGCTGACATTGCCCTGCTTGGCGAAATAGGCCACCACATCGGCGCTTTCGATGGCCCGCACCGCCTTGAGCGTCAGCAGTTCCGGATCGCCCGGACCCGTGCCCACCCCGATCAGCCGCCCGCTCATAGTCCCGGCCTCGCCAGGGCATTGAGCGCCGCCGCCGTCATGGCGGAGCCGCCCAGCCGTCCGCGCACCACTGCATAGGGCACGCCATAGGAATTCTCTTCCAGAGCCGCCTTGGATTCGGCTGCGCCGACAAAGCCCACTGGCATGCCCAGGATCGCCGCAGGCTTCGGCGCGCCGTCGCGCAGCAGTTCGAGCAGATAGAACAGCGCCGTCGGCGCATTGCCGATGGCCACGACGGCACCGGCCAGCCGCGGCAGCCAGAGCTGCAGCGCTGCCGCCGAGCGCGTATTGCCGATCTCGGCGGCTATCACCGGCGTCTGCGCATCGCGCAGCGTACAGATGACTTCATTATTGGCCGGCAGCCGGGCCGCGGTGACCCCGCGCGCCACCATTTCGGCGTCGCACAGGATGGGCGCGCCAGCCGCCAAAGCACTGCGCGCCGCAGCGACGAAACCGGGGCCAAAGCTGAACGCCTTTGCGGCCTCTACAGATCCGGCCGCATGGATCATGCGCACTGCCAGCTCGGCCTCATCCTCGGCAAAAGCCGACAGATCGGCCTCGGCGCGAATAATGGCAAAGGAATGCCGGTAGATGGTGTCGCCATCCTTGATATAGTCGTAGTCGGTCATCGTCATCCTTGCCCGGCAGTGGCAAGGGCGGACTCAAGCTGGTCCGCTGCCAGCAGCGCCTGTGGCGTATCGCCCGCGCTGCCCGCGATGACAAGTCCGTAACCGCCGCTCTGCCCCACCAGAGTCACATCGGCGCGGCGCGGATGCGCACAGCCTTTGCTGCAGCCCGAGACGTGGAGATAGAGGTTTTCCGGCAGTCCCGGGGCCAGCCGGTCGGCCGTTTCGCGCGCCGGGACAAGGCCCGAGGCACAGCCCGCGCTGCCGATACAGGCGCTGATGCGTCGCCGCGGATCGCCGGAATCGGTGACAAAACCCAGCCCGCGCGCCAGCGCCACAAAGCTCTCCGATACGCCAATGGCCAGGAGGCTATGCTGTGGCGCCAGGCGGAACTGCCTCACGCCATGCTCCGCTGCTGCCTGCGCCAGCGCGGCCAGGCTAAAATGATCGCCACTGCCATAGGCCAGCGCCACGCGCCGCACCGGCGTGCCGTCAACCAGCGCAAAGGTCCGCATGGGGTCGGCGTTCTGCGTCGACGCTGCGACGCGAGCGCCGATCGCGGCAGGGGGCGGTAAATCGCTTGCCCGCGCTGCGACACCGCGTTCGGCCAGCGCTTCAAGACAATCCTGCGTTGCCGCTACGGCGTCCGCCGCGCTGCGCACGCCACTAGCCCGCCCGCCGATGCTGACTGCCCAGCTGTCGGGCGCGACGGCTTCAAGCCGCACATCGGCCTTGGATTGCGCAAGCCCGATTTGCCCGCGACCGTCGACAATCACCGTCACCTTGGGCCCAAGCTGCCCCGCCAGCGGCAGCGCCGCGTTGCGGATCGCTGCGGCGAGGGGCCTTGGATCGGCGATCTCGCTGGCATCCTCGCCCGCCAGCGGCGGCACTTCCACCACGAGACCGCGTTCAGTTCCGACGAGCTTCTCCACCGCCTGCGCAAACGGACCCGCCGTCGCCGGCGTCAGCCCGCGCACCTGCAGATTCCCGCGCGCTGAGATCTCGATCAGCCCATTGCCATGCTGGGCGGCCAGAGCCGCGATCCCGGCCAGTTGCTGCGGCGTCATCCGCCCACCCGCCACGCGCAGCCGCGCCAGCAGGCCATCGCCCGTGGCCATGGGGACATCAAGCGACGGACAGGCACCGCGCCGCGTCGGCGCTATGGGGGCAGGGGACTGAGCCATGGACATCGCTCTGGTTTATCCGATCGCCGGGCGGGGAAACAGTGGCCTTTCGGCGCAGGGCGTCAGCCTTCGCCGCGCTTTCGCAGCAGATAGGTGTCCATGATCCAGCCGTGGCGCGCCCGGGCCGCCTGCCGCGTGGCGATGATGCTGTCGCGCATATCGCCCAGCCGCCCGGCAATGGTTATCTGGTCGGGTGTGCCGAGATAGGCGCCCCAGAAGATGTCGAGGTCCGGGTCCGCTTCGGCAAAGGCCGTCTGCCCGTCGAGCATGACGATGGTGTCCTCCTCCACCGGCCCCAGCCGCCGCCCGGTGGTGATGTGCACCGGTGCGCCAATGCGGTTCAGCGCAATGCCATGCGCCGCCGTCAGCGCCTGGATGGCGGTGATCCCCGGAATAATCTCGATGGCCAATTCGATGGTCGCGCGCAGCCGCTCGACGATGCGGATGGTGGAATCATAGAGCCCCGGGTCACCCCACACGAGAAAGGCGCAGCTACCGCCCTCTGGCACTTCGGCCAGCAGTTCGCTAAAAAGCGCGGCCAGTGCGCCGTGCCAGTCGTCCACGCCCGCGCCATAGCTGGGGTTGGCCGCATCGCGCTGCGGCACGGCATAGTCGATCACCCTTGCTGCCGGATTGGTCACATGGCGCGCGATGATGTCCCGCCGCAGCCCGGCCAGATCGGCCTTGGCCGCGCCCTTGTCGGGCACGAACAGCACATCGGCGCGGTTGAGCGCCTTGATTGCCTGGATGGTGATATGGTCGGGATGCCCGGCGCCGATGCCGACGATCAGAATGGTCTTCATTGCTGCTGTCCGCGCGGTGCCATGGCCCTCAGTAGCCAGCCGCTCCCGGTGAAGTCAATCAGACCCCCGCCGGTAACATTGTCGCGCGCGCTGGCGTGCCCGCTTGACCTTCCCATGCGGTAAGCCCGCACCATCGTCACGTCTTTTCAGCTTTCGGAGTAACCATGAAGCGTTCCATTCTCGCCTGCGCCCTGGCCCTTGGCCTCAGCCTTCCCGCCCTGGCCCAGGACGCTGCCCCCGCTGCCCATGATGGCCACGGCGCCATGGCTGCCGCAACCAGCCCGGCCACCGAGGCCTACATGGCCGCCAATATGAGCATGCACGAGGACATGGCCATCGACTACACCGGCGATGCCGATGTCGATTTCATCAAGGGCATGATTCCCCATCACCAGGGCGCCGTGGACATGGCCCGGATCGTGCTCGAATATGGCACCGATCCCGAAGTGAAGGCTCTGGCCGAGGGCATCATCAAGGCGCAGGAAGAAGAAATCGCCTGGATGCAGGCCTGGCTGGCCAAGCACGGTCAGTAAGACCGGTCGGTGCGGGGGCGCTGCGCAGCGCCCCTCACTCCCGCGCGGCGCGGCTCACCGAATTGCGCACGATCAGCTCACTGCGCAGCAGCACTTCCGTGCGCGCAGGTTGTTCTCCTGCTAACAGCGCCAGTAGCAGATCCATAGCCTCCTCGCCGATCTTGAGGCGCGGCTGTTTCATCGTGGTCAGCGACGGCGTGACGAAGCTGGCAAACGAGATGTCGTCAAAGCCCATCACCGAGAATTCGCGCGGCAGATCATACTTGCGGGCATTGAGCGAGATGATCACACCCAGCGCGGTCGCATCATTGACGCACAGGAACGCCGTCGGCAGCACATCGCGCACAAACATCTGCTCGGTGGCGGCGCGCCCGCTTTCGGTGGTGCCGTCGCCATCCAGGATCAGCCTGGGATCAATGCTCAGTCCGGCGCCGGCCAGCGCCGCGCGATAGCCCTGTTCACGCAGGCCATTGACCGCCTTGGTGGTCGAGTGGCCGATAAAGGCGATGCGCCGGTGCCCCTGGGAAATCAGATGCTCGGCGGCAATGCGGGCACCCTCGAAATTGTCGACGCCCACATAGGGCACGGCGCTGTTGGTCACCGGCTCGTTGACCGCCACCATCGGCGGCAGGCGGGTGCCGCCCTCTTCGCCAGCGCCCACGCCATAGGGCAGGTGCCCGGTGAACAGGATCAGCCCATCGGCCTGGTTGGAATTGATGAAGCGCAGATAGTCGCTCTCGCGTTCGGGGTCGTTCTGCGTATTGCCGATCAGCACGCCATAGCCGCGCTTGCTGGCCTCGGTCTCCAGGCCAACAAGGATATTGGAGAAGTTCGGGTCGCCGACATCCGGCGCCAGAATCAGGATCATGTTGGAGCGGCGCATGCGCAGCGAGCGCGCCATCGCATTGGTGGTGTAGCCGGTGCGGGCCACAGCCTCGTTCACCCGCCGCCGCGTTGCATCGGCCACCTTGGTCGGCTCATTGATCGCCCGGCTGACCGTGGCGATGGATACGCCGGCAATTGCCGCCACGTCCTCGATGGTCGCCAGTTTCTGCTGCTGCAATCTGTGCCTCGTCCGCACTCTGGCGCCCGCTCCGCCTGCCTTTAGCAGATGGGTCAGGCAGCGCCAGCTCCTCCCTGTGGCTTACGCCTTTTATGCGCAGTGTAAACCTTTACATGGATCATGAAAACCTTTACATCTTCGGTCATGAGCGCAGAGACGGGCCAAAGCCTGCCACGCTCGGAGGAGGGGGTCGATCATGTCTGGTGCCATGGGCACGTCTGCGCCTGCCATCCTGTCTGCGCACAGGATCAGCAAGTCGTTCGGCGATATCCCCGTTCTCTTCTCCATCGATTTCGACATTCGCCCCGGCGAAGTGCACGCCGTCATCGGCGAAAACGGTGCCGGCAAGTCGACGCTGATCAAGATCCTGTCCGGCATCGAACAGCCCACCTCGGGCACCATCAGCTTTGATGGCCAGACGGTGACCTTGCCGCCCAATGGGGCTGCCGAGGCCATGGGCATCGTGCTGATCCATCAGGAACAGAACCTGGCCGAGCATCTGACGGTTGCCGATTCCATTTTCCTGGGCCGCGAGATCAAGCGCTATGGCTTTCTCAACCAGGCCGAGATGCGCCGGCGCGCCGCTGAGATCATGGCGACCCTGCATGTGCCAGTCGATCCCGATGCCCGCATCGGTTCGCTCTCGGTCGCTGACAAGCAGATGGTCGAAATCGCCAAGGCCATCAGCCGCGATGCGCGCGTGCTGATCATGGACGAACCGACCGCCGTGCTCTCGGTGGGCGAGACGCAGACCCTGTTCGAGCAAATCCGCCGTCTGACCGCGCGCGGCGTTGCCGTCATCTTCATCTCGCACAAGCTCGACGAGATCATGGAACTGGCCGAGCGCGTCACCGTGTTGCGCGATGGCCAGCTCATCGCCACCATCGGCACCCAGGCGCTCACGCCCGATTCCATTGCCCAGATGATGGTGGGGCGCGAACTCTCCAATCTCTATCCGCCCAAGCATGAGCCCGATGTGGATGCACCGGTGGTGCTGCGCGTGCGCAATCTGAGCGCGCAGGGCGTCAACGACATTTCCTTTGATCTGCGCCGTGGCGAGATTCTTGGCTTTGCCGGGCTCATCGGCTCGGGCCGCACGGCCGTGGCCGAGGCCGTTGTCGGCTTGACCGGCCGCAGCAGCGGCGAGATCGAACTCAATGGCAAGCCGGTCGATTTCTCCCAGGTTTCCCAATCCGTCGACGCCGGCGTCGCCTATATGACCAAGGATCGCAAGGGCAAGGGCCTGCTGCTCAATATGGGCCTGCAGCCCAATCTCACCTTGCTTACGCTCAAGAAACATCTGCGCGCCGGTTTTCTGGACAGCGCCAGCGAGGCCCGGGCGCTCGAGCGCGCCGTGCGGCGCTTCGACGTGCGTGCCCGCGACGCCAGCGTGGCGGTCGGTCGCCTTTCGGGCGGCAATCAGCAGAAGCTGATGCTGGGCAAGACCATGGAGAGCGAGCCCGACATCATCATCATGGACGAGCCGACCCGCGGCATCGACGTGGGCACCAAGCAGCAGATCTATCACATCATCGCCGCCCTCGCTGCCGAGGGAAAATCGGTCATCGTCATCTCCTCGGAGATGCAGGAGGTGATCGGGCTCAGCCATCGCGTCGTGGTGATGCGTCAGGGGCGCGTCGCCGGCGTGCTCGAAGGCGCCGAGATCACGGAATCGGAAATCATGCGGTACGCCGCAGGCATCAAACAGAGTGGACACGATGAGCGCATCAGCGCCTGACATGGCGGCCAAGCCCGCACGCGGCTTCCGCATCGACCTCAAGACGGCCGGTCCCCTGGTCGCGCTGGCCCTGCTCGTGTTGCTGGGGATATTCCTCAACGAGAATTTCCTCAGCTACAACAACCTCACCAATGTGCTGGCGCGCTCATCCTTCATTGGCATCATTGCCATTGGCGCCACCTTTGTGATCACCGCTGGCGGGCTCGACCTGTCGGTGGGGTCGATGGCCGCGGTGATCGCCGGTGTCATGATCATGGTGATGAACTGGCTGATCCCCACCATGGGCATCGGCTGGGGCGTGGTTTTGGCCGGCATGGCGGTGGGCATTCTGGTGGGCGGCGTCGCCGGCGTCGGCAATGGCCTGATGATCACCCGCGGTCGTATCGAGGCCTTTATCGTCACCCTGGGCACCATGGGCATCTTCCGCTCGCTGGTGACCTTCCTTGCAAATGGCGGCACGCTGTCGCTCAATTTCCAGGTCGCCGACGTCTATCGCCCGGTCTATTACGATGGCCTGCTGGGCGTGCCCTATCCCATCATCGTCTTTGCCCTGGTGGCCATCGGCGGCGAGATCATCATGCGCCGGACTGCCTTCGGCCGCTATTGCGCCGCGATTGGCTCCAACGAGCAGGTGGCCCGCTATTCCTCGATCAATGTCGATAACGTCCGCCTGCTGACCTACATCCTGCAGGGTGTTCTGGTGGGCGTCGCCGTGCTGCTCTATGTGCCGCGCCTGGGCTCGGCCTCCAGCACTACGGGCGTCTTGTGGGAGCTCGAAGCCATCGCCGGCGTCATCATCGGCGGCACCACGCTCAAGGGTGGCTATGGCCGCGTCTGGGGCACGGTGGTGGGCGTCGTCATCCTCGGCCTGATCGGCAACATCCTCAACTTGCAGAGCCTGATCAGCCCCTATCTCAACGGGGCCTTCCAGGGCGTCATCATCATTCTGGCCGTGCTGTTGCAGCGCGGCCGCCGCAGATAGCCGACAAGGCTTACATCGCCCGCAACGGGCACTCACGGGAGGACTGAAATGAAACTGGTGAAATCCCTATTGGCAGTGGCGGTCACCGCCACCGGCCTCGGTGGCGTCGCCATCGCCCAGGACAAGGTGACCATCGGCGTGTCTGTGCCGGCGGCTGACCATGGCTGGACGGGCGGGGTGAACTACTTTGCCCAGCAGGCCATCGACCGCCTCAAGACCACCTATCCCGATGTCGACTTCGTCTTTGCCTCGGCGCCCGACGCGCCCAAGCAGATCGCCGACATCGAGGACATGGTCTCGACCCGCAACATCGACGCCCTGGTCATCCTGCCGGGTGACCCCGACGCCATGACCTCGGCGATCAAGCAGGTCAAGGATGCCGGCAAGTTCGTCACGGTCGTGGATCGTCAGCTGTCGATCGACGGCGTGGAAAACCTCTATGTGGCCGGCGACAATCCGGGCCTGGGCGCCAACTCGGCCGAATACTTCAAGTCGGTCATGCCCGAGGGCGGCAACATCGTCATCCTGCGCGGCCTGCCGATCCCGATCGACGCCCAGCGCTTCGACGCCTTCATGGCCGGCATCGAAGGCACCAATATCACGGTGCTGGATGATGAGTTCGCCAACTGGAACCGCGATGACGGCTTCAAGGTGATGCAGGACTTCCTGACCCGCTTCCCCGACATCAAGGGTGTCTGGGCGCAGGATGACGACATCGCCCTGGGCGCCATCGAGGCCATCAAGCAGGCTGGCCGCGAGAACGAGATGTTCATCGTTGGCGGCGCCGGCATGCAGCAGATCCTGCAGGCCGTTGCCGATGGCAGCACGCTCACCCCGGTGGACGTCAGCTACAGCCCGGCCATGATCGCCACGGCCATCGAGCTGACCACATCGCACTTCACCGGCGGCATCCAGGTGGCGGGTCGCTACATCCTCGACTCGACCCTGATCACCAAGGACAATGCGGCCGAGTTCCTCGATCCCTCCAGTCCGTTCTGACGCCGAGCCATCTCTTGGGGCAAGTCGCGTCGGTCTCGCGATTTGCGGCAAGTCTTCAGAACAGGTCAGGCAAAGGGCGCCCCAGGGCGCCCTTTGTTCATTTCTATATGGCGTTCGATTAGGCCGGTTCGGGCGTGTAGCCCGCTTCGCGGATGGCCGCTTCGCCCTTGGCGCGGTCGCCGGTGAAACGCACCTTGTGGCTGGCCAGGTCCACCGAAATCTCGGCGCCGGGCAGGGCCTCTTCCAGTGCCTTGCGCACCGTGCCCACGCAGTGGTTGCAGGTCATGTCGTTGACGGTCAGTTGAGTGGTCGTATCCATGTCAGTGTCCTTTCGCAGCATGGGCCTCGCCGGCCAGGTCGTCGAGAATGGGGCAGTCGGGGCGGTCGTTTCCGCCGCAGCAATGGGCCAGGTGCTTGAGCGTGCGCACCATGCCCTCAAGATCGGCAATCTTGTTTTCCAGAGCCGCTATATGGTTGACGGCGATGGTCTTGACCTCGGCGCTGGCGCGCGACTTGTCCTGCCACAGCCCCAGCAGCGCCGCCGTCTCATCCACCGAAAAGCCCAGCGCCCTGGCGCGCTTGACGAAGCGCAGCAGATGCACCTCCTCGCCACCATAGACGCGATAATTGCTCCCGGTCCGCTGCGCCGGGCGGATCAGCCCGATCGATTCATAGTAGCGGATCATCTTGGCCGACACGCCCGAGGCGCTGGCCGCTTCGCCAATGTTCATCGCGTACTTCCCTTCACGCCCCGCAGCCGCTGGGCATTGCTGACCACAAAGATCGACGACAGCGCCATGGCGCCCGCTGCAATCATGGGTGACAGCAGCACGCCGAACGCCGGATAGAGCACCCCGGCAGCCACCGGGATCAGCGCGACATTGTAGCCAAAGGCCCAGGCCAGGTTCTCCCAGATATTGCGCATCGTTGCTCGGCTCATCGTGAGCGCATTGAGCACGCCCCTGAGATCGCCGCCCAGCAGGACCACATCGGCGCTCTCGATGGCAGCGTCGGTGCCGGTGCCCACGGCAATGCCGACATCGGCCTCGGCCAGCGCCGGCGCGTCATTGATGCCGTCGCCCACAAAGGCCACCTTGCCAAACTGGCGCAGCCCCTTGACTACAGCCACCTTGTCGGCCGGCAACACCTCGGCACGCACCTCGTCGATGCCCAGTTGCCGGGCAATGGCTTCGGCCGTGCGCTGGTTGTCGCCCGAGATCATCACGGTCTTGAGGCCGCGCGCATGCAGTTCTGCGATGACGTCGGCGCTGGTCGGCTTGAGCGTGTCGGCCACCACGATGGCAGCAGCCAGCTTGTCGTCGACGGCCACGAACACAGGCGTCTTGCCGGCATCGGCAAAGGCTTCGATGGCTTCCGAGAAGTCGGAATAGTCGAGGTGCCCCAAATGCCGCTGCGACCCCACCGATACCAGCCGACCATCCACGCGGGCCGTCACGCCATTGCCGGCGTCGGCGGCAAAATCGGTGACCTGGCCCAGCGCCAGCCCGGCCTTCTCGGCCGCGGCCACGATGGCGCTACCGATCGGATGCTCCGACTTGGCTTCCACCGCCGCCACCAGCGCCAGCACTTCGTCATGCTCGAAATCATCGTCGAGGATGAAGTCGGTCAACACCGGCTTGCCTTCGGTCAGCGTGCCGGTCTTGTCAAAGGCCACGACAGCGACGTCGCGCAGCTGCTGCAGCGCCGAGCTCTTGCGGAACAGCACGCCCAGCTCTGCTGCGCGGCCGGTGCCCACCATGATCGAGGTCGGCGTCGCCAGCCCCATGGCGCAGGGGCAGGCAATGATCAGCACGGCAACGGCATTGACCATGCCAAAGACATAGGCCGGCTCGGGCCCGAACATGGCCCAGACCGCAAAGGTCGCGATGGCCGCCACGATCACCGCCGGCACGAACCAGGCGGTAATCTGGTCCACCACCCCCTGGATGGGCAGCTTGCCGCCCTGGGCTTCCTCCACCATGCGGATGATCTGCGCCAGCGTCGTGTCCCCACCCACCTTGGTGGCGCGGAAGCGGAAGCTGCCCGAGGTATTGAGCGTGCCCCCGATCACCGCCGCGCCGACGCCGCGGGATACCGGCAGCGATTCGCCCGAGATCATGGATTCATCGATATGGCTGGCGCCGTCGATGATTTCGCCATCGACCGCAATCTTCTCGCCGGGACGCACGATGATGACATCGCCTACCGCGACCTGCTCAACGGGCAGTTCCTGCACTGCGCCGTCGCGTTCGACCCGAGCGCTGCGCGCCTGTTCGCGCACCAGCCGCTGGATGGCCTCGCCAGTGCGACCCTTGGCGATCGCCTCGAGCCAGCGTCCCACCAGAATGAGCGTCACGATCACGGCCGCCGATTCGTAGTAGACATATTGTGCGGCGCTCGGCAGCAGCTGTGGGGCAAAGGTGGCCACCACCGAATAGAGATAGGCCGCGCCCGAGCCCAGGGCCACCAGCGCATTCATCTCCGGCGCGCCACGCAGGAGCGCGGGGATGCCCGAGACAAAGAAGCGCCGTCCCGGCACGAACAGCACAAAGCTCGCCAGCACAAAGTAGATCAGGTGCAGCACGCTCTGCGGCACCACCGAGATAACCGCCATGTGGAACGGCATGTAGAGGTGTCCGCCCATCTCCAGCACCAACAGCGGCAGGGTGGGGATGGCCGCCAGAATCACGTCGCGCCGCAACACGGCCGCGTCTTCGTCATGGTGCTGATGGCCGCCACCGTGATGCGCATGGGCGCTCGGTGTCATCTTGCCGGAATAGCCGGCCTTCTCGATGGCGGCCAGAAGCGGGGCCGTTTCGCCCGAGGCGCTATGTACGGTGGCCCGTTCCGTGGCGAAATTGACGCTGGCGCTTTCAACGCCCGGAACCTTCAGCAGCGCCTTTTCCACGCGCGCCACGCAGGAGGCGCAGGTCATGCCGTCGATATCGATGCTTACGGGGGCGGTATGGGTGTGGTCGGTCATGGGTGATCCCCTTTCGACACCACATATAAACCTTCCCACAATGGTAAGGTCAACACCGGCTGCGTCAGGTTGGCGCGTCTTCCCTTTAGGTGTTCAAACTATTGGCATCATGCCATTATAGATAGCAACACGAGGAGACTCGCTCATGGCCGTTGCGCGTATCGACATTCACAACTCCGATATTCCCGTGCTGTGCCAGAGCTGCGAGGCCCGGCACAAGGGCATGTGCGGCGCGCTCGATGCTGAACAGCTGACGGCGCTGGCCAAGCAGACCCGTCGCGTCCGCCATAGTGCAGGCGACGAAATGGTGGCCGAATCCATGCCGGTCACCGGCTACGGCAACGTCATGCGCGGCGTGGTCAAGCTCTCCAAGGTGCTTGAGGATGGCCGCCAGCAGGTGGTTGGGCTGCAGTTTGCACCCGATTTGCTGGGGCGCCTGTTTGCGCAGGAAAGCCGCGTCACGGCCGAAGCGGCCTCCGATGTCGATATCTGCATGGTGCCCAAGTCCGCGCTGGAGCGGCTGGTGCAGGAAAATCCTGCGCTCGAGCATCGCCTGATGCAGCAGACGCTGCGCGAACTGGACGAGGCGCGCGACTGGATGGTGACCCTGGGGCGCAAGACGGCCGCCGAAAAGGTCGCCAGCTTCCTCTATCTGATCGCCAGCCACATCGATCCCACCCGCAGCGAAGTCTCGGCGACGTTCGATCTGCCCCTGACCCGGGCCGACATTGGGGACTTCCTCGGGCTCACCATCGAGACGGTCAGCCGCCAGATGAGCAAGCTCAAGGCCGACGGCGTCATCGAGATCGAGAACTACCGGCATGTGCGCGTGCCGGACTTGGGGCGCCTGCGCGGTCGCTGCGGCTGAAATAGCCCTGCAACAGCCGCCGCGCTGAAATGGGCCCTACATCGGGCGCATACCTCTTTTCCAGATGGTCAAAAATCCATTAACGGCGCCCTTGGGCGTCGTTTCTGATTTTTGTGTTTGTATATCAATGGTGTAGCTGTTCGTCGCCGGCCGCTTTTGCGCCGCAATCGCGCCGCGTGCATGAACGGTAGATGACGGGATTGCCTCTTTTGTTTGCACTCACTGCATAACGGATGTGCACAAAGGCTGTCTTCTAATCACGACAGGGTGGGTCTACATAAGGGTCATCAAACGAAGGGGAACCGAAATGAACATCCGCCAGAAAATCGCACAGTTTGCTCAGTACCAGCGCACGATGCGCGAACTCAACGCTCTCGACAGCCGTCAGCTGAGCGATCTGGGCATCACCAAGGGCGACATCAAGAACATCGCTCGCGGCGAATACGCTCGCTAATCCGAGCCATCTGCCGATCAGACTTGAGATGAAGGCGTCCATCCGGGCGCCTTTTGTCTTTTCTGGGCTGTGTCTGAGCACCACCGATGGACCCCCTCCCTCGTTCCCTCCCCTCAAGGGGGGAGGGAGGCAAAGGAGCCGAAAATCCACCGAAGGGTGAAACGATCTAGCGGATCAGGTCAGCCGCCTTGGCTCCTAGCGCCGCCACCAGATCGTCGGGCTTCATGCGGATCTGAAAGCCACGCTGCCCGCCGTTGAGGAAGATTTCGTCTTCCAGCGTGGCCAGCTCTTCCACCGCCGTCGGCACGGCCTTTTTCTGCCCGAACGGGCTGATGCCGCCCACTTTGTAGCCGGTCAGCCGCTCGGCGTCGGCCGGCTTCATCATATGCGCCGCCTTGCCGCCAAAGGCCGCTGCCAGCTTTTTCATATTCACTTCGGCGTCCGACGGCACCACCACGCACACCGGCTTGCCGTCCACCTCGGCCATCAGCGTCTTGAGCACAATCGAGGGTGAAACACCCATGGCCTCTGCCGCCTGCAATCCAACGCGGTCGGCGTCGGGATCGTAGTCATAAGTGGCTGTGGCGAAAGCAAAGCCGGTCTTGGCGAGGGCGAGTGTGGCGGGCGTGGTCTTGGACATGATGTCCAGTTTTACCGCCGCTATCGCCAAGGGCAAGCGGCCTGTTGGTCGCGCGTGACAGCGGCGCCTGTCTCCAGGCCAATATCACGCAGCAGATGCGGCGAGCCGTGAATGAGGTCGATGGTGGCCTGGCGGCGGCGCTTGCGGAGCAGGGCGGCACGCCAGCCCACAGACACCCACTCAAGCCATAGGGCCGGGCGGCGGGCAGCTGGGATCACGTCGCTTTCGGTGCAGGTCATGGTGGTAATCTCCTTATGCTGCATCGAAACCAGATCGCTGCATGATGTGCAGGATCGCTGGTCTTTAGGCGAACTTCCAACTAAACTCCGATGACTATCCATAAGGGGTGTTTATGTATGGCCGCTTTGCCCCCACTGTCCTCCCTGCGCGCCTTCGAGGCGGTTGCCCGGCACCTCAGCTTCACCCGCGCGGCGGAGGAGCTCGGCATGACCCAGGCGGCGGTCAGCTACCAGATGCGCATTCTGGAAGAGCGCGTCGGCGCTCCGCTCTTCCTGCGCAAGCCGCGCCAGATCGCGTTGACCGAAACCGGGGCACTGCTCGCGCCATCGGTCGAAAAGGCCTTTGCCTTGTTGCGCGACGCCTTCGCCGAAACACGCGGCAAGCTCGACGGGCTGCTCAGCATCACCACGGTGCCCACCTTTGCCAGCAATTGGCTGGCGCAGAATCTGGGCCTGTTCCAGATTGCTCATCCCGATATCGCTGTGCGCCTGGACAGCAGCGACCATGTGGTCGACCTGCTGCATGATGATTTCGACCTGGCCATCCGCACCCAGCCCACACCCGAGCCGGGCCGGGGCCTGGTCAGCCACCTGCTCATCAAGGCCGACTTTTCGCCGCTGCTCAGTCCGGCCCTGGCCGCAAGCATCGGCGGCGTCAACCGCCCCGAAGACCTGTTGCGCCTGCCAATACTTGATCCGCAGGATCGCTGGATCGATCAGTGGTTCGAGGCCGCCGGCGTCTCCGGCTATTCAAGCGAGGGACGGCCAATCAGCCATTTTGGCTTGCAGAGCCTCTTGGGCACAGCGGCCATTGCGGGGCGGGGTGTGGCTGTGCTGACGCCCGGCTTCTTCCACGATGAGATCGCTTCGGGGCGGCTGTTGCAGCCGTTCGATCTTCTGGCGACAGACGGGCGGGGCTATTATCTGGTCTATGCGCAGGCTCGGCGCAATGTGCCCAAGATCAGGGCCTTCCGCGATTGGCTGCTGGCCGCCACCGAGCCGCTCCGGCAATCCGCCTAGATCGTCTGACGTTTGGATTGCCGCGGTTCCGAGGCAAAGGAGCCGCAGGTCCACCGGAGCGTGAAGCGATCTAGAACATGGCGCGATCGCGCGCCACGATCTCGCCGAGGAATTCAGCAACCAGCGCCACGCGGCGGATGGCGCGCAGGTCTTCGTGCACCACGGTCCAATAGCTGCGGATCAATTGGTGCTGTGGCAGCACCGGCACCAGCCCGGCGTCGCCGCCGGCCATGAAGGCATGGAGGATGCCGATGCCGGCGCCGGCGCGCACCGCCTCGGTCTGCCCCATGGCCGATGACACCGCCAGGCTCGAGCGCCAACCCCTCAGGAACTCGCCGGTATAGTCGAGCGACTGGGTGAACAGCAGGTCATCGACATAACCCACGAGACTATGCTGTTCGAGCGCGGCAAGATCGGCCGGCGCGCCGTGCCGGTCGAGATAGCTTTGTGCTGCATAGAGCCCCAGGCGATAGTCGGTCAGCTTGCGCGCCACCAGCCGCCCCTCCTGCGGCCGCTCCAGCGTCACGGCAATATCGGCCTCGCGCCGCGACAGCGAAAAGGTGCGCGGCACCGGCACCAGTTCCACCCGCAGCCCCTTGTGCCGCTCGATCAATTGGCCCAGCCGTGGCGCGAGGAATGCCACGCCAAAACCGTCCGGCGCGCCCACGCGCACGGTGCCCTCAACCTTGCTGTCGGCCCCGGCCGAGGCGCTGGCCGCCAGCATGGCGCTTTCCATGGCCTCGGCATGGCTCAGAAAGCGCTCGCCGGCGCCGGACAACTCCGAGCCATTTGTCTTGCGGGTGAAGAGCGTACTGCCCAGCGCCGACTCCAGCGCCGTCAACCGCCGCGCCACCGTCGCATGATTGAGCCCCAGCGCCCTGGCCGCCCCCAGGATTTGGCCAGACCGGGCAACGGCGAGGAAAACGCGAACGTCATCCCAGTTCATTTGTGTCTCCTGGTATTGGGCCTTTCCGCCGTGGTCCCGCAGGGAGTGTACCCAAGGTGCAGTCGCGCAGAAGTGACGTGATCAACGTCATCACCCGGCTTGTCCGGGTGATCCACCGAGCACCGGCCAGACGGGCGAGGCTGGATTGCCCGGACGAGTCGGGCAATGACGGGGCGGTGGAGGGTTGGCGGGCAGGGAGTTGCGGCGACTCTGCCCAACAGGGGAGCGGGTAGGTGGGGCTGCAGCACCATACCAGATTTGAGCTTCAATTTTCGCACATCAGATGCAAAATCTATCGCGTTGCACTGCGTAATCTGTAGCGCCTAACCTCCCGCCAAACAAGGGAGCCCTTCATGCGCACCATCGGCCACTTTATCGACGGCATCGAAACTTCAGGCAATTCCGCCGAATTCCAGGACGTGTTCAACCCCGCCACCGGCGAGGTGCAGGCGCGTGTGGCCTTGGCCACCCAGGCCGATCTCGACGCCGCCGTGGCCTCGGCCGCCGCTGCCCAGCCCAAATGGGCTGCCACCAATCCGCAGCGCCGCGCCCGTGTGTTCTTCAGCTTTGTCGCCCTGATCAACCAGCACATGGATGAGTTGGCGACCCTGCTCAGCGCCGAGCATGGCAAGACCATCGAGGACGCCAAGGGTGATATCCAGCGCGGGCTGGAAGTGGCCGAATTCGTCGCCGGCGCGCCGCACCTGCTCAAGGGCGAGTTCACCGATGGCGCCGGCCCGGCGATCGATATGTATTCCATGCGCCAGCCGGTCGGCATCGGCGCGGGCATCACCCCATTCAACTTCCCCGCCATGATCCCGCTGTGGATGCTGTCGCCCGCCATCGCGGCCGGCAATGCCTTCATCCTCAAGCCCTCCGAGCGCGACCCCTCCGTGCCGGTGCGCCTGGCCCAGCTCGCCATCGAGGCCGGCCTGCCCAAGGGCGTGCTCAATGTCGTCCATGGCGGCAAGGCGGTGGTCGATGGCATTCTCCATCACGACCACATCGGCGCGGTGAGCTTTGTCGGCTCGACCCCGATTGCCCGCTATGTCTATGCAACCGCCGCAGCCGAGGGCAAGCGCGTGCAGGCCTTTGGCGGCGCCAAGAACCACATGATCATCATGCCCGACGCGGACATGGACAAGGCCGCCGACGCGCTGATGGGAGCCGGTTACGGCTCGGCCGGCGAACGCTGCATGGCCGTCTCGGTCGCCGTCCCGGTGGGCGACGAGACCGCCGACCGCATCATTGCCGCGCTCAAGCCGCGCATCGAGGCGCTCAAGGTTGGCCCCGCCACCGATGCCGCCAGCGAAATGGGCCCGGTGATCACCAAGGCAAGCAAGGACCGCATCGACGCCCTCGTGCAGTCCGGCATCGACCAGGGCGCGACCCTGGCGGTCGATGGTCGTGGCTTTACGCTGCAGGGCTATGAAAACGGCTATTTCGTCGGACCGAGCCTGTTCGATCACGTCACGCCCGAGATGGACATCTACAAGGAAGAAATCTTTGGCCCCGTCCTCAGCGTCGTCCGCACCAGGACCTATGAGCAGGCGCTCAAGCTGACCATGGACAATCCCTATGGCAATGGCACGGCCATCTTCACCCGCGACGGCGACGCCGCCCGCGACTTTGCCGCCCGCGTCAATGTCGGCATGGTGGGCATCAACGTGCCCGTGCCCGTGCCGCTGGCCTATCACAGCTTCGGCGGCTGGAAGGCGAGCGCCTTCGGCGATCTCAACCAGCATGGCACCGACGCCATCAAGTTCTGGACCCGCACCAAGACCGTCACGGCCCGCTGGCCCTCTGGCATCAAGGACGGTGCCGAATTCCAGATGCCGACCATGAAGTAGGCGTCGGCGCCTGCTGCCAGCCTCTGACAAGACCCATTTCTACAAGGCCCTCCAGCACACCACTGGAGGGCCCATGCCTATCGACGATCTCACACCCATCATCGTCGCCGCCAAGGCGGCCACCTATGTCGGCGGCGGCACCAGCGCGCCGCCCTCGCGCCCGGGCTCGCATGACCTGGGCTGGAGCCAGGGCCCCTGGCGCTATCTCGACAGCTATTTCGGCGGCACCGATTTCATCGGCCAGGAAACGCTCTGGCATGACGGCGAGCCGGTCTGGGCCATGAACTATTATGGCTATATCCAGCGCCCCGACTTGATCGATGGCCAGCGCGCCGGCGCCACCATCAAGGCGGCGCTGACCGCCATGTATGGGGAAGGACGCTTCCTCGGGGGCTTCGATTGGACCGGCCCGCATGGCCGCTACATCGACACCAGCACGGGCGACGCCGCGCACTTTCACGGCCGCGAAATGATCCGCGTCGGCGACACCGAAGCCTATTCGCTCGACTATTTCGGCGGCCTCATCCGGCCCTGAGGCGCCCCCGCACAAACGAAAAGCCCGGTGATGACTCACCGGGCCTTTCCGCTCTGGGAGGAGCAACTGCTGAACTAGACGATGCCGCCCGAGCCGCCCTCGACCGCCGGGCGCACGTCGGCGACCTTCTGGCGGTAGCCCGAGGCGCGATAGGTGCTGAGCAGGTCGATCGCGCCGCCCTGTTCGAAGCGAGCCATGGCCAGGATCGGCTCGACATCGGTGCGGTAGGCCTGGCGCAGCGCTTGCGTTGCCGCCAGCGCGTCATTGCCCTGCTGCGCCGCCAACAGGTCTGCCCGGTCCACCAGCAACGCCTGCGCATAGGCGCGCTGCACATCGGAGGCCGACAGCATCAGCGACTCGATCGGGTCGGTCACATTGTGGCTTTGGTCCAGCATATGGGCCGGGTGGAAGTCGGCGTCGCCGGCCTCGATGTCGACCAGTTCGTTGAACACCAGGAACAGGCGATAGGGGTCGATGGCGCCGGCGTCGAGGTCATCGTCACCATATTTGCTGTCGTTGAAGTGGAAGCCACCCAGCTTGCCGAACTGGGCCAGGCGGGAAACGATCATCTCGATATTGACGTTGGGCGCATGGTGGCCGAGGTCGACCAGGCACAGCGCCTTGTCGCCCAGCTCCTTGGCGATGATGTAATTGGTGCCCCAATCCTGCACCACCGTCGAATAGAACGCCGGCTCATACATCTTGTGTTCGGTATAGATGTGCCAGTCCTCGGGCAGGGCGGCATAGACCTGCTTCATGGAGTCCAGGTAATTCTCGAACTGGCGGGCGAAATTGACCTGGCCGGGGAAGTTCGAGCCATCCCCGATCCACACCGTCAGCGCCTTGGAGCCGATGGTCTTGCCGATCTCGATGCATTCGAGGTTATGCTCGATCGCCTGGTCGCGCGCGGCCTTGTCGGCATGGCTGAGCGAGCCGAACTTGTAGCTCTGCAACTGCCCCTTGGCGTCCGAGAAGGTGTTGGAGTTCATCGCGTCAAAGCCCAGGCCAAAGCGGCTGGCCGACTGCTTGAGGCGATTGGGATCAGCCTTGTCCCACGGAATATGCAGCGACACGGTTTTCGTCGCCTGCGTCAGCTGGGCGATCACGGCGCAGTCCTCGATCTTGTCGAAGATGTCGCGCGGCTCGCCCACGCCGGGGAAGCGCGCAAAGCGCGTGCCGCCGGTGCCCACGCCCCAGGAGGGCACGGCCACGTTGAAGGCGGCAACCTTGGACTTGATGGCGTCGATATCGACGCCGCGGCGGTCCAGCCGCTCGCCCAGCGTGTCATAGTCGACATTGAGGTCCGCCAGGCGCTTCTCATTGTTCGCGTCAACGACGGATGGGTCGATGATGGTATCGGTCATTGTATGTGCCTCCCTCGGCGGTCCCCTCCCTCAGTCTCTCCCCTTCAAGGGGAGGGAGGCGATGGAGCCGCATATTCTGTGTGCTATCTGGACCCTCCCTCCCCTTGAGGGGAGGGTTGGTGAGGGGATCTGTCGACCCCGTCACTGCGTCAGCGCGTAAACGACTGGGCGTTGCCCGCGTCCACATTGATGATATTGCCCGTCGACTTGGCCGAGGCCTCCGAGGCGAAGAAATAGATCGCTTCGGCGATGTCCTCGGGGAACACGCTGCGCTTGAGCATCGAGCGCTCGCGGTACATTTCCTCCAGGCCATCCTTGTCGGTCTTGTAGGTCGAGGCGCGCTGTTCCAGCCATTCGCCGGCCCAGATCTTGCTGCCGCGGAGCACGGCGTCGGGGTTCACCACATTGACGCGGATCTGCTCGGATGCGCCTTCCAGCGCCAGGCAGCGGGCCAGGTGGATTTCCGCCGCCTTGGCGGTGCAATAGGCCGAGGCATTGGGCGACGCGGCGAGGCCATTCTTGGAGGCCACGAACACCACATTGCCGCCGATCTTCTGGGCGCGGAACAGGCGGAACGCCTCGCGCGACACCAGGAAATAGCCGGTGCTGAGGATATCCATGTTCTTGTTCCACAGCTCGAGCGAGGTCTCCTCGATCGGTGCGGAGGAGGCGATGCCGGCGTTGGAGACCAGAATGTCGAGCCCGCCGAACTCCACCACCGCCTCGGCAAAGCCGGCGATGACGACGGTTTCCTGCGTCACATTGAGCTGCACGGGGCGCACGAAATCGGCGCCGAACACCTTGCCCAGTTCCTCATTGGCTGCCGCCAGCGCTGCCTGGTCGATGTCGGCCAGCACCACGCAGGCGCCTTCGCGCAGCAGCCGCACGGCCGTGGCCTTGCCGATGCCGCCGGCGCCGCCGGTGACCAGCGCAATCTTGCCGGCCAGCGACTTCGGCTTGGGCATGCGCGCCAGCTTGGCCTCCTCAAGCAGCCAATATTCGATGTCGAAGGCTTCCTGCTCGGGCAGGCCGACATAGGTCGACACCGTCGAGGCGCCGCGCATCACATTGATGGCGTTGACATAGAACTCGCCGGAGATGCGGGCCGTGGCCTTGTCCTTGGCGAAGGTGAACATGCCCACGCCCGGCATCAGATAGACCACCGCATTGGGGTCGCGCACGGCGGGTGAGTTGTCGTGCTTGCAGCGGTCGTAATAGGCCTGGTAGTCGGCGCGATAGGCGGCGACGTCATCGGCGAGACGAGCAATCACGGCGTCCACATCGGGATTGGCCGGATCGAACTCGATCACCAGCGGGCGGATCTTGGTGCGCAGGAAATGGTCCGGGCACGAGGTGCCCAGCGCGGCCAGCGGGCGCAGATTGTTGGAATTGACGAATTCGAGCACCGCGGCGCTGTCATCAAAATGGCCCAGCTTGTGGCTGTCGGCGGAGATCAGGCCGCGGATCTTGGGCATCAGCTTGGCCGCGATGGCGCGACGCTGGTCAGCCGGCAGGGCGGTGACCGCGGCGCCGCCGAAAATGGTCTTGCCCTCGGTCTCTTTCTCAAACCATTCGATGGCCTGGTTGATGATGCCGATAGTGGTCTCGTAGCATTCTTTGGGCGTGTCGCCCCAGGTGAAGAGGCCATGGGACTCAAGGATCAGCCCCTTGGCGTTGGGGTTCTCTTCGCAGAACTTGCCCAGCCACAGGCCCAACTCGAAGCCCGGCTTCTTCCACGGCAACCAGCCGATGGTGTCGCCAAAGATCTGCTGGGTCAGCTCCTTGGAGTTCTTGGAGGCCGCGATGGCAATGATCGCGTCCGGGTGCATATGATCGACGAACGGCCGGTTCACATAGGCATGCAGCGGGGTGTCGATCGAGGCTGCGCGGGGATTGAGGTTGAACGTGGCGTGCGGCAGATAGCCCACCATCTCGTCCTCGAACTCCACGCCGCGATAGAGGCCCTTGAGCGCGCGCAGCTTGTCCATATAGAGCGTCGAAAAGCCGTCGAGCTTGATCGAGGCGCTGTCGCCACCCGAGCCCTTCACCCACAGCACTTCCACGTCCTGGCCGGTCAGCGGGTCCTTCTGCCAGATCTTGGACGAGGTATTGCCGCCACCATAATTGGTCACGCGCTTGTCGCTGCCCAGCAGGTTCGAACGATAGACGAGGCGTTCCGGCTCGCTCATGGCGGCGGCTTTCGCATCATCCCAAAGATTGGCAAGGCGCTTGGGCGCGGTGGTCGACATGCAGACTCCTCCCACAGGGTGGTAACTCGGATTTTTGCCGGAGATGGCCACGATAAAGCTGCAGTGTCAATCATAAACAGTCAGAAACGCGCATCAGAGACTGACATGTTTCGAATTTGACGGTTTCATGATTGACAGTGATTGGAATGAATGGAAACTATGCTGCCAGGGAGAGACAAGCCGTGCACGAAACCGAACGCCACAGAGTGATTATCGCTGCCGTGCAGTCGCGTCCTGTCGCGACGGTGGCGGATCTGTGCGAGGTCACCGGCTCCTCGGAAGCCACCATTCGCCGGGACATTGCGGCCCTGCATGTACGGGGCGAGGTGCGGCGGGTGCGCGGTGGCGCCGAGGCCGTCAACCCGCCCGAGCAGAGCGCGCTGATGGGGCGGCCCTTCTCGGTCAACGAAACCATCAATATCGAGCAGAAGCGCGCAATTGCCCGCGCAGCGGCCGCCTTGTGCAAGGATGGTGAGCCGATCATCATCAATGGTGGCACCACCACCTACCAGATGGTGCATCACCTGACGCAGCGGCGCATGAGCGTGTTCACCAACAGCTTCGCCATTGCCGAATATCTCATCCACAACTCGCGCAATTCCGTCGTCATCCCCGGCGGTACGGTCTATCGCGAGCAGAATGTCATCCTCTCGCCCTTCGGCGGGGTGGTGGCGAGCCACTTCTATGCCAAGCGCATGTTCATTGGCTGCCAGGGCATCGGCCAGCATGGGCTGATGGAAGCCGACCCCATGATCGTGCAGTCCGAGCTGGGCCTGATCGGCCAGGCCGACGAGCTGATCGTGCTGGCCGATTCATCGAAATTTTCGGGACGCTCAAGCCTCATTCTATGTGGGCTCGACCGAATAGCCGCCGTCATCACCGACAGCGGCATCCGCGACGAAGACCGTCAAATGCTGGAAACGGCAGGCGTGCGGCTCATCGTGGCGGAAACAACGGCTCAGGCGGACAAGCAACAGACCGTCGCCTGAGAAACCAAGCAAGACGACCCCAGGGAGGAAACCTCAATGAAGCTGATTAAACTGCTGGCGGCCACCACCGCCGTTGCCGCACTGCTCGCTACGCCCGCCTTCGCCCAGACCCGCATCGCGCTGGTCGTCAAGTCGCTGGGCAATGGCTTCTTTGATGCCGCCAACAAGGGCGCGCAGGAAGCTGCTGCCGAACTTGGCGATGTCGAAGTGATCTATACCGGCCCGACCGCCGCAACCGCCGAAGCCCAGATCGAAGTCATCAATGCGCTGATCGCCCAGCAGGTTGACGCCATCGCCATCTCCGCCAACGATCCGGACGCGCTTGTGCCGGCGCTGCAGAAGGCCATGGAACGCGGCATCAAGGTGATCTCCTGGGATTCCGGCGTCGCCCCCGAAGGCCGCCAGCTGCACCTGAACCCGTCCGAAACCGCCCTGATCGGCGAGACCATCATCAAGCTGGCTGCCGATTACCTGCCCGAGGGGGGCGACGTGGCGATCCTCTCGGCTGCCTCCACGGCGACCAACCAGAACGCCTGGATCGATGCGGCCAAGGCCGTGCTGCCCGAGAAGTTCCCCAACATCAATCTCGTCTCGGTCGTCTATGGCGACGATGACTCGGTCAAGTCGACCGACGAAGCCAAGGGCCTGATCGCCTCCTATCCCGACCTCAAGGCCATCATTGCCCCCACCACCGTGGGCGTCGTGGCCGCTGCCCAGGTGGTGACCGACCAGAACCTGATCGGCAAGATCAATGTCACCGGCCTTGCCCTGCCGTCCGAGTTCAAGCAGTTCATCGACAATGGCGCGAGCCAGGCCGTTGCCCTGTGGAACCCGATCGACCTGGGCTACTCAGCCGTGATGCTGGCCAATGATCTGGTCAAGGGCGACGAAGCCAAGCCCGGTGCCAAGCTCTCGATGGGCCGCATGGGCGAATTGACCCTGGACGACACCAACTCGGGCGCCATGGCCGCTCCCTTCACCTTCGACAAGTCCAACATCGAAGAGTTCTCCAAGATCTATTGAGGTCCTTTGCCACTCCCCAGAGGGGGAGTGGTCGACCCGTTGGGTTGGGTGAGAGGTTCGGAGCCTGAGCTTTTGCCGCGGCACTGAACGCCTCACCCTAACCCTCTCCCCTCAGGGGAGAGGGGACCTATCCTGCACATCGCCGCGGCAGAGCCAGGCTGAGGGTCGTTCGACGGATCACCGAGGCCCCCCACTCTTGATCCCGCTCCGCAAGGGGAGGGTGTCGACTGCACCACCGCAGCCAGCGGTGAAGGATGAAGCTAAGACCCATGACCGATCAACCCATCCTGACCCTCTCGGGCATTTCCAAGAGCTTCCCCGGCGTGCGGGCGCTGCACAATGTCTCGCTCGAGCTCTATGCCGGCCAGGTCACCGCGCTGATCGGGGAGAACGGCGCCGGAAAGTCCACTCTGGTCAAGACCCTGACGGGCATCTACCAGCCCGACGCGGGCGAGATTGCCGTGAACGGCCAGAAGGTTACGCTGCCGACGGCGCATTCTGCCTCTGCGGCTGGCATTACCGCCATCCATCAGGAAACCGTGCTGTTCGACGAGCTGACCGTCGCCGAGAACATCTATCTCGGCCACGCCCCCCGCAATCGGTTCGGCCTGATCGACTGGCGCAAGATGCGCAGCGAAGCCAGGCTGACCCTCGACGCCATGGCCGCCGGCATTGACCCCGACATCAAGCTTAGGGAACTCGGCATCGCCAAAAAACACCTGGTCGCCGTGGCCCGCGCGCTCTCCATCGACGCCAGCGTCGTCATCATGGACGAGCCCACCGCCGCCCTCAGCCAGAAGGAGATCGAGGAGCTCTACGTCCTGATCGACCTGCTCAAGCAGGACGGCAAGGCGATCCTGTTTATCAGCCACAAATTCGATGAGATCTATCGCATCGCCGATCGCTTCACCGTCTTCCGCGACGGCGAGCAGGTCGGCAAGGGCATGATCGCCGACACCAGCCAGAGCGACATCGTCCAGATGATGGTCGGTCGCCCGGTCGAAGGCATCTTCCCGTCCCGCCAAGCGGCCAGCGGCGATGTGGTGCTGGAGGCCAAGGGCCTCAGCCATCCCACTGAATTCAATGACATTTCATTCTCTGTGCGCAAGGGCGAAATCCTGGGCTTCTATGGCCTGGTCGGCGCCGGCCGCAGCGAGGTCATGCAGGCTGTGTTCGGTCTGACGCGCCCCTCCGCCGGCACGCTGTCGCTCGATGGCGCGACAATCACACCCCGCTCTCCCGCCGATGCCGTCGAGGCCGGCATCGTGTATGTCCCCGAGGAGCGCGGCAAGCAGGGCGTCATTACCGGCGAACCCATTTTCAAGAATGTCTCGCTGCCATCGCTGGGCACGACCAGCCGCGCTGGCTTCCTGCGCCTGGCCGAGGAATTTGCCCTGGCCCGCACCTATACCGAGCGGCTGGATCTGCGCGCCTCTTCGCTCAGCCAGAATGTCTCGACCCTGTCGGGCGGCAACCAGCAAAAGGTGGTGATCGCCAAGTGGCTGGCAACGCTGCCCAAAGTCATCATCCTCGATGAACCGACCAAGGGCATCGACATCGGCTCCAAGGCCGCCGTGCATGACTTCATGGCCGAACTGGTCGCCCAGGGCCTCAGCGTCATCATGGTCTCTTCCGAACTGCCCGAAGTGCTGGGCATGAGCGACCGCATCGTCGTCATGCGCGAGGGGCGGATGGTCGACACGCTCGACAACAAGGGGCTCAAGCCCGAAACGCTGGTGCGCCTGGCCGCCGGCATCGCCGAGGACATGGCCGCATGAACCGCTTGATGAAACACCGCGAAGTCTGGCTGGCCCTGGCCATCGTGCTGGTGGTCGTGCTGGTGACGCTGCGCTTCTCGCGCTTTGCCCAGCCGACCAATTTGCTGACCATCTTCAACGACACCTCCATCCTGATGATGCTGGCGCTGGGACAGATGGCGGTGATCCTGACCCGCTCGATCGACCTCTCCATGGCCTCCAACCTCGCGTTGACCGGCATGATCGTTGCCATGCTCAACGCTGCTTTCCCCGGCGTGCCGATCCCGGCGCTCATGGCGCTGTCCGTACTCATCGGCGCGGGCCTGGGCGCTTTCAACGGCGTGCTGGTGTGGAAGCTCGACATCCCGCCCATCGTCGTGACGCTGGGCACGCTGACGATCTTCCGCGGCATGGTCTTCGTCATTTCCGGCGGCGCCTGGGTCAATGCGGCCCAGATGAGCCCGGATTTCATTGCCTTCCAGCGCGCGGTGTTCCTGGGCCTGCCGGTTCTGAGCTGGTTCGCCATTGTGGTGGCCGCGCTGTTCTATGTGCTCATGACCCGCACGCCATTGGGACGCGCCTTCTACGCCATCGGCGTCAATCCGACGGCCTCGGTCTATACCGGCATCAATGTGGGCCGCACCAAGTTCATGGCCTTCGTCATCTCGGGCGCCGTGGCCGGGCTCTGCGGCTATCTCTGGATTTCGCGCTATGTCATCGCCTCCACCGAAGTCGCTGGCGGCTATGAACTGACCATTATTGCCGCCTGCGTCATTGGCGGCGTCTCCATCGCCGGCGGGATCGGCAGCGTCGGCGGCGTGCTGCTCGGCGCCATTTTCCTCGGCGTCATCAACAACGCCCTGCCGGTGATCAACATTTCCCCGTTCTGGCAGATGGCCATTTCCGGCACGGCGATCCTGTTGGCTGTGGTGCTCAACGCGCGCGGCGAACGCAGCAAGGGCCGCATCATCCTCAAGACGGCAGAAACAGCATGACCGACACTTCGCTCCACCGTTCGCTGCCCGACCGCCTCGACAATCCGCTCCGCTCGGCCCTGCTGAGCTGGGAAAGCCTGTTGGTGCTGGTGGCGGTGGTGATCTTCATCGTCAATTCCTTCGCCTCGCCCTATTTCCTGAACGCCTGGAGCCTGAGCGATCTCACGTTCAACTTCACCGAAAAGGCGCTGATCGCGCTGGCCATGGCGCTGCTGATCATCGCCGGCGAGATCGACCTGTCGGTGGCCGCCATCATCGCGCTGGCCTCGACCCTGATGGGCCTGGCGTTGCAATATGGCGCGGACACCCCTGTGCTGGTGGCCATCGGCGTGGGCACCGGCATCGCCTGCGGTGCCGTCAACGGCTTCCTCGTCACCGGGCTCAAGCTGCCCTCCATCGTGGTGACCATCGGCACGATGAGCCTTTTCCGGGGTATCAGCTTCATCATCCTGGGCGACCAGAGCTTCAAGGGCTATCCCAAGAGCTTCTCCTGGTTCGGCCAGGGCTATGTCTGGGGCGTGATCTCGTTCGAGCTGGTGCTGTTCGTGCTCTGCGCCGTCATCTACTTCGTGCTGCTGCACCGCACCAACTTCGGCCGCCGCGTCTTTGCCATCGGCAACAATGCGGTGGCGGCGCAGTTCTCCGGCGTGCGCGTGGATCGCATCAAATTCGTGCTGTTCTGCCTCACCGGCCTGATGAGCGGCATCGCCGCCGTGCTGCTGACGGCGCGCCTGGGCTCGACGCGGCCCTCGATTGCCGAGGGCTGGGAGCTGGAGGCCATCACCATGGTGGTGCTAGGCGGCGTCTCCATTGTCGGTGGCGCGGGCTCCATTCTCGGCGTCGTGCTGGCCGCGATCATCATGGGTCTTGTCACCTTCGGACTGGGCCTGCTCAATGTGCCTGGTATTGTGATGTCCATCTTCATCGGCGGCCTGCTGATCGTGGTGATCGCGCTGCCCATCCTGTTCCGCATGTGGAGGCAGCGCGCATGATCATCACCGATGGCGACTACGAGAAACATGCCTTCAAGATGCAGCTCAATCCCGGCATGGCAGCCGAATACAAGAAGCGCCACGACGAGATTTTCCCCGAGCTGGTCGACCTGCTGCATGAAGCCGGCGTCAAGGACTATTCGATCCATCTCGATGAAGACACCAATATCCTGTTCGGCGTGCTGTGGCGCCGCAGGGACAACACCATGGCGGAGCTGCCGGCCACGGCGGTGATGCAGCGCTGGTGGGCGCATATGGCCGATGTCATGGCCACAAACGAGAAGAACGAGCCGATCTCGGTCGATCTCACGCCCATGTTCTGGATGAAGTAACCTCCGCGCCAAGGCGAACGAATAGTCTGCTGTCCCGGCCATTTGCCATTGGTCCGGATCGACAGGCGGTGCGTATCAACGGTTGATCGGGCGGCAATATGCCGCCATGCTGACATGGCTTGTCAGTATTGGTTGATAGGAGAGCGTCCCCGCCGGGCGGTCTGATCCGCGGCAGCGTCTTGCGCTGCGACCCGATGCACAGATCCAGGCTGGTCCTTGCGCCAGCACACCAGAAAAACGGAGAATTCCATGCGCCGCACGTCCATGCTTTTGAGCGCCGTCGCCGCTTTGGCGATGACCATCACCGCAGCCAACGCACAGGTCGTGGTGTCGTCCAAGATCGACACCGAAGGCGGTGTTCTGGGCAATATCATCAAGCAGGTGCTCGAGGCCAACGACATCCCGGTCGAGGATCGCATCCAGCTGGGCGCCACGCCCATCGTCCGCCAGGCCATCACCGCGGGCGAGATCGACATTTACCCCGAGTATACCGGCAACGCCGCCTTCTTCTTCGAGAAGGCCGACGATCCGCTGTGGAACGACGCCGCCGCGGCCTATGCCGAAGCGGCCAAGCTCGATCTCGACGCCAACCAGATCGTCTGGCTGACCCCGTCGCCCGCCAACAACACCTGGGCTGTCGCGGTGCGCAATGACGTGGCCGAAGCCAACAATCTGACCACGTTCACCCAGTTTGGCGCCTGGGTCGCCGGTGGCGGCGAGGTCAAGCTCGCGGCGTCTTCCGAGTTCGTCAACTCGCCGGCCGCGCTCCCCAAGTTCCAGGAAGTCTATGGCTTCACCCTCAAGCCCGACCAGTTGGTGACCCTTTCGGGTGGCGACACGGCGGCCACCATTGCCGCTGCCGCGCAGCAGACCAATGGCGTCAACGCCGCCATGGTCTATGGCACCGATGGCGGCATCGCCCCCTCGGGCCTCAAGGTGCTCGAAGACGACAAGGGCGTGCAGCCGGTCTATCAGCCCGCCCCGATCATCCGCCAGGCGGTGCTGGACGAGTATCCGCAGATCGCTGAACTGCTCAAGCCCGTGTTCGAAGGCCTGACGCTCGAAGTGCTGCAGGAGCTGAACGGTCGCGTGCAGGTGGGCGGCGAAGCCTCCTCAGCCGTCGCCACCGACTACCTGACCAAGGGCGGTTTCCTGAACTAGCCCGCATTATGGGGGAGGGGCTTTGCGCCTCCTCCCCCGCTGCCTGACGGCCTGATCGCCCCTCGCCATGCTGGCGACCGAGGACCCGAGCCCGCATGAGCCTTGCTGCCCCCGCCATAGACCGCCCCCGACCGACCTGGCTGGCACTCGACAAGCTCGGTGTGCTGGTCGCCGTGGCCGCCGGCATTGGCATTGCTCTGCCCTTTGCGCTGTTCCGCGCCAACCGTATCGTGCCGGGCGAGGCCATGGGCCTGTTTGCGGCGCTGCCGCTACACCTGGCGCTGCTGCTTGTTGCAACGCTCATCGGCGGATTTGCCGCCGCGCTGCTGCGCTGGCCTGCGCACCTCAAGCTGGCGGTGGGGCTGGTGGTGGTCGGTATGCTCTTCGTGCTCGCTGGGCTGTCGGCCAGTCATCTCACGCCCGATGGCGACAGTTTCGCCCGTGTCTCGCCCGGTGCGGGATTTTGGGTTCTCGCCTTTGCCTTTGCACTCTTGGTCACTGATGCGCTGACCCGGCTGGCCCTGCGCCCCTGGCAGCGTGTCGCCATGCTGCTGGCGGTCGCGGCCGCGATGGCGCTGCTGCTCTGGAGCGGGCTGTGGAATGATCTCTCCATGCTGCGCGAATATGCCAATCGCGCCCAATCCTTCTGGTCGGAGGCGCAGACCCATCTCGGGCTGGCCTTCGGATCGGTGGCCATCGCCACGCTGGTCGGCGTGCCGCTCGGCATGGTCTGCTACAAATTCGCGGCACTGCGGGCCAGCGTGCTCAACCTGCTCAACATCGTCCAGACCATTCCCTCGATTGCCCTGTTCGGCCTGCTGATTGCGCCACTGGCCTGGGTGGCTGCGCATGTGCCGGGCGCCAAGGCCATCGGCATCTCGGGCATCGGCGCGACACCGGCGCTGGTGGCGCTGTTCGCCTATTCACTGCTGCCTATCGTCGCCAATACGGTGGTGGGGCTAGTGGGCGTGTCGCCGGCCGCCATCGATGCGGCGCGCGGCATGGGCATGACCCGCTGGCAACGTCTGCTGTCGGTGGAACTGCCACTGGCGTTTCCGGTTATTCTGACCGGTATCCGCATCGTGTTGGTGCAGAACATTGGCCTGACCACCATTGCCGCCCTGGTCGGTGGCGGCGGCTTTGGCGTCTTCGTGTTCCAGGGCATTGGCCAGACCGCCATGGATCTGGTGCTGCTCGGGGCAGTGCCGACGGTGGCGCTGGCCTTTGCTGCGGCCGTGGTGCTGGACGCCCTGGTGGACATGACGGCGCGGGGGACCCGAACATGATCGAAATCGACGACGTTTCCCGCCTCTATGACGGCCGCGCCGTGGTGGACCAGGTGACCCTGACCATCCAGCCACGCACGGTCTGCGTCATCGTCGGCACCTCGGGCTCGGGCAAGACCACGCTGCTGCGCATGATCAACAAGCTGGTCAATCCGTCGAGCGGCAGCCTGCGCATCGATGGCGAGGATATCGCCGGCATTCCCGCCTATGAGCTGCGGCGCCGCATTGGCTACGCCATCCAGGGGCATGGCCTGTTTCCCCACCGCACGGTGGCGCAGAACATCGCCACCGTGCCGGGCCTGCTCGGCTGGGACCGCGCCAAGACGCGTGCCCGCGTCGATGAACTGCTCGAGCTGTTCCAGCTCGATCCCGCCAGCTTCCGCGATCGCCTGCCGCATCAGCTGAGCGGCGGCGAACAGCAACGCGTCGGGGTCGCCCGCGCCCTGGCAGCAAAGCCCAATATCCTGCTCATGGACGAACCTTACGGCGCGCTCGATCCGGTGATCCGGGCCAAGGCGCAAGCCGACCTGCTGTCCATCCAGCGCAAGCTGGGCACCACGATTGTCCTGGTCACCCATGACATGGAAGAGGCCATTCACCTGGGCGACACCATTGCCGTGATGGCGCATGGCAAATTGCTGCAGAGCGCGCCACCGGCCGAGATTATTGCCCGTCCGGCCAATGACTTTATTGCCGATCTGGTCGGCAGCAGCGAGCGCCCGTTCCGCCTCTTGTCGCTGTCGCGCGTTGGTGACCACATCGAACCCGGCACGGCCAGCGGCGCGCCCATTGCGACGACCGCCTCGCTGCGCGATGCCTATGCCGAACTGCTGTGGTCGGCGCGCACGGCGCTGCCGGTCACGCGTGATGGCGAGATTGTTGGTCAGGTGACTTTGGCCGCCCTGGCACGCCTGGCGGCGCGGCCGCAATGAGCTGGGGCAATCTGATCCGGCTGGTGGCGCTGTTGACGCTTCTGGCGCTGCTGCTCTGGCCGGATGCCTTTTCCGGCGCCTTTGGTCTGCTCACGACGAATGGTCAGCCGGCGATCTACAACCAGGGCAACCTGCTGGACATCACGCTGAGCCATCTCGGCATTGTTGCGGTGGCGACGCTGGGCGCAACGATCATTGCAGTGGGTCTCGCCATCATCGTCACCCGGCCCTTCGGCGCCGAGTTCCTGCCGGTGTCGCGCAGCCTTGCCAATATCGGGCAGACCTTTCCGCCCGTGGCGGTGCTGGCGCTGGCGGTGCCGATGCTCGGCTTCGGCACGGCGCCAACGCTGGTAGCGCTGTTTCTCTATGGCCTGCTGCCGATCTTCGAGAACACGCTGACCGGCCTCACCGGCTTGCCGCCGGCCGTCGTCGAAGCGGCGCGGGGCATGGGCATGAGCGGCTGGCAGCGGCTGCTGCGCGTGGAACTGCCCATTGCGCTGCCGGTGATCCTGGCGGGCATTCGGCTGTCCGTCGTCATCTCGCTGGCCACCGCCACCATCGGCTCAACCGTCGCTGCCCGCACGCTAGGCGAGGTGATCATTGCCGGGCTGCTGTCCAACAACACCGCCTTTGTGCTGCAAGGCGGCCTGATCGTCGGTGTGCTCGCCGTGCTCATCTACGACGGTCTCTCCGCGCTGGAGCGTTCTCTGCTGGCGCGCACTGGCCAGACGCGCGCCTGACCCAGCGGCTAGTCAGTACCCGTGGCGTCCAATGCCATGGCGCCGCGTTGGGCCAAGGCATCGCCGACGGCAAAGATGGTTGGCGCGGAGAGCGGAAACTGCTCGACCGCCGTAACAGCCTCGGCAAGGGGGCCGCGCCAGACCTGTTCGTCGGCGCGACCGACATTGCCGGCAATGATTGCCGGGGTGCTGAGGCTCATGCCGCCCGCAGCCAGTTGGTCAACGATTTCGGGCAGGGTGCGGCGGCTCATGTAGTAGACGCTGGTTGTTGCCGGATCGGCCAGGGCGGCCCAGTTGAGACTGTCCGGCAGCACGCCCTTGCGGGAGTGACCAGTGACGAAACGGACCGATTGCGCATGGTCGCGGTGGGTCAAGGAGACGCCGAGCCGGCTGGCCAGCGCCAGCGCCGCTGTGACACCGGGGACGACCGTGACGGGCACGCCATGCCGTTCGAGCATGTCGATCTCCTCGCCGGCGCGGCCAAAGATCATGGGATCGCCGGACTTGAGGCGCACCACATGCTTGCCCTGGCGCGCAAGCGACAGCATCAGCGCGTTGATGTCGTCTTGCTTGCAACTCTCGCGGGCCGCGCGCTTGCCCACCAGCATGCGCTTGGCCTCGCGGCGCGCCAACTCCAGCACCTCGGATGACACCAGATCATCGAACAGGATGACATCGGCTGATTGCAGGGCGCGGACGGCCTTGATGGTCAAGAGGTCCGCATCGCCCGGACCGGCGCCGACCAAGGTCACGCGACCAGCGCGCGCAGATCCGCTGTCCATCTCGATATGTGTATCATCAGCCTGCGGCCCGCGATCACCAAAGGCACGGGCGGCAAGGCGTTCCCAGAAGGCGCGGCGGTGCGGTCCAGCGGGCAGGCGCGCAATCACTTCGGACCGCACTTCCTGCGCCAACTGCGCCCACTGGCTGAGCGTGGCTGGCAGCAGCGTTTCGATGCGGCGACGCACCGCCTGGCCGAGAATGGGCGCGGCGCCGGCAGTGGAGATGCCCACCACCAGCGGCGAGCGGTTGACGATGGCGCCGAACTGGAACTGGCAGAACTCGGGCCGGTCGATGACATTATAGGGCACGCCCAGGGCCCGCGCGGCAGCCACGAACGCTTCGGCCTCGTGGTCGTCTTCGATCTCGGCTACGGCCAGCGCCGCACCCGTGAGATCGGCGGGCGTCCAGGCGCGGTCGATGAGCGCAATGCCGGCTGTGTCGGCCATGGCCTCAAGCGCTGCGCAGCGTTCCTTGGCGGGCGCATAGACACGCACTTCGGCGCCCGCTGCCGCCAGCAGCTCGATCTTCCAGGTCGCCGGCTCACCCCCGCCGATGGCGACCACCGGCTTGCCCTTGAGATCAAAGAACACCGGCAACACAGCCAGTGGGGCGATACGGGGCCTATTCGGCTGCGGCGACGAGACGATGTGCATCGATGATCCCCCTGATTTCGGCGCGGCATGAGCCGCAATTGGTGCCGGCGCGTGTGCAGGCGCCGACGGCTTCGACAGTTGTGCAACCCTGCTCGGTGACGGCCCCGGCAATGGTGTTGCGGCCCACCGAGAAGCAGGAGCAGACGATGGCTCCCGCATCGGGACGGTCAGCGCCGGGCCGACCGGCCAGCACCATGGATGCGCTGACATCGTCTGCCTTGAGCAGGTCCACGGCCCATTGGCGGGCGACGGCGACGGGCGTGGCGGCGACGTAAAGCGCGAGTTGCAACTGCCTGTCGGCCAGAACGGCAAAGCTGCGCCGGCCGGAACCGGAATCGATCACCGAATGGACGCGGGCCGCCGCGGGCAAAGCGAATGCAGCACGCAGCCAGGCGTCCCAGTCGCCGGGTTCTTCAACAAAGCCCAGTTCCCCACGGACACCATCTGGCGCTTCGGCAATGGCCCAATAGTCCGTGGCCAGCGCCGGGCGCTGCCGCGCGACGAAGAAGCCATAGCGTTCCACGATGAAGGGCATAGCCGCCACCTGCGCCATCTTGAGCGCCG
Organism: Devosia aquimaris; assembly: GCF_020169335.1. Taxonomy (GTDB): domain Bacteria; phylum Pseudomonadota; class Alphaproteobacteria; order Rhizobiales; family Devosiaceae; genus Devosia; species Devosia aquimaris. The sequence continues at coordinate 442,442 of NZ_JAIEZN010000001.1, forward strand.
GCTGCCCGGAAATGGCATCGGTGCGCGCGGTGACCAGGGCGTCCACGCGTCCATTGGAGGCGAACTGGTCGGTCCAGTGCATAGGCGCGAAGACGTGGCCACGCTGCTGCCGATCGGTCACCAGAGCGCGCACAATCGCGCTCCCATGGGCATTGCCGAGACGCACCAGCGTCGCCGGCGTGATGCCCAACTCTGCCGCGTCCAGCGGATGCAGCTCGGCAAAGGGCTCGGCATAATGGGCCGACAGGCGAGCCGTCTTTCCCGTGCGCGTCATGGTGTGCCAATGGTCGCGCACCCGGCCTGTGTTGAGGATCAACTGTCCCGGCGCGGGGCGGATGGGTTCGGGCGGCACGACGGCGACGAAGCGCGCCCGCTGGTCTGGCGTGAAGAAGCGGCCATCGCCGAAAAGACGTGTGCGGGATTGCGCCCGCACGGGCCACTGCACGGGCGCGAGGCTCTCGTAGTCCGCCCCCACAAGACCTGCCAGGTCCAGATCGCGCGTTCCGTCATTCTCGAAGGCGGTGAGCGCGGCATGTTCGGCGAAGATGTCCGCAGGTCCGGCATAGTCAAAGGCGGCGCCAAAACCCATGCGCTGGGCGACCTGGGAGATGATCCACCAGTCGGGGCGCGCCGCGCCAGGCAGCGGCAGGAACGGGCGCTGGCGCGAGATGCGGCGCTCCGAATTGGTGACCGTACCGTCCTTCTCGCCCCAGCCGGCAGCGGGCAGGCGGACGTGGGCATGGAGCACCGTGTCCGTGCGGTCGGTCATGTCCGAGACCACCACAAAGGGGCAGGCGGCCAGGGCCGCACGCACGGCGTCGGCCTCGGGCATGGAATCGACCGGATTGGTCGCCATGATCCAGAGCGCCTTGACCTCGCCGCGTGCCACGGCTGCAAAGAGGTCCACGGCCTTGAGGCCCGCCTTTGTCGCCACGCTGGTGCTGTTCCAGAAGCGGCCGACGCGGTCGATGGCTTCGGGAGTGAAATCCATATGGGCGGCCAGCGTATTGGCGAGCCCGCCCACTTCGCGCCCGCCCATGGCATTGGGCTGGCCGGTGACCGAGAATGGCCCCATGCCGGGCTTGCCGATGCGGCCGGTCAGCAGATGGGCGTTGATGATGGCATTGACTTTGTCAGTGCCCACGCCGGACTGGTTGACGCCCTGCGAATAGACTGTGACGACGCGCTCTGTGCCGGCAAACCAGTCGTAGAAGCGCCGTACGTCGGTCTCGGGGATGCCAGTGGCCTGTGCCACCCGCTCGACCGGCCAATGGTCCGCAACGGCCAGTGCCTCGGTGCTGCCCTCGGTGTGGTCGGCCACAAAGCCGGCATCGATGGCTCCGGCGGTCGAAAGATGGGACAGCAGCCCGACAAAGAGTGCGCTGTCGCCATCGGACTGCACGGGAAGATGCAGGTCGGCGAGGTCAGCGCTGGCGGTGCGGCGCGGATCGATCAGCACCACGCGCATCCCGGGTCGCTCGGCCTTGGCCTTGGTGATGCGCTGGTAGAGCACCGGATGGCACCAGCCCAGATTGGACCCGACCAAGACGATCAGATCGGCCAGTTCGAGATCTTCGTAATTGCCCGGCACGGTATCCGAGCCGAAGGCCCGCTTGTGCCCGGCCACCGAGGAGGCCATGCAGAGCCGCGAATTGGTGTCCATATTGCCGCTGCCGATGAAGCCCTTCATCAGCTTGTTGGCAACGTAGTAGTCCTCCGTGAGCAGCTGGCCCGAGCCATAGATGGCGACCGCATCGGGCCCATGCTCGGCGATGGTGCGGGAGAACGTGCTGGCGACCCGCTCGAGCGCCGCGTCCCAGCTGGTGACCACCCCATCAACCTCGGGCTGCAACAGGCGGTTGCTCAATGCCAGGGTTTCGCCCAGCGCCGACCCCTTGGAACACAGCCGGCCGAAATTGGCGGGATGCTCAGGGTCGCCGGCAATGGCCATGCTGCCATCCGGCTGTGGCGTGGCGAGCACGCCGCAGCCGACGCCGCAATAGGGGCAGGTGGTGCGAACAGTCTTGCTGGCCTCGCCCTGCTGCATGGCTCAGGCCGCCGAATGGGGCAGGGTGGAGCCGCTGCGCTCGATGCGGCGGGCGCGGATCCGGTCGAGCGTTGCTTCGTCGGGATTGGCGCCGCCTTCATAGGCTTCAAGGAACCCCAGCAGCTCCTCGCGATAACCGTAATAGTCCTTGTGCGCCAGCAGCGCCTTGCGCGAGCGGGGCCGGGGCAGGTTGACCTCCATCACATTGCCGATGCGGGCATTGGGGCCGTTCGACATCATCACCACGCGGTCGGCCAGAAGGATGGCTTCATCGACATCATGGGTGACGCAGATGGCGGTGACCTTGGTATTGGCCCAGACCTCCATCAGCACATCCTGCAACTCCCAGCGCGTGATGCTGTCGAGCATGCCGAAGGGTTCATCGAGCAACAGCAGCTTGGGCGAGAGAGCAAAGGCGCGGGCAATGCCGACGCGCTGCTTCATGCCGTTGGAGAGTTCGCCGGCCAGCCGGTGCATGGCATCGCCCAGCCCGACGCGGGCCAGGTAGTATTCGACGACATCGCGACGCTCGGCGGCGCTGGCGGTGGGGTAGACCCGGTCAACGCCCAAAGCGACATTCTCGCGGGCGGTGAGCCAGGGCATCAGCGAAGGCGCCTGGAACACCACGGCCCGTTCCGGCCCGGCGCCCACCACTTCGCGATTGTCGAGCACGATGCCGCCCGCCGAGATCGGGTTGAGACCGGCCACCATCGAGAGCACCGTCGACTTGCCGCAGCCGGAGTGCCCGATCAGCGTCACGAACTCGCCCTTGCGCATCTTGAAGTCGAAGCGGTCAACGACCGTCAGCGGTCCCTTGGGCGTGGGGTAGATCTTGGAAACCTGCGAGAACTCGACATAGCCGGCCTTGGTCGGCGATGCAGCGGCCGCCGCATAGGCATTCGGCAGCTTCTGCGACTTGCCGCGACCGATGGGCACCACATTGGGCAGCGCCACGGGCTTTTCGGCTGCCGTATTGCGTCCGGCACCGACGTCGAGCAGATATTCGGTGATGTCGCGGCGCAGGGCGATGAAGCGGTCATCGCCATTGAGCGCGGCGCGGTCGCGGGGGCGCTCGATATCGACGGTGAAGTTCGGTCCCAGCGTGGCGCCCGGGCCGGGGGTGAGGGGGATCACCCGGTCGGCCAGCAGGATCGCCTCATCCACATCATTGGTGATGAGGATGATGGTTTTCTTCTCCGCCTCCGAGATCAGCGCGAACTCGTCCTGCAGCTTTGAGCGCGTCAGTGCGTCCAGCGCAGAGAGCGGCTCGTCCATCAGGAGGATGTCCGGCTGCATGGCGAGGGCCCGGGCCACCGCAACGCGCTGGCGCATGCCGCCCGACAGCTCTGCCGGGCGCCTGTCGACGGCGTGGCTGAGACCCACCAGCTGCACATAATGCTGGCGCAGCGCCAACCGTTCTTGCCGGCTCTTGGATTTGTGCACCGCGTTGACGGCCAGATCGATATTGCCGCCCACCGTCAGCCAGGGCATCAGCGAATAGGACTGGAACACCACGCCGCGTTCCGGCCCTGGGCCGGTCACCTCCCGCCCGCGCAGCGCGATGCTGCCCTGGTCTGGCTGGATCAGTCCGGCCAGAAGCGAGATCAGCGTGGTCTTGCCGGCGCCCGAGAAGCCCAGGATGGCGACAAACTCACCCTCCTTGACGTCCAGGTTGATGCCCGAGAGCACCTGATGACGCTTGTCGCCATCGCCGTAATGCTTGCCCAGATCGGAGATCTGCAAAATGGGGGACATGCACGCCTCCTAGCGGTTGGACGAGAAGGTGAAGGCGGTCTGCAGGGTGAACATCACCCGATCGAGCATGAAGCCGATGATGCCGATGGTCAGCACGGCCACGATGATGCGGGCCAGCGAGTCCGAGGAGCCGTTCTGGAACTCGTCCCAGACGAATTTGCCCAGTCCAGGGTTCTGCGCCAGCATTTCGGCGGCGATCAGCACCATCCAGCCCACACCCAGCGACAGGCGCAGCCCGGTAAAGATCAGCGGCATGGCCGACGGCAGCACCAGCTTGGAAATGGTGGTGAGGGTGGAGAGCTGCAGCACCTTGCCCACATTGACGAGGTCCTTGTCGATCGAGGCCACGCCCAGGGCGGTATTGATCAGGGTCGGCCACAGCGAGCACAGCGTGACGGTGACGGCAGAGATCACTAGCGCCTTGGGCAGCGCGTCATTGACGTCGACATAGACTGCCGAGACCACCATGGTGACGATCGGCAGCCAGGCGAGCGGGGACACCGGCTTGAACAGTTGCACCAGCGGGTTCAGTGCCCCGTTGAACGGGCGGCTCAGCCCGGAGGCGATGCCAAGGGGCACGGCGATGACCGTGGCGATCAGAAAGCCCAGCCCCACGGTCTTGAGCGACGTGAAGATCTGGTCGATAAAGGTCGGCTTGCCGGTGTAGCCGCGCTGCTTGACATCATCCGAGCGGCCTTCGGCAATCAGCGTGGCATTGCGCTCGTCCTGGCGCGCATAGAACTCGGCCTCCTTCTGCTTTTCGGCCGCATGGTCCTGCCACAGGGCCCCGGCCTGCTCCCAGACCTGCGCCGGGCCTGGAATAGCCCCCAGCGACGTCTGCACCTGTGGCGCCAGCGCCGCCCAGGCCACGCCGAACATGACGATGCCCAGCAGCGGGAACAGCAGGCTGTCACGCAGTTCTCCCAGCTGCTGGCGCGGGTCGTCGCCGGCGGCAATGCGCAGCAATGGCGTCAGCCATCCCAATCCCAGGGCGCTCAGCCAGGCAGCAGCCCGGTTGATGCCCGCGAACAGCTTCTGACGTCTCGGATTGTCCCGGCCCTTGGGCGCGATGTCGGTGGCGATGCTCATGGTGCAGTTCCTGTGTTCGGCGTGCGGCAGTTGGCCGGGCCGCCATGGGCCTGGCCGCGTGAGCTATTTGTCGGTGGCGGTTTCGCCGGTCTTCAGACCGATCGGCATGCTGTCGATATAGGCGTTGGGGGTGTGCCCGTCGTAGGCAATGCCATCGATGAACTCGGCCGTGACGGCGCGATAGCCATCGCTGTCCCAGGGGATGTCGGCGGCGTCGATCATGCCCTCATCGACCAGCATCTGCGCAGCCTTGAGGTAGATATCCGGGCGATAGACCGACTTGGCGACATCGGCATACCAGTCATCAGGCTTGTCTTCGGCGATCTGGCCCCAGCGGCGCATCTGCGTCAGGTACCACACGGCATCGGAGTAGAAGGGATAGGTGGCAAAGTGCCGGTAGAAGACGTTGAAGTCGGGGACCGGGCGCTTGTCGCCGGGCTCATACTCGAAGGTGCCGGTCATGGAATTGGCGATCACCGCCTTGTCGGCGCCGACATATTCGGACCGTGACAGGATCTCCACCGCTTCCATGCGATTGGCGTTGTCGTTCTCATCGAGCCATTTGGCGGCGCGGATGAGGGCCTTGGTGACGGCGATGGCCGTATTGGGATTTTGCTCGACGAACTCGGCGGTCATGCCGAAGACCTTTTCTGGATTGTTCTTCCAGATCTCGTCGTCGGTGATCACCGGCACGCCGATCTTCTTGAACACGGCAGCCTGGTTCCAGGGCTCGCCCACGGCATAGCCATCGATGGTGCCCGCTTCCATGGTGGCGGGCATCTGCGGCGGCGGCGTCACGGACAGATAGGCCTCGGCGCCGATCTGGCCCGAGACGTCCTCGGGCGAATAGAAGCCGGGGTTGATGCCGCCGGCAGCCAGCCAGTAGCGCAACTCGTAATTGTGCGTGGAGACCGGGAACACCATGCCCATGTTGAACGGGCGGCCTTCGGCCGAGAAGGCCTCGATGACAGGCTTGAGCGCGGCAGCGCTGATCGGGTGCTCCGGCAGGCCATCGGCGCCCATCTTGAGGCTCGGCTTCATCATCTCCCAGACGGCGTTGGACACCGTGATGGCATTGCCATTGAGATCCATCGAGAAGGGCGTAACGATATGAGCCTTGGTGCCATAGCCGATGGTGGCAGCCAGCGGCTGGCCGGCCAGCATGTGGGCGCCATCCAGCGTGCCGGTGACCACCCCGTCCAGCAGCACTTTCCAATTGGCCTGCGGCTCGAGGGTGACGAACAGACCCTCGTCTTCGAAATAGCCCTTCTCGTAGGCGACAGCCAGCGGGGCCATGTCGGTCAGCTTGATGAAGCCGAACTTGAGCTCATCCTTTTCGACGTCGAGCATCTCGGCCTGCGCCGCCAAGGGCGCGAACGCCGCTGCGGTCAGCAGCGTGGCTGCAATGGCCTGCAGCACGCTACGGCGGCGGGGTTTTGCGGGCTGGCGGTTGGGGGTCGTCTGCATCATCGAGTTCTCCATCTGCACCGGTCAGAAAACAAAAAAGCCGCCAACGGGTCTGCGCAGGGTCGAATGACCACTTGCGGAACCTGTTGGCAGCTTTGCCTGGCAACGCCCAGCTTTGGACGTCTATTCAAGGAGCGTCTTGGGAGGAGCGCCTTTCGATCCCTTCATTGCACGAAGCGTGCCAAGTTCGTTCCAGGGCGGTATTTTGAGATTGATCAGCACCTTAGCTGGATTGGCTGCCCGTTCGGCCAGTCACCCGAAAAACAGCAGCGGCCTAAAACCGCGCCAATTTGCCTATTATGACGCCAAATGGGGTCTGGTGCCCAATCCGTCCTCAGCTCTGCTGGCGCTGGCTTTCGATATAGGCGTCCAGTTGTTCGGGGTCGAAAGTGACCCCGTCAAAGAACAGGTCCGGCCCCATCAGCACGGAGCCGGAACTGGTGGCCATGGTGTGGCTCTGGGCATGGGTGCCATCGGTCTTGCCATCGGCAATCGGCAGCGCCACGCCGAGTGGGGCCAGGGCTGCGCGATAAAGGTCTGGCCGGAAGCAGGCGGCGGCGATGGCGGCGTGCTGAGGGGTGGCCGACAGTTCGCCCCAGCGCACCATCTGCGAATAGTACCACAGCGCGTGGCTCTTCCAGGGGAAGTTGGCAGCGCTGGAGTGCGGGATGTAGAACCCGGGCACATTGGTGCGCTGCCCGTTGCCGATGTCGAGCCAGCCGGTCAGCGATCGGGCCACGATATCGGGTGGCGTATTGAGATAGGCCGGGCCGGACATGATCCGGGCCGCCTCGTCCAGATTGTCCGGCTCGGCACACCATTGCCCGGCGCGGTAGACCGCGCGGATCACCGCTGCAACGATGTCGGGATGATCGGCTGCCCAGCTGGCGCGCATGCCGATGACCTTGTCGGGGCTCGATTGCCAGATCAGCGTCTTGGCCGTCACGATACGGCCCTTCTGCGTGGCAACGCCGATCGAGTTCCAGGGCTCGCCCACACAATAGCCATCGATGCCGCCGCTGCCCAGCGCCTCGGGCAGCAGGGGCGGGGGCAGCACCACGATCTCGACGTCGCGGTCGGGGCGGATGCCACTGGCGGCCAGCCAGTAGCGCAGCTCGTAATTGTGCGAGGAGGTCTGGTGCACCACGCCAAAGCGCAACTTGCGGCGGGAGGTGGCGACGACTTCGGCCAGGGCCCGGCCGGCAGGGGCGGCCGCCAGATCGCCCGGTGCGCCCGCGGTCACCATCCCGTCCCAGACCGCCGCGCTGACCGTGATGGCATTGTTGCCCAGCCCGCAGACAATCGGCGCGATCATCTCGGTACCCAGCGGCGTCAGGCCAAGGCTGGCCGCAAGCGGCATGGGCGCCAGCATCTGCGCAATGTCGAAATGCCCCAGCGCCGAGCGATCCCGAATATTGGCCCAGCTGGTTTCGCGCACCAGGTGCAGATCGAGCCCCTCATCTGCTGCAAAGCCCTTTTCCCGCGCCAGCACCAGCAGGATGCTGTCGAGCAAGGGCAGGAAACCGGCAGTAATAGGGGTCGGGGACATGGGCATTCCTATGGGCCGAGCAGCGCGGCTGCTGTCACAAGACTTTGGGCAATTTCCACCATGCGCCGGTTCTGGTTCATGGCCGTGGTGCGCAGCAGTGCATAGGCGTCGGCTTCGCTGAGGTTGCGACTTTTCATCAACATCCCCTTGGCCTGGTCGATCACCTTGCGATCTTCGAGTTCGCTGCGGGCCTGTTCCAGCTCACGGGTCAGTTTGGCAAAGGCATTGAAGCGGGAAATGGCCATATCGAGAATGGCTTTGACGCGTTCCTTGCGCAAGCCGTCCACGACGTAGGCAGAGACACCGGCTTCTACGGCCTTTTCGATCATGGCGCCGTCCGAGCGGTCCACGAACATCGCAATGGGCCGCTGCACCGCGCGCGTTAGCGAGAAGAAATGCTCCAACGTATCGCGATTGGGGTTCTCGAGGTCGATGACGATGACATCGGGCGGATTGGCGGCAATCGTGCGCCCCACCTCGTTGACGTCGTGAATGCTGGCAACACGTCGATGTCCGGCCTCGCGCAGCCCATCCTCGATGATCGAGGCACGGATGCGGTTTTCATCAACGATCAGAATGGACAGGTCGGAATGCGGCATCGGCGACACTTAGGCCGATGCCTAGAAACAGCGCAAGAGACGAATATGCGCAAAGCCTATGCATTTTCGTCTGCCGCCGCCGATGGCGGTGCTCAGGATTTGGCGGCCGCCTCGTTGCGCCAGCTGAATTGGGGAGAATAGCCCAGCATGCGCTTGGCCTTTTCGATCGACAGCAGCGTGCCATTGGTCGACACATTGCCCTTGGTGGGCACACCGGGAAACACCTCCGCCAGCAGCGACATGTTGGAGCGGCTCATCACGCTGTCCGCATTGGCGATGATGAAGGCCTCAAAGCCTGTGAAGTCCGCCTGGATCGCCCGCCGCACGGCCTGTGCGCCATCCCGCGCGTCGATATAGCCCCACAGGTTCCATTTGCGCGCCTTGGGGTCGCTGTCAAACTTGGGAAAGGCCGCATAGTCTTCCGGGTTCATCACGTTCGAGAAGCGCAGCGCGCAGATGCGCAGCGCCGGATCCCACCGGCAGAACTGGGCCGCCATGGTCTCATCGAGCAGCTTGCCCAGCGAATAGGCGGACTCCGGCCGCGGATAATACTCCTCGTCTACCGGCGCATAGGGCGGCGGCGTGTCGAACGGCAGGCCGAGCACGGTCTCGCTGGAGGCGATGACGACATTCTTGATGCCGGCAAGTCGGCAGGCCTCGAGCACGTTGTAGGTGCCCGGCACATTGTTGGCGAAGGTTCTAGCGTTGCTGGCCAGGCCTGGTGCCGGAATGGCGGCCAGATGCACCACCGCATCAAACGGGCCGCCGCGCTCGTCTATGCCACCCAGAATGGCGGCGGCGACTTCGCCGAAATTGGCCAGATCAACCTTCACGCTCTTGCAGATCGGGTTGTTGAGCGGCGCCTGGTCGATATTGAGCACGGCGCAGCCATGCTCCACCAGGTCGCGCAGCACGGCGCGCCCCAGCTTGCCGCTGCCACCCGTCACCAGCACCTTGCGCATACCAACCTCCTCATTTTGCAGGGGTTTCTTGCCCCGATTGACCACAAGGTTTGCATGGTTCGCCCCCGCTGCCAAGCCGCTCACGGGCGCGGCATTGGCCGGGTGCCGTCGATGAACCCAATCTGAACGGCGATCTCAGCATGGGTTCAAATGGGGCAGGGCATTGTCGGGTCATGGATCGCAACGCTCTTGAGGGAGAGACAAATGACCAAGCAGCAGGAAAAAGTTCTCGTCGCCGCCCTGTGCGGACTGGTGATCAGCGCCGTGGCCGCCTATGCCGTGCAGCCCGCCGTCGCCAGCATGCGCAGCAGCGACCGCATTGCCCCCTATGCCAGCAGCCACAGTGGTCAGGTTCTCAAGCTCAACCTCTGGTCCTCGACCAACCGCTGATCCCTTCGATCCGGCGCAATCGCAGACCCTGACGTGCCGTGCCGACCTCCAGCCTCCCATGCACTGTTGACTTTTCCGGTCCTGCGCTGTGATGAAGACAGCCTGGACCGGAGTTTTTTGTCATGGATGCAAACCCCATTCTCGCCGAGACCATTCGTGGCAATTGGGTCGAGAACCGCCATCGCGGCGCCTTTGCGGTGATGGATGCCGACGGCAAGATCATCGCCTCGGCCGGTGACATCGAGCGCGCCATTTTCCCGCGCTCGGCCATCAAGTCCATGCAGGCCCTGCCCATCTTCGCGCAGCATGCCGAAGACAAGTTCCACCACACCTCGGCCGAACTGGCCCTCGCCTGCGCCTCCCATCATGGCGAGGACGACCATGTGGCGACCGCCAGCGGCCTGCTGGCCAAGCTGGGCCTGTCTGTGGCTGATCTCGAATGCGGCGCCCACCCGCCCACCAATGCCGCCGCCCGCGACGCCCTGCGCGCCCAGGGGCTCGAGCCCAGCGCGCTGCACAACAATTGCTCGGGCAAGCACTCGGGCATGCTGAGCGTTGCCCTGGCCATGGGCGTTTCACCCGTGGGCTATGTCGACCGCGAGCACGCCGTGCAGAAGCAGGTCCGGGCGGCCGTTGAGGCGGTGATCGGCGAGCCGCTGACAGAGGGCAAGTGCGGCACCGACGGTTGTTCCATCCCCACGTTCGCCGCGCCCCTGCGCGCCTTCGCCTTCGGCTTTGCCCGCATGGCCACAGGCAAGGGCCTGCCGCCCGATCTTGCCGCAGCGGCCCGCCGACTGTTTGACGCCGCCACCGCCCACCCGCATCTCGTTGCCGGCACCGACCATGCCGACACCCAGCTGATGAGCGTCTTCAAGGGGCGCTTGATGCAAAAGGTGGGCGCCGAAGGCGTGCAATGCGGCGCCATTCGCGACAAGGGCTGGGGCTATGCCCTCAAGTGCGACGACGGCAATATCGCGGCGTCGCAGGCGATGCTGGCGGGCCTTCTGCTCAAGATCGCGGATCCCGACCAGGAGCAGCGCCTGGTGCTGGAGCGTCTGGCCCACCAGCCCATCCGCAGCGTGCGCGGCGCGCATGTCGGCGAACTGCGGGCTGCGGCAGCCGTCTGATCTCAACCCTCAGCGGTCAAAGCGCACATTGGGATGGTCGGCTGCGTGGCCGGCCAGGTCGGGCTCGACAATGTCCTTCCACGCCAACCCGGCAATCTCGTGCTGCGCCTCCGAGACGCTATTGCCGGACACGGTGACGGCGCCCGCGCCATCTACCACACTGACGCCAATGCCGATCAGGCATTTGGACACCACATTGCCGGTGATGGCCACATTGCGCAGATAGGGCCCATAGCCGGCGCCGATCCCGACGCCGGGCACATTCTCCACCGTATTGCCGGAGATGGCGGTGTCCGCCTCGGCATAGATGCCCAGCGGAATGGTGTCCGGATTGACCGCCGACATCGGGGTGATGTTGCGGACCAGATTGCCCATGCACACGGCCAGCGCACCGCCAACGTCCAGATTGGTGATCGAAATGCCGGTCGCTGCGCCATCGATGATGTTGTTGGCGATGATCGAACCGGAGAACTCGAACTCCGAAAAGATCGCCACTTCGCCTGATCGCAAACAGGTATTGCCGCTCACCTGGCTGTTGCGCGCAGCGTTGAGCCGGACGGCCGTAAAGGCGCAATCGCTCAAGTGGTTGTTGGCAACGATCACTGCGTCAGCCCGGAAGATGTTGATGCCATTGCCGTTCTGGCCATTGCCGCCCTCGCGCCAGTCAATATTGCTGATGGTGTTGTCCACCACGCTCGAGCCGTCGTTGCCGGCTTCGCTGCGCCAGATGCGCACCCCGGCATTGCCGCAATAGTCGATGCGATTGCCCGAGATCATCAGCCCGCGACTGTCCATCGCATGGATGGCCGCATCGCCCATTTCGGTGAAATGGCAGGCAGTGATGGTGACGCTGGCGTCGCTGATGGCAATGCCGACACCGCTGTTGCGGAAGCGGCAACCCTCCAGGCGGATGTCGTCGCTGGCGCCGATCGTGAGTGCGGTGGTGCCACCCGAAAAGCCCACATCACGGATCACCAGGCTGCCCCGGTCTGCAACGCTGATGCCTGCGCCGTCGCCGAGCTGCGCGATTTCCGTGCTGCCTGGTGTGCCGGTGATCACCATATTGCCCGGCAGGTCCAGCCCCTGCACCCGGATCGTGCCAGGCGGCAGGCGCAGCGATTGGCCACTGGCCGCGGCCTGGTCCAGTGCCGCCTGCAGGGTTGCGCCCTGATCATCACCGCTGTCGCCGACAACGCCCAGCGTGGTCGCGTCCAGCACGTCGGCTGCGCGCGCCACGGCGGGAAGCAGCACCAGGGCAGAAGCGGCGCCGGTCATGGCGCTGCGGCGGGTCAGCTTGGGGAATTGGGTCATGATGCCATCATGCCCCAAGCGCACCGCATGCGCCATTGACATTGGAAAACAGAGTTACGAGTTGTCCCCCGGCCGCCATGACGTCTATAAGAACGCAGTTTCCAGGGGTGCCGGACCATGCTCGTTGACGACAAGATCTTCCTCGGAACCAGCACCCAGCCGGAATATCTCGTCCTGAAATATGGCAACCGGCACGGGCTGATTACCGGGGCCACCGGCACCGGCAAGACGGTGAGCCTGCAGGTGCTGGCAGAGGGTTTCTCCGCCGCCGGCGTGCCGGTGTTTGCCGCGGACATCAAGGGCGATCTCTCCGGCGTCGCCAACATGGGCCATGCCAAATCCTGGCAGACCCAGCGCGCCCAGGAGATCGGCTTCACCGAGTTCAGCGATGCGCAGTTCCCCGTGATCTTCTGGGATCTGTTCGGGCGCCAGGGCCACCCCATCCGCGCCACCATTTCGGAAATGGGCGCCTTGCTGCTCAGCCGCATGCTCGAGCTCAATGACACCCAGGAAGGCGTGCTCAACATTGCCTTCAAGGTGGCTGACGACGAAGGCCTGCTGCTGCTCGACCTGAAAGATCTGCGCGCCCTTTTGGTGGATCTGCAGAACCGGGCCAAGGAAATCTCGACCCAATACGGCAATGTCACCACGGCCTCGATCGGCGCCATCCAGCGTGCCTTGCTGGTGCTTGAGCAACAGGGCGCCGAGAACTTCTTTGGTGAGCGGGCGCTCGACATCAACGACCTCATGCGCACCGATCGCGATGGGCGCGGCTTCATCTCCATTCTTGCCGCCGACGAGCTGATGCGCGCGCCGCGCCTCTACGCGACCTTCCTGCTGTGGATGCTCTCGGAGTTGTTTGAGGAACTGCCCGAAGTGGGCGATCCAGACAAACCCAAGATGGTGTTCTTCTTCGATGAGGCGCATCTGCTGTTCGACGATGCGCCCAAGGCCCTGATCGACAAGGTTGAACAGGTCGTGCGCCTGGTGCGCTCCAAGGGCGTGGGCGTCTATTTCGTCACCCAGAACCCGGTTGATATTCCGGAGACGGTGTTGGCGCAGCTGGGCAACCGCATCCAGCATGCCCTGCGCGCCTATACGCCGCGCGAGCAGAAGGCTGTGCGTGTTGCCGCCGAGACTTTCCGTCCCAATCCGGCGTTCTCGACAGAAGACGTGATCACCGAGTTGGGCATAGGCGAGGCCCTGGTGTCGGTGCTCGAAGCCAAGGGTGTGCCGTCTATGGTCGGCCGGACGCTGATCAGGCCGCCCTCGGCCCAGGTTGGTCCGATTCTGCCCGAGGAGCGCCGCAGCTATATCGCCAATTCGCCCGTCGCCGGCGTCTATGACACGCCGGTCGATCGTGATTCCGCCTTCGAAGTGCTGGCTCGCCGGGCCCGTGACAAGCAGCTGGCCGAAGAGCGCCAGCAGCGTGAGGAAGAAGACGCCAAGGCGGCCCAGAAGGCCGAGCGCCGCTATCAGGATGATCGCCCCGTGCGCCGCTCGACGCGGCAGACACCGGCCGAGGCAGCCATGTACTCCCTGGCGCGCACGGTCGCCAACCGGCTGGGAAGCGCGCTGGTGCGCGGCATTCTCGGCAGCCTCAAGCGGGGGCGATAAACCAGATGGACAGCTCAACAACGCCCGTCGTTCTGGCGGTATTTGCCGCCAACAAGGGCCCTGGGGACCCTGAACGCGCTTCCCTGATGAGCCAGGCCGGCACCTACCTGGCCAAGCGCGGCGCCCGGCTGATCTGCTTGGCTGAAAACGGCATCATCCCCATTCCGCTTATTACCGCGGCTCGCGCCGCTGGCGGCCAGGTGCAGATTGTCGGCGATGCCAGCAGCGTGCTGCCGCCGGCCCTGTCTGGCGTGACCATCGAAATTCTGCCAACCCAGGCCGAGCGTTTTGCGCGCATCGCTGAGCTGGCCCAGGGTCTGGTGGCGCTGCCGGGCTCACTCGCCTCGGCGTCGGGACTGTTTGGCACCTGGGCGGCCGCCCGGGCCAGCGCCCGTCCAATCCCGGTGGTCATGCTCAATCGCCACAAAGCCTTCGAGGTCATGCGCGGCTATGCTGCCGACGTTCTGTCGCCAGGCCTGCCGGGTCATGAACGGGCTATCCAGTTCGCCGATACCGTCGAGGATCTGTGGAGCCGCATCAGCCGGCTGGTGCTGGAGTCCCGCTAGGCGAAGTCTGGCGACGAGCCGGCTTGGTCGCTTCGGTTAGCCTTCAAGGCCGGGATGCTGCGGCTTGCGCCGGTCGGGAAACAGCGACACCACATTGTCGGTCGCGCGGCGGACGGGAACCGGCTGCGGCACCGGCGTGGTCACGCGATTGCGCCGCTCTGGACCGCGATAGCCGCCGAGCACGCCCACAACGCTGCGGGTGCGCAGGCGAGCCTGGATGCGCTGCAGCAGGTGGCGTGGCGACATCGGCTTGATGATGACTTCGTCAATGCCCGCGCTGATGGCCTGGTGGCGCATCGGGGCGGTGATCTGTCGGGTGAGCGCGATGACCGGCACGTCCTGACTGATCAGACCGGCATTGAGCCGAATGCCCTCGACCATCTCATGGGCCGGCTGGCCTTCGCGGTCGAAGTCACACACCAGCATGTCCACAGGGGCAATGCGCATATAGGCAAGCAGCTCGATCTCGGTGTCGAAGACCCGAACCTTGAGGCGTGAGTCACCGGCCACCACCATCGCCAGCAGGGACGACAGGGCAGGGTTTGCCGCAATGATGGCAATGACCTTGGCGGTTTCGGACACGGGACTCCCTCACATTATGAACATTTCGTTAACATGGGAGAGCGGGCTGTAGAAGGGGGCGGGTTGGGAATGGCTAATTTCCCGGGGAAAAGCGCCACCCTCCAAAAAGCGAACCCCGCCGGCAGTTGCCTGCCAGCGGGGTCCAATTGCAAACCGATATGGTGGTCGGATGCTTACTTGGCTTCTTCGAACATCAGCTCGACATGTTCCCAGTTCACCAGATTGTCGAACCAGGCTTCCAGGTACTTCGGACGCGCGTTGCGGTAGTCGATGTAGTAGGAGTGCTCCCACACGTCGACGCCCAGCAGCGGATGTCCACCGTGCACCAGCGGCGATTCGCCATTGGCGGTCTTGGTGACTTCCAGCTTGCCGTTCTTCAGCGACAGCCAGGCCCAGCCGCTGCCGAACTGGCTGGTGCCGGCGGCGATGAAATCGGCGCGGAACTTGTCAAAGCCACCCAGATCGGATTCGATGGCTGCCTGCAGCTTGCCGGGGAGCTTGTTGCCGCCGCCATTGGGCTTCATCCAGTTCCAGAAGTGCACGTGGTTGTAGTGCTGGCCGGCGTTGTTGAACAGCGGCGCGTTCTTGCCGAAGGCTTCCTTGACGATGTCTTCGAGCGGCAGGATTTCCAGGCCCGAGCCTTCCAGCAGCTTCTCGCCATTGGTCACATAGGCCTGGTGGTGCTTGTCGTGATGGTATTCCAGCGTTTCGGCCGACATGTAGGGACCCAGCGCATCATAGGCATAGGGCAGGGGCGGCAGGGTGAACTTGGTCGACATGGTAGCCTCCATTGATAATGACGTGACGTCTGTGGGGGATAGTGAAACTGGTATATGGCGTTTTGATAGCGGCAACAATTAGTTGCTTGGCAAACTTCCTTCCACGCCGACCGCATTCAGCGCAAAAGCGTAGCACATGGCCGTCTCCTTGAGGCGGTCAAAGCGGCCCGACGCGCCGCCGTGGCCGGCACCCATGTTGGTCCGCAAATAAAGCGGCGCAGAACCCGTGCGCACGGCTCGCAGGCGCGCCACCCATTTGGCCGGCTCCCAATAGGTCACCCGCGGATCGGTGAGCCCGGCCAGTGCAAAGATGGGCGGATAGTCCTTTGCGGCCACCTGCTCATAGGGCGCATAGGCAGCAATGCGCCGATAGTCCTCGGCCGAGGCCAGCGGATTGCCCCATTCGGGCCATTCCGGCGGGGTCAGCGGCAGGGTTTCGTCCAGCATGGTATTGAGCACGTCCACGAACGGCACCTGCGCCAGAATACCAGCCCAGAGGTCTGGCCGCAGATTGGCGATGGCACCCATCAGCATGCCGCCCGCCGAGCCGCCCTGGGCGACGATGCGGCCCTTGGCGGTGAACTTCTCGGCAATCAGCATTTCGGCCGCGGCGATGAAGTCGGTGAAGGTATTGGTCTTGTTTTCGCGGCGGCCGCCGACATACCAGCGATAGCCCTTTTCCATGCCGCCACGAATGTGCGCGGTAGCATGGATGAAGCCGCGGTCGACCAGCGACAGCGCCGAGATCGAGAAATTGGACGGCATCGACATGCCATAGGCGCCATAGCCGTAGAGCAGGGCCGGGGCCGTGCCATCGAGCGGGGTTCCCTTGCGATAGAGCACCGTCACCGGCACCAGCTCGCCATCGCTGGCCTTGGCGAACAGGCGGCGCGTTTCATAGTCCGCCTTGTTGTGGCCCGAGGGCACTTCCTGCTCCTTGAGCAGCGTGCGCGTGCCGGTTTCGAGGTCCACGTCAAAGGTCTGCGAGGGCGTGGTGGGCGAGGAATAGGTAAGGCGGAACACCGAGGTGTCGAACTCGTAGCCCACGGACATGCCTAGGCTATAGGCCTCTTCCTCGAACCGCACGGTCTCTTCCTTGCCGGTGCGCAGATCGCGGACGACAATGCGCGGCAGGCCCTCGTGGCGCTCGAGGCGCAACAAATGGTTCTTGATCACGATGGTGTCGAGGATCAGCACGCCCTGCTGGTGCGGCACGAGATCGGTCCAGTTCTCGGCACCGGGATTGTCGACCGGTGCCACGACGATCTTGAAGTCCTCGGCGCCATCGGCATTGGTGCGGATGAAGAGCTGGCCGTCGCGCTCCTCGATGTCATATTCGCGGTCGGTGACGCGGGGCGCGACAAGACGCGGTGCGCCACCCGTCTCGGCATCGATCAGCCAGCATTCGCTGGTCTGGTGATCATGCGCGTCGATGACAATGAACTTGTCGCTCAGCGTGCGGCCAACACCGACGAAGAAGCCGGGGTCCTGCTCCTCGAAGATGATGGGGTCATTGGCCTGATCGGTGCCCAGAACATGCAGGCGCACGCGATAGGGGCGGTGGTTGTCGTCATATTCGGTGTAGTAGATCGACTTGCTGTCATTGCTCCAGACGTAGGAGCCGGCGGTATCGGCGATGACGTCTTGGCTGTCCACGCCGGTCGCCAGATCCCTGATGACAATGTCATAGTATTCCGAGCCTGCCCGGTCGGCGGCCCAGGCCAGCAGGTTGTGTGAGCGATCATGCTCGGCGCCGGCAAAGCCGAAATAGCCGTCGCCAGCCTCGATATTGCAGTCCAGCAGCACGGTTTCCGGGCCACCTTCGCGAGCAGTGCGCACGATCAGCGGATACTGCTTGCCTTCCAGCATGCGCGAATTATAGGCGAACGGACCATCCGGGCTCGGGATGCCGCTGTCGTCTTCCTTGATGCGGCCGCGGATCTCCTTGTAGATCGTCTCCTGCAGCGCGGCGGTGGGCGTGCCGAAGGCAGCCTCGAAATAGCTGTTCTCGGCATCGAGATAGGCCCGGATTTCCGGATCCAGCGTCTCCGGCTTCTGCATGACCTCCTGCCAGTTCGGCGCGCGCAACCAGTGATAGGGATCGTCGCGCTCAATGCCGTGGAAGGAGACACGATGCGATTTCTTGGCGGCGACAGGCGGGACGGGCTTGGTCATGAAACGATCCGGGCTCAGGGCAGGTGGCGGGCCGGCAAACACCGGATGGCCCGCAGGAAACCAGCTGACACATAGGGCGGGTGCGCGCCGAATGCCAGCCCGGCGATTTCCCCAGCAGATACTGACACATCGTCGCGCTCTGTCCGTTTTGCCTTGTCCATGGACGATCTATGGTTAAGGTCGCACCGGAAAAGGACTGCCGAAGGTCCGCATTGGACGGGAGAATGCAAGTTGGTGCCAAACATTGACGCGAGCATTGCACTGGTGGCGATTGCGCCACTTGTTGCCGCCGCGCTGGCGCCATTGCTGCATCGCTATACGCGACCGTTCTCCGGCTGGCTGCTGGCGCTGATTCCGGCGGCGATATTTGCCTTCCTGGTCTCGCTCGCGCCGCAGGTCCTCGCCGAGGGGGCCATCTCGGCGCGTATCGGCTGGGTGCCTTCCCTGGGGCTCGACCTGTCGTTTTATGTCGATGGGCTCAGCCTGACGTTTGCCACGACAATCTCGGGGATCGGCGCGCTGATCATTGTCTACTCGGGCGGCTATCTGCGTGGCCATGAGCATTTGGGGCGCTTCATGGCGTTCCTGCTTGGCTTCATGGGCGCCATGCTTGGTCTCGTGCTGGCCGACAATATGCTGGCGCTGTTCGTATTCTGGGAACTGACGGCGGTGACCTCGTTCCTGCTGATCGGCTTTGACGCCGTGCGGCAGTCAGCGCGGCGTGGCGCCATCCAGGCGCTGGTGATCACCAATATCGGCGGCATGGCGCTGCTGGTCGGCGTGCTGCTGGTGCAGCAGATCACTGGCCAGTGGGAGCTGAGCGCGCTGCGCGGGATCGAAGACGGCATGCGCGGGCATGGGCTCTATGGTCTGGTACTGGCCTGTTTCCTCCTGGCAGCGTTCACCAAATCGGCGCAGTTTCCACTGCACTTCTGGCTGCCCAACGCCATGGAAGCGCCAACGCCGGTCTCGGCTTTCCTCCATTCTGCGACCATGGTGCAGGCTGGCGTCTATCTGCTGGCCCGCATCACGCCCTGGATGGGCGGCACGGCGATCTGGATGACGTTGCTGGTCTGCTTTGGCGCGGTGACACTGCTGTGGGGCGCACTGGCCGCATTCAAGCAGACCGACCTCAAGCAGATGCTGGCGCAGTCCACCATCGCGTCGCTGGGCCTGCTGGTGCTGCTGATCGGACTGGGCAGCGAAACCGCCATTGCCGGCGTCATCATCTATTTCGTGGCCCATGCCCTCTATAAGGCCGGATTGTTCATGGTGGTGGGTGCCATCGACCATGAATCGGGCACGCGCGATATCACCGCGCTCGGCGGTCTGGCTGACCGCATGCCGGTGACCTTCATTGCTGCCGGGCTGGGCGCCCTGGGCATGGTCGGCCTGCCGCCGACGATTGCCTTCTTTGCCAAGGAAGAAATGTATCTCGGCCTCCTGGCGCCGCAGTGGCAGGACATCACCGTGCTGGTGGTGCTGGTGGCCGGCAATGCACTGCTGGCTGCCATCGGCGCGCTGGTTGCAATCAAGCCCTTCCTGGGTGCCGAGGTGGCAACGCCCAAATCCGCGCATGAAGCCCCCATCGCCATGCTGGTGGGGCCGGTGCTTCTGGGGGGCATCAGCATCGTCGCGGCGCTGCTGCTGGGCGATTTCGGCCACTATGTGCTCGAGCCCGGGGCAGGCGCCATTCTCAACGAAACCGTCAAGAGCCACCTCACCTGGATGATCGACCCAACCAACCCGGTGTTGTGGATGTCGGTGGCAACATGGGGCCTCGCCTTCTGGGCCTATCGACAGGCTGCCATGCTGCGCACGCTGATGCGCCGCTTCGCCACTGGGCTTGGATTCACTGCCGATGACCTGTTCGACAGGGCAATGTTCGGCCTGATCCGTTTCGCCGGTGCACTGACACGACTGCTGCATCACGGGCGGCTCGAAGTCTACCTGGGTACCGCCTTCGCCATGCTGGCGCTGGCATTGATGCTGCCGCTGTTTGCGCTGGGCGGCATCCATGCGCTGCTGCCCACGGCCGACCTCGGCAACTGGGGCGTGCGGCTGAACTGGCCGCCCCTGGCCCCCCATGAATGGGGCGTGTTCGGCCTGGCCCTGATCGGCCTGCTGGTGATCGTGATCTCGCGCAAGCGGCTCTATTCCATCCTGGCGCTGGGCATCCAGGGCACCGCAGTGGCGCTGATCTTTCTGATCTTTGGCGCGCCTGACCTCGCCTTCACCCAGTTTATGGTGGAAATCCTCTCGGTGGTGATCCTGGCGCTGGTCATGACCCGGCTGAGCCTGGAGGATGAAGACCCGCGCCCCTTCGAGGACTGGGCCCGCGACGGCATATTGGCGCTGGTGTGCGGCACGGGCGTTGCCCTGTTGCTGATGGTGGTGCTCACCGGCGACCTCGACACGCGTCTTTCGGACTTCTTCACGGCGACCAGCGTGCCGATCGCGCATGGCCACAACATCGTCAATGTCATCCTGGTGGACTACCGCGGGTTTGATACGCTGGGCGAAATCTCGGTTCTCATGGCGGCTGGCATCGCCATCATGGCGCTGCTCAGCAGTCGTGGGCGCAAGGCCAGTGCCTCGGTCAAGACCGTCGATTCACCCACGCCGCCGGTGGCGCCGGTCGCGCCTGTTGCCCCGGTCGCCCCTGTCGAACCCGCGCCGGCACGCCGCCCCCGCCGCAGGAAGGCCGCGTCATGAACACCGTCATCTTCCGCACCATTGCGCCGCTGATCGTGGCCACCATGCTGGTGTTCTCCATCTATGTCTGCCTGCGCGGCCACAACGAGCCGGGCGGCGGCTTCATTGGTGGGCTGATTGCGGCTTCGGCAATTGCCGTGCTGGGCATGGCATCAAGCGCTGCCCAGGCGCGCAAGGCGCTCTATTTCGATCCGCTTTCGATTGCCGGCTTTGGCGTGCTGCTCGCCGGCCTGACCGGGCTGGTCTCGGTCTTCAACAACAGTCCCTTCATGACCAGCATCTGGCTCTATCTCGAACTGGGTGAGGCGACAGTGCCGCTGTCCACCCCACTGCTGTTCGACATTGGCGTCTATCTGGTGGTGTTCGGCACTATCTCCTCGATCGCCCTGGGGCTGGAAAGCAATGAAGGGGAGGAGCCGTAATGGATTATGTGCTCGCCGCGCTCGTGGGCTGCTTTGTGGCGCTGGGCGTCTATCTGCTGCTGTCACGCTCGCTCATTCGCATGCTGCTGGGCGTGGTGATCCTGGGCAATGGGGTGAATCTGCTGATTTTCACCGCCGGGCGTTTGACGCTGCAGATCGCGCCCATTGTCCCGCCCGGACTCGACCAGCCCGATGGTGCCATTGCCAATCCGCTGCCGCAGGCGCTGATCCTGACCGCCATCGTGATTGGCTTTGCCATGTTCAGCTTCCTGCTGGTCCTGGCCTTCCGCACCTATCAGACGCTCGATGCCGACAATACCGACACCATGCGCCTGGCCGAACCGGTCGATGCGCCCCAACCGCCGTTGAGCTACTGACATGGCCGCACATGACCTGCCGCCTGCCATGATCGAGACTGCGACCCTGCCCATGGCCTGGGTGGTGGTGTTGCCGCTCGTGCTGGCCCTGATGGGCGCAGCCCTCCTGCTGATTGTTCGGCGCTCGCATGGGCTGAGCTTTGTCCTCGCGCTGGTGAGCGTGCTGGCCATCATCGCCTGCGAGATCACCCTGCTGCTGCACGTCTTCGAGAGCGGCCCGGTGAGCATGACCATGGCCAAGTGGCTCCCCCCGTTCGGCATCAGCTTTACGGCAGATGCCTTCGGCGCCAGCTTTGCCCTAGCCGCTGCCGTGGTGACACTGGTGGTGCTGATCTATGCCGAACCCGAACACCCTTCGGCGGTGGGCGGGGGCAGTTTCTATGCGCTGGTGCTGCTGTTGCTGGCCGGTGTCACCGGTTCGTTCCTGACCGGGGACCTGTTCAACCTCTATGTCTGGTTCGAGGTGTTGCTGATCTCCTCGTTCGGCCTGATGGTGCTGGGCGGTCGGGCGGTGCAGCTGGACGGCACGGTGAAATATGGCTTCCTCAATTTCCTCGCGACCACGATCTTCCTGCTCTCGCTGGGCCTGCTCTATGGCCTGCTCGGCACGCTGAACATGGCCGACGTAATGCGCGTGGCGCCCCAGGCCAATCCCGCCGCCATGGCCGGCGTTGCCGCGCTGATGCTGCTGGCGTTCGGCATGAAGGCGGCCGCCTTCCCGGTCAACGCCTGGCTGCCGGCCTCCTATCACGCGCCACCGGCTGCGATTTCCGCTCTAATGGCCGGTCTTCTGACCAAGGTGGGCATCTATGCCCTGCTGCGCACGTTGGTTGCTGTTCTGCCGGCGACGCGTGACGTGCTGGAGCCCGTGCTGATCATCGTGGCGATCGCCACGCTGGTGATCGGTCCGCTGGGCGCCATCGCCGAAACCAATCTGCGTCGCGCGCTGGGCTTCATCGTCATCGGTGGCATCGGCGCGGTCATGGCTGGCATCGCCTTGCCCAATCTGGCCGGTGTCAGCGGCGCGGGACTCTATATCTTCCACGCCATGCTGACCATGACGGCACTCTATCTGGTTGCTGGACTGATCGAGCGGCAAACCGGACAGTCCGACACGCGCTACATCGGTGGGCTCTATGCCACCAGCGCGCCCCTGTCGGTGTTGTTTCTCGTGCTGGTGCTCGCCGCGGCCGGCGTGCCGCCGACACTGGGGTTCTGGCCCAAAGTGCAATTGCTGCAAGGGGGCCTTCAGACCGGCGGCTGGATCGGTGGTCTGCTTGTCACAGCATTGCTGGTCAATGCCGTGCTGACGCTGATCGCCGGGACACGCCTATGGGCGCATATGTTCTGGCGTGCAGCGCCCACTCCCGCCGAGGCGACGCCGGGTGAGCCTCTGCCCATCGGGCGGCTGCATTGGCTGGGATCGGGTGTGCTGTTCGCTCTCATCATCGCGGCGGGCCTGTGGCCAAATCCGATGATGGAAGTGGTGCGCAGCGGCGCCGCCGATATGCTGGACCCAGCGCGCTATGTCAGTGCCGTCGGCCTTGCGGAGGTGACGCCATGAACCTGGCCCTGACCATCACCGGCCTGGCCCTGGCCTGGGCCGCCATCAATGGCAATTTCAGCCCGCTCAACCTGCTGTTCGGTGCCGCCATCGGTCTTTTGACCAGCATGCTCCTGCGCAAGTGGATTGCCCATCCGCGCGTGATGCGTCGGCTGCGCCGCATTGTCTCGCTGGCGCTGCTGTTTTTCTGGGAGCTCAATGTCTCGGCGGTGCGCGTTGCCGCCATTGTGATGACGCCGAACATCCGCGCCGCGCTGCGTCCGGGCATCGTGGCATTCCCGCTCAAGCTGACCACCGACCGGGAGATCACCCTGCTGGCCAATCTCATTACGCTCACGCCGGGTACGCTCAGTGTCGACGTGTCCGAGGACCGCCGCACGCTCTATGTGCATGTCCTCAATCTCAAGGATCGCGACGCACTGGTCGCCGAGATTGCCAATGGCTTCGAGCGCAAGGTGCAGGAGGTGTTCGAATGACGGCGGCCGAACTGCTTTCCCTGACCGCCACCATTTCTCTGGTGATCCTGGGGATCGCCATGTTGATCGCCATTATCCGCGTGGTGATTGGCCCGACACTATCGGATCGAATTCTTGCGCTCGACTTGCTCACAGTCATCGCCATGGGGTTTGTCGCCGCGATCGCTATCCGAACAGGGTTAATGTTGTATTTAGATATAGCTATCAGTCTGGCGCTATTGGGTTTTCTTGCAACCGTGGCCCTGGCTCGCTATATGTTGTCGCGCATCAAGGACGAGGATGATCAGCCATGACAGCTTTGCTGGCCACGGTTCTGGGCTGTATTCTGCTCCTGTTGGGCTCATGCTTTGCACTGCTTGGTGCAGTGGGCGTGTTGCGCCTGCCGGATCTGTACACGCGCATGCATGCTGCCTCAAAGGCGGGCGCCGTCGGCGGCGGAATGATCCTGGTGGCGGTGGCTTTGGTCAGTTTTGACGCAAGTATTGCCCTGCGCGCTGTTATCGGCGCTGCCTTTTTGCTTCTCACCACGCCGGTTTCTGCTCATCTGCTGGCGCGCGTCAGCCATCGTGGCGGGTATCATACTCAGACCACAATGTTTATTGATGAGTTGGCAGCTGCGTCCCCGAGTAAAGGCACTCTCGAGCAGTAAAATTTGCTTTGTGCAATTTAATGTTGGTCCGCTTGCTTGCGGTACTAAACGGTCGTAGTACACGTCGTTGGCCAACATAGACCGAATGGATGGCCACCTATCTGAAAGGTTGAAATATGAATGAGAACACCGGTTCGGGAGCCGGCTTTGAGCAAGATTTGATCGAACTCAGCGCCGGAATTGTCTCGGCATATGTAAGTCACAATGCCATGAGCCCCGGCGATCTGCCCAAGCTGATCTCCGACGTTCACAGTGCGCTGCGTTCGCTGTCGACCAACGAAGTCGTCGTTGCCGTCGAAGAGCTCAAGCCCGCAGTTCCTGTCCGCAAGTCCGTGGCGCCCGACTACATCATCTGCCTGGAAGACGGCAAGAAGTTCAAGTCGCTCAAGCGCCACCTGCGCACCCACTACAATCTCTCGCCGGAAGAATACCGCGAGAAGTGGGGTCTGCCGGCCGACTACCCGATGGTTGCCCCGAGCTATTCGGCAACCCGCTCCAAGCTGGCCAAGGACAATGGCCTGGGCCGCAAGGCCGCTTAAAAGGCGTTTACGCCAACACCACGAAACGTCGCGTTCGATCACCTGCTCCCAAGCGCAGTTCCGAACCCCGGCGACAGCTAGTGTCAAACGGTCGCCCCATGGGGCGGCCGTTTGACGTTTCAGGGGTGCCGATCGGTGCCACTTATCCCCGCCCCCTTGCCAAGCCGCAATATCTAGGAAATCATTCCTATATTGCGAACGAGGCATTGTCATGTTGCATTCCGTTTCCCCCCTCCGCGCGGCGCTTTTGCCGCCGGTGGCCAGCCGCGACGCGCGCTCCTGCAGCGCTGTGATTGCGCTGGTTGCCCAGGAAAAAAATCTTCCGCCGCATTTGCTTGTGCATCCGTCGCGGTGCCGCCGCGCCACTGCCCGGGCCCGGCAATTGGCCATGTATCTGTCCCATGTGGTGATGGGCCATTCGCTGACCGAGATCGCCCGGGCCTTTGGTCGGGATAGGACAACAGTCTCCCACGCCTGCGCGCTGATCGAGGATTTGCGCGATGATCCCGGCTTTGACGCCGAAGTCAGCCGCTACGAGCGGCGGCTCGAAGAGGCAGCAGGGGAGGCGGGCGGCCATGGCTGGTGAGGGCACTGTTCTGACGCGGCTGGCCACCGCCAGCGCCGGCGAAGCGGCGTTCCTGTCGCCCGAACAGCTGCTGGCCGCCAGCCGGCTCGAAGGTCTGATCCGGCGCGCGCAACTGGTGCAGCGGGTGACCATGGCCTATGACCCCGCGCGCATCGGGCGCCAGCCGGGCGGTGATGGTGGCGTCGATCTCGGTGACAGTGCATTCGACGCCCGACGCCGGCTCAATCAGCTGGCCGGCACCTTGCCAGTCGATTGCTGGAGCGTGTTGTTTGACGTCTGTGGATTGGGAAAAGGCCTGCAGACCATAGAGAGCGAACGGCGCTGGCCGCGGCGCAGCGCCAAGCTGGTGCTGCGCATAGCCCTGAGCCAATTGGCAACGGCGTGGGGACTGGACGGCGCGGCGCAGGGGGCCGAGACGGCGCGCGCACACGCATGGATGGAACAGCGCCTGCCCATCGTGCCGCCGCTTGCGGACTGACGGGCCGGCAGCCAGGCTAGCGCAGCGCCTGGCCTTCGGCGCGGATGCGGTTGACCATGGCGACCAGGCCATTGGAGCGCTGCGCCGTCAGATGCTCGCGCAGGCCCAGGCGGTCAAAGATGGCAATGGCATCGGTGTCGGCGATCTCGCCGGCGGGGCGACCGGAATAGAGTGCCAGCAGCACGGCCACCAGGCCCTGCACGATCATCGCGTCGCTTTCGCCGCGATAGGAGAGAATGGTCTGGCCATTGTCCTGCTGGGTGCTGGCCGAAAGCCACACCTGCGAGACGCAACCATGCACGCGATTGGCGTCGGACTTTTCGCTCTCTGCCAGCCGGGGCAGGGCCTGGCCCAGCTCGATCAGATAGCGATAGCGATCCTCCCAGTCGTCAAGGAAGGAGAGATTTTCGGCAATGTCCTGGAAGGCTGCTGGCTCGGTCATGCCGTCTATCTAGGAGGGTGGGGCCGCGCAGGCAAGTGCGCACCCCAGGATGGTGTGGCCGATAAAAAGAAGCCCCAAGCACGGGGCAGCGTGCTTGGGGCAGTCCCAGGGCCTTTGGAGAGCGCCGCTTGGGGAAACGGGCAACCCTGGATGACGTTTGGCGCCGGGCGAACCCGGTCAGCCGGCCCGATCCGGTCTCGGACGGGGAATGGGGGCCACAATGCCGCTGCTGGCGGGCGTCGTGGGGGGCAGGGCGGCGGCGGTCTGCTGCAGCGTGGCAGCAACCACGGCCTTGCCGCCCAGGCATGTCAGGCTGGTGCATTCGATGGCGTTGACCTGGCTGGCAACGACCTGGCTGCCCGCTGCCATGGCCTGTGCCGCCATGGCGCCCGTATCGGGCAGATCAGCGCCTGGACGGATCACCAGATAGGCAACCGTGAGCCAGAAAACAGAACGAACAACCACAAACATAACCAGTCCCGAACCTATGGGCAGGGCATCGCTCGCCCCGTTGATACCCACGCTATCGGGCCCCCCTTAAGCGCTATTGGGACATTTCGATAAAATTAGATGCAAATGCGCGGCACCGCGGCGGCGGGTGCAACGCCTTGTTTACGCTAACCGGAAAAAGGCCCCCCGTTCGACCCGCACAAGCCGTTACGGGCCAGACATTTAAGGCCGCTTTAGCTCTTGGCGGCCAGTGTGGGCGCAACAAGGCCCGGAGACGATTCAGGCCCTGCGCGATCCCTCCGGGGATCAAGCCCGACGTGTTCCGGCCCCAGAGTAGCGGGGTCGTTAGTGAGAGTAGTGCGTATGCGTAGCCCGTTCTCTTTCAGCGCAAGCAAAGAGATCTCCCAGGCGGTTGCCGGCAGTGGCCACCGGCCAGAGGCGCTGCGCCGCAAGACGCTCGCCGACAACGCGCGCATCGCCATCGGTGCAAGCGCCCTGGCCATTCCTGTGGCCGTCTATTTCCTCGTCACCGGCTTCGCCTTGCCCTTCGTGTTGGTCATCATGTCGCTGGCTTCGGGCATGATCACCCTGGCGCTGCACCAGCGCCGGCTGTTCGAACAGGCCGCGGCCGGGCAGGTCTATACGATCCTGCTGCTGGGCCTGGTGATGACGCTGGCCGATCCCCAACTGGGCGACATGGGCATGGCGGTGACCGTGCTGGCGCCCGTGCTGGCTGCCCTGCTGGGACGCAAGGACCTGCGTTGCCAGAGCTGGATCATGGCTGGCGTGGTGCTGGCGCTGGGCGCCATCGGCAGCATGCTGGGCCTGGCCGCTGTTGTGGCCGGCACGCCCTCGTGGTGGCTGGCCGGTGGCATGGCGTTCTTGGGCAGTGTCGTGGTGCTGGTTCACACCGCCAGCCGTATTGGCGGCGCCTACGAAGTCTATGACAAATCCCAGGTGACAGCTTATCGCCACCTGATCGAACATGTGCAGGATGCCGTGATCCGCTTCTCCAGCGATGGCGAACTGTTGCTCGCCTCGCGCTCGTCGGAAAAGCTGTTCGGCTGCCAGCGCTACGAGTTGACCGGCAGTGGGCTGGGCGAACGGCTGCATGTGCTGGACCGGCCCCTCTATTTGACAGCCTTTGCCGACGCCAACCAGGGCGGCCAGTCGCGCACCATCGAAGTGCGCATGCGCCGCGACGATCCGCACTCGGGCGCTGCGCTGCCGACCTTCATCTGGGTTGAAGTGTGCTTCTCGCCGGTCATGGAAAGCTCCATGAACGGGCTGCGCTTTGAAGTGGTGGCACTGCTGCGCGACATCACCGAGCGCAAGGACGATGAGGCCATGATGGCCGAAGCCCGCCGTGTTGCCGAGGAGGCCTCGAGCGCCAAGTCGCGCTTCCTGGCAACGATAGGCCATGAGCTGCGCACACCGCTCAATGCCGTCGTCGGCTTTTCGGAAATGATGAGCAGCGGCATCGGCGGCGAACTGTCGCCGACGCATCAGGAATATGCCGGACTGATTCACCAGAGCGGCAAGCATCTGCTCGAAGTGGTGCGCATGCTGCTCGACATGTCGCGGCTGGAGGCCGGCAAGTTCGAGCTGCAGACCGAGCAGCTCCAGCTGCAGGACCTGATTGAGCCTTGCTTCAGCATGGTGGGCGTGATCGCACGCGAGCAGGACATTCGCCTCGTCGCCGACATCAGCCCCAACGTGCCCATGCTGATGGCCGATGAACGCGCCTGCCGCCAGATCCTGATCAATCTGCTGTCCAATGCCGTCAAGTTCAGCCGCCCGCACGGCACTGTGACTGTCAGCATCAAGCGGCAGGGCCAGTCGCTGAACCTGTCGGTCAGCGACAATGGCATCGGCATGGCACCCGAATCGCTGGCCCGCGTTGGCGAGCCCTTCTTCCAGGCTCATGACGGTCTTGATCGCCGCTATGAGGGAACGGGACTGGGCCTGTCCATCGTCAAGGGCCTGGTGGACTTGCATGACGGCACGCTCAGGGCCATGTCTGAAATCGGGGTGGGGACAACCATGACGGTGTTGCTGCCCATAAACGGTCCGGCAATAAAAGCCGAAGAGACTGCCACCATCACGCCCATCCGCAAAGAATCGGTCGCCACCTCCATCTCCTCATGGCAAGACGAAAAAAGAAAAGCGCAATGACGGCTAGCACCCTCTCTCATCTGCCTCTGGCGGCTGGCAGCGCCCTTCTGGCTGCCCTGGGTCGTTCGGGTCGCTGGGCCCTGACGCACTACATGCGGGCCCCCTTGGCGTCCACCGGGCTGATGGCCCTGGTGACCCTGACGGCGCTGGCCGGCAGCAATGCCCTCTATTTCCAGACCAAGCGGCACCCGGCGCCGTTCTTTGCACCGGCACAGACCGCATCGCTCGACGTTGTGCCTCAGGCCGCACCACAGCCCAGCCAGGACGAGACGGCGGCGCTGCCGGTGATCCCGGCGCAGCGCAGTATGGTGCCGGCCCCTGTTGTGGCCAATGAAACCACGGGCAGCGTCACCGCGCCGGTGGTGCCCGACGCCCCAGTGGGCAACAAGCAGGCTTTTGCCGTGCAGAAGAAGCTGACCGAACTGGGCCTGTTCCAGGGCACGGTGGACGGCTTTTATGGCCCCATGACAGCCAATGCCATCCGCGCCTTTGAACAGCGCAACGGCCTTGAGCCGACCGGGGCGATGACACCCTCGGTGGTCGACGCTATTCTCCAGTCCGATGCTGCAGGGCGCATGCCGGTGGTGCAGCCGGTGGCCCAGCCAGTCGCCCAGGTGCAACCCGCGCCGGTCGTGGTGCAGCCCCAGCCTGTGCGCCAGGCAAGCGTCGCGCCCCAGCCCCAGCCCATGGTGCAGACCACGCAGAACCTGACCCCGGTGGATAACGCTGTCGACGTGGTCGGCAACGCTGCCGAAACCACCATCGATTCCATCGTCGCCGCGTTTGAATCGAGCCCGGCTACACCGCTGACGCCGCGCGCTGCCCTGCCGGCGCTCAATCCGGCGAGGACACCGGCCGCCACTGTGCCCGCGCAGGCCCAGAGCGTCGCGCCGGCCCAGCCCGAGCAGGCCGTGCAACGCGTCGCCGACATTTCGCCGCAGACCGTGGCGCCACCGGTGAACCCGGCCAACAATGTGCAGCTGGTGACCCAGATTCAGCGCGGCCTGGCCAGCCTGGGGTTCTATCATGGCGCCATCGACGGGCATCCCGGCGATTCCACGGCGCGCGCGATCCGCGAGTTCGAGAATTTCAACAGCTACAAGCTGACCGGCGAGGTCAAGCCGGACCTGGTTGAGCTGCTGCGCAATGCCGGCGCAACACTCTAGGTGAGCCTACTACGCGCCGACCTGTGGTGTGGGGTGTTTGTGCGCAGGCACAACGACCTGGGGCACATGTGTGTGGTGTCGCGCCGCGGCGACTCCATTGCCGGACAGGTGTTCATCGAGGTCGACCACCTTGATGGCACCGCCTCGCTCTACACCCCCGCGCCGATCGCCAGTCGCCAGCAGGATGACGCAGGCCTGGTGTTCCAATGCCGGTTCCACCACGTCGAACCCGCCAAGGTGCGCGACCGTATTGCCCGCGAGGTCGAGTTTGACCCCGACCTCTGGGTATTGAGCCTGGATTTGCGCGGCGATGACCTTGGGATTGACCTGGTCAAATAGGGTCTGAGCCCGCATTGGGCCGATGCTGCTCGCTTTAGCTGGCGCGCTTGATGCCGATGCGGGCGAGGGCTTCGATGGCCTGTTCGACGACCGGATTGTGCGCCGGGGCCAGCGAAGGCGTGCGGCGGCTGGTCTCGGTGAAGGGCTTGTATTCGGGCTTGGCCAGCTCGAGCAGGTTCACCTCGCCGCGCCAGGCGCTCATCAGATAGGCCATCGAGTCCGGCGAGACATTGCCGAACATGGTGGCGAAATCGGCCAGGGCGCGCGAGCGCTCGCTGTCGTGGCTGGTGGCGTGGATGAGCACCTTGAGCCCGTCATAGGCGCTGCAGCCGAAGGCGCGCAGCATGACAAAGAGCGAGGCGCCGGTGACGTCGTGGGCGATCTGGCCGCAGCGCACTTCATCCAGACCCGTGATCTGGCTGAGCAGCTTGGTGACTTCGGGGCGACGATTTTCCGAGAACAGCTTCATCAGCGCCAGGGTCAGCTCGGCATTGGCCACAGTGAGCTGCTCGATGGTCTTTTTGATCGGCGCGGCAGGGGTATCGCGATGCGCGAAGGCCTGGATGACCTTGAGACGGTCGGCATCGGAGAGGTCAAAGAAGGCCGGGGCCAGGAGGGCCGCGTCGAAGTCGCTGCGTTTGGCCAGCGACTCGGCGACCATGTGGTCCATCTGGGCGGAACGGGCCAGGGCGCTGAGATAGGCGCCGCGCGGCACGATATGGGTATTGGCAGCCAAGGCCCTGTAAACCTTGCGCGAATTCATCTGGAACAGCTTGGCCAGCACGATGTTGGACAGGTCCGGACGGGCGGCCAGGGTGGCCGCCGCCGGAACGTCGTAGCGGGCAATGATCTCCAGCATCGTGGCTTCGCTGAGTTCGACGGCCGTGGTCAGGAAAGTGTTGAGGTCCTCGCCGATATTTTCCACCACCAGCGCTTCCAGCACCGGCGACAGCACGGCAGCGCGGCCCAGGATGGCAGCGCCCTTGGCACGGGCCTGTGGGCCGGCAATGGGGAACAGACGGCTGGCAAGTGCTTCAAACTGTTCCATTTCGGGAGCAGTGGCCTTGCCGCGGCGCGCATAGGCGTCACAGGCGGCAATCAGAAGCGTGTTCGTCCGGTCCACGCCGCCGGACTCAATCAGCAGTTGAAACGTCTCGTAAGGCTGAAAACCAAGCATATCGTGGGGACCGTCATATCGGAATCGCATCACATTCGATGCACAGCCACTCTTGCCGGCAATTCGTTAGCAGACTGTTAACCTTGACGATCTCTTAATGGGGACAGAACGCACTGGGGCGAAGTGCGGACTGATTTGCAACACGAAGCGCGGCCTCCAGGGGAAGGAGGAGCGGGACCCACGGAGGATAGCTTGGCTAAGCTCTTCAGTATCAACGAACGACGGACGGCATCCACACCCGGCAAGACGCTCCCGGGTGACGCAAAAATCCTGATGTTCACCGGAGTGCGTTATGAACGCGGCACGCCTGGCAAGCCGACCAAGACCATCGACCCGTCAACCAAGCGCAAGCGTGGCTGATGTTCTGCGCGCCCTCGGGCGCGGTGTGAGCATCCTCGTCCTGGCCAATCTGGCTTTTGCCTGTGTCGCCCGCCCGACGGGTGACTTCGGCCGCGCCGAGCCGGGCATCGTGCATGATACGGCCATGCCGATGGCCGGGGATATGTTGGCCCGCGCCCGCAAGGAGCCGGTCTCCCGCTTCAATATCACCGACCAGGAGCGGGAGATGCATGACCGCGTCTGGCGCTTCCTGGTGGCCCCGCATGCGCAGGACTGGCTTTTCGACAGCTCCGTGGAGCTGCAGCGCACCCGCATCATTCCGCCGCGCGACGAGCGCTACACCACCGACCGCTATTACGCCTGGCTCAAGCGCACGCAATATCAATCCTCGCGCACCCGCTACAGCACCGTGGGCAACCACGCCAGCATCGACATCGAAACGCTGCCGACCACCTTTGCCGCCATTTGCGCGGTGATTGC
This sequence comes from Devosia aquimaris, assembly GCF_020169335.1. Lineage (GTDB taxonomy): Bacteria > Pseudomonadota > Alphaproteobacteria > Rhizobiales > Devosiaceae > Devosia > Devosia aquimaris. Next base: position 474,831 of record NZ_JAIEZN010000001.1, read on the forward strand.
GGTGGACCAGCAGCGCGCCATTGCGCTGGGCAATCTGTCGCCGCGCCTGCCCGAAACGGCGGCAGCGGAAGTGGCGGCACGCCGCGCCGAGAACGATGCCTTCATCGCCTGGTTCGTGCGCGCGCTCAACTATCGCTACGACAGCTACAATTTCGCGCTCGACAGCCTGCTGGTGGAAACACCGCATGAGCAATCCCTGGCGGTGGACGAGACGCTGCGTCGGCTCTCGGTCTATGTCGGCCGCGCCAACCGGCACGACTTCTGCGGCAATGGCGGCCAGATGGCCGGCTACAGCAATGTCGTCATACCGTCACGCTACCAACATAAGGGCGACACCGAGATCGTGCTGCAGAAGTAGCGTCTGCCGGAGCGTAACATGGACAACCCAGCCCAGCATCGCAGCGGCACGCCCGGCGAAGTATTTGGCGCCTTCCTCAAGCTGGGCCTGACCGCCTTCGGCGGGCCGATCGCCCATCTGGGCTATTTCCGCGACGAACTGGTGCTGCGCCGCCGCTGGCTGGACGAGGCGGCCTATGCGGATTTGGTGGCCCTCTGCCAGTTCCTGCCGGGCCCCGCTTCGAGCCAGGTCGGCTTTTCCCTTGGCCTGCTGCGGGCCGGGCCGCTGGGCGCACTCGCCGCCTGGACGGCCTTTACGCTGCCATCGGCCCTGCTGCTGGTTGCCTTTGCCATCATCGCCGGCACGCTGGAGGGGCCTCTGGCGCTGGGCATTGTGCATGGGCTCAAGCTGGTGGCGGTCGCCGTGGTGGCCCAGGCCGTCTGGGGCATGGCGCGCAGCCTGACGCCGGACCGGCAGCGGGCGACGCTGGCCGTGATCGCCATTGCCGCGGTTGTGCTGCTGCCGGGCGCAATCGGGCAGATTGCGGCCATTGTGCTGGGCGTCATCGGTGGTCTGGCGGTCTGCCGCGATGGCGCACAAGCGCCGGTGTCGGTGACGCATTTTCCGGTGTCGGCGCGGGCAGGATGGTCTGCGCTGGCGCTGTTTGCCATCCTGCTGCTGGGCCTGCCGCTGCTGGCCGGGGTGACCAACTGGCCGGGACTGGATCTCTTTGATGGCTTTTATCGCGCCGGGGCGCTGGTGTTCGGCGGCGGCCATGTGGTGCTGCCGCTGCTCGAAAGCGAGACGGTGGCGCGCGGCTGGCTGAGCCGCGACGCCTTCATGGCCGGATATGGCGCCACCCAGGCGGTGCCAGGACCGCTCTTCACCTTCGCCGCCTATCTGGGCATGCTGGCCCAGAGTTGGGCTGGGGCCGCGCTGGCACTCATAGCGGTGTTTCTGCCGGGCTTCCTGCTGCTGGTGGGCGTGCTGCCGTTCTGGAATCGCCTGCGGGCCGCGCCACTGGCACAGGCCGGGATGCGCGGCGCCAATGCTGCCGTGGTGGGCGTGCTCGGAGCCGCGCTCTATGACCCCGTGATCACCAGCGCCGTGCTGACGCCGCTTGATATGGCCCTGGCGACGGCGGGCTTTGTCGCCCTCATTGTCTGGAAGGCGCCGCCCTGGGTGGTGGTGCTGGCCTTGGCGATCGCTGGCGGGCTGATCGGGCTGATGGGGTAGGGGCCATTGCTTTGGCCGGCCCATGCGGCGATGGTGCTGGCCAGACATCCATTCGGTTCGCGAGACAATCGTGCAGCTCATCCAGCCCCGCCGCCTGCAGAAGGGCGACACCATCGCCACCGTATCGCCCTCCTGGGGCGGCCCAGGGACGTTTCCGCAGCGCTATGCGGCGGGGAAGGCGCAGCTTGAGGCAGAATTCGGCCTGCGGGTGGTGGAAATGCCCCACACGCTGGCGCCGCCGGAGTTTGTTGCCGCCAATCCCAAGGCGCGTGCCGACGATCTGATGGCGGCCTTTGCCGATCCCGATATTGCCGGCATCTTCTCCACCATCGGTGGCGATGACTGCATTCGCCTCTTGCCCTACCTCGACCTCGACGTGATCCGCGCCAATCCCAAGGTGTTTCTGGGCTTTTCGGATACGACCTCGCTGCATTTCGCATGCCTGACGGCAGGGCTTTCGAGCTTTTACGGCCCCAGCATCATGGCCGGCTTCGGTGAGAATGCCGGCATGCATGCTTATAGCGTGGAAGGTGTCCGCAAGGCGCTTTTTGCGCCCGCACCGATGGGCCTGGTGCCCGACAACACCGAAGGCTGGACGGCTGAGCGGCTGGACTGGGCCGACCCGGCGCTGCAGAGCCAGAAGCGAAGGCTGCATCCGGCTGGCCGCCCGCGCCTCTTGCAGGGGCAGGGACAGGTGAGCGGTCATCTGCTGGGCGGCTGCGCCGAAGTGATCGAAATGGTCAAGGGCACGCCCTGGTGGCCGGGGCCCGAGAGGTGGCGCGGCGCCATCCTCTTCTACGAGACCTCCGAAGAGGCGCCGCCGCCGCGCTACATCAAGTACTGGATGCGCAATCTGGTGGCACAGGGCATCTTGCCGGTGCTGGCCGGCATGCTGATCGCCCGCCCGGACCCGCTGGGCGATGCCGACTATCAGGACAAGCTCGAAACAGCCATCTGCGAAAGCCTGGCCGAAGCCGGGCTGGAACGCCTGCCGGTGCTGAGCGGGCTCGATTTCGGCCATACCCAGCCCATGCTGACGCTGCCCTATGGCGCCATGGCGCAGATCGATTGCGAGACGGCGAGCCTCACGATCCTTTCGTCCGGCGTCATCTGAGCCGCAGCTTTTGCAAACCCTTTGGATGGCCCTGGAAACTGACGTTCCGTCCAGTCCGGTCCGACGCTAGAGCCTTGGCCCGCAGGTGACCTTGGACAGCGCCTCGGCAAAGCGGGGGCGCATGACGTCGTGCGGGGGGATCAGTCGCACCAGGGCGAAAAGCTGATCGACATCGGCTTCGACGACCAACAGGCCATCGGGCACATCCAGCGTCTGCTGGGCCAAAAGGCGCGTCTGTGCGGCATTGAAAATGCCCAGCTTGAGGGTCTGGTTGATGCCGTCGCGATTGGTGGTGGAATAGGCCACCACGCCATCGCTCTTGAACAGCGCCACCGACCAGGGCGCCTCGGGCAGCACACCATTGAGATAGGCCGGCCCGGCGGTGAGATCGATGCTGCATACGCCATAGATCAGCGCCGGATCGAGCCCGAGCGGATTAGGCTGGCCGGCCTCGACCGGGGGCAGGATGACCATGCGATCGGCGGCATCGAGCGCAGCGATGTGTGCGGAAATCGTGTCTTCGGCCAGGCGCGGCAGGGTGAGGATGACGACCAGATGGATGATGCCGCCCAGCACCACGCCGCCGGCCAGCCAGAGCAGGAAGCGCGTCATGGGCAAGCCTCCTTGGTAATGGCCGGCATCGAGGAATCGCTCGAAAAGCCCGAGAAAGTTGCGGTGTCATAAAGGCTGAGCACCAGGCGGAACGGGCCGTCACCGCTCAGTTCCAGCCAGTTGCCCGCCGAAAGATGCTTGCCGATGGCTATGGCGATCGAGCCGTCGTTGGGCCGGGACAGGCCATTGGACCGCAGGACCGGATCAGCATCGGGCGCGGCGATATTGATGCCGTCCTCATCGAGGGCCACCAGCGTCCATCCGGTGGCCAGGGGCGTCATCCCCACGACCTTGTAGGTGCAGTCACGGGTGAGTGGATCGCCGGCGCTATCCGTGCTGGCGGTGAAGCGGATGCCTTCGGCCTGGCCAAGCTGCAACTCGCCTTCGCGCACCAGAAAGCTGCGGGTATAGGGATTGGGTGTGGGCGAGCCGGCATCGGGCCAGGCAGCCCAGGGGCCGATCTCGACAGCACCGAACATGCGCCCGTCGTTGAGCGCGTAATAGCTCAGCCCGAAGCCCACCCCCAGCGCCACGGTGCACATCATCAGCAGATAGAGGACGAAGCGCATCGGGTCAGCAGCTCGGATCGGGAAACGGCATGGGCGGCGGCAACCTGCGCAAGGACAGTGTTCAGCCTATAGCAAGGGGGGCGCGGAGTCGAAAGGGTGCAACAAGGGGTCAGAGCCCCTCGACCGCTGTCGGAACAGACGCCCTGGCCTCCACCTTGCCGCCGCCCGCCGCCAGATCGGACTTGAACATGTCGGCCAGCACCACCAGCTTGCGCGCCGCCTGCGGCGTCAGGCTGGGCGGGCGCTGTTCCTGCTCGGTCTCGAGCGCTTCCGCGTCGCTGGCCGCCACAATGGTCGGCTCGGGCGTGAAATCGACGCCGAACACCGGCTTGATCTCGATATTGGTGTGGGCATAGGCCATGAACTTCTGCCAGGCGATGGCCGGCAATGTGCCGCCCGTCAGATTGTTGGTCGGGTGATAGTCATCATTGCCGAACCAGACGGCGGCCACGTAATTGCCGGTGAAGCCGCAGAACCAGGCATCGCGATACGATGACGTGGTGCCCGACTTGCCGACCGCGGGGACGCCCTCGATCTGCGCGCGCCGGCCCGTGCCGCCGGTGACCACGCCGCGCAGCATGGAATTCATATTGGCCACGGTGGTTTCGCTCAGCACCCGCTCGCGCGGGGCATCGGGATCATAGTCATAGATCACGGTGCCATCGAGCGTGGACAGGCGGGTGATGCCGAAGGCGGGCGTCTTGTAGCCATGGTTGGCCAGAACCGCATAGGACGAGGTCATGTCCAGCACCGAGACCGAGGCAACGCCCAGCGCCAGCGAGCGGGTCACCGGATAATCGGCCTGCAGGCCCATGCGATGGCTGAGCGAGGCGATGGTGTCGCGACCGGTCTTGATCGACAGCGTCACCGGCACCGTATTGAGCGACTGGGCAAAGGCGCTCGCCAGCGTCACCGAGCCCTTGTAGCTGCGGCCATAGTTCTGCGGGCACCAGTCCCCGATGCACACCGGGCGGTCGGTGATGACATCCTTGGGCGTCAGGCCAAGCTGCTCGAAGGCTTCCGAATAGACAAAGATCTTGTAGGCCGAGCCCGGCTGGCGCGTGGAGACGATGGCGCGGTTGAACTGGCTCTTGCCGTAGTCGGTGCCGCCCACCATGGCGCGGACGGCGCCCTGGGTATCGGTGACCACCATGGCCGCCTGGCCGACATCATACTGCTCGGTGCCTTCATGCACCGTGGAGACAACGGCATCGACGGCATATTTCTGCAGTGTCGTGTCGATGGTGGTGCGGACGACGAAATTATTGCCGGTGGTGCCGCTGGCCTCGATGATCTTCTTGGCTTCGGCGAAGGCCCAGTCGAGGAAATAATTGGGCGAATTGGCGTCGACCGCACGATCCACCGGGGTTGCCGGATGGCGCCGGGCAGCAGACACCTGCCCCTCGGTGAGGAAGCCGGCAGCGACCAGGTTGGACAGCACCAGATTGGCGCGGCCGCGCGCAGCCGCCAGGTCGACATGGGGGGCATAGCGGGTCGGGGCCTTGAACAGGCCCGAGAGCATGGCAGCCTCGGCCAGGTTGATGTCCTGCACCTTCTTGCCGAAATAATAGTCGGCCGCCGCCACGACACCGAAATTGCCGCCGCCCATATAGGCGTGGTCGAAATAGAGCTTGAGGATCTGGTCCTTGCTGTAGTGCCACTCGAGCCAGACGGCCAGGAACGCCTCGATGATCTTGCGCTCGATGGTGCGTTCCGAACTCAGGAACAGGTTCTTGGCCAGCTGCTGGGTGATCGAGGAGCCGCCCTGGGTGGAGCTGTCGCCCCCCGCATTGCTGACCAGGGCGCGCAGCGTGCCGACCACGTCGATGCCGAAATGGTCATAAAAACGCCGGTCTTCCGTGGCGAGGGTAGCCTTGATGAGATAGTCGGGCATGTCGGCCAGAGCCACCGAATCGTCAGAGCGGATGCCGCGGCGGCCGATCTCATTGCCGAAGCGATCCATGAAGACGACGGAATAGTCTTCTGCGCGGTTGAACTCGCCCAGGGCCGTCGCATTGAAGGCCGGCAGGGCCAGCGCCACCATCAGCACACAGCCGATGGCGAAAAAGGAGAAGCCGTCGGAGAGGATTTCCACGAACAGGCGCTTGAACCCGCTGACCCGGAACACCGAGAAGGCATCCTGCAGCCGCGTCCAGCCCCGGCCCATGCGTTGGGCGGACTCGTACAGCGAAGAATCCAGCCAGGCATCGGCTGCCAGCAGGCTCGAGCCCTTTTTCCGCTTCTGCTTGGTATAGAACGGGTCCTGCACCGATTTCCCCACTAGGCGCCTCACGCAGTGTTGTCCGCAAGGCGTGGCAATGCAACGCTATCGCTGCAATATGATTGCCCTTGGCGCCAGACAAGCGCAAACCGGCAACAGCTTTAAGATGACTGGGTTAAAATGGCCTTCTGGGAAGACAAGACGCTCGATCAAATGAGCGAGACCGAATGGGAGGCCCTGTGCGACGGCTGCGGCCGCTGCTGCCTGATCAAGCTTGAAGACGAGGACAGCGGCCAGATCATCACCTCCGATGTCAGGTGCAAGCTGCTGGACGGCGACACTTGCGCCTGCACCGACTATCCCGGGCGCCAGGCCAAGGTGCCCGACTGCATCAAGCTGACGCCGCAGAATGTCACCGAAATCGCCTGGATCCCCACCACCTGCGCCTATCGGCGGCTGGCCGAGGGCAAGGGCCTGGCCTGGTGGCATCCGCTGATCTCGGGCGACCCACAGACCGTGGTGGACGTGGGCGTATCGGTAACGGGCCGCACATTCCTCGAAACCGAGGTGGAGCCCGACACCTGGGAAACCCATGCGGTGGACTGGCCCGAATATGAGCCGCCCGACCGGCTCTAGCCGTCCAGCGCCCACAGTGGTTTACGGCTCATTAACCATCTTGTGTCCAGATCAGCGGGCAGACGGGCTGCGTAGGGCCTAGGATGGGCATCAGATGACCGATTATTCGCTGGCTAAGGACGCTGACGGTAACTTCTGGCTGCGGGTGCGCGAAGCGCTCGAAAACCTCCACCCCATGCGATCGGGCGCCAGCATGGGCTACAGGCAGGCGGCAATGGCCCGCGCCATGGGGCTCAAGCAGAAGCTGGGCGCCCAGATCGACGCCGAACTCGCCTCTGGCTGGGCCAGCGCCGCGGCGCGCCATGTCTCGCTGAGCCTGCTGGTCATCGAACTCGACCTGATGAACGAATATCTGGTTGCCTATGGCAAGGATGCCAGCGACGACTGCATTCAGGCAGTGACCGCTGCCCTGGTGCGCGGGCTGCCCCGCCCTGCCGACACCTGCCTGCGCCTGGGCGAATCCAGCTTTGTGGTGGTGCTGCCCGACATGCCGGTGCTGATGGCCCGCGCCACGGCCGCCAAATATCACGAGGCCATCCGCCACCTGGGCCTGCAGCACAAGGAAAGCCACGCGGGCCTGGTGACCGCCAGCATGGGCCTGGCGGTGAGCAATCCGCGCGGCACCTATGACCGCAAGTTCTTCGAGGCCGCCGCCGAGGCGGTCAAGAAGGCGCAGCGCAAGGGCCTGGGCCGTATCGAGACGGTGGACCTGCGCCCCGCCCAGGAACGCAAGCGCGCCCGCCGCGCCTGATCCTCTAGCCGGACAGGTTGCGTCCCGCGCCATGACCCCTTAAGAGAGCCGTCCCCCGTGGCGCCAGCGCGCCGGCTTTCCCATGGATGATCGGCATGACCCAAGCTTGCGGCCTCGACTTTGGCACGTCCAATTCCACCTTTGCCCGCGTGGGCGCCGACGGTACACCGCATCTGCTGGCGCTCGAGGACGGCAAGCCAACCATTCCCAGCGTGATCTTCTTCGGCTTTGAGGATGATTCCATCCATTTCGGCCGCGCCGCCGTGGCTGAATATGTCACTGGCGCCGATGGGCGGCTGATGCGCTCGCTCAAGAGCGTGCTGGGGACCGCGCTGATCGGCGACACCACCCGCGTCAAGGCGACCAGCTACGGCTTTCTGGAAATCCTGGGCCTGTTCATTGCCCAGCTCAAGCAACGCGCCGAAGCCGAATTGGGCCGCCGCGTCGACAGCGTCGTCTGTGGCCGGCCGGTGCATTTTGTCGATGACGATCCGGTGGCCGACGCGCAGGCGCAGGAGCAGCTGGCCGGGGCCGTACGGGCGCAGGGATTTGACCATGTCGACTTCCAGTTTGAGCCCATCGCCGCCGCCCTGGACTATGAGCGGCAGGTCTCGCGCGAGCGCCTGGCGCTGATCGTCGACCTGGGGGGCGGTACCTCGGACTTTTCGGTGGTGCGCGTCTCGCCCGAACGCGCCCGCGCCACCGACCGCGCCGCCGACATTCTCTCCACGGCCGGCGTGCACATCGGCGGCACCGACTTCGACCGCCTGCTGTCGATGACCAAGGTGATGCCCGAGCTGGGCCTGGGCAGCATGACCCGCGACGGCAAGCGGCACCTGCCGGTGGCGCCTTACTATGACCTGTCTACCTGGCACCGCATCAACCGGCTCTACAATGCCAAGGCGCTGCGCGACCTGCGCAGCACGCGCAACGAGGCGGAGCAGAGCGCCCGCGTCGAGACCATGATCGCGCTGATCGAGGATCGGCTCGGCCACCGCCTGGTTGGCGCGGTGGAAGCGGCCAAGATTGCCCTTTCCGACGCCGACAGCACACCCTTTGTGTTTCCGGTCCGCGACCAGACCATTGCCACCACCATGACGCTGGACGACTTGACCACGGCGCTGAACCAGTCGGTACAGCGCATCGAGGACACCATCGCCGAGACGCTGCGCCGCGCCGGGGTTGCTGTCGCCGATATCGACAGCCTGATCCTGACCGGTGGTTCCACCCAGGTGCCGGCCATCGCCAGGCGGCTGGAGGCCATGTTCCCGCAAGCCGAGCTGATCCGCACCGACGTTCTGGGCAGCGTGGGCCTGGGCCTGGCCATGGATGCCCGCCGCAAGTTTGGCTGACGGACCCAGGGACGCAGCGGCGCAGATGGCGCCAATCAGCGCCGCAGCGCTGGCAATTGCGGGCAAATTGGACAAGTGTCTTTCTTTGCCCGCCCGCCCAGGCGGGCGCAAGGAGTTGCGATGAGCCAGATTGCCTTTCAGTTGCGCCAGTTTGCCCAGCGCATGTGGTTCCTGCCGGCCGCCTTTTCGGCAGTCGCCGTGGCCAGTATCGCCATCGCCTATGTGCTGGCCCAGTTTGCGCCGGATTCACTGCCCTTCACGGTGCCTTCAAGCGGGCTGATGTCGATCCTGACCATTCTGGCATCGAGCCTGCTGACGGTGGCGGTCTTTGCGCTTTCCACCATGGTCAGCGCGCTGGTCAGTGCGTCTTCGGCGACGACGCCGCGGGCCGTGCCGCTGATCATCGGCGACCGCAGCGCCCAGACTTCGATCTCGGTGTTCATCGGCGCTTTCCTGTTCTCGGTGGTGGGTATCATCGGCCTGTCCTCGGGCATCTATAGCGAGGCGGGGCGGCTGTTCCTGTTCGCGGTGACGCTGGCAGTCCTGTTGCTGGTGGTGACGGCGCTGATCCGCTGGATCGGCCAGATCTCGGCCATTGGCCGGGTCGGCCACACCATTGACCGCGTGGAGAAGGCGGCGCGCGATGCCTTCAAGACACTGTCCGCCCATCCCTGCTTTGACTGCGTGGAGCAGGTGGTGGCGCCCGAGGGCATGGCGATCCCAGCCAGGGACGTGGGCTATGTGCAGCATTTCGATGCGGGCGTGTTGCAGCGCATTGCCGAGGAACACGACCTCAAAGTCGGCGTGATGGCCCGGCCGGGCGCCTATGTCGGCCCCGACCGCCCGTTGCTGCGCGTCAGCGGCGTGGTGCCGGATGAGGCGGTGGATGCGCTGCTGGGCGCCTTTGTGCTGGGCGACAGCCGGACATTCTTCAGCGACCCGCGCTTCGGCCTGGTGGTGCTGGGCGAAATCGCCAGCAAGGCGCTGTCGCCGGGCATCAATGACCCGGGCACGGCCATCGACGTGATCGGCACGCTGGTGCGCGTCCTGGTGACCCGGCCGCCCGAGGCCGATTCAGACCCCGATGGCGACGGCAAGCCGCGCTATGACCGGGTGAGCGTCGCCCCGCTCGATCCGGCCGACCTGATCCATGACGGCTTCCGCCCCATCGCCCGGGACGGCGCCGGCACCATTGAGGTGGTGCTGCGCCTGCTGGTGGCGCTGCGCATGATCGCGGCGGCCAATCCCATGCTGGAAGAGCCGGCCATGGCGATGGCCCGGGACGCTGCTGCCCGCGCCCGGCAGGCCCTGACGGCCGAGAGCGACCTGGCAGTGCTTGAAGAAGCATCGGACTTTGCCCGGGAAACAAAGGCCAGGCCGCGCAAGACCGCCAAATAGCCGCCCGCCGACGCCACTCAATCTATGCAACAAATCCCCGCGTGACGGAGGCGTGTTAGGTTTGAGGCATAGTCGGAGAACTGGGTAAGGCGGCAGTGGCCGCAGCGGCAGCGAGACAGCCATGCTGGAAGAGACGTCAACCGACACCGTGGACTGGGAGGCGGTGCGGCGGGACTATGAGCAGGACAATGGCCGGGTGGTCGACATTTACGCCCGCTACGGCGTGACGGCAGCGCAGCTGCGCTATCGCCGCGAAACCCAGAACTGGAAGCCGCGCCACGACTGGAGCCAGCGCGTTGCGCCCATGATCAACCGCATGCTGCGTGTGCTGGACGACCAGGTGCGGCAATTGGAGACGATCATGAACCCTAAGCAAGACGACGCCGACAACAGCCGGCCCGAGGCACGGCTGGACCGGAACGCGGCGCTGCTCGGCACCATGTCCCGCACGCTGGAGAAGCTGATCGAGCTCGACACGGCGCAGCGGGCGAACCGGCCGACGCAGAACAAGCAGACCAGCGACATCCGCAACAAACTGGTTGCCCGCATTGAACAGCTCAAGCAGCAGAATTAAGGACCCCGACATCGCCCTGGCGATGGCCCTCGACGCGCGCGACCTCGACAAGCTCTATTTCGACTGGCTGACCTGGGCCGAGCCGGCGCAGTTGCCGCCCGCAGGCGACTGGACCACCTGGCTGATGATCGGTGGCCGCGGCGCCGGAAAAACACGGGCCGGCGCCGAATGGGTGCGCCGTCTGGCCATGGACGGCGTCACGCCCATCGCGCTGGTGGGCCAGACCATGACCGAAGCACTGGCCGTTATGGTGTGCGGGCCGAGTGGCCTGCTCAGCGTCCATCCCAAGGCAGAGATGCCGGTGCTGCGCGACAAGACGCTGACCTGGCCCAATGGCGTGACGGCCAGCGTCCTTTCGGCCAGCAATCCGGAGGGCTTTCGCGGCCCGCAGTTCGCGGCCGCGTGGTCTGACGAAATCGGCAAATGGCCTCAGGCGGAAGCGGCCTGGGACATGCTGCAATTCGGCCTGCGCCTGGGCAAGCGGCCGCGCCAGATGGCGACGACCACGCCGCGGCCGACCAGGCTGATCCGGCGGCTGCTGGACGATCCGCAAACCGCAGTGACGCGGCAGCGCACTGACCAGAACCGCTTTCTGGCACGGGGATTTCTGGAGCGCGTCGTCGAGCGCTATCGCGGCACCGTGCTGGGCCGGCAGGAGCTGGACGGCGAATTGATCGATGACGACCCGGGCGCGCTGTGGCAGCGGGGCATGTTCATGCCCTTTGCCGGCGGCGAGACGGGGCGCGTGATCGTGGCCGTGGACCCACCGGTGACCGGCACGGCGCGGTCCGATGCCTGTGGCATTGTCGTGGCCGCGCGGGTGGGCGAGGGCGCGGTGGTGCTGGAGGATTGTACGCTCAAGCCTGCGGCGCCGTTGGCCTGGGCGCGGCGCGCCGTGGCGGCCTTTCACGCCCACAAGGCTGACGCCATCGTCGCCGAGGTCAACCAGGGCGGCGATCTGGTCAAGGCGGTGATCGCGCAGGTGGACCCCAGCGTGCCGGTGCGCGCCGTGCATGCCAATCGCGGCAAATGGCTGCGCGCCGAACCGGTGGCGGCGCTCTATGCCCGGGGGCTGGTGCGCCATGTCCCTGGCCTCGTGGCGCTCGAAGACGAAATGTGCAGCTTTGGCGCCGACGGCCGCAGCGACGGCCATTCGCCCGACCGCGTCGATGCGCTGGTGTGGGCGCTGACCGAACTGCTGCTCAACCAGAATATGCCCAGGGTGCGCGGGCTTTAGGGCAGGGCGCCAGGCTCGACCGAGAACAGGAAAACAACACCATGCCGAACTGGATCAACCGCCTGCTTGGCGGGCGGGACAATGCGCCGGCTGAACGCAAGGCTTTTGCCGGGCATACGCTGTTCAGCCTCAGCCAATTGGGTGCGGCCAATTGGAGCCAGCGTGGCTTTGCCAGCCTCGCCGGCGAGGGTTTTGGGCGCAATCCGGTGGTCTATCGCTGCGTGCGGCTGATCGCCGAAACCGCCAATCGCGTGCCGATGGTGGTGGCCGAGAATGGTCGGCGCCTCGACAGCCACCCGCTGGCGACCCTGTTGGCGCGGCCCAATGGGCGGCAATCGGGCGGGGAACTGCTCGAGGCGGTCTATGCCTATCTGCAGACGGCGGGCAATGCCTATCTGCAGGCCGGGGTGGTCGATGGGACGGTGCGCGGGCTGTTCTGCCTGCGGCCCGACCGCATGAAAGTGGTGGCCGGCAGCGATGGCTGGCCGATGGCCTATGACTATACCGCCGGCGGGCGGACGCTGCGTCTGCGCCAGGACTTGAGCCCGGTGCCCAGCGTGCTGCACATGGCGCTGTTTCATCCGCTCGACGACCACTATGGCATGGCCCCGCTGGAGGCGGCGCAGACCAGTCTGGATATCCACAATGCCTCGGCGCAATGGAACAAGGCGCTGCTCGACAATGCGGCGCGGCCAAGCGGCGCCCTGGTCTATTCGGCCGGGCAGAACCTGACCGAGGATCAGTTCACCCGGCTCAAGCAGGAGCTGGAAGCCAGCTTTTCGGGCGCGGCCAATGCCGGGCGGCCCATGGTGCTCGAAGGCGGGCTGGACTGGAAGGCGCTGGCGCTGACGCCGCGCGACATGGATTTCATCGAGGCCCGCCATGCCGCCGCGCGCGACATCGCCCTGGCCTTCGGCGTGCCGCCCATGCTGCTGGGCCTGCCGGGCGACAACACCTATGCCAATCTGGCCGAGGCCCATCGGGCGCTGTGGCGCCAGACACTGATCCCCCTGGTGATCCGTGTGGCGGAGGAGCTGAGCAATTGGCTGGCCCCGGCCTTTGAGGGCGCAACGCTGGTGCCCGATTTCGACGGCGTCGAGGCCCTGGCCGAAGATCGCGCGGCGCTGTGGAGCCGGGTGGGCGGGGCGGCGTTTTTGAGCGACGCGGAGAAGCGGGCGATGTTGGGGATTTGAGGGAATGGGCAGGTTACTGGAGGCGAGGGTCGGTTTTTCCGATCTGCGGCTGAGTTTCGCGCAGCGGCGATTTGCCGACGCACTCAATGCCTTGGCTTGCAAATATCGCTCCGATCAGCCGAGAACACCACGAGGAACGCCGGAAGGAGGGCGGTGGACAAGCGCGGATGAAGGGCAACTCGGTGAACGGATCAGGACTGCCCTGGGTGCCGTACTTGTCGGTCAGCGCGTTGGCGTTGGCGACGCAGGGTTAGTCAGGCATTGTATTTACGTGGACGCGCTTGGTCGGCAAATCACCATTGAGGTGAACGCGATGGTCTCCTGCAGGCCAACATGGCCCGCCGCGCCACTCTAGGGGTGTAGAGATGATCCTGATCACAAACATCTCGCTGACCGAACGGGCGGCACCCCACTTCCGTCGGAAGCGTCTGGCTTTCAGGGCTGATCCGGGCGAGGTCTTCGCACTGGTTTGGGTCTCAAACCACGCCGATGCCGATGGGACACCCGTGCCGGGATTTGAACCCGGCTACATGTGCGGGCCTGTCTATTCTCAAGGCCTCGCCTCGCCGTGGGCTTTGGCGCAGCTGCCGGATGGATCGCAGTTTTACTTCATGCCGCGGTTCACCTGGAGCGCTCAAGAACACTATCTCGTCGATAGGCAGGGCACGCTGTTTTCGATAGCAGCTGCGACAGGCTGATAGCACATAGCGCCTGGCTGAAAGCCGGCCCTCGGCGGGCTTTTCTTTTTCCGGAGGGTCTCATGGACGACCTCACACGCACCGTCATCGAGCGTGGCGACCTGGCGCATCTCGCGCTCTTCCTGTGGGCCAGCGGTGCCAGCGCGCTTTTGGTGTGGGCGCTGCGGGAGATGGCCAGGGTGAATCAACACTTCAACGACTTCGTGCGGGAGATCGCCGCTTTGAATCGCCTTTTCCGGAAAGAGGACTAAGCTCATGGCAAACAAGAGCAATCGCGAGACGGCGCAGCAGACGTTCCGTCAGTTCGCCTGGAATCTGGCCGGCACGCTGGCCCAGCCCAAGACGAGCACGCCAACGCCCGGCAAGCCGGGCGGCAAGCGCTGATGGCGCCGACCAAAGGGCGCATTCCGCTCGATGCCGACGGGCGCTTTTCCGGCTATGCCAGCGTGTTCAATCGCCGCGATGACGGCGGCGACGTGGTGATGCCGGGGGCCTTTGCCCGCAGCCTTGCCCGTCGGCGCAACCGCATCCGCATGTTGTTCCAGCATGACCCCAAGGAGCCGGTGGGCATCTGGGACAGCCTGGTCGAAGATGGGCATGGCCTGTTCGTCGCCGGCCATCTGGTGCCCGGCGTCGAACGCGCCGATGCGCTGCGGCGGCTGATCGGCGAGGGGGCCCTGGACGGCCTGTCCATCGGCTTTCGCACCGTGCGGGCGACCAAGGCCAATGGCCTGCGCCAGCTCTGGCAGATCGACCTCTATGAAATCTCCATCGTGACTTTTCCCATGCTCGAGGACGCGCGCATCGCGCGCCCCGACCTGGCGACCGGCGCCGCCATTGCGGCCGCCACCCAATCCATCCGCAACTGACAGGACAGACCCTGATGACCACCAGCAGTGATGGCCTTGAAACCAAGGCCGGCGCAGGGGGCGATATTGCCGCTCTCTTCGCCGAGTTCTCGACCGCCTTTGAAGAGTTCAAGGCCACCAATGACCAGCGCCTGGGCGAGCTGGAAAAGCGCGGCAGCGCCGATGGGCTGCTGGAGGGCAAGCTCGACCGGCTCAACGCCGTGCTCGACAGCAACAAGGCGGCCATGGACCGCGCGCTGATCGACCGCGCCCGCCCGCAGCTCGACGGCAAGGGTGCCCCGACCGACAGCGAGCACAAGGCGGCCTTTTCGGCCTATGTGAAGCGCGGCGAGGAAAAGGCGCTCTCGATCGGCGTCAATGCCGATGGCGGCTATGTGGTGCCCCCCGAGACCGAGACGGAAATTACCCGGCTGATGACGGTGCTCTCGCCCATCCGCGCCATTGCCGGCGTACGTCAGGTGTCGGGCGCGGTCTATAAGCGCCCCATTTCGGTGACCGGGCCGGCGGTGGGCTGGGTGGGCGAGACGGCGGCGCGGCCGATCACGGCGTCCCAGACGCTGGCCGAGCTGAGCTACCCCACCATGGAGCTCTATGCCATGCCGGCCGCGACCTCGGCCTTTCTCGATGATGCGGCCGTGGACGTGGGCCAGTGGATCGCCGACGAGGTCAATGCCGCTTTTGCCGCGCAGGAGACCACGGCCTTTGTCACCGGCAATGGCGTCAACAAGCCCAATGGCTTCCTGGCGGCGACGGCTGTGGCCGAGGCGAGCTGGAGCTGGGGGAACCTCGGCTATATCGCCACCGGCGCGGCCGGGGCGCTGCCGACCAATAATGCCAGCGACGTGCTGATCGATCTGGTCTATGCGCTCAAGGCCGGCTATCGCCAGAACGCCAGCTGGGTGATGAACCGCAAGGTGCAGGGCGCCGTGCGCAAACTCAAGGACGCCGACGGCAACTACCTCTGGCAGCCCGCGGCCACGGCCGATGGCAAGGCGCGGCTGATGGGCTTTGACCTGGTCGAGGCCGAGGACATGCCCAATATCGCCGCCAACTCGCTGTCGATCGCCTTCGGCGACTTCCGCCGCGGCTATCTGATCGTCGACCGCCAGGGCGTGAGCGTGCTGCGCGACCCCTTCAGCGCCAAGCCCTATGTGCTGTTCTACACCACCAAGCGCGTCGGCGGCGGCATTGCAGACTATGACGCGATCAAGCTCCTCAAGTTCGCCGTCTCTTGAGGTCCGTGAGCCTGGCCATCTGAAGCGGAGGCCCTGTGCTCCGGTGCTCACGTACTCACAGTACGCTCCGCTCCGGTGCGCGGGCCTCCACTCCATCTGACTCAGGCTGACGGACCTCACATCGCGGCGCCGTGCCCCCAACAGAGAGCCGAAAGGCAGAACCATGATTTCCTATCTTCTGGCGGGACCCGCGCAGGAGCCGGTTTCGCTTGCCGAGGCCAGGGCCTTTCTCAAGGTGGATGACAGTGCCGAGGACGGGCTGATCACCACGCTCATCGGCGCGGCGCGATTGCATATCGAGGGCGTGACCGGGCGGGCGCTGCTGGCGCAGGACTGGCGGGTCGTGCTCGACGCCTGGCCGGACAACCGCCATGTGCGGCTGCCGGTCGGGCCGCTGCTCAATGTCATCGCCATCACCGCCTATGACGATGCCGGGGCGGGCCACGCCGTGCCGCTGGCGCAATTTCTGCGCGAGCCCGAGGCGCTGGTGCTGCCGGCGGCAGTCGCCGGCATGCCGGCGCTGCGCGAGCGGCAGGGGCTAGAGATCGACTATCGGGCCGGCTTCGGGACGGACGCCGATGACGTGCCGCAGGATATCCGCCAGGCCATGCTGGTCCTGCTCGGCTATTGGTTCGAGCACCGTGACGCGGTGATCGTGGCGGGGTCGGGCGCCGTGATGCCATCGGGGTTTGACCGGCTGGTGGCCGGCTACAAGCGGGTGCGGCTATGAGCGAGGAACGCCCGCCCATCGGCAGTATGACCGACCGCGTGGCGCTCAAGCGCCGCGAAATGGTGAGCCAGCCCGAAGGCGGTCATGTGGCGCTGTTCGTGCCGCTGGCCAGCGCTTGGGCGCGGGTGCGCTCGCTGCGCGGGCGGCAGGGCACCAGCGCCGACGGCCGCGCGGTGGAAATCTCGCACGCGGTGGTGCTGCGCTTTCGCAGCGACATCGCCCCTGGCGACCGCATCGTCTATCGCGACCGCGCTCTCGATGTGGTGAGCGCGGCAGACCTCGACGGGCGGCGGGCTTTCCTGAGCTGCGCCTGCAGCGAAACCAGCTTCACGGGGTAGGCCATGCATCCCATTGCGCTTGTGCAGACGGCGCTGGTGGCAGCGCTCAAGGCTGATCCGGCGCTGCTGGCCATCACCGGACCCGACGGCGTGTTCGACGCGGCGCCGCGCGACCGGCCGCCGCCCTATGTGGTGATCGCCCGCCATGACCTCTTGCCGCACGATGGCGACGCCACGCCTGGCTTTGAGCATCGGCTGCTGCTGGCCTGCTGGGGCGACCAGCCCAGCCGCAAGCGGGCGCTGGACATGGCCGAGCGCGTGGTGGCGCTGGCCCTGACGCTGAACGCGCCGGGGCTGGTGCTGAGCCACATCGACCATGTGCGCACCGAAAGCGGGATCGACGCCGACACCGGGCTGGCGAGGGCCGCCGTGAGCCTGCGGATGTTCAGCGAGGCAGGCTAGCGGCCGGCCATCAAACTCAATCACAGGGGACACAACCATGGCCGCCCAAAGCGGACGCAACATGCTGCTCAAGCTCGACCAGAGCGGGGCGGGCAGCTTTCTCACCGTGGCCGGCCTGCGCACGCGGAGCCTCGCCTTCAACGCCGCCAGCGTCGACACCACCGACCAGGAAAGCGCCGGGCGCTGGCGCGAATTGCTGGCCGGCGGCGGCGTCAAGCGCGCCTCGGTCTCGGGCAGCGGCGTGTTCAAGGACGCGGCGTCGGATGCGCAGATCCGCGCGCTGTTCTTTGCCGGCACCATCCGCAACTGGCAGCTGATCCTGCCCGATTTCGGCGTGGTCGAAGGGCCATTCCAGATCGTGGCGCTGGAATTTGCCGCCGACCATGCCGGGGAAGTGACCTTCGAGCTGGCGCTGGAAAGCGCCGGCGAACTCGGCTTTGCCGCCATCTGACAGAAAGGGACTGATCCATGGCCATTGCACACCGGGGCGAGATCGACGCCACCATTGGCGGCGAGGTGATGACGCTGTGCCTGACGCTGGGCGCGCTGGCGGAGCTCGAAAGCCGGCTGGAGGCCGGGGATCTGGTGGGGCTGGCCGAACGCTTCAGCGCCGGACGCATCTCGGCCCGAGACCTCACGGCAATCCTGGGCGCCGGACTGCGCGGCGGTGGCCACGCCATCACCGATGACGATCTGGCGCGGCTGAGCATCGAGGGCGGGCTCAAGGGTGCCGCCGAGATCGCCGTGCGCCTGCTCAAGGCGAGCTTTGGAGAGGCGGCATGACGCCCTTTCCCTGGACTGACGCCATGCGCTTTGGCCTGGGCGTGCTGCGCCTGCCGCCCGAGCAGTTCTGGCGCATGACGCCGCGCGAGCTGGCGGCGGCCTGGGGCGCGCTGATGGGTGACCGGGCCTGGCCGCTGGAGCGGCGCGATCTCGATGGACTGATGGAGCGCTTTCCCGATGGCCGGTGAACTGTTTCCCGACGGGTTCCGCGACGAGCTGGGCAGCGTGGCCAGCGAGCTCGATCGCATCGGCGACCTCGCCAATGGCGTGGCGCGCAGCATTTCGACGGCGTTTCGCGGCGCGCTCACCGAGGGCAAGTCATTCAAGTCGCTGCTGGGCGACATTGCCCGCAGCTTTGCCGATCTTGCGCTCAAGGCGGCGGTCAAGCCGCTGGGCGATCTGCTCGGCGGGCTGGTGGGGCAACTCTTCACCGCCACCAATCCGGCGCTGGGCAGCGTGACGCCCTTTGCCAAGGGCGGTGTGATCGCCACGCCGCGCTATTTTCCGCATGGCGGGGGCCTCGGCCTGATGGGCGAGGCGGGGCCCGAGGCGGTGTTGCCATTGCAACGCGGCGCGGATGGGCGGCTGGGCGTGGGCGGCGGGAACGGTGCGGTCAACGTCACGTTCAATGTCACTGCCAGCGACGCGCGCAGCTTTGCTGCCTCCGAAGCCGACCTCAGCGCCATGCTGTTGCGGGCCGTTCGGCGCGGCACGCGCGGGAGTTGAGGCAATGGGGTGGGCGACGTCGGGGATACATCCAACGACCCCCACCCCCGACCCCTCCCCTCAAGGGGGAGGGGAGGCAGACTGCATGACCGGTGCTCTATCCAAAGGACTCCAACATGGCCTTTCATGCCATTCGCTTTCCGCTCGATATTGCGCTGGGGGCGCGGGGTGGGCCAGAGCGGCGCACCGATGTGGTGACGCTGGCGGGCGGCGGCGAGCAGCGCAATGGGCGCTGGCAGCACAGCCGCCGCCGCTACAACGCCGGCTATGGCGTCAAGTCGCGGGCCGACATGGCGGTCGTGCTGGCGTTTTTCGAGGAGCGACGCGGGCGGCTGCATGGTTTCTTGTGGCGCGACGGGCTCGACCATTCGAGCGGCGGGCCGGTGCCGCTGCCGACCGACCAGCTGATCGGCACCGGCGACGGCAGCCGCACCAGTTTCCAGCTCATCAAGCGCTATGGCGCCAGCTTCGACCCCTATCTGCGCCCGATCAGCAAGCCGGTGGCGGGTTCGGTGCGGGTGGCCGTCGCGGGCGTGGAGCGGACGAGCGGCTGGAGTGTCAGCAGTACGACGGGTGTCATCAGCTTTGCCGTTCCGCCCGCCAGCGGCGCGGCGGTCACGGCGGGCTTTCTGTTCGACGTGCCGGTGCGCTTTGACACCGACCGGCTCGATGTGGAGCTAACCAGCTTTGACGGCGCCGAGGCGCCCAGCATTCCCCTGGTGGAGATCCTGCCATGAGACAGCTCGACCCCGGCCTTGCCGGCCATCTGGCGCAGGGCGAAACGACGCTGTGCCATTGCTGGCGGCTGACGCGGCGCGACGGACTGGTGCTGGGCTTCACAGACCATGACGGGACGCTGAGCTTTGATGGCACCAGTTTCTCGCCTGCCAATGGGCTCGATGGTGGCACGGTGCCGGCGCGGCTGGGCAGCCAGGTCGATACCGCCGAGGTTCTGGGCGTGCTCGACGCCGAGGCGATCAGCGAAGACGATATTCTGCTCGGGCGCTATGACGGCGCGGCAGTCGAGACCTGGCGGGTGAACTGGGCCAATGTGAGTCAGCGCTTGCTGCTGCGGCGCGACAGCATTGGCGAGATCGCCCGCGAAGATGGCGTGTTCCGCGCCGAACTGCGCTCGGCCCAGCAGGGGCTCAACGCCACCCATGGCCGCATCTACCAGAGCCTGTGTGATGCGCGGCTGGGCGACAGCCGATGCGGGGTGAGCCTCGCCAGCAGCACATGGCGCGGCACGGCAACCGTCGTGGCGGTAGACGGCCCCTATCGGGTTCAAGTGAGCGGGCTGGGTGGCTACGAAGCCGGATGGTTTGCCTTCGGTAGCGCGGCCTGGGCGAGTGGGCAAAGAGCCGGCCTGCGGGACGGCGTGCTGAGCCATGGACGCAGCGGCGGCAATGACATGCTGGGCTTTGCCCTGCGCGTCGGCGACTGGGTGGCGCTGGGCGATACGCTTGAGGTTACAGCCGGCTGCGACCGACGGTTCGAGACCTGCAAGGCCAAGTTCGGCAATGCCGTCAACTTCCGCGGCTTTCCGCATATTCCGGGCAGTGACTATGTGCTGCGCCATCCACGCAATGGCGACGCGCTGGACGGCAAGGCGGTGGTGCCATGATGGCCGAGGGGGTGGTCGCGGCGGCGCGGACCTTTCTCGGCACGCCTTATCGGCATCAGGCGGCGACGGCCGGGGCCGGCTGCGATTGCCTGGGCCTGCTGCGCGGCGTGTGGCGCGCGCTTTATGGCGATGAACCCGGGCCGGTGCCGCCCTATCGCGCGGATCGGCGTGACCCCGACAATGCCGGCGCTCTGGCGGACGCCGCTGCGCGTTTTCTGCAGCCCACCGAGGCGCCGCTGGCGGCGGGGCAGGTGGTGCTGTTTCGCATCGGCTGCGATGCCGGGCCGCGCCATTGCGCGGTTCTGGTCAGCCCGACGCGCTTCATCCATGCCCAGGAGCATCTGGGCGTGGTCGAGGCCAATCTGACCGAGGGCTGGGCAAAGCGCATCTGGGGACGGTTCAGCTTTCCCGACCGGGCCGGACGGCCCGACTGACAAGGATATTCCATGGCAACTCTTGCTCTGTCGCTGGCCGGCCAGGCCGTGGGAGGCCTCGTGGGCGGACCCATCGGCGCCACCATCGGGCGGGCGCTCGGCGCCCTGGCCGGCAGCGCCATCGACAATGCGATTTTTGGCGAGACACCGCAGAATGCCCCGGCCGATATCCGCCTGCAGGGCTCAAGCGAGGGCGGCGCGGTGCCCCGGCTCTATGGCTGGAGCCGGCTGGCGGGCAATATCATCTGGGCGCGCGAGCTCGAACGGCTCGGCGGCGACAGCGCCGGTGCCAAGGGCATGGGGCAGAGCGAGGCCGACGAGGTCGGCGCCAGCTTTGCCGTGGCCTTTTGCGAGGGCGAGGTGCATCGCCTCGGGCGCATCTGGGCCGATGGGCAGTTGCTCGACACCAGCGGGCTGACGCTGCGCTTTTATCGCGGCACGCAGACACAATTGCCCGACGGGCTGATCGAGGCGACGCAGGGCGTGGCGCCGGCCTATCGCGGGCTGTGTTACCTGGTGGTCGAGAACCTGCCATTGAGCCGTTTCGGCAACCGCATTCCGCAGCTCAGCGTTGAGCTCTGTCGCGTGGTGGGGGAACTCGAGCCGCAGATCCGCGCGGTGACGCTGATCCCCGGCGCCACCGAATTCGGCTATGATCCCACGCCGCGCCTGCGGCTGCTGGGGCCGGGCGCCAGCACGGGCGAGAACATCCATGTGCCGGGCGGCGGCAGCGACTGGAGCTGGTCCATCGACGAGCTGACGGCGCTCTGCCCCAATCTGCGCCATGTGGCGCTGGTGGTGGCCTGGTTTGGCGACGATCTGCGCTGCGGCCAGTGCCAGATCACGCCACGCGTCGAAGGCGCGGTGCGGCCGATGCACGACACCGATTGGTCGGTGATGGGGCTAGGGCGGGGCGATGTGCCGGTGGTGACCAGCCATGCCGGCGGCGCGGCCTATGGCGGCACGCCATCGGACCATGCGGTGCGCGCGGCCATCGCCGATCTCAAGGCGCGCGGCCTCAGCGTAACGCTCTATCCCCTGATCATGATGGATATAGCGGCGGGAAACAGCCTGCCCAATCCCTATGGCGGAACGGGCCAGCCGGCCTATCCCTGGCGCGGCCGCATCACTTGCGACCTGGCGCCCGGCCTGCCGGGTTCGCCGCATCTGAGCGGGGCAGCCAGCAGCCAGGTGGCCAGCTTTGCCGCGCGTTATCGCAGCATGGTGCTGCACTATGCCGGGCTGGCGTCCAGCGTCGGGGGCGTCGACGCCTTCATCATTGGCAGCGAAATGGTGGCGCTGACGGGCGTGCGAGGGCCGGGCACCAGCTTTCCCTTTGTCGACGCATTGGTGGGACTGGCGAGCGAGGTGCGGAGCATCGTGGGCGCGGCGACCCGGCTGACCTATGCGGCGGACTGGAGCGAATATTCCGGCGTGCAGGCGGGCGGCGAGAAGTTCTTCCATCTTGATCCCCTCTGGGCCAGCCCGGCGATCGATGCCGTGGGCATCGATAATTACATGCCGCTGGCGGACTGGCGCGACGGCACCGGGCATCTGGATGCCGAGAACGCGGCCAGTCCCTATGGGCCGGACTATCTGCGCGCCAATATCGCGGGTGGCGAGGGCTTTGACTGGTACTACGCCAGCGACGCCGACCGGCAGGCGCAAAACCGCACGGCGATCACCGATGGCGCCTATGGCGAGCCCTGGGTGTGGCGCTACAAGGACATTCGCAACTGGTGGAGCCAGCCGCATCATGACCGGCCCGGTGGCGTGCGCAATGCATCTCCGACAGCCTGGGTACCGGGCAGCAAGCCGATCTGGTTCACGGAGCTGGGCTGCGGCGCCGTCGACAAGGGCGCCAACCAGCCCAATATCTTTGGTGACCCCAAGAGCGCCGAAAGCGGGCGGCCGTATTTTTCCTCGGGCCTGCCGGACCCGCTGATGCAGCGACAAGTGCTGCGGGCGCACCAGGCCTATTGGCGCGATGGTGCGCACAATCCGCCAGGCATGGTGGATGTCGATCGGCTCTATCTGTGGAGCTGGGACGCGCGGCCCTATCCCGCCTTTCCGGCCCGGCTGGACGTCTGGTCAGACGGGATCAACCACCGCGCCGGCCATTGGTTGACCGGGCGGCTGGGCGGGCTGGCGAGCGATGAGCTGGCACTGGCCATCGCCGCCGAACATGGCGTGACTCTCAAGGCCGAGCCGGCTTTGCCCTTTGTGTCGGGCTATGCGCTGAACGCGGTGGGCACGGCACGGGCGGCGCTGGAACCGTTGCTGGCGGCGACCGGGCAGAGCATGGCCAACAGCAGCGACGGGCTGTGGCTGGCGCGACCGCGCCCGACCACTGCGCTGACCGTAGCGCCCGAGCATTTGGCAGAGGACGAGGGGCCGGTGCTGGCGCGCAAGCGCAGCGACCCCGCCGAAGTGCCGGGGCGGCTTGCGCTGAGCTTTATCGACCGCGAGCGTGACTATCTCGGCGGTGCGGTGACGGCGCTGGCGCTGGAGGAGGGGCCGCTGGCGACGGAGACCCTGCCGCTGGTGCTGGACGGCACGGCAGCGCGGCTGGCGGCGGAACGCCTGCTCGACGCCCAGGGCGGGCGGATCGAGACACTTGACGTTGCCTTGCCACCAAACGCCCTGAAACTGGAGCCGGGTGACTTGATCGGTATCGCCGGGCTGACCGGCGGCCCGTTCGAAATCACCGACATCCGCGACGGCGCCACGCGCCGCATCAGCGCGCGCAGCCTGCCGCGCGATGGTGCCGTGGCCAGTGCGCCGGACCGGCCTGTCGCCGGTGGCGCGGGGATCAAGCTGCCCAGCGTGCCCATCGTACTGGCGGCGCATTTGCCGCCGCTGCCCGATGACCCGGTGCGGTCGCGGCTGGTGGTCGGTGGCCATGCCAATCCCTGGCCTGGCGCGCTGCAACTGGCCGACAGTGCGACCGGCGCCAATCTGCTGACGCTGGAGCGCGGCGCTGTGCTGGGGGAGACGGCGACGGCCCTGGGGGCTGGACCACATGCCCTATGGGATCGTGGACCTGGCTTTGACGTCCTCCTCTATGCCGGCCATCTCGCATCGGTGACGCCAGAGGCGACACTGGCCGGGAGCAATCGGCTGGCGGTCGAGACCGATGCCGGGGGCTGGGAGGTGATCGGCTTTGCCCAAGCCACGCTGGTGGCGCCGGGGCGCTATCGGCTGACGCAATTGCTGCGCGGGCTGGACGGCAGTGGACCGGCGATGGGGACAATTGCCGCCGGCCGTCGCGTCATGCTGCTCGATAGTCGTGCGGCCAGCCTGCCGCTGGCGGCGGACTGGCTGGGCGAGACGCGGAGCCTGCGCGTCTATGCCGGCAGCGACGATATGGCCGGCGCGGCGCTGGAGATCGCTTTGGACGCCAACCCGGCGCTACCGCTGCCACCGGTGCACCTGCGGGCGCGACGGCTGGCAGGGGGCGACATCGGACTAAGCTGGCAACGCTGCAGCCGCGCCGATGGCGCCGGCTGGGGGCTGCTCGATGTGCCGCTGGAGCACAGTCCGGAGCGCTATACCCTGAGTATTGAAAGTGCCGGGCTGACCCTGCGGACGCTGGAATTGACGGCGTCGTCGGCACTCTACCCGCTGGCCGACCAGACCAGCGATTTCGGCGGTCCGGCGACCGCCTTTGACTTCGCCGTGGCCCAGATCAGCGCCGTGCTGGGGGCGGGCCATGTTGCAACGGGAGCCTTCCATGGCTGATGCGCGCTTTGAGGCCTGCCTTGCGATCGTGCTGGACCATGAAGGCGGCTATGCCGATCATCCCGCCGATCCCGGTGGGGCGACCAATCTGGGCATCACCCGCCGGACGCTGGCCGATTGGCGGCAGGTGTCGCCCTGGACGGACTTGCCCAAGAGCGAGGTGCGGGCTTTGCAGCGGCCAGAGGCGGCGCACATCTATCGCGCGCTCTATTGGCAGCGTTGTCGCGGCGATGAGATGCCAGCGGGCCTCGATCTCGCGCTGTTCGACTTCGCCGTCAACTCGGGGCCCGACCGCGCAATCCGTCAGTTGCAGCGTCTGCTCGGCGTGGCAGCGGATGGACAGATCGGCCCGATCACGCTTGCGGCTATCGCCAAGCGCAACACCGGGCCGGCCCTGGCAGGCCTGATTGCCGGCCTCTGCGATGCAAGGCTGCGCTTTCTCAAACAGCTCAGGGGCTTTGCCACCTTCGGCAAGGGCTGGACGCGGCGGGTCGCCGCCATTCGGTCGGCGGCGCTGGCCGCGTCCGGCAGTTCCCCGCTGTCACCATCACCACGCAATGGGAGGTCCAGCTTGGACATTCTGAACGGCTACAAGACCTATATCACCGCCATCCTGATGCTGCTGGCCGGGCTCGCCCAGGCCTTTGGCATCGATCTGCCCGTGCTCGAGGGCGGCTCGGCGGGACAGATGATCATGGAGGCGCTGGCCCTGATCTTCCTGCGTCAGGGCATCAGGGCAGACAGCGGGCGGGCGTGAGCGCCAGCCGGAGTTGCAATGCGCCGCGCTCTGGACGATAGTCCGCGCGGCGTCCGTTGGCGGCGCCCGCTCGGGCCTGCCCCATTCATGTCCCATTCAGTTTCAGCGTCATAGTGTGGGCCCATGAAAACCACGATTCCACACTTCTCAGCACCCATCGCTCTGGCCCTTGTATTGGCGCTGGCCGGCGGCACTGTCGCGCAGGCGGAATGCCTCGACAACCGCCAGATCCAGGAGGCCGTGTCGTCGGGCCAGATCATGTCGCTGGCGGACGTGCTGGCCGCCGCCGGCATCGATGGCAGCGCGCAGGTGCTCAATGTCGCCGTTTGTGACGAAGGTGGTCGACTCGTCTATAAGATCGGCGTGCTGACCGCCTCGGGCGAAGCAGAAAACCTGGTGCTGGCCGCGCAATAGCGCGTCCGCACATCCGGAAGTGGTTCGGGGAGCCGCCGATGCGCATACTTGTCGTCGAGGACGATACCAACCTCAATCGCCAGCTCAAGGATGCGCTGACCGAGGCCGGCTACGCCGTCGACGTCGCCTTTGACGGCGAGGAAGGCCATTTCCTGGGCGACACCGAGCCCTATGACGCAGTGGTGCTCGATATCGGCCTGCCGCAGATGGATGGGCTGAGCGTGCTCGAAGAATGGCGCCGCGCCGGCAAGACCATGCCGGTGCTGCTGCTGACCGCCCGCGACCGCTGGAGCGACAAGGTGCAGGGCATTGACGCCGGCGCCGACGACTATGTCGCCAAGCCGTTTCACATGGAAGAAGTGCTGGCGCGTATCCGCGCCCTGGTGCGCCGCGCAGCGGGCCTTGCCTCCAACGAGATCGTCGCCGGATCGGTGCGCCTCGATGCGCGATCGGGCAAGGTCACGGTCGATGGCCAGTCGGTGAAGCTGACCAGCCATGAACTGCGCCTCTTGAGCTATCTGATGCATCACAAGGGCAAGGTGATCTCGCGTACCGAGCTGACCGAGCACCTCTATGACCAGGATTTCGACCGCGACAGCAACACCATTGAGGTGTTCGTCGGTCGGCTTCGCAAGAAGCTGCCGGATGACTGTATCCAGACCGTGCGCGGGCTGGGCTACCAGATCGCGGAAGACTGATGTGCTGACCGCGCAACAGCCCAAGGTTCAACCGCACAATCGTCGGATGGGGCATGCGTAAGGGCTCTATCGCCGCATCCTTGTTCTGGCTGTCGGCCGGCTGGCTGATCGTGGCGCTGGTCGCCACCGGCTTCCTTTTGACCGATCTCTATTCGCGCGCGCTCGATACCTCGCTATCCGAAACACTGGACTTTCATCTTGAAAGCCTGGTCGGCGCGCTGCTCGAAACCACCGACCCCACCAGCCCCGATATTGCCCTGACCGATCCGCGCTTCGGGCGCCCGCGATCGGGCTGGTATTGGGCCATCCGCGACAGCGATGGCGTGCTCTACAATCTCTCGTCCTCAGTGGTCGGGATCAACCTACCCGATATCACCAGCGCGGCCGACGGCATGGGCCGCCGCACCGCCGTCATGGCAGACGCCTTCGGCACGCAGATGCGCATGGTGGAGCGCACGGTGACCATTGCCCCCAAGTCCTACCAGATCGTGGTGACGGGCAATCTCAGCGAAATCCTTGAACTTGTCGGGGACTTCCGCGGCCAGGCCTTCATCGTGCTGGGCGCAGTGGGCGTGATGCTGGCAGTGATGAGCGCCATGGTGGCCCGCTTTGCCATGCGCCCCATCGCCCGGCTCAGCCAGGCCATCGAAAGCGTGCGCTCGGGCGACAGCGCCGACGTCACCGGCACCTATCCGCGCGAAATTGCGCCGCTGGCCGAAGAGGTCAACGAGCTGCTGCGCTCCAACACCCAGATCATCGAGCGGGCGCGCAATCAGGTGGGCAATCTCGCCCATGGCCTCAAGACACCCATCGCCGTGTTGCGCAACGAGGCGGGCGCCAACAAGGGACCTTTGGCCGATGTGGTGATCGACCAGACCGGCAAGATGAGCACCATCGTGGCCACCTATCTTGATCGGGCGCGCATGGCCGCGCGCACCTCGGTGGTCGGCAAGAAGGCCGACGCCGGCATGGTGCTGACCCGGCTGGTGCGCGTGATGCGCAAGATCCACGCCCAGACCGAGATCGGCTGGGCCGAGCCACCCAAGACCTTGCCCTGGTTCCGTGGCGACGAGGCCGACCTTGAGGAAATGGCGGGCAATCTGCTCGACAACGCCTGCAAGTGGTCGCGCGGTGTGGTCAATGTCGAACTGGCCGCCCAGAGCATCGACAATGTCACCATGCTGGTGCTGCGCATCCATGACAACGGCCCCGGCCTGAGCGAGGACGACGCCAATAAAGTGTTGCGCCGCGGTGTCAGGCTGGACGAGAAAACGCCCGGCAGCGGCTTGGGGCTCGATATCGTCAAGGAACTGGTGGATGTTTATGGCGGCAAGCTGGCGCTCAAACGGTCCGGGCTGGGCGGTTTGCTGGCCGAACTGAGCCTGCCATCAGCCCGTATGTCGCCCACGACCAGACCAATGACGTGACGCACTTTTGCCGCATTGCGCCAACATGACCGTTCCAGACACGCAGAGACAAAAACAGATGAACCGCTTCGCCATTATCGCCGCCCCGCTGCTCGCCCTGACCCTGGCCGGGTGCTCGAGCACCGGCTCGACACGGGTGGTGCAGCAGGCCCCGGTTGTCGTCACCGCTCCGGTGATGAACACGCCGCTGGTCGCCAGCCCCGCCCAGACCACACAGCAGGCCCTTGCCACCACCAATGTGGCCAACGGCTTTGTCGACAGCGCCGCCCTGGCCCTGATGACCCCCGCCGATTCGGCCGAGGCCAACAGCGCCCAGTTCTATGCGCTGCAGTTTGGCCGCCCCGGCGCCCCGCGCGCCTGGACCGGAACCAAGGGCACCACCGGCTCCGTCGCCGTCGGCCCCTATGTGCGCGTGAACAATCTCGATTGCCGCGACTTCACCCACACCGTGAAGGTCAACGGCCAGGAGTTCGTCAAGAAGGGCACGGCCTGCCGCGAGCAGAACGGCAACTGGGCCGTCGAGAAGTCCGCCGCCTGACCCATCCGGGTCGGCCCGCAAGCATAAACATTATTTACCATCGTGCGTTAGGGTCTGAGGAGTATTGCTTCCCAGACCCCCAGCATTGATGTCCCAAGCTGCCAACCGTCCTGACGATCACGACACAGCGCCACGTCCTACGGCCCGGACAGGCCGGGTAGCGATCAAGCCCTTTGCCGGCCTGATCGAGGCCGTGGTGGTCGATGAGCCGGTGACATTCAGTTTCCCCGGTTCGGTGTCGCGCACCTCGGCCATGGCTGGCTGGACCTGGATCTATCGCGACCTTTGCAGTGACATCATCGCGGCAGACGACGTGCTCGAAGGTCGACTGACGCCGACTGCGCTCGAGCCGCTGCTCCCCCAGATCATGACGCGCATCAAGGAAGGGCTGTCCGTCGCGGACGCCAGCCCGGATTCGCGCATGCGCCTGCGGGCGATGCTGGGCAGCGACGAGGCCCGCGACGCCCTGCCGGTGATGCTGGCGGCGCTGCGCGCCCGCCATCTGCTGGCCAAGGCCCAGGCCTTCGGCAAGGCCGTGAACACCATTGGCGACGACAATGCCCTCGGCGTGGCGCTGCAATCCATGCCACTTCAGGATCCGCCGCTGGCGGCGCTGCTGTTCCATGCCGCCATGGGGCAGGTGATCAATCCCACCCGCCTGGTGACGACGATCATCAAGCTCTCTGGCAATGCCAACGAGACATCCGTGGCCCGCAACGGCTTCGGACCGCTGGTCGACGCCATGCTGGCCCATGCGCAGAACCAGTTGCACCTGTTGCAGCCGGGCGGCGCCTTTGCCGATGTGGACCTGATCTGCCGGGCGCTGGAGCGCTTCCATCGCTTGGTGCGCGCGCTGACCGGATATATGGAGTTCGAGCGCGGCAGCCGCTGGGCTCAGGTGCTCGCGGCGCTGACCAAGCAGGTCTCCGAACGCATCGAGCCGCGTCTGCGCGAAGTGGTTCCCGACATCAATTTTGCCCTGCGCCGGGGCCGCGAAGGCAGCATTGACCGGCTGGACAATGACCGCATCCTGGCGGCCATCAACGGCGTCTATCTGCTGGCGACCGTGCGCGAATGCCGCGATTCCATGGCCCTGAACGCCACCTTCGACCAGGCCTGGGGCCAGTCCGCCGAAGCTCTGGAAATGCATCTGCAGCGCAATCTCGACCTGCTGCGCGCCAACCCCGCCGACCAGGTGGTGGGTGCCCGCATCGATGCTGCGATCAAGATGGCCGAAGTGCGCTTCAACCCCGAATATGCCGAGACGCTGCGGCGCGCCCGCGCCTCAGCCGAGCGCCGCGTCTGACGCCGCGCCATAGGCGCTGACCAGATGCACGGGCGTGCTGCGCCCGTTCTCGCGTAGCCCCAGCACCCGGCCGACCTCGCCATAACCCTCGTCCACCAGCGCAATCGCCATCTCCCGATCGGCACGCACGACAACGCCGATAGCGGCAAAGGGGTCCCGCTGGTCCTGATCGGGCTGCAGCAGCGCGCCGACGTCGAACTGACGTCCATCCGGGCTGGCCAGGGTCCAGAGCGTCGGCCTTGGACCGAAGCGGCCGGCAAGGAAATCGGGGACCAGCGGCGCAGTGGTGTCGGTGGTCGCCGATGGTGCGTCCTCCCGACCGATGGTGACCATGGCAACACGCTCGCGCGCCACTACGCCGGCGCTAATCGGCGGCACATGGCCGAGCTGCACGCGGGCGGCAACATCCGCTACGGCCAGCGGCTCCAACATGGCCGTTGCGACCGGACGGCCTCGTCGCACCAGTCTGGACAGCATGCCCTTTGGTTCAGGCGGCGCGCGCCGGCTCAAGCGCTGGCCGCCATCAAGAAAGGCCGGAGCCGGGCCGGCATCGGCCGCCGCAACCGGCGTGGGCGCGTCCGGTGTTTCGTAGATCGGGTCGAGCAGGTGTTCGGCTATGGCGACCCGCTTGTGGTCGAGGAGCTGTGCAACAGCGTCGGTGCCGCTGTCCAGGCACGCCTGGCGGCTGAGCCAACCCGCCGCGCTGCCGGCGAGAACAATCCCGTCAACCTGACCCAGCGGCGCCAGCCGGGCGGGCTCGGCCTCCCATTGGCTGGCGCCGCCGGCCATGTGCCAAAGCGTCAGCTCCGGTTGCCAGCCGCCGCACAGCACCAGGCGCTCGGCGCCCAGCGCACCGTCCTGCAAGGCGCCGCCGGTGGTCAACTGCGGCAGCAGGTCTAGCCCCGTTCCGCCGCGTGCGGGCTGTGCAGCCGCAATGATCGAGCCGGTGGTCTGGGTGATGCCATAGGCGCGGGAAAATTCGATGAAGCGCGATTGCGGCCGCGGGCGGCTGTCGATGATGCGCCGTGTATCAACGCCGGCATCATTGGCTAGCATGGCCAGGCGGTAGGCGGCATTGCTGCCCGTGGCAAAGACAGCCGAGTGGCCCGGCCAGACCGCATAGTGATGCGCCAGCGCAAAGGCCTCCAGCGTGCCGACGGTGCCGGGCAGGCGATTGCCGGCAAAGATTGGCAGTCGTTCCACCGTCCCGGTCGCCAGGACGATGGCGCGCGCGGTCAAGTCCACCACGCTGGCGCTGACAATGCCGTCGTCCACCGTGGTAATGTGGGCCCGCACGATGCCGGTGCGGGCCGCAAACACCTCCGCATGGCACATGACGGTAATGGCGTCGCTGGCAGCGATCTCGTCGCGCATGCGGGTAATTGTGGCGTCCGGCGTATCCTCGCCGTCGAGCGTGCCGAAAAGGCGGCTATGTCCGCCCAGGACGGGAGCCGACTCCAGAACAATGACGCTCAGCCCTGCCTTGGCCCCGGCCAGCGCGGCGACCATGCCGGCGACGCCACCGCCCACCACGATCAGCTCGGCATGGGGACCGGCAGCGCCGGGCAGGGTGCGCCAGGGCATCGGCAGGCCATGTTGGGCGTCGAGCCGCAGGCCAAGCGAGCGGGCAGGGCGCAGCAGGCGCGCCAGCCGACCGCTGCGCAGGCGGCTGTCATCAGGCCCGATCGTGACATAGTCGGCGCCGTCCTGTGCGGGTGTGCGTGCCATGGCCAGCGGCCGCTGCGGACCTCGCCCGCGCGATGCCGACGCGATGGCTGGCGCAAAGCGCTCGGTCAGGGCCAGCGGACCGTCGTCGCGTTGCCCGGTTGTGTAGATGCCGGCCGCCAACACGGCGCTCAACACCGTGTCGCCCGCAAAGCCGGCAATGATCCGCCCATCGAGGCGGAACTGCAGCGGACGGCTGCGATTGATGGCGGCGCCGGAAAAGGCGCCGGCCTTGGCGGCGTCGAGCCGCGCGGGTTGAGCCATCATGCAGCAGCCCCCAGGTCGCGCACGCTTGGGCTGGCGTCGTCGCGCCGGCGATTGACCAGATGTGCCCCCATCCAGGCGGCTTCGTCGGGCGTTGCAGCGCCGCAGAGCCAGCGGGCGACCGCAGGGGCCAGAAAGGCGCCGATGCTGCCAAAGCCGGCCAGCACATCGGCGCCGGTACCGCCGAGACGTCCGACAGCCGGCGCCCCATCGCGCGTGGCGATGCGGCCATAATCGGATTGCCCGGCCTGTTCGAAGCGGTGGTCTTCCCCGATCAGGGCCGCCAGGTGCCGCGCCGTCGTGCCCGTGGCCCCTGGGCCGAAGGCCACCAGCGCGCCGCCGGCCTGTTGCTGCACCCACAGACCCGTGTCCAGATCGTGCAGCACCGGCGCCGCCAGCGGCGCGACCGGTCCGGTGAGCACGGTGCTTGCCGCCTGGCGCACGAAAAGCTCCGGCCATTGCGCCGGCGGCAGATGTGCGAGGAGAGCCATATCGTCCGCCAGAATGGTCTGGCCAACCGCGACCTCAGTGTCGGCATGCCGGGCCAGACCACTGCCATCGGCATGGATGGTGAGGCTTTCGTCCTGCGCCAGCCGCAGCACGCCCTGGCGTTGCAGCCAGTCGTCAACGGCGGCCTCGGCGGACGTCAGTTGCAGCAGGATGGCATCGCGCAGCAGCACCCCGGCGGTGCCCTCTGACAGCGCCTTGCCGCGATAGGGCTCGGCGGCAAGGCCGAAGGCCGATGTCATGTGACGCACATGGCCAAGCGCCGCCTGGCCGGCAGCGCTGCGGGCCAGCACCAGCGGATCAAGCCGGCTTGCTGCGCCGCGCTTGCCGATCCGAGTGGCCAGCCGGTGCACTTCGGGCACGGTATCGCCCAGCAGCGCCCAGGTCTGCGGCCGTGTGATGGCGCCGACGGACAGGTCGAGATGGCGGGGCAACCCATAACCGGCGTGGCTTTCGCCCTGCAGCAGGACCGTGCGCCCATGCGTTCCCGCCAGCAGGCCGGCAAGCAGGCGGGCCTGCGGGGTTGCCCCCACTATGGCGAAATCGACACGGGTCTGGCTCATGCGGCAGCCGGGGCCTGTGGCAATGCGTCCCCCTCAATGCGCCGTGTTTTTGTGGTTTTTCCCGGCAAGGCGCTTATACAGTGATCCGCAAAGCCGCATGCCGGCGTCAAGCATTGTTGGCCCATGATCTTCTGGTTGATTGCCATAGCCGTTACTGCCATTGCCTGCGTTGCACTTTTTTACGCAGCCGGGCCGCGGGTGGTCAACGCGGCAGCGCCGGAATCGGTCGCTGCCAACAGTCATTTTCGGCTGGTGCTGGCCGGCATAGATGCCGATGTCGCTGCCGGAAAGCTGGGGGAAAGCGAAGCCGAAGCCGCGCGCGGCGAGCTGGCCCGCGAGATCCTGCGCCACAAGGCCGACGCCGACAAGGCCAAACCGGCCGCCGAGTTGGGACGGATGCCCCTGCTGGTCGGCCTGTTCGCCATCTCGGCGCTGAGCTTTGGCCTCTATGGCTATCTGGGCCGACCCGACATGCCCAGCGCGCCGCTGGCCGAACGCGCCGACGTGGCCGTCCAGTCGATCGATCTCGACAGCGCCATCGCAAGCATTGAAAAGGCCCTGGCTGCCAAGCCCGACGACCTGCGGGGCTGGACAGTGATTGCTCCGGCCTATCTCGAAATGGGCCGCTATGCCGATGCCGCCAATGCCTATCGCAAGGCGATCGAGCTGGGCGGTGCGACGCCCGACCTGCAGACCAGCCTCGCCGAAGCGCTGCTGTTTGACTCGCGCGAGACTGGCTCGCCCGAGGCCATGGATCTGCTGCGCGCCGCGTCTGCCAGCGACCCCACTCACGTCCGCTCGCGGCTCTACCTGGCCGCCGAACTGACGCGCCAGGGCGATTATCCCGCCGCAATCGCTGCCTGGACCGATGTGCTGGCCCTGTCCAAGGGCGATGAGACCTGGTTGCCCGCGGCCCAGCAGGGCCTTGCCGTGGCGCAGAACAACGGCGTGCCGCCGGCCGGCAATGGTGTGCCAACATCGGGTGCGGAAGCCGAGATGATCGGACAGATGGTGTCGGGTCTTGCCGCGCGCCTCGATGCCCAGGGTGGTAGCATCGCGGAATGGACGCAGCTGGTCCGCGCCTATCTGGTGCTCGGCGACAAGGACAAGGCGCAGGCGGCCTTCGACAGCGCCGTTGCCGCTTATCCCCAGGCCTTTGATCGCGGCGATCTCGACACGCTGGCGCTGGGCGCCGGCCTCACCATCAAGGGAGCAACGCCATGACCATCAGCGAAACGGCCCGCAGGAAGGGTTGGAGCCGCAAGCAGAAGCGCCTCGCGGTGATTGCCGGTCTGGCGGTGGTGTTGGCGCTGGCGACGACGCTGGTGCTGGTGGCGCTGCGCGATCAGATCGTTTTCTTCTATGCGCCATCCGACATTGCCGCCCGCAACGTGCCCGCGGGCCAGCCTATCCGGCTGGGCGGGCTCGTCGAGGCGGACAGCTGGGTGCGTGACGGACAGAACAACACCTTTGTGGTGACCGACAACGCCACGACAGTCACCGTGCACTACGTCGGCCTGCTGCCGGACCTGTTCAGGGAAGGGCAGGGCGTGGTTGCCGAAGGCGCGATGGACCCCGACGGCGGCTTCACGGCCACCAATGTGCTGGCCAAGCATGACGAGAACTACATTCCCAAGGAAGTCGTCGATGCCCTCAAGGCCAATGGCGAATGGCGGGAGCCGACCAGCAAGTGAGCATTGAACTCGGACATTTCGCCCTGATCCTGGCCTTCGCCATAGCCTCGGCTGCGGCCGTGGGCGGCTATCTGTTCTGGCGCAGCGGCCAGCGCATCGCCATGGTGCTGAGCCAGGCGGCGATCCTGCAGTTCGTGCTGGTGCTGGTGGCGTTCCTGGCGCTGATCCAGGCCTTCGTCACATCCGATTTCTCGCTGCTTCTGGCGGTCAACAATTCGCATTCGCTCAAGCCGCTGATCTACAAGATCTCCGGCGTCTGGGGGAACCACGAAGGCTCGATGGTGCTGTGGATCTCCATCCTGGTGACTTTCGGCGCCATGGTCGCCGCCTTTGGTCGCCGGCTGCCCAATGACCTGCTGACGCTGGTGCTGGCAACGCAGAGCCTGCTGACCGCGGCCTTTGCCGGGTTCACCATTTTCACATCAAACCCGTTCCTGCGCATTTCTCCCGCGCCGCTGGAGGGCAATGACCTCAACCCGGTGTTGCAGGACATTGGCCTGGCCATCCATCCGCCACTGCTCTACGCCGGCTATGTTGGCTTTTCGATCTGTTTCTCCTTCGCCATCGCGGCGCTGATTTCGGGCCGTATCGACCAGGCCTGGGCGCGCTGGGTGCGGCCCTGGACGATGCTGAGCTGGGTCTTTTTGACCCTGGGCATCGCCATGGGCTCCTACTGGGCCTATTACGAGCTTGGCTGGGGCGGCTGGTGGTTCTGGGATCCGGTGGAAAACGCCAGCTTCATGCCCTGGCTCTCGGGCACGGCGCTGCTGCATTCGGCGCTGGTGATGGAAAAGCGCAATGCGCTCAAGATCTGGACGGTGTTCCTGTCCATCATCACCTTCTCCCTGTCGCTGCTGGGCACCTTCATGGTGCGCTCCGGCATCCTGACCTCGGTGCACACCTTTGCCAGCGATCCCACGCGCGGCCTCGTCATCCTGACGCTATTGGCGCTGGTGATCGGCGGCGCCTTTTTCCTCTTCGCCATGCGGGCCTCATCGCTCCGCCAGGGCGGGTTGTTCGCGCCGGTGAGCCGCGAAGGGGCGCTGATCCTCAACAACCTGTTCCTCGCCACTGCCGTGGGCGCCGTGCTGGTCGGCACGCTCTATCCGCTGCTGCTCGACGCCCTGGTGGGCACCTCCATTTCGGTCGGCGCGCCTTTCTTCAACCTCACCTTCGGGGCGCTGATGGCGCCGCTGCTGCTGGTGCTGCCCTTTGGCCCCATGCTGGCCTGGAAACGTGCCGACATCGTCGCGGCCGCCCAGCGCCTGATGGGCGCAGCCGCGCTGACGCTGTTCGTCACCATCCTGATCTCGGCGCTGGGCGGTGTGTCGATCTCTCTGGCGCCGCTGGGCCTGTTGCTCGGCTTCTGGGTTGCCTTTGGCGCGATCGCCGAACTGGTTGACCGCAGCAAGCTCGGCCGCATTCCACTGGGGGAAAGCCTGCGCCGCCTGGTCGGCCTGCCGCGCACGGCCTGGTCGACCGCCATTGCCCACTTCGGCCTCGGCGTCACCGTCCTGGGCATCGTGGCCACGACCTCCTGGCAGACCGAGCTGGTGACAACGCTCAACCCTGGCGAAAGCGCTGAACTCTCCGGCTACACCGTCGCCTTTGACAGCTTCGGCAAGCAGGCGGGCCCCAACTATATGGCTGACGAGGCGAGCTTCACTATCACGGCACCTGGCGGCAGCACGCGCCAGACCATGGCGGACCGCCGCGTCTATGTGGCCAATGGCATGCCCACCACCGAAGCGGCCATCGAGACCTATGGCTTCTCCCAGCTTTACCTCCAGCTCGGCGAACCGCTCGACGACACCCATGTGGTGCGCATCTGGTACAAGCCCTATGTCACCCTGATCTGGCTGGGTGCGCTGCTGATGGCGCTGGCTGGCGTCGTTTCGCTCACCGATCGCCGCGTGCGTGTCGGTGCGCCGCGTCGGGCAGCCAAGCTGGCCGCCGGAGTGGCGCCATGACGGCGTTCAGGGCGCTGCGTGCGGCCGTGCTGGCGCTGGGCCTGCTGCTGAGCAGCGGCGCCCTTGCCGTGAGTCCCGATGAAGTGCTGCCTGATCCCGCGCTCGAAGCGCGGGCCCGGGCGATTTCCGCCGGGCTGCGCTGCCTGGTCTGCCAGAACCAGTCCATTGACGACAGCGATGCAGACCTCGCCCGCGACCTGCGCCTGCTGGTGCGCGAGCGCCTGGTGGCGGGGGACAGCGACGAACAGGTGCGTCAGTTCCTGGTGGATCGCTATGGCGAGTTCGTGCTGCTCAATCCGCGCCTCAACGATCACACATTGGTGTTGTGGATCGCTGCACCGGCGCTGCTGGGCGGTGGCCTGCTGACGCTCTTCCTGGTCAGCCGCCGCCGGCGGACGGCCACTCCGGCGCCGCTGAGCGCCGAGGAACAGGCCGCGCTCGACGAGCTGCGATAGGCGCATCCTTGCTGCGGTCAAGGCGCCGCCGCAATCCTGCCGCCAACATTGCCAAAGCTTAATGTGGGCGCAACCTCTTCGAAAGATCGCATGGTCCATACCTGTCGGCACAAGCTGTTGAGGGCTTGCCGAAGGAGAATAATCTAGATGCGCTCGTCCATTATCAAGCGTACCAGCCGCTGGCTCGGTGCATCAGCCCTGGCGCTGATGGTCGGTATCGGTGGCGTGTCCACCGCCTATGTTATTACCGGTCAGGCGGCCAATGCGCAGGTGCAGAACGCCGCGCAGATCATCGTGCCCGATGCTGCCGCGCCCCATGCCGGATTTGCGGACCTGGTGGCGGCGGTCAAGCCGGCCGTGGTCTCGATCCTGGTCGAAGCCGAGGAAAGCGCGCAGCGGGTGCAGCGCGGTCCGAACGGTCAGTTCGACTTCAACTTCCCCGACCTGCCCGATGGTCATCCCTTCAAGGACTTCTTCAACCAGTTCGGCCAGGGCGGTGGCGGTGGTCAGGCCCCTGCGCCCCGCCACTACATGGCTGCCGGCTCGGGCTTCGTGATCTCCGGTGACGGCTATGTCGTGACCAACAATCACGTGGTCGAAGACGCCACCAAGGTGACGGTCGTGTTCGACGACGGCACCGAAAAGGTCGCAACCATTGTCGGCACCGACAAGCGCACCGACCTGGCGGTCCTCAAGATCGATGGCACCGACCTGCCGTTCGTCAGCTTCGAAGATGAGCCCAGCCGCATCGGCGATTGGGTCGTGGCCGTGGGTAATCCCTTTGGCCTGGGCGGCACCGTGACCGTCGGCGTCATCTCGGGTTCGGGCCGCAACATCGGTGGCTCCAACTATGGCGACTTCCTGCAGATCGACGCGGCCGTGAACACCGGCAACTCGGGTGGCCCGGCCTTCAACACCAAGGGCCAGGTCGTTGGCGTCAATACCGCCATCTATTCGCCCAACGGCGGCAATGTCGGCATCGCCTTCGCCATCCCGGCCTCCACGGTCAAGACCATCGTGCAGCAGCTGATCGACAGCGGCTCGGTGACCCGTGGCTATCTGGGCGTGTCCATCCAGGACGTCACCCGTGACATCGCCGACGGCGTTGGCCTGACCGCAGCCAAGGGCGCCATCGTGCGCGAACCGGTTGCCGATGGCCCGGCCGAGAAGGCCGGCATCAAGTCCGGTGACATCATCACCGCCGTTGACGGCGACCAGATCGATGACGCGCTCGACCTCAGCCGCACCATCGCCGGCAAGAAGCCCGACTCCACCGTCGAGCTGACCATCTGGCGCGACGGCGCCGAGACCAAGCTCTCGGTCAAGCTGCAGGTGCTCAATGAAGCCGCTGCCGATGCTGCCGACCAGAACCAGGACAAGCCGGTTCCGCCCGCACCGCTCCCCAGCAAGTCCAGCGTCGGCCTGACGCTTGTGCCCAATGGTGACGGCAATGGCGGCCTGCTGATCCAGGACGTGGATCCGGAATCGCCGGCTGCGCAGAAGGGCTTTGCGGTGGGTGATGCGATCCTTGAGGTCAACAACACCCCGGTCGCCACCCTCGACGAGTTCGAG
This sequence comes from Devosia aquimaris, assembly GCF_020169335.1. Classification (GTDB taxonomy): domain Bacteria; phylum Pseudomonadota; class Alphaproteobacteria; order Rhizobiales; family Devosiaceae; genus Devosia; species Devosia aquimaris. The sequence goes on from NZ_JAIEZN010000001.1 coordinate 513,531, forward strand.
GCGGCCATTGACGCGGTCAAGGCCAAGGGCCTGAATACCGCGCTCATCAAGGCCAGCCGCGATGGCGAAGCCCGCTTTGTCGGCCTGCCGCTGAGCAAGTAATAATCATGACCCCGGGGCCTGTGGTCCCGGGGTCAATCCGTTCAACAGCCGGGAGCATCGTGGTGAAGATATTGCTGATCGAGGATGATCGGGAGGCCGCGAGCTATCTGATGCAGGCCCTGGATGAGGCCGGGCATATCACCCATCACGCCGCTGACGGCGAAACCGGCTACGCCATGGCCTCGGGCATGGACTATGACGTGCTGATCGTGGATCGCATGCTGCCCCGCCGCGATGGTCTGTCGATCGTGGAATCGCTGCGCGCCGAGGACGACAAGACGCCCGTGCTGATCCTGTCCGCTTTGGGCGAGGTCGATGACCGGGTCACCGGCCTGCGCGCCGGCGGCGATGACTATCTCACCAAGCCCTATGCCTTTACCGAACTCTTGGCCCGTGTTGAAGTGCTGGCGCGTCGCTCGAGCCCCACTGAGGCCGCCACCAGCTACGCCGTGGCCGGGCTCACCCTTGACCGTCTCTCGCGCAAGGTCGAGCGCGATGGCGAGACCATCCTGCTGCAGCCGCGCGAATTCCGCCTGCTCGAATATCTGATGAAGAATGCCGGCAAGGTGGTGACCCGCACCATGCTGCTCGAGAACGTCTGGGACTATCATTTCGATCCGCAGACCAATGTCATCGACGTGCACATGTCCCGCCTGCGCTCCAAGATCGACAAGGGCCACGCCACCCCGCTGCTGCATACCGTGCGCGGCGCCGGCTACATGATCCGCGAGTAGCCCCTTGAGCCGCTTTACCCAGCTGCTGCGCACATCCACGGTCAGGCTGACGGCGACGTTCATCCTGATCTTCTCGCTGTTTGCCATCCTGCTGCTGGCCTTCATCGGCTGGCAATCGAGCGTGTCCATCCAGCGCCAGCAGGCCAACGACATCGACCGCGAGGTGCAGGTGCTGCAGCGGCTTGACGCCAACCAGGGCATCCGCGCCGTGGCCATCGCGGTGCAGCGGGTCTCGCGCGCCCCGGGGCCGGGGGTCTATTATCTCGGCGATGCCGCCGGCCAGTTCCTCCTGGGCAATGTCACGGACGTACCCCCCGAGGTGCTGCGCGAGCCGGGCACCTATAGCTTCAACTATGAGCGGGCCGACAGCCTGGCCGACACGGTCGACGCCATCGAGGGCAAGCCGGATCGGCCCAGCAAGGCCGGCTATGCCGTGGTGCGCTCTGTGGCGCTGAGCAATGGCATGCGGCTGATCGTGGGGCGCGATGTCGTCGAGCGGCGCGGCTTCTCGGCCATTATCGTGCAGAGCTTCCTGTTCGGCGTGCTGGGCATCGTGCTGTTTTCGGTGATTGCCGGTGGCATCACCGCGCGCCGCGTGCTGCGTCGCATCGACACCATCCGCGACACCTCCACCAAGATCATGTCGGGTAATCTGAGCGAACGCGTGCCGGTGACCAAGCGCAATGACGAGTTCGACGGCCTGGCCACCAACCTCAACGCCATGCTCGACCGCATCGAACAATTGCTGCAGGGGCTCAAGGAGGTCACCGACAATGTGGCCCATGATCTCAAGACGCCGCTGACCCGGCTGCGCAACCAGGCCGAGTCGGCACTGCGCGATGGTGCATCGGACGAAAGCCGCAAGCAGGCACTGGCCACCACCATTGCCGAGAGCGACCGGCTGATCCAGACATTCAATGCCCTGCTGATGATCGCCCGCGTCGAAGCCGGCGCGCCGTCGGGCGCCCTGACCGAGATCGACGTCAGCGCCGTCGTTGCAGATTTGGCCGAGCTATATGGCCCCGTTGCCGAGGATGAGGGCATTGCGGTCACCACCGATATTGCGCCCGGCGTGCATCTGCGCGCCAACCGCGAGCTGATTGGCCAGGCCATGGTCAACCTGCTCGAGAACGCCGTCAAATATGCCAAGCCCGATGGGGAAGGGGAGGGCAAGATCACGGTCGGCTTGCGCCAGGACGGTGGGCGGGTGCTGATCGAGGTTTCTGACAATGGCCCGGGCATTCCCGCCGAGGACCGCAAGCGCGTGCTGGAGCGTTTCGTCCGGCTCGAGAAGAGCCGTTCCGAAGCCGGTTCGGGCCTGGGTCTTTCCCTGGTCGATGCAGTGACCCGGCTGCACGGCGGCACTTTCCGCATCGAGGACAATGCTCCCGGTGTGCGGGCCGTGATCGACCTGCCAGCCGCCTGAACCATGCGAGTGGCCTTGCAGGGCCTGTGTCGCCAAGCTATCCCATTGCCATGGTCATAAAACTCAGCGCCCTGCCGAAAATCGCAACGCCGCGTGTCTCTGCCTGGCTTGCCGAACTGTCGCCCGATCAGAGCAGCGCTCTGGCTCCGGCCCTGCCGGCGCTGGGGCCATTGCTGGAGTCGGCGCCCTATCTGCTGGAATTGGCGCAGACCAATCTGGGCTGGCTGATCGAGGTGCTCGGCGACACGGCTGATGGCGCCTTCATCGACATTGTCGAGGCCGTCGACGCGGCCGGTCGCGTGGCCGCGAACGAGGCCGAACTGGCCCCGGTGCTGCGCATTGCCAAGGGGCGTACGGCCCTGCTGGCCGCCCTGTCGGAGACCGGCGGCGCCTGGACCACCGCACAGGCGACGGCAGCCCTGTCCGATCTCGCCGATGCCGCACTCGATGCCGCGCTCAACCTGTTGCTGCGCGAAGCGGCGGCCAAGGGGCAGCTGACGCTGCCACCCGGCGAGGCGACAGCAGCCAATTCCGGCCTGGCCATTTTTGCCCTGGGCAAGCATGGCGGACAGGAGCTGAACTATTCGTCCGACATCGACATCGTAGCCTTCTACGACCCCGACAAGGGCGTGCTGCAGGACCCCGGCGAAGCCACCAAGATCTATTCCCGCATCGTACAGAAGCTGGTCGGGCTGATGGAGGAACGGCAGGCCTTTGGCTATGTCTTCCGCACCGACCTGCGCCTGCGGCCCGACCCGGGTTCGACGCCAGTCGCCATCTCCTTTGATGCGGCGCTGTCCTATTACGAAAGTCGCGGGCAGAACTGGGAACGGGCCGCCTGGATCAAGGCCCGCGCCTGCGCCGGGGACAAGCGCGTGGGCGAAGCCTTTCTGCGCGAGCTGGCCCCCTATGTCTGGCGCAAGCATCTCGACTTCGCGACCATCGCCGACATCCAGGCGATGAAGCGCCAGATCAACATTGCCAAGAATGTTGGCGAGATCCGCGTCGAAGGCCACAACGTCAAGCTTGGCCGCGGTGGCATCCGCGAGATCGAGTTCTTTACCCAGACCCAGCAGCTCATTGCAGGTGGTCGCGACAAGACACTGCGCGTCAAGCCGACAGCCCACGCGCTGGCGGCGCTGGCCGACGCCAACTGGATTTCTCCGCGCACCGCCACCGAACTCACGCAGACCTATTGGTATCTGCGTGCGGTGGAAAATCGCCTGCAGATGCTGCGCGATGAACAGACCCATGTCATGCCGGCCACCCCGGCCGAAGTGGCCGTGATCGGCACGCTGATGGGGGAGAGCGATCTGCGCCAGTTCGAGGCCGATTATCGCAGCGCGCTTGAGCGCGTGGCCGGCTACTACGCGGAACTGTTCACCGAAGGCGAAACGCTGGGGAGCGGCGAAGGCAACCTGGTTTTCACCGGCAGCGACGACGACCCGGGCACGCTCGAAACCCTGACCGCCATGGGCTTCTCCAATGCGTCCAAGGTCATCGAGACGGTGCGGAAGTGGCACTATGGCAGCTATCCGGCCACCCGGGCGTCTGCCGCCCGCGCCCATCTCACCGAACTGCTGCCGGCCCTGCTCAATACGCTCAGCAACGCCGGCAATGCCGATGAGGCGCTGGCCAAGTTTGACAGCTTCCTGTCGCGCCTGCCCACTGGCGTGCAGCTGTTTGCCCTGCTGCGCAACCACCCCAATCTGCGCACCCTGCTGGTGCAGATGATGGCCTCGGCGCCGCGCATGTCCGAGGCCGTGATCCACCGCGCCCATGTCATGGATGGGCTGATCGATCCGGCCTTTGCCAATGACGTGACCCGCCGTGACGTGCTGGTGGCCAAGGTTGATGCCTTCCTGGCCGACGCGCGCTCCTATGAAGAGGTGATCGACCGCGCCCGCATTATCGGCCAGGAGCAGAAGTTCCTGATTGCCGCCGGCCTGCTGTCGGGCACGGTGAGCGCGCGCGGGGCAGGCGAGCAATTCTCCGCCCTCGCCGAGACCCTGCTCAACCGGCTGTTTGCCAGCGTCCGGATAGAGTTCGAGCGCCGCCATGGTGTCATCGCCGGCGGCAAGGTGGGGCTACTTGCCTTTGGCAAGATGGCCAGCCGCGAAATGACGGTGGCGTCCGATCTCGACTTCATCCTGCTCTATGACGCCCCCGACACCGAGTCCTCGGGCGAAAAGCCGCTCAACACCAGTCACTATTACACCCGCCTGACCCAGCGTCTTGTCGCTGCTGTCACCGCACCGACGGCCGAGGGCGTGCTTTACGAGGCCGACATGCGGCTGCGCCCCTCGGGCAATGCCGGGCCGCTGGCGACAAGCCTTGCCGGCTTCAAGGCCTATCACCGCGACAACGCCTGGACCTGGGAGCATCTCGCCCTCAGCCGGGCCCGCGTCGTGGTGGCCGACGACAGCTTCGGCTTCGCCATCGATGCAGCAATCACCGAGGTGATGTCCCGCCCGCGCGACGTCAACAAGACCATTGATGATGTGGTGTCCATGCGCGCCCTGATGGCGCGGGAACGCCCGGCCCGGCACAGCTTTGACCTCAAGCTGGCCAGTGGCGGACTGATCGACCTCGAGTTCATTGCGCAGTCGGCGCAACTGGTGGCAGGCAATACTATCGGCCTGCCTCAGGCGCCAACCATGGCCGTGCTGCAGCGCCTGGGTGAAACAGGGCTCGTGCCCAATGGCGTGCGGCTGGCGCAAATCCATGAGGTCTATGCCACGGTTCTGCAGGTGATGAGTTCGGCGCTGGTACATCCGCTGCGCGACGAGGCCTGGCCGGGTGCCTTCAAGGAACTGCTGGCCGGGCTGACCCATTATCCGGACTTCAGCCGCCTCGAAACCGACCTCGGCGACATGCGCAACGAAGTCAGTGCCGCAGCCACGGCCTGGTACGAGAAGGCCAGAACGCTCTAGAGGGCGTCAGCGCGCCGGGCGCGGCGGAACCGCGATGCCGCGCTCGGTCATGACGGTCAGAATGCTGTCGGGGATCGGCCGGCAGGCGCATTGCGCTGCGTGATCGAGATGCCAGGCCAGACGCTGTTCCAGCGTTGCGTGTTCGGGCATGGGGTGGGCGTCGTGCCAGTCGCGGTTCATTCTGCTGCCTGTAGGTTGATCATTGAATCCAGCGGCAGCGAGATGGCCACCGTCGTCCCCAACGCCGGGCTGGAATCGATGGCCAGTTTGCCGCCGCTCTGTTCGGCAATTGCGCGGGCGATCGAAATTCCCAGCCCCTGACCCACGCCTTCGCGGGTAAAGGTGGCGTCGCCCAGGGCAAAGGGTTGCGAGAGTGTCGCCAGGCGCTCCTCGCTCATGCCCACGCCGGTGTCGGTGATCTCGATGACCACGCCGTCGCGCGCCGCAAAGGCCGCCAGGGTGATCGAGCCGCCCTTGGGCGTGAAGCGCAGGGAATTCTCCATGATATTGCCCACCATACGCGCCAGTCCCATGCGGTCGCCGAGCACCACCGCCTGGCAGGGGGCACAGCGCACGAAGGCAATGCCCGCCCGCTGGGCCTGACCATGGAACCGGTCGAGCACGCTGTCCAGCAGATCGTCCACCACCACCGGCTCGCTGCGCAACACCTTGGCACCGCTCTCGAACTCGGCAAGGTCCAGGATCGTTGCGAAGGAGGCCAGCAGGTGTTCACCGGACTGCTTGATGGACTGCACATAATCGGCATAACGGGGGTCGCCGAGCGGTCCATAGGTCTGGTGCCGCATCATCTCGGCGAAACCGATGATATGGTTGAGCGGCGTACGAATGTCGTGGCTGAGATGGGCCAGGAAATTGGTTTTGGCGTGACTGGCCGCTTCGGCTTTGAGTTTTTCTTCGTGATAGCGGCGGGCGAGCAGGCGCTGCTCGCTCTGCACCGCCTGCAGCATGTTGTCGATCTGCTTGCGCTCAGTGATGTCGCTCACCAGGGTCATGAAGCCGCCGTCGGCCAGGGGCCGTTCGTCGATCAGCAGGCACTGGCCATCCTCGCCATGCAGTTCCAGCAGGCGCTTGTTGTCGTCTTCATTGATCAGGTTCACATAGCCGCCATTGATCAGCACCTGCAGCGTGTCACGGTAGCTGGCATGGGGCTGCGTGAGGTTGAGCCGCTGGCGGAAACTGTCGTTGCACACCACAAGCTCGCCGGTTCGTGTCCAGCAGGCGACGCCCATGGGAATGGCGGCGGTGACGGTGCGGTAGCTCTGGCGCTGCCACACGTCGGTCATCCCGCCCAGCCTACTGCGCGCCGCCACAAAGACCAGCAGCGCGGCCAGGGCAAAGGCAATCCCACCCCGCTGGGCGATGCCGATCCAGAGATTGTCAGGTTCGTTGGCCACCGAGACCGCTTCACTGACGCTGGGCTCGATCGCCGCAACCGGCTGCACCATGTCCATGCCAACGGGCGTCGCCACCAGGCCGCTGCCGAGCCACGGCGCCAGCGAACTGCCGCCCTGTGGACCCATCGCCACCGGGCTCGACTGTTCCAGCCTGGCCAGTTCGGTGCTGATGGTGGTCAGCGCGCGGTCTGTCGACATCATGGTGCTGACCGCGTCGTAGGCCACGAACAGGCTGGCGGCCAGCACGGACGTCATGGCGACGGCCAGCGTAATGGGGGAGGCTGCGAAGGGGTGCGGGCGAAGGCTGGGTCGGCTCGTGCCCGGCCCCGGTTGGGAAGCGGGTGTTTGATCCTGGTCGGCCCGGAATCCCTTGGCCCCGACGCCGGATATCTCCGCCGACCGCATGTACTTCTCCGCTATAAGTTAGGCTAGAAACGGCGACCCGATTTGCCGTTAACGAACAATGAATCAGCCCGTCAGCGGTGTCCAGAGCCCTGTCCCGCGGCATGCGGGCTGACCCGCGAAAACGCGAGTCAGCAGAATCACTTAGCGGTGAAGAAAAATTCTTCCAATCTTGGCGCCGATTTAGCTTGCCAGCATGCGCGTGAGGATATCCGCGGTGTTGCGGCTGAGGCCGCCTGTGGACTGCAGACCTTCGAGCGCAGCCTTGGCTGCCGCCCGGCGCTCGGACTCCAGCATAGGCCAGATGCGGAAGCCGGTGAGCACGCGGCTGGCGACCTGCGGATTGACCTTGTCGACCTCCGCCACGAACTCGGCGACGAAGCGGAAGCCGGCACCATCTGCCCGGGCAAACTGGGTGGGATTGCCCATGGCGAATGTTCCCACCAGCGAGCGCAGCCGATTGGGGTTGGTGCGCGGGAAGTCAGGGGCAGCCAGCACGGCACGGATGCGCTCGATGACGCCATCGGCCGGCACCGAGGCGGTGACAGCCAGCCACTTGTCCAGCACCAGCGGATTGCCGGCGGCAAAGCGCGTATGGAAATCGGCCAGCATGGCGGGTGCATCGGCGGTCCAGGCCAGGGCGCTGGCACTGAGGGCCGCCAGCCGATCGGTCATGTTGCGGGCATCGGCATATTGCTGGGCGGCCAGCGCCGGTGCGCCAGCGGCCTGGCTGGCAACCAGCAGGCCGAGCAGTCGATTGCGCAGGGCGCGGCGGCCATTGCTGGCGGCGTCGGGCACATAGGGGGCGTCGCTTGTGAGCCTGCGATAGGCCGTCAGCATCTGTAGCGCCAGCGGGGCGAAGACGGCCTGCAGCAGGGCGTCGCGCACCGCATGGATGCGGCTGGGGTCGACGTCCTTGCCAATGGCGCGGGCGATCTGCCCTTCGGCCGGCAGTGCGAGCGCCAGGGCCTTGAAGGCGTCGTCGAGCGTGTCGCTCGCCAGCGTCTCGCCAAAGGCGTCGCTGAGCGCCCGCGCTGCCTCGGCACTCCAGGGCTGGCCCTTGATGGCATCGACCGCCAGCGTCATGCCGACATCCTGCAGCGCCTGCCAGCGGTTGAACGGGTCGCTGTCGTGGCGAGCCAGGAAGAGCTGATCGTCCTGGGTGAGCGTGGTTTCCAGTGTGACAGGCGCCGAGAAGCCACGCAGCAGCGAGGGCACCGGGCGGTTCGGCACGCCGGTGAACACCACCTCGGCCTGGCCGTCACGCAGCACGATCATGTCGTCGCGCACGTCAGCGCCGCTGACGCCGGTCCAACCCATGGGGCTGCCATTGGGGCCAATGAGGCCGAATTTGATGGGCAGCTCCAGAGCCTGCTTGGTTGGCTGGCCGGGCGTGGGCAGCGTCTCCTGGCTCAGCTTGAGCGTATAGGTCTGGCTGGCAGCATCATAGCTGTCCGTCATGGTGACGCGCGGCGTGCCGGCCTGCAGATACCAGGTCTTGAACTGCTCGAGGTCCATGTCATTGGCCTCGGCAAACACGGCCAGGAAGGCCTCGATCGTGGTGGCTTCGCCGTCATGACGCTCGAAATAGAGGTCCATGCCCTTGCGGAAACCGGCTTCGCCCAGAAGCGTGGCCAGCATGCGCACGATCTCGGCGCCTTTCTCGTACACCGTGGCCGTATAGAAGTTGTTGATCTCGCGATACTGGTCCGGCCGGGCAGGGTGGGCCAGCGGGCCGCCGTCCTCGGGGAATTGCGCACTGCGCAGCGTCACCACATCGGAGATGCGCTTGACCGCGCGGCTGCGCTCGTCGCTGGTGAACTCCTGGTCGCGATAGACCGTCAGCCCCTCTTTCAGGCACAGCTGGAACCAGTCCCGGCAGGTGATGCGGTTGCCGGTCCAGTTGTGGAAATATTCATGCGCGATGACGCGCTCGATGCCTTCGTAGTCGGCATCGGTGGCGCTCTCGGGCTGGGCGAACACCAGCTTGTCGTTGAAGATGTTCAGCCCCTTGTTCTCCATGGCGCCGAAGTTGAAATCGCTCACCGCCACGATGTTGAACATGTCCAGATCATATTCGCGGCCGAAGCGGCGCTCGTCCCAGGCCATGGAGCGCTTGAGGCTGTCCATGGCCCACAGGCACTGGTCTTCCTTGCCATGGGTGCAATAGATCGCCAGGTCCACCTTGCGGCCCGAAGCCGTGGTGAAGCTGTCGCTGATATGGCCCAGGTCGCCGGCCACCAAGGCGAAGAGATAAGCCGGCTTGGGGAAGGGGTCTTCCCAGATGGCGTAGTGGCGGCCATGTCCTGCATCGCCGCTCTCGATCAGATTGCCATTGGCCAGCAGCACCGGCGCCAGATCGAGTGGTGCCGTCATGCGCACCTTGAACACGGCCAGATTGTCCGGGCGATCGAGATAATAGGTGATGCGGCGGAAGCCTTCCGGCTCGCACTGGGTGCACCAGGTGCCGCCCGAGCGATAGAGCCCCATCAGCTTGGTGTTGCCCTCAGGCTTGATGGTCACTTCCGTCTCGAGCACGAAGCGACGCAGCGGCGGCTCGATGATGGTCAGGCTGTTGGCGTCGCTGGCATAGGCCGACAGCACCAGCGGCGCGCCGTCGATGGCAATCGAATCCAGCGCCAGTTCGTCCCCATCGAGCACCAGCGGGGTGCCCGCCGCGGTGTCGGCTGCAGGCTCTACCGTCAGCAGCGCGCGCACCCGGGTGTCGGCCGCCTCGATACGGAAATCCAGATCCACCGAGACGATCTTGTACGGGCTTGGCGTATAGTCCTTGAGATAGATGGTGTGCTCGGTGTCAGTGCGCATGAATGGATCCGTTAAAACTGCGGTCTCAAAACAAATGTGGCAACGCCGCAACAGCAGACTCGGCGCTTTCGTGTAACCTACGCGGCCAGCGACCGCTTTGCTGCACTCTTCTACGCCAAATGGGACGGCATTGGGGAGAGGCAACCTGCGAGAGCTCTGCGTGCCTCCTCTGCGTCAATTGCGGGCGTATCGAGGGCGCTTCTGACATTCCCCGACCGGCGCCAATGCCCTCGGCCAATCCATGCCCTGCGCGCGGCAGACGCCGCGCCTTCGCCTTGATGGCAGGACGTTACGCCCCTCTGGCATAGACAATGGTGATTTGAGATGTTGCGTTGGTTTGAGCAGCGGCTGAACCCCTATCCTCCCGGCGAGCCGGTAGAGCCCCCCAAGGGCCTGCTGCAGTTCTGCCTGCACTATAGCCGCGGCGCCAAGAAGTGGCTGGCGCTGATGGCCTTTGCGGCTGCGGCGGTGGCCATCGGCGAGATCGTCATTTTCGGCTTCATCGGCGATGTGGTGAACTGGCTGGCCGAGGCTGATCGCGCCACGTTCCTGCAGACCGATGGCTGGAAACTGGCGCTGATGGGCGCAACAGTGGTCTTTGTCGTGCCCGCCTTTGCTGCGCTCTCGACCCTGACCATGCACCAGACGCTGCTGGGCAATTTTCCCCAGCGCATCCGCTGGATGAGCCATCGCTATCTCATCCGCCAGTCCATGAGCTATTTCCAGGACGAGTTCGCCGGCCGTATCGGCGCCAAGCTGATGCAGACCTCGCTCGCCGTGCGCGAAGTGGTCATGAAGTTGCTCGACATGCTGGTCTATGTGGTCGTCTATTTTACCGGTGCGCTGGTATTGGCGGCCTCGGCAGACTGGCGCCTGGCCGTGCCGTTCCTCGTGTGGCTGGTGGCCTATGTGTGGATGATGACATATTTCATCCCGCGCATGGGCAAAATCTCGGCCGAGCAGGCGGACGCCCGCTCGCTGATGACCGGCCGGATCGTGGACAGTTATACCAATATCGCCACCGTCAAGCTCTTCAGCCATTCCAACCGGGAAGAGACCTATGCCAAGGAGGCCATGGACGAGTTCCTCGACACGGCCTACCGGCAGATGCGCCTGTTCACCGTGCTCAATATCTCGGTGCTGTGGTCCAACGCGCTGCTGCTGTTTGCGGTGGCCTCGACCGGCCTCTGGCTCTGGTTCAACGGGCTGATGAGCCCGGGCGCACTGGCAGTCTCGCTCGGCCTTGTCATGCGCTTCCAGGGCATGAGCCAGTGGGTCATGTGGGAAATGTCCTCGCTGTTCGAGAACATCGGCACCGTGCGCGACGGCATCTCCTCGCTCTCGGTCTCCCGCGTTGTTTCGGACCTGCCCGATGCCAAGGCGCTGCCCGAGGTCAAGGGCGACATCAAGTTCGAGCATGTCTCGTTCCACTACGGCAAGACCGGCGGCGTCATCGAGGACCTCAACCTGCATATCCGTCCGGGCGAAAAGATCGGCCTGGTCGGGCGCTCGGGTGCGGGCAAGTCGACACTCGTGAACCTGCTGCTGCGCTTTTATGACCGCGCTGATGGCCATGTGCTGATCGACGGCCACGACATCGCCCATGTCACGCAGGACAGCCTGCGCGCCAATATCGGCGTGGTCACGCAGGACACCTCGCTGCTGCACCGTTCGGTGCGCGACAACATCCTGTACGGTCGCCCCGACGCGACCGAGGCAATGATGCGCGAGGCGGCCGATCTGGCCGAGGCGACCAGCTTCATCGAGGGGCTCAGCGATCCCAAGGGCCGCAAGGGCTTTGATGCCCATGTGGGTGAGCGCGGCGTCAAGCTTTCTGGCGGACAGCGTCAGCGTATCGCCATTGCCCGGGTGCTGCTCAAGAATGCGCCGATCCTGGTGCTGGATGAGGCGACCTCGGCGCTCGATTCCGAAGTTGAGGCGGCCATCCAGGGCCAGCTGCAGCTGCTGATGAAGGGCAAGACCGTGATCGCCATCGCCCATCGCCTGTCGACTATCGCCATGATGGATCGGCTGGTGGTGCTCGACAAGGGCCGCATCGTCGAGACGGGTACCCATGCCGAGCTGCTGCAGACCGGCGGCATCTATGCCAGCCTGTGGAACCGCCAGTCGGGTGGATTCATCGACGCGGACAGCGAAGCCACCGAGGCGGCACAGTAGCAATAGTTGCCCACCCTCCCTTCAAGGGGAGGGTGGGCACCAAGAACTCCAGCGACCAACCCAACCAGAGGAGATCCCAAATGGGTGACATCATCGAAACGGCCATAACCGCACGCCGAAACCCCGCCGTCGGCACCAAACGCAGACCCATGGACCGTCACCGAACCTGACCTGAGCCAGAAAAACTCCGTCAGGCGCGGCTCAAGATAATGAGCTCAAAATGTTCAACCGCGTCATCGACTATTTCGACCATCTCTATTCGCCCACCGCGCTGGCCAAAGATCGTCAGCCCCCCATGGGCCTTCGTCCCTTCGTTTCCTATTTTGTCGGCCAGTTCCGCCTCGCCTTCGTCATCCGCATCGCGCTGGTGGCCATCGGTTCGGTGGCTGATGCGCTGATGCCCGTATTTGTCGGCCTGGTCGTCGGCATGTTGGCCACGACCCCGCCCGGCGAGATGTTCACCGTCAACGGCCATACCTTCCTCTGGATGGTGCTGGTCGTCGTCGTCATCCGTCCGCTGACTTTTCTGTGCGACACGCTGATCCGCAACCACGGCATCGTGCCCAATCTGGTCGATCTGGTGCGCTGGCAGAGCCACTGGCACGTGATCCGCCAGAGCTGGACCTTCTTCCAGAACGATTTTGCCGGCCGCATCGCCAACAAGATCATCCAGGCCGGTGAAGCCATCGAGATCGGGGTGAACCTGACCATCGATGCCGCCTGGTATGCGCTGGTGTTCGTCGTGGTGGCCATTGTCGTGCTGGCCCGGCTCGACCTGGTGTTGCTGGTGCCCATCGCTGCCTGGCTGCTGCTCTATGCGATCCTGTTCACCATCACCATGCCGTTGATTGCCCGCTATTCCGAGGAACTCTCGGAATCCAAATCGGTCATGACCGGCCGCATCGTGGACAGCTACACCAATATCCAGACGCTCAAGACCTTCTCGACCGGCGAGCACGAAGACCTCTATGTCGCTGATTCCATTGAGGATCACGCCGTTAGCTTCCGCAAGCTGATGCGGGTGTTCACCTATATGTGGTCCATCCTGTTCCTGCTCAACGCCGGGCTGGTGGTGTCGGTGACCTGGCTGGCGCTCAAGGGCTGGAACGACGGCATATTGGCGGCTGGCGCCGTGGCCACCGCCATCCCCTTTGCCCTCCAGATCATGAACATGAGCGGCTGGATCCTTGAAATCGGCTCCAACATCTTCCGCCAGGTGGGCACGGTCCGCGATTCCATGGACACCATCGCCCAGCCCCTGACCATGCTCGATGCGCCCGGAGCCAAGCCCCTGCATGTCAGCAAGGGCGAGCTGACCTATGACAATGTCAGCTTCAACTATTGGCGGGGCAAGGCCGGCAGCGTCATCGAGGACTTCCACCTCACGGTGGCGCCAGGCGAAAAGATCGGCCTGGTGGGGCGCTCGGGCTCTGGCAAGTCAACGCTGGTGAACCTGGCCCTGCGCATGTTCGACGTGCAGGGTGGCTCCATCCGCATCGACGGGCAGGATGTCCGCGACGTCACCCAGGAGAGTGTGCGGGCGGCCATCGGCCTGGTCAGCCAGGACACGTCGCTGCTGCATCGCTCCATCCGCGAGAACCTCAAATACGGTCGCCAGACTGCGACCGATGAGGAGATGATCCAGGCTGCCGAGCAGGCCAAGGTGCATGACGTTGTCATGGGCCTGGTCGATCCCAAGGGCTTCACCGGCTACGACGCCCATGTGGGCGAGCGGGGCGTCAAGCTCTCGGGAGGTCAACGCCAGCGCATCGCCATCGCCCGGGTGCTGCTCAAGAACGCGCCGATCCTGGTGCTCGATGAAGCGACCTCCGCCCTCGATTCCGAGGTCGAGGCGGCCATACAGGAGCAGTTGACCACGCTCATGCAGGGCAAGACGGTGATCGCCATTGCCCACCGTCTCTCCACCATCGCCGCAATGGATCGCCTGGTGGTGCTGGAAAAGGGGCAAATCGTCGAGCAGGGCACCCATGCCCAACTTCTGGCCACCGGCGGACACTATGCCCAGCTGTGGGAACGCCAGTCTGGCGGTTTCCTCGATCTGGACGCCACGGTCTGATCAACCGGCGTCGCGCGCGTCAGCGTGCGGCGCCAGCCTCTCGGCTGATGTCAGCCGGTATTGCCGAAATATTGTGCGGGCTCGGCACCCCATTCGCGCCGCTCGGTCAGGATGTGGTTGTGCACCATTTCCTCGCGCATCGGCCGGCCGAACAGATAGCCCTGCATCACCGATCCGCCCAGGCCCGTCAGCACGTGCAGCTGGTCTTCGGTTTCGATGCCCTCGAACACACACGAAATGCCCAGGTTCCGGCACAAGTCGATCGTTGTCTTGACGATTGCGCGGCTGGTGGGATCGTGCGTGACGTCAGCCACAAAGCTGCGGTCCACCTTGATGCGGTCGAGGGGCAGCCGCTGCACATGGGTCAGGCTGGAATGGCCGGTGCCGAAGTCGTCCAGGGCAATGCGGGCGCCCAGCGCCAGTAGCGACAGCAGGGCGTCATTGGCTTGCACCAAGTCGCGCATGACGGCGGTCTCTGTAATCTCGAAGTCGATGCGGCAGGGGCGCCCCACCGATTCCACCAGCGCCACGATGCTCTCGATCGCCGTCGCCGAGCCAATGTCATGAGCCGACAGGTTCACTGACAGGCGCATCGACCGCGGCAGCGTCTTTGACACCAGAAGCGCCTTGCGCAGCACCGTCTGGGTGATCTTGCAGATCATGCCGGTGCGTTCGGCCAATGGAATGAACTCCATGGGCGAGACTTCGCCCAGGATCGGGCTCTTCCAGCGCGCCAGCACCTCAAAGCCGGTGGTACGCTTGAGCAGCATGTCGAACTGCGGCTGGAACAGGATGTACATTTCCTTGTCGAGATCGGCCGTGTGCAAGGCGTGCTCGAGCATGCGGACCTTGCTGATCTCCTGCGCATGGGTGTCGTTGAACACCACGGACTTGCCGCGCTGGTCGCGTTTGGCCACCGAGGTGGCGTAGTCCGCGCGGTCAAACAGGGTCTCGGCGGTGTCATCGACATGGGAGGCGGCAAAGCCCACCGAGGAGGTGAGGTGAATGGTGGCTCCGGGCAGCTCGAACGAGGAGCGCAGGGCGTGGCAGATCAGGTCGCCCGTCACCTGCAACAGCGTTTCGCTGGTGGGCCCATCCATGATCAGCGCAAAATTGTCCCCGCCCAGCCTCGCGAGGAACGAGCCGGGCCGACGGAGCGTATCGATGCGGTGGGCCACCTCGACCAGCACGCGGTCGCCGGTGATCTGGCCGAAGATGTCGTTGACCGATTTGAAGCTGTCCAGATCGATCAGCGCCACGGCGATGCCGCCCGGCGGTGCATCGGCCAGACGCGCAGCCAGATGACGGTCAAAAGAGCGGCGGTTGGGGAGACCGGTCAGCGTATCGACGTTGGCCAGCCGGTCGTTTTCATCGGAGAGGCGCTGGGTCTCCTGCTGGCGCTGCACAATGGCCGAGCGCGACGCCACCAGCGCATTGAAGTCGCGGTAGTTGCCCAGCAGGATCACCAGGAGCGCGACGACGACCACCACCATGTTCACGGCCAACGCGGTGAAGATCGGATGTCCGGTAAACGAGAAGAACACCGTGAAGGGCACCAGCACGCAGGTGGCCACGATCAGGGACGCTGCGCGCACATGCATCAGGCAGAACATGCAGCCGATGGTGGTAATGCCCATGTAGAAGGCGATGTGGGACTGCTGATAGGCGTTGCCATAGGGGTAGAGCGAAATCGCCCAGCCGGTGAACCCCAGCGCCAGTGGGCCGGTGATCCACAACATGGAATTGAGTGTGCGGCGGGCGCGGTCAACGCTGATGACGCGATTGCGCCGGCGCCACCAGAAGATCAGCCGTCCAACGCATATGGCCGTCAGGGCGCCGGGAACATAGACTGTCATGGCGACCGGAGCGCTGCCGACATAGGACCCTGCCAGGATCAGCGAATTGATCACCAGCATGATGTACATCAGCGGAATTTGACGCGAGAGGGCTCTCGCCTGGGCCATTACCAGGTCTGGCTCGTAGGGCGCCGAAATGGCCCGCAGCGCTGATTTCAGTCCAGACACCAGTGCGAAGTCCTCAATCACTTCCAAAATAGCGCCCAAAACCCTAACACAACAGTAAACGTGGGCTGCGGGATTGACTCGGACTGGGCGTCATCCTGGCAGCGTCAAACGATTTTCTGCATGCCCACAAGCTGCCTGCGTTCAGACGCAATCAATTCCCCGTCGCACCCCCATTGGAAGCGCTGGCGAGTCCGGCTAGAACGTTGCAATCGATTGCGGTGCGCGCTGGCATCGTTATTCGCACCCATGACACGCAGGCCCGGCCACGCCGCCGGGCACCTGGAGACCCCGCCCATGTCCGTTCCCGCCACCTATTCGGCCCTCGATCTGGCCGGCACCTTTGCGCTGACCTCGCCGACGGTCGCCATTGCCGCGCCGATCACCCTGCCGGGCGATGTCCACACCGCCCTTCTGGCCGGTGGGCACATTCCCGACCCCTATTACGGCGAGAACGAAAAGACCGTCATGTGGGTCAACGAGACGGCCTGGTCGGTGGAGCGCCGCTTTGACGCCAGCGCCGCCGATATCGATGGCTACCTGACGCTGACACTGGCCGAGGTGGATTGCATCGCCACCATCTCGCTCAATGGCGAGGTTGTTGCCGAGACGCAGAACAGCTTCCTGCGCAACGACATCGACGTTACCGGCAAGGTGCGTGAGGGCGAGAATACGCTGCGTATCGATTTTGCCATTGCGCCAGATGTCGCCCAGGCCCGCTCGGACGCCCATCCCTTCCCGATCCCCTTCACCAAGAATTACCAGACCAACGGCCTCAAGGGCGTTCCGATGAACTTCATCCGCAAGGCGGCCTGCCATGCCGGATGGGATTGGGGCATCTGCATCATGCCCATCGGCGTCTATGGCACCATGAGCCTGCGCAAGTCGCGCCTGGCCCGCCAGGAGAGCGTCCAGGTCGATCAGGCCCATGGCAGCAATTCGGTGGAACTCTCGATAAAGACTCGACTTTTCGCCTTCGCTCATGGTGAGGTTGAGCTCGAGCATTCGATCGATGGCCAGACGATCACAGACAAGGTCGTGGTCCACAAGGGCGAGAACGTCTTCACTCACAACGTGACCATTCACAATCCCAAGCTGTGGTGGCCGGCCGGGCAGGGTGCGCAGCCGCTCTATGAACTGGTGACCAATCTGGAGGGTGAAAAGACCACCCGCAAAATCGGTCTGCGCAAGCTCGACTGGGTGGTGGAGAAAGACGAGATCGACCACACCTTCAAGTGCCGCGTGAATGGCCGTGACGTCACCATGATGGGGGCCAACTGGATTCCGGCCGACGCTATTCCCAGCCGCATTACCCCAGCAGTCATCCGCGACCTGCTCGACAGCGCCAAAGCCGCCAACATGAACATGCTGCGCATCTGGGGCGGCGGCCAGTATGAGCCGGACTATTTCTACGAACTGTGCGACGAACTTGGCATCCTGATCTGGCACGACTTCATGTTCGCCTGCATGAGCTATCCGTCTGACCGGCCGTTCCTCGACAATGTGCGCACCGAGATTACCCAGCAGGTGCGCCGCCTCAGCCACCATGCCTGCATTGCCCTGTGGTGCGGCGACAATGAAGTCATCGGCTCGCTCCACTGGTATCCCGAGACCAAGGCCGCGCCCGAGCGCTATGTCGCCAATTACGACCGGCTCAACTCCATGCTTGGCAATATCGTCGAGGATGAAGACCCCGCCCGGCGCTTCTGGCCCTCGTCGCCATCCATGGGCTATCTCGACTTCTCCGACGGCTGGCACGCCGACACCCGCGGCGACACCCACTATTGGGACGTCTGGCACTCCGCCAAGTCCTTCGAGGCCTATCGTACGGTCAATCCGCGCTTTGCCTCCGAGTTCGGCTTCCAGTCCTTCACCTCGATGAATGTCATCGAGACCTTCGCCGAACCAAAGGACCGCAATCCCTCCTCGCCGGTAATGGAAAATCACCAGCGCAACGATGGCGGCAATGCCCGCATCCTCGAGACCATGACGCGCTATTTCCGCTTCCCGCGGGACTTCGACCAGATGGTGTTCCTCAGCCAGATCCAGCAGGGCCTGGCCATCAAGACCGCCATCGAATACTGGCGCTCCACCAAGCCGCGCTGCATGGGCACGCTCTATTGGCAGATCAACGACATCTGGCCGGTGGCAAGCTGGTCGAGCCTCGACTACGGCGGGCAGTGGAAGCTGCTGCAATATATGGCCAAACGCTTCTTCCTGCCGGTCAACGTCGTGGCCGTGCCGGTGCACGACAGCGTGGTGACCAACTCACGTGGCAAGCCGGTTGAGAATGCGCCGCCGAGCCGCATCCTGCTGCGCGCCATCAACGATACCGGTGCTCCGCTGTCGATTTCCCTCGAAGTGCTGGCCGTCAAGGTCGCCGGTGGCCAGCGCGTGCTGTTCAGCGGCAATACGGCCATCTCTTCTGACGCGGCGATCGAAGTCACGTCGGTGCCCTTTGCCGATCTGGCCGCCGACGAGTTCCTGTTCTTCTCCTGGCGCGATGCCCAGGGCAAGCTGCTGGGCGAGAACGACTTCTTCCCCAAGCCCTACAAGGCCTATGAACTGGTGCAACCCAAGGTGCGCGCCGGCTGGTCCGAAGTCGACGGCCAATTGGTGCTGAGCCTGACGAGCGACCAGCCCGCGCTCTTTGTCACCGCCACGGTGGATGTGCCCGGCTATTTCTCCGACAATGCCGTGACCTTGCTGCCGGGGCGCACCACCGACCTCACCTTCACTCCGCGCCACGGGGCCACGCCTTCGGCCGCCGAACTGGTGCAGTCGCTGCGTGTGCGCAATCTCAGCGAGACCTTCTAGCGGCCTGCCATGTTACCCATCCACCGTCCCTGCGGGGGGCGGTGGATGGGGCAGAGCGGGGCAGAGTTCCGTTCGGCCGGAAGGACTTCGGTGCAATTGAGCGGCTTCCATACAAGATTTTGGCTGCCCGTCATTGACAGTCGGGTCGCGATCTTACAACGCTGAGAAACTGCGCAGCGCCTGCCTGACTTCCTCCGGATACACCATGTCGACCATCATCGCGCCCATCGAGGAGCGCCGTCTCCTGGGCATCGGGCTCGTGCTCGGCGCATACTTCCTGTTCGTGTGCCTGGATTCATCGGCCAAGTGGCTGGGCCTTGTCGGCATACCGGCGCTGCAGATCATGTTCGTGCGCTATGCCGTCCACCTGGGTCTGGCCGCCGCGATCAACATGCCGCGTCAGGGCCTTGGCCTGCTGCGCACCAATAGTCTCAAGCTCGAAATGCTGCGCGCCACCGCGTTGATCGGCGCCACGTTGTGCAACTTTACGGCCGTGCGCTACCTGCCGCTGACGGTGACCGGCGCGATTGGCTTCACCGTGCCGCTGATCGTCACCGCGCTCTCGGTGTTCTTCCTGCGCGAGCAGGTCGGCTGGCGGCGCTGGACGGCCATTGCCGTCGGTTTCGTCGGCGTGCTCATCATTGTCCGCCCGGGCACCGAAGTGTTCCATCCCGCCACGCTGCTCTCACTGGGCGGGGCGGTGTCCTATGCCAGCTATGCCATGCTGACCCGGCGCCTCGCCGGGGTGGATTCCGCGGGAACCCAGCAGTTCTATGGCGCGGCGTTCCCCACGCTTGTGCTGGCGCCATTTGCGCTGGCCAGCTGGACCTGGCCGACAAATCCGGTCGACTGGACCGTCATGGCCATGATCGGCATCGTCGGCTTTTCCGGACACCAATTGCTGACAGTCGCCCATCGCTTTGCCCCTGCTTCGGCTTTGGCGCCCTTTGCCTATGTGCAGATCCTGTTCTTCATTGCCTCAAGCTGGCTGGTCTTCAACCAGCCGCCCGACATCTGGCTCTACCTGGGCGCGCCTATTGTGGTCGCCAGCGGCTTCTACATCTGGCTGCGCGAACGGGCCCTGTCGCGGCCCGTGTCGCCCATGACGGAAGAACGCTGATGGCCGCCCGCGTCGCCGCAATCGAGCACAACGCCAACCGGGCCATCCTGATCCTGCTGTTGGCCCAGTCCATCCTGATCTTTCTCGACGTCTCGGCCAAATGGCTCTCGGTCAGCGGCATGCCCACCACCGAGATCATGTTCGCCCGCTATGGCATCCATGTCGGCCTGCTGCTGATGCTGGTCCTGCCCATGCGCGGGTGGGACCTGTTCCGCACAGGCAACTGGAAGCTGGAAGTGGCGCGCGGCCTTTGCCTGCTTGGCTCGACCGGCGGCAATTTCCTGGCCATGCGCTATCTGCCGCTGACGGTCACCGGCGCTCTGCTCTTCACCTCGCCCATCATGGTCTGTGCGCTCTCGGGGCCGTTGTTAGGTGAGCACGTCGGCTGGCGCCGTTGGCTGGCCATTGGCGCAGGTTTCATCGGCACACTGGTGATCATTCGTCCGGGCACCGAGGCTTTCCATCCCGCAGCACTGCTCAGCCTGTTCGCCGCTTTTGCCGGGGCGCTGTTCGGCATTGCCACCCGTAAGCTCGCGGGCGTCGATAGCGCCATGACCCAGCAATTCTATGCCGGCGGCATTGCCCTGGTGGCGGTGACGCCCTTTGCCTTCACCGACTGGACCTGGCCCAGCCAGCCCATCTCCTGGATTGCGTTTTTCACGCTGGGCACCGCAGGGGTCCTAGGCCATCTGTTGATTTCGGTAGCCCACCGCTTTGCCACGCCGGCAACGCTGGCTCCGTTCAACTATCTTCAGCTGCTTTATCTGGCGATAGCCAGCTGGCTGATCTTCAACCAGCCGCCCGATCGCTGGTTCTTCCTGGGCGCCACCATCATCATCGGCAGTGGGCTCTACATCTGGCTGCGCGAGCGCAACCTGCATCGCCGCCGGACCTCTGTCGATGAGCTGCCCGACCGCTGAGCGTCGACGGAAGCAAGGAAAAGGGGCGGATGCCAGTCCCGGCATCCGCCCCATCATCCGGCCGAAAGGTCGGCGTTATTCGGTAATGTTGAAGTCGGTCAGTTCGCAGACATTGTTGTCAGGCGAAATGACTTCGGTGCCGTCGTCGAACACAGCCTTGAAGTCGAACTTGCAGTAGCCCGAACCGTCATCAATGTTGATCGTTGCGGTTTCGCCGGCGCCGACCACCTGGTCACCCAGGATGTCTTCCTGCCAGTCATTGGTGCCCGTGTTGGAGGCGTAGAATTCGGTCATGACCGAACCCGTCAAATTGTTGACACTGACCGTGCGGTCCAGTGCCGATGCGGAGCCGGCCACCGAGAACAGGGCAAGTGCCGAAATTGTAACGACGCCCAAGAAATTCGACTTCATAGTTTCCTCGCTTCACTGCCATTTGGCAGGCAGGTGAAGCGTTATCGGGTTCCTCGATGCGATTCGAGCAAATTGCATCAAAGCAGCGGCAGAATTCGCGCTTTTATTCAGATGGTTAGCGACGTTCGATGCAGCGTGCTCAGGTGCAGCTAGTCTTGCGACAGCCGGCCCCTCCAGCGCGCAGCATAGGCACCGAACCCGGGGTGCTGCAGCGCCGCTATGACTGTGCCACCCGCCGCGCCTGCCGCCCCGCCAAACAGCATGCTGGCGCCCAGGCTGGTGCCGGTCGCATCGCCCGATGCCTGCACCGGCACCCCGGTGAGTTCGGCCAGCGCCGCGGCGAACAGGGCATTGCGCGCCAGCGGCCCCTCGATGATGATCTGCCGGCCCAGGCCACAGAGGTCGAGGCACGTCCGGGTCACCAGCGCCAGATAAAGCGATACGGCGGCGGTCCGCTGCCCAGGGCTGAGCGTGGCGGGATCGACTGTCCAGCGGCCAGTCGCGTCAGGGTAGGGGCCCACGCCCGGGGTAAAGCTGGGCAGCGCCTGGACATCACCTGATATCACGGCATCGATGTCGGCTTCGGTCGGCACCACCGCGCCGGGTGCCAGCAGGTCGAACTCGCGCCCGGCCATGAAGCGCGCCGTTGGCACGGCGCGGCCATAGGCATCCACATTGGCGAGGCTATCGCGCGTCGCGTCGAGTTGGCGGGTGTCGCCGCCCACGGTCATGGCGATGGCCCAGGTGCCGGTCGACAGGATCGTGAAGGGCTCCTCATGCGTGCCCAGATGCGGCAGCAGCGAGGCATTGGAATCGTGGATGCCGCAGGTGACAGGGGTAGTGGCTGCCAGCCCCGTCGCTGCCGCCACCGCGCGGGTGATCGGCCCCAGCACAGAGGCCGCCGGCCGCACCGGTGGAAACAGACTGGTCCAGCCTTCACGGGCAACCAGGCTGGAGAAGTTGCCTTTGGCCGGCGCCCACAGGTCGGTGTGGCAGCCCAGCGACGTCACTTCGCTTGCCAGCACACCGGTGAGCCGCCAGGCCCAATATTGCGGATAGGTCAGGATCGCGGTGACCTTGGCGAAGGGCTCGGCCTGCGTCCGGCTCTGCCAGAAAATCTGCGCGCCCAGGTTGAGCCCATTGGGCAGGCGCGGCGACAGGCTCTCGGCAAAGTCCGGGCGCGCTGCACCGTAGTCCGCCGCTGTTTCGTCCGGCCCAGCAAACTCGTAATCCAGCACTGGCATGGCCAATTGCTCGCCGGCCATCAGCGCCGCGGTTGCGCCATGGGTGGTTATGGAAATGCCGTCCACTCCATGCGCCTTCTGCAGCGTCCCCAGGCTGTCCGTGATAAAGCCCCACAGCCGTTCGACGTCAGCATGGGGGTACGGCCCGTCCCGACGCACGCTATTGGGCGTGCTGTGCGCGGCAATCTGCTGGCGCGACGCGGCGTCGATCAGCACCACCTTGGCATTGGTCTTGCCGATGTCGATGACGGCGATGGAACGGGGCTGGGACATGCTCACCACGGCTCAAGATTGCTCGTCTGCCGCCATAGCGGATATCGTTCTACAGCGCCATCACTAACATGTTAGCGTTTGGTGCAAATGCGCCTTGCGCCAGCCTTCTGGCCAATCTGCCCGATTTGCGCTATTGCCCGCCGCCATGAACCCGCCCGCCACCACACTCGCCCGCGCCCGCCGCTTTTCCGTGGCGCCGATGATGGATTGGACCGACCGCCACTGTCGGTTCCTCCATCGTCTGCTGACGCGCGAAAGCCTGCTGTTTACCGAAATGGTCACCAGCGCTGCCATTGTGCATGGCGACGCCGAGCGGCATTTGCGTTTCGATTCCGTCGAGCAGCCCGTGGCGTTGCAGCTGGGCGGTTCCGATCCCACCGAACTGGCGGCCGCCACGCGCCTCGCCCATGCGGCTGGCTATGCTGAAATCAACCTCAACGTCGGCTGCCCCTCCGACCGCGTCCAGTCCGGCCGCTTCGGCGCCTGCCTGATGGCCGAGCCCGACCTGGTGGCCGACTGCGTCCGGGCCATGCGTGACGCCACCGACCGGCCCGTCACCGTCAAGTGCCGCATCGGTATCGACGACCAGGACACCGAGGAAAGCCTCGATCGCTTTGCCGATACCATGGTCGCCGCCGGCGTCGACGCGCTCTATGTCCATGCCCGCAAGGCCTGGCTCAAGGGCCTCAGCCCCAAGGAAAACCGCACCATTCCGCCGCTCGACTATGATCGGGTGCATCGCCTGCGCGCGCGCCTAGCCCCGCTGCAGGTCATGATCAATGGCGGCATCGAAACGCTGGACGCTGCCGAGGCCGAGCTGGCGCACACCGATGGTGTCATGCTGGGCCGCGCCGCCTATCACAATCCCATGCTGCTGGCGGACGTCGATCGCCGCATCTTCGGCGCGACCACCGAGCCCGTGTCGCTGGCGCAGGTGATGACCGCCATGGCTGCCTATGCCGATCGCGAGGCCGCCGCCGGCACGCGCATCAACAATATCGCCCGCCATATGCTGGGCCTGGCCAATGGCCTGCCCGGTGCCCGTCAGTTCCGCCAGATCCTGAGCGTGGAGGCCTGTCGTCCGGGCGCTGATTCCCGTGTCATGCAACAGGCGCTCGATGCGGTCAGCCGGCCCCGGCTGGCAGCAGCCGGCTAGCCACGACTGGCCCAGTAGTCGGCCTGCAGCTGCGTGGCCTCGTCCTCGAGCAGTGGTCCCACCACTTCGGTAGGGCGCTGCCCGGCGGCAAACACCACGGCACAGGGCAGGTCCAGCGTCGGGTTCTCGGGATTGTTGCCCGTCATCGCCTTGAGGCCGCGCTCGGTCTGGCCGAACACCACCCGGCCGATGCCGGCCCAATAGATGGCCCCGGCACACATGGCGCAGGGTTCGGCAGAGCTATAGAGCGTCGCCCCAGCGAGCACGTCGAGACTGAACGCCTTGCCCGCCCGCGTCGCCAGCAGCTTTTCGGCATGCGCGGTTCGGTCATGTCCTTCGGCGGAGAAACCGTTGCCCTGTTCCATCAGGATGGTGCCGTCCCGATCCGCGAGAATGGCGCCAAAGGGATGATCGCCCTGAGCTCGCGATCGCTCTGCCACGGCAAAGGCCTGGCGCAACAGGGTTTCGTCGTTGGCACGCTTGGGCATGGCAAGTGTCCTGGTTGACCTGAGCGCCCAGCCTAGCCCGACGTCACGGCCTTGAGAAGCGCCCGGCAGGTGCGTGAGCGCAGTTCGTATCACGCCAGAAATATTTCGTTTCAAGCGCGTATTGTTTCGTTTTTAAGTCTGCTACAGATGGCGCACTGGCTGAACAGACCTGCCATCAAGTGCGGGCGTTGGCTGGAGGCTTTTAGGGGAGCTCACGATCATGTTGAGACAATTTCGCTTGTTCCACCTGGGGTGGATCATCATTTTGGCGGGCGCACTGCTCGCACATTTCATCCAGACCTCGGGCGGCATAACCATCCGCGACCTGCGCTTCAACGGCACCAATGGCGAGGTCATGAGCGGCCTGCTCTATGTGCCACCGGGTGTCACGTCCGAAAACAAGGCACCGGCCATTCTGGCCGTGCATGGCTATTTCAACAGCCGTGAAACCCAGGACGGTTTCGCAATCGAATTCGCCCGTCGCGGCTATGTCGTGCTGGCGCTCGACCAGAAGGGGCATGGCTATTCGGACGCTCCGGCCTTTGCCAATGGCTTCGGCGGCCCGGCCGGTCTGGCCTATCTGCGCACGCTCGATATTGTCGATGTGAACAATATCGGCCTGGAAGGCCATTCCATGGGGGGCTGGACCGTGCTGGCTGCCGCCGCCGCCATGCCCGACGCCTATAAGGCCGTGGTGCTGGAAGGCTCCAGCACCGGCGCGCCCTTCGCCAAGGAAGGCGACACCAGCTGGCCACGCAACCTGGCGGTCGTGTTCTCCAAGTTTGACGAATTCTCGGAGGTGATGTGGGGTGTTCCCACGGCCCAGGAGGTTCCTGTCAGCCCCAAGCTGCAGACAGTGTTCGGCGTCACCGAGCCGGTTGTGGCCGGCCAGGTCTACGGCGACATTGCCGCCGGCACCGGTCGCATGCTGACCCAGCCCAACACCACCCATCCGGGCGACCACTTCTCCAATGAAGCCATTGGCGATGCCATCACCTGGTTTGACCAGACGCTGGAAGGCGCCAAGCCGCTGCCGGTGGACGACCAGATCTGGATCTGGAAGGAAATCGGCACGCTGATCGCGCTGGTCGGCTTTGTCGTCCTGCTGGCCGGCACCTTCGAAATGCTGCTCTCTACCCAGGCATTTGCCCGTCTGCGTCGGGAACCGGCGGGCACCGCCCATGACAGCCGCAGCGCAAAGTGGTGGATCGCCTTCGCCCTGTCTGCCTTTGTCCCGGTGATCACCTACTACCCGTTCTTCTATTGGGCCACGGTGGTGTTTCCCGCGTCGGCCTTGCTGCCGCAGACATTCACGTCCCAGATCGCGCTTTGGGCGGTGCTCAATGGCCTGATCGTTCTGGCCACCGGCTTCGTGCTCAGGGGCAACAAGGTCGAAGGGCGTGGCGACATCCTTGGCTCGGTGCTGATTGCCCTGGCCACGGTCGGTATCGGCTATCTCGCAGTCTGCGCAGTGGATTTCCTCTTCAAGGTCGATTTCCGCTTCTGGGTGCTGGCGCTCAAGCCGTTCGACCTGGTCCGTGCCAAGATCGCGCTGGTCTATCTCGTGCCGTTCACGGTGTTCTTCGTGCTCGCCCTGCGTGGCCTGCACACGGGCCTGTCGGTTCGCGGTGACAACCGGATCACCCAGTATCTGTCCAACATTGCCGCGCTGACGCTGGGCTTTGTGGTGTTCCTGGGCTTCCAGTACCTCACGCTGCTGTTCACCGGCCACCTGTTCAGCATGAACGAGCCGCTGAATACCGTGATCGGCATGCAGTTCCTGCCGCTGCTGGCGGTGGTGGCGTTCCT
The DNA here is from genome assembly GCF_020169335.1 of Devosia aquimaris. Classification (GTDB taxonomy): domain Bacteria; phylum Pseudomonadota; class Alphaproteobacteria; order Rhizobiales; family Devosiaceae; genus Devosia; species Devosia aquimaris. The sequence continues at coordinate 539,883 of NZ_JAIEZN010000001.1, forward strand.
GTCGACCTTCGCCTGGCGGCGCACTGGCAGCTACCTGCCCGGCGCCTTCATCAACGCGCTGTTCGTCACCTGGTATATCGTCAGCAGCCAGGCCATCCAGTTCCCCGTGAGCTGACGGCTCCTGATCAACACAACACTTGGGACGGCCGGTGCTTGCACCGGCCGTCCCTGTTTTTAGTCGACCAGTTCCAGCGAATTCTGTGTCACGCTGTAGCGCTGCAGCGTCTCAAGGAAGGTCTGGCCCAACAGGCTCGTCTCCAGGGCCCCGCGTTCGGCAACAAAGGCCGTAACGCCCTCGCGCATAATCCCGCCGACCTCCAGCCGATCAATGCGGATGCGCGCCGCCCGGCCCGTGCCATTGGCTGTTGAAACCGGGATGGTGAAGTTGAGCGCGTCGGTGTCGATACCGGCGGCCTCTGCATCGGGGACGCTGAGCACCACGGCGCTGGCGCCGGTGTCAAAGATCATGGGCGTCGTGTGGCCATTGATGGTCGCGTTGACCTGGAAATGCCCACCGATACCGCGCCGGAACGTGGCCGTGCCCTGGTTGGCATCGACCAGCGCCACGCCAGGCTGGAACTCGCCCATCACGCGGCCGGCAATCCCCACCAACTCGTCGCGATAGGCATAGGTCAACCCGGCCACGCCGAAGATGCCGACCCACAGCACCACGCCAGTCAGCAGCTCCTTGATGCGGCGGGGGCGCGTGAACAGGCCGCCGGCAAACACGATCAGCAACACCAGCAGCGGGATCAGCTGCGCAGTCTGCATCTCGCTGAGGCCAACAAGGCTCCCCGCGTCAGCGCTGATCAGCAAGGCCAGTCCCACCGCGATCAGCAGCGCAATTCCGATGAAGATCATGCTGGTGCGCTTTCTCTGCGGGGTCGGGTCATGCTCCAGATAAAGGCAAGGCAGGCGGCGATTTCAAGGCCTCAGCGCAGGGCGAAGGGTAACAGCGCCGTCAGCACAGCCGCTTCGGTCAGGGCGCCTAGCGCGCCGATGAGGTCCCCCGTCTGGCCGCCGACAAGGCGTTTGCACAGCGCCGTCCAGCCCGCCGCCATCAACACTGCAGCCAGCACCGCTGCGCCGAGCGCCACTACGCTCGTGGCCGGTCCCCCCAGCACGAACAGCAACAACCCGGCAAAGACCGCGCCCACGGCAAAGCTGACTGGCGACACGCTGCCTGCTGCAGCCGACAGCCCGTCGCTGCGCGCCGCGGGCAGGGCGACCGCCAGCCAAATGGCCGATGAGCGCCCGGCAACGCTTGAGGCCAGCCAGATGGCCCCCGCGCCAAGGGGACTCACTGCGGCGACGGCGCCCAGGCCGGTGAGCCGCAGCAGGATGAACAGGCCCAGCGCAGACACCCCATAGGTCCCGTGGCGGCTGTCCTTCATGATTTCCAGACGACGCGCCACCGTGTGCCCGCCAAACAATCCATCGGCGGCATCTGCCAACGCGTCCTCGCCCATGGCGCCGCTCGCCACGACCATGGCGGCAACAGCCAGCGCCGCTGCAAAATAGGGTGGCAGGCCAGCCAGGGTGCCCAGCACCAGCAGCAGCGCCGGCCCAATGCCAATGGCGATACTGGCCAGCGGCAGGGCCATGGCAATGCGGTTGAGATCGGGCGGCTGGTGCGGTGAACTGCCCGTGGGCAGCCGCGAGAACAGCCGCAGCGCCATGATGAAATCGGCGGCCAGACCCATGGCCGGTGGCGGCGGCGGTGGGCGGCTGGCGTCACGCACATCGCTGTCGATGGCGTCGCTGGATTGCTCCTGGCTCAATTGCATTTGCCCCCGTTCTACGCAACAAGTCCCCACTTCCTACCACAGCAGACCGGACTCGCCATGCCTTCGCTCAACCCCGCCTACGCTGATGTCGTCGAGCTTTTGACGCTGCCGCCCGATGGCGATGAGTCGGCAGTTGCCGCCGTGCGCGCCCGCGATTCCCAGCTGACCAAGCCGCCCGGCTCGCTCGGCCAGCTCGAAGGCCTGGTGGAATTTCTGGCCCGCTGGCAGGGCCGGGCCCAGCCGCGGCTCGACAACCCCATGGTCACCATCTTTGCCGGCAATCACGGCGTCACCGATCAGGGCGTGTCGAGTTTCCCGCGCGAAGTGACGGCGCAGATGGTCGCCAATTTCACCAATGGCGGCGCCGCGATTTCGCAGATTTGCGCCCTGCACGAAATCAACCTGCGTGTGTTCGAGCTGGCACTTGAACTGCCCACCGGCGACATCACGCTGGAGCCGGCGCTGGACGACAAGATGTGCGCGGCCACCATCGCCTATGGCATGGAGGCCATCGCCGGCAAGCCGGACCTGATCTGCATCGGCGAGATGGGCATCGGCAACACCACCGTGGCGGCCGCCATCTATGCCGCCCTGTTCGGCGGCACAGGCGCCGATTGGGTTGGCCGGGGCACAGGCGTCGATGATGCCGGCCTCGCCCGCAAGGCCGATGCGGTTGATCGCGCCCTGGCGCGCCATGCCGGCGAGCTGGACCATCCCCTGGCCATTCTGGCCCGTGTCGGTGGCCGCGAGATCGCCGCCATGCTGGGCGCGTTGATCGCAGCCCGCCACCAGAAGGTGCCCGTCATTGTCGATGGTTTTGTCGCCACGGCGGCGGCCGCTATTGCCTATGCGGTCAATCCTGCGGCCATCGACCACTGCCTCTTCGCCCACGTCTCCGCCGAGTCAGCACACGCAAGGGCACTTTCGGCCATGAGCCAGAAGGGCCTGCTCGATCTGGGCATGCGGCTGGGTGAAGGCAGTGGCGCCGCTCTGGCCGCTGTCCTGGTCAAGACTGCGCTGCACCTGCACACCAATATGGCGACGTTCGATTCCGCCGGGGTCAGCGGCAAGGAGAGCTGAGGCGCGAGAAGCGCCTAGCCAGCCTGTGAATAGATCTCGAGGCGGTTCTTCTTTTCCACCACCGGCGCCAGCGCATCCATGACGCGGGCGCGCGGGAAGGTGGCGATCACCTCGGTGCCGAAGCGCAGCTTGCTGAACAGGTCGAACCGGCCCTGGTGCAGTTCCATGATCTTCTGCACGATCGGCAGGCCCAGGCCCGCGCCCTGTTCGGCGGTCTTCTGCGCCAGTGAACCCTGGCCGAAGGACGACAGCACGGTTTCGATCTCGTCCTCGGGAATGCCCGGGCCGTTGTCCTTGACCGAGACCATTTGCCCGCCGTCGCTGCTGCGCTGCACCACAAGGATCACCTTGCCGTTCTGCGGGGTGAACTTGATGGCGTTGCTCAAAAGGTTCAGCACCACCTGGCGGATGGCGCGCTCGTCGCCCCACAGCTTGGGCAGGTTGTCGCCTACGCTGAACACCAGGTCGATGCCCTTCGATTTTGCGCGCAGCTCCATCATGCGGCGGCAATCGGCGGCGATATCGACCAGCGACACCACTTCTTCGTTGAGGTCATACTTGCCTGCCTCAATGCGGCTGAGGTCGAGCAGTTCGTTGATCAGGTTCAGCAGGTGCTGGCCGCTGCTGTGGATGTCGCCGGCATATTCCTTGTACTGCGGCACCTGATGCGGTCCCAGCAGCTCGGACTGCAGCACTTCGGAAAAGCCGATGATGGCATTGAGCGGGGTACGCAGCTCATGGCTCATGGTGGCCAGGAATTGCGACTTGGCGATATTGGCCTGCTCGGCGTGGCGCCGGGCTTCGTCCGACATATGCCGGGCCTCTTCCAGCTCGCTGATCAGCGCATCCTTTTCGCCCTGGTGCGTCAGGGTTTCGAGCTCGGAGGCATGCAACTGGCGGGCCAGGTAGACAAAGAAGATTTCGCCGCAGATGGCGACGCCACCCAGCGTATAGTTGAGCACGCCCCCCTGCATCACCAGCCCTGCGGACACGGTCAGCGTGGCGGGCAGGGTGCTCATCAGCGTAGCGGGCGGCTGCGTACGGGTCACGATGGCATTGGCGGCAATGGCCACCAGCACCATGGCAAACATCACCGGCGCCAGGTTTTCCTGCGAGGCAACCAGGGTGAACAGCGCCAGCAGCGACCAGGCAATGCCGAGCACCAGTTCGCCGGCAACAAAGGTTGCGGTCCATTCCGCGGCGTTGAACCTGGCGGGATCGCTCTTGCGGAAGCGCTGCGCCATCAACACCACGATCAACAGCGCCATCGTCACCGAACCGGCCCAGAGCGCGGTAAACAGCGGCGGCACCCAGAGCGTGGCAACAGTGGCCAATATGGCGACGATCGCGGCCATCGGCAAAGCACCGGCTACGCGGGACTCCGCATAGTCGTGCATGAGTTCGAAGTCGAAGGAGGCGCGCGTTCCCGAACTGGAGGTGAGGCGCTGGCGCGCGTCGAGCACAGTCTTCTGCGCTGAGCGCTTTCCGTCACGTCCCATCTGCGAACGGACGTCGTCAGTGACAGCCGGTTGGGACGTCATGGTTACTCATTACTAACTGATGCGAACAACTACGCAATTCGCTACGCTGATGGCGCCAAGCTTAGCCGGGCGTAGTTAACGGGTGGTGAAATGCGACGGCGCAAGGCGCGCGCAATCTCCGGGTTTGTCCGCCGACGCGCTGTGCTGGTGCCTGCCGCGGTGCTGGTTGTCGCACTGGGCTTGGCCCTGCAGCACTGCTCTGGCCAGCGGGAGCTCACTGGCCAGGCGCGCGCCAGCGACGGCGACAGCGTCCATCTCGGAGACACCCGCATCCGACTGGCTGGCCTGGATGCGCCCGAACTGGACCAGATCTGCCCCATGCCCGATGGCACAGACTGGGCCTGTGGACAGGCGGCGCGCGCCGCGCTCGCCGATCTGCTCGCCGCCGGGCCGGTGACCTGCCGCGCCCAGGGGCAGGATCGCTATGGTCGCATGATTGCGCGCTGTTCTGTCGCTGGCAGCGATCTCGGCACCAGCCTGGTGCAGCAGGGGCTGGCTGTTTCGGCCGGCGACTACTGGACGGAGCACCTTGCCGCGCGGGCGCGCGGGATCGGCATCTGGCAGGGCGGTTTTGACCTGCCTGCCAGTTGGCGCCGACAATCCGCGCCCTGACGGGGGTGATCGTGCCTGCCGTGCGCTGTGGTGGATGCAGCAATAATATTGCTAGCCGAGCAGCTTTGTGGCACTAACGAGCGCAATTCCGACCGGAATTGTTGCAATTTTAGAATTATGATCTCGCGGGGGCGAAGTGGCTTTGGACAAGATCGATCGGAAAATTCTGACCCTTCTGCAAAAGGATGCGACCATGCCGGTGGCGGAAATCGGCCGCAAGGTCGGTCTGTCCACCACCCCATGCTGGCGCCGAATTCAGAAGATGGAAGAAGACGGCGTCATTCAGCGCCGCGTGGCCGTGCTCGATCCGGCCAAGGTCAATGTCGGCGTCACCGTCTTTGTGTCGGTCAAGACCAATGAGCACAATGACGCCTGGATGCGCAAATTCGCCGCCGTGATCGATGAGTTTCCCGAAGTGGTCGAGTTCTACCGCATGAGCGGGGATGTCGATTATCTGATGCGCGTTGTGGTGCCCGATATCGGCGCCTATGACAGCTTCTACAAAAAGCTCATCAGCAAGATCAATCTGACCGACGTCAGCTCCGCCTTTGCCATGGGCCAGATCAAGTACACCACGGCACTGCCGCTCGACTTTGCCATCGTCGTCGATGACGACAAATGAGCCTGGTCGGCTTTGAACATGTTGGCATGACCTCGGGCGATCTTGATCGCACCATTGCCTTCTATTGCGACCTGATGGGCTTGCGCCTGGCGCTGCGCAAGCCGAACGTCATCTTTCTCGATGCCGGCGGCGGCATGCTGGAAGTCTTCGGCCCTGCCGATGGTGCCACCCCGTCGCGGGACGTTCCCCCGGGCGAAGCCGGCATGCGCCACCTGACGCTGGCCTATAGCGATGTCGACGCGATGATCAACAAGCTCGAGGCGGCGGGTGTGCCCATCGTCGAGCGCCCGCGCAACGCCCACAACACCGAGATGGTCCGCCGTGTCGCCTTTGTGCGCGATCCCGACGGCATCATGGTCGAACTGATCGAACGCGCACCCGGCCGCTAGGCCGGTCGGGGCCTTTTGCCGTCGATGTCCGCGATGTCATAGGCCTCGGCAAGTGCGGCCGCGACCTGCACTGTGCCGGACTTGTTCATGAGCAGGGGATCACGCCACAGCCCGGCGATCACGCGACCGATGAACTGGGGCGATTCCGAATTGCTTAGGTCAAAATACTCGGCGGCGCGCATGACGGCTTCGGTGCGCACCAGCCCCGGATAAAGTGACACTGCAGCTACACCGTGCGGGCGCAGTTCATGGGCGAAGTCCGCGATCATCTTGTCGGCACCGGCCTTGGCGATACCGTAGATGGCGTTGCCATCGTGCCGTTGCGCCGCCCAGTAGGATATGTTGACGATCAGCCCGGCGCCCTGGCGGACCATGGTCGGCGCAGCCGCGCGGGCTGCAACGAAGGCACCGCGAAGCGCCGTTCCTACCATGGCGTCCCATCGCCACATCGGTTGCTCCCAGAACGGCTTGGCCCAGGTGAAGTCATTGCCCTCCACCATGTTCTCATAGCCAGGCCAGGCATTGTTGACGAGAATATCGATCCGGCCGTGCCGCGCCACAATGCTGGCAACCACCGCCTCGGTCTGGGCGTCGTCGGCATGGTCGCACACATGGGTCGTCAAGTGCCCGGGCAGGCCGGCAGCCTCGGCGACCAGCCCGTCCAGCGATCCCTCGCGCTGCGGATGCACCGCTGCCTGCGCATCTGTCCGGGTGCGCGCCGTCACATGCACGCTTGCGCCTTCTGCCAGCAAGGCCAGTGCAATGCCGCGCCCGATACCGCGACTGCCACCGGTCACCAGCGCAACCGTCTCACGCATCTGTTTGGTCCTCCAGCGCCGCCATCGCCGTACCCAGCACATCATGCGCCAGCGCCCGCCGCCCGTCCGGCCAGGCAATCATCACGCGCTGCACGCTGTGCCCATTATAGAGGCTGACCATGAAGTCTTCCACGGACAGCTTGCCGTAGTCCTCGACCGGCACCGTCATGGCTTCGATCACCAGCCGTGGTCCGTCACCCTGTCCGCACAGCGCCAAAACCGTGCCGATCGCCGGCTGGGCCGCCGCCCGGGCGGCGCGATAGGCCAGGATGTCCTCCGCCTCCGGCGCTGCCGCAAACTGGCGGTCCACATAGGCGTCGATCAGCATGGCCACCAGCATCGCACGGCGCAGCGACAGCGGCGCGGCCTGTGCCGCCCGCCACTCGCCCTCCAGATAGTCCCGGTGTTGCGCCAGCTCAGCCGACATGCTTGCGGAAGAATTCGAGCGTACGGGCCGAGGCCTTGGTGCAGGCGTCAACATCGAAGGTGACCTGCCGCTCGCTGTTGCAGAAGCCGTGGCCGGCCGCATAGGTGTAGATCGGCACATCGGGATGCCTGGCCTTGAGCGCCTCGATCTGCTCCAACGGAATGCCGGTATCCTGATCGCCGAAGTGCATTTCGAGCGGAATGGTCGGGGCAAGGTCGATATAGTTCGGCACGCCGCCACCATAATAGCCCGAGGCCGCGCTGAGCCCTAGACCATGATGGGCGGCCCGCCAGGAGATGGCGCCGCCAAAGCAATAGCCGGTGATGCCCACCTTGCCGGCCTCTGCGGCAGCATCGACAGCGGCTTTGACGTCCAGCAGTGCCGTCTGCGGGTTAAAGCGCTTCATCAGCTCGCCGATCACCACAAACTGCTCGGGGCCGTAGTTGTCGCTCTCATAGCCAAACTCGATGCGGTCGAACATGGCCGGCGCAATGGCCAGGAACCCGTGCTGGGCATAGCGGTCCACAACGCTGCGGATCCAGGTGTTGAGGCCCCAGACTTCCTGGATCACCACCACACCGCCCCGCACCTTGCCTTCGGGCACGGCGCGATAGGCATTGAGGGTAAAGCCGTCGCTGGCGGTCAGAGTCGTGCGTTCGCCCATGGTCGTCTCCAGTTCGCTTTGATATCGAGTATCGACGGGTCGGCTCAGCCGCCCGTCACGCTCATGTGCCGCGCAACGGCCGGCTGCGGCCGGTTGCGGTCCAATACGAAGTCATGCCCCTTGGGCTTGAGCAGCATGGCCTGGTCCATGGCAGCATCCAAACCCGCCGCGCCACCGCTGCGCAGCGCGTCCCGCAGGTTCACCTGGTCGTCCTGCCCCAGGCACATGAACAGCTGCCCTGTCGCGGTCAGCCGCACGCGATTGCAGCTTTCACAGAAATTGTGGCTCATCGGCGTAATGAAGCCGAGCACGCCATCGGTCTCGGCGACATGCACATAGCGCGCCGGGCCGCCGGTACGCTTCTCGAGCCTGGTCAGGCTGTAGCGGCGCGCCAGTTGGTCGTGCAGTTCGCGCAGAGGCAGGTGGCTCTGCACCCGGTCCATGCCCACGTCGCCCAGCGGCATGCCTTCGATCAGCGTCAACCCCATGCCGCGCCCATGCGCCCAGGCCATCATCGGCTCGATCTCGTCGGCATTGACGTCGGCCATGGCCACCATATTGATCTTGACGGCGAGGCCGGCCGCCTGCGCCGCATCAATTCCGGCCATCACATCGGCCAGCCGCCCCCGGCGGGTGATGGCGGTGAAGCGCGCGCTGTCGAGCGTATCCAGCGACACATTGATCCGTCGGACGCCAGCCGCGGCGAGCCCCTCGGCGTGTCGCGCCAATTGGCTGCCATTGGTGGTGATGGTCAATTCGTCCAGGCCGTGGCCGATGCGGCTGCCCAGGCTGCGCACCAGATCCATGATGTCGCGCCGAACCAGCGGTTCACCACCGGTCAGCCGGATGCGTGTGGTGCCCCGATCAATGAACGCAGCGGCGATGCGCTCGATTTCCTCAAAGCTCAGCACCTCCCGCTTGGGCAGGAAGGTCATGTCCTCGGCCATGCAATAGACGCAGCGGAAGTCGCAGCGATCCGTCACCGATATGCGCAGATAGGAAATATGCCGCCCATAGCGGTCAACGAGCGGACGGGCAGGGGGCATGGTCAGGGTCATGCCGCCAAATCTAGTCGCCGGACGGGTTTTTTCAAAGCCAATTGGCAATGAAAAAAGGGTCGCCCTGCGGCAACCCTTTCACGTGTCTGCGAGCCGGGACGATGGCCCCTGTGCGCGCCGGCGTCGGCCTAGTGATGCACGACGATGGTTGCACCAACCTGTACGCGCTCATAGAGGTCGGCAACGTCTTCATTGGTCAGGCGAATGCAACCCGAGGACACGGCCTGGCCGATCGAGGACGGGTCCGACGTGCCATGCACGCGGTAGAGCGTGGAGCCGATATACATCGCACGGGCACCCAGCGGGTTGTTCGGGCCGCCCGGCATATAGGCCGGCAGGTCCGGAACGCGCTTGCGCATCTGCGGCGGCGGGGTCCAGCCGGGCCATTCCGCCTTGCGGGTGATGCGGTGCGTGCCGGTCCAGGTGAAACCATCGCGACCGACGCCAATGCCGTACTTCAGGGCCTTGCCGTCTTCCAGAACCAGGTAAAGCCGGCGTTCGCCGGTTTCCACCACGATCGTGCCGGGCTTATAGTTGGTCTCATAGGACACGATCTCTTTCTTGATCGAGCCGTGACGACCCTTCTGCGGCAGCTGCAGGGTGGATTCGTCGACCCAGTTGGCCTTTTCGGGGTCGTAGACCTGCCGGGCCATGGTCGGCGCCCCTGCCGCCACAGACATCAGAATAGACAGCCCGACCACTATGACTGACTTGATTATGTGCATCTTTGCGACTTCGCCTTTGCAAGGAGTTCGTGCGTTTGATTCGTGCGCGGAACAATTGGCATTGCTTACGCGCTTTAAAGTGCAGCGAAAAGAGGCGGTTGCCCCGATTGCGCCATAGTTTGTTCACCATGCCGACAGAGTGTTGCCAGCTGGTTACAACCCGCGTTCACCAACTCGTGATCGTGTCCGGCGTGACGCATTGACACAGCGCCCTTTGCACTGCAAGTGCAGGCCATCAGCGCAGCGGAGACGGCAATCATGAGCGAACACCTCAAGCGTGAAGCGGCGGCCATGGCGCTCAGCCAGATCCGGCCCGGACTGCGGCTGGGCCTGGGCACAGGATCGACGGCGCGCCACTTCGTCGATCTGCTCGGCGAGAAGGTTGCGCAGGGCTTTGACTGCATCTGCGTACCAACCTCCGAGGTCACCGCGCAACAGGCTCGCGAGCTCAATATTCCCCTGTCCGATCTCGATACGCTTGACCGGCTCGACATCACCGTCGACGGCGCCGACGAGATCGACCGCGATCTCAATCTCATCAAGGGCGGCGGCGGCGCGCTGCTGCGGGAAAAGATCGTGGCAGCTGCGTCCGACGCCATGATCGTGATTGCCGATGGGTCCAAGCTGGTCGAGACGCTCGGTCGTTTCCCGCTGCCCATCGAGGTCAACCGCTTCGGCCTGGGCGCCACGCGCCGCGCAGTTGCTGCCGTTCTGGCGGCCCACCAGGCCCAAGGCGACCTCCGCCTGCGCCAGGCTGCCAATGGTCAGGACTTTGTCACCGATGGCGGCCACCTGATCCTTGATGCTTTTTTTGGCCGCATTTCGCAGCCAGAAGCGCTGTCGCGCGATCTGCTCGATATTGCTGGCGTGGTGCAGCACGGCCTGTTCCTCAAAATGTGCAAGACGGCTTATGTGGCGACCGCAGATGGCGTAATAACGCTGCCAGCGGCTAAGAATTGATAGTTCCAGACAACACGGGTGGATCGAAGATGACCGGTACGATGATGCGCGTTAAGGCGTTTGTGGCAGTGGCGCTCAGCGCCGGCACTTTGGCCTTTGCCGTGCCTGCCATGGCCCAGGAACTGGCCCCCGAGCAATTGGCCCTGGCGCGCCAGTATATCGACCTCACCGACCGCGCCTCGGTGTTCGAGGTGACCATGGTCGAGATCGGCATCGGCACCATGCGCCAGATCGTGCAGCAGAATCCCGAACTGGCCGAAAAGACCGACGCTGCCGTCGGCAAGATTCTTGAGGAATACCGCTCGCGCAAGGGCGACCTGATGGACCAGTTCGCCCGCGTCTATGCCGCGCGCTTCACGGCAGCCGAACTGCAAGAAATTGTTGCCTTCTACAGCTCCGAGACCGGCAAGAAGCTCGCCCAGGCCAACACCGAGGTGAACTCTGACCTGCAGTCGGTTCTCCAGGTCTTCACCAACAACATCCGCCAGGAGTTCTTTGCCAAGGTCCGCGCCGAGCTGCGCGCCCAGGGCGTCGAACTCTAGCACCACCCGCATTTGATGCGCTGGAGAGCCCCGCACTTGTGCGGGGTTTTCTTTTGCGCCCGCTCCACCTATATCCATCGGTGAATGCCGATATACCCCGGCAGCTGGAGCCCACTTATGAGCACGACATACGATCTTGTTGTCATTGGCGCTGGTTCGGGGGGCGTCCGGGCTGCGCGCATGGCGGCCAGCTTTGGCGCCAAGGTCGCCATCGTCGAGGAATATCGGGTCGGCGGCACCTGCGTGATCCGCGGCTGCGTGCCCAAGAAGCTCTATGTCTATGCCAGCCGGTTCCATGACCAGTTCGATGTGGCAGCCAGCTTCGGGTGGTCCGTCGAGGCCAGTTTCGACTGGCGCACCCTGGTCGACAACAAGGAAAAGGAAATCACCCGGCTCGAGAGCGCCTATGTCGCCAATCTCGAGAAGCCGGGCGTGGAGATCATCCGCGACCGCGCTGTGGTCACCGGACCCAATTCCGTGCGCCTGGTGGGGCAGGGGACCGAGCTGACCACGCGCTATATCCTTGTCGCTACCGGCGGTCGCCCCAACAAGCCCGATATTGCCGGCGCCGAACTGGCCATCACCTCCAACGAGGCCTTTGACCTGCCCGCGCTGCCCCATTCCATCCTGATCGCCGGCGGCGGCTATATCGCGGTCGAATTTGCCACCATCTTCGCCGGCCTTGGCGTTCACACCACGCTGATCTACCGCGGCGACTGCATCATGCGCGGCTTTGACGAAGATCTGCGGCGCGGCCTTGAGGCGGGGCTGATCGAGCGCGGCGTCAAGCTCATCTACCAGACCACCATCGACTCCCTGGCCCGCGATGGCAGCGATGTCGCCGTTACCTTCAGCGATGGCGTCACTGCACCCTATGGCGCTGTCATGTTCGCCATCGGCCGCTCGCCCAACACCGAAGGGCTTGGTCTCGACCAGGTCGGCGTCAAGCTGCACTCCGATGGCGCGGTGGCTGTCGATGCCTGGTCGCAATCGTCCGTGCCATCCATCTATGCGGTCGGCGATGTCACCGGTCGCGCCGCGCTCACGCCGGTGGCCATCCGCGAGGGCTGGTACTTCGCCGAGACCGTCTTCAACAACAACAAGATGGCCGTGGACCATTCCCAGATTCCCACGGCGGTCTTTGCCGATCCTGAACTGGGCGTCATCGGCCTCACCGAAGCGGAAGCCGCCACCCATGGCGACATTGATGTCTATCTCGCCAAGTTCCGGCCGATGATGAACACGCTGTCCACCCGTACCGAGCGCATGATCCTCAAGCTCATCACCGAGAAGGACGGCGGCAAGATCCTGGGGTGCCACATTCTGGGGCCGGGCGCTGCCGAAATGATCCAGCTTGTCGCCATTCCCATGGGCATGGGCGCCACCAAGGCCGATTTCGACCGCGCCATGGCGCTGCATCCCTCGGCGGCCGAAGAGCTGGTGACCTTCAAAGCGCCCAGCTACACCTATCGCAACTGCGAAAAGGTCGGCGGCTGATCCTTCTGCGGCCTCGTTCCTTGAGGACCGAGTCCCGCACATATCAACGGTTGAGGGGCAGCGCCCCTTGACCCGGCGACACACAGGCCGCCCTGCCGCCTAAAGTCTGGCTCGAATGTCCTTGTCCCGCCCTGCGTCCCTTGGTATTCCGCCCCCACCAATCCGTAACCGCGCGTGAGCGAGACCTGATATGACCACCTGGACCCCCCATAGCTGGCGCGACAAGCCGATCTCCCAGGTGCCGGCCTATCCGGATCCGGCCGCTCTCGCCGAAGCCGAACGCCAGTTGGCGAGTTTCCCGCCGCTGGTGTTTGCCGGCGAGGCGCGTGAGCTCAAGTCCCGCCTGGCGGCCGTGGCCCGTGGCGAGGCCTTCCTGCTGCAGGGCGGCGACTGCGCCGAGAGCTTTGCCGAGCATGGCGCCGACCATATCCGCGACTTCTTCCGCGTGTTCCTGCAGATGGCCGTCGTGCTCACCCATGGCGCATCCAAGCCCGTGGTCAAGGTCGGTCGCGTCGCCGGCCAGTTCGCCAAGCCGCGCTCGGCCGACACCGAGACCATCGATGGTGTCGAGCTGCCCAGCTATCGTGGCGACATCATCAACGACATTGGCTTCACCGAAAAGGCCCGTGTGCCCGATCCCGATCGCATGCTGCAGGCCTATCGCCAGTCGGCCGCGACACTGAACCTGCTGCGCGCCTTCTCCACCGGCGGCTATGCCGAGCTGACCCGCATCCACGATTGGACCATGGGCTTCATGAAGGGCTCCAACTGGAGCACCCGCTTTGAGGAAGTCGCGCGCAAGATCGACGACGCCATCACCTTCATGGGTGCGCTGGGCCTGAACCCTGATAATACGCCGGCCCTGCGCCAGACCAGCTTCTACACCAGCCACGAAGCGCTGCTGCTCGGCTACGAAGAAGCACTGACCCGTCGCGACTCCATCACCAATGACTGGTATGCCACCTCCGGCCACATGCTGTGGATCGGTGACCGCACCCGCCAGCCCGACGCGGCCCATGTCGAATATTTCGCCGGCATCAAGAACCCCATCGGCGTCAAATGCGGCCCCTCGCTGTCGAGCGATGACCTGCTGCGTCTGCTCGATCGGCTCAACCCCACCGATGAAGCCGGCCGCATGACCCTGATTGCCCGCTTCGGCTCGGACAAGATCCGCGATCACCTGCCGCGCCTGATCGAAACCGTGCAGAAGGCCGGCCGCACCGTGGTCTGGTGCTCCGATCCCATGCATGGCAACACCATCAAGGCCTCCACCGGCTTCAAGACCCGCCCCTTTGACCGCGTCCTGTCCGAGGTGAAGTCCTTCTTCGAAATCCACCGCGAAATGGGCACCTATGCCGGCGGCGTCCATATCGAGATGACCGGCGACGACGTCACCGAATGTGTCGGCGGCGTGTCGGCCGTGACCGAGGCGACCCTGGCGGACCGCTACAACACCTATTGCGACCCGCGCCTCAATGCCAGCCAGGCCCTTGAGCTGGCCTTCCTTGTGGCCGAGGAAGTCCATGCCCAGAAGACCCCGCGCCCGGTTCGCATCGCCGGCGAGTAGGCTGTCGTCCTTGGCGCTGACTGGGGCCCGTACGCTACTGCGTGCGGGCTTTTGTCTGTCTGGACGAACACCTTCGCCCTTAGCGCAACTTTAACCTTAACAGCCCATAAAGAAGGACAGCGCCCGAGATGGGTCGATCCGGAGGGTTGAATGAGACGCACCATTGCAGTGTTGAGCCTTGCTCTCGCCACGCCAGCAATGGCTGCCGACTATCCGGAGCTGCTGCGTCCGGCCTATCCGGAAACCTGGCAGAACCCCGACAGCGCACTGCGCTTTGAGTTCGGCACCCGTTACTGGATGTCCTGGGGCGAACAGGACGCCGGCTTTACTGCCGTTGATCAGGGCGTCACCCTGGGCAATGTCGGCATCTCAACCCGCGATCAGACCCAGATCGGCGAATTGCACGGCAAGATCGAGGATCTTTCCACCCAGACCTATGTCGATATGCGGGCAGGTCTGGGGCTCTACACCACGGGCACCTACAATATCTCACCGGCCGCCAGCGGCTCGATCGGCCGCAACTCTTCCATTGGCTACGCTGGTGCCGACTTTGGCTGGCTGCCGTTTGGCAACATGACCGATGGCGCCGCCATCGGTGGTCTGGTCGGCTATCAATATTGGAAGGACGCGCCCGACATCGGCACCGGCCAGTATGCGGCCAGCTTTGCCGGCGGGGTGCCGGCAACCTATGGACCGGCCAAGGACAATTTCGATATCCACGCCCTGCGCCTGGGCGTGAAGGGCCAGGCCCGCGTGGAGCAGTTCGACATTCAGGGTGAAGTGGCTGCGGTGCCCTATGCCCATGTTTCGGGCACCGTTGGTGGCTCTGCCCCGGGCGGCTTCAACTTCCCTGGCATCCCGGTGACCTTCTACGAGCGCGCGCCCACCACGCTGACCGGCCGCGGCTATGGCGTGATGGCCGAGGGCATGGTCGGCTTTCATCCGACGGAAAACCTGGTGCTGCGCGTCGGCGGGCGCGCCTGGTATCTCGAAGGCCAGCTCGAGACTCAGTTCCACTCCACCTCCGCACTGGGCAACTCCGACCTCAACCTGCCCAGCAACTTCGCCCGCATCTTCCGCTACGGCGCGCTGTTCGAGGTCGCCGGCACTTTCTAGCCATCCCATCGTGCAGACCAGCAAGGCCCGTTGTCCGCTTGCCCTGTTGGGGGCGAGCGGATAAGTCTTGCCCGCGTTCCGGCGGGTGCCGCAGCGCCTGCGACTTCTCAAGCAAACGGGCAGGATTACCGTGACAGACCGCCTCACCATTGCGCTCGCCCAGCTCAATCCCAAGGTTGGCGACCTGCCGGGCAATCTGGCGCTTGCCCGCAAGGCTCTGGCGGATGCGCGGGCCGCCGGCGCCGATATCCTGATGTTCTCCGAACTCTTCCTCACCGGCTATTTTCCCGATGACCTGATGTTCAAACCGCAATTTGTCAGCGAAGCCATGCAGGCTGCGCGCGACTTGGCCGCCGACACTGCCGGTTCCGACGTGGTCGTGGTGTTGCCCACGCTCTGGGCAGACCGCTCTGGCCTGCGTAATGCTGTCATCGTCGCCGAGGATGGCGAGATCATCGCCACGCGCTTCAAGCGCGAACTGCCCAATTCCGATATCTTTTACGAGAAGCGCTATTTCACCGCCGGCCCGCTGCCCGATCCGGTGGTGATCAAGGGTGTGCCTGTGGGCATCCCTATCTGCGAGGATGTCTGGCACACCTCGGTCTGCGAGCATCTGGCCATGCGCGGGGCCGAGATCATGCTCTGCCCCAATGGCTCACCCTATTGGACCGACAAGCAGCATATCCGCATGGAACTGGTGCGTGCCCGCGTCGCCGAAGACAATGTGCCCATGCTCTATCTCAACCAGGTCGGCGGCCAGGACGAGATCGTCTTCGATGGCGCCTCCTTCGCCATCGAGCCGGGCAGGGGGCTGGTGCTGCAGGGCAAGTCCTTTGCCACCGACTTCATCGTCTCCACCTGGGAGCGGCGAGACACCGGCTGGACCTGCACCGACGGCGTCGTCACGCCGCTCACCAGCACCGACGAGGCGCCCTGGCGGGCCTGTGTGCTTGGCCTGCGCGACTATGTCGGCAAGAATGGTTTCAAGCAGGTGGTGCTTGGCCTGTCGGGTGGCATTGACAGTGCCGTGGTCGCGGCGCTGGCCGTCGATGCTCTGGGTGCCGAGAACGTCCACTGCATCATGCTGCCCTATCGCTACACGTCCGAAGCAAGCCTCAAGGACGCCAAGGATTGCGCCCAGCGCCTGGGCGTCCGCTACGACGTGGTCGCCATTGGCAACCCGGTAGACGATGCGCTGGCCGAACTGGTGCCGATCTTTGGTGATCGACCGGCCGATCTGGCCGAAGAGAATATCCAGTCCCGCATGCGCGGCGTCGTGTTGATGGCCGTGTCCAACAAGCTGGGCTCGATGCTGCTCACCACCGGCAACAAGTCCGAAATGGGCGTCGGCTACGCCACCATCTATGGCGACATGAACGGCGGCTACAATCCGCTCAAGGACATGTTCAAGATGGAGGTCTATCGGCTGGCCGACTGGCGCAACCACCATCTGCCCGGCGATTGCCTGGGGCCAGAGCGCGACGTCATCCCCCAGGCCATTATCGACAAGGCTCCCAGTGCGGAGTTGCGCCCCAACCAGACCGATCAGGACAGCCTGCCGCCCTATCCGGTGCTCGATGACATCCTCACCGCCATGGTGGAGGAGGAAATGTCGTTGGCCCAGATCGTCGCGCGTGGACACGATGAAGCGCTGGTGCGCCGCATTGAGCGCCTGCTCAACATCGCCGAATACAAGCGGCGCCAATCTGCGCCCGGGCCCAAGCTGACGCCCAAGGCCTTCGGCCTGGGCCGCAAATACCCCATCACCAACGGTTTCAAGGACCACAGCATCGGATGACCATTGTTCGCTGGGCGCCGTCCCCCACTGGCCGCATCCACCTTGGCAATGCGCGTCCGGCCCTGCTCAACTGGTTCTACGCCCGCCGTCATGGTGGTCGCTATGTGCTGCGCATGGATGACACCGATCTGGCCCGCTCGACCCGCGAATTTGCCGATGGCATCGAGGTGGATCTGGCCTGGCTGGGGATCACGCCCGACCTTCTGGTCCGCCAGTCCGAGCGCACCGCGCTCTATGACGCTGCCCGCGATCGCCTGATCGCGGCTGGGCGCCTCTACCCCTGCTACGAGACCGAGGAAGAGCTGGATCGCAAGCGCTCCCGGGCCCGCCTGCTCGGCAAGCCGCCGATCTATGATCGCGCTGCGCTGGCGCTGACCGATGCTGACCGTGCCCGGCTCGAGGCCGAAGGGCGCAAGCCGCATTGGCGCTTCCGCCTCGACGGTCGCCCCGTGCAGTTCGAGGATCTCATCAAGGGCCCGCAGACGGTCAACACCGCCTCCATGTCCGACCCGGTGCTTATCCGCGCGGACGGCAGCTATCTCTACACCCTGCCATCGGTCGTCGATGACATCGACCTGGGCGTCACCCATGTCATCCGTGGCGAGGACCATGTGTCGAACACTGGCACGCAGATCGAGATCTTCGAGGCACTTGGTGGCGCCATCCCGATCTTTGCGCACCACAACCTGCTCACGGATGCCTCCGGACAGGGCTTTTCCAAGCGCCTGGGCAGCCAGTCCATCGCCGATTTCCGTGACGAAGGCTATGAACCCATGGCCATCGCCATCATGGCCAGCATCACCGGCACCAGCCTGCCCATCGAGACCTATGAGACGCTCGACGAGATCGCCAATCGGCTCGATTTCTCGATGATCTCGCACGGCTCTGCGCGTTTCGATCCGGTGGAGCTGGACAATCTCAATGCGCGCCTGCTGCACGCACTACCCTATGCTGGCGCTGCCGCTCGTCTGTCCGCCCTGGGGCTCGAAGGCGAGGCCATGTGGCTGCTCCTCCGCGATAACCTGCGGAAATTCAACGACATCGCTGATTGGGCCAAGCTGGTGACCGGGCCGGTCGAACCGGTGGTCGCCGAAGAGGATCGGGATTTCCTCGCCCTGGCCAAGGCCCTGCTGCCGCCCGAGCCTTGGGACGAAACCACCTGGGGTCAGTGGACCGAAGCGCTCAAGGCGGCCACCGGCCGCAAGGGCAAGGCGCTGTTCCTGCCGCTCCGCCTGGCCCTCACCGGCCGCCACGACGGTCCCGAGCTTAAGTCCCTGCTCCCGTTGGCTGGGCGTATGGCGTGTCTGGACCGACTACCCTGACCACCTTGTCGCCGAACTGAACCAGGCGCATCTCGGCATCGGCGGCGGCGGTACTCGCCGGGCGCGAAATCGGGGTCTCGCCTGGGCCAGCCGGGCGCGGGCGCGGCAGCGGCACATCAACCAGGGCCGCCACCTGGGCCGGCTCTGCCGTTGCCATGACGGGGGCCACCCCGCGCGGATCGCGCAACGGCAGCGGGAATTGCTCCTCGCCAACCGAAATCATGCTGCGCGTGCTGCCGTCGCTCCGCGTCGCCACGGTGATCGAGCCATCCGACTGCGGCGGCAATTTGCAGCTGGCGCCGGGGCTGGTGTCCAGCGTCGTGCGATAGGCAAAGGCCGAGGGCAGGGCGGTGTAGGGCGTCCCCGCCTGGTTGCGCATCTGCTCGGGCTCCTGGCCCGGATTGTCGTAGAAATAGAGCTCGACGGGCGTCGTCGGGCAGCTCGCCTGGCAGGTTGCCGCGTCATTGCTCACAAAGTCGGGCAGCGTTGAATAGCTGATCGGCCAGAAATAGCCGTCGCTGAGGCGGACGCAGACCGTGCGCACCGTCTGGTAGCCAAACGAACCCCAGGGGTCGCCGCCATCGACCAGCTGGCCGTCACCGAAATCGCTGCTGGCCGGGGTGCCGAAAATGCGTTCGAACAGGCCCTGTCGGTCATTGGTGACGGTCGCGCTCGAGCCACGAGCGCCACAGCCGAAGCGGGCCAGCTCCTGCAGCACGGCTTCGCGCTGGCCGGCCACGGCATTGGCCGATTCCACCTGCTGCTCGACATCGGCTGCCACTTCGCGCAGGCGCAGCACTTCGCGCCCGATCTGCCGGCATTGCGGGGTCAGCGTCCGGCCGGCCTTGGCGTCGTCATTGCATCCGTCGCGGATATAGCGGCTCTCCATGTTCTGCACGTCACGGCGTGCCTCGCGGGCCGCCTGCGAATTGCCGCCGAGCTGGCGATAATCGCCATTGCTGTCGATCTGCCGCAGTATACTGGTCAGCCGCTCGCATTGTGCGGACTGCGCATAGGCTGTCTGTGCCTCTACGGCAAAGCCCAGGCTTGCCAGGGTCAAAATCACCAGCGCCCGCGCGCCGCGTCTGCTTAAAATCGCCATCGAATCCCATAGGCGCCCGTCGCGCCGCAACCGGGCCTTAAGACAACGCTAGGACCCATGGCAACACTATAGTGACAGCGCCGCCACCGTGATAGCGCTGCACGGACACACCAGGCAGGGAATGCGTCGCCATGAAGCTTGCAACGCTGAAAAACGGTCGCCCGGATGGGCAATTGGTCATCGTCTCGGCAGACATGAGTCGCTGCGTGTCGGCGGGTCGCATCGCCCCGACGCTGCAGGCGGCGCTCGACGATTGGGACAAGATGGCCCCGGCGCTTGAGGATCTTGCGACCCAACTGGAAGCTGGCGCCATCGCTGGCCAGCCCTTTGATGCCGCCCTGGCGCTGGCGCCGCTGCCGCGCGCCTACCAGTGGATTGATGGCTCGGGCTATCTCAATCATCTCGAACGGGTGCGCGGCCTCAAGGGCAGCAAGGATGCCGAACTGCAGTCGGCCCGGCCGCTGCTCTACCAGGGCGCCTCTGATTCCCTCTCGGCGCCCACCGCCCCCATTCTCGCCACGGACGCCGATCTGGCGATCGATCTGGAGGCCGAGGTGGCCGTTGTGGTCTCCTTTGTTCCCATGGGCGCCGATCAGGCGACCGCTGCTGCCGCCATCCGCTTGGTGACGGTCTGCAACGACGTGTCCCTGCGGCGCCTCGTTGCCGATGACCTGCAGAATGGCTTCGGTTTTTTTCATTCCAAGCCGTCCACGGCCTTTGCACCCCTGGTCGCCACGCCACAGTCGCTTGGCGCGGCCTGGCGCGACAATCGCCTGCATCTGCCGGTCAAGGTTGAGGTCAATGGCGCTCTGATCGGCCAGCCCAACGCCGGCACTGACATGCATTTCAGCTTCGCCGACCTCATCGTCGAGGCGGCCCGCACCCGCAACCTCGCCGCCGGCAGCATCATCGGCGGTGGCACCGTGTCCAACCAGCACGAAGAAAGCCTGCCCATCAAGCGCGATGGAATCGGTTTCGCCTGTATCGCTGAGGCGCGGACGGTCGAAAAACTCAAATATGGTCGCGCCCGCACGCCGTTCCTGCAGCCGGGTGACACCGTGCGGATCGGCGCAATGTCCGGTGGCGTCTCAGTTTTTGGCGATATAGTTCAAAAGGTTGCGCTCACCGTTCCGCCTTTGGCGCGATAACATTCGCGTGTGCGCCTTGGGACTGTCACGCACCCATGCAACTCTTGCTCGCAGGCAATAGAGTTCACGTTGAGGGTGACAATGTCGTTTGGGAAGATCTCTGCATTCGCTTTGGCGGGTCTGATGGCACTGGGTGTGGCTGGCAGCTTTGCTGAAGACGCCTTTGTGGCGCCGACCGATCCGGCGGAGCTGGTTGCTGCGCGCCAGGCGCTGATGAAGGAAGACGGTGCCCTGCTCAAGAGCGCAGGCGGTCTGACCGGCGCTGAGGCTGTGACGGCCATGCAGACCCTGCTCACCAATTATTCGCATATCCCCGCACTCTTCCCCGAAGGCTCTGTGGTCGGCGACAGCGAAGCGCTCCCCGCCATCTGGGAAAACTGGGACGCTTTTGTCGCCATCGTCGAGACCGGCAAGACCGCTGCTCAGGCCGGCGTCGCTGCTGCTGAAGCTGGCGATGCGGCTGCCTACAACGATGCCATCAAGGCCATCGGCGCCACCTGCGGCCAGTGCCACCAGCAGTTCCGCAGCTGATCGATTTCTTTCGCCTCCAAAGCGATTGGGCGGCCCGCAAGGGCCGCCTTTTTTCTTTCTGCTTGATTTTCCGCGCGGCGGCAGCCAATCATCGCTGCATGAAGTCGCAGATCATTCTGATTAACCGCTGCATTATTACCTGCTAACCACTCGTTGGCGGCGCGGTCTTCTTCATCCCTGAACTCTGATACCAGAAGAGCCGCCTGCCAGCGCACTTTCGCTCGGGCCCAGGGACGGACCGCATGACCACGCCGCAGATTTCGCTCTACAACACGCTGACACGCACCAAGGAACGCTTCGTTCCCATCGATGCGGCCAATGTGCGCATGTATGCCTGCGGCCCCACGGTCTATGACTTTGCTCACATCGGCAACGGCCGCATGGCCATTGTGTTTGACCTGCTGTTCCGCCTGCTGCGCCAGGTCTATGGCACCGACCACGTCACCTATGTGCGCAACATCACGGACGTGGACGACAAGATCAACGCGCGGGCTCTGCGCGACCATCCGGACCTGCCGCTCAACGAGGCCATCCGCAAGGTCACCGAGGGCACCGCAGCCCAGTATCAGAAGGACGTCAAGGCGCTGGGCTGCCTAGAACCCACCGTGCAGCCCCGGGCCACCGACAACATCGCCGAGATGCAGGCGCTGATCGGTGCGCTGGTGCAGCGTGGCCATGCCTATGCCGCCGCCGGCGAGGTGCTGTTCTCGGTGGGCTCCATGCCCGACTACGGCAAGCTCTCTGGCCGCAATCTGGAAGACAATCTGGCGGGCGCGCGTATTGCGGTGGATGCCCACAAGCAGAACCCGGCCGACTTTGTGTTGTGGAAGCAGTCGGCCGACAATGAACCCGGCTGGGACAGCCCCTGGGGGCGTGGTCGCCCCGGCTGGCATATCGAATGCTCGGCCATGAGCGAACGCTATCTTGGCCAGCTGTTCGATATCCACGGTGGCGGGCTCGACCTGATCTTCCCGCACCATGAGAATGAAATCGCCCAGTCCCGCTGCGCCCATGGCACCCATGCCATGGCCAATGTGTGGATGCACAACGGCTTCCTTCAGGTCGAAGGCCAGAAGATGAGCAAGTCGCTGGGCAATTTCTACACCATCGCCCAATTGCTCGAGACCGGCGACTTCGGCGGCCGCAAATGGCCGGGCGACGTGCTGCGCCTTGGCATGCTGATGACCCATTATCGCGAGCCCATTGATTTCACCGTCAAGCGGCTGGAAGAAGCCGAGACGCGGCTGCGCGATTGGCAGCGTGCGGCCCAGGGTGTCGACATCGCTGAGACCGACGCGCCCGATGACTCGGTCGTGCGCGAACTGGCCGACGATCTGAGCTTCCATCGCGCCAGCGTGGCGCTCGACGTCATCGCCAAGAAGGCCAACCGCGACGATGGCCAGGCGGCCAAGCGTTGCCTGGCAGCCTCGCTGCGCTTCCTCGGCTTCGGGCTCGATACGCTCCTGGCCACAGAGTCCGACAGCGCCGAACCGCCGCATCTTGCCGCCGCCATCGCCGACCGTCTGGCGGCCCTCAATGCAAAGCAGTTCGCCGAGGCCGACCGCATCCGCAATGAACTGGCCGAGCAGGGCATCGCGTTGATGGACTACAAGGACGAGGCCGGCAACCGGCAAACCAGATGGGAGGCCAAGCGGTGACGACACCTGTGCATGCCTATACGGGCGGCTGCCAATGCGGCGCCGTGCGGTTCAGCGTCACCCGGCTGGGGCGCCCCTCGATCTGCCATTGCCGCATGTGCCAGAAGGCCTTTGGCGGCTTCTTCGGGCCGCTGGTGACGGCGCACAATGCACGCTGGACACGGGGGGAACCCAAGTGGTTCCAGTCCTCCAATGCTGCTCGCCGCGCATTCTGCGGCGACTGCGGCACGCCCCTGGCCTATGAGACCCGCTTCGGGCTCGAACTGGCCATCGGCGCGTTTGATGACCCCACGGTCGCCGCCCCCGTCATCCAGGTCAATCTCACCGATCGCCTGCCGTTCTTTCACGATCTGACGGCGCTGCCGGAACGCACGGACGCGCCTGATGAATGGCGCGACTTCCTCGCCGGCATCCATTCCAATCAGCATCCGGACCATGACACCGATGATTGGCCGCCGCGTGGAGGCAGCAATGGTTGAGAGCTGGTCCGGCGGCTGCCAGTGCGGAGCGGTGCGCTATCGCTTTACCGAAAAGCCCCGCGGCGCGCATATCTGCCATTGTCGCATGTGCCAGAAGGCCTTCGGCGGTTTTTATGCCCCACTGGTTGGCGGACCTGTGGGCAGCTTTACCGTCACGCGCGGCGAAATCACACTGTTCCGCTCCTCCGATCAGGTGGAACGCGGCTTCTGTCGCGACTGCGGCACGCCCCTCAGCTTTGCCTATATCGATGGCGACTGGATGAGCGTTTCAATCGGCTCATTGGACAACCCAGATGCTTTTCCGCCCAAGGACCAGCATGGCACCGAAAGCCGTCTGAGCTGGGCCAATGGCGTTGGCGCGCTTCCCGATGTCGCCCCTACCGAGGACCGGCATCCCGAAACGGCGGCCTTTATCAGGTCCACCAACCATCAGCATCCCGATCACGATACGCTTGTCTGGCCACCGCAGGAGTCCAAGCCATGACCGGCGACGCCTATCGGTTTCACGAACGCAGCGGTGGCTGCCAATGCGGCGCCATCCGCTTCCACTCCAAACAGCTGCGCGACAATGCCCATGTCTGCCACTGCCGCATGTGCCAGAAGGCCGCCGGCAATCTTTTTGCCGCGCTCGTCGGCGTGCGCCACGAGCATCTGACCTGGACGCGCGGCACGCCCGCCGAATTCATGAGTTCCGACCTCGCCGCCCGCGGCTATTGCCGCGATTGTGGCACCCCACTCTACTATCGCTCCGTGGGGGGCGAGCATGTCTCGATCTCCATTGGCGCCTTTGACGATCCGGCCTCCATTCCGTTGCAGTTCCAGCTCGGCATGGAGGGCAAGCACCCCTCGCTCGATCATCTGCCCGAGATCGAGCAGGTCGGCACCACCGAGCAGGCCATGCCCGACGAAGTGGCCGCCATCTTCAAGTCCAACCACCAGCATCCCGACCGCGACACCCAGCGCTGGCCCGAGTAAGTCATGACCAAGACCCGCCTCTATATCTTCGACACTACCCTGCGCGATGGCGCGCAGACCGCTGGCATCGAGTTCTCGCTCGAGGACAAGATTTCCATTGTTGGTCTGCTCGAAGAGCTGGGTGTCGACTATATTGAGGGCGGCTATCCCGGCGCAAACCCGGTCGATACGGCCTTCTTTGAGGCCAAGCGCACGCGGTCGGCTACGTTTACCGCCTTTGGCATGACCAAGCGGGCAGGGCGCTCTGCCGCCAACGACCCCGGCGTGCAGGCTCTGGTCAATTCGCGTGCCGACGCTGTCTGCTTCGTGGCCAAGGCCTGGGATCACCAGGTGGAGACGGCGCTGGAAATCTCCCTTGAGGATAATCTCGACAATCTGCGCGAGACCGTCCTGGCGGCCGTTGCCGCGGGCAAGGAAGCGCTGATCGACTGCGAGCACTTCTTTGACGGCTACAAGGCCAATCCGGACTATGCGCTGTCCTGCGTGCGCACCGCGCTTGAGGCCGGCGCCCGCTGGGTCGTGCTCTGCGACACCAATGGCGGCACCATGCCGGCGGAAGTGTCCGCCATCGTCAAGGACGTGCAGGCCGTGGCCCCCGGCGATCGCCTCGGCATCCACGCCCATGACGACACCGGTCAGGCCGTCGCCAACACGCTGGCGGCCGTCGAGGCCGGGGTCTGCCAGATCCAGGGCACGCTCAACGGCATCGGCGAGCGGTGCGGCAATGCAAACTTGGTCACCATCATCCCCACGCTGGCGCTCAAGCCCTATTTTGCGGATCGTTTCGAGACCGGCATCGCCGCCAGTCGCCTCAAGCGCCTGACGCAGCTCTCCCGCGCCTTTGATGATCGGCTCAATCGCGCCCCGGCGCGGCAGGCGCCCTATGTGGGCGCCTCGGCCTTCGCCACCAAGGCGGGCATTCACGCGTCGGCCCTGCTCAAGGACTTTTCGAGTTATGAGCACGTTCAGCCCGAGAGCATCGGCAACGAGCGCTCCATCATGGTCAGCCAGCAGGCTGGCAAGTCCAACCTGCTGACAGCACTTGCCCGCCATGGCATTGCGCTGGCCAAGGACGACCCGCGCCTCGAGCGCCTGCTGGCCACCGTCAAGGAACGCGAATCGCGCGGCTATTCCTACGACGGTGCGGACGCATCCTTTGCCGTTCTGGCCCGCGATGTGTTGGGCGTCCTGCCCAGTTACTTCACGGTCGAGAACTATCGCGCCAGCGTCGAGCGGCGCCACAACGCCCAGGGCGACGAGGTCACTGTCACCGAAGCCGTGGTCAAGATCCGCGTCGAGGGCGAACTGCTGATGTCAGTCGCCGAGGGCAATGGCCCGGTCAACGCGCTGGATTTGGCGCTGCGCAAGGACCTGGGCAAGTATTCGTCGCGCATCGAGGACCTTGAGCTGGTCGACTTCAAGGTGCGTATCCTGGACGGCGGCACGGGCGCGGTCACCCGTGTACTGGTCGAGAGCCGGGATGGCACAGGCGAGCGCTGGTACACCATCGGCGTCTCCCCCAACATCATTGATGCGTCCTTTGAAGCTCTGTATGAATCAATCACCTATAAGTTGCTGAAAACTGAGACGGCCTAGGCCTCTTCGCGCACTTGGTTGAACCGGACGGCTTGCCGTCATAACGGTCCGGGAGGACAAACTGGCCGATACCGCTTCAAAACAACCTCTGATGCTCACCCTTGGCGCTGCTGCTGTCACGCTCGCCATCGTTCTGGGCGTCCTGGCCGGTCCCAATGTCGTCAGCTGCTTCAATTCCGATGAGGGCATGGGTGTCTGCCTGCGTGGCAAGATGACCGAGGCCGGGCTCCTGCCCGGCGTCCAGCCCGCCGCCGTCGAAACCGCCACGACGGCTGCACCCGCAGAGACCCCGGCGGCAGACGCGGCCACGCCTGCCGAACCGGCCGTCACGCCAGAGCCTGCGCCCGAGCCGGCTGCTGAAGCCCCGGCCACCGACGCCAAGGCCCCAGAGGGCCTGATTGCCGCCACCTTCGGCCTGCTTCGGGCCGAGCCCGACGGCTCGGTGGTGATTGCCGGCAGCGGCGCCCCGGGCAGCGAGATCGAGGTTTTCGCCAATGGCGCGCCCTTGGGCAAGACCAAGGTCGGCCCCAGCGGCGATTGGGTCATTGTCCCCGATGCGCCCATTCCGCCCGGTGGCACCGAGATCACTTTGGGCGAGGCCGGCAAGCCCGGCTTGGCCGAGCAGTCCTTTGTCGTCGCTATCAATGAAGACAAGACCAGTGAGCCGCTGGTGGTCGCCAGCACGCCGGGCGCCATCAGCGAAGTGCTGCAGGGCCTCAAGCCGGCTGGTGACACCAAGCTGGCCGCAGCCGACCCGGTCGCCACTGCGCCCATGCAGCCGTCGACACCGGCGACGCCGACCCCCGCAGCGCCTGCGCAGACGGCCGTGGATGCCTCTGCGGCCCCAGCCAGCGCACCAGCCACGGCGCCCGCAACCGAGCCCGCCGCCGCGGTGCCGTCGGCGGCACCTGCAGCGCCACAGCCTGAGCCGGTCGCTGCAGCACCGGCACCCGCCCCAGCGGCACCCGCAGCAGCATCCGGTGAACAGCCGGCGCCCGCTCCGGCAGACCCTGCGCCTGCGCCGCTTCAGGCTGAGGCCACGCCGCCCGCCGTGGCGCCCGAGGCTCCGGTTGAAGCAGCTTCTGCTTCTGCCCCCGCAGCCGAGGTGACTGTTCCTGCCGCGCCAGCGGTGGCAATGGCCCCGCCGACAATCGATGCGGTGGAAGTGGAAGGGGAGCGGTCCTTCTTTGCCGGTGCCGGCCCCGAGGGCGCGACGGTTCGCCTCTATGTCGATGACGTCTTTATCGCCGATGCCACGGTCACGGACGGGCGCTGGCTGGTGGAGGCGGGTAAGGTTTTGACCAAGCCAAGCCAGCGCGTGCGTGTGGATGTGCTCGAGCCGGGCAGCGCCAACGTGGCCTCCCGCGCCGAAGTGGACTTCCGCATTGATCTGCCGGCGGCGCCGGCGGAACAGGCTGTCGCTACTGCCGAGACCGCCGCACCGGTTGCACCGGATGCAGCCACGGCTCCAGCCGCAGAGCCGGCTGCCCCGGCAACGGATGCGCCCGCAGCAGCGCCGGCTCCGGCGACGGCCGAGGCCCAGCCTGAGGCGGCTGATGGAGCGGCCGCAGCGCCTGCTGCCGAACCGGCCCCCGCCGCCGACGTGCCCACGCTGGTGGCCGTTTCGGTTGGCAGCCTGGACGATCAGCGCTTCTCGGCGGGCAAGGCCATCATTCGCCGCGGCGACAATCTCTGGACCATTGCCCGCCGCGTTTATGGCGAAGGCATCAAGTACACCACGATCTACGAGGCCAACACGGGCCAGATCCGCGATCCGGATCGCATCTACCCCGGCCAGGTGTTCGAGTTGCCCCAGGGCGCACTGAACTGAAGACAAAATGGCCCGCCGCACGGCGGGCCATTGATTATTTGGGCCATTGGTCCCATGTATATCGCAAGATGACGATAAAATCAGTCCAGCCCATGCAAGACGACGATATTGCGACCATCATGCGCGCGCTCGGCCACCCCGTGCGCCTCAATATTCTGCGCATTCTGTCCAACCAGCAGCGGCCAGAATGCTGCTGCGCCGATGTGACCGAATCCCTCACCCTGGCGCAGTCCACCGTCAGCCAGCACATCAAGGTTCTGCTCGATGCCGGCCTGATCGAGCGCAAGCCTCGCGGCACGCGCAACTGCTACATCGTTCAGCATGAACGCCTCGCTGCCCTGGGCTCTGCCTATTCGGGCATGGTTGCCGCGCTTGGTCCGGCCACACCCAAAATGGAAGCGGAACCCGCCTGATGCCGCCTGACAGTGCTGCCAAGAAGCCGTCCGTTAACGCGGACGAAGGCTCCGTTTTTGCCACGATCAAGAACCTGTGGACCTATATGTGGCCCGCCGACCGCGCCGACCTGCGGCTGCGGGTTGTGCTGGCCATCGGCGCCCTGCTGCTGAGCAAGGTCGCCACCACGCTCGTCCCCTTTGCCTATAAGGGCATCATCGACAGCCTCGACGGCGCCGCGCCGGACAGCAACCTGATCTTCGGCCTTGCCGTGCCCATCGTGCTGGTGATCGCCTATGTGGTCGGCAATATCGCTGACGCCGGCTTCCAGCAGCTGCGCGACGTGCTGTTTGCCAGCGTCGGCCAGAACGCCGTGCGCAAGCTGGCCCTGCGGACATTCCACCACCTGCATCGGCTGTCCCTGCGCTTCCATCTGGCGCGCCGCACCGGCGGATTGAGCCGCGTCATCGAGCGTGGCACCAAGGGCATTGAGACCATCGTACGCTTCACGATGCTCAATATCGCGCCCACCCTGGTCGAATTCATCATCACCGCCGTCATCTTCGTGTGGATGTTCGGCGTCAGCTATCTGGGCGTGCTGGTGGTGATGATCTGGGGCTACCTCTATTTCACCATCAAGGCCTCCAACTGGCGCATCTCCATCCGTCGGGACATGAACAATTCCGACACCGACGCCAATGGCAAGGCGATCGACAGCCTGCTCAATTTCGAGACGGTCAAATACTTCGCCAATGAGAAGATGGAGGCGGACCGCTACGACGTCTCCATGGCCGGCTATGAGCGCTCGGCCATCCGCATCTGGACCTCGCTGGGCTTCCTCAACTTCGGCCAGGCGGTGATCTTCTACGGCGGCTTCCTGGTCATCGCGATCATGTCGGTGATCGGCGTGATGAACAAGACGCTGACCTTGGGCGATTTCGTGCTGCTCAACACCTTCCTGATGCAGGTCTATCGTCCGCTCAACTTCATCGGTTTCGTCTATCGCGAACTGCGCCAGGGGCTGACCGACATCGAAGAGATGTTCAAGCTGCTCGACCAGGATCCCGAGATCGAGGACAAGGCCGACGCCAAGCCGCTGACCATCACCGGGCCGGTGATCCGCTTCGACAATGTGACGTTCCACTATGATACCGATCGCCCCATTCTCAAGGGCGTGAGCTTCGAGGTGCCGGCAGGCAAGACGGTCGCCATCGTGGGCCCCACAGGCGCCGGCAAATCCACCATCTCGCGGCTGCTCTACCGCTTCTACGATGTCACCGGTGGCGCCATCACGATTGATGGTCAGGACCTGCGCGACGTGACGCAGGAGAGCCTGCGCCGGGCCATCGGCATGGTGCCGCAGGATACCGTGCTGTTCAACGACACCATCGGCTACAACATCGAATACGGTCGCCCCGGCGCGTCGGCAGAAGACGTGCGTGCGGCCGCTGCCATGGCCCAGGTTGGTCCCTTCATCGAGACCCTGCCCAAGGGCTACGATACGCCGGTCGGCGAACGTGGCCTCAAGCTGTCCGGTGGCGAGAAGCAGCGCGTGGCCATTGCCCGCACCATCCTCAAGGCCCCGTCGATCCTGATCCTCGACGAGGCGACGTCGGCGCTCGATACCAAGACCGAGCGGGACATCCAGTCGGCTTTGGATGTGGTGTCGCAGAACCGCACGACTGTGGTCATCGCCCACCGGCTCTCGACGGTCGTCAATGCCGACGAAATCCTGGTGCTGCGCGAGGGTGTGGTGGCCGAGCGCGGCAACCACCAGCAATTGCTGGCCCAGGATGGTCTCTACGCCCAGATGTGGAATCGCCAGCGCGAGGCCACCGAGGCCGAGGAAAAGCTGTTGCAGACTGCCAACGACCCCGACGGCTTCGTCAAGCGCGGCACCCCGGCTGCGGAATAGGGGCAACCCAAAGCGCCGCGCGGTCCACGGAGCTGCGGGTGCTCTGTCAGTCGCGCATGGCACTCATGGTATTGCACCGTGCGGCAATGGCGAGACCGAGGTCTTGTTATGCGGGTAGTCCGCGTGTGGTGAAACCCAGGTCTCGCCATCGCTTCCGGGGTGAGGCCATATTCTGGCTCACAGGCACCGTTGGATCGGGCGGCACTCCGGACAGGCGACCCCGTCCCCCGTATCCCCCCGCCAACCGTTCGTCGCGACCGCGCAGTAGATGCGAGGGGAAGGCGTGAGGACACGCCAGCTTTTGGCTGCAGGGATAAGCGGGCAGGGCCCCCGTTCACGGCCAAGACCTGCCGGCGGCGGCGCCGATCACCGCGCGATCACCTCACACCTCGTAGCGCGCTTGTCCAACCGCAGGGTCTGGGGCACGATGACGGCATGTCCGCCATATCCCTCATCGCTGCCCGCCCGGATCAGAAGCCTGTCGTGGCCAATCTGATCCAGCTCTATCTCTACGACATGACCGAGTTCATGCCGTTTCCAGTCAGCGCAGACGGGCGCTTCGAGTACGACTTCCTCGACCGGTTCTGGCAGCATCCCTATCTCATCATGGCGGGAGACGAGATCGCCGGCTTTGCGCTGGTGGTCGACACCTGCCCGCTGACGGGCCGCACGCCCTGCTGGTTCATGGCCGAGTTTTTCGTGCTCAAGGCCTATCGGCGCCGCGGGGCAGGGCAGGCGGCATTGGCCGCAGCGCTGGCCCGTCATCAGGGCGACTGGCACATCGCCGTGCCCCACGCCAACCGGGCAGCCGCGAGCTTCTGGCAGAAGGCAGGCGCAGACCGCGGAGCCCCCGCGCGCGACATCAGCTTCGAGGGCGATGACTGGCGGCTCTACAGCGTGGTTGCTTGAAACAAAAAGGCCCGCATTGCTGCGGGCCTTTTGCTTGAGTGTCTGCGCCGTACCTATTCGGCGGCTTCGGGGCGATCCGGACGGCTGACCACGGTCACGCCGTTCTGTTCCTTCTGCACCAGCCCTGCATCCTGGCTGACGATGTAGCGCTTGGCGCCGTCGGCATCGGCCGGGATTTCCACCGCCATGCCGTCGAACCCGGCTGGCACCGCCATGGCAGGCTGGCCACCACGACCGGTGACGAAGCGGCCCAGGCGGGCGAACTGGTGGCCGATCCAGCGGATCTGCTTCCACAGCACATTGGGCGCAACCACCATCACCGGCACCATCACCAGCGTCAGGGCGGTCGAGACGAACAGGCCGGACACCAGAGCCGCCGAGAGGTGGATGAACCACGAGCCGGCAATGCCGCCCACCACGATTTCGCGGCGGATAAAGTCGAACTCCACATTGAGCGCCATCGGGATGACGCCCAGCGCCGTCACGGTGGCGGTCAGGAGCACTGGACGCACACGCTGGCTGATGGTCAGCAGCATGGCCTTGATGGGCTCGACATGCTCGTCGCGCTGGTAGTGGTTGTAGGTGTCGATCAGCACGATGCCGTTCTTCACCACGATGCCGGCCAGGGCCACGATGCCCAGGCCCGTCATGATGGCCGAGAAGCTCATGCCCGTGACCACCATGCCCAGCAACACGCCGCCCAGTGACATGATCACCGTCGAAAGCGTCACCACCACCTGCCAGAAGCTGTTGTACTCCAGCAGCAGGATCAGGAAGATCAGGAACATCGCCGCGCCGAATGCCGACACGATGAAGGCATTGGTGTCGTCCACCTGCTCGGCCGCGCCGCCATAGACGATCTTGACCGACGACGGCCAGTCCTGCGTGGCCTGCCATTCCTTGATCTGTTCGATCTTGGCATCGGAGGTCACCGGCTCGCCCGCCGCATTGGTCGGGTTGAGATTGGCAGCCACGCCCATGGCGTAGACGCCATTGCGACGCGAGATATTGGCCACCTTGGGCACAGCCGTGCGTTCGATGAAATTGCTCACCGGCACCAGGCCCTGCGCTGTCACGATGCGCAGCGAGTCAAGCGCGTCAAAGGTACGCTCTTCCTCTGGCAGACGAACGCGGATGTCGAGTTCATCGCCGCCGTCATCGGGGCGATAGCTGCCCAGCTTGACGCCCGAGGTTACCAGCTGGACATAGGGGCTGAGCTCGCGCACGCCGATGCCATATTTGGCGGCCGCTTCGCGGTCGATGGTCACCTGCCAGTCGATACCCGGAGCCGGACGACCATCTTCGATATCGATGGTGTCACCCAGCTCGTTCTCGATGTAGTCGCGCAGCTTGGCAACCGATGGCGCGATGTCGTCATAGACCGTGCCCTCGACGCGCAAATTGATGGCCTTGCCTGCCGGCGGACCGTTTTCCTGGGCGGCGATCTGAACTTCAAGACCCGAGATATCGGCCACCCGGTCACGGATGTTCTGGAAGATCACGGCAGCCTTGTCGCGCTCGTTATAGGGCAGCAGCTGCAGGTTGAACGAACCGATGGTGTCGGGCGGGCTGCCCGAGCCCAGGCCGCCGCCGTTGCCGCCGCCAAAGCTCATGATGACATCCTGGATGCCCTGCACCTGCAGGATCTCGTTCTCGACCTCGACCAGCATGTCGCGGATCTCGATCGGCGAGTAATTGCCGCGCGTGATCACGTTGACGGTGCCGAACTCGGGCTCGGACGCCGGGAAGGCTTCCGAGGTCGGGTTGCTGTTGGCGTAGAGCACGAACATCGAGATGATGAGCGCAAACCCCACGGCCAGTGTCGGCAAGGGCTGGTGCAGCAGGTGCTGCATGGTCCGCACATAAACGCCCGTCAGCCCGCCCACCTTCTTGGGGTCGAACTTGTCAGCATACATCACCATGTCGGCCTTTTCCTTGGCCACCGGATCCACATGCGTGGACGCGATCAAGGCGCCGATGATGGGCATGAAGATCAGCGCCGACACCAGCGAGGCACACATCACCACGATCACGATGATCGGCAGATAGCTCATGAACTTGCCGATGATGCCCGGCCAGAACAGCAGGGGCACGAAGGCACCCAGCGTGGTGAAGGTCGCCGACACCACAGGCACGAACATCTTGCGCGCAGCCATGATGAAGGCCTCCTTCTTGGAGACACCTTCCATCAGTTTGCGCTCGGCATACTCGACCACCACGATGGGGTCGTCCACCAGCACACCCACGGCCAGCACCAGGCCAAACATGATCATCATATTGATGGTCATGCCCATCATCTGCACGACGAGGAACGCGATCATGAACGAGATCGGGATCGACATGCCGATCATGATCGCGGGGCGCACGCCGAGCGTGGCCACGCAGGTGATCAGCACGAGGGCCACGGCGGTCAGCACGGCAGCTTCGAGCGAGCGGAAAAGGCCCTTGGTCGAATCCGCCTGGTCGATCAGGAAGCTGGTTTCGATGCCCTTGGGCCAATCGGCGGTGAATTCCTCGGTGACGCGGCGCACATCATCGGAAATGGTGATGACATTGCTGCCCAGCTTCTTGACCACGCCCAGCGTGATCGCGGGCTGGCCATTCACATGCGCATACTGGGTCGCATCCTTGAACGTCCGGGTGATCGTCGCCACGTCTCCAAAGGTGACGACGGTGTCGCCCGAGGTCTTGAGCGGCAGCGTGTAGACATCCTGCGCGTTCTTGATCAGGCCGGGGACTTCGACGTTGAACGAACCCTGGCCGCTGTCCAGCGTACCGCCGGGCACCACCATGTTGTTCTTGGAGAGCGCATCGAGCAGCTGGGCTGCCGTCAGGTCATAGGCTTCGAGGCGGTTGAGGTCGATGGTGACCTCGAGCACTTCGTCTCGCGAGCCCGACAGGGTCACGCTCTGCACATTGCCCATGCCCTCGAGCTCTTCCCTGAGGTCCTTGGCGCGGCGCACCAGTTCCTGCTCGGGCACGGTGCCATAGACAGCCACCGAGATGGTCGGCATGTCCGAGAACGAGATTTCCGTGACGGTCGGCTCGTTGGCGTCGTCGGGCAGGGCCGAGGCGACACCGTCCATCTTGGCGCGGATGTCCGAGAGTGCCTTGTCCTTGTCGGCATTCACGTTGAACTCGAGGAAGACCGAGGCATGGCCCGTCGTCGCGGTGGAGGAGTAGTTCTCCAGCCCGTCGATTTCCTTGATGCGGTCTTCGATCGGCTTGGCCAGCAATTGCTCGGCATCGCGTGGCGACACGCCGGTCTGGCTGACCGAAATGTAGAAATACGGGATGTCGATCGCCGGGAAGCTCTCTTTGGGGAGCGTGGAATAGGCCGAGTAGCCGGCCACCAACAGCAACACCATGACGGTGAGAACGACACGCGGCATCCGAAGGATGCGTTCGATAAAGTCCAGCATGGATCAGCTCGCGGTTGTGTTGGAGGTCTGAGCAGCTACATTGGTGGCGTCGACGGACTGGCCGTCGACAACATATTCCTGGCCGATGGTGATGACGTCTGCCGTCGGCTGCAGACCCAGCACCCACACGCCTTCGCGCGTGTCGCTGGCAATGGTCACGGGCACGAACTTGACGGTGCCATCCACCACAGTCTTCACACCCAGCACGCCATCATCGTTCAGTGTCAGCACCGACTGGGGCAGCAGGTGCGCCTGGGCATTGCCCATGACCACCTTGGCCGTGGCGGAGATGCCGTCACGAATGGCGCCATTGGCGTTTGCGACTTCGATTTCCACCGGGAACGAGCGGGTGGCGGAGTCGGCAGTCGAGGAAATATAGGTCACCTTGCCCGGAACAGACTGGCCGGTGATGGTGTCGATGGTGGCTTCAAGGCCAAGGCGGGCCAGGCCGATACGGGCCTCCGGCACCTGGCCGACGAACAGGATCGGGTCCAGCTGGACGATGGTTGCGCAAGGCTGGCCCTGTGCGAGCATGGCGCCGGCCGTCACAAGCGGATCCTGCACGACGCCGGCGACCTTTGCTTTGATTTCGGTGCGGTCAAGTTCTGCCTGGGCATTGTCGAGCGCGGCCTGGGCCGAGGTCACATTGGCCTTGGCCGAGCTGAGCGCCACATCAAACTGCTGCTCGGTGTTGGGGGCGGCGAGCCCCTTGGCGCGAAGTTCGGCGTTGGTGTCGTAGTCGGACTGGGCCTTCACCAGACCGGCATTGGCCTGGGCAAGGCCGGCATTGGCCTGCGCCACGGCGGCCGCGCGAGTGCCCTGGTCCAGCGTGCACAGCAGGTCGCCAATCGCAACCTTCTGCCCCTTGGTCACGTGCACAACGTCCACGATGCCGGCTGTTTCTGCGACCGCGCCAACCGAGGCCTTCGCCTTGGTGCGGCCGCGCAGCGACACTTCGATGGTCATCGGCTGGGCCGAATAGGTGGAGGTGCGCACCGACTGCAGGGCGGTATTGGCGCCGCTCGTCTGCTCGTTGCGCTGCGCAATGGTCAGGTGCGGATCGATCGCTTCCTCGGTGTCGTGCGAGGCCAGGACGCCGGCATCAGCCAGTTGCGTGGCAATCGGGCCATGTTCCTCACCCTCGATCACCGAAATGATCGGGCGTTCACCCTTGCCCGGGCCGTTGCCGCCCATCACCAGGGTCCCGGTGCTCAGCCATGCTCCTGCCAAAATCAGGATCAAAAAGGCTACACCGTAGGAATAGAGTGCACGCATAAAATATCGTCCCTTAGATTACTCGGCCGCGTCTTTCTTTGGCTCGGCACGCCCCAACTTGATCAAATCGTCCATATGGGTGCGGAAATACTCTTCTGCAACGTCCATGATGGCACGCCCGTAATTTAACACCCATGCGTCGGACGCATTCATGCCAGTCGTTTTCTGCGCATCCTCGAGGATGCGCTTTCGCTCCTGGCGGGCTTTGAGAAATTCGTCTGCCCGTGCTGCCACCAGTTCCTGCGGCAGGAGGTGCGCGAAGCGCGCAAACAGCAGGAACGGGCTGCGGAACATTTCCTCGCCCAGAGGCGCCGAAAGCTCCTGCACAAAGGCGTCGCGGCCCGCTGCGGTGATCGAATAGACCTTCTTGGTCGGCTTGCCGTCCTGTTGCTCCAGCCGGCTGGACACCAGGCCTTCGCTCTCCAGACGCGCCAGAGCCGGATAGATGGAGCCGAAGCTGGCTTCCACGAAGTAGGAACACTCCCCTTCCACGGACAGCCGTCGGATCTCATAACCCGTCGCATCACCGTCATGGAGAATTGAAAGGCACAAGGTTCTGACGTTCATGGACGCTCCCGGGCAGGCTATGTCGGACCGATATATGTCGGTTCTCTATATGCTGTCCCTGAATCGTGCAAGTTCTACCCGGCCGCTGATCGCGCAGATCAGTTAAGAGCGTGTTGCATGGCCGGTGTTTAGCCGAGCAGTTCGGCCATTTCGGCAGCAGCCCGCTGGGCCAGCGCAAGATTGCTGGCGGCCACGAAATAGGGGTTGAGGAACGCCAGGTCCCCCTTGCCATAGCGCATGGACAGGCCATCCAGCGTCACCACGGCCCCACCGGCGGCTTCTAGCACGGCCTGTCCGGCCGCCGTGTCCCATTCGCAGGTTGGGGTGAAGCGCGGGTAAAGCTGGGCATCGCCGCGCGCCAGCAGGCAGAATTTGAGCGACGAGCCAACCGAGACGTCGGAATCCACCTCAAGCGTCTCGCACAGCCTGGCCAGCGCGGCATGGCCATGCGAGCGGCTGGCGACAATGCGCAGCGGTAGCGTGCTGGCCACCGAGATGGGGTGATGTCCGACCAGCTGCCCGGACAGGCTGTTGCCGCTGTAGGCGCCGGACGCGTCGCCGACAAAAGTCTCGCCTGTCACCGGCGCCAGCACGACGCCCATCACCGGAACGCCATCTTCGACCAGGGCGATATTGACGGTGAACTCGCCGTTGCGCTTGATGAATTCCTTGGTGCCATCGAGCGGATCGACGACGAAATAGCGGCGCCCCAGATTGGGCACGATGCCGGCGGCAACGCTTTCCTCGCCGAGCACGGGAATGCCGGTGGGGCGCAGATGTTCGAGGATCACCGCTTCGGCAGCTGCGTCGGCGTCGGTCACCGGCGAGCCATCAGACTTCGACACGGCCGAGATCGGCCGCGAATAGACGTCGAGGATCACCTGCGCCGCCGCGATCGCGGCCTTTACGGCCAGGTCGGTCAGTGCGGTATCGGTCGGCGCCTGCAGGGCCATGTTCATCTCAGGCCCCGATCTCGACATCCAGACCAAGGTCCAGCGGCTGGGCGGCCATGGTGATCTGGCTGGTGGAAATGTAGTCCACGCCCGTCTCGGCAATGGAACGGACACGGTCGAGCTTGACCCCGCCCGATGCCTCGAGCCGCGCGCGCCCGGCATTGATCGCCACGGCCTGGCGCAGCATGTCATTGTCCATGTTGTCGAGCATGATCACCCGCGCCCCGGCGGCCAGGGCTTCTTCCAGCTCCGCCAGCGTGGTCACTTCGATCTCGATGGCCACCAGATGACCGGCATAGGCCGCGGCGGCCTTGTAAGCGGCGGTGACGCTGCCGGCCACGGCGATATGGTTGTCCTTGATCAGGATGGCATCATCGAGAGCATAGCGATGGTTGGCGCCGCCACCGCAGCGCACGGCATATTTCTGGAAGGCGCGAAGGCCCGGCGTGGTCTTGCGCGTGTCGCAGATCTGCGCGGATGTCCCGGCCACGGCATCGGCATAGGTCCGCGTCAGCGTGGCAATGCCGCTCATGTGGTTGAGGAAATTGAGCGCCACGCGCTCTGCCGACATCACCAGCCGCGCCGGGCCGCGCACGGTCGCCACCACAGCACCGGCAGCGACACGCTCGCCATCGGCCACCAGTGGCGTGAAGACGACGCCGTCGCCGACCAGGCGAAAGGCGGCGGCAGCCAGGTGGAGCCCGGCAATGACGCCCGGCTCACGCGCCGAAAGATTGGCCCTGGCAATTGCCGTGGGGCTCAGTGTCGCCTGGCTGGTCAGGTCGCCGGCCAGGCCCAGATCTTCCTCCAATGCCGCCGCGACAGCGCGGTCGACCAGCAGGCGCGGCAATTGGGCAGGCAGGCGATCAACTGGCGGCATGGCTCGGCTCTCTCACTTCGAGCGGTGATGTACGCGTCACCACCGCTCGATGCAACCGGCTCGGCGGCTCAGTGGTGCTGCTTGACCGTGTGGTCGGCCTCGATGATCGCCGCCGTCAGGCTCCCGGTCGCGGGGTAGAGCGGGATCAGGCAGGCCTGCAGCGCATGGTAGATGTCGGGCTTGCCCACGAACAGGCGCGACGTGGGGGTCAGATCTTCCTTGAGCTCGCTCAGCCAGCCGCCGCGCGCATGGTCGATGACGTGGTTCTCGGCAAAATCCCACAGCGTGCGGTACCAGCTCTGGAAATAGTCGTCCCGATCATAGGCCGACAGGAACGCCGCCGCGCCGATGGCCTCGCTGACCGGCCACCACAGCTTCTCGCGCATCATGGGCTTGTTGTTCCAGTCCAGCGTGTAGAAGAACCCGCCATGCACATGATCCCAGCCCAGCTCGATCGACTGGCGGAACAGATTGCGCGCCGCATCGGTCATCCAGCTCAGGCGCTTGTCGCCCAGGATCCACAGCTGCATTAGCAGGCGCGACCACTCCAGCCAGTGGCCGGGCGTGGTGCCGGAGGGGCGGAACATCTCATTGCCGACATAGTGCTTGTCGACCGACCATTTGGAGTCGAAATGCTCGGCGACGCGGTGCCCCAGCGGCACGGCATTGCGGGCGATGATGCGGTCGGCAATGCGCTCGGCCTTGCTGAGATAGTCCTTGTTGCCGGTGGCCTCATAGGCGGCCATCAGCGCTTCGGTCATATGCATATTGGCGTTCTGCCCGCGATAGGGCAGCAGCACCGACCAGTCCTGGTTGTATTCGTCGCGCATGGCGCCGTCGTCTTCGTCCCAGAAGCGCGCGTTGATCACGGCGGTGACGTCGGCGATCATCTGGTCGGCCAGCGGATGGCCCACCAGCTTGGCGCTCGAGGCGGCCAGAAGGACGAAGGCATGGCCATAGGCCTGCTTGGACCCATCGACGATGCCGGTGTCATTGGCGCCCCAGGCATAGCCGCCGTTCACTGCGTCGCGGTGACGCTCCCAGATATAGCGCATGCCATGGTCGAGCAGTTCGCCCGAACCCGGGCGGCCGATCAGGCTGCCGATGGCCGCACAATGCACCATGCGGGTGGTGACGTGGATCTGCCGCATCGGATCGGCGCCGCCCAGGGGCTTGCCGTCGTCATCGAGCTCGAAAAAGCCCCCCTTGGGGTTGAGCGATGGGCCCTCGAAGAAGTCGTAAAGCCTGTTGGCCTGCGCCATCAGATACTGCCGGTGGAACGGCCGGTTTGACCATGGGCTGGAGTTGGTCTTGGGCAGGGTGGCGGGGGCGTCAGTCATGGTGGCTCCTGGCCGACGATCTCAGGGCGTCGGCAACACATGCCATGAGCTATAGCGAGACAATAAGAACGTTGCAATTCGCCCCATTGCCGCATTTGACGGGTTTTCTGGCCCGGCGGTGCCGCGTCAGCTGCGCGCGTACCAGGACTCGACGCGACCGACCTCGTCAGCGGACCCCAGGATCACCGGCACGCGCTGGTGAATGTCGCTTGGCATCACATCCAGCACGCTCTGCTGGCCGGTGGTCGAGCTGCCGCCGGCAGCCTGGACCAGCAGCGCCATGGGATTGCCCTCGTAGAGCAGCCGCAGCCGTCCGCCCTTGGCCGCTGTCTCGCTGTCGAGCGGATACATGAAGATGCCGCCCCGCATCAGGATGCGGTGCACATCGGCCACCATCGAGCCGATCCAGCGCATATTGTAGCGCTTGCCGGCCGGCCCGGTTTCCCCGGCGACATTCTCGGCGACATAGCCCCGCGTTGCCGCGTCCCACAGCCGCTCGCGCGCTGTGTTGATGGCATATTCGGCCGAGGCCTTGGGCACGCTCAGACGCTCGGTTGTCAGAACGAACACGCCGCTGTCATCGAGCGTGAATGCCGCGGCGCTCTGCCCGAAGGTCAGCACCAGGCTCGTGGCCGGGCCATAGGCGGCATAGCCTGCGCCCAGCTGCGCACGGCCGGGCTGCAACGGGCCCTTTTCCGCGTCCAGAATGGAGAAAATCGTGCCGACGGTGACGTTTACGTCCAGGTTTGAGGACCCGTCCAGAGGGTCAGTGGCCACCAGATAGCGACCCTGATTCTGCATCTGAACCGCTTCATCCAGCTCTTCCGAAATCAGAATCGATATCTCGGGATTCTGGCCTATGTGATTCAAAACAATATCGTTTGAGATCACGTCGAGCGCCTTCTGCGCCTCGCCCTGCACATTGGTGTGCCCGGCCAGACCCGTCTCGCCGGTGATGGCGGCATGGCGCAGCACGCCGGCGATTTCGGCGCAGGCCGCGGCCATGGTTGTCATCACCGAAGCCAGTTCGGCATCGACAGTCTGGGCAGCAAGCCAGTCGGAAAGCGTGGTCATCGGCGGCTCTGGGATAAAGGTATGGGACGGGTCCACTCTCTCCATACTGAGCCTGCGCACAATCAGACTTTGGCATGGGGCAGGGCGTGTCTGCCCGATCTATTTCCACATGCCGCGCATGGCGGCGCCGATATCCATGCGCACCGGGGCCGGCGAGAGCCCCTCGATATGAGCCGGCGTCACGGGGGGCCACAGCACGTCCTCGAACAGGCCCACCATGGCGCGGGGAATGAAGCGGCTGCGCTGGGCGTAGAGATGCCGGTCGCCATGCTTGGCCTGCTGCGTCACGAAGAAGCGCTGCGGCACGATCAGGTGCAATTCGTCGCGCGCCCGGGTCATGGCCACATAGAGCAGCCGCCGCTCTTCCTCCAGCTCGGCCGTGCTGCCCGTGCCCAGGTCCGACGGCATG
Organism: Devosia aquimaris; assembly: GCF_020169335.1. GTDB lineage: Bacteria > Pseudomonadota > Alphaproteobacteria > Rhizobiales > Devosiaceae > Devosia > Devosia aquimaris. Next base: position 580,865 of record NZ_JAIEZN010000001.1, read on the forward strand.
CAACCATCCACCACATTGAGCACGTGAACGGCCTTCCACTCCTGCCCCTTGGCCGAATGGATGGTGGAGAGGATCAGATAGTCCTCGTCCAGCATGGGCACGCCGGACTGGTCGCTGGTGGCATCGGGCGGATCGAGCGTCAGCTCTGTCAGGAAGCGCTCGCGGCTGGCATAGCCGCCGGCGATTTGCTCGAGCTGGACAATGTCCTGCACCCGCACCATGGCGTCGTCATAGGCCTGTTCCATCAGCGGCTCATACCAGAGCCGCGCATAGCCCAGCTCCACCGGCCAGCCGGCGTCGCGCCGCGCCAGCCGCGCCATCAGGTCCACCAGCCCGCTCCAGCCCTCGCCCGCACGGGGCGGCACGGGGATTTCGCCCAGCGCCCAGATCGGATCAGGCCCCGTCGCCATGGCGTCCAGCACCTTGCCGGCCGTGCCGGGCCCGACGCCGGGGAGCAGTTGCAACACGCGAAAGCCGGCCACGCGGTCGCGCGGGTTCTCGGCCCAGCGCAGAATGGCCAACAGGTCCTTGATATGGGCGGCATCGAGGAACTTGAGGCCGCCAAACTTGACGAAGGGAATGTTGCGCCGCGTCAGCTCGATTTCGAGCGGGCCCGAATGGCTCGACGTCCGGAACAGCACCGCCTGGTTCTTGAGCGTCATGCCGCCCTCGCGGGCCTCGAGTACCTTTTCAACGACATAGCGCGCCTGGTCGGCCTCGTCGCGCACCGTCACCAGCAGCGGCTTGGCGTCCGATTGCCGCTCGGTCCACAGGTTCTTGGTGAAGCGCTCGCTGGCCAGCTCGATCACGCCATTGGCGGCGGCAAGAATGGGTTGGGTGGAGCGATAATTGCGGTCCAGCGTCACGATCGCGGCCGGCGGCGTGAACGCGGCGGGAAAGTCGAGGATGTTGCGCACGGTAGCGGCACGGAAGGAGTAGATCGACTGCGCATCGTCGCCCACCACGGTCAGCCCATGGCCCTCGGGTTTGAGCGCCAGCAGCACCGAGGACTGCAGCCGGTTGGTGTCCTGATATTCATCCACCAGCACATGGTCAAAGCGCGCCGACACGGCTGCCGCGATGGCCGGTTCGGCCATCATGCCGGCCCAATAGGCTAAGAGGTCATCGTAATCGAGCACGTTCTGCGCCTGCTTGGCGCCGACATAGGCCCCAAAGAGCGTCCGCAGCTCCTTGTCCCACATGGCGCACCAGGGGAAATGGCTCTTGAGCACATCGCTCAGCTCATCCTGCGCATTGACCACGCGCGAATAGATGGCCAGGCACGTGCCCTTGGTCGGAAAGCGGCTCTTGGCTTCCGAGAAACCCAGTTCGTGCCGCACCAGATTCATCAGATCGGCGGAGTCTTCGCGGTCATGGATGGTGAAGCTGGGGTCCAGCCCGATCTGCGGCGCGTGCTCGCGCAGCAGCCTTGCGCCGATGCCGTGGAAGGTTCCGGCCCAGGCCAGCGCATCGGTCACTGCGCCCGCACTGGTGCCCAGCACCTGTGCGACGATGCGCTCGACCCGGCGGCCCATCTCGCTGGCCGCCCGGCGCGAGAAGGTCATCAGCAGGATGCGCCGGGGGTCGGCGCCATTGACGATGAGATGGGCGACGCGATGGGCCAGCGTATTGGTCTTGCCTGAGCCGGCCCCGGCGATCACCAGCAGGGGGCCGGGCGCCTGCGCGCCCACGCCATGTTCCACCGCTGCCCGCTGGGCGGGGTTGAGCGCATCAAGATAGCTGGAACTGGCAAGCACGAATCAGGGTCTCCCGGACAGGTGTCCAAGGGAGCACGTTTCCTGTTTTGTTCGCAACGCCTCACGCGTCGCGCCGGCGGCAGGGGTAGTCCTACCCCTGCGCCAGATCCGCCAGCAGACCGGCCGCCACGCTGAGGCGCGAGACGGTGAGCGTGCCCTGGGTCAGCTCGGCCACCGCAGCAGCCGTGCGGGCAATGACCGCCTGGCGTTTCCCCTGCCAGTCGGCCAGGCGCTCGGCTACGCTCAAGCCATTGGCGCGCAGCACGTCCCCGGTGAGGTCGCGCTGGGCACGCATCAGATTGGCCAAAGCCCGGTCGAGGGCCATGCGATCGAAGCGGTCGCTGAGCAGCAGGTCCCGCGCCTGGGCGATCACCGGCCACAGCCGGAACGTGCTGAAGACGCCAAAGAAGGCTGCTGCGCCATCGGCCAGCGACACGCCGGCCCGTTCGCTGACCATCACGATGTCGCTGGCATAGCTGAGCACGTCCATCTCGGCGATGCGACGGGCAGTGGCGTCTGGCACGCCCTTGACGATCAGCCGCCCAGTGCGGTCGGCAACCTTCTCTGCCAATGATGGCGGCAGCGTCGTCGCAATCAGGCTGCGCAGGGTGGCGACGCCGGCGCGATGACGCTCGACCAGGCCCGATAGACCCTCGGTAACGTCGGCATTGCGCAGGAACCACAGGCATTCCTGGCGGAGCAGCGCCATGCCCTCGGCATAGAGTTCCAGCTGCACCGCGCCAGGCACCTGGCCATCCAGCGCATCGATGGCCGCGTTGATCTCGGTCAGCCCATAGACATCGCGCGTGGCGGCATAGGCGAGCGCCACCTCGCCCGGACTGGCGCTGGTGGCCGCGGTCATCTGGGTGACGAAAGCCGGTCCACCGCGATTGATCATCGCATTGGCCAGCACCGTGGCTATCACCTCGCGCTTGAGCCGGTGTTGCGCGACGGCATCGGGATAGCTGCTGTGCAGGGTCTCGGGGAAATAGCGATAGAGTTCGCCCGCCAAATAGTCGTCATCGATGGCGTGGCCGGTCAGCAGGTCCGCATAAAGCGTCAGCTTGGCATAGGCCAGGATCACCGCCAGCTCGGGGCGCACCAGCCCCTTGCCCGAGGCCAGCCGCGTGTCGAGCACCGCATCGGTGGGCAGGAACTCCACCGCCCGATCCAGCAGGCCCCGATCGACCAGCTGTTCGATCAGCTCGCGATGGGCCGGCAGATCGGCCAGGCCGGCCCGCTCGGCCAGGGAAATCGCCAGGCCCTGCAGATAGTTGTTACGCAGGCACAGCGCCGCGACCTCGTCGGTCATGGTGACAAGGAACGCGTTGCGCGCCTCAAGGCCCAGCGTGCCATTGGCCAGCAGCGGGGCCACGGCGATCTTGATATTGACCTCGAGGTCGCTCGAATTCACCCCGGCCGAATTGTCGATGGCGTCGGTGTTGATGCGGCCACCCTTGAGCGCATATTCGATGCGCCCGCGCTGGGTGACGCCCAGGTTGGCCCCTTCGCCCACCACCTTGGCGCGGACTTCGCTGCCGGTGATGCGGATACCGTCATTGGCGCGGTCTCCCACTTCGGCATTGGTTTCCAGGCTCGACCGGACATAGGTGCCGATGCCGCCGAACCACAGCAAATCCACCGGCGCCTTGAGAATGGCCGACATCACCTCCCCCGGCGTCGCGTGTTGAGCGCTCAGGCCCAGCGCCGACTGCATCTCAGGCGTCAGCGGGATGGATTTCAGACTGCGCGAAAACACGCCGCCCCCCTGCGAGATCAGGCTTGTGTCATAATCCTGCCAGCTTGAGCGGGGCAGGGCGAAGAGCCGCTGGCGTTCCGCCAGGCTGGCTGCCGGGTCGGGCTGGGGATCGATGAAGATGTCGCGATGGTCAAAGGCCGCCACCAGCCGCGTTTGCGGGCTCAGCAGCATGCCATTGCCGAACACGTCACCGCTCATGTCGCCGACGCCCACCACGGTGAAGGGTTGGGCCTGGATATCGCGGTCCATCTCGCGGAAATGCCGCTTGACCGCCTCCCAGCCGCCGCGTGCGGTGATGCCCATCTTCTTGTGGTCATACCCCGCAGAGCCGCCCGAGGCGAAAGCATCGCCCAGCCAATAGCCACGACTGGTGGCAATGGCATTGGCCGTGTCGGAAAAGCTGGCCGTGCCCTTGTCGGCGGCGACCACCAGATAGGGATCGTCGCCATCGCGCCGCACCAGGTCGCGTGGTGGCACCACGGCGCCATCCACCAGATTGTCAGTGACATCGAGCAGCGCGCCGACAAAGATCTTGTAGCTCGCCACACCTTCGGCCTGGAAGGCGTCGCGCGGCATGCCTGCGGTCAGTCGCTTGGGCACGAAGCCGCCCTTGGCCCCCACCGGCACGATCACGGCGTTCTTGACCTGCTGCGCCTTGACCAGGCCCAGCACTTCGGTGCGGAAATCCTCCGGCCGGTCGGACCAGCGCAGCCCGCCACGCGCAATGGCGCCAAAGCGCATGTGGATGCCCTCGACGCGCGGCGAATAGACCGAGATTTCGCGGAAGGGCCGCGGCGCCACCATGCCGTCCACCTTGGCGCTGTCGAACTTAATCGCCAGTGCCGGCAGGCGCTGCCCCTCGGCGTCGCGCTGATAGGCATTGGTGCGCACGCTGGCGTCCACCAGGTTGAGGAAACGCCGGATGATGGTGTCCTCGTCCAGCGAGGCCATGGCATCAAGCGCCGTCATCACCCGTGCCCGCGCGGCATCGGCGGCGACAGTGGCGTCCACCATGGTCGGATTGTGCAGCGCGTCAAACAGGGCCACCAGCGCCTCGGCCGCATCTTTCTGCGTCACCAGAACCTGGGCGATATAGCGCTGCGAATAGGAAATGCCGATCTGCCGCAGATAGCGCGACAGCGCCCGCAGCAAGGCTGCATCGGTCCAGCCGAGGCTGGTGCGGGCGACAAGCGTATTGAGTTGGTCACTCTCGCCCAGCCCGTTCCACACCGCGAGCAGGCCCTCTTCGACGGCTGGTCCGCGACTGTCGACCTCGAACCAGCTGCCGTCGGCGGTGGCCAGCACCATGTCGTGCACATAGCGGTCCACGCCATCGCGCGGGGTGATGGTATAGGTGCGCTCGTCCACCACGCGGAAGCCGAAGGCCTCGATCATCGGCACACGGTCGCTCAGCGGAATGGCGCTACCGCGATGGTAATATTTCAGGCCCAGCGCTCCATCTGCCCCGACGCGGCTGCGCAGCCTTATGGCCACCTGTTCGCTCTCGCCCAGCCCGCGCAGCACGCCGATGTCGAACAAGCCGTCCTGCGCCGAATTGCGCGACTGATAGGCCGCCGAAAAGGCCGTGCGGTAGTCGCTGACCGATGCCGGGTCGTCGGCGGTCGCCACCAGCAGGTCACCGAAATTGCTGGTCAGCGCATCCACCCGCGCCTCCAGCTCGCTGCGCGACGGCTTGGGCGTTGGTCCGGCGACGCGCCCGATGATCACATGCACCCGCACCAGCTCCCCTTCCGGGAAGTGCGGATAAAAGGCCGAGACGCGGCCGTCGTAGACCTGCGCCAAATAATCGGTGATCCGCGCTCGTGCAGCGCCGTCATAGCGGTCGCGCGGCACATAGACGAGCACCGAGACGAAATTGTCGAAGCGGTCGATACGGGGCAGCACGCGCACCCGCGGCCGGTCGTAGAGCCCGGCGATGGCAGTGGCGAACTCGAAGAGCTGGTCAACGCCGATCTGGAACAGCTCGTCGCGGGGATAGCTGTCGAGCGCGCTCAGCAGCGCCCGTCCGTCATGGCCGATCGGGTCGACGCCCGACTTGCGCATCACATCGGCGATCTTGCGGCGAATGATGGGCACTTCGGTATGCGGCGTGGCCAGCGCCTGCGAGGTGAACAGGCCCACGATGCGCAATTCGCCACTGGCCTTGCCGGTGGCGTCAAAGAGCTTGATGCCGACATAGTCCATATGGGCGCGCCGGTGCACGCGCGAGCGCGCATTGGCCTTGGTCACCAGCAGGGGCTCGCTCGACGCGAGGAACGCCGCATGCTGGGGCGTGGATTCCACAAAGGTCGGCCCGCTGCGCAGTACTCTGACCTCTGGGTCGGTGAGGATGCCCAGCCCGCTGCCGGCGACTGGTGCCAGGCCATCGCCGGCGATGGAATAGTCGCGCATGCCCAGGAAGGTGAAATTGTGCTCGATCAGCCAGTCGAGGAAGCGCAGCGGCTCGTCGGCCTGACTGGAGCGGATCTGGGAGAGTTCGGCAATCGCCTTGCGCAGACGCTCCAGCATGGGCTGCCAGTCGCGCACCGCCTGGCCGACGTCAGCCATGGTGCCTTCGATCTCGTGCACCACCATGCTCGCGTCCGACACCGGATCGCTGTGGATATGCAGTACGCTCAGGGCGCGACCATCGCTCTGGCGCACTACGGGATGGGAAAACAGGCGCACCACGCCGCCAGCCGCCCGCAGCGCTGCCAGCGCACTGTCGACGATAAAGGGCATGTCGGGCGAGACGATATCGATCACCATCGGCGCCCCGGTCACGGCCGGCTGGGTCACCTTGAGCTCGCTGCCCTTGCCGCGATAGCCCTGCAGGTGGCCGTAGGATTGGTGCAGAACCGCCTCGAAGGCCGCCGCATCCTGCCGCGCCAGATCCTCCGGATCGGTCGCCAGCACGGCGGCCCGCAGGAACTGGGCAAAACCGGCATCCGTCTCCGCCAGGGCCGCCGCGCGGTCCAGCAGGATCTGTCGGTTGGCGTGATTCAGCTTCATGCAACGACTCCTCAGCTCGCAGCGGCACTCTAGGGACAGGCAGAGCCAATGTCTGCCATCCCTTTGGTCAATATCAGGTCAGCTTGCGCCCGGCATGACAGGCCCGCGGCGTTATCGCGCTGTTAAGACCCTGGAATGAGATTGCGCGCTCGCTGCCGCGTCGCTCTCGTTGGCCGGCTTTTTCCCGTCGATGCGGGGTTTCGAGCAAATCGTTTCCAATCGCCAGGGATCGGCGTGTGCCGCAATGCTTGTAATACCCCACTAATGTGGTAGTGTTTTAGGCATAGATCTCACTGGGAGACCGATTGTGAAACACGCCCCCAAACTGATCGCCTACGCCGCACTCGCCGCATCGCTGCTTTTCGGATTTATCGTGACTGCACATGGGCAGGAGCGGACGCTGGTCAATGTGAGCTATGACCCCACGCGCGAGCTCTACCAGCAATTTAATGAGGCTTTCATCGCCCATTGGCAGCAGACCACCGGCGAGACTGTCGCCGTGCAGGTCACCCATGGTGGCTCGGGCGCCCAGGCCCGCACCGTGATCGACGGGCTCGAGGCCGATGTGGTGACCCTGGCGCTCGAGAGCGACATCAACGCCATATCCGACGCCGATCCTGCCCTGATCCCCGCCGACTGGCGCGCCAGCTTTCCCAACAACAGCGCGCCCTATACCTCCACCATCGTTTTCCTGGTCCGCAAGGGCAATCCCAAGGGCCTCAATGACTGGGGCGACCTGGTCAAGGATGGCGTCGAGGTGATCACGCCCAATCCCAAGACCTCTGGCGGCGCCCGCTGGAACCTCCTGGCCGCCTGGGCCTGGGCCAAGTCGCAGCCTGGTGGCTCCGATCAAACCGCACAGGCCTTCGTCACCGATCTCTATAAGCACGTCCCCGTGCTCGACACCGGCGCCCGCGGCTCCACCACCACCTTTGTGCAGCGCGGCATTGGCGATGTGCTGCTGGCCTGGGAAAACGAAGCCTATCTGGCGCTCGAAGAACTGGGTCCCGATGCCTTTGACATCGTGACGCCCTCGGTCTCGATACTGGCCGAACCCCCGGTCGCCCTGGTCGTTGGCAATGCCGACAAGAAGGGCAATGCCGATCTCGCCAAGGCCTATCTCGACTATCTCTATTCCGACGAGGGCCAGGCCATTGCGGCGGCCAATTACTATCGCCCGTTCAAGCCGGACGCTGCGGCCCCCGAGGATATCGCCCGCTTCGGCGCGCTCAACCTGGTCACCATCGATGACTTCGGCGGTTGGCGCGAGGCTCAGCCCAAATTCTTCGGCGACGGCGGCATCTTCGACCAGATCTACTCCGGGGCACCCCCGCAATAACCTCGTCCTCCCCAGACGTTGGCGCCGGCCTTTTGGCCGGCGTTTTTGTCTGGGCTGTCAGTGCACGGTCTGCGGCTCGAGCGGTGGCTCGTCATCGTCAATGCCGCCACCCACCTTGGGGCCGGCCCAGAACACCAGATAGAGCAGTTCCTCGCCATCTGAATCGGTGATCTCGATCGAGCGGGGCAGGGTGGGGTCCTCGCCCTTGCTCTTGGCGTGTTCTACAATTGCCTTGGCCAGCGCGGCCGCGTTGTGTTCGGCGGCATCCAGGTCTGGCAACTCGCTGCCATCGGTGTCCCGGATCAGCTCGTCATCAGTGCGGTAGTGAAAATAGTAGCGGGGCACGGCAGGCTCGCTCAGAAGGGCGTTCAGCAGGCGCAGGGAGAAGCCCAACGCCGGTGTGACCCCCAGATTGGCACTAGCGGGCGCTGCCGTCGAGTCCGGTCAGGCCATGATAGCCATGGCGCTGCCAGACCAGCGGGCTGCGCCCGGTGTTGGTTTCGGCCTCGATGATGGCGCCCGCGAACAGCACATGGGTCTCGGTGGCAATCGATCCGATCACTTCACAATCCAGCGCCGTGACGGCCCCCAGCAGCATCGGGTGGCCCGAAGGCCAATGCGTCCAGTCCCCGGCCAGAAAGCGATCCTTGGGGTCCAGCCGTCCGGCAAAGGCATCGGCCACGCCGTTCTGGTCATCGGCCAGGATCGCCAAGGAGAAACCGCGGGTCTTGGCGATGAAATCGGCCAGCCGGCTGGTGATGTCGATGGAGACCAGAAGCGTTGGTGGGCTCATCGACAACGACAGCATGGAGGTGACGGTGCGCCCGATGCGCTCGTCGCCACGGCGGGCCGTGACCACGCTGACGCTTGATGCGACGCCGGCCATCGCCGCCCGGAACTCGGCGCTGCCCACCACCGGCTGGCGGGTGGGGCGCATCGACATTGTCTCGGGCAGTTCGAAATCAGCCATGGCCTCTATCATGTTCCTTCTCCCGGCAATTCCGAGAACAGATCTCTCAGCTTGTCCGGTCGGCCCTCCATGGCCTTGGCATTGCCCGGTGGCTGGCCCTTTTCGCTAATGTTGGGCCACAGCCGGGCAAATTTGCGGTTGAGCTCGATCCAGGGCGCCATGCCCGGCGCAGAGTCGGACTGGATCGCATCGATCGGACACTCCGGCTCGCATACACCGCAATCTATGCATTCGTCCGGATGGATCACCAGCATGTTTTCGCCTTCGTAAAAGCAGTCCACAGGGCAGACCTCGACGCAGTCCATGTGTTTGCAGGCAATACAGTCCTCGGTGACGACGTAAGTCATGGCAGTGTCCGCTGGACGCCAGGGGCGATCACCTCCGGCAAAATAGCTTGCATCGGCACCCTGCGGGCCTGCCGCGCGGACGCCGATGCGGGTGGGGAAGGGGCGGGATCAGCCCAGATTGGCTTCGGCGAACTCGTAATTGGCCAGCTTGTCGAGGAAGTTGGTCACATAGTCCGGACGGCGATTGCGGAAGTCGACGTAGTAGCTGTGCTCCCACACATCCAGGCCCAGCAGCGGCTTGCCTTCGCCGGTCGCCAGCGGATTGCTGCCATTGGCAGTCTTGGTGGTCTTGAGCTTGCCGTCATTGCCCAGCACCAGCCAGGCCCAGCCCGAACCGAACTGCGTGGTGGCGGCCGTCTTGAAGGCCTCCTTGAAGGCATCGACCGAGCCGAAATCGCTCACGATCTTGGCTTCCAGCCTGCCACCGAGAGCGCCGCCCTTGGGCGACAGGGCATTCCAGAAATGGATGTGGTTCCAGTGCTGCCCGGCGTTGTTGAACACCGGCGCCAGGTCCGCCTTGTCCTTGGCGAAGGCGATAATCTCTTCGAGCGATTTGCCGGCCAGATCGCTGTTCTTTTCGACGAAGCCGTTGAGCGCGGTCACATAGGCCTGGTGATGCTTGTCATGGTGCAGCTCAAGCGTTTCCTGGCTCATGCCGCGGTCGGCAAGGGCGGAATGGGCATAGGGCAGGTTTGGCAGTTCGAAAGCCATGGGCAACTCCTTGTGCTGTTGCGCCGCACTTGCGTTTTGCAGCTGTGGCGGCTAATTTCCAAGTCATGACTTTGAAAACCTTCCCGACAGATATGTCAAGTGATGGCTTGGAAAATGTGAGTTGGACGCCCCGCAGCCCGGCGGAGCGCGTGCTGATGGTACTCAAGATGCACGGGCCGCAATCGGCGGCCTCGGTGGGCCAACATCTGGGCACCACTGGCGAAGCGGCGCGCCAGCAACTGGCCCGGCTCGCCGAAGAGGGGCTCGTGGTGGCCACCAGCCAGGCCAGCGGCGTCGGGCGGCCGACGCAGAACTGGGCGCTGACCGCCGCTGCCCAGGCGCGCTTTCCCGACACCCATGCTGCGCTCACCGTGCAATTGCTCGACATCGTGCGCAACACGCTGGGGGATGAGGCGCTCAACAGCATCATCGCCACCCGCGAGGCAGACACCAGTGCCGCCTATGCCGCTGCCATGGTGGGTCGCCCGGCGCTGCGCGACAAGGTCGCGGCCCTGGCCGGACTGCGCTCGCAGGAAGGCTATATGGCCCAGTGGCAGGAGGAGCCGGACGGCTCACTGCTGCTGCTCGAAAACCACTGCCCCATCTGCGCTGCCGCAACAGCCTGCCAGGGCTTCTGCCGCTCCGAACTGGACGTGTTCCGCGCCGTGCTCGGTCCCGATGTCAGTGTCACCCGCGCCGAGCACATCGTCTCGGGCGGTCGCCGCTGCAGCTATGCAATTCGCGAGGCCTGAATGAGCGACGCTGACAATCCCCGTCCGCCCCTGGGCACGCAACATCAGCGCCAGGGTTGGGACACGCCCGATGGGCTCGACGAGGTCATGATCCGCGCCGTTGTCGACGCCTTTTACGCGGAGGCGCGGCGCGACCCTGTCATCGGCCCGGTGTTCAACAGCCGCATTCCGCCCAAGGCCTGGCCAAACCATCTCAGTCTGATTGCCGATTTCTGGAGCTCCATGCTGCTCGGCTCCGGACGCTATGGTGGCCGGCCCATGCCCAAGCACATGGCCATTCCCGAACTGTCCGACGCCCACTTCATGCGCTGGCTGGCGCTGTTCCGTCGCACGGTCACCCAGCTCTGCCCGCCTGACATCGCTGCGCTCTTCATCGAGCGCTCCGAACGCATCGGCAACAGCTTCCGCATGAACATTGCCATGCGGCGCGGCGCTGACATCAAATCCATGGCGCCGCTGGAACGCGAAGACCCCATCTGGACCCCGCCCGGCTGAGCAATCTCCCAGGCGCGGACGGCGCAGAATAGTTTTCTCTCCGCCGCTTTTGAAACGCCAAGCGTCGCCTTTAGGAAACCTGACTGATCCACTAGGGTAACCCTCGCCGAACCGGTTGAGAGGTCGAAATGTCACGCCATTCCTGGGCGATCGCTTGAGCACCGCCGCAGCTGCAAGGCGCCCCGCCTGGCGCTGGAGTCGCCCCAGTGTCATCCCCGGGTTCGGGCTGACCATGGGCTTCACGCTGGCCTATTTCTCGCTGATCATCATGCTGCCACTGCTGGCGCTGGCCATCCGCTCGGCGGGCCTTGGCCCCATGGGCTTCTGGGCCGCCGCGACCGATCCGCGCGTATTGGGGGCCCTGCGGGTCAGCTTTGTCACGGCCCTGATCGCGGCGGCCATCAACGTCGTATTCGGCACGCTCATCGCCTGGGTGCTGGTGCGCTATCGCTTCCCCGGCCGGCGTATTTTCGACGCCATCATCGATCTGCCCTTTGCCCTGCCCACGGCCGTCGCCGGCATCGCGCTCACCGCCATCTATGCGCCAAATGGCGTGGTGGGGAGCCTGTTTGCGCCGCTGGGCTGGCGCATTGCCTATACGCCGGCGGGGATCGTCATCGCCATGGTCTTTATCGGTCTGCCCTTCGTGGTGCGCACCATTCAGCCGATCCTCGAAGAGGTCAGCCATGAAGTGGAAGAGGCTAGCGCCACCCTGGGTGCTTCCCGTTTTCAGACCATCACGCGGGTGCTCTTGCCCAGCCTCACCCCGGCCATCCTGACCGGCTTCGCCCTGGCCTTTGCGCGCGGCGTGGGCGAGTACGGCTCGATCATCTTCATCGCCGGCAATATCCCCTTTGTGTCCGAGATTGCGCCGCTGCTGATCTATATCCGCCTGCAGGAGTTCAATTATGTCGGCGCCACCGTCATTGCCACGGTGATGCTGCTGATCTCGTTTGCGCTGCTGTTTGCCATCAACCTCATCCAGGCCTGGAGCCGACGGAGATATGGCTATGGCCACTAAGCTCACCGCACGTCGCCGCCGCAAGGCCTCGCCCACCAGCGAATCCCCCCTGGTGCAGGGCCTGCTCATCGCGCTCTCGCTGCTGTTCATGGGCGTCATTCTGCTGCTGCCGCTCTATGCGGTGTTCCACGAGGCCCTGAGCAAGGGCATCGGCAGCTATTTCGCAGCGTTGCTGGAGCCCGATGCGCAATCGGCCATCCGCCTGACGCTGCTGGTCGCGGCTATCGCCGTGCCTCTCAACCTGATCTTCGGCCTGGCCGCGTCCTGGGCTATCGCCAAGTTCGAATTCAAGGGAAAGGCTTTCCTTATCACCTTGATCGACTTGCCGTTTTCGGTTTCGCCGGTGATCTCGGGCCTGGTCTATGTGCTGCTCTTCGGCGCCGGCAGCGTGCTGGGACCGTTTCTCAAGAGCTACGGCATCGAAGTGTTGTTTGCGCTGCCCGGCATTGTCCTGGCGACCATTTTCGTCACCTTTCCATTCGTTGCCCGCGAGCTCATCCCCCTGATGCAGGATCAGGGTTCGGGCGACGAGGAAGCGGCGCTGTCGCTGGGCGCCAATGGCTGGCAGACCTTCTTCCGCGTTACCCTGCCCAATATCAAATGGGGCCTGCTGTACGGCGTGCTGCTCTGCAATGCGCGCGCCATGGGCGAGTTCGGTGCCGTCGCGGTGGTCTCGGGCAAGATTCGCGGCCAGACCACCACGATCCCGCTGCAGGTGGAAATGCTCTACAATGAATACAACGCGACGGCCGCCTTCGCACTGGCGTCGCTGCTGGCCCTGCTGGCGCTGGTGACACTGGTGCTCAAGAGCGCTCTCGAATGGCGCTTCAGTGCCGAAATCGCCGCCGGCAACCATTGATGCGCCCTTTGGCGACAACTGACAGGATTGAGTGAATGGACGTTCGTGTCACCAATGTGCGCAAGGAATTCGACCGCTTCCCGGCGCTGCATGATGTCTCGCTCGACATCCATTCGGGCGAGCTGATCGCCCTGCTGGGCCCGTCCGGCTCGGGCAAGACCACGCTGCTGCGCCTGATCGCCGGGCTGGAAATGCCCACCACAGGCCGCATCTTCTTTGGCGATACCGACGCGTCCGAATGGACGGTGCAGCAGCGCAACATCGGCTTTGTGTTTCAGCACTATGCCCTGTTCCGCCATATGACGATCCTGGAGAACGTCTCCTTCGGCCTCAAGGTGCGGCCGCGCTCGACCCGTCCGCCCGCTGGCGAAATCCGCCGCCGCGCGCTCGAACTGCTCGATCTGGTGCAACTGTCGGGCCTCGAGAAACGCTATCCCAATCAGCTTTCGGGCGGCCAGCGCCAGCGCGTGGCCCTGGCCCGCGCCCTGGCGATTGAGCCGGCTGTGCTGCTGCTGGACGAACCCTTTGGCGCGCTGGACGCCCAGGTCCGCCGCGAGCTGCGCAAATGGCTGCGCGAAATCCATGACCGCACCGGCCACACCACGGTCTTCGTCACGCACGACCAGGAGGAGGCGCTGGAGCTGTCCGATCGGCTCTGCGTGATGAGCCAGGGCCATGTCGAACAGGTTGGCACGCCCGACACCATCTACGACCAGCCCAGCTCGCCCTTTGTCTTTGGCTTCATTGGCGAATCCAGCCAATTGCCCGTGACCCTGGTCGATGGCGAAATCCGCCACGGCAACACCGCCATTGGCCAGTCCAGCGGCCCGCTCACGGCCGGTCCGGCGCGGCTGTTCTTCCGCCCGCACGATGTTGATATCGTTGAGCCCGGCGCCGGATTGACCGGCACCGTGCACTCCAGCCGCCGCGTGGGCGGCACCCGCCGGGTGGAGCTTGACCTGGGTGCGGGGCAGCTGGCTGAGATCGATCTGCCGTTCGACCAGGCGTTCAGCCAGAGCGCGGCGATCAGCTTCCGGCCGCGTCGCTGGCAGCTGTTTTCGGCGGGCTGATCGTCGAAATGTTTCAATTTGTCATAAAATTGCACGACGGCTTAGGAGTTTAGCTACCGCTGCGCCGTAGTCTTGGGCCGACGAACCCAAGAGTGCACCGTGTCCGTTTCCGGCATCGCTTTCGATGACACCTTCATGCTCGGCGCGCGATTGCTGCGGTCGGGCCGGTGTATCGAAGCCATCGAAGCCTTTCGCACGGTCTATAGCCGCGCCCTGGCAGACAATGAAATCGGGCTGATGGCAGCCTGCCTCAACGAAATGGCCTGGTGCTGCTATCGTCTGGGTGAGGTGGAGCAGGGCCTCGAATATGCCATGGGTGCCAAGTGGCATTGGGGCAGGGCCGGCAATACGGCCGAAAAGTCTCGCGCCCTGGCCATCGAAGCCATTCTCTTCCTCGATATCGGCTTCAGCGACGAAGCCTATAGCGCTGCCGACCAGGCGGTGAAGCTGGCGCTGACCACCGAGTTTGAATCCGTTCACGCCTTCACCCTCAATGCCAAGGGCATCGTGCTGGCCGTCTGCCACGAGGCGCAACTGGGGCTCCAGTTGCTGGAGCGCGCGCTGGGGATCGCGGCCCGCCAGCAAAACCATGCCGCCCAGGCCTATTACCTGCTCAATATCGGCTTCTGCCACGGCAAGCTGGCCGAGGAAGCCCTGTCGCTGCTTGAGCCCGAGCGCGCCGACGCCGAGAACCGTATCGCCACAGAATTGAGTGCCCTGGCGGTCGATCTGGCCGAAAGCGTGGGTGACGACTGGACGCTGCGCACGGCCCTGAGCAACAGCGCCGAACTGCTGTCCAAGCAGGGCCGGCATGACCTTGCCATCGAGCTGATGGACCGGCTGGCCGAATTGCCCGAACTGCCCGGCATCGGCTTGCGCATCCACTATCTCTATACACTGAGCGATGTGCTGCTCCGGTCGGGTCGCTGCGATGATGCGCGCGTCGCCGCGGCAGAGTCGCTGGCCCTGGCGGAAGGTTCCGGCATCGTCGAACACCAGACCAGCGCCGCCGCCAAGCTGGTGGAGATCCTTGAGGCCCAGGGCGACACCCGCGCCGCCTTCGCCATGCACAAGCGCTTCCACGGCCTCTATGTGCGACAGGCCGGCGAGACGGCGCGCCGCCGGGCGCGCGTCGAGGAAATCCGCTCCGAGACAGACCGGCTGCGCGACGAGGCCTCCATGCTGGCCGAGCAGGTGATGTGCGATCCGCTGACGGGCATCGCCAATCGCCGCAGCTTCGATCAGATCCTCAATCGCCTGGCGGGTTCGCCCATTGCCATCGGCATGCTGGATATCGACCTCTTCAAATCGGTCAACGACCGCTTCTCGCACATTGTCGGCGATGCCGTGCTGCAGCGCATTGCCCGGATCATGGTCGACCAGATCGGCCCGCATGGCCATGCGGCACGGCTGGGTGGCGAGGAATTCGCGCTCATCTTCCCCGACATCGCTGAGGCCACGGCCGCGGCGCTTTGCGAAGGCGTCCGCGTGGCGGTGGCCAATGCCGACTGGTCCCATATTGCTGAAGGGCTGGCGGTGACCGTCAGCGTCGGGCTCGCCACGGGCAGGGGCGACGTCCCGTCCGGTCTGCTGTTGCAAATGGCCGACAGGCGCCTCTACATGGCCAAGACCACTGGCCGTGACCGCATCATCTCGCGCGATACGCCCATCCTGGTTCACGACAACGCAGAACCGCGAAAGCAATCCATCGCATGACGACGACCCCCAACGCCGAGGCCTTCCGCGCCTTTGAGGAAGCCCTGGCACGTTATACCGATCCCGCCCAGACGGGCGCGGCCCTCCATGCCCTGGCCGAGGCCGTTATCGGCGTGCGCCTGTTCACGCTGACGGCGATCAACATGGATGCCGGCCATGTGCGCCGCGTCTACACCAGCCACCCCGAGGTCTATCCGCTGCTGGGCACCAAGCCTATCGTGCGCGACGAGTGGTTCGAGGCCATGCGCACCGAGCGGCGCATCACCTCCATCAATACGGCCCAGGGCATGGAAGGCAATTTCCCGGACTTGGCGCTCATCCGCGAACTGGGCTGCAATGCCTCGATCAGCGTGCCGGTCATGGCTGGCAACGACCTGCTGGGCACCATCAATGCGCTCGACGCCGAAGGCGCCTATCCCGGCGAAGTGGTGGCCCGCGCCGCCGATCTCATCATTCCGGCGACGGCTGTTTTCCTGATCCTGCGCAATCACTTCACTCTCTAACCATCTGGTTTGCCGCGCCGCACCGGTCAAACCGGCGGCGCCGGATGGGGTGATGTCCGTCCGGCGCCCGCACACGCCGAAAGTCTCAACAGGCAAATCCGTCGCCGCCTCTTGCAGTAAAATTTTTTTAGTGCTGTCTTATAAATTATGTCAGCACTGTGTCCGCCGCCCATCTGCCCGATCGTCCACGCCCGTGTGAGGCGCTGAGGTGCCCACCTATATCCTCCAGCGCCTGGGCATGATGCTGCTGACCCTGTGGGCCATCGTGACGCTCACCTTTTTCCTCATGCATGCCGTGCCCGGCGGCCCCTTCGTGTCCGAGCGCATGCTGGCGCCCGAAATCGCCGCTGCGCTCAACGCCAAATACGGCCTCGATCAGCCGATCTGGGTGCAATATCTGAGCTACCTCAAGGGCGTGCTGACCCTGGACCTCGGCCCCTCGTTCAAATACCCGGGTGTTTCGATCAACACCATGATCGCCACCGGCCTGCCGGTGACGCTGCAGACGGGCCTTCTGGCCGTGATCTGCGTGGTTGCGCTGGGCATTCCCATGGGCATCGTCGCCGCGCTCAACCGCAACCGCTGGCCCGATACCGCCGTGATGATGATCGCCACCATCGGCGTCGCCATTCCCAGCTATGTCATCGCCACCGTGCTGCTCTATGTCTTCGCCCTGCGCCTGGGCTGGGTTCCCACCTTCGGGCTCGATGACTGGCGCGGCTATGTCCTGCCGGTCTTTGCGCTCTCGGGCTTCTGGGTGTCCTTCGTCGCCCGCCTGACGCGCTCGTCGCTGCTGGAAACCTTCGAGCAGGACTACATGACCACGGCCCGCGCCAAGGGCCTGCGTCCGGGCCAGATCCTGTTCAAGCACGGCCTGCGCAATTCGCTGGTGCCGGTTGTGACGGTTCTCGGCCCGGTGGTCGCCAATCTCATCACCGGCAGCTTCGTCATCGAGCAGATCTTTGCGCTACCCGGCATCGGCCGCCAGTTCGTGCTCTCCATCACCAACCGGGACTATACCGCCATCATGGGCATCACCATCTTCTACGCCGCCGCCCTGATGGTGATGATCCTGATCGTTGACCTGCTCTATGCCGTGCTCGATCCGCGCATCAAGCTGAGCGGAGCCAGGGCATGACCGACACCCGCATCATTGCACCCGAAATGTGGGCGCCGCTGGCGCCCGAGGATGGCGCTGCTGCCGTCGGTCGCCCGAGCCTGACCTATTGGCAGGATGCCCGCCGGCGCCTCTGGGCCAACAAGCCCGCCGTCGTGGCGCTGGTGTTCATTATCCTGCTGATCCTGGGCGCCATCTTCGGCCCCTGGTTCAGCCCCTATAGCTATGCCGACCAGAATTTGAAGCTGGCCAATATCCCGCCGGCGTTCGAGACCTATGCCGTCGACGACGGGCAGGGGGGCACCACCCGCTTCTTCCTCAATGCCTCCAACTTCAACCTCTATGAGGTTGATGCCCAAGGGCATGTGCTCGGCCTGCTGCGTGGCGGCCGCAAGGACATGATCAAGAAGATCCAGCCCTATACCTTCGGCGATACCACGGTCGCGCTGGACTATTCGGCTTTGCCGGCCCGGCTCGTCGCGGCGGACGGCAGCACCATTTCGCCCTCCGGCTGGTCCTGGAACCGCACCTATCTGTTCGGCACCGACCAGCTCGGCCGCGACGTGCTGGTGCGCCAGCTGTTTGGCGCCCGCATCTCGCTCACCGTCGCCTTCGTCGCGACCTTGGTGAACTTCTTCATCGGCATCTTCTATGGCGGCCTGGCCGGCTACATCGGCGGCCGCACCGATGCCATCATGATGCGCATCGTCGAGATCATCTCCACCATCCCGCTCACCCTCTACGTGGTGCTGTTGATGGTGGTGTTCGACAGCGGGCTCTATTCGATCATCATCGCCATCGGCTCGGTGTTCTGGGTCGATATGGCCCGCATCGTGCGCGGCCAGATATTGAGCCTGAAGAGCCAGGACTATGTCGCCGCCGCGCGCACCATGGGTGCCGGCACGCGTCGCATTCTCACCCGCCACCTGCTGCCCAACTCCATCGGCCCGATCATCGTCACCCTGACCATGCTCATCCCCTCGGCCATCTTCATCGAGAGCTTCATGAGCTTTATTGGCCTGGGCGTCACGCCGCCGCTGGCCTCCTGGGGCACGCTGACCTCGGAAGCCGTCGAAACCATGCGCGCCTATCCGCACCAGCTGTTCTTCCCCGCGGCTGCCATTTCGCTGACCATGTTCGCCTTCAACTTCCTGGGCGATGGCCTGCGCGATGCGCTTGACCCGAGGTTCCGCAAATGACCGCCGCAACCATGGGCACGCCCATCCTTTCCGTGCGCGACCTCGCCACCAGCTTCTTTTCCCAGCGCGGCGAAGTGCAGGCCGTGCGCGGCGTCAGCTTTGACGTTCACCCCGGTGAAATCCTCGGCATTGTCGGGGAGTCCGGCTCGGGCAAGTCCATCACCTGCATGTCGGTGCTGCGCCTGCTCAAGGCCACGGGCCGCATCAAATCCGGTTCGGCCCTGTTTGATGGCCAGGACCTGCTGGCACTCGACGAGGCCGACCTCAGGGACATCCGCGGCAACAAGATCGGCATGATCTTTCAGGACCCCATGACCAGCCTCAACCCCACTTTGACCGTGGGCGAACAGGTTATCGAGACCATCCTGCGCCATCGCCAGGCCACACGCTCCGAAGCCCGCGCCCGCGCCATCGAACTGTTCGAACTGGTGCGCATCCCTTCGGCCGCCGCCCGGCTCAAATCCTATCCGCATGAATTTTCCGGCGGCATGCGCCAGCGCGTCATGATCGCCATTGCTTTGGCCTGCGATCCCAAGCTGCTGATTGCCGATGAGCCCACCACGGCGCTCGACGTCACCATCCAGCGCCAGATCCTGGGCCTGCTGCGCGATCTCCAGGCGCGCCTCGGCATGGCGGTGATCCTGATCACCCATGACCTCGGCGTCATCGCCGAAGTCACCGACCGCATCGTGGTCATGTATGGTGGGCTCGTCATGGAAACCGGCCCGGTGCGCGACCTCTTCGCCCGCCCCATGCACCCTTATACCCGCGGCCTCCTGGCCTCGGTGCCCGATCTGAGGGACGATAGCCACAAGCGGCTGACACCCATTCCGGGTTCGCCCCCCGACATGGCCCATCCGCCCGCCGGCTGCCCCTTCACCGCCCGCTGCCCCCATGCCATGCGCCAATGCGCAGCCGCACTGCCGCCCCTGTTCGGCGACAGCCACGCCGCCCGCTGCTGGCTCCACCATGCCGAGGCGCCGCGCATCGCCGGCATCAACGAGGTGGCAGCATGACTCTTTGTGCAACCACCAGAGGTTTTGTCCCCTCTCCCCTGACGGGAGAGGGTCAGGGTGAGGGGTTCAGCGTCGGTCGCACGCTCACGCTGGTCACGACCTCTGAACCCCTCACCCGGCGCTCTGCGCCGACCTCTCCCCTCAGGGGAGAGGTGGAGGCCGCCACGCCATGATGACCCAGCCCCTCGTTTCCGTCCGCGACCTCAAGAAGCACTTCACCATGGGTGGGCCGCTGTTTGCACCCAAGCCGGTGCTGCGCGCCGTCGATGGCGTCGATCTCGACATCCGGCGCGGCGAAACGCTCGGTCTTGTCGGGGAATCCGGCTGTGGCAAGTCCACGCTGGCCCGCACGCTGATCCGGCTCTATGAGCCCACCACGGGCTCCATGGTCTTTGACGGACAGGACGTCGCCCATCTCTCCGAGCGCGACCTCGTGCCGTTCCGCCGCCGCGTGCAGATGATCTTTCAGGACCCTTATGCGTCGCTCAATGGCCGCATGACGGTGCGCGATCTCATCGCCGAGCCGCTCGAGATCGCCCGCATCGGCACGCCGGAAAGCCGCACTGCCAAGGTGCATGAATTGCTGGCGCGCGTCGGCCTCCATGCCGACCACGCCAATCGTTTCGCCCATGAGTTCTCCGGCGGCCAGCGCCAGCGCATCGGCATTGCCCGCGCCATCGCGCTCGAGCCCGATCTGGTGATCTGCGACGAACCCATTTCGGCGCTGGACGTCTCGGTCCAGGCGCAGGTCGTCAACATGCTCGAGGATCTGCAGGACCAGCTCGGGCTGACCTATCTGTTCATCACCCATGATCTCAGCATGGTCCGCCATATCTCCGATCGCATCGGGGTGATGTATCTGGGCAAGATCGTCGAGCTGGCCAGCAACACCGATCTCTATGCCCGGCCGAGCCACCCCTATACCCAGGCGCTGCTGGCCTCCATTCCCGTACCCGACCCGACCGCGACCCGCCCTGCCGATCCGGTGCGCGGCGAGATCCCCAGTGCCATGGCCGTGCCCAGCGGCTGCCGCTTCCGCACGCGCTGCCCCATGGCCACTGAACTCTGTGCGAGCAGCGAGCCGGCCCTGCGCGACATCGGCGGCGGACATCTGGCCGCTTGCCATTATGCCGGCGAGGCCGCACCGTGAGCTCGGGCCTTACCCATTCGGCTGCCGAAGGCCGGCATCCGGCGCAGCACATCGATATCGAAGGCGGGGCAAGCATTGCCGCTCCGCTTGCGCGAGCGGGGTCCCAAGACCCCATTTTTGGAGAGAGAGCATGACCAAGCATTTTCTGCCGCTTCTGACTGCGGCGTTTCTTGCGTCCACGATGGGGGCATTTGCCGCTGGCGAGTTGACCTATGTGGTCAACAACGAAAGCGCCAAGTATGACCCCGGCACCACTGCCGAGACCTTTGCTGCCCCGATCATCGGCAACACTTTCGAAGGCCTGGTGCGCTTCGATGCCGACAGCAATATCGTGCCGGCGCTGGCCGAGAGCTGGGACGTCTCCGAAGACGGCCTGACCTATACCTTCCACCTGCGCGACGCCAAGTGGAGCGACGGCAAGCCCGTCGTGGCTGGCGATTTCGAATATGCCTGGAAGCGCGTGCTCGATCCAAAGACTGGCGCGATGAACTCGGCGATGCTGTTCTCCATCGTCGGCGCCGAGGAGGCCTTCAATGCCACTGCCGACGTGGCCGGCATTGCCATCTCCGCCCCGGACGACAAGACGCTGACCTTCACGCTCAAGTCTCGCGTCCCCTACATGATGCAGCTTCTGACCTACACCACCTTCTTCCCCGTGCGGAAGGATGTGGTCGAGGCCGATCCCGAAGGCTGGACGCGCAACCCCGCCACCTTCATCGGCACCGGCCCGTTCCGCGTCACCGAGTTCAACGCAGGTGAATCGGTGGTGTTCGAGAAGAACCCCGAATATTACGACGCCGACGCCGTCTCGCTCGACAAGCTGACCTTCCGCCTGATCCCCGATCCGGCAACGGCCCTGGCCGCCATGGAAGCCGGCGATGTCGACGGCATTGAATCGGTCCCGGCGCCGGAAATTCCGCGTCTCTCGGTGGAATCGGATGCCTTCATGGTCGTGCCGGCCCTGGGTACCACCTATGCCTTCTTCAATCCCAACCAGGCGCCGCTCGACAATCTCGACGTCCGCAAGGCCCTCTCGATGGCCATCGACCGCGAAGAGATCGTCGAATTCGTGCTGCAGTCCGCTGACATTCCGGCGCTGGGTCTCGTGCCTCCCGGCATGACCATCAATGGCGAGGAATTCACGGACGGCCGCGACACCTTCGGCCTGTCGGAAACCGCTGATGTCGACGGCGCCAAGGCGGCCCTGGCCGCAGCTGGCTATCCCGATGGCGAAGGCTTCCCCGAAACCGTCTTCATGACCTATTCGTCCCCGCCGATCGAGAAGCTGCTCGAAGCCATCCAGCAGATGTGGAAGCAGAACCTCAACATCGACGTGAAGATCCAGGCCAGCGAATGGCAGGTCTATTATCCGGAAGTCCAAAAGGTCGAATACCAGATCGCCCAGATGGGCTGGGGCGCCGACTATCCGCACCCCATGACCTTCCTCGACAACTTCGTCACCGGCAGCCCCAACAACCTCGCCAACTGGTCCAACGCCGACTATGACGCCGCCATCGCGGCCGCCAAGGCTACCGGCGACGAGGCTGAATCGCTGGCCGAAATGCGCAAGGCCGAGGCCATCCTGATGAATGACCACGTCATCCTGCCGCAGTATCATCGCAACAACTACATGATGATGAGCCCCAAGGTGACCGGCTTCTGGCGCTCGACCCTGAACGTGCCCTACTTCCGCGACGCCAAGATCGCTGAATAAGCCACCGCACACCCAGCTCCCGCCCACCAAGGCGCGGGGGCTGGCCAACTTCTCTGTCGCTCCGTCATTGCCCGGCTCGTCCGGGCAATCCAGCATCGGAGGCTGGCCGATGAATCACCCGGACAGGCCGGGTGATGACGGCGCCTGTGGAGGCATACCGCGCCCGCTCACTCACTCCTCGTCCCCCTTAACCGCCTCCATCGACACATGCGTGCTGGTATGCGCCACATGGGGCAGGGCGCTGATGCGTTCGCCCAGCACTTCCCGGTAGTCGGCAATGTCCTTGGTCCGCACTTTCAGCAGATAATCAAAGCTCGAGGCGATCATATGGGCCTGTTCCACCTCCGGAATGGCCCGCACCGCCTTGTTGAACGCCGCCAGCGCCGCCTTGCGCGTATCGCTGAGCTTGACCTCGACAAAGGCCACATGCGGCAGGCCCAGCCGCTTGGGATCGATCACTGCGCGATAGCCCAGGATATAGCCGGCCTGCTCCAGCCTTGTGATCCGCGCCTGGCATGGCGTCTTGGAGAGGTTCACGCGCCGGCTCAGCTCCGCCACGCTGATCCGCCCGTCCTGTGCCAGCTCGGCCAGGATTTTCCGATCGATCTGGTCCAAAGTCTCGTAGGTGAGAGTTTTCATGGCGATTTATCCTGCGCAATGGCCTCATCATAACGCAGGGTCACGTAGATCGCTACATGATCAGGCGAAACGCCTAGAGCAAGAGCGATATTCTGGTGTGACCTCATGAAGAGCCAGTCACGCCAGGTGAGCGCGCCGATCTCCGGCCATCACCCTGCCGCCTGATGCCTCCAATGTGGGTCTTGGTCAGCGCTTGCTTGAGGTTTCTATGTCCACTGTCGCCATTCGTCAGGCCCTGCGTGCCCGCAACATCGCCCCCGAGGCTCCGCTGGTGCGTGATCTCATCACGGCGACAGGCCTTGATGCCGCCGCCCGTCAGGCCATTTCCGCCCATGCCGAAGCGCTGGTCACCGCCGTGCGCAAGGGCAATCGCCTCGGCCTGATGGAATCCTTCCTCGCCGAATATGGGCTGGACACCGATGAAGGCGTGGCGCTGATGTCGCTGGCCGAGGCGCTGCTGCGCGTGCCCGATGCCGAGACCGTCGATGCGCTCATCCACGACAAGGTGGGCGGCGCCGACTGGACCGGCCATTTCGGTGGCTCGGACAATCGCCTGGTCAACTTCTCCTCCTGGGCCCTGAGCCTCACCGCCGACGTGCTCGGCGATCCCGAGGTGGGCCCGCGCAATGCGCTCCATCGCGCCATTGCCCGCCTGGGCGAACCCGTCATCCGCACCGCCGTCGGCCAGGCCATGCGCCTGCTTGGCAGCCAGTTCGTCTTTGGCCGCACGATCGACGAAGCCATCAGCAATGCCCGCAAGCCCGAAGCGCTGGGCTATCGCTATTCCTATGACATGCTGGGCGAGGCCGCCCGCACCAGCGAAGATGCCGCCCGCTATTTCGACGCCTATGCCGCTGCAATCGCGAGCCTCGCGCCGCATTGCACTGCCCCCTCGGTGCGCGACAATCCGGGCATTTCGGTCAAGCTCTCGGCGCTCCATCCGCGCTATGAGGAGGCCCAGCGTCATCGCGTGATGACCGAACTGGTCGCCGCCACCCGCAAGCTGGCGCTGGCCGCCCGCGCCGCCAACATGGGTTTCAACATCGACGCCGAAGAGGCCGACCGGCTCGATCTCTCGCTCGACATCATTGCCGAGGTGCTGGCCACGCCCGAACTGGCCGGCTGGGACGGTTTTGGCATCGTGGTGCAGGCTTATGGCAAGCGCGTGCTGCCGTTGATCGACTGGCTCGACGCCACGGCCAAGGCGCTGGATCGCCGCATCATGGTGCGCCTGGTCAAGGGGGCCTATTGGGACGCCGAGATCAAGCGCGCCCAGGTGCTCGGCCTGCCGGACTATCCGGTCTATACCCGCAAGGCCTCGACCGACGTCAGCTATATCGCGGCGGCGCGGCGCCTGTTTGCCGCCAGCAACATCTATCCCCAGTTCGCCACACACAATGCCCATACCGCTGCCGCAGTGCTGCATCTGGCGGCCGAGGCCGGGCGCTACAACGACAGTTTCGAGTTCCAGCGCCTGCATGGCATGGGCGAGCGCCTGCATGAAGTGCTGCGCACCAACCACGCGGCCCGCACCCGCATCTATGCGCCGGTGGGTGCCCATAAGGATCTGCTCGCCTATCTGGTGCGGCGCCTGCTCGAAAATGGCGCCAATGGTTCGTTCGTCTATCAGATCGCCGATGCCGATATTCCGGCGGCCACCGTCGCCGAAGACCCCATCGGCAAGCTGCTGGCGCTGGAGACATCCGGCCAGGGCTTGCCCAATCCCGCCATCCCGGCGCCATCGGCCATCTTTGCGCCGCGCGTCAATTCCGCCGGGCTCGACCTCACCGATCCCGTAGCCTTTGGCGCAACCGAGGCGGCCCGGGCCGCCTTCGCCAAGTCCCAGTGGCACGCAACCCCGCTCACCTTTCCCCTGGGGGCAGAGGTCGACCCGCAGGGTGGGGTGAGGGGGCCCTCGGTGGCCGTAACCAACCCCGCCGATCCCGCTGACAGCCTCGGAACCGTGCGCGATGCGACGCCGGCCGAAGTGGCGGGCGCCATCGCAGCCGCCAGCGCCGCGTCCTGGCCGCAGGTTCCGGTCACGGCGCGCGCCGCGCTGCTGCGCAAGACTGCTGATCTCTATGAGGCGAACGCGGCCGAGTTCTTCGCGCTGCTGGCCCGCGAGGCCGGCAAGTCCTGGGCCGATGCCGTTGCCGAAGTCCGAGAGGCCGTCGATTTCCTGCGCTACTACGCCGATGAAGCCGAGCGGCAGCCCCTGGCGGCACCGCGCGGGCCCTTCGCGGCCATTTCGCCTTGGAACTTCCCGCTGGCCATCTTCACAGGCCAGATCGCCGCGGCGCTGGTGGCGGGCAATCCCGTGCTGGCCAAGCCGGCACCGCAGACCCCGCTGATCGCCTTCCGCGCCGTCCAGCTCATGTACGCCGCCGGCATCCCTGCGGACGCCATCCAGCTCTTGCCGGGCGCGGGCGAGGTGGGCACGCTGCTCACCAGCAATCCCGCCATCGCTGGCGTCGCCTTCACCGGTTCGCTGCCCACGGCGCGTCGCATCGATCAGGCCATGGCGGGCAATCTGGCGGCCACCGCGCCGCTCATCGCCGAGACCGGCGGCCTCAACGCCATGATCGTGGATTCCACCGCGCTGCCCGAGCAGGCGGTGCGCGACATCCTGGCCTCCGCCTTCCAGTCGGCGGGCCAGCGCTGCTCGGCCCTGCGCGTTCTCTATGTGCAGGAAGACGCTGCCGAGCGCACGCTCGACATGCTCATCGGTGCCATGAACGAGCTGACCCTGGGCAATCCCTGGCAGCTGGCGACAGATATCGGGCCCGTCATCGACACCGCCGCGCGATCAAAAATCCTTGCGCATATCGAGGCTTACGAGCGGAAGGGGAATCTGATTCATCGCTTGAAGGCGCCTGATGAAGGCACCTTCGTGGCCCCCACCTTGCTGCGGGTGAAGACCATTGCCGATCTCGATGAAGAGATTTTCGGGCCGGTGTTGCATGTCGCCACCTTCAAGGCCGATGAGCTCGACGCCGTCATCGCTGCGATCAATGCCACCGGCTTCGGCCTGACCTTTGCCATGCACACCCGCATTTCCTCACGCGTGCGCCAGGTGTCCCAGGCCGTCCATGCCGGCAATATCTATATCAACCGCAACCAGATCGGCGCGGTGGTCGGCTCGCAGCCCTTCGGCGGCGAGGGCCTGTCGGGCACCGGCCCCAAGGCCGGCGGCCCGGCCTATCTGCCGCGCTTCACCCTGGGCCATGCACCGGTCAACACGGCTTCGCTGAAGCTGCCCGGACCGACCGGGGAGAGCAATGTGCTACACACCGCCCCCCGTGGCGCCGTGCTCTGCCTGGGCCCGACGCCGGCCGATATCGAGGCGCAATCGGTGATGTGCGCCACGCTGGGCAATACCGCCCTCGTCGCCGAGCTGGACCTCGACGCCCTCAGCCATGCCAAGACCTTCGATGCGGTGGCCTGGTTTGGCGACGCGGCCACGCTGCGCACCATCCGCATTGCCCTCAGCGCACGCAGCGGCGCGCTGATCCCCCTGTTGACCAGCCCCGACGATGCCCATCGCCTGCTGCTCGAGCGCCACGTCTGCATCGACACCACAGCCGCCGGCGGCAACGCCAGCCTGATGGCCCAGGCCGGGTAAACCCGGCCTGGCGACCACGGGCGCTAGCGCCGCTGGTAGGTGTTCTGCAACTCGTCCCGCACCACGACAGCAACGCCCTTGGCTTCGAGCCGATAGTCGGCATCGAGAATTCGGGTCGAGTAGCGCCAGCCCTCGGGCAGGGTCAGGCGGCTGCCCAGATCGGTCAGGTCCGCCAGGCTGAGCTTGGGGTCGACCATCTGGGCATACGACTGCATCATATAGACATGGCCCTGCGTGTCTGTGAGCTCGAACACCGGCTTGCCGGCGGCAAAGACAAACACCGTGTCGCGGTCGACCTCCTGCGGGGCATAGCTCTCCTCGGTCATGCCGCCAAACAGCTTGCGCTCCAAAGTGGCGCGCTGCGTCATTGCGATGGTGCCGAACATCGTCGGCGCGCTGGCGATGGATGCGCCGCGCCCCTCGATGCCGTCGATCGTCCAGTGCCGGGGGCCGTTCTTGATCACCGCCGTGACCCCCAGCGCGCCCTTGAGGGCGTCGGCATCGAGCGCATTCCACGCCTGCGCCGGGCAGTCATTGAGCCCGATAGTGTTGTAGACGGTCACCTTGAGCGCCAGCATCTGCCGCTCCACAGTCAGGATCTCGCAATAGCGATCATCAAAGATCCCCCTCGCGCCGCCTGTCGAGGCGTCATTGGCATTGGCTGCGGCTGGGGCAAAAACCAGCCCCGCCAGAAGCGCGACAGTGGCAAGGATCGGGTTCAGGGGCGGCATTGTGTCCTCGTGGGCTGTGGTCGTCACCCTTGACTCTAGGGGGCGGCCGGGGGCTAGGCTACTCGGGTTTCAGGCAGCCGCCGCTGCGCAAGAGTTTTGCATAGGGTATTGAAATGAAAAGAAAAATACCCCGCCAGCAACGGGCAATCTCGGCGGTGGACATCACCCTGGAGGCCACTGCTCAGCTTCTGGAGCAATCCCTTGACGGGCATGTTACTACCAATCACGTTGCGGCCCGGGCCGGCTATTCGGTCGGCACGATCTATCGCTATTTTGCCGACAAGAATGCGATCTTCGAGGCCATGATCCGGTCCGAACTGGCGCGCCAGGAAGCGCAGGTCGCCGCCCGGCTCGCCGATCCGGACATCACCACCGTCGAAGGCTTTGCCCGCGTTCTGGTGACCGCGGCGCTCAAGCCGCTCAAGGGCCGGGTCAAGGTGCGGCGCGCGCTGATGCTGGCCGCTGCCAACCGGCGCGATCTGGCACTTCTTCTGGATGACACGCTGGATCGCCTGACCGAGCTGTTCGTTGAGGCCGTGCGCAACCGCGCTGCCGACTGTGTTCGCGTCCCGCCCGAAGCCGGCCGCCACGTCATCTTGCGTGGCGTCATCGCCGCGACCCGCTCGGCCGCGCTGGCCAAGCCGCATTTGCTGGATGACCCCGATTTCGAAATCGAACTCGTCCGCTCCCTGACGCAGGCATTTCGCTAGGGACACCGCACCATCCCTGCATAATCTGGTGTTGCAGATGGTCAGCCGCAGCACATTCCCCTATGGTGCCGCCCGTTGTCCCGTTGCTGCTCTCTCCCGTGTCGCCCGCTGCCCGTCTGCAAACCACCCTTGATCTGCTGCATGAAGTTGACGCCATTGCCGGCCCCGCCGACGCATTGGTGTCGGCCTTTTTCCGCGCCCGCCGGCATATCGGCGAGGATGATCGCGGCGAGATCATCGCGCTGTTCTATGCCTTGCTGCGCCATCATGCGCGGCTGGGCTGGTGGCTGGAGGGGCAGGGGGCTGAAGACCATCCACGCGGCCGGCTGCTAGCCTGGCTGATGCTGGGTGAGGGGCGCACGGCCGCCCAGGTGGCCGCGCTCTTTACGGGCCGAAATGCCGATCCCGCTGCGCTCACCGAATGGGAGCGCAATCTGCTGGGCAAGCTGCAGGGCAAATCCATCGATCATCCGGCCATGCCTGAGCCGGTGCGCGTGGAAAGCCCCGATTGGGCGTTGGCGCCGCTGCAGCGCCGCTTTGGCGTCGACTTCGCGCGCGAGATGGCGGCCACCCTGAGCCCCGCGCCGCGCGATCTGCGCGTCAACACCATCAAGGCCAACCGGCCGGCCACGCTATCGGCATTGCGCGCACTGGGCCTGCGCGCCGAGCCGACGCCCCTGGCGCCGCTGGGCATTCGCATCGACGAGAGCCTGTCGCTCGCGCGCCTGCCCATGCTCAAGTCCGGTGAGGTCGAGATCCAGGACGAAGGCTCGCAACTGGTGGCGCTCTTGGTCGATGCCCATCCAGGCGATCGCGTGGTCGATTTCTGCGCCGGCGCCGGCGGCAAGACCCTCGCCATGGCGGCACAGATGGCCAACAAAGGTCATGTCGTTGCCTGTGACGTCATGGAGGGCCGGCTCAAGCGCGCCGCCGAGCGCTTCCGCCACGCCGGTGTCCACAATGTGCAGACCCGGCTGCTCTCCAGCGAAACCGACAAATGGGTCAAGCGCCACAAGGCCGGCTTTGATCGCGTGCTGGTCGACGCTCCCTGCAGCGGCACCGGCACCTGGCGGCGCAACCCCGATGCCCGATGGCGCGCCATGGCCGGTTCGCGTCTCGACAACCTGCTGCCCTTGCAGGCCAAGATCCTGACCAGCGCCGCCCGGCTCGTCCGCCCCGGTGGGCGCCTCGTCTATGCCACCTGCTCGCTGCTGATCGAGGAAAACGAAGACCAGGTCGCCGCCTTCCTCGCCGCCCACCCCGATTTCGAGATCGTCCCACTCCCCCAGGCCGCGCCCGAGCTCACCGGCTCGGCCCACCCCGACTTCCTGTCGCTGACGCCAGGCCAGCACGACACCGACGGCTTCTTTGCCGCGGTGATGCAGCGCAGGGCGGTTGAGACGACCTCCGCCTAGCCCAGCAAAAAGCCCGCAGCAGGGGCCGCGGGCTCTTGGTCTTCCAGTGCCGTAATGCTGCTTACTTTGCCGCCACCAGGGCCGCCAGCTTGGCCGGAATGGCGAGCACGTCGCGGATGATCTGGACGCGTTCGGGCGTGTAATAGCCGTCCACATCCAGCATGTTCACCGTGCCGACCAGCTCGCCGCCGAGCACCACCGGCATGTTGACCACGCTCTGGCAGCCCAGGGAGTCGATCAGCTCGTAGTCGGGGAACACCTTGGCGATATCGGCAATCGTGTTGGCGACGAAGTAGCGGCGCTCCTTGTGCACGATGTCGAACCAGCTGTCGTAGCGGATCGGCTTGGTGCCCGAGGTCGGGTAGTTCTTGGGGTCGCTGGTATAGGCCCGGCGCGCCACTTCGGCCTGCATGTCCACCGTCATATAGGTGAAGAGCTTTGTGCCCACGGTGGCCTCGGTCAGCGCCTGCAGCGCCGCGAAGGCTTCGTCAGCGCCCTTGGCCTTGGCGATAGCCGCGTCAAACGCCGCGATGGCCTGGGAATAGTCAGTCATAGTTTGGTCCTTGGTCTCGTCCGTCTGTGGGTTTCCCCACCTGACCTCCCCGGGAGGGGGGAGGAATTGTCCTGCGCAAGCCGGTCCGTTCGGCCCGTCTCGGACCGGTCGCCCTCGTCTCGGGGGCGTCTAGGCCGCGCCGTCCAGCACGCCGCCTCGGCCTTCGGTGGCCGCCAGCAGTTCGCGGGAATAGGGCTCGACCAGCGCCTCGCGCTTGAGCAGGCCGACATCGGCGACCTCGACAATGCGCCCATGCCGCATCACGGCCAGCCGGTCGCAGAGGAAGCTCACCACCGGCAGATTGTGCGTCACCACCAGATAGGTAAGGCCCTGTTCGCGCCGCAGCCGCTTGAGCAGGTTGAGGATTTCCGCTTGCACGCTGACGTCCAGCGCCGAGGTCGGTTCGTCGAGCAGCAGCACCTTGGGTTCAAGCATCAGCGCCCTTGCAATGGCGACGCGCTGGCGCTGGCCACCCGAGAGCTGGTGCGGAAAGCGGAAGCGGAAGCGCCGGTCGAGCCCGACGGCCGTGAGCACCTCTTCAACCCGCTTGTCGCGATTGCCGATGCCGTGAATGGCCAGCGGTTCGCTGAGGGTGGCGTCGATAGTCTTGCGCGGATGCAGCGAGCCATAGGGGTCCTGGAACACCATTTGGCACTGCGCGGCGACGGCGCGCTCGACGCCATGGCTGCGGGCACGGCCGAGCAGCTCAATCGTGCCGGTCCACTCGGGCGCCAGCCCGGCAATGGCGCGCAGAATGGTCGATTTGCCCGAGCCGCTTTCGCCCACCAGCGCAAAGCTCTCGCCCTCGGCGATGTCGAGGGTGACGCCATGCACCACGGTGGTGTCGCCGTAGGAAATGCTGAGATTGTCCAGCCGGATCGCGCTCATGTGCCTGCCCATTGGCTGCGGTCGAGCACGGGCAGCTCGTCGCGGGTTTCATTGATCACCGGCATCGCCGCCAACAGCCCCCGCGTATAGGGGTGCTGCGCCTGCTCGAGCTGGCCGGCGGCGCATTCTTCCACCACCGTGCCGGCATTCATCACCAGGATGCGGTCGCAATAGCGGCTGACCAGGTTCAGGTCATGGCTGATCAGGATCAGCCCCATGCCCTTGGCCATCACCAGATTGTCGATGATGTCGAGCACCTGCGCCTGCACGCTCACGTCGAGCGCCGAGGTCGGCTCGTCGGCGATCAGCAGTTCGGGGCCGGGGATCAGCATCATGGCGATCATGATGCGCTGGCCCATGCCGCCCGAGACCTCGTGCGGATAAAGCCCGGCGACCCGCTTGGGGTCGTTGATGCGCACCGCCTCCAGCATGGACAGCATGCGCTCCTGCACCGCGCTGCGCCCGAGCTTTTCATGTGTCACCACGGCTTCGGCGATCTGCTCGCCAATGGTCATCACCGGGTTGAGCGAGAATTTTGGGTCCTGCATCACCATCGAGATGCGGGCGCCGCGAATGGCGCGCATCTGCCGGTCGCTCTGGCTGCGCAGGTCGATGCCATCGAACTCCAGCCGGTCGGCCGTAACCAGGCCCGGCTTGCGGATCAGCTTGAGAATGGCGCGGCCGGTCATCGACTTGCCCGAGCCGCTTTCGCCCACGATGCCCAGCCGCTCGCGGCCGAGATCGAAGGATATGCCCTTGACCACCTCGACCCGCCCGCGATGGGTCGGAAAGCTGACGCGCAGGTTCTTGACGGAAAGCATCGGTGCCATCACTTGCCCTCGCTCTTGGGGTCGAGCACGTCGCGCAGCCCGTCGCCGAGGAAGCAGAAGCCTAGGCTGACGATGATGATGGCAAAGCCCGGCATGGTCGCCACCCACCATTGGTCAAGGATAAAGGTGCGGCCTCGGCTGATCATGGCGCCCCATTCCGGCAGCGGCGGCTGCGCACCCAGGCCGATGAAGCCCAGGCCCGCGGCCGTCAGGATCACCCCGGCCATGTCGAGCGTCACGCGGATGATCATCGAAGAGGTGCAGAGCGGCAGCACATGTCCGACGATGACGCGGAACGGGGACGCGCCCTGCATCTGCACCGCGGCGATGAACTCCGAGCTGCGGATGGTCAGCGTCTCGGCGCGGGCGATGCGGGCATAGGCCGGCCAGGAGGTGATGGCGATGGCGATGATGGCATTGTTGATGCCCGGCCCCAGGGCCGCGACGAAAGCCAGCGCCAGGATCAGCTTGGGCATGGACAGGAAAATGTCGGTGATGCCCATTAGCACGCGGTCGGTCCAGCCGCCGAAATAACCGGCCACTGCGCCCAGCAACAGGCCCAGCGGCGCCGAGATCAGCGCCACCAGGCCCACGATAGTCAGGGTGATCTGGCTGCCCCAGATGACGCGCGAGAAGATGTCGCGGCCCAGCTCATCGGTGCCCATCCAATGGGCGCCCGAGGGCGGCGCCAGGCGATTGGCCAGATCCTGCCCGGTGGCCGAATAGGGCGCCAGCCACGGCGCCAAAAGGGCTGTGAGCACGAGAATGAGGATGATCACCCCGCCCAGCACAGACAGGGGGTTGCGCAGCAGCGCGGTGAACACCCGATAGGCCCGGCCCGCATTGGCCTGCAGGCGGGAATGGGGCGAGTCTTCCAGCAACCAGTCGCGTGTGCTCATCAGCGGGCCCTCGGGTCGAGGACGCGGTAGAGCACGTCCGAAATCTTGTTGATGAAGATGAACACGGCGCCGATCACCAGCGTCGAGCCGAGCACGGCATTCATGTCTGCATTGAGCAGCGCCGTGGTCAGATAGTTGCCGATGCCGGGCCAGGAGAACACGGTTTCGATCATCACCGAGCCTTCGAGCAGCCCGGCATAGCTGAGGCCGATGACCGTAATCAGCGGCACGCGGATCGGGTTGAAGGCATGGCGCCAGATCACCAGCCGCTCCGGCACACCCTTGACCCGGGCGGTCGTGACGAATTCCTGGCTGAGCTGATCCAGCATGAAGCTGCGCGTCATGCGAGCGATATAGGCCAGGCTGAAAAAGCCCAGCACCGAGGCCGGCAGGATGAGGTGGGTGATGGCATTCCAGAAGATGTCGATCTCCCCGGCAAGAAGGCTATCGACCAGCAGCAGGCCGGTCACCGGCTGCACCAGCCCGTCATAGAAAATGTCGAGCCGACCGGGGCCGCCGACCCAGCGCAGCCGGGCATAGAACACGGCCAGCCCGACCAGGCCCAGCCAGAAGGCCGGCATGGAATAGCCGAGCAGGCCCACCACGCGGATGATCTGGTCGATGATCGAGCCCTGGCGGCTGGCCGCGATCACGCCCAGTGGCACGCCGAGCACCACGCCGATGATGATGCCGATAGTGGCCATCTCGAGCGTCGCGGGGAAGAAGCGGCTGAGATCCTCGACCACGCTGCGCCCGGTGCTGACCGACTGCCCGAGATCGCCGGAAAACACGTTGAGCACATAGTGCACGAACTGGATCGGCAGCGGCTGGTCGAGCCCCATGGCGACGCGCGCCGCCTCATAGACTTCGCTGCTGGCGCGGTCGCCCACCACGGCCAGGACGGGATCGATCGGGATCACGCGGCCGATGAAGAAGGTGATGGCCAACAGGCCCAGGAATGTCAGCAGCACCGTGGCGACAAAACCCAGTATGGCCAGAAGGCGGCGTCTGGTTCTGCGGCTGGCAGCGCCGGCGACCTCAACGGTGGCGGCAGTCGTCGGGTTCTGGCTCAAGCGTGTTTCCTGTTGAGAAACAAGGCTCTACACCCGCAGATTGACTCTTCTGCAGATTGTGAAGCCCCTCACATTTCGCTTCCACCATACAGAAAACTTTGCTTATATCAAAAAAATTTTGGTGGTTTGATGACAAGTGCAGCGCTGACCAGGATTGATCCGAACGGGCACCCCAGGGTGGGGGCTCTTATTCGCGCCCGCCGTCGCCAGCAGCATATGACGCTGGAAGCGCTTGGCAAGGCGGCCGCGGTTTCGGTGGGTTATCTCAGCCAGGTCGAGCGCGACCATGCCACCCCCTCGCTGGGCACGCTGGCCCAGATTGCCGCAGCCTTGGGCGTGGGCATCGACTATTTCGTCTCCGCCCCCACCGCCAAGACCGCGCTGACGCGGGCAGGGGAGCGCAACCGCTTTTCCCTTGATGGCTCCTCCATCGTCTACGAGCGCCTGGGCACCGATTTTCCCGGCAACATGCTCTCCAGCTTCGTCATGGAAGTGCCGCCCGGCTATCGCTCCGAGACCGTGGCGCATGAGGGCGAGGAAATCCTCTATGTGCTCGAAGGCGCCATCACCCAGCGCCTGGATGGCGACGAGATGATCATGAGCGCCGGCGACAGCCTGCATTTCCGCGGCAATCGCCCCCATTCGTGGTCCAACCACACCGACAAACCTGCGCGCCTCCTCTGGACCGGCACGCTCGCGCTCTTCCGCTCATCGGCCAAGCCCTCGCGCCAGCCTGATGCGGTTACCAGACCTGGCCTTCGGCCGGTGAAAAACAAGAAAATCGTCAAACCCCAGGAGAAACGCTGATGAAACTCTTCCGCGCAGCCTTGCTGGCGACGGCGCTGGCTCTGCCTTTGGGCAGTGTCGCCGCTATCGCCGCCACGCCTGCCGACGCTCTCGTCGTCGCCCAGAACATCGACGACATCGTCGCCCTCGATCCGGCCCAGGCCTATGAGTTCACCTCCGGCGAGATCAACACCAATGTGTATGATCGCCTGGTGGGCTATGAAGCCGAGGACACCACGGTGCTGGCACCTGGCCTCGCCACTGAATGGGTGGCCGATGATGCCGCCAAGACCATCACCTTCACCCTGCGCGACGCCAAGTTTGCCTCCGGCAACCCCGTGCGTCCCGAAGACGTGGTGTTCTCCTTCACCCGCGTGGTCAAGCTCAACCTGACCCCGGCCTTCATTCTCACCCAGCTCGGCTGGACCCCCGAGAACATCGCCGACATGGTCACCATCGATGGCAACAAGGTCATCGTGAAGTATGAGGGCGATTTCTCCTCCGCCTTCGTGCTCAACGTGCTGGCCTCGCGCCCGGCCTCCATCGTCGATGAAGTGCTGGTCATGGCCAACGAGACCGCCGGCGACATGGGCAATGCCTGGCTGAACACCCATTCGGCTGGCTCGGGCCCCTTCGTGATGACCGATTTCCGCCCCGCTGAAATCGTCCGCCTTACCGCCAATGAGAATTACTTCCGTGGCGCCCCCGCCATGAAGCAGATCCTGATCCGCCACGTTGCCGAAGCCGCCACCCAGCAGCTGCTGCTGAGCTCGGGCGACGTCGACATCGCCAAGAACCTGACCCCGGACCAGATCTCGGGCCTGTCCACCGACACCATCAAGGTGGAAACCTATCCGCAGGCGGCCGTGCACTTCCTCTCCTTCAACCAGAAGGACGAAGCCCTGACCCCGCCCGCCGTCTGGGAAGCCGCGCGCTACCTGGTCGACTACGATGGCATGACCCAGTCCTTCCTCAAGGGCCAGATGGAAAAGCACCAGGCCTTCTGGCCCAAGGGCTTCCCCGGCTCCTATGACGAGACCCCGTTCAGCCTGGACGTGGAAAAGGCCAAGCAGATTCTGGCTGACGCCGGTGTCGCGACGCCGATCAACGTCACCCTCGACGTGATCAATGCCGCGCCCTTCACCGACATGGCGCAGTCGCTGCAGGCGACCTTCGCCGAAGCGGGCATCAACTTCGAGATTCTCCCGGGCACTGGCGCCCAGGTGATCACCAAGTACCGCGAGCGCACCCACCAGGCCATGCTGCTGTACTGGGGCCCCGACTTCATGGACCCGCACTCCAACGCCAAGGCCTTCGCCTACAACTCGGACAACTCGGACGACAACTACACCGCCACCACCACCTGGCGGAACGCCTGGGCTGTTCCGGACGCGCTGAACAAGGAAGTCACCGCTGCCCTGGCCGAATCCGACCAGGCCAAGCGTGATGAGCTCTATGTCGACCTGCAGAAGCAGGTGCAGGCGTCCTCGCCCATCGTCATCATGTTCCAGGCCGCGCTGACCATCGCCATGGCCAACAATGTCGAAGGCTATGTCAACGGCGCGACCTCGGACTTTGTCTACTATCGCCTCGTGACCAAGAACTAGGCTGGCGCCCCGCGCGCTTCGCCCACCAGACGACAGCGTCCCCAAGCCGCTGTCGCAGCGGGGCCGGACCACCTCCCTCTTCGTGGCCCGGCCCCAGTTACCCGTCTCCGTTCAGGGCCGCCCACCAGGCGGTCCTCTCTGTCAGTGGCGCCCGCTGCGCCGGCCGCGCACGCCCACTGCCACCCCTAATTCAGTCAGCATCGAGCCCGCCCATGAACGCCACTCTGCAAACCCGCCTCGCCAATCTGCGTGCCCGCATGGCGGCCACTGCGACCGATCTGGTGGTCATCGGGCCCTCGAGCCACATGCTCTATCTGGCCGATCTGTCCCCGCATGGCGACGAGCGCCCGGTTCTGCTCATGATCAGCCAAAGCTTTGCCGGCTTCCTGATGCCTGCGCTCAATGTCGACAGCGCCCGCCAGCACACCGACCTGCCGTTCTTCCCCTGGGCCGATGCCGATGGCCCCGCCGATGCGCTGGAGCAGTTGATTGCCGCCACCGGCATTGACCGCACGGCGCCCTCAATCGTTCTGGACGAGACCATGCGCGCCGATTTCACGCTGCTGGTGCTCGATACGCTGCCCGGCGCCAGCCGCCGCTTCACCAATGACACGGTGGGCTATCTGCGCTCGCGCAAGGACAATGCCGAGTATGACGCGCTCAAGAAGAGCGCCGTGCTCAACGATGCCGCCATGGCCGCCGGCTTTGCCGCGCTGCGCCCGGGCATCACCGAGCGCGAAGTGGCCACTGCCATCCGCGATTTCTATAAGGCCAATGGCGCCACCACCGAATTCTGCTCGGTCTGCTTTGGTCCCAATGGCGCTTTCCCGCACCACCATACCGGCGAAACCAGGCTCGCCGAGGGCGATGCCGTGCTGATCGACACCGGCGCGCGCATCCATGGCTATCCCAGCGACATGACCCGCGTGGGCTTTTATGGCACGGCGCCCGAGGGCTTTGGCCAGATCCACTCGATCCTTGATCGGGCCGTCGAGGCCGCCATCGCCGCCGCCAAGCCCGGCACGCGCGCCAGCGAGGTCGACAAGGCCGCCCGCGACGTCATCACCGCCGCCGGCTATGGCCCCAATTTCCTCCACCGCACCGGCCATGGCCTGGGCATCGACATCCACGAGACGCCCTATATCACCGCCACCTCGGACACGGTGCTCGAAGAGGGCATGGTGTTCTCCATCGAGCCGGGCATCTACCTGCAGGGCCGCTTCGGCCTGCGGCTGGAAGAGATCGTCATCATCCGCAATGGCGTCGCCGAAATCCTCTCCGACATGCCTCGCACCGCCGTGGCGGTGGGGTGATGGGCGCAACCATGGGGCCGGCGCCCGTGCTCACCACGGCGCGCCTGATCCTGCGGCCGCATACGGTTGAGGATTTTGCGCCCTGCTGCGCACTCTGGGCCGAACCGGGCGTCATCCGCTTCATCGGCGGGCGACCCAGCACGCCGGAAGAGGTATGGGCGCGGCTGCTGCGCTATGCCGGGCTCTGGTCGCTGCGCGGCTATGGCTATCTGCTGGTCACCGACCGCACCACAGGGGCACTGGTGGGCGAGGTGGGCCTCGCCGATTTCCAGCGCGACATCACCGCCGCTTTTGGCGATACGCCTGAGGCCGGCTGGGTGCTGCTGCCGCAATACCATGGCAAGGGCCTCGCCCGCGAAGCCCTGCAGGCGCTGCTGGATTGGGCCGACCTGAACCATCCGCGCACGGTCTGCATGATCGACCCGGCCAACATGCCGTCGCTGGCTCTGGCCGGACGGCTCGGCTACGCCGAATATGCAAGGGCAACCTACAAGGACCACCCCACGATCCTGTTCGAGCGCAAGGCGCTGGCGAGAGGCTGATCAGGTCCGCAGCAGGGGCACATCGCCCGGCACATCGCGCTCCAGCACCAGCACTCCATCGACCACGCGCAGCCGGCCATGGTGGATGGCGGTGCGCCGCGCCGCCACATCGGGCGGGCCCTCGGCCTGGCTGTGCTCATTCCATTCGGGATGGGTGAAATAATAGAGCACGGCATGCTCGCCCATGACCACCACATCGGCGTGGCGCGCCAGCCGCCGGTCATCCTCGGCCAGACCCGGCACATCGCCGATCAGCCCCTGCCACTGCCAATTCCGCGCGTCCGTCGAGCGATAGACGCCCTGGCCGCGCCACTCGTCCACGATCATCCAGTGCCAGCCGCCCAGCACGAAGACATTGGGGCCCTCATGGCCGCGCCCGCCCTTGTCGCCGGGGATCACCTCGCCCTCGACGGTCCAGTCTTTGAGGTTCGGGCTCGTCGCCGCCCAGGTGGCAGAATGGTTGTTCTCGTCCTTGTACCACAGACGCCAGAGCCCATCGGGGCACAGCGCCACGGCGGCATCGATCACCCGCGGGCTGCTGAGTGCCACCGGGCCGACCCGCGTCCAGTTTTCCAGATCCGGGCTGGTGTAATGCACAATGGTGCGCGGCACGCCCGGCCAGTCATCCGGTATCCCCGAGATATAGCTGAGGAACATGTGATATTGCCCCAGGGCATGGATCACCTCGGGCGCCCAATGGGTATTGCTGCCAGGCACGTCGCCGGGGGCATCCAGGCCCTTGACGGTGCCGCGATAGGTCCAGCTCGCGCCATCGTCAGTCGAGACCGCAATGCCGATGGCACAGCCATGGATCCAGGTGAACTTTGGCCCCACGGCCTCTGGCCGGCGATTGGTGTAGAACATCCACCATTCATTGCTGCCCGCGCGGCGGATCACCGTGGGGTCCGCCGCCCCGTCTTCGATCGGGTCGCGAAAGATCGCCGTACTCATGCTGTCCGCTCGTGCTCTGGCAATGACATGGGATCAGGCCGCAACGCCCCGCGTAGGGGCCGCCGCGGCCTGCCGAAACAGGCGCCTGGCTAGGCGCGGTCGTAGCTCATGACCATGCGGCCATCCGGCCGGTCGACCAGCCGGCCCGGGCGCTTGACCAGTTCATTGGCCAGCTCGACCATCTCGGGGTCAGTCGCCAGCTTGCCCGCGCCGGCGTCCTCGGTCGAGAGCACGCTGGCCTTGAGCAGGCGCGAATACGGGTGCTCGGGATTGTCCAGCACGGTCCGCGCGTCGCCCATTTCCACGATCCGCCCGCGCTGCATGATGATCAGCCGGTTGGAGATGTAATAGGCCGTCGCCAGATCGTGGGTGATGTAGATCACCGACACGCCCAGATCATCGCGCAGGCTCTTGAGCAGGTTGACGATGCTCATGCGCAGGCTCGCGTCCACCATGCTGACCGGCTCATCGGCCACCAGCAGCGGCGGATTGGGGATCAGCGCCCGCGCGATGGCGGCGCGCTGCAATTGCCCGCCGCTCATTTCGTGCGGATAGCGGCCGCGCACTTCGGCCAGGCTCAGGCCCACCTTCTGCAAGGCGCCATCCATGGCGCCGTCGAGATCGTCGCGGCTCTTGAGCCTCAGGAAGCGCCTGGCCGTGGATTCCAGATAGCGATCCACCCGTTTGAGCGGATTGAACGCCTCAAAGGGGTTCTGGAACACCGGCTGCACCTTGGCCATGAAGTCGAGGCGTTCCTGCCGCCCCACCCGATGGCTCACCGTCTTGCCGGCAAAGCTGATCTCGCCCGAGGTGGGCAGTTCCAGCCCCAGGATCATGCGGGCCAGCGTGGTCTTGCCCGAGCCCGATTCCCCGATGATGGTGAAGATCTCCGGCTTGTCCGAAGACAGCGTCAGATTGGCGTCCTGCACCGCATTGATCACGCGCCGACCGAGCAGCCCGCCCATGGTGAAGCGCTTGTTGACGTTGCGAACTTCCAGCAGCGTTGTCATGCCATCACTCCATGGGCCACATGCGGGCTGACCAGCGGCTTGACGTCCTGCCAGCGCCAGCAGGCAGTGCGGTGGTCCGGTCCGACCTGTTCGAGCGGCGGCACGTCCTTGCGGCACTTGTCGACGGCCAGCGGGCAGCGCGGATGGAAGCGGCAGCCCTGCGGCGGATCGGCCAAATTGGGCGGGCGACCCTCCAGCGCCGGGCGCTGCGTGGTGTCACCAATGCGCGGCAGGCTGGCCACTAGATGGGCGGTATAGGGGTGCTTGGGCGCAAAGAACATCTCGCGCGTCGGCCCTTCCTCCACCAGGCGACCGGCATAGATGATGCCCACGCGGTCGGCCATGTTGGCATGCACGCTCATGTCATGGGTCACAAACACCACCGAGCTGTTCATGTCCTGCTGGATCTCGCGGATCAGCCCCAGCACTTCCTTTTGCACCACCACGTCGAGCGCGGTGGTCGGCTCGTCGGCAATGACGAACTCGGGATGGCAGACCGTGGCCAGCCCGATGGTGACGCGCTGCCGCATGCCGCCGCTGAGCTCGTGCGGAAAGGCGTTGAGCACCTCCGGCGGCAGCTTGAGGCGGCGCAGGTGTTCGATCACCCGCGCCTCGAAGGCCTCGTTGGAAAGCCCAAGCGGACGGAAGGCGAAGTCGCGGAAGGTCTTGCCGATCTTGCGCACCGGGTTGAGCACGCTCATCGAGCCCTGCATGATGTAGCTCAGGTCACGCCAGCGCACGCGCTCGACCTCGCTGGGCGAGGCATGGGCAACGTCGATCTTGCCGCTCTTGAAGTCGAACTCGACCGTGCCCGAGACGACGCGCAGCGGCGGCCGGATGGCGGCGGCCAGCACCTTGATGAAGCTGGTCTTGCCCGACGAGCTTTCGCCGGCGATGCCATAGACCTCGCCCTTGCGCACCGTCATGGTGATGCCATCCACGGCCCGGACCTCGCGGTTCACGCCGAAATAGTTCATCTGGTAATAGGCCTTGAGGTCATTGACCCTGAGGATGTCCTGTTTGGTGGTCTGGCTCATGCTCAGGCTCCCATGCGGCGCAGGCGGCTGCGCGGGTCGATATATTCGTTCATGCTCATGGCCAGCAGGAACAGGCCGATGAAGGTGATCACGATCATCGCCACCGGGATGGCGATCCACCACCAGACGCCCACCACCATGGCCGAGTGGCTGTTGGCCCAGTAGAGCGAGGTGCCGATGGTGGGGTTGTTGATATTGGTGAAACCCAGCACGGCCAGCGTCACCTCCAGGCCGATCGACCACAGCATGTTGTTCATGAAGGTGGCAAAGACGATCGGCATCACATAGGGCAGGTGCTCTTCCAGCAGCACCTTGCGCGTCGACATGCCGGCAAACACCGCATGCCGCGTGAACTCGCGATGCTTGAGGCCCAGCGCCACCGAGCGGATGAGGCGGGCATCGAACGGCCAGCCGAAGCAGGCCATGATCAGGGCCAGCGTCAGGCTGTCCATGTTGTTGCGCAGCACGAAATAGAACAGCACCAGCACCGGGAAGATGGGGATGGCCACGAAGATGTCGTTGATGAACATGAGCACCCGGTCGACCCAGCCCCCTACATAGCCGGCAGTCAGGCCCACGGCGATGGAGATGATGCGCGAGAGCACCGCCACCGTCAGGCCGAAGGTCAGGCTGTTCCGCATGGCGGCCGAGAGCTGCCAGAACATGTCCTGGCCGCGCGAATTGGTGCCGAACCAGTACTGCGCCGATGGCGGCTGGTCCGGAATGGTCATGTAGATCAGGCTGGGGTCCACCGGCGAGAAGAAGCTCAGGCAGGCGAAGATGACCACGGCGCCCACCAGGATCAGCCCGATGGCAAACTCGATATTGTAGCGGATAAGGTCGCGGAATACGGCAAACATGGTCTTACTACTCCGCCCGCACGCGTGGATCGAGGATGGGATAGAGCAGGTCCACGATGAAGATGGCGATGGCCACCGCCGTCACGGACACGCTCGACACCGCCAGCACCAGCGAATAGTCGCCGGCATTGACCGCATCGATCAGCAGCGAACCCAGTCCCGGATAGTTGAACACCTGCTCGGTGATCACCGTGCCGGAAAACACGCCGCCCAGCGCCATGGCCAGCGCCGTCAGCTGCGGCACCAGGGCATTGCGCATCACATAGCCGGTCACGATGGTGGATCGCTTGACGCCGGCCAGTTCGGCATAGGTCACATAGTCTTCGGTGACGATATTGGAGACCAGGGCGCGCATGCCCAGGAACCAGCCGCCGAAGCCGACCAGCACCAGCGACAGGGCCGGCAGGGTCGCGTGCTGGATCACCGACGAGATATAGGGCCAGTTGAACCCG
This sequence comes from Devosia aquimaris, assembly GCF_020169335.1. Lineage (GTDB taxonomy): Bacteria > Pseudomonadota > Alphaproteobacteria > Rhizobiales > Devosiaceae > Devosia > Devosia aquimaris. The sequence goes on from NZ_JAIEZN010000001.1 coordinate 623,290, forward strand.
GGCGAGACATCCATGGCAAAGCCGCCCGAGATCGGCAGCACCGGCCAGAGGAAGCCGAACACGATCAGCATGATGAAGGCGACGACATAATAGGGGATCGGCTGGATGCCGATGGCCACGAGCCCGAAAGCCTTGAGGAAGCGGTTGTTCTGGCTGTAGCCGGCCAGGCCACCCATCACATTGCCGATCACGAAGGTGATCAGCGTCGCCAGGGTGAGCAGGGTGACGGTCCAGGGCAGGGCGCGCATCACCAGCGTCATTGCCGGGGTGGGGAAGGCCAGCAGCGAGGGGCCGAAATCGCCCCGCACCAGGCGGGCCCAGAAATTGATGTATTGGGTGATGATGGGCTCTTCCACGCCATAGAGCTCGGTGAGCGCCGCGCGCATCGCCACGATGGCCTCGGGATTGGAGACCGAGCGCGCGGTCATGCGACCGAGCGCGGCTTCCACGGGGCTGATGGGGGACAGATGGGTCACCAGGAATGTCGCCGACACCCCGAAGAAAATGACCGCCAGCAATTGCAGCAGGCGCTTGCCGACAAAAACCAGATAACCTTGCATTCGGACTCCTCAACCGTCCTGGCCTGCAGCCCTCGTCCGCGCCGTGCCGCCCATTGGGGCAGGGGACGCGTCATCGCATGGAGGGTGCGTGTTGCTCGGGCGCTGGACGCATCCTCAGTCCGCGACGCGCCGGAGATCGAATTGGGCGTGGTGCCACCACGCCATTGGGCATGGGCGGGGAGCGCGGTCTCCCGCGCTCCCCTGAGGCCGCATGGCCGAAGCCATGCGACCCGGGAGGACCCTAGACCGCCCCTTCGACGGGGGTGATCTGCGTGAAGATATACTTCCCGTTCGACCAGTTGGTGACTGGGTTGGCGTAGTTGTTGTCCGCGTTCGGCCAGCCGGTCCAGTAGCGGTTCGACTGGATGGAGAACACGTTGTACGACATGATCGGGATGTTCGGCATTTCTTCGAGGTGCAGCTTGACGAAGTCGTGGCCGTACTCGATCGCCTTGGGATCGTTGAAGTCGATCGCGCGGACCTTGTTGATGATCTCGTCCAGACGCGGATCTTTCCAGCGCATCCAGTTGCGGCCCGGCTGGGTCGCGCCCGGCTCGGCCACGAAGGACGAGTGGTAGCTGTCCAGGAAGAACGCGAGATCGGGGTGACCACCATAGGTCTCCACGGCCCAGCCGATTTCCACTTCGAAATCGCCCGCACCGGTACGATCCCAGATGTCGGTGGCGACTTCGGCCGTGGCCTGGACGCCGTTCTGGGCCCAGCTCTGGGCAATCATCACGCCAAGGCGGTTGATCACGCCTTCCTGCGGTACCAGCACGCTGATGGTGAAGGGCGAGCCATCGGGCATCATCCACTGGTTGCCGCTCTTGCTGAAGCCAGCTGCGGTGAGCAGTTCCTCAGCCGCCTGCACATCGGTCTTCCACCAGCCGTAGCCGAAGGAATTGCGGATGGCATCGGGGTCGGTCGGCACGGAATCGCCGAACTGCGGACGCACCATTTCGGCGATCTGCAGGCCGACATCGGGGTCATACGGCTTGATCTTGCGGGTGCCGGTGTCGACCTCGAAGTTGATGAGGTAGTCCTGCAGCGGCGCATGATAGTCGCGCGGATGGGTGCCGGTGGGCGGGATGGAGATGGCCGACAGGGTCGCCGCGCCACGATAGGACGCCATGGACATGGCGCGTGCGTCGAGCATGAGCGTGAGGGCCCAGCGGACCCGCTTGTCCTGGAACTTGGGGTTCTGCAGGTTGAACACGGCCATCGGCAGCGTCGGATCGGGATGCGCATAGGGGAAGCCCGGGAACCAGCCCTGGACGTTCGGATCCTGCTGCACAATCGAGAACGTGCCTTCCGGCGACAGGTCGTGGATCATGTCGAGATTGCCATTGCGCATCTCGATGAGCCGGTTGTCGGTGGAAATATTGTTCCGGTAGATGATGTACTTGGGCTTGGGCTCGCCAACCAGGGCGATGGTGGTCTTGTCCCAGTCCGCGCGCTTTTCCCAGATATACCAGGTGCCGTTCGGATCGAACGAATGCAGCGTGTAGGGGCCAAGGCTGACCGGCGGATTGTTCTCGAACGCGACGATGTCCTCGACGCCCTCGAACACATGCTTGGGCATGATCCAGGCGGCATTCCAGCGCACCGAGAAGGTGGTGTGGAAGCGCGAATTGGGCGCCTTGAGCTTGAAGTGAACCGTATAGGGGTCCTCGGCGGTGACGGTTTCGATCTGCGTCGAGAAGGCGCCGTACCAGCCGGTGCCGGGCGTTGCTGCCTGCTTTTCGACCGTGAACACCACGTCGTCGGCGGTGAACTCCACGCCGTCGCTCCACATGATGCCCTTGCGCAGCTTCACCGTCATTTCGGAGAAGTCGTCGTTATATTCCCACGGGCCTTCGGCCAGCGAATAATAGATGGCGTTTTCGCTCTTGCCCTGCACGCCGGCATCGGGGTCGATGTACCAGAACGTGTCTGCCGTCAGCTGCTGCAGGCCGGTGCTCAGGCCGCCGCCGCCATTGGCCCACAGGTTGAACCAACCGGGATTGCGGATGGTGCCTTCCGGGTTGTGCACGATCACCGTTTCGTTGCGCGGAAACTGCGCCAGGTCGGGCGCGCTGCTTTCCTGGGCATAGGCCAGGCCCTTGCCAGCGGCCATGAGCGCGCCGACAGCCGTCGTTCCAATAAGGAAACTGCGTCTATCCATCTGTGTTTTCCTCCCTTTGCGACATGTCTCCCACACGTCGCGCCGCGGCGGTGAACCCGCCAACATTTGTCATACTTAACTTAGGCCGGAGGGTTGTCAACGGGTGTGCTGATATAAATCCAAAATCATGATACAGAGCACAAAGGGGACCATCCTTGCGGATGATCCCCTTTTTCGATGCGTGTCTGTGCGTCGTCAAAGACGCTGCCGGACGCAGGCGCGCCGACCAGTAATCCCACCGGATTTTCGCACCCTAGCACGGTTACGCTGCAGCTGCGGTCAACATGATGTTAACCCCAACGCCACCGGCAGGGAGCACATTCAGTGCCCGTGCGAGCCGAACCCGATCAGACCTTCACGCGCACCATCTGGTAGGAATAGGGCGGCAGCGAGACGGTCAGCGTGCCATTGGCAATGCTGGCGCCGTCACCCTTGCGTGGCTTGACTTCATCCTGCTTGCCGGCCGTGTTGACGGCCTTGAGGTCCGGATGGGTCATCACTTGGTGATCCACCACCGAGCCGGTGGCAAAGCCCTGCAGGCTCACTTCGGCATCGATGGAATCGGTGGTGTGGCGGTTGACCAGGAAGAAGGTCAGCGTGCCCTCGTCTTCATTGTGCACGCCCGAGATATCCACAAAGGGCGTCTCGTCGGCATGGGTGGTGCTGTAGCCGGGCGAGTTGACGACCAGGTCCAGCGCCGTGCCGCGGCCGAACACCGAAGCGAAGTAATACGGGTAGTAGATGGTCTGTGCCCAGGCCGGGCCGCCTTTTTCCGTCATGATCGGGGCGATCACGTTCACCAGCTGGGCGATACAGGCGATCTTGACCACGTCGGAGCGGCGAATGAAGGTGTTCAGGATCAGGCCGACCATCAGCACATCTTCGAAATTGTAGATGTCTTCCAATAGGCCCGGCGCATGCGGCCAGCCGCTGTTGCCGTCCAGGATCTCGCGATCCTTCTTGTTGGAATGGTACCAGACATTCCACTCGTCGAAGGAGATATAGATGTCCTTCTTGCTCTTCTTCTTGGCCTTGACCTGCTTGATGGTCGACGCGACGGTCTCGATATAGCGGTCCAGCTTCTCGCTGAGGCCGAGATAGTTCGGTGTATTGTCGTCGCGATTGGCGAAATACATGTGCAGACTGATGAAGTCCACGTGGTTGTAGGTGTGCTCGAGCACAATGCGTTCCCAGTCAGGGAAGCTGGGCATGTCCATGTGCGAGGAGCCGCACACGATCAGCTCGAGAGAATTGTCGAACATGCGCATGGCGCGGGCGGTGTTGGCGGCCAGCTTGCCATATTCGTCGGCATCCTTGTGGCCGACCTGCCAGGGGCCGTCCATCTCGTTGCCCAGGCACCACATCTTGACGTTCCAGGGCTCCTTGCGACCGTTCTTGATGCGCAGGTCGCTCCAATAGGTGCCGCCGGGGTGGTTCACATATTCCAGGAAATTGCGCGCCTCGTCGACGCCGCGGCTGCCCAGGTTGACGGCCAGCATCATCTCGGTGCCCACGGTGGCGCACCAGTCGGCGAACTCATGCACGCCTACGGCATTGCTTTCCGAGGTGTGCCAGGCCAGGTCCAGCCGGGTCGGGCGCTGCTCGCGCGGGCCGATGCCGTCTTCCCAGTTATAGGCCGACACAAAGTTACCCCCGGGGTAGCGCACCACGGGTACATTGAGGTCCTTGACCAGCTTGGCCACGTCGCCGCGCATGCCATTGGCGTCGGCCGTCGGATGGTCGGGCTCGTAGATGCCCTCATAGACCGCCCGGCCCAAATGCTCGAGGAACGCCCCATAGACACGATCATCGATCTTGCTGATCGTAAAATCCTTGTGCGCGATAACGCTTGCCTTCACGGCTGCCTCCCACTGATCCCGTTTTTATGATTTGTATCACGTGCCCCGTTGTAGACGAGGCCGGGAATGTCGCGCAAGTGGGGCAGGGTGCTTTTTTGCGGCTAGCGCTCGGTCTGCAGCCGCATGATGATTTCCTGGTCGTAATTGCCGAAACCACGCCCGAAAATATTGATGCCGCCGGGATGTTTGGCATTGGCCTTGACGGCGATGCGCAGCCGGATCGAATGGTGGGTCGAGAGGTCCAGATCCACCAGCGACACCGGCGAGATCTTGACGCCGTCGACATAGGTGCCGTCGGTGGTGACGCGCCAGCTCTTGAGCTTGCCATATTGGCTGCCCTTGAGCTTCCACCAGTCCGGCGTATAGACGCCGCGCTTGTCGCCGAAGTCACCCGGGCTCATCCAGGTGCCGATCTCGGTGCCATTGACCGACAGCGTAATATCGCTGGGCCAGTCGGCCGAGGTCCCCGGCACTTCCGAGCTGAGCTCCATGGAAAATTCCATGGCCTCGATCACCGTCTGGCTCAGCTTGGCATTGTTGGGAAACTGGTATTCGAGATAGCCGCGGGTGAACCAGATCAGCCCGGCCTTCATGCGGTCGGGGTCAAGGAAGGTATCGGGCACATCGAGCAGGCCGATAATGCCTTCGGTGGAGCACAGCCCGCAGGGCGCCGACACTTCGCAGCTGGTATAAAGGCCCAGCGGCATGGCCACCTCGATGGTGTTGCTGGCCAGCGGCTTGATGTCCTCCTTGAACATCACCATGACCTCGTCGAACATCGAGTGGCAGATCTTCTGATTGCCCTTGCGCGCCTTCTGCGTCTCGGTGCGGATCAGCCCGGCGCTCTCCAGAATCTGGATATTGGTGGAGACGGTCGATTGGGGCAGGCCCAGCTTGTCGGCAATGTCATTGCCATTCATCGCGCCTTCGACGTGCAGCAGCTTGAGAATCTTCACCCGGATCGGCGAGGCCAGACCCTTGAGCACCTCCATGTCCTCTTCGGGGTCTACGACCAGAAAATTTCGGCTCATTTCGGCTCTTTCCGGTCCGCTGCAGTGTGACAATCTTATCTATCAGGCTTTCTGATGCAATCGATACTCCGCCGCCCGCCGCATCACAACCCCGCCCAACCGGCACGCTGAGCCGCGCACGCGCCGGCACGGCGCCTGTCACCGGCAACGCACGCCAGCCGGCACCGCCACATCCCTGTCCGCCAAAGAGATTTTTCCCCAGCGTGCAAAACCCGCTTACGCACGCTTGCAATCTGTTTGCGCATTGTCTATGCAGACCCCGCGCCACGGCAAACGCCGCCGACGCCAGCGGGCCTCGCCCCTGCTGGGGAATAGTTCAACGGTAGAACAGCGGACTCTGACTCCGTCAATCTTGGTTCGAATCCAGGTTCCCCAGCCAAATCTTCCATGAGCAAGATCACAGACTTAAACTGGTGGGGCGCCCCTACCAGTTTGGCTATGTGCCATCGTGTGGCGCATCGCTGAGTCATTGCAGGATCAGCAAGGTACATCGACGCACCAGCGCGGACCGGATCGACAATCGCACACGGCGCTTGGGTGTTTCTGGACACCCTCAGCGAGTCCGTGTGACATGAATTCAGCATTGGGATCGATGAGGCAGTGCACTCAAAGGTGCGGATATTGGGGTCCGCCTTTGGGCAAATGGAAGCGTTACGCAGGCTGCCGAACAGACCAGCGCTTCCTACTCCTGGGTAATTTCATTGCCGTTCTTGAGAACCACGCCACCCCGAGGCTGTGTGATCAGATAGGCAGGCTCTTCCGGGCTCGCATTTCGGGTAACCTGAGTGCCACGAATGGTGCGCGTGGTCTTTTCCGTAAACACCTGCTCGATACGACCATGGGCCCAATGCGCTCCCCAGCGCCATTTGACATTCGTCCCGATCTGCAGATGCGCCATGTTCATGTCCTCACTCTTGAGGAATACGCCAGGAAAACCATTGGTTGCAATCGGCAACGGTTCTGGCGTTGCCGCCCGGCAAGATGGGCTGGATTCCCCGGTCCACGACCGATTTCGGTCGGTGGACGCGCCTTCGGGAGTCCCCGAAAGCGGATATCGGTATGCGGTTCAGAGAGCGGCTCAGTGGGTATTTCTCATTTGCGGCTTCGAGGCGGTCTTCCGGGGAGGGGAATATTGGTGACCTGGCAGAAGCTGGACGATCGGCAGGATTGACCATGCCGTCGGGTAGAGGGCTGAACGAGCTATCGGATTGATGCAGATCAACAATCTCGACGTCTTGGCTGAGTAGCATCGCGGCAACCGTCCGTGGGAGTTGGCCATGTCCCTGACACGCCTTTTGCTGGCATGCGGCATCGTCGGCGCCGCGTTCTTCATCGCAATGGATTTTGTATCCTCGTTCTGGCTCTATCCCGGATACGACTATACGGCGCAGCAGGTGAGTGAGCTGTCCGCCATTGGTGCGCCGTCACGCAACTTCTGGATGGCAATGGGCTTTCCCTACGCCGGGCTATCATTCGCCTTCGCCCTTGGCGTCTGGCGTGCCAGCGCGGGACGGGTGAGCCTCAGGACGACCGCAGTGCTGATAGGGCTCTTTGCCCTGAACTCATTTGTCTGGGGCTGGGTTGCACCCATGCACATGCGTGGAACGGTCGTCTCTACGACCGACACGATGCACATTGTCCTGACCATCGTGGCCGTGGTGCTTATGGTCACGTTCATGACGACTGGGGCCAGCGCGTTTGGCCGCGGCTTTCGCCTGTTCTCGATACTGACAATGCTGGCGATGGTGGTCGCTGGCGGCGTGGTTGGCACGCAGATCTCCGCCATTGCGCAAGGCCTGCCAACACCCTGGATGGGTCTTGTCGAACGCGTCAGCGTCTATGCCCCCTCGCTCTGGATGACGGTGCTGGCAGTGATGCTGTTGCGCGGGAACGCGACAGCCCGGATCGCCAAGCCCGGGGCCATGCGGGGATAGCGCGTGGCCGTACACCCCGAACGACTTGGGTGCACCCGTCAGGGAGGTTGAGCATGTTCTGGTTATTGGCAGGTGTCGCCCTTGTGGGCCTGGGTCTCTGCCTAACCGCGTGGACGACCAGCCTGGTCCGTGTCTTCGAGAAACGCAGGGCCAAGGCAACTGCCATTCCCCGTCACGAAACGAGGAGCCTAGCCGAGGCCGACATCGCCCATCTGCCCCCACCAGTCCGTCGCTACATCGCGCTGACCGGCTCGATCGGGCGACCGGTGGTCACCGAGATCACGCTCAAATTCGAGGCCACGATGTATGACGCCCCGGGTGCGGCCGGCATGTCCGGGCCGGTGGCGCAGTATGGACGCTTCGATCTGCCCCGGCGGCTGTTCCTGATGACGACGCGGATGAGCGGCTTGCCGGTCGCGGTTTTGCATGACTTCGACACTGACCAGGCGACAATGCGAGTACGCTTGGCGGGACTGGTCAACGTCGTCGATGTCGCCGGGCCGGACCTCACCCGAACCGAAACGGTCACGATCCTGAACGACCTCTGCTTCCTTGCGCCCTCGCGCCTGGTCGACCCGCGCCTGACATGGACCCTGGTCGATGACACCCGGGCCAAGGTGGCCTTTACGCTGGGTCCCAGTACCGTCTCGGCGGAACTGGTCTTCAATGATGAGGGGGAGTTGGTGGATTTCGTTTCCCAAGACCGGGGCAGGCTGGAAAAGGACGGCTCCCTGCGCGTGTTGCGCTGGACGACACCATTCTCGACCTACCGCAATTTTGGTGGATGGCGCCTCGCCAGCGAGGGCGAAGCCATCTGGCATCTGCCTGAAGGACCGTTCACCTATGGCAGGATGCGTCTCACGCACTTCAAGGCGCGGTAATGGGGCAGGGGCCTTCATCGTGACCGCATGCGTCGAGAGATATAAGCGTGCAGACCCCGATTCTTCGATCGAACTGTGTGGGTCGGTTGGTGCTGCCCGCATCGGCACTCGAGCCCCTCACAGTGACCCACACACGCCAGGTCGGCCCGGTCGTCCCGCTCGCATCCAATTGGGGGCGTGGAGGGTTTTCGGGGGGCAACAGCGCGATGGCTGGGTCGGCGGGGCCAGAGAGCCGCCATCCTCCAGTCTCAGGATGTCTTGACCTGTCTCTGTTCGATCCTGTCCTTGCTGCCGCACACCACTCTCGTCGAGCGGATTGACCCGGTCGCGATATGGGTGGCGCCCGGCGGCTGGCCGGACCAGCGCCGCAGGTTTGCAGGAATTGTTACCTCGTGTGCAGCTGCGGCTACTTTTTCGCAAACAACTGGCGCGGAAGATGATTTCGCCTGATGCCGCTGCTATCGGCTGATCCCGTGAGGCTTGCGGCTTGTGTCCCGGCTGCATCTGTCGGTGACAACTCCTCTGCCCGATGCGCTGGCGCCTGAGCACGCCTGCCCATATGGGGAGCCAGGGTGTCGTCGTTCTATTGCGCTTTCAGTCGGGTTCTGACGGCCACGCTGCTCGTGCTCGCTGCCATGGTGGTGAGCATGCCCGTCGCGTGGGCGATGTCGAATGGCTGCGCTGCGATCAATCAGACTTGGGGCGCCGGCGTCACGCTGCCGAATGCGTTCAGCGACTACATGACCTATCAATACCAGCTCACCCAAGGCGAGACGGTAACCTATTTCGTCCGCTCGCAGGTGTCACCCGTGGCTGGCGGCAATACGTTCCAACTCCAGCCCTCCTGGGGCGAGCTAGTCTTGCTCGACGGCAGCATGAGCCAGGTCCAGGAGATCAGTGGCGTGCGCCAGGCGCCATTCAATGGCGCTGAAGTGCAGATCGACATGTTCTCCAACCCTGACACCAGAATTTACGCCATGGTGACTTGTGAAGGGTCAGAGCCCAAGATCACGTCCATTACCCCATCGACGACCAATGCTGCCGCCCCCGAAATGCTGGTCATCCGCGGCAAGAACCTGTCCGATACGAGCGGCCTGAAGTTTGGCACCTTCGATGCCTTTCCCTATGTCCGCTTGTGGAGCCCCGAGCAGCTCGAGGTTCAACTGCCGGCCCAGGCCGTTGGCACGGTCAATGTGGTCGCGCAATCATCGCAGGGCTACAGTGCTTCGTCAGCTGCAACCAAGGTGACCTTCGCCCTGGCGCCCGGCGCGCCGACCATCAGCAGTGCCATTGCGACAGGCACCACAGCCGAGGTCGCCTTCAGCACCCCGCCCAGCAATGGCGCAGCGATCCTTGACTATACAGTGGTCGCCACGCCCGGAAACCGTTCCGTGACCGGAGCCGCGAGCCCGCTGAGCATCGCGGGGCTGGACACCGGCACGAGCTACACGTTTGCGGTGACAGCGCGGAACGTCATCGGCAGCAGTGCGCCTTCCGTCGCAAGCGATTCCCTGCTGATCAAGACACCGCAGTCGATCACCTTTGCGCCGCCGCCCGCCATCGCCTTTGGCGCGACCACCACTGTGACGGCCAATGCTAGTTCGGGCCTCGATGTCAGTTTCTCGACCACAACGCCCGCGATCTGCCAGGTCGACACGCGCGGAGCGGTGACCCCGGTTCTGGCCGGCGACTGTGTCATCCACGCAGACCAGGCCGGCGACAACACGGTCGCGCCCGCACCGCGTGTGACACAGACGCTTGTGATAACGGCGGTCGTGCCGCAGGCGCCGGTGCTGACCGGCGTCACGCCCGGCAATGGCTCTGCCACCGTGGCCTTCACAGCGCCCAGCTTCACCGGCGGCGCCGCGCTTGGCGCCTATCGCGTCACGGCCACGCCAGGCGGTGCGGCGGTGGATGGTGCATCGAGCCCGATCACCGTGCCTGGCCTGACCAATGGCGTTACCTATCGATTCAGCGTGACGGCCTCCAATTCCGCCGGGGCCAGTGTCTCGTCAAACCAAAGCGGTGACGTGACGCCCAGGGCCACGCAAACCATCACCCTGTCTGACCCGGGTACAGTACGTGTCTCCGATAATATCACCATCACCGCCACCGCCAGTTCGGGCTTGACCGTGGCGCTCAGCACCCTCAGCCCGGCCATCTGTACGATAGCGCCGAGCGGCGTCGTCACCCTCTTGTGGGCCGGAACCTGCAGCATTGTCGGCCAACAGGCGGGTAACCAAAGCGTTGAGCCCGCCCCGCAGGTCAATCGCGACTTCGCCGTGCTCGCCACGCTGCCGGGGGCACCAACCCAGGTATCCGCGGTTGCCGTACAGGGCCAGGCAACAGTCAGCTTCAGCGCGCCCGCATTCACCGGCGGCGTCGATATCGATAGCTATACCGTCACGGCCAGTCCCGGTGGCGCAAGCGCAACTGGCGCTGCCAGCCCCATTACCGTGATGGGCCTGACCGATGGCACCGACTACAGCTTTGTGGTCAGCGCCACCAACCGCATTGGCACCGGCACCGCATCCGATCCCAGCGGCACCACCACGCCCAAGAGCCCTCAGACCATAACCCTGGGCGATCCGGGCGGGGTGCCCTTCGGCCCCGCCATCACGCTGGTCGCCAGCGCCAGCTCCCGCTTGGCCCTGACATTCGCCACCACCACCCCGGCGATCTGCACGGTCAATGCATCGGGCGTGGTCAGTCTGGTGAGCCCTGGTCTCTGTACCATCACGGCGGACCAGCCTGGCGACAGGGCGTTCCTGCCCGCGCCGCAGGCCTCGGTCAGCTTTCCGGTGCAGGCCGTCGTGCCGGACGCCCCGACCCAGGTGAGCGTTCAGGCCGGTGATCGCCAGGTGGCAGTGAGCTTTGTCGCACCCGCCTTCACGGGCGGCAGCCCCGTCTCGCGCTATACGGTGACAGCCCAGCCTGGCGGCGCCACGGCATCCGACACGGCAAGTCCCATTGTCCTGGCGGGCCTCAGCAATGGCGTCGCCTATAGCGTCACCGTCACCGCCATCAATGGAGTGGGCACCGGGCGGGCCTCGTTGGCCAGCGCCGCAGTCACCCCGCAGGCCAGCCAGGTGATCAGCTTCACCAATCCTGGTCCGCGGATCATTGGCGCGACGCTGTCGCTGACGGCCAATAGCAATTCCGGCCTTCCCATCAGCTTCACATCCCGCTCGCTGGCCGTACGCACCACCACCGCGGGCGGGGCCGTCTCGCTGCTGGCCGCCGGCTCCTGCGTGATCGACGCCGCGCAGCCCGGCGATGGCGCCAACCTGCCGGCAGTCACGGTCACTCAGACGTTCCAGGTTTCCGCGACGCAACTCACGCTGGGGCCGGCGGGCGGAGCCTTGGCGTCGGCGACGATCGGCAATGCCTATAGCGTGCAACTGACCGCGAGCGGCCAGTCGGGGACGCTCGTCTGGTCCCTGCGGACCGGGCGCTTGCCGGATGGGCTGGCACTCGACTCCAGCACGGGCCTGATCTGCGGCACGCCGCTCGCCTCGGCGCTCGGAACGCAGAGCTTCGAGATCGCCGTCACCGACCAAACCGGTGGCGGGGTGGCCAGCGCCAGCTTGTCCATTCTCGTGACACCGCGCGAGATCGCAGCGCCGGCGCGTAGCATCGTCGTGCCGGGCGGAAGTACCCCGCCGCGTCTTGACCTGACAGCCGGGGCGACGGGCGGTCCCTTCTCCAGCGCCCAGATCGTCTCTGTCGACCCAGATTTCTCCGGCACGGCCGCGATCATTGCCGCGCCTGCGGTGCTGCAGTTCACGCCCAATCCGAAATTCACCGGCGAGGCCATCGTCCGCTACACGTTGACCAGCGCCATCGGCACATCGACGCTGTTCACCGTCCGATATTCGCTGTCCGCCGACGTGGCCAAGGTCACCGCGGAGCTTACTCAGATGCGGGACCAGTTCGTCACCACGCGGTCCAATCTCTGGGTGTCGGGCATTTCCGTCCCAAACTTGCAGGACCGCACGAGCGCGGTGACGGCGAACCAGCCGGGCACAGTGTCGCTGTCGCCCAGGTCGGGCAATTCGCTCACCATGGCCTATGCTGCCAGCACGCAGAACGCGGCAGTGGGGGCCGCCGAGAGCCTCGCCAAGACACCGGTGGATGATGGCGGCCTGCGGTTCTGGATTGATGGCAGCAACACCATCCATGTGCGGACCGGCAATGCCGGCGAGCGTTGGGGCAGTGCCGCCGCGCTGTCGCTGGGCGCCGACATGCTTGCCGCCAAGAACCTGTTGCTGGGCGTCTCCGTCCACGCCGACTGGATGGACGAGCAGGGGGGGCGCGAACGCAGCAAGGGCAACGGCCTGGCGGTCGGACCGTATTTCTCCGCCGGACTGTCGGAAAACCTCTATCTCGACGCCGGCCTGATCTATGGGCAAAGCTGGAACACGCTGACTGACGGCTTCTTTTCTGGCACCTTCGGCACGACGCGATGGCTGGCCCGGGCCGGGCTCAGCGGCAGCGTTGCGCTCACGGATGATCTGACCCTGCTGCCCAAGGTTGCGCTCTTCTACCTGCGCGAGGATGCCCAGGGCTATGTGGCGACCAATGCTGGCGGCACCCAGGTCACTATCCAGCCCATGCTGATCGAGCAATTGCGCGCCAATGCAGGGGCGACTTTGCGCTATCGGCTGCTCACCGACACAGGCCTGACCATCCAACCCTTTGTCGAGATTGACCTGGGCACCACGCTGTCGGCCGGCAAGTTCACCCAGTCCGCCGCGCTGTCGGGCGGGGTGGATCTGTCGGGCAGCGGCAACTGGACAATCGGCCTTTAGAGCAAGCTCTACACCGCCAACAACGGCATGATGTCGGTCTCTGCGCAGATGCGCCTGGGCCTGGGCTTCTAGGCCCGGATTGCCAAGCATCGGGCCTTGGCATTATCAAGGCCGGGCATGAATTTAGCCACCCCAGCGTCAGGAGCGCGTTTGATCGTGGGCTTGCCGCATTCGACGCTGGATACTCGGGGATTGTCGGACGCCGCGGCTCTGTCTGCTTGGCAGGAGAGCATCGGCGTGCTTTTCGACACGCGGCTCAATTCTGGCGTCGACCCGTCATTTCGGGCGCAGGTCGACGGATTCCTGCTCGGCGACGTGGCGCTTGGGCAGTGCAGTGCACCTGCGCAATGGTTCGACCGCTCGCGCCGCAGGATCGAGCGAGACAATCTCGACCACATCATGCTGCAGTTCTACGTTGAAGGCAGCTGTGGCCAGCGCGATGGCAGTTCGGACGAGCTGACCCGCCCGGGTGATCTGTGGGTCACAGACCTTACTCAGCTGCTGGCATCGGGCACAACGGCGTTCTCCAACCTCAACATCATCCTCCCCCGCAGGATCATTGCGCCGCTTCTGAGCCAGCCGCAGTCGCACCACATGCGCGTGCTCCCCGGGCAGGACCCGCTGGTCAAGCTGTTGCGCAGCCATATGCAGGCCTTGATCACCACCGCGCCAGAGATGGGAGAAGACGATGCGGTGTCGGTCCTGAGCCCCACCATTGCCCTGGCGGCCGCTGCACTCAACGGCGCCGTTGACGAAGCCGCGGCCGCACCGGTGGCATCGGCAATCATCGGCAGCATCCGTCGCCATATCGAACGCCACCTGGCCAATCCCGCGCTATCGGCCAGCGCCGTGGCCCAGCAGTTCGGCATGTCCGAGCGCAAGCTCTACTATCTCTTCGAGCCCCTTGGGGGCTTTGCCACCTATGTTCAGGACCGGCGGCTGAAACGCTGCTACGACGCGCTGATCGATCCGGATCTGCATCGGCTGAGCATTGCCGAGATCGCGGAATCCATGGGTTTCCTGCATCCCAAAAGCTTCAGCCGGGCTTTCAGCCGCAAGATAGGGATGACGGCCCGCGAAGTCCGCGCCGCCGCAGGCCAGCGAGACACCCTGCCGCCTGGGCGCAAGAACAGCGACCAATGGTGGACCTGGATCCACCACATGCGCTAACGCGCCGAGCCAAGGCCTGCGCGGATCCTTGCGAAGCGAGGCGTCCCCTGAATGGTCGGCGCGAGGACGACTTGTCACGCAGCCGTGACGCTGTTCGATTGCCGGCAAGAAACGGCCAGTTCTCAATCGCCACCATTGAGCCGCAGCCAAAACCGCGCACGCAATCGCTGCTTTCTGACACGCGACGACCAAAACCGGACAGGCTACTGTCGGCCCCCGTCTGCCGATAGTCAGAGAAGGCTGCGAGAAAGTGGTCGGCTCTGGGCGTTCTTTCGGGCGTCCGGGTTGCCTTGCACATTCCCTGAGAGCCGTCACCTGCTCCGGGTCTTCGCCTTCGGGGCCATCTAAACGGGGTACGACCCGCCTCTGCCGTTTCGCCACATGTGTCAGGGCAGGCGCAGCCGCGTCCAAGTGCGCACGGCTGATCTGGACGCCGTGATCAAACGCCTCATCCGTGACGCTTCGTAGCTGGCCCTTGATTGTCTGCGCCACCCCGATCCCTCAATCCAATAGGTCGAATTCGGGTTTCGGGCCAATCGCTGGCGCAGGGAGGTTTGTTTTGGCCGATGGGGTTCGGCGCTTGAGCCAATGAGCAGCAGCGGCGATGAGCTTATGACTGGACAAGATCGCGCTACATCAGATCGCGGGCAAGCGACTTTTTCCAGTTGCGGTCGGCTACCCGTTCCCCGTTTTCAGTGACCAACATTTTGCCGGAGAGATGAAACTGATCCTTGTCGGAATTCATCTCCGTGACGCTGTCTATGCGGATGCGCCAGCCATCGCGGCCCATTTCGTAGCTCTGGGTGAGCACATATCGGGCTGAGCTTGGATCACTGTCGGCAATGGTCAGCTCGCGCTTGAGACTGTGGCTGAGTTCGGTGCCAATATCGTCAAAGCGCAGAATGCCCTCGCCGAACAACCCGCCAATGCCTTCGGTGACATAGGTGGTGGTGCCGGCGACATGGTCCTGGCTGGACCAGCGGCGCACCGTGCCGGGATCGAGCTGGGTGACCGGGGTCGCCGGCCCATGCGCCGGGGACGGCAGCGACACTTCGGCGCTGTCGGCCGGGCGCACCGGCAGGGAGAGGGTACAGCCGGTGGTGTCGATGGTCAGCGTCGCCAGTTCCGGCGACGGCCAGACCATGGGCCAATAGGACGTGCCAATGGCGACGCGGATGGCGTGGCCGGCGGCAAAGCGATGCCCGCAATCGTTGAGCTTGACCACAACGTCATAGAATTGGCCGGGCACCAGCGGCTCAGGCTGCTCGTGGCTGTCGCGATGAGTGAGGTTGAGCACCTGATAGCTGACGCGGGTGACCGAGCCATCGGGGCGAACATCGGAGAGACGCACCGAAACTTGGGCTACCGGCTTGTCCGACGCCAGCCGCAGCGTCAGCAGGGGCGCACCAAGCACGTCAAAGCCTTCTGCCAGCACGGGCGTATCGAACACCAGGGCGCCGCCATCGTCTAGGCGCTGATCGGTGGGATGTTCGCCCACGCATCCGGTGCCCATCCATTCCCCGCCTGCCTTGCCATGGCTAAGCGGCGAGCAGATTGAGAGCATGCCTTCCGGCGCGGTGCCGATATGGAGACCATGATCAGCACCGAGACTGAAGGTGCGGGGCAGAATGGTCGGGGAGGGCCATTGCGCCTCGCCGACCCAGCGGCCGGGCGCATCGGTGCGCGTGCCGGTCGGGGCGACGCTGTCGTTGACATAGGCGCGCAGATCGGGCTCGGCCATCACGCCGGTGTCCCGGCCCTTGAGCCAATGGTCCCACCAGCGCACGGCCTCCTGCAGGAAGCCGATGGCCGGGCCGGGCACGCCGTCATGCGGATAGATATGGCCCCAGGGGCCGATGATGGCCTTGCGCGGCGTCTTGAGGCCTTCAAGCAAGCGCGGCACGGCATTGGTATAGCTGTCTGCCCAGCCGCCGATGGCCAGCACCGGCACGGTGATATCGGCGAAATTCTCGCAGACCGAGCCGTGCTTCCAATAGGCGTCATAGCGTTGGTGTTCGGTCCACAGCGCGGGAAAGAACGGCAGCTCTGCGACACGCTTGAGCCAGGCGTCGCGCCAGGCGTCGCCGACGATCTCCGGGTCGAGCGGGCGGGCTTGATAGGCCAGCATGATCGTGCCCCACCACAGATTGTCGTTGAGCAGCAAGCCGCCCATGTAGTGGATGTCGTCGGTATAGCGATTGTCGGTGGAATAGGCGGTGATCACAGCCTTGAGCGCCGGCGGGCGGCGGGCCGCCACCTGGAGGCCATTGAAGCCGCCCCAGCTCTTGCCCATCATGCCGACATTGCCATCGCACCAAGGCTGCGCCGCAATCCAGGCGATAACCTCAAGAGCATCGTCCTGCTCCTGGCGGAGATATTCATCGGCCATGTGGCCATCGCTTTCCCCGGTGCCGCGCATGTCAACGCGAATGGCGGCATAGCCATTCTGGGCGAAATAGCCGTGCATGGGTTCATCGCGGCCGCGGGTCCCGTCGCGCTTGCGATAGGGGATATATTCCAGCACGGCGGGCACTTTGGCATCGTCCTCGGGCAACCACAACCGGGCGCCGAGGCGGGTGCCGTCGGCCATGGGAATCCAGAGATGTTCGGTGATGCGGATGGTCATGGGAATTCCAGGTTCAGGCAGTGATCTGGCGCTTGGCCAGCACGTCGTCGAGCCAGTCGCGGCGCAGCTCGGGCACGGAGGTCACCAGCTCTTCGGTATAGGGGTGGAATGGCGGCTGGAAGATCTCGGCCGTAGGTCCCTGTTCGACGATCCGGCCGCGCTGCATCACGACCGTGCGGTCGGCCAAGCGGCGGACGACGCCCAGGTCATGGGTGATGAACAGATAGGATAGACCCAATTCCCGCTGCAGGCTCTTGAGCAGGCGCAGGATGTCCTCGGCCACCAGCGGGTCGAGGGCGGAGGTGACCTCGTCGCAGATGATGAGGTCTGGCTTGGCCGCCAGCGCCCGCGCAATGCAGACGCGCTGCTTCTGGCCACCCGACAGGGCGCCGGGCAGGCGGCCGGCAAAGTCCTGCGGCAGGCCGATCAGATCGAGCAAGCGCGCAACCGCCTTCTCCTTGGGCACGTCATACATGCCGAAGTAGAATTTCATCGGTCGCCCGATGATCTCTCCCACGGTCTGGCGCGGATTGAGCGCAACATCGGGCAGTTGATAGACCAGCTGGATGCGCCGCAGCTCCTCGCGCGTGCGCTGCTTGTAGGAGCGATCCAGCCGGCGCCCGTCAAAGCTGATCATGCCGGCCGAGGTCGGCATCAGCCCGGCAATGGCTCGCGCCAGCGTCGATTTGCCGGAGCCGGATTCGCCGACCACGGCTAGCGTCTCTCCACGGCGCAGGGTGCAGGATATATCGTCGAGCACAGCGGTCTTGCCGTAGTAGGCGTGCACGCCGCTGACATCGAGCAGCACATCGCCGATCTGGCGGTCGCTGGCTTCGCCCACCAGATTGCCGCGCCGCTCGGCAACGAGCATGCGCGTATAGTCATCGCGCGGGGCCTCGAGCACCTGCTCGGCCGTGCCCTCTTCCACCAGCTTGCCGTGGCGCAGCACCATGATGCGATTGGCGATCTGGGCGACCACGGCCAGGTCATGGGTGATGTAGAGCGCCGAAGTGTTGTAGCGCTGGATGAGGCTGCGCAGCAGGGCCAGCACCTCGATCTGCGTGGTCACGTCGAGCGCCGTGGTGGGCTCGTCGAGCACGATGATATCGGGCCGGCAGGACATGGCCATGGCGACCATGGCGCGCTGCAACTGGCCGCCGGACACCTGGTGCGGATAACGCTCCCCAAATGTCTCCGGGTTGGGCAATTGCAGGGTCTTGAGCAGTTCGAGCTTCCAGGCTTCGGCCTCGGGCCGGCTCATCTTGCCGTGGTAGAGCGCGCCTTCGATGATCTGCTCGCCGATGCGGATGGCCGGGTTGAAGGCGGCGGCCGCCGATTGGGCGACATAGGCAATGCGCGCGCCGCGCATCGCCTCGCGGCTGGCGCGGCTGCCGTCCATCAGGGAGGTGCCGCCGATTTCGATACTGCCACCGATGATGCGGCAGCCGCCGCGGCCATAGCCCATGGCAGCCAGGCCAATGGTTGATTTGCCGGCGCCCGATTCCCCGATCAGTCCCAGCACTTCGCCGGGCGCCAGATCGACATCAATGCCGTCGACCAGGATGGCGCCATTGGGGGCCGCGACGCGCAGGCCGCGGACCGTCAGCACGTTGTTTGGTGACTGGCTCATCGGTCGGCTCCCTGAGTAGTGCCGCCGGAGCTGAGCAGCCAGTCGACCACCAGATTGACCCCAATGGTGAGGAGCGCAATGGCGGCCGCCGGGAACAGCGGCGCGTAAAGGCCATAGAGAATGGCCTGCTGGTTGTCCTTGACCATGCCGCCCCAGTCCGCGAACGGCGGCTGGATGCCGAGGCCCAGGAAGGACAGGCCCGCGACGAACAGGAAGGTGAAGCAGAAGCGCATGCCGAATTCGGCAATCAGCGGCGGCAGGGCATTGGGCAGGATTTCCCTTGTGATCAGCCAGCCCAGGCTTTCACCGCGCAGACGAGCCGTCTCGGCATATTCGAGCACGCTGATGCCCTGGGCCACGACGCGGGCCAGGCGGAACACACGGGTGCTGTCGAGCAGGGCAATGGTGAAGATCAGCACCGGCACCGAGGAGCCCAGCGCCTGCAGCACCACCAGCGCCGAGATCAGCACCGGAATGCACATCACGGTGTCAACGATGCGCGACAGCACCGTGTCGACCCAGCCGCCGAACAGGGCCGCAATAAAGCCCATCGGAATGCCGATGCAGAACGAGATCAGCGAGGCGGCCAGCGAGACGCCGATTGACATCTGCGCGCCGGCCAACAGGCGCGAAGCCATGTCGCGGCCATTCTGGTCGAGCCCGAACCAGAACTGGGCCGAGGGCGGATCAAAGGGCGCGCCCACGATCTCGTTCTGGCCATAGGGGGCCAGCATGGGCCCGAAGACAAAGACGAGGAGGTTGAGCGTCACGATAACGAGGCCCAGCCAGGCGGAAAAGGGAATGGCCTTGAGCTTGCTGGTCATCTTGGGTGCCTCAGGCGCGGATTGAGGGCAATGGCGACAATGTCGGCGATGGAATTGAGGATGACATAGGCCGCCCCGAACACCATGGCCGCCGCCTGCACCAATGGCAGGTCGCGCTTGGCGACGGCGTCGACCATGAAGCGCCCCAGCCCGTTGTAGTTGAAGATGGCTTCGACCAGCACCACGCCGGTGATGAGATAGGCGACGTTGAAGGCCACCACATTGACGATGGGCGCGGCAGCATTGGGCAGCGCATGGCGCAGCACGACGCGGCGGGTGCGCAGGCCCTTGAGAAAGGCCGTTTCGACATAGGCCTGGTCCATCACCGAGAGCACGGCGGTGCGCGTCATGCGCATCATCTGTGCCACAGTGACCAGCACCAGCGTCAGGGCCGGCAGGGTGGTGGCGCGCAGCCAATCGGGGAAGCTCATGCCGGCATAGGTGTCAGCGAGGCTCGGCAACAGGTTGAACTGCACCGAGAGGAACAAGATCAGCAGCAGGCCCAGGAAATATTCGGGCAGCGACACGAAGGCGAGTGCCACGATGTTGATCGTGCGGTCGAACAGGCTGCCGCGGCGCACGGCGGCCGCCAGGCCCAGCAGCACGGCAATCGGCACCGAGACGACGGCGGCATAGGCGGCTAGCGCCATGGTATTGCCGAAGCGCGGCCAGAGCAGATCGGCCACAGGCTGGCGATTGGCCAGCGACATGCCGAGATCACCGGTGACGAAGCCATGTAGCCAGCTCAGATAGCGCTGCCAGGCGGGAAGATCGAGGCCGAGATCCTGTCGGAGAGCAGCCAGCGATTCCGGCGTTGCATTCTGTCCGAGAATTGCCGAGGCGACGTCGCCAGGCAGGAGCTGGGTGCCCGCGAAAATCAACGCGGACACCAGCAGGAGCGTCAGGATCCCCAGCGCAACACGCTTAAGGATGAGTTGGATCATTATGCTTCGAGCCAGACCTTTTCGGCCAGGCGCGCACCCATGAAGTTGAACATCGGATGGGTGGTCACGCCGCCCAGCTTGGTCGAAACGGCGTCCAGATAATCGCCAAACATCGGGATCATCGCACCACCATCATCGGAAATCAGCTGCTGCAGCTCAGCATAGATTTCCTTGCGCTTGGCATTGTCGAGCAGCGCGCGGGCCTCGACCAGCTTGGCGTCGAACGTCTCGTTCTTCCAATGCGTGTCGTTCTGCGCCGAGGTGGAGGAATAGGCAATGGTCAGCATCTGGTCAGCCGTGGGGCGGCCGCCCCAATAGCCCATCGAGAACGGCGCCTTCATCCACACATTGGACCAGTAGCCGTCCGAGGGTTCGCGCTTGATCGAGAGGGATATGCCCGAGGCAGAAGCCGAGGACTGGAAGATGGCGGCCGCGTCGACGGCGCCCGAGAAGGCTGCGTCAGAGGCCGAGAGCTCGATGCTCAGGCTGTCGAGTCCGGCTTCCTTGAGGTAGAACTTGGACTTTTCCGGATCATAGGCGCGCTGGGGCAGATCGGCGGCATAGAAGGGGTCGGTCTTGGGAATGGGGTGGTCATTGCCGAGCTGGCCATAGCCGCGCAGGGCAGTGGTCAACAGCTGCTCGCGGTCGATGGCATATTTGATGGCCATGCGGACATTGTTGTCGGTGTAGACGCCCAGGGTGCAGTCCATCAGGAAGGTGAAGTGCTGACCACCGGCCGACTGGATCACCGTCAGGTTCGGATTGCGCTTGAGCAGATCGACGGTCTTGAAGTCGAGCTGGTTGATGGCATGCACCTGGCCGCTCATCATCGCATTGGTGCGGGCGGCGATATCGTTGATGACGATGACTTCGACGGCATCGACCCAGGCGGTATCGGGCTTCCAGTAGCTTTCATTGCGGGTGAAGCGGGCGCGCACGCCGGGTTCATAGCTTTCGAGCACGAAGGGGCCAGTGCCGACGGGCTTGGTCCAGTCTTCAAAGCCTTCCGGCACGATCAGGAAGTGATAGTCCGACAGGATATAGGGCAGGTCGGCATTGCCGCTGTCCAGGACGATCTTGATCTGGCTGTCGGAGACCTTGACCACATCGGTGAACTGGCCGGCGGTGGAGCGCGCGGCAGAAGTCGAGGCCTCGCCGCGATGCAGGTTCAGCGAATAGAGGATGTCTTCGGCGGTCAGCGTCTTGCCATTGTGGAAGGTGACGCCCTGGCGAATGTTGAAGGTCCATTCCTTGGCGTCGGCCGAAGGTTCCCAGCTCTCAAACAGCTCGGGCTGGACCTGGTTGTCCTTGTCGATCTCGACCAGGCCGTTGAACACCATATAGGCCTGATTCACAGGCACCCAGTCATTGAGCACGCGAATGTCGAAGGTGTCGGTTGTCGAACCGCCGCCGATGCCCAGCTTGAGCACGCCGCCGCGCTTGGGCGTTGCCTCCTGCGCGAAGGCTGCGGGAACGATGAGCCCGCTGGCCAATGTGGTGAGTGCCAGGCCTGCGGTGCCGGCCATGAACTGGCGGCGGCTCAGGTCGAATGACGACGTGTTCTGCGACATTTTCCTACCTTGTAGTCTTTGACTGTCCACGCTCCACCAGGGCGGCGGAGGCGGTCCCCTGAGGCGGAATACTAGTGGGGAAATAGCCGCGCCCGGCATGACATAAAGTCATACCCCCATCGGAAACCAGCGTGTGGCGAACGCCTGATATCCCCGCTAGATGGCGCCTTGCTCCGGCCGAGGACACGCCATCGTGGACGTGCCTTTTTCCCCTGCGCCGGGCATGCTGGCGCGCCAGATCCGGTGCGCCTTGGAGGAGATGACATGGAGCTTGCGACGGTCGTTGGGCTCATTGGCGCTGTGGCCTATCTGGCGGGTTATGCTCTCATCCAGATGCGCATTCTATCCATCGATGACGGGCGCTATGCCGCGCTCAATGTGCTAGGCGGCGTGGCGCTGATATACTCTCTGCTGTGGAGCTTCAACCTCGGCTCGTTCTTGACTCAGGTTGCCTGGCTGATCTTCACCATCGTGGGCTATTTCCATAGCCGCCATCATCAGCGCAAGGCGGCCGCAGCCTCTGTGGTGCTGACCGAAGCCGCGAACGACACCGAGAGCGTGTCACAGGCGCCGGCGGCCTGAGTGTCATCCAACATCGCCCACATTATGGGCGATCAGCCAGTCCGACACCTCGCGCACGATACGACGCTGGTGCCGGTCGGCCGGGCGCATCAGGTAAAAGCGCCCACCAGACTGCATCATATGCTCATGTGCTGGCACGAGCGTGCCGGCCTCAAGCTGCTCGCGGATCAGCCAGGTCCAGCCCAACACATATCCGCCACCCTGCATGGCCGCTGCCACGCACAGACCATAATCGCCCAGCAACCAGCGGCGCATGGGGGGAGGCGGCGCAATACCGGCGCTTTGCCACCATTGCGGCCAGTCCTGCCATTCGCGCATCACATCCTCGATGCCGATGGCGACCGGATTGGCGACTTCGAGCAGCGGCGGTAGGCCAGGCGCTGAAACCGGCACGATTTCCTCGCGCCCCAGCACCGTTATATTGACGCCCACGGGCCGTTCGCTGCGATAGAACACTGCCAGGTCGAATTCATCCAGCCGCAGGTGCACGATGTCGTCGGTCACCTTGAGGCGCAGTTCGAGCCCGGCGATCTCGCGCTGCATGCGCGTCAGTCGCGGCATGAACCATTGATCGGCAATGCCGCGCGAGCAGGCGATGGTGATCTGGCGCGGGCCGGCCCAGCTGCGGATGCCCTCGGTGACGGCGGCAACATCGCCAAGCGCGCGTGAGATGTCGACGGCATAGGCCTCGCCAACCGGCGTCAGATGCACGCCGTGCACGGCGCGAGCAAACAGCTTGGAGCCGATGAAGGACTCCAGCTTGCCGATCTGCCGGCTGACTGCGCTCTGTGTCAGCCCCAGCTCGACGCCGGCGCGCGAGAAGCTGCCAAGCCGCGATGCGGCTTCGAACACGACAAGAGCATTCAGCGGAGGCAATTTTCCGAGTTTGGCCATAGGCACCCTTCTAAACAGAAGCTTGGCGCGGGACTACCACGCAGCAAGTTGGCGAAGAAGAGCCAGTGTCCATCGTGGTGTCTAGGCGTCACGCTCCATCCTGCGTCGTGCTCCACCAGTCAATTCGCTACACGCTGCTGACAGAGGTCTTGCGTTCACGTCGTCCGCCGGTCCGGCTCGACGAATGAACCATGGCCTTTGCCATGTTCAAGCAAAAGACCCATGGATCATGCATATTCTTGGCGACCGGCCGCACGGTCCCACCCGACGATCCTGATCGGCGCCCAGTCCATTGCCGCTATCAATCGCGGTCCATCTGGCAAGTGTTTGCCGCCTAGGACGCTTCGAGCGCTGAACCGACCAGGCTGAGCCGACACTGTTCATGCAGTGCTTGAACATAGACATTCTTGGCCATGAACAAGGCCTGTCCAAAATAGACTTTGACCGGCGGCAAGACGTCGATCTTGACCTGCGTCAGGCCGACGTCTTCTGGCCCCACGCACCAGGCGGGGATGATGGCAAACCCAAGGCCGCTCTCCACGCACCGCTTGACGCTCGAACTGCCCGATGCCGACGTCGACGCCTCGGTCTGGCCTCCGCCCTTTGCCAGAAAATCCATCGCCATGTTGCGCAGCGTCTGCCCCGGCTCGTAGGTCACCAGGGGCTTGCCGCGCGACCACTCCGGAATGTCTGCCGGCCGCGGCGCCGGTCCCCAGCTTCGCGGATAGACCAGGTTCAGGTGATAGGTGCCGAGCAGGCTCTGTGGCACGACAGGGTCACCGAAGAAGCGTTCATTAATGCAGACGTCCAGGCTGCCGTTCTTGACCAGTTCGGCCAGTGACGTGTCGCGCTCATAGGCGATCAGCTCGACGCTGGGAAACCGGGCATGGAAGGCGGCCAGCACCGCAGGCATGAGGTAGTAGAAGATGGCCTGCGGCAGGCCGATCCGCAGCACCGGGCGCTGGCTGGTCACCACCAGCGCCAGTCGCTCCAGCATGATTTCCAGCTCAGGATGCAACAGGTTGTAGAGCGCGACGCCGCGCGGCGTCAGGCGGATCTTCTTGGCCCCCTGGTCGGACTCCACGAGCCGCTCATTCATGACCTGTTCGAGCCGACGCACATGGTTGGCGGCAGACTGGTAGCTCAGGTTCAGTTCACGCGACGCCGCTGAATAGGATCCATGCCTGGCCACCAGGTAAAAGGTCTGGATCAGCGTGAGATTGATTTCTGCCATGGGCTCGGCGCTCCTGCGGCTGATCATAGAGAGCGCGCGCCGGCGAGCAAGCGACGGCGGACCGAAAGGTCTACAAATATGCTGCGCTTCACCCCCGTTTCATTTGTATCGACGCTTTCGGCAGGGGTGCTCCATTCTGACCGGACCAGTTCATTCCGTGTTGGCGACATGCTCCATCCACAAGGCAATTCTCCCAGATCGTCGCGGTCCGTCGCCATTGTCGGCGCTGGCATCGTCGGCATGTCGGCGGCCCATTTCCTGTCGCGCGCTGGCTGGCAGGTGACGGTCTATGATGCCGGTGTCGTCGCCTCGGGCGCCACCGGTTCGGCAGATGGTGCTGTCTCGGTGGCCAGCAAGAAGCCTGGTCCGCTGATGACCCTGGCTGTCGCGGCCGTGAAATTCTACGAGCAGCTCATCGCTGAAGGCGTACTGGTGGATGAATATCTGCCGCGCTCGACCTTCGTGGTCGCGTCCGATGATGAAGAACTGAGCGTGCTCGAACGACATGCGGGGGAGCTGGAAGCGGCCAGCGTGCCGATCCGTATGCTCAGGGGTACGGCACTCACCGAGGTCATTGGCGCCGCCGCGCCGACAGCCATTGCTGCGGCGGAAGTGCAGCGTGAGGGCCATGCGGTTGGCTACCGCGTGGTTGAACGGCTCCGCCGGCTCGGGGGCTTTGCCATCCGGCGCAACTGCCGCGTCTCCGGGTTCACATCCAGCAACGGCCACATCACCGGCGTGATCACCGAATGCGGCACCGAACAGGCCGATGCCGTCCTGTTGGCCACGGGCATCGGTTCGATGCACTTCCTCGCCGAATCCGACCTGATCCGTCCGCGCAAGGGGCAGCTGATCGTCACCGATCGCGCCGGTGCGGATAGCCCTCATTTTCCCGGCCCGCTGATGTCCTGCCGATACCTTGTCAGCAAAGGCAGCCAGCCGGCCAATAGCGCCGCGGCATCCCGCTCCCTGGGCCTTGTCATCGACCCGCTCCGCACCGGCCAATTTCTCATCGGCGGGTCCCGCGAGGACCGCGACGACAGGGAGACGGCCGATGGCGATATTGTCGCTGCGCTGTTGCGCGACGCCGTGGCGCTATCGCCGTCATTGGCCCGATTGCGCGTCATCCGCGTCTTCTCTGGTCTGCGCGCGGCAACCCGCGACGGCATGCCCATCGTGGGTCGTGTCGGTGGCGCTGATAATCTATGGATCGCGACGGGCTTTGAAGGCGATGGCATCTGCCTCGGCCCGCTGATGGGGCGTCTATGCCAGCAGATGATCTGCGGCGAGCCGCCGGATCAGGATATTTCCGCCCTGGACGCCACCCGGTTCAGGCTAACCCTGGCGGCCGCTGCATGAGCGAGGTCCCCAGCTTTCTCTTCGACGGTAAGGCCATCCCTCATACCGGCAACGAAACCATTGCGGCGGCGCTTGATCGCGCCGGCATCCACACGCTCGGCACGGGTCAGGCCGGTTGCGCCGGCCGCTACTTCTGCGGCATTGGCGCCTGCCAGGCCTGTCTTGTCATCGTCGATGGGACGCGCATGGAAGCCTGCCTGACGCCCGCGCGCAGCGGGCTGACCGTCAAACGTTTTGTGCCGGTGTCGTCATGAGCGGTCCCCAAGCCCTCGTTATTGGTGGAGGCCCAGCTGGAGTTTCGGCCGCGGTGGCGCTGGCCCGGGCCGGCATTGATGTGACGCTCTGCGAGCAAGGTCCGCGCCTCGGCGGCGCCATCCATCGGCAACCAGACGATCAAACGCAATCCGTTCGCGTCCCACGCGCGCACAAGCAGCGCTGGCAGGCCCTGTCCGATGAACTGGCCGCAAGCACGGTAAAGGTGCTGTGCCGACACATGTTTGCCGGCATCGAGGCGACCGGTGCCGTGCTGCTCGAAGATCGCAACACCGGCCGCCTGGTTACCCGACGCCCCGCCGCGCTGGTCCTGGCCATGGGGGCCATCGAGCGCGTGGCGCCCGTGCCGGGCTGGCATCTGCCCGGCGTCGTCAGCGCCGGCGGTCTGCAGGTGATGATGAAGTCGACCGGCAGGGCACCCAGTGGCGCGGTGCTGATTGCCGGGTCCGGCCCGTTGCTGGTGGCACTTGCCGCACAGATGGCCTCGCTGGGCAATGCGCCGGTTGCAGTGCTCGAGCGCAGTCCCAGGCTTATGTCGCTCCGCGTCATCGCTAGCCTGCTGCGAACGCCTGCCTATCTTCGGGAGGCCGCTGGCTATGTGGGAACTCTGGTGCGTGCGGGTTGTCTTCCCCAGCGCGGCGCCTTTGTCACCGCCATCGTGCCCAAAGACGGGCGCCTCTCGGTTTCGGTGCGGGATCGGGGTGGCCGGGAACGCCAGCTGCTCGTCGACCGCGTGGCCTTGCATGATGGTCTGCTGCCCAACAGCAACGGAACGGCGGCGCATCCCAATGGACCGTTCCTTGTGCGTGCCGGCGATTGCCGGGAGGTGCTGGGCGGCGCCGCTGCCCTTGCCGATGGCCGCCTCGCCGCACAGGCTGTCCTCGCCCATTTGGGCAAGCGCGGTTCCGACAGCACGGGGGCAGAATTGGCCATGGCGCGGGAGCGCCAGGCCCAGGCCGCCCTCAATACCCTGTTCGACTATTCCGGGCGTGATCCCACTGAGTTGCCCGATGACACCATCATCTGCCGCTGCGAGGGCCGCACCCTGGGTCAGCTTCGGGCCATGCTCGACTCGCGCGACCCGGTCTCGGCGCGCGAGATAAAGCTCAATGGCCGCTTCGGCATGGGCGCCTGCCAGGGCCGCTTCTGCGCAGAGTGGGTGGCTGCGTTCGTAGCCAGTCAGCATGCCGATGGCAGCCCCCCTCAATCCTCCGAGATCGTCGGCAGCCGCTGGCCGGTCAAGCCGGTTCCCATTTCCGCCTTCGTCACGCTTCCCCCTTCACATCCGTCAGAGTGAGCGCCGTGTCCCCATTGTCCCAGCTCGTCCAATCCGGCTCCGAACACATCGAAGTCACCTCGCCATATCACGGTGGTGTGGTGGGGCTGGTTTCGGTCGCCACGCCTGCCGATATTGTCGATGCCGTCTTGCGGGCCCGTGCCGCCCAGGCCGAATTCGCTTTCTCGACGCCGTCCGAACGCCGCGACCTGCTCAACGCGCTCGCTTCTGCCATTGCCCGCGAGGCCGAACCTCTGGCCCAGCTCATTTGTGCCGAAGTCGGCAAGACCATTGCCGAGGCGCGCAATGAGGTTCGCCGCGCGCAGAACACATTGCGCTTGTCGGGGGACGCAGCCACGTTCCTGGATGGGGAGGTGCTGCACTGCGGCATCGTCGCTGGCGGCGCCAATCGCCAGGCTGTGATTACCTATGAGCCCGCCGGGGTTGTTGGCGCGATAACGCCCTTCAACTATCCGCTCAATCTGCTGTGCCACAAACTTGGCCCGGCCATTGCCGCCGGCAATGCGGTGGTGGCCAAGCCGTCGCCAAAGGCGCCACTGGCCGCGCAGCGCCTCTCCGAACTGGCTGATGAGGCGGGATTTCCTGCCGGACTGTTCCATATCGTGCATGGCGGTGCCAACCAGGCGCTGGCGCTGGCGCGCGCACCGATAGACCTGTTGAGTTTTACAGGCGGCACGGCCGCGGGGCTCGCCCTCAAGAATGCCGCGGGCCTTGTCCGCTGCCTCATGGAGCTCGGTGGCAACGACCCGCTTTTCGTCATGCCGGACGGGGACTTGCAGGCCGCCGTGCAGACGGCCGTTTCACAGCGCTACGAAATCGCTGGCCAGAGCTGTGCCGCCGTCAAGAAGTTCTATCTGCATGCCGACATCCATGATGCGGTACTGGACCAATTGCTCGAGGTTGTCCGCGGCGTGCGCCACGGCGATCCTCTCGATCCCGGTATCCAGATGGGTCCAGTCATCGATGCGCAATCGGCGACACAGGTCCAGGCTCGCGTCCGCTCGGCGGTGGAGCAGGGTGCACGCCTGCTGACGGGCGGTACAGGCACGGGATCCCTGCTCGCGCCAACCGTGGTGGCCGACGTGCCGCCGGACTGCGATCTCTTTGCGCAGGAAACCTTCGGCCCGGTCATTTCGGTCCGGCGGTTCGATGACGCCGGGTCGGCAATCGCCGAAGTCAACGCCGGCGCCTATGGTCTGCAAGCCGGCGTCTTCAGCAATGACCATGCTGTCATCAAGCAGTTTTCCCGCGATCTGCGTGTGGGGGGTGTGATGATCAATGAGGGGCCCGATTTCCGCGCCGAGCATGTCCCCTTCGGCGGCATCAAGGGGAGCGGCCTGGGCCGAGAAGGGGTTCGCATCGCCCTGCGGGAAATGAGCGAAACCAAGGTTGTCATTGACTAGGGGAGGGCGTGCCATGCGCATTGCGGTATTTGGAGCGTCCGGCCGAGTGGGCACCAGCCTTGTCGAGGCCATCCTCAGCGATCCCGGTCTGGAGCTCGCGGCAGCTCACGTTTCGCCCGGATCGCCCTGGATCGGCCGTCAGGTCGGCAGCACCGTCGTGGAATACCGGCCCGCGGAAGCGGCCATCAATGCGCATTGCGACGCCATCATCGATTTCTCGTCGCCCGCGGGGAGTCTCTATCTGCAGCGCATGGCGGGGCAGCGCCCGGTGCCAATCGTTATCGGGACGACCGGCTTTTCGGGCGACCAGCTTGCGCATATCGATGCCGCCTCGCGCTACCGTCCTATCCTGATGGGCGTCAATTTCGCGTTGGGCTTCAACGCACTTGCCCGTGAGGCCAGGCAGTTTGCCAGTGCGCATCCCGGCGCCCTGATCGCCATCAGGGAGACCTATCATCGTCGCAAGAAGCGCGCGCCCTCGGGCACTTCTCTGCTGCTGGCCCGCACCTTGAGCGAAGCGCAGGCCGCTGCGGCGGGGGGCAGTGTGCCGCAGCCGGAGATTCACGTCCACCGATCGGGCGATACGGTTGGCATAAACGAGGTGCGCTTCGACCTGGGCGATTCCGAGGTCCGTTTCACCTTCTCGGTACAGACCATTGCCGCCTATGCCCGCGGCGCCCTGGCGGCCGCTGTCCGACTGGTCCAGTCGGGCCCCGGGCCCGGTCGCTATGACGCCCTCGACATCTGATTTCTACGACAAAGGCCAAGACATGAGCACATTGAGCACGGCATTCAGCGGCGTCTTTACCGCCTTGGTGACCCCCTTCAACGAGAACGGCGTCGACTACGCCGCCTTTGATCGGCTGGTCGAGTCGCAGATCGCAGCCGGCATCAAGGGGCTGGTGCCGGTGGGGACCACCGGGGAAGCTGCCACACTGTCGCCCGATGAGGCTGCAGCACTTGTAGCGCGGACCGTCAAACTGGCGCGGGGCAGGGCCTTCGTGCTCGCCGGGGCGGGCTCAAACGACACATCACACGCTATTGCGGCGGCCCGCGCCTGCGAGGCGGCCGGAGCCGATGGCTGCCTCGTCGTCACGCCATACTACAATCGTCCCAGCCAGGCTGGCCTCGAGCGCCACTATGACGCCATAGCCGAGGCAACACACCTACCCATCATGCTCTACAGCGTGCCGGGACGCTGCGGTGTCGAGATCGCGCCGGAAACGGCGGCAAGCCTGGCCCAACGCCACAGCAATATCTTCGGCATCAAAGAGGCCGGCGGGCGCGCCGAGCGCATCAGCGAACTGCGAGCTGCCTGCGGGCCCGACTTCATCCTTCACTCCGGCGATGACGCGCTGGCCTTGCCCTTCATGTCGGTTGGCGCTCTCGGCGTGACCAGCGTGGTCTCCAATTATGCACCAAAGGAAATGGTGGCGCTGGTGGATGCCTGGCATCGCGGCGACCATGCGACGTCCCTGGCGCTGCATGACCAGATATTCGCACTCGCCAAGGCACTGTTCATCGAGGGCAACCCGGTGCCCGTCAAGGAAGCACTGGCACTCCGTGGGCAGATGTCCGGCAGCGTGCGCTCACCGCTTGCCCCGCTCGCCATCGCCAACCGCGCCACTCTGGTGGCAGCGCTGGACCGGTTTGCCGGGAGATAGAAATGACCGCCGACTCTTCCAAGAAATGCCACAAGTGCGGGCCGTCCGTTTGCATTGATGCCGCTCAGGCGCGCCTGCACTCTGAATATCGGAAGGTTGGTCAGCTTCGACCGTTCCCAGACAACGTCGTTCAGTTTTTCAGAGGGAGACTATGATGAGACTACTGACTACGCTACTCGCCGCAGCCTGCGTGGCGATCGGGTTCGCGGCCGCGCCGGCCGTCGCTCAGCAGAGCACCATCGACCAGATCAAGGAACGAGGCGTGCTCCGCGTTCCTGCCATCCTCAATGAGGACCCCTATTTCAACAAGGACCCGCGCACCGGCGAATGGCGCGGCTTCGTGATCGACATGGCCAGCGATATAGCCGCGACTCTGGGCGTGGAACTCGAAGTGGTGGAGAGCACCTGGGCCAACTCCATCCTTGATGTGCAATCGGGCAAGGCTGATATCGCGCTGGCGCTGACGGCTCTGCCGACGCGTGCGCTGTCGATCTCCTTCTCGTCGCCCACCTACTACAACAGCTTCGTCATTGTCTCGCCCAACCCCGAGCTTGCCGCAGCCACCTGGGCGTCGCTGAACGATCCTTCCATAACCGTGGCGGTAGACCTCGGTTCGGCACAGGACCTGATCACCCAGCAATACCTGCCCAAGGCCAATGTGCTGCGCTTCAAGACCCGTGACGAGGCCATCCTGGCCGTGGCCAGCGGCAAGGCCGATGCCATCGTCAACACGGTCCTGAATTCGCTCGTGATGATCAAGCGCAACGCCGCCCTGGGCCAGGTCTATGTCCCCGAGCCGGTATTGTCCTCGCCTTCGGTGATCGGCATCAACTACGCTTCCGACGAGCAGTTCAAATCGTTCATTTCGGCCTGGGCCGACTACAATCGCCGGGTTGGCAACAACCAGACCTGGATCATCAATGGCCTCGCGCCGTTCGAAATCGGGCTCGACGACCTGCCCGAGAACTTCGACCTCGGCGGCTAGTCCGTCCATGCCGGGGCGGCAGCCGCCCCGGCCGACTTCTTCAGGGGATGCGCCATGCCTTATAAATGGGACTTCAACACCGTCCTGCAGTACTGGGACCTCTTCGCATGGGGGCTGTGGCTGACTTTTGCCTATACGCTCGGCTCGATCGTGGTCGGCGTGGTTATCGGCATGGTCATCTGCTTCGGCCGCCTGTCGCGGTTCCGGCTCATCAGCGGGCTGTCGCGCGCCTACCAGGAAGTGTTCCGCTGCACGCCGCTGCTGGTGCAGTTGATGTGGTTCTACTACGCGTTGCCGCTGTTGATCGGTGTCACCATCGAGAACTATGTGGCGGCCATGCTGACCCTGTCGCTCTATGCGGGCTCGTTCTATTCCGAGATCTTCCGCGGCGGCATCCTCTCGATCGACAAGGGCCAGACCGAGGCCGCCAAGGCCATTGCCATGTCCGACAGGCAGGTGATGTGGCGCATCATCATCCCGCAGGCGTTCAAGCGCGTGCTGCCGTCCTTCATCAACCAGTCGGTCATCCAGTTCAAGAACACCTCGCTGATCTCGGTGATCTCCGTGGGCGAGCTGGCCTATATGGCGGCGGTCGTCAACGGGCAGACCTACCGACCACTGGAAGCCTTCACCATCGTGGCCCTGCTGTACTTCATCGTGCTGTTCCCGATGACCCAGGCCGCCGACTATGTCGAACATCGCATGCGGGTGAGTGACTGATGGACGCGCAAACAATTTCAGGGGAAGCGACCATGCACTCAACCGATGACCAGCCCATCCTGACAGTCCGGGGCCTCACGAAAAGCTACAACAAGCTCCACGTCATCAAGGGCGTCGATCTCGACCTGCATCGCGGCGAGGTATTGGCCATCATCGGCCCATCAGGCTCGGGCAAGTCCACGCTTATCCGCTGCCTCAACCTGCTCGAGATCCCGAGTGCCGGTGAGATCGTCTACAACGGACGCAGCGTGGAAAACCGCTTCCAGTCGCGCGGCGGCAATATCGGCTGTGGCGAACTGCGCCGGCATGTCGGCATGGTGTTCCAGCACTTCAACCTGTTCCCCCACAAGACGGTGATGCAGAATATCTGTGAGGGACCGATCGCCGTGCTCAAGGAACCGCGCGCCGAAGTCGAAGCGCGCGCCATGGAACTGCTTGGCAAGGTCGGCCTCCTGGACAAGCGCGATGCCTATCCCAACCACCTGTCCGGTGGCCAGAAGCAACGCGTTGCGATTGCCCGTGCCCTGGCCATGCGGCCTGACGTACTCTTGCTCGATGAGGTCACCAGCGCCCTTGATCCGGAACTGGTGGGCGAGGTGCTGCAGGTTATCCGCCTTCTGGCGCATGACGGCATGACCATGGCGATCGTCACCCATGAAATGGCCTTTGCTGCCGACGTCGCCGATCGCGTCGCTTTCATAGACGGGGGCGTCATCGCCGAGGTTGGAACGGCCGAAAACGTCATCCGCAATCCATCCAGCGACCGGTTGCGGGCCTTTCTCAGTCGCTTCAATGCGTGATCGGAGCGGGACATGAAGGTCCTCATCATTGGCGGGGGCCGCATCGGCCTGGCAGTTGCAGCGCTGTTGGCGGGAGCCGAGGGCCATGACTCTGAGGTCGCCGATGTGACGCAGGAGGCGTTGGACCAGGCCGCCCGGCGGGGGTTCAAGACTCGTCACCTGGACGCATCGCGTCGCAAGGATTGCGTCGAGGCGCTGGCTGGCTTTGACATTGTGGTCAATGCCGCGCCCACCCGCCTCGCCGCCGGCATTGTCGCGGCAGCCATAGAGGCTGGCGTCCACTATGTGGATAGCGCCGAGGACACGGCTGCGGTCAGCGAGGTTGCGGCGACAGCAGGCCACGGCAAGGTCATTCTGCCGGGTTGCGGATTGTCCCCGGGGCTCGTTGCCAATCTGGCAGTCGAGCTGGTCGACGCGCTCGAGGGACCCATCGACATGGTGGTGCGCGTCGGCGGCCTGCCGGTGCATCCGTCCAACGCCTTCGGCTATGGTCTTTCCTGGGATGTTGACGGCCTCATCGCCGAGTACACCGATCCTTGCGAAGGCATCGTCGAAGGCAAGCGCGTCAGCACAGCGCCCCTGCAGGACTATGAGAGCTTTGTGCTCAATGGTCGTCCCTATGAGGCCTTCAGCACGTCTGGTGGCATGGGCAGTCTCTGCGCGGCGCTGCAGCACAAGGTCCGCAATCTTAGTTTCCGCACCATCCGCTACCCCGGGCACCTGACGCTGGCACGCTTCCTGTTCGAGGATCTCGGACTCAAGCGGCGACGCGACATGCTGCGCACCGTCCTCCGCTTTGGCCTGCCCGACGTGATTCAGGATGTCGTGGTCATCTTCATCAGCGTCCGCGGCTTTCACCAGGGTGTGCCGGCGGAACGCTCCTTCGTCCGCAAGATCTACCACGAGCCGATGCGCAGCCCGTTCCCGGTGTCTGCACTCAGCCACACCTCGGCCGCGCATCTGTGCACCATGATCGACCTGATCCAGGCGGGCAAGATTGAGGCGGGCGGCGTCGCGCGCCACGAAGCGGTCAGCCTGGCGCTCATTCGCCAGAACCGGTTCATGACACCGCTCCTGAACTAGCCTTGGCTTGCCGCCTGCCAAGGGTTGGCAGCCGCGCGCCTTGCTGGTGTTTCGCGTCGAGCGGGTTGGACCGCGTTGCGGCGCTGCCCGGCACGGCATAGGCTCTGGCGCATCGGATCGAGCAATTGAGAGCGCAACCATGCCCCGCCCACCGACCGACGAGCGCTGGCCGGCCGCCAATGGCCTGGCCAGCATTGAAGAGGCCGTGGGGGCCTTCAGCCTGCTGCGCGAGTATTTCGAGGGTGCCATCGTCGTTGATGCGCAGACGCGCATCACCTGGATGGATGGGCGCTATCGTGAACTGCTCAAGCTCAGCCCCAGCTTCGACCCGATCGGCCTGCCCGTCGAAGACGTGATCCCGCATTCCCTGCTGCGGCGCGTGGTGGAGTCGGGGCGCCCCATCCTGCTCGACATTATGAACTTTGATGACCGCCAGTTCGTGGTCTGCCGGATTCCGCTCAAGGACGCCCAGGGCGCAGTCGATGGTGCCATTGGCTTTGTGTTCTACGACAATGTCGACTATCTCGCGCCGATCCTCGACAAGTTCGAATCCCTCCATCGCCAGTTGACCCGTGCTCAGGCGGCGCTGACGCGGGAGCGGCAGACGAAATATTCCCTGTCGAGCTTTGTCGGCCAAAGCGAGCCGGTCAGGGAACTCAAGGCCATGGTCCGCCGCTTCGCGCTGCGCGATGGCGCCGCGTTGATCCTGGGGGAGACCGGCACGGGCAAGGAACTGCTGGCCCACGCCATCCATCAGCAATCGGACCGCGCTGACGGCCCCTTCGTGGCGGTCAATATCGCTGCGGTGCCAGAAGCGCTCCTCGAGGCCGAGTTCTTCGGTGTGGCGCCCGGCGCCTTCACCGGGGCTGATCGCAAGCCGCGCAAGGGCAAGTTCGAGCTGGCCCATGGCGGCACGCTCTTTCTCGATGAAATCGGCGATATGCCGGCCGGCATCCAGGCCAAGTTCCTGCGCGTGCTGCAGGAAGGCGAGATCGAGGCACTGGGGTCCAATACGGTCAAGAAGGTGGATGTCCGCATCATCGCGGCGACGTCGCAGGACCTTGAAGCCAAGATCGCCGACAAGAGCTTTCGCGCCGATCTCTATTATCGCATCGCCGTGCTGACCGTACATGTGCCACCCTTGCGGGACCGCCGCGAGGATATGGCGATGCTCTGCGAGGTGTTGCTGGAGCAGACCATGCGCGCCGCCGATGAGCGTGGCTGGGTTATCACCCCCGAGGCAATTCGCCTGCTGCAGGCGCACGCATGGCCGGGCAATGTGCGCGAACTGCGCAATGTGCTCGAGCGCGCGGCCGCGCTGGCGCCCAGCGAGGTGCTCGACGCCGATGTCATCAATCGCGCCATGCCGCCCGGTTCGGTTCGCCACGGTGGAGCGCCCAGCCGCACTCAGGC
Source organism: Devosia aquimaris (assembly GCF_020169335.1). Lineage (GTDB taxonomy): Bacteria > Pseudomonadota > Alphaproteobacteria > Rhizobiales > Devosiaceae > Devosia > Devosia aquimaris. The sequence goes on from NZ_JAIEZN010000001.1 coordinate 659,002, forward strand.
GCTGGCCCACACCGTTGCCGACACAGAGCGACAGGCCATCATCGATGCGCTGGCCGCAACCGGCGGGCAGAAATCGGCGGCGGCCCTGCGCCTGGGGGTGTCGCGCAGCCAGTTCTACGAGAAACTCAAGCGCTACAATATCGAGCAGTGACTGTCCGGGCGTCCGGATAGTGTTCGGATATCCGGACACAGGAGCCGGACACGCTGTCGAAAAACCCCGCCAAACCAGCGTTTTTGCACTTGGCACGGAAGTTGAAAGGGAAAGGGCAAAATCAAGCGGATCAAAAAGGTCCGGACCAGGGTGGGGTATGAATAAAAAGCGCGTGGCATTGGTCACAGGCTCGACGACCGGCATCGGCCTGTCGATCGCCAGCAGATTTGCGGCGATGGGCTATGATGTGGCCATCAACAGCTTTGAGCCGGAGCAGACCGTCAGCGCGGCACTGCACGCGGTTGCCGCCAGCGGTGCGACAGTGCGGTATTTTCAGTCTGACCTGGCCGAAAGCGGCGGCGGTTTCGAGCTGGTGGGCGATGTGATTGCCGCCTTTGGTCAGCTCGATATTCTGGTCAACAATGCCGGCATCCAGAAGGTGGCGCCGATCGAGGAGTTTCCGCCGCAGGACTGGCACCGCATCGTCGCGATCAGCCTGGATTCAGCGTTTCATACCATCCGCGCCGCCCTGCCGGGCATGACCACCCGCGGCTGGGGCCGCATCATCAATATTGCTTCCGCCCACGGGCTGCGCGCCTCGCCGTTCAAATCGGCCTATGTGGCCACAAAGCATGCCGTGGTGGGCCTGACCAAAACCGTGGCGCTGGAAACGGCCGAAAAGGGCGTCACTGTAAACGCTATCTGCCCAGGCTATGTCTGGACGCCATTGGTCGCAGCCCAGGTCGCCGATCAGGCCAGGGTCCATGGCATGAGCGAGGAACAGGTGATGCGCGACGTCCTGCTCGCACCCCAGCCGACCCGCCAGTTCGTGCAGCCGGAGGAGATTGCCGAAATGGCCGCCTATCTGTGTGGTGACCTAGCCCGCTCCATTACCGGGAGTGCGATCTCGATCGATGGGGGATGGACAGCCAAATGACTGACACCGGCGCAAACCAGAGCGACGTCATCCTGTCGGCACGCGGCCTCACCAAGCGTTTTGCCGGCTTTGTGGCCGTCAACGGCGTCGACCTCGATATCCGGCGCGGCAGCATTCACGCGTTGATCGGGCCCAATGGCGCGGGCAAGACGACGTGCTTCAATCTCCTGACCAAATTCCTGCAGCCCAGCGCAGGCACCATCACCCTGAACGGACACGACATCACCCGCCAGTCAGCCGCCGATATCGCGCGCCGCGGGCTGGTGCGATCATTCCAGATCTCGGCCGTGTTTCCGCAACTGACGGTGCTCGAGAACGTGCGTATCGCGCTGCAGCGCCGCCGCGGCGACAGCTTCGATTTCTGGCGCTCGCAAAAAGTGCTCTCCGCCTTTGATGACGAGGCCGCGGCGCGGGTCAACGAGGTCGGTCTGTCGCCGCACCTGCATGAGCCGGCTGGCGAACTGAGCTATGGGCGCAAGCGGGCGCTCGAGATCGCCACCACATTGGCGCTGGAGCCCGAAATGCTGCTGCTGGACGAACCCATGGCCGGCATGGCGCAAGCCGATGTGGCGCTGATCTCGGCGCTGATCCGCAAGATTTCCGCCAATCGCACCATCCTGATGGTCGAGCATAATCTGTCGGTGGTGGCGGACCTTTCAGACCACATCACCGTTCTGGCGCGCGGGCAGGTGCTGGCCCAGGGCACCTATGACCAGGTGTCCAGCGACGAGCGCGTGGTTGAAGCCTATATCGGAGCCGGCCATGCGTGAGGCGATTTCCCCTGCCAACGGCGCCACCCCACTGCTCGCCGTGCGTGATCTCCAGGCCTGGTACGATGAGAGCCATGTGCTGCATGGCATCAACTTCGATGTGCGCCCCGGCGAGGTGGTGACCTTGCTCGGTCGCAATGGCGCGGGCAAGACCACGACGCTGCGCGCCATTATGGGCATTGTCGGCAAGCGCAGCGGCTCGGTGCAGTTTGAAGGCAACGAACTGATCGGCCAGCAACCGCGCACCATTGCCAGGCAGGGCATCGCCTTCTGCCCCGAGGAGCGCGGCATCTTCTCCAGCCTCTCGGTGGATGAAAACCTGATGCTGCCACCCGAGGTCAAGCCGGGCGGGCTCACTCGCGAGACGGTGCTCGAGATGTTCCCCAATCTGCGCGAGCGGCTGACCAGCCAGGGCACCAAGCTCTCCGGTGGCGAACAGCAGATGCTCGCCATTGGTCGCATCCTGCGCACCGGCGCCAAATTCCTGCTGCTTGACGAACCCACCGAGGGCCTCGCCCCGGTCATTGTCCAGCAGATCGGCCGCACGTTGATCCAACTGAAAAATCAGGGATTCACCATCGTTCTGGTGGAACAGAATTTCCGCTTCGCGGCCTCGGTTGCGGATCGGCACTACGTGGTCGAGCAGGGACGGGTGATCGACACCATCCCCAACGCCGACCTCGATGCAAACATCGACAAGCTGCACGCCTATCTGGGCGTCTAGCACCAAGCCGCAAGGCACACCTCGGGAGGAGAACCGAACCATGAAACTACCAAGTCTGATCCTGGCGACAGCCGCCAGTCTGCTGATGGCAGGCACCGCCATGGCAACCGATATCAAGATCGGTGTCCTCAATGATCGTTCCGGCGTCTATGCCGATCTGTCGGGCGAAGGTTCGGTGATTGCTGCGCGCATGGCCGTCGAGGATTTCGACGCGGCCACCAAAGGCATCAAAGTCGAGATCGTCTCGGCCGATCACCAGAACAAGCCCGACATTGCCTCCACCATTGCCCGCGAATGGTATGATCAGGACGGCGTCGACATGATCGCCGACGTGCCGACCTCTTCGGCGGCCTTCGCTGTCAATGACGTCACCCGCGACAAGAACAAGATCTTCATGGATTCGGGCGCCGGCTCGGCCGATCTGACCGGGTCCAAATGCTCGCCCAATACCGTGCACTGGACCTACGACACCTGGGCCCTGGCTCATGGCACGGGCAGCGCCATGGTGCAGGAGGGCTTCAAGAAATGGTTCTTCATTACCGCTGACTACGCCTTCGGGCAGGCGCTGGAGAAAGACACCTCGGCCGTGGTCACTGCCGCAGGCGGTGAAGTGGTCGGCGCAGTGCGCCATCCGTTCCCCGGCACCGATTTCTCCTCCTATCTGCTGCAGGCCCAGGCCTCCGGCGCCCAGGTGATCGGTCTGGCCAATGCCGGTGGCGACACCGTCAACACCATCAAGCAGGCCGCCGAGTTCGGCATTACCCAAGCTGGTCAGTCACTGGCCGGGCTGCTGATCTTCATCACCGACGTTCATGCGCTGGGGCTTGAGACGGCCCAGGGGCTGGTGCTGACCGAGGCCTTCTATTGGGACCTCAACGATGACACCCGCGCCTGGTCCAAGCGCTTCGCCGAGCAGAATGGCGGCAACATGCCCACCATGGTGCATGCCGGCGTCTATGCCAGCGTGATGCACTATCTCAAGGCCGTCGAGGCGACCGGCGGCAAGGAAACCGCAGCCCTGATGGACTGGATGAAGGCCAACCCGAGCCAGGACCCGCTGTTTGGCGAAGGTACCATCCGCGCCGATGGCCGGCATGTCCACGACATGTACCTGTTCAAGGTCAAGTCGCCCGCTGAATCCAAGGGCCCCTGGGACTATTACAACCTGATGGCAACCATTCCCGCCGAGGACGCCTTCCGTCCGCTGGCCGAGGGCGGTTGCGATCTGGTCAAGTAATGCCATCGGGCGTTCCGGTCCTGCCGGGGCGCCCAACTATCCAGGCCGAGAGAGAGACCGGGTTTTTCAATGTTTGAGCTTTTGGGGATACCGCCACAGGCCCTGTTCGGCCAGCTGCTGCTGGGGCTGATCAACGGGTCGTTCTATGCGCTGCTGAGCCTGGGGCTCGCCGTCATCTTCGGGCTCCTCAACATCATCAATTTCAGCCATGGCGCTCAGTATATGATGGGGGCCTTCGTGGCCTGGATGCTGATGACCTATGCCGGCATCAACTACTGGTGGGCCCTGCTGATCGTGCCCATCGTCGTTGGCGCCACCGGGGTGGTCATCGAGCGGGTGATGATCGCGCGGCTTTACCACCTCGATCACCTCTATGGCCTGCTGCTGACCTTTGGCCTGGCGCTGATCATCCAGGGCCTGTTCCGCAATCAATATGGCGTCTCCGGGCTGCCCTATTCCATCCCGACAGAACTTTCGGGCGGCACCAACCTGGGCTTCATGTTCCTGCCCAATTACCGCGCGTGGGTCGTGGTGGCGTCGGCCGTCGTCTGTTTCGGCACCTGGTTTGCCATCGAGAAGACCAAGCTGGGCGCCTATCTGCGGGCCGCCACCGAAAATCCCACGCTCGTGGGCGCCTTCGGGATCAATGTGCCCCGCATGATCACCCTGACCTATGGCTTCGGCGTCGCGCTGGCGGCACTGGCCGGCGTCCTCGCCGCGCCGATCTATTCGGTCAATCCCAACATGGGCGCCGACCTGATCATCGTGGTGTTTGCCGTGGTGGTCATCGGTGGCATGGGCTCGATCCTGGGCGCCATTCTGACCGGCTTTGGCCTGGGCATCGTCGAAGGCCTGACCCGCGTCTTTTATCCTGAAGCCTCGTCAGTGGTGATCTTTGTCATCATGGCCCTTGTACTGCTGGTCAAGCCGGCGGGTCTGTTCGGAAGGACTGCGTGATGACCACTCAATCGGAAACCGGCTTGGTCGAGTCCGCCGCTGTCGCCCCAACCGTCGGCACGCCCCGCCACCACATCATCATCTTCTTCACCCTGCTGGTGCTGCTGTTGCTTGCGCCCTTCGTGCTCTACCCGGTCTTTGTCATGAAGGTGCTGTGCTTTGCCCTGTTTGCCAGCGCACTCAACCTGCTGCTGGGCTTTGGCGGCCTGCTCTCTTTCGGCCACGCGGCCTTTTTCGGCTCGGCCAGCTATGTGGCAGCGCATGCCGCCAAGGTCTGGGGGCTCAATCCCGAGATTGCCATTCTCCTGGGGGTCGGGGCGGCGGCGCTGTTGGGGCTCGGCATCGGCGCGCTGGCCATCCGTCGCCAGGGCATCTATTTCGCCATGGTCACCCTGGCCTTTGCGCAGATGGTCTATTTCATTGCCGTCCAGGCGCCCTTCACCGGGGGCGAGGACGGCATTCAGGCGGTGCCGCGCGGCAGGCTGTTCGGCCTGATTGATCTGACTTCGGACCTGACGCTCTATTTCGTCGTGCTGGCCATCGTGGTCGCGGCGCTGCTGGGGATCTATCGCATCATTCACTCGCCCTTCGGGCAGGTGCTCAAGGCGATCCGCGACAACGAGCCCCGTTCGATCTCGCTGGGCTACAAGGTCGATCGCTACAAGCTCGCCGTCTTCGTGATGTCCGCCACGCTGGCGGGCCTGGCCGGCGCCACCAAGGCCATTGTCTTTCAGCTGTCCTCGTTGACCGATGTCTATTGGTCCATGTCGGGTGAAGTCGTGCTGATGACACTGCTGGGCGGCATGGGGACGGTCTTTGGTCCGCTCGTCGGCGCCGCCGCCATCGTCACCATGGAAAACTACCTGGCCGGCTTCGGCGCCTGGGTGACGGTGATCCAGGGTGTGATCTTTGTAGCCAGCGTCATGCTGTTCCGCGAAGGCATAGTCGGCGTCCTCGCCAAATGGCTGAAAAAGCCGCTCTAGCAAGGCGCCACTTTCAATCAGGCACCAGGGAAGGGGCGCCATCGCACCCCGCTCCATGGTGAGCCGAGGTGTGTCAGCACTGCGGCCCTCCATCTCAATGAGATTGCTTCCTGGCCAGCCTCTGCAATGCGGCCTGTCGAGCCTCGGCGAAAGGCGGTCAGCCCGCTCGCGGCCGCCGAAGCGCCAGCATTACCAACTGCACCGGACGACCGAACATCCAAGCCGGTCGATGAGCGTTCCGCCACTCCGCCTGGATCACGGTGGCCGCGCCCTCAGGCGATGCCAAACCGGTCTCTGTAGGCGTTGGGCCCAATGCCGGTGATACGCTGGAACACTTTGCGGAATGCAGCCGGGTCGGAATAGCCCACCTGCCAGGCAATCTGCTCGACCGACTGCCGGGTGGCCTCCAGCTGCTGGCGGGCCAGGGCAATCCGGACCTGCTGGGCATATTCGGTTGGCCGCAGGGTGGTGGCCTTCTTGAACCGGCGCAGGAATGTCCTTTGTTCAAGGCCACTGACAGCCAGCAGCTCTGCCAGATCATGGGCCTGTGCCCCGGTGGCGTGCAGATGATGCTGTGCCCGCAGCACGGCGTCATCTCCGTGATCGAAGCGCGGGTTGAATTGCGCGAAGGCGCTTTGCACCCGCCCGGGTGGGTCGATCAGCAGAAACCGGGCGGTCGCCAGCATGGTGGCGGGCCCCATTAGCTTGCCGACCAACGTCAGGCCCAGATCGGCCCAGGCGAGAATGCCGCCGGCCGTCATCAGATCCCCATCGTCGATCACCATGCGTTCGACGGCCACCTCCACTTCGGGAAACCGATCGGCCAGGGCATTGGCAAAGGCCCAGTGGGTGGTGGCGCGCCGCCCATTCATCAGGCCGGTCTCGGCCACCACGAAGGCGCCGGCACAGATCGAGCAGATCGTTGCGCCGGCGCGATGCTGGTCCAGCAGCCATGTCGATGGGCGCTGCATCGAGGCCATCTTGTCGGGCATGATGATGCTGGGCGGCGCGATGATATGCGATAGCTGGCGGGGCGTTCCGGGATGGCTATCCCAGACGCAGTCGACGGCCTCGCTCGCCTCGCCGCTCCAATGGGTCACCCGGATGGCCGGCTTCAGCCCGCCATCGAGCGGCGCCGCCCAGTCGCCCGCGATGCGGAACAGGTCCGTCAGGCCATAGACTGCCGCCAGTTGCGCACCGGGATAGATCAGCAAGCCGATCTCCGCGACAATTCTGGTGTTCCCGCTCATTTGTCCGTTTTGCCTCGATCAATGTCGTTTCCGCCAAGCGTATGGTGCCGTGTTCGCTGCCATTCTGTCCACATCAAAGGGGCGGCGACGGGCTACCCCACCAGTGAAGGGACAAAAGACATGAGCACGATCACCACCAGCGACGGCACCTCGATCTACTACAAGGACCTCGGCCCCAAGGACGCACAGCCCATCGTGTTCCACCATGGCTGGCCTCTCAGTTCAGACGACTGGGACAACCAGATGCTGTTTTTCCGCCTCAAGGGCTATCGGGTCATTGCCCATGATCGCCGCGGCCATGGCCGCTCGGACCAGACCGATACCGGCAATGAGATGGACACCTATGCCGCCGACGTGGTCGAACTGGCCCGTGCGCTCGACCTGCGCAATGCCATCCATATCGGTCACTCGACGGGCGGTGGCGAAGTGGCCCGCTATGCGGCGCGGGCCGAGCCTGGGCGTGTGGCCAAGGCGGTGCTGATCGGCGCCGTGCCGCCCATCATGCTGCAGACCGAGGCCAATCCCGATGGTCTGCCCAAGGCCGTGTTCGATGGCTTCCGTACGGCCTTGCTGGCCAACCGGGCGCAGTTCTTCCGCGATGTTCCCGCCGGCCCCTTCTACGGGTTCAACCGGGAAGGCGCCGCTGTCAGCCAGGGGCTGATCGACAACTGGTGGCGCCAGGGCATGATGGGCGGCGCAAAGGCCCACTATGACTGCATCACCGCCTTCTCGGAGACCGATTTCACCGAAGACCTCAAGGCTCTCGATATCCCGGTGCTGCTGATGCACGGCGAGGACGACCAGGTTGTCCCGATTGCCAACTCCGCGCACAAGGCCATCAAGCTGCTGCGCAACGGCACGCTCAAGACCTATGAAGGCCTTTCGCATGGCCTGTTTGCCACCCATCCGGACCTGATCAACGCAGATCTGCTGGACTTCATCGTGGCCTGACAGGCCGCCTCCGCATCGTCCCAGGTCAGACCCATGGTCCGACCTGGGAACCGCCGCGCGCGCGGACATTCTCTTTGGCTTTCACTTCTGGCGAGAGGCCAGCAATCGCCCGTTCCTATCCCCAGCGCACGCCGGTGCGGGTCGGTGAGGGTGCTGGCTGGGTCAGCCAGCGACCGAGCAGTTGAAAGCTCCGCCGCGCCTTGCGCATGTGCCAGCGCAGGGTTGTTGCGAGGATTGCGCGCGTGCTCATCGCGAGGCCTCCCACTGCGCTACTGCGTCGGGACCAGCGGGAAAGCGCTGCTGGCCCGTCGTGTCATTGGCGGCCCGCCACACGGCCTCGGCCACATCGATTTCCCGCGTCGTGACACTGGGAACGGCGAAGGCCTCGAAGATAGGCCGCGCGAAATCGGCATAGGCTGGCGGGATCAGGTCGGCGATCGGCAGTTCGACATTGGCGCCGAACTGCGTGGTGGGCGCATAGCCGGGCTCGACCAGCTTGACGCCGATGTCGAAGGCGACGAGCTCCTTGGCCAGCGACCGGGAAAAGCCCTCGATGGCGGTCTTGGTCGCGGTATAGGCCGCGGCAAACGGGGATGGTGACAGCACCACGCTCGACGTGACGTTGACGATGACGCCGCCGCCCTGCTGCCGCATCATGGGCAAAATGGCCTGGATCATGGCCATGACCCCGAATGTATTGGTGTCGAACAGGCGGCGCACCTGCGCCATGGGGGAGGCCTCAAAGGCGCCCACCATGCCAATGCCGGCATTGTTGACCAGCACATCGATGGGGCCGGCAGCCGCCAGGCAGGCAGCGATACTGTCGGCATTGGTGACATCGAGCGGCAGCACGCTTACGCGGTCGGACTGCGGCAACAGGTTTGGCTGCGGCCGGCGCATGGTGGCGATGACCTTCCAGCCCTGCTCGTGGAAGTAGCGGGCCGTTTCCAGGCCATAGCCGGACGAGGTGCCAGTGATCAGAACGGTTTTCATGGGAAATTTCCTTTGGTTGGGATGAGTTTGGGTCAGGGTTCGTTCGGGGATTCAGGCGATGGTCTTGAGGACGCGGTCGAGCCAGGCGCTGCGGGCAGCGCGGGCAGCCGTGGAGACGCCGGCATCGGGGAACATGGCGTCGAAGCCGTGGAAGCCACCGGCCCAGATGTGCAGCTCGGCCTGTCCGCCCGCCGCCCAGATCTTGCTGGCATAGGCGACATCCTCATCGCGGAAGACTTCGGCCGTGCCGGCGTCGATATAGGTGGTCGGGAGGCCTGCCAGATTGGTTTCGAGCGCCGGCGAGATGTAGCTGGAGATCTCGCCCGTCTCACCGGCAAGCACCGCCTGCCAGGCAAACAGGTTCTTCTCGCGCGTCCAGACGCCGGGCTCGCCGGCATATTGCTGGCTGGACGGTGTCGCATTGCGATGGTCCAGCATCGGGCAGATCAGGATCTGCGCAGCAATGGAGGGGCCATTGCGGTCGCGCGCCATCAGCACCGTGCCCGCCACGAGGCCTCCACCGGCGCTGGCGCCGGCCACCACGATCCGATTGGGATCAATGCCGAGCTCCCCGGCATGCATGGCGAGCCACAGCAGCCCCTGGTAGCAGTCCTCCACCAGCGTGGTGCCCGACACTTCGGGGGCCAGCCGATAGTCGATGGTCACCACCACCGCGCCATGCTGGTCGAGCCAGTCGAGCGGGATATCGAGATTGGCGAAGCGATCGCCCATCACCATGCCGCCACCGTGCAGCCAGTAGATGCAGGGGGCATTCTGCACTTGCGCCGAGGGCCGGAGCACGGTGACGGGCAGGCTGGCGCCATCGGCGGCAGTCACCGCGATCTCGCGGCGCTCGAGCGCCCGGCCATTGAGATAGGTGTCGGCGGGCACCGCATACTGGCGCATCTGCACCAAAAGTTCGGGATTGAGATCAACGCCGAGCGGGAAGTCGGCGAGCTTGGTGCTCAGTTCAGGGTCGAGGGCGGGACGGGGAATGGACATGGAAGGCTCCGTTTTGAGGGTGTGGGTATGCGCGCCCGGACATCGACCGGGCGTGAGTTGAGTGGGCAAGGGGAGGTCGGCAGCTAGGCGAGGATGGCTTTGCCACCCACGGGGATGGCGTCGGAGTAGATGGACTCCCCGGCAATCAACGGGGCCAGCTGGGCAACGAAGGTCTGCGCCTCCGGGCTGGCGAAGAATTTTGCGTGTGCGTCCTGGCTGCTCCAGCCTTCTGCAACGCTGACCAGATCGGGATTGCTGGCCGAGCGGCTGACCAGGAACACCAGGCAGTCATCATTGCCCAGCGACGGGGCGGCCAGAAGAAGCGCGACAAGGGCGTCGCCCTGGCCAGGGTGAGCGGGAATGGCGGCGTGAAAGCCGTGTTGGATCGTCATGGGGTTTTTCCTTGATAGAGTGGGTAAATTGCGCAGCACGGGGTCCCATGCTGCTGGGGCGTGTGGTCAGCCCTGCTGTGGCAGGACGCCCAACTGCTGCAGGACCGTCATCGTGTCCGGCCAGATCCAGAGCTCTGCGACCTTGCCATCGGCAATGCGGAAGACCCCGGCACCCGTTGCGGACAGCACGCCGCTGGGCCCCATGGCCCCGAGATAGGGTGCCGACTGCGTTCCCTCATAGCGGCCCCGATAGGAGACCTTGTCCCCTTCAGCGATCAGCTCGACGATCGGGTGGGTGAGGTTCGGCACAGCGGTGACAAGCCCGACCGAGAATTCGCGCGCAGCGTTGATGTCCATGTCCGGCGAGCCGGCAATATGCAGCACGAAGTCCGGCGTCACCCATTCGGCGGGCGGGGACTTCTGAGCATCAAGGCCTTCGAAGTAGTGGCGGGCGATCTGCTTGTTCTGTTCAGACATGATGGTCTCCGGTGGTTCAGATCCGGCGGGCCCTGTCGTCCGCCGATGACTGCACTGAACCACCGGTGGATGCTCCGGCGTTAGGAGCATCCTCTCAGCTTCTTGCACAATTCTCTCATTGCGTAGAATTATGCACGACGTCGTCATCGCCCTGTGCTAGCGATGAACCTGCCACTATGGAGAATGCGCCATGCCGCTGGACGAACTGCGCAGCCTGATCGACTGCCATGCGCGGGCAGACATGACCACCCCGATCGAAGGGGTGCTCATCGCGCGGCACGATGTCTCGGAGCTTGAATCCTCGATGACCAGCTCGGTCATGGCGCTGATCGCCCAGGGCATGAAGCGTCTCGCCCTCGGGGATAGCGTCTATGAATATGGCCCTGGAGAATATCTGGTTTCTTCGCTGGACCTGCCAGTGACCGGCCAGTTCATCGATGCCAGTCCAGACTGTCCGGCCCTGGGGTTCGGCATGGTGCTGCACCCCGCCAGCATTGCCGAACTTCTGCTGCAGGCCGGCGCGTCAGACCTGCGCGATGGCCGGGGAAGCCCACCCAGTGGCATGACAGTGAGCACCGCGCCCGCAGCACTGCTGGACGCTGTGACACGTCTGCTTCGCTTGCTTGATTCTCCACGTGACATTCCCGTGCTTGCGCCGCTGATAAGGCGGGAAATCCTCTGGCTATTGATCGTGGGGGAGCAGGGGGCCGCTGTACGCCAGCTTGGCCTCGCCGACAGCAACCTCAGCCATATTGCCCGGGCCGTGCGCTGGATTCGCGACCACTACGCCCGCGCCTTCCGCGTCGAAGACGTGGCGGCGATCTGCGGCATGAGCGTCTCGGCGTTCTATCGCAACTTCCAGGCCGCAACCGCGATGAGCCCGATCCAGTTTCAAAAACAGATTCGGCTGCAGGAGGCCCGGCTGATGCTGGCCGCCCAGCACGGCGATGTCGCCGAGATTGGCTATCAGGTCGGCTATGACAGCCCGTCCCAGTTCAGCCGCGAATATCGCCGGCAGTTCGGCGCGCCGCCCAGCAAGGATGCGATCAGACTGCGCGGCACGCCAGCGATGGCGGCGGCCGTGTTCTAGCGACCGGTCGGGGCAGGGCGTCCAACTGCCGACGGGTCGTCCCGACCTGCTGGCCTTGGTGCCGGCTGGCTTTCGCCCCGGATTGCGCCGCGGTGCCTCGCCTACATCGGGACTTCTGGGATGGGCTTGCCGCCATAGGCGCGGTCGATGAGGGTGACGTTGTTGGCATGCAGCCGTCGATAGGGCTCATGCATACCCAGGACGCCGCGATCGAGCCAGGGCTGGATGAAGCTCTCAAGCGGCGCCGTCAGGTAGTCGGCCTCGTCCTTTCGCAACAGCAGTTGCACATTGTAGTCGAGCATGGCGGCGGTGAAGTCCTGGGTATAGCCGCCGCCCTCGATCACCTCCGGTCGCCCGTGGCACGGGTAGATCTTGCTGACATCCATGGCCAGCAGTGACTTGTAGGTCATCAACTGGATGGGCATTTCGGCGGTCATGGCCGGCGTGTTGAACGGCACGGTGTCTTCCACCGCATCAGCGGCGAGCAGGATCTTGTCCTTGGGCAAATAGGCCACCAAGTGCCCCAATTGGTGCACAAAGGTCTCGATCAGTTCGATCTGCAGGTCGCCCAGCCACACGGTCATGCGACCATCGAACGTCCGGTTGGGCAGCACCAACTCGTCCACGCCCGGATATTCCGGATCGCCCGCGCCCCAGATCGCGCCGGTGATGATCTCCTGGGCATGCGACTGCAGCTTCCAGCGCGTCTTATTGGTCGAGATGATATCGCTGTTCTTGTAGAGGAAATTGCCGGCTATGTGGTCGCAATCCCAATGCGAGTTGATCACTGAGACATGCTTGATGCCCATGTCGCGGATATAGCGGTCGATGTAGAGAATATGCTCCTTGTAGAGCATGGTGTCGAAGATGATCGCCTGGTCGCCGCGATGCAGCACGTAGTTGCAGACACCCAGCTTCATATCGATATTGCCCTGAATCCAGGCCGGATAGTCGGCGATATCGCGGCCATCGTAGAAGCAGATCAGGTAGTCATTGAGATGGGAGACGCGCAGCTTCGGGACGAAGGGCGCGCGAGCGGGAAAACTATTCATTGAAATGATGGCTCCGTCGGGCGGGAGATGAAGGGCGGCCGGTGGGCCGCCCCGAATGATCATTCGGCCCAGCGGACCGAGCCATAGTCGATATTGCCCGGCGCATAGGCGGCGCGCAGGTCGAGATCGACGAGGCCCTTGGGGCTGACGACAACGTCGTCAACGCCGACCAATGGAATAAACAGGCCCGCGTCGAAATAGAGGTGGCCCGCCTTCTCGTAGAGGGCGTTGCGCGCAGCCACATCGGTCAGCGTGCCGGCCTCCTGCAGCAGGGCATCGGCTTCGGGCAGGCCGCGACCGTAGAAATTGATCGGCGCACCCGAGGCAAAGAAGATGCCGGACTGGTTTTCGGGGTGGAGCGCATCCGGCGTCAGCTTGCCGATGTAGAAATCGGGGCCGTCCGGGTTGTCCTTGAGCCCGAACGCGGCGCCCTGCGGCAGGATGGTGACGGTTGCAGTGATGCCGATACTGGCCAGCTGGGCGACGAGCAGGTCGCCGACGCGACCGAGCGCATTGGACTCCTCGGTGCTGATGCCGATCGTAAGCGAGATCGGGCCCTTCGCTGCCACTGTGGCCTTGGCCGCGTCCAGATCGGTCGGGAACGCCACGGGCGTCACCGGGTCCAGCATCGCTTCGGGATAGACCGACTTGGCGGGGTGGCCATAGGCGCCGAAAGCATCGCTCACCCATGTGGCTGGCGCGATGGCGGTCAGGAAGGCGGTGCGGATGTCGTCATCGACCAGCGGGCCGGTCGGCTTCACGAAGCCGATGATCTCCGATGTGCTGGGCGCAGCCGTGGCCACGAGGTCCCCCGGAAGGGCGGCCAGCTGAGCCCAGGGATAGTTGGACGGCACGGCATCGGTCTCCTGCGACTGCAGCTGCAGCACCTGCTGGCCAATGTCGGGTACGAGCGGCAGTTCGATGGTCGAGAAATAGGGGGCCTTGCCATAGTAGTCGTCGAAACGCTCGAAGCTGTATCCCTGGCCCCGCTCGAAGCTCGCAAGCTTGAACGGCCCGGTGCCTGCGGCATTTGTGTCGAGCCACGCGCTTGCGGCCTTGCCGCCGCCATTGTCGGCCAATGCCTTGGGACTGATGACCTTGGGGCCCCAGGGGCTGGCCAGACTGTCGAGCAGGGAGGGTTGCGGCATGCCCAGGGTGATGACCACCGTCTTGTCATCGGGGGCCGCAATATCGGTGACGTTCCACAGGAAGTAGCTCAGGATCAGCTCGCTGTCGCGGCGGCGCTCGAAGGACGTCTTCACCGCGGCGGCGTTGAACGGCGTGCCGTCGTGGAATGTGGCGCCCTCCACCAGATTGAAAGTGTAGGTCAGGCCGTCGTCCGAAACGGTCCAGTCCTTGGCCAAAAGGCCGCGTATCTCGGAACTGCCCGGCACGTATTCGACAAGGCCCTCATAGACATTGTTGATGGCGGACAGGCCGTCCATTTCAAAGGCATTGTCAGGGTCAAAGGAGTCGAAGTCCGTGGCGATGGGCAGGCGCAGCGTCTCCTGTGCCTGAACCGCGCTGGCCGACACGGCCAACGTGAGCAATGCGGCGCCGATCAGCAGCCTGCGGGGAATGGAAGTGATTGGTTTCATATGTGACGACATGGCGTCGCTCCCTTCAATAGGGATTGACGGACCATCGTCGCCAATCCCTTGGCTTACGAGGTCTCCCGGGCTTTTGTCCCGCCGTGCGTCCAGCGAACTGAATTGTCCGCCGGTGGCAGCTCTCGGACCAGACACGCTGAACAGCGCCGGAACCCTAGCCACCAGTCTCGATCATAACAATGCAAGGTCTGTGCCAAGGCCTCGAAATCTCTAAGGCATTGAAATGATTTCGCTTTGTTTGTTCCGTCCGGATGGAGTTCCGCTTGTCCTGCTCAATCAATGGGCAGCGATCGTCCGCTGCATGCAAAGTCGGCAATCTCACTGCAGCGCGATCCGCGGATCCGCTATCGATTGCAGGATTTCCACCAGCATGGTCACAAGGATGTAGAACGCGCCGAACACCATGGCGACGCCGAGAATGGCGGGCAGGTCGGAGCTGGCAAAGGACTGCACGGTGTAGAGCCCCAGCCCAGGCCAGGAGAAGATGCGCTCCACGATCAGAAGGTTGCCATAGAGCAGACCGACCTGCAGGCCCAGCATGGCAAGCGGCGCCGACGCCGCATTGCGCAGGCCATGGCGGAGGAAGATCCTGCCGCCGCTGAGGCCCTTGCCATGGGCCGTTCGGATGTAGGGCTGCCGCAGAACGTCCACCAGCGCCGAGTTCAGCGAACGTCCGACGGAAATGGCAATCGGTACCGACAGGGTCAGCGCCGGCAGGGCCAGATGCCACAGCGCATTGAGGGCGATGTCGGGGCGACCCAGCAACAGTCCGTCCAGGACGAAAAAGCCTGTGGGCCCGGTGAACCGGCGAATATCCAGCCTGCCGCTGCCGGGAAACCAGCCGAGCTTGAACCAGAGGAAATAGGCCAGCAGCAGTGCGGTGAGGAATATCGGAAACGACCCCGCGGCCAGCATGCCCAGCCGCACCGCGCCAGACCGCCGCATCGTGGTCTGGGCGAAGGCCAGGATAAAGGCCAGGCTGGTCCCCAGCAGCATGGCGGCGATGATCAGCTCAAGCGAGGCCGGACCATATTTCAGCACATCGGCGGCGACGGGCTGCCGCGTACGGATCGAGGTGCCCAGATTGCCCTCGGCAAGATGGCGCACGAATGTGCCATATTGCACCAGCAGCGGTTGATCGAGCCCGAGCTCGGTGCGGATCTGCGCGATGGTCTCTGGGGGCGCAGAGGGTCCCGCGAGGGCCCTTGCCGGGTCGGCGGGGATGATCGCCTGCAGGCAGAAGACGATAAAACTCATCACCACCAGCACCAGGACCAGTCCGCCAAGGCGCTTGGAAAGATAGGTCGCCATGTCATGCACCTCGCAGGGCTGAGCGGATGCCATCGCCCGCAAGATTGGCGAGCATGGACATCAGGAAGATCACCAGCGCCGGAATGATCGGCAGCCACCAATAGGTCGTGAGGCTGTCGACAGACCGCGACGTCATGGCGCCCAGTTCGGGCGCCGGGGCCGGCAGACCCAGGCCCAGGAAGGAGATCACCGACAGCGTCAGGATGATGTTGGCGACATCGAGCGTGGCCGCCACGGCCAGCGCCGGAGCCGCACCGGGGAGCAGATAGCGGAGCATCAGCCGCGGCCCCTTTACCCCGGCGATGCGGGCCGCCTCGACATGGGGACGGGCGCGGATACGGCGGACCTCGTCACGCGACATCCGGGCATACCAGGGCCACCAGAAGATGGTGATGGCGATCATGGTGTTGAGGAGGCCCGGTCCCAGCGCCGCCACCACCGCAAGGGCGATGAGGGTGGAGGGCAGGACAAGGAACAGCTCGACCACGCGTTGCAGCAGCATATCCACCCAGCCGCCCACCATGCCGGCGAAAACCCCCACGGACGTGCCGATGAGCAGGGAGACGCCGATCACGGCCAAGCCCGGCAGCCAGGTGTAGCGAACACCGAGCAGGACGCGCGAGAACAGGTCGCGTCCGATCTCGTCGGTGCCGAACCAGAAGGTGCCGCTGGGGGGCAGATAGGCCGCGCCGACACGCAGCATCGGATCATAGGGCAGCAGCAGCGGGCCGATCAGCGCGATCAGCGTGATGGCCAGCACGCCGGCAAGGCCGATGCGTTCCAGCCAGCCGACGCGGCGAAGCCAGTCGAAGCTTGAGCTTGTGGATGGGGCGAGTTCGGTTGCGTTGGCCATGGGCGGTCTCGTCAGCTGGCCAGGCGCGGCACAGCGCCGACCAGCATTTTTGTGTAGGGAGCCTGGGGGGCGGATATGATCTGGTCGGGTTCGCCGATCTCGACGAGATGGCCCTTCTCCAGCACGGCAATGCGGTCGGCGATCAGCCGGGCGGCCGCGAGGTCGTGGGTGACGAACAGCATGGCCATGCCGAGGCGCCGGCGCAGGCTGCCCAGCAGGTTGAGGGTCTGCGCGGCCAGCGACACATCCATGGCGCTGATCGGTTCGTCACACAGCAGCAGTCGGGGTGGAACGATGACGGCCCGTGCCACGGTAATGCGCTGGCATTGGCCGCCCGAGAGTTCGCTCGGCAGGGCCTTTCTCAAAGCCGGATCGACGCCGACCAGCTCCAGTGCGGCTGCAATACGGCTGGTCTGTTCGGCACGGCTGAGGCCGAGCGGTCGCAGGCGGTCGCGGATTTGCTCGTCCACCGTCAGCCAGGGCGTGAGCGCGGCCACCGCATCCTGAAACACCACCTGGGGCTGGACGCCGCCAAACCAGGACACGTCGCCTTCGTCGGGCGCCAACAGGCCTGCGGCAATGCGTAGGAGGGTCGATTTGCCCGAACCGCTTTCTCCGACGAGCGCGACGCATTCGCCCTGCTGGATGCGCAGGTCGATGCCGGCCAGCACCTGCGTCTGCCGCGGCCGCTGGAACAGCCCGCCACCCGAACCAAAGCTCTTGGTGATGCGATAGAGCTCAAGCGCATTGGCGTCGCCGGCCAATGCCTCCGGCCAGGGCGGCGCCTCCCGCGACCGGGCCATCAGGTCCGGCACGTGGTCGGCGTGGAAGCACGCGACCTGTCGGCCATCCTGCTGCCGGACGAGATCGGGCCGGCGCTCCGCACAGTCGGCTTCCGCCAGGGGGCAGCGCGTGACGTAGTTGCAATGGGCCCCGTCCGGACGCGGCCGGCGCGGCTCGGTCGACAGCGTCCCCAACTGCCGGCCCCGGTCGGAATCGAGGTTAAAGCGGGCAGAGAGCAGGCCGGCTGAATAGGGGTGGAGCGGCGCGCCAATGAGTGTCCTTGTATTGCCAACCTCGGCGACGCGGCCGCCATAGAGCACCATCACCCGGTCGGCGAGCTCTGCAGCGACCGCCAGGTCATGGGTGATGAAAAGGATTGCCGTGTTGTGTTCGCGGGCAAGGTTTTTGAGCAGGGTCAGAATCTGGGCCTGCACGGTCACGTCGAGCGCCGTTGTCGGCTCATCGGCAATCAGCAAGCGGGGCCTGGCCGCCATGCTCATGGCGATCAGCACGCGCTGGCGTTGCCCGCCGGACAGCCGGTGCGGCATCTCTGCCGCGATCCGTGCGGGATCGGGCAGGCCGGTGCGGGCAAGCCAGTCGACCACCTCGTCGGCACTGAGCCCGCCCTCGCGCAACTGCTTGCCGATGCTCATGGTCGGGTTGAGCGCCCCCATCGGATCCTGCGGCACCGCGCGCACGAGGCCGCGCCGGATCGTGCGCAGGTCATGTGGCTTGGCGCCGACAATCTCGTGACCGGCGAGGTGGACGCTGCCGGACACCTCGGGCTGCGCCTCGGCTGGCAAAAGGCCCTGCAAGGTCAGGCCGATGGTGGACTTGCCGGAGCCGCTTTCGCCCACCAGCGCGACCACTTCGCCTGCATCGAGGTCGAAGTCGATACCGTCGAGCACGGTGTTGGGGCGGCCGTCGCGGCTCAGCCGAACATGCAGGCCGCGGATGGAGAGGATGGGGGCATCGATTTGATTCAGGGTCTCAGGAGGATTCATGTGTCCCTCAAGTTGAGGGATGACGAAACACTGCGCTCGCCAATCCCTGGCTTACGAGGTCTCCCGGGCTTTTGTCCCGCCGTGCACCTGGTGGGATGTCTCCCCCGACCAGCGGTAGCTCTCGGACCAGACGCGTTTCCGCCGGAACCCTAGCCGCCAACTCACTGATCACAATGCAAGTGGCGTGCCAGTGAGCAACGCACGGAAATTAGGCCACGATCGCGCATCGGTTGGCCATTACTGCAGACGAATTGATCAATGTTCGAGTCCTGCGCCCAAGAAATGGGCGACCACCGCAGGCTGGCCTTGGAGCGCGCCACCGTCACGCTCATCCTGTGATCACCGATCCTTGCCGAGACTCCACGAACAGCCTCGGACCTTCACGCTCCATCGGACGCTGGCAGGATTGGGTGCCGGTCAGCTATGAGTCGAACGACAGCCCTGCGACTGCCCAATGCCGCTATCGCGCGTCCGATGTTGTGCCGATCAGCTTGAGCCGGATGCGGCGCGAGAGATTGTCGATCACGGCGACCGTCACCAGGATCATCAGGATGATGAAGGCGGCCTCCTGCCAATTGTTGATGCGCATGCGATCGGACAGTTGCAGCCCGATGCCGCCCGCGCCGACGATGCCAAGGATCGTTGCGGAACGGACGTTGGACTCAAAGAAATAGAGCACGTGGCTCATCATCACCGGAAACACCTGCGGAAACACGCCCAGCCGCATGATCTGGGTTCTGCTGCCGCCAGCGGCGCGAACGCCGTCCACCTGCCTGTTCTCGACATTCTCGATCGCCTCGGCAAAGAGTTTGGCAAAGACCATCAGATCGCCGACCGCAATGGCCAGCACGCCGGCAAAGGGTCCCAACCCCACGGCTGAAACAAAGATCAGCGCCCAGACCAGCCCGTCAATGCCGCGGAAACCGTCATAGAAGCGCCTGAGCCCGAAGTGAAACAGCCAGTTCGGCATGACGTTCTTGGCACCAAGAAATCCCAGCGGCACCGCCAGCACAGCGGCGACGACCGTGCCCAGGAACGCCATGCCAAGGGTCTCCGCCATGGCGCGGACAAAGTCCCACAGGCCGTCGCCAGGGTGGGGTGGGAGCATCAGCCGGACCAACAGGCCGAGCTTGTTCAGACCATTGACGATCCGCATCGGATTGGCGTCGATCCACCAAAGCCCGAAGGCCATTGCAGCGGCAAAGCCAATCCAGAGCGCGCCGGTCTTGAGCCGTTCCAGAAGCGGTCGGGCAAAGACACCGGGATGGGCCTTGCGCAGTCGTGCCAGTTCGCCATGGGTGATCGTGTTCATGTCAGTGTCCCGCATGCAGGTCCTGCCCGATCAGCCGGTGGCGGATGGTTTCGCAGGTGATGTCGATGATGGAAGTGGTGGCGATCAGCAGCAGCATGATTGCAGAGATATCGGTGTATTCGAACTGGCGGATCGCGACGTAGAGCTCTTGCCCGATGCCGCCGGCGCCCACGATGCCGAGCGCTGACGCGCCGCGCACATTGATCTCGAAGCGCAGGAGCAGATAGCTGGCATAATTGGGCAGCGCCTGCGGCGCCACGCCCAGCCGGATCAGCATGAGCCAGTTGCCTCCGGCCGCGCGAATGCCGTCGAGCGGCCGCGGGTCGACATTTTCGTTCACTTCGGCAAACAGCTTGCCCAGCGACCCGGCGGTGTGCACGGCAATCGCCAGCACGCCGGCAAATGGTCCCAGGCCGAAAGCAAAGACAAAGATCAGCGCGAAGACCAGTTCGGGCACGGTGCGCAGGAATTCGAGCGTGCGGCGCGCGGCAAAATAGATGGCCGTGTGCTGCACCAGATTGCGCGAGGCGGGAAAGCACAGGATCAGCGCGACGACGCCGCCCAGAACCGTGCCCACAAAGCCCATCAGGATTGTTTCGACCAGCAGGCGGAGCCAGAAGCGCAGGCCCCAGTACCAGTCGGCCAGGTCAGCCCCCAAAGTCTGCCACCTCAGCTCGGGCAGTGTCCCGGCAATATAGGTCCAGGCCTTGGGCAGGCCGTTCAAGAGACCGGCCAGGTTGAAGTTGCTCACCATGATCGAGCCGGCCAGCGCCAGCGCGAATACAGCGACCTGAAGCAGCGTCCACAGCCGCCTGGTGCGACGCGCACCGGCAAAGCGATGTTCAAACGCGACCAGCCTTTCGGCTCGACCGGTGTCCAACCCGCCGGCTATCAGTCCCGGACTGCTCATGTTGGCCACTCCTTGTTGCCGTAGCGCGGATCGGCACGCGGCTTGAGCCGCGCGCCGACAGATTGACCAGATCAGTTGCCCTGGCGCCGACGCTCTTCGGCGTTGAACTCGGTGATGGCGATAACGTCGAGATAGTCCTCGTGCTTGGCTTCGACATAGCCGCTCGAGGTGCCGTTGCTGTAGGTGGCAAAGCCTTCAGGGTCTTTTTCCGGGAAGGCCATCAGGGCCGTCTTGAAGGCATCCTGCAGCTCCTGCGGCAGGGTGGTCAGCATCATGACAGGGGTGTTGGGGATCACGGGCGACTTCCAGATGATCCGGGTCGAGCCGACCGGGATCAGGCCCTTCTTTTCCATGTTCTGGATATTGCCGGCCGTCTCGTTGCGCCAATGGGTGGCCACGGCCTCGAACGTGCCATTGACCAGGGCCATCACGCTCTGCTCGTGGCCGCCCGAAAAGGCAACCTCGCTGAAGTAATCGTCAGCGCTGGTCTTGAGTTCGGTCGCGAGATAGTAGGACGGAACGGCATAGCCCGAGGTCGAATTGGGATCGGCGAAGGCGAAGGACTTGCCCTTGATATCGGCCAGGGTCTGGTAGGGGCTGTCGGCGCGGACCGCGATCACCGAATAATAGCCCAGATTGCCTTCCTTATCGAGCGTCACGGCAACAGGCGCGATATCTTCGCCCATCACCTTGCGGGCCAGGGCATAGGCCGCTGGGCCGACTGAGGCAAACTGCACATGGCCCGAGCGCATGGCTTCGATCACGGCAGCGTAGTCCGTGCCGCGCACGATCTTGACCGGCACGCCGAGCTCGGCGCTCAGGTAATCGGCATAGGGCTGGGTGCGGGCGATGGCGTCGGTTTCGTTCTCGCCCGAGGAAATTCCGATGGTGAGCTCGGGATATTGTTCGCGCCAATCCTGGGCGACAGCGACGGACACAAGGGCGGCCGAGATCAGTACGGCCGCAAGGCTGCGGCGCACGAAGGTAAACATAGCGATGGCTCCGAAGTTGGGTGTGTGCGGACGGCGCTAGAGGGCGTCGGCCAGTTCTGGCGATACGACGGGCTTTGCCGGCGCGTAGATGGCGCCCATGGTCGAGGTCAGGCTCTCGTCCACGGCGCTTTCAGCATCCCCGCCGTAGATCTCCTGGATAACGCGGGACGTGAGTTGGGCAGGAGGCCCGTCGAACACCACCTTGCCCTGCGCCATGCCGACGATGCGATCGCAATAGGCGCGCGCGGCGTCCAGCGTATGCAGGTTGCAGATGACGGTGATCTTGTCCTCGCGGTTGATCTTGCGCAGCGCCTCCATGACGAAGCGCGCATTGCGCGGATCGAGCGAGGCGATGGGCTCATCGGCCAGGATCAGGCTGGGATTCTGGATCAGCGCCCGGGCGATCGCGACGCGCTGCTGTTGTCCACCCGACAGCGTATCGGCGCGCTGCAGCGCCTGGGGCAGCAGGTCTAGCCGATCCAGCGCCAGGGCAGCGGCGGCGCGATCCTGCGCTGAGAAGTGTTTGAACATCACCGGCAGCGTGCCGGAGGTGCCGATCCGGCCGATCAGCACATTGGTGAGTACGTCCAGCCTGTTCACCAGGTTGAACTGCTGGAAGATCATGGCGCAACGCGCGCGCCACTGGCGCAGCTCGCGCCCGGCCAGGGTGACGATATTGGTGTTGTCGAACACGATCTCCCCGCGCTCGCTGGTGGCCAGCCGGTTGATCAGGCGCAGCAAGGTCGACTTGCCGGCGCCCGAGCGACCGATGATGCCCACCATCTGCCCGGGCGGAAAACGGAGAGAAACGTCGTTGACCGCTATGGTCTGGCCGAAGGTCTTGGTGATCTTACGCAGTTCGAGCATGTCGCACCCTTGAAAGAGGACATCTGGTCGTTGGGCCTGGATCGAGACTAGCTGGCGTCAGTGACAGCGTTAACTCATTCGAATGACATCACCGTGACGAATGCGGTGACCGGCGCCGAGACTGCCGTCGGAATAGACGATGGCACCCTTGGACAGGGTGGCGCGAACGTGACCGACACCAGAGTCATCGGCGATGATGAGGTCGGCGCGCAGGCCTTCGGCAATGCTGCCGCGATCCTCAAGGCCCAGGGCCCGCGCGGGATTGCTGGTGGTCAGGCGCGTGGCGCCGGGCAGGCCATCGGGGTCGGTCTTGCCCAGCACCAGCACTGCCGGCAGCATGGCCGAGGGATGGTAATCGGCCGCGAGCAGGTCGAGCACGCCATGGGCATGCGCCTCGCGCGCCGAAAGATTGCCGGAATAGGAGCTGCCGCGCAGCGCATTGGGGGCGCCCATGGCATTGAGCATCCCACGGGCCTGTGCGGCGCGGGCGGCCTCCAGCGTTACCGGGAATTCGCTGATATTGGCGCCGAGCGCCTGCATCTGCTCAACCTTTTCGACCGTGTCGTCGTCATGGCTGGCGACCGGCACGCCATGCAGGGCGCAGTATTGGGTGATGGCGCGCAGCGTGGCGGTGAGGTCGCCGGCCGTTTCGCGGCGGTCGGCAATGCGCTGGTTGAGATTGGCCATGGCCTGCTCAACCGAGATGCCCTTGGACTTGGCCATATTGGCGGCCTGCAACGTCAGGTCACGATACTGGCCCTGGCCGGGGGTGTGGTCGCAGAGGGAAATCAGGTCAACCGAGCCTTCCGCGATCAGTTCCTTGACCACCGACAGGGCGGCGGGAAAGGTCACTTCGAAGCGGGCATGCACGCGATGGTCGATCAAAAGGCTCGGTGCATGGGCGCGCACGGCGCGGATCATTTCGCTGGTGAACTCGTAGCTGCGCATGTGGCCATAGGTCGAGCCGGGGCTGAACGAGACGGCGGCATAAGCGGTGGTGATGCCCGAATTGGCCAGCTTGCGATCAAGGTCGCGCAGGCCCAGCTCCATAGGCATGCGCACGCCGGGGCGCGGCTCAATCTCGCGCTCGATCATGTCGCCATGCATGTCGATCATGCCCGGCATCAGCAGCAGCCCCGCGCCGATGATATCGGCCCCGTCCACCGGGTTCTGGCGGATCTCGGCGATCACGCCGTCTTCGATGCGCAGGGCGCCATGCTCGATGATGGCGTCATTGAGTACAATGCGGAAATCAGAGAGCCACATGGTCGATCCTCTCGCTGTCGTCGGCGATGACGCGGGTTGCAAGGTCGATCTCGCGATCGATGAGCTGGGCGACATCGCCCGGATGATGGAACACGCCGATGATGGCGACGCCGGATGACTTGAGGTCGGCGAGGCGGCGCACCAGGGCCGCGCGGGCGCCGGCATCCAGCGAAGCCGTGGGTTCGTCCAGCAACAGCAGGCGCTGTGGCAGGATGAGGGCGCGGGCCAGGTTGACCTTCTGCTGCTCGCCGCCCGAAAACGTGCTGGGGTAGGCGCGCCAGAGTTCAGGGCGCACGCCGAATTCGCCGAGCCAGTGACGGGCCTGCTCGAGCGCCGCGTCCGGGGCATGGCCGGCCAGACGCAGCGGCTCGGCAACAATGTCCTGCGCGGCAACACGCGGGCGGGCATTGAGGAACTGGGTGACAAAGCCAATCTCCTGCCGGCGCAGCAGCGCGATATCGACATCGGCGGCGCGGGCGAGATCGATCATGCCGAGTTGCGACCGATACCAGATATGGCCGTCGACAGGCAGGTAACTGCGCCACAGCGTGCGCAGCAGCGTGGATTTGCCGGCGCCGTTGCGGCCCTTGAGCAGCAGGAATTCCCCGGCATGAAGATCAAAGCTGATGCCCTCGAAGGCATGCAGCATGCTATCGAGATGATACATGCGGAAGGTCTTTGCCAGACCCTGGACACGCAGCAGCGGTTCGGTGGTTTGCATCATCATCCCTAGAGTTTGGCGTGCACGAGTTGCTGGGTATAGGGGTGCTGGGGATCCTGGAACACCTGGTCGGCCAGCCCCTGTTCCACCACCTCGCCATGGCGCATCACCAGCACGCGGTCGGCCATGGTGCGGATGACGCCCAGGTCGTGGCTGACCAGCACCATGGTGATGTGCCGGTCGCGCTGCAGGCGCTTGAGCGTATCGAGCACCAGGGCCTGCACGCTGACATCGAGGCCGGTGGTCGGCTCATCGAGCAGCAGCAGCGCCGGTTCGAGGGCAATGGCCTTGGCCAGTTGCACGCGCTGCTGCATGCCGCCCGAGAGCTCGGCGGGCCGTGCATCCATGCGGGCCAGCGGAAACTCGGAAGCGTCGAGCGCGTCGCGCGCCTTGCTGCGCAGCACGTCGAAGCTGCGCTCGCCCGCGATCAGCAGCCGTTCGGCGACATTGCCGCTGGAGCTGTGGCGCATGAGCAGGCCGAGATGGGGGTTCTGGTAGACGATGCCGATATGGTGCGCG
The DNA here is from genome assembly GCF_020169335.1 of Devosia aquimaris. Lineage (GTDB taxonomy): Bacteria > Pseudomonadota > Alphaproteobacteria > Rhizobiales > Devosiaceae > Devosia > Devosia aquimaris. The sequence continues at coordinate 684,116 of NZ_JAIEZN010000001.1, forward strand.
CACAGCATGCGGCGCTGGTAGCGGCCGAGGTCAAACAGATTGCAATCATCGCGATCCGGCAGGCGCAGGCGATAGTCGCCGCGATCGGGGGTATCCTCCAGGTTCATCATCCGCAGCAGTGTCGACTTGCCCGAGCCGCTCTCGCCGACCACGCCCATGACCTCGCCGGGATAGACGGTGACGTCGACATTGCGCAGGGCGCGCACCGCGCCATAGCTGCGGCTGAGGCCGCGCATGGTCAACAGGGCCTCGGTCTGCATCAGCTGCGGCGGCAGTAGCGGCGCCGGTGACACGCTCATGTCAATGCTCATGCCGAGAACTCCCCGCCGCGATACCAGGTCTGGCCGATGTCGACGGTCTCGCCCTCGGCACGGCGGATCGCCTTGATACCCAGATTGCTGTCGGAGACTTCAAAGCTCGAGCTGCCATCGTCCTGGGGAATTTCATTCATGAAATAGCCGGCAATGCCCGAGCGCCGGCACACCAACTGCTGGTGATCCTCGACGCGATAGGGCCGGTCGGAGAAGACCAGCGGCTCCACCTTTGTGTAGGGCGGCACGGCATGAAGGCGCTTTTCGCGCCCGGCGGACAGGAAGGTCAGGTGTTTGGCCATGTTGAGCTTGGGCACATCCCAGCGCGGGATCGGCGATGGCGTCATCACATGGCGGCCATTGACCAGGCTGGGATAGGCCGCGCCCTGCATGATGCGACCCTTGCGCACGAGCTGCTCATAAAGGGTGAGCCACAGACGGCCATAATCGGCATCGGCATGCATCTGCCGGGCGATGGACATATTGGGTTCGACGCCACGCAGCGGCTCGGGATTGGGCACCTGCAGCACCAGGATCTGATCCTCGCGCAGGGTCTCTTCGGGGACACGGTGGCGCGACTGGATGATCGAGGCCCCAAGCGTGTCCCAGGTCTCGCTGGCGCCCGAGACCCGGCTGATGAAGCGGCGGATCGAGGCGGCATTGACGCCGTCATCGGCGCCCTGGTCGATGACCTTGACGGTCGAGGCCGGATTGACCAGGGTCAGCGTGACCTGCAATCCGCCGGTGCCCCAGCCGCGCGCCATCGGCACTTCGCGGCTGGCATAGGGCATCTGACAGCCCGGCACGGCGATGGCCTTGAGCATCTTGCGGCGCAGTTCGCGCTTGGCCGAGGCGTCGAGAAAGCCATAGCTGGTGGCCGCCCAGGGTTTGGTCAGGGAAGAAAGGCTCATTCTGCGGGCTCCATCTGCTCGGCTTCGACGGGCGTCGCGGCGGCCTTGGCCTTGGCGTCGCGCATGGCGTCGAGCACGGATTGGAAGGTGACGTAGTGCGGCAGCTTGAAATGGATGCAGAAGCCCGAGGCTTCGACACTTTCGGTGTGGTAGAGGTAGAATTCCTCATGCACCGGTGAGCCCACCGGCGCCTCGGCAGAGTTGAGGTCGAGCGTGGCGGCGGCGATGACCTTGACCTCGTTCCAGCCAAAGCTGGCGGCAAAGCCCAGTTCGAGATAGCCGCCCTTTTCCTTCGATGTCACCTCGGCCTGGCAAACGCGCACCCGCCCGGCAGAGAACGGCGTGCCGCTGGGGTGGCGGACAACCACTTCGGCTTCGGCGAGGCGCAGTTCGTTGACGGTGGGATGGGCATTGCCATAGCCGCGCATGGCGGCGTAGCCCAGCGCCAGCACGCCACCGGTTTCGGCGCGGGCGAGGCTCTGCAGCCGGTGGGCCCGCGACGCCGGGAACAGCAATGGCTCGCGGGTCAGGTCGGGGATGTCATCGGGCGCGACATGGCTCTGCTTGGCCGGCGCCACCAGCCCCTGCTGACGTTGCCAATCGGCCAGTGAGGGCTGATGGGCAGGCGCAGGTTGGGCGGCAGGCTCGACGGCGGGTGGCGCAAAGGGCTTGCCCTCCAGCACATCGGTGGCCAGCACGCGGTGGGAATAGTCCAGCGTCGGCCCCAGGATCTGGCCGCCGGGAATGTCCTTGAACGCCGCCGAGATGCGCCGCTGGGTCAGCAGGTCCTCCTGCAGCAATGGCGCGGCGACGGCGAGGCGCGGCTGGGTGGTGCGCCAGGCGCGCAGCACAAGCACCGCCTCGGAGAGCTCGCCCCCGGTCTGGGCCAGCGCCAGGGCCGCCATGTCCTCGTCATAGAGCGACGCCTCGCCCATCACCCGATCGATCAGATAGGGCATGGACTGGCGGATCGCGGCGACGCGCGCCATGTCGATGGTGCCCAACTCCTCCCGGAACAGCCGCTCGGCCTGTTCGATGGCCTTCTCGCCACCACGTGTCGCAACATAGGCCATCAAAGCACCTCGACGTGAGTGGAGCGGGGAATGCCGATCACCGCGCGCGCGTCGACCAGCAACAGATCAAAGCCCTCGGGATAGGCGCAGAGCGCAGCGCGCAGCGACCAGAAGGCTGGCGGAATGGCCAACGTGATGTCGCAGACTCCATCCACGCCGGGGCCACTGAGCCGCAGGCGTGTGCCGCTGCCATGGGCCGCCTGCAGCACCACCGTCGCACCATCGTCGGGATAGAGCGCAGTGCCACAGCGAACGGACACCAGCGCCTCGATGTCGAGGGTCTCATGGAACAGGTGATCGGCCATCTCGATGGTGCCGGGCGTTGCGCCGGTATTGGCAATGAACGGGGCGAGCGTGGCGCTGTCGCTGTGGACGACGCATTCGCGGTCGATCAGCGCTTCAACGACGGGAGCTAGGCCCGGCTCTCCCATGTCACGCACCTGGCCAGGCCGCGCCATGGCCCACATCAGCGCCTCGAACGTTTTGTTGCAACGGGCCTCGGCAGCATCGGGCAGGGATACGGTCAGCATCAGAACGTTTCCATTTCAACACGAGTGGCCTCGACCCGGCGCATGCGGGCATCGTCCAGCCGGGCAAGATGATCACGCTCGCTGGCCAAGAACTCGGAAATGGGAGCAGCCGCTGGGTCGATAGCCATCGCCAGGTCAACCACCGCCATGGCCATGGCGCGTTCGAGATCGCGCCCGGTGACCATGCCGTAGCCGACGTGTCCGGACGGGTCCATGATATGGGCCTGGCTGACCAGCACTTCGCCCAGGTGGAAGTCGACATTCTCGACCGTGTCGCGCATGGGCACCATGACCAGGCCCGTGCGGTTTTCGATCACGCTGATATCGCCCAAATTCTCCAGCAGCTGTTCGGCCAGGGCCTTCAGACCCTCCGGGCGCGCCCGGGCCAGCAGGTTCAGCGCCTCGGCATGGCCAGGCCGATCCTGCCCATTGCCGCCATTGGCTTCATTAAACATCGTCGATCCTTTCGCTGGGCGTCCCGCGGACATCGGCATTCTCAAAGGTGAACTGCACGCGATCACCGGCCCAGGCCGCCTCGGAGAAACCGATCGGCCGGCCGTCCAGGTCCACATCGATCTTCTGCACGATCAGCACCGATTGGCCCGGCCGCATCATCAACAGGCTTGTCTCGTGCTCATTGGCGAGGCGGGTGAACACCGTCGTGCTGTGCCGGCGATAGTCGGCGATGCCATAGGTCTTGTAGATCTGGGTGATCGATGGGTTGGTCTTGCGGCGCTCGGCGATATCGGGGAAGCGCGCCACATCGTGATAGGACCAGCCCAGGCTGATCGGCAGATCATTGGCAAAGCCGCGCCAGGAGCGCGCCGTGACCAAGGCGCCCGGCGCGATGCCCAGCGCGGCGGCGACGCGCGCGCTGGCCGGCACCTGCGCCTCGGAAAGCGCCTGGCCCGAGCCGGTCAGGCCCTGGGCCATCAGGTTCTCGCGGAAGCGGGTGCGCGGACCCACGACATAGTTGATCAGCGGCGCGCGCTCGACAAAGGTGCCGCGCCCATGCTCGACCCGCAGCTTGCCTTCGGCGACCAGGGCCGCCAGCGCGCGGCGCAGCGAATGGCGGCGCGTGTTGTAGAGCAGGCAGAGGTCGGGCTCCGCCGGCAGGCGGGATTCAGGCGCCAGATGGCCTGCCGCGATCTCCGCGCTAATTCTGTCCCGGGTAGCTTCCCACGATTGTCCACGACTGCGCATAAAGTCTTCGCCAACTCATTCGGATGAGTTGGGGTGTAGCGCGTGCAGGTGACATGCTGGTGACGAACCGGGCCGCTGCCATTCCAGCAAGCCTCGAACCACTGTGGGCCGGGCTTCTTGGCCCCAGGCGGCCCGAGCCTAGCCGGCTAAAAGCGCGATGGCATGACAAGGGCCGGTTTTCGCCGATTGTCGCCGTCACCCTTCCGGCCGGGCAGCGCTTGTCCAAACATTGACAAGCGCCCCCAACGGTTGAGGCAGGCGATAGGGATCGCGCGCCGGCTTTGGCTGCCATATTACGCCGCGAGGCCCGGGGAGGGGCCCGGCTTTACCGCATGCCCAGGGCCGACTGCTCTGCGCAGATGCGATCGACCAGCGCGTCGAAATCGCCCTTGGGCGGGCGGTTGCTGGCGAGGCGCTGCTTGAGATGGGCAATCGGTTCGGCCAGGATCTCGTCCAGGCTCTCGGCGCAGCTGAAGTCGCCGACGACGCCCTTCACCTTGGAATTGTCAAAGATCGCCGTCCAGGCCTTGTCGCCCACCAGCGGCCCGACCCAGTCCGGATTGTACCGGATCAGCGTATCGGTTGGCACATGCACGATCTTGGCTTCGACGCCGAGCAGGCGGGCGATGGCCTTCTGGATATCGTCCCAGATGTGGGCGCGATCATTGGTGATGTGGAAGGTCTCGTTGAGCGCGGCCGCTTTGCCAAAGAGCCGCACGAAGGGCACGGCGAAATCCACCGACCGCGTCAGGGTCCAGGGCGTATTGCCGTCGCCGGCAACGATGGTGGCTTCGCCGTCGAGCATGCGGCGGGCCATGATGTCGCTGTCGCCCATCATGATGGGCAGGCCGGTGCGCACCGTGTGGCTGGGGCGGACGATTGTCCAGGCCAGCCCTTGGGTGGCGGTAAGCCGGTCTTCGCAAGCGATCTTGGCCTGGCTATAGGGCCAGTATGGATTGATCGCCGGCGTTGCTTCGGTGATCACATAGTGCCGCGCCGGCTTCTGGTAGACCGAGGCCGAAGAGATGAAGATGTACTGCCCGCAATGGCCGGAAAAAATCTCGATGTCCCGCTCCACCTGGTCGGGCGTGAAGGCGATGAACTGGCAGACGACGTCATATTTGGCTTTGGCGAGCTCGGCATATTCCGGTCCGGCCAGTTCGCCCACGATCGAGGTGACCCCGGCCGGCAAGGCGTCCGGCCGCTTGCCGCGGTTGTAGACGCTCACCTTGTGCCCCTGGGCGACGGCATCGGCGACGCAGGGATAGGAAATCTGCCCGGTGCCGCCGATGAAAAGTACAGTCATAGCCATTGGATAATCCTCAACTTACAAAAGGGGTTGGGCGGCGCTAGCCTGCCGCGCCGGCAATCGACTTGATATGGGCGAGGCCGCGTCGGTATTCCGGCACGCCAAAATGCTCGAGCATCAAGGGCACCTCCCGTCCCAGTTTCGCGATCTCGGCAAGATAGGCAGCATAGTCGAGATTGCCCTCGCCGGGCGGCACTTCATCGAAATGGAACGAGATCGTTCCCGGCCCGCCCTGCATCACGATATCCTTGGCGTGGCAGGAGACGATCCAGGGGCCGAGCAGCGCGAATGCGTCGCGGATCATCCGCCCGGTGTTGAAATAGAGCCGTGGGGTGATCACCATGTTCACCGCATCGATATGGGCGCCGAACTGCGGCCGGTCGATCGCCTTGAGCAGCTTGAGGTAGTTTTCGGCTGTATCCGTGACCAGCCAGGGCACCATTTCCAGCGAGAACTTGGCGCGCTTGGGTTTGACCGCATCGATGACGTAGCGCGCCGTCTCCACCGCCCGCTGGAACCCGGCCTCGCTCTGGTTGTCGGGATGCGGGCCATAGTCGTAGTTGTCGCTCAGCCGCCACGGGTCGCCGGCGTGGCCGACTGTGCCGTGAAAGGCGACGCAGGCGCGTGCGCCCAGTTCGTCCGCGAGTGCCAGCTGATGCACGGCATAGTCGAGATTGGCCTGCCGTTGCGCATCGTCATGGGCAATCAGGTTTTTCCAGGCGCCACCCTCGGCGATGATGACGTCGGCATCCGCCATGGCCTTGATGATGGCGGCAATCTCGTCGCGATTGTTGATGCTGATATTGGGCATATAGGCGGCATTGTAGCCAAAGGCGACATGGGCCCGGGCATAGGCCTCCGGGTCGCCGTCATAGTCGATGCCATATCCGCCAAGACGAAGGGTCATGATGCCACCCCGTTTGGATAGAGCAGCACCTTGCCGCAGTGTCCGGTCTCCTGCAGCGTAAAGGCTTCGCTTACCGCGTCCATGGCAAATCGATGTGTGGTCAGCAGGTCCAGCAGCGGCCGCGCGTCCCGCACACGCTGCATCATCTGGTCGCCATGGCGATCATGGTTCCAGTGCCAGCACCCGAAGATGTCTATGCCCTTGCCGGTGATGCGGTTGACCGGCAGCGCACCGCTCCAGGTGACAAAAGACAGGCGACCACGCGGTCGCAGCAGCTCAAGCACCACAGGAGGCGCGGCTTCATTGTTGCTGGTCTCGATCGCGGCATCGACGCCATAGCCGCCGGTCAGGTCGCGGATCTGCTCGATCAGGTCAGGCGCCCGCGGATCAAGCACGTGTTCAGCGCCAAGCGCGCGCGCCAGCGCGATGCGATAGGGGTTGAGCTCCAGCGCGATCACGCGGGCGCCGATGGTGCGGGCATTGACGATGGCGCCCAGGCCAACCGCCCCGCAACCCGACACCAGCACGGTGTCACGTTCGGAAAGCTGCATGCGTTGCATGGCGGTAAAGCTCGGACCCAGGGCGCACAGGGCCATTGCCGCATGGTCGGTGCTGATATCGTCCGGCACCGGGAACAGCAGGTAATCGGGCTTGAGCAGGAATTGCGCATAGCCGCCCAGGCCGCAGCGCGAACCCGTCTCGGCCAGCAGGTCGCGCTGCTCGGTGCAATGGATATGCTCGCCAGCGCGACAGGCCGGGCACTGACCGCATCCCCAATGCGGCATGGCGATCACGCGATCGCCGCGCTTGAGACGCGTCGACTGCGCGGCATCCACGACGACGCCGACAGCCTCGTGTCCCAGCTCGCCGCCCGGCTTGCCGGCCCGCCAGGATTGCCATTCGGTGCACATCGGCGCCACCAGGATTTGCACCTTGACGACGTCGCCCGCCGCGCTTGGCTCAGGCCGTTCGGCGACCAGCGCCGCACGCGGGCCGGTGATCTCAACTGTCAGAATTTTCGCCTCCACAACGATCGCAGGGCGGTCTTGCGCCGTTGACCTGCGATGCCACAGTTCAGCACGCGCGCATTGGCGCGTCCAGCACTGCTCTTTGGCGTGGCCTTGTCTTCCAGTCGAGAACATCCGGGCAGGCTTCCGATCAGTGCTGAAAGGTCCTGATGGGTTTGAGTTGCCAATGCGGGGCGTGGCACCAACGGTGCCCACAACACCCGAGCCTAGAGACCGGTCGCCGTCAGCCAGCCCCCGCGGGCTTGCGTCCTCGCCGGGCGGGGATGGCGCAGCAAACCCCGGCCAAGCGTGGTGTCCGGCATGCGGTCATGCACCGTCCCTGCACCCGTTCTGCACCAAATCACCACGCGACGTGGTCATTGCCTGCTTAGCCTGATTGGCGAAGGAGCTTCCGCTTGTCCAACATTCTCCCCGGCGGACGACGCCGCAACGTCAGGTCCGTCTTGTTTGCCGTTGCCGCCATTGCAGCCGTGGGCCTCGGGGCCTGGTTTTATGTGCTGCGCCCAACGGACAGTTCGGCCGAAATGGAAACTGCCGAGGTGACCAGGGGCGATATCGAGCAGGCGATTCTGGCAAGCGGGACGCTCGAACCCTCCAAAATGGTCAACGTCGGCGCGCAGGTCTCCGGTCAGGTCAAAAAGCTCCACGTTGCCCTGGGCCAGAGAATTGCTGCGGGAACGCTGGTCGCCGAAATCGACTCCTTGCCGCAACAAAATGCCCTCAAGATCGCTGAAACATCGCTGGCAAGCGTGCGGGCACAGCGCGATGCGCGGATCGCCAGCCTTGGCCAGGCCGAGGCAACATTCGAGCGGCAAAAGGGGCTTCTGGAAAGCAATGCGACGTCCAGGACCGACTATGAAGCCGCAAAAAGCGCGCGCGATGTGGTCAAGGCAGAGATCGCCTCGCTCGATGCCCAGGTCGAACGCGCCATGCTCGAGGTCGATATCGCCAAGTTAAACCTGGGCTATACGCGCATCGTGACGCCCATCGACGGCGTCGTCATTTCCGTCGTGACCAAGGAGGGGCAGACCCTCAATGCGGCGCAGACCGTTCCGACGGTCGTCGTTGTCGCGCAGATGGATACCATGTCGGTCAAGGTCCAGATTTCGGAGGCCGATGTCGACAAGGTCAAGGCGGGGCAGGAGCTCTGGTTCACCCTGCTCGGCGATAGCCGGCGTCGTTTCGACGGCAAGCTGGATGCGGTCGAGCCGGCGCCGATCTCGCTGACGACCCAGACGGTGGACGGCACCCAGGCTGCCAACCCCACCGCGATCTACTTCAATGGACTGTTCAAGGTCGACAATCCCGATGGCCGCTTGCGTCCGCTGATGACGGCACAGGTCCATATCGTGGTGGCACGGGCGAAGGACGTCATCACGGTGCCAAGCGGGGCCCTGTCGGTCGACGACGAGGACGGCATGCGCACCGTCACCGTCTTGAATGCTGATGGCACCACTGTCGCCAGGCGCGTTCGCATCGGAGTGGACGACAAGGTCAACGCCGAAGTGATCGAGGGACTGCAGCCGGGGGAAAAGATCGTCCTGGCGACCGCCGCCGAGGCGCCGGTGGACACCGCATCTGCGGGCGAGATGTTCTGACATGGCGCTGATCGAAATCACGGATCTGCAGCGGCAATTTGAAATGGGGGGCGAGACCGTCAAGGCTCTCGACCGGGTGACCCTCTCCATCGAGGCCGGCGAAATGCTGGCCATCGTGGGCGCCAGCGGATCGGGCAAATCCACGCTGATGAACATTCTCGGCCTTCTCGATCGTCCCACCGGCGGCAGCTATGTCTTTGCCGGTGAGGAGGTCTCTCGGCTCGGGCGCGACGATCTCGCAAGGCTCCGGCGCGAGCGCTTCGGCTTCATCTTCCAGCGCTATCACTTGATGTCCAATCTGACGGCGGCAGCCAATGTCGAAGTCCCCGCGGTCTATGAAGGCGTCGGTTCGGCCGATCGCGCCCGGCGCTCGCACGAGTTGCTCACCCGGCTCGGGCTGGCAGAGCGCATCGGGTATCGGCCAAACAAGCTCTCCGGCGGTCAGCAGCAGCGCGTCTCGATTGCGCGCGCCCTGATGAACGGTGGCGAGGTCATACTCGCGGACGAACCCACCGGTGCGCTCGATACGCGCAGCGGCGAGGCTGTGATGGAGATTCTCAAGGAGCTCAACGCTCTTGGGCACACCATCATCATTGTCACCCATGACATGGCTGTCGCCGAACAGGCTGACCGGGTGGTCGAAATTCGTGCAGGCCGGATCATCGCCGATCGTCGCCTGCGCGAGAAGCCTGCGGTTCCCCTTCTAGAAACTGGCGCACGGAAGCGTCCCTCCTGGATTACCGGTTTTGCGCAAGGCGTTGGAAACGCAGCGCGAATGGCGGTCACCTCGATGATTGCTCAACCGCTTCGAACCTTCCTCACCATGCTGGGCATCATCATCGGCGTCGCCGCCGTGGCAGCGGTGGTCGCGGTGGGGCAGGGCTCCAAGGAACGCGTTGCCACCCAGCTCGCCGACCTGGGCGCCAGTACCCTCGAGATCTATCCAGGCACCGGCTGGGGAGACGAAAGGGCCGGCACCATCCGGACACTGGTGGCGTCCGACAGCGCGGCGATTGCCACCATGAGCTATGTGCGCGCCGTCACGCCAAATGTGATGACAAGCGCCAAGGCGCGCTACGCCGCCAAGAGCGTGAACGTGTCGATACGCGGGGTCGGGACGGATTACTTCGAGGTCTATGGCCGCAAGCTTGTGGCGGGCCGGATGTTCGGGACCGACCAGGTCGATCGGGCCGGCACCGAAGCGGTCATCGATCTGAACATGGCCAGGCGTCTGTTCGGCGGCGGTGACGCCCTGGGCAAGATCGTCATGGTCGGCCGTGTCCCGGTTGTCGTCGTCGGCGTGGCGGCCAATCCGCCGTCCGGCGGTGGCAGCGAGATCGTGGTCTATATGCCCTACACCAGCGTCGCCGCACGCATGTCCGGATCGCAGCGTCTCGACGGGATTACCGTGCGCCTGCAGGACCGCGCCAATTCCGCTGCGGCCGAGGCTGGCCTGACCAAGCTGTTGAGCTATCGCCACGGCACCAGGGACTTTTTCGTCTTCAACAGCGACCAGATTCGCAAGACCATGGAACGCACCTCGCAGACTGTCTCGCAGCTGATCACCGCTGTCGCCATCATTGCCCTGACGGTCGGCGGCATCGGGGTGATGAACATCATGCTGGTGTCGGTGACGGAGCGAACCAAGGAGATCGGCCTGCGCATGGCGGTCGGCGCCAGGACCTCCGACATCATGCTCCAGTTCCTCGTCGAGGCGACTGTGATCTGCAGCGCAGGCGCGGTGTTCGGGGTCGGCCTCGCCCTCGTCGCCGGGGCGACCATTGGCGGGGCAGATGGCGATTTTCCCATGATCTTTTCGGTCCAGTCCATCGCCATGGCCTGTGCTGCAGCGACTGTGGTTGGCCTGGTTTTTGGCTTCTTCCCGGCGCGAAACGCAGCGCTTCTCGATCCGGTGGACGCTCTTTCGCGGGATTGACCCGGTCCCTGCAAACGCCAAGCCGTTGTCAGCCACCACTCGCCTATGTTCCCGGCCGCTTCGGGATGATAGCGATAGCGGCTCATCACGGGGGCTGTTTTCGATGCGTTGTCTTGTTCATGTCGCTGTTGCTGCGCTGGCGCTGTCCTGGGCCGGACCGGCTCTGGCCGCGCCGCTGGTGCTGGGAGCGCAAGAGAGCGGAACCGTGCAGTGGGAGCTGGCGACGATCTCTGCCCTGGGCCTCGACAAGAAGCATGGCGTCGAGCTGGAGATTCGGCCGCTTGCCGATAGCCGCGCCGGGCAGATTGCGCTGCAGGCCGGGGCCGTCGATGTGATCCTGTCGGACTTCGTCTGGGTATCGCTGCAGCGCCATCAGGGCGGCACCGTGACCATGGTGCCCCATTCGCTGGCGGTGGGCGGGCTGATGCTGCCGGCGGGCAGCGCCATCACCACTGTGGCCGACCTCAAGGGCAAGACCATCGCCGTGGCCGGCGGGCCGGTGGACAAGAGCTGGGTGACGCTGCAAGCGTACTACAACAGCGTCACCGGCGCACGGCTGGTCGATGATGTCACCGCCAACTATGGCGCGCCGCCGCTGGTCAACGAGCTGCTGGGCAATGGCGGCGCCGACGCCGCGCTCAATTTCTGGCAGTGGAATGCCCGCGCCAAGGCCGCCGGGGCCAGCGAGCTGATCCCGGTCGCGCGCATGCTGGCCGATCTCGGCGTCTCCGAGCAGCCGCCGCTTCTCGGCTGGACCTTCACCGAAGAGACGGCCGACACCAGGCATGATGACCTTGTCGGTTTCCTCAATGCCTCCTTCGAGGCCAAGGATCGCCTGCTGCATGACGATGCGGTGTGGGAACCGCTGCGCGCGCTGATGGGCGCGGAAGCCGATGAGGCGCTGTTTCTGCGGCTGCGTGACGACTATCGCGCCGGCATCGTGGCCCACTATGATCCCGCCCACACCGAACCGGCCAAGCAGGCCTTCGCCCTGATGGCCAGGTTCGGCGGGTCCGATCTGGTGGGCGACAGCGAGGCGCTTGATCCCGGCACCTTCTGGAAGGGTTTCAGCAAATAGGCGGTTCGCACACAGCCACGGGCACGACCGGCACGCGGCAGCCGTCGCGGCTTCTGGACTGGCTGTCCATTCCCCTGCTGTTGCTGGTGTGGCAGGCCCTCGCCATGGCTCTGGCCCATCGCCTGCTGCCCAGCCCGATGGATGTGGCCGGGCAGATGTGGACGCTGGCGACCGGCGGCCGCCTGCTGCCCGATCTGGGCAAGACCCTGTTCCGCGCCGGCGTCGCCTTCGTGCTGGCCATGGCGATCGGCACAGCCATCGGCATCGCCATGGGCCGCCTGCGCTGGCTCGATAGCCTGTTGTCGGGCTGGCTGGTGGTGGGGCTCAACCTGCCGGCCATCGTGGTGGCCATAGTGCTCTATATCTGGCTCGGGCTCACCGACCTGGCGCTGATCCTGGCGGTGACGCTGAACAAGATCCCCCTGGTGGCGACTACCATTCGCGAGGGCGTACGCAGCTTTGCTGCCGAGTTCGACGAGCTGGGCGCCGTGTTCCGCCTGTCGCGCCTGCGGCGGCTCAGGCTCATCTTCGTGCCCCAGCTCATGCCCTTTGTGCTGGCGGCGGCACGCACCGGCCTGTCGCTGATCTGGAAGATCGTTCTGGTCTTTGAGGTGCTCGGCAGCGATGGCGGCATCGGCTATCGCATTGCCATCATGTTCCAGTTCTTCAACATTGCCGGCATCCTGGCCTACACGGCGAGCTTCATCCTCGTCGTGCTGGCCTTCGAATATGGCATCTTGCGGCCGCTCGAGCGGCGGGTGGGGCGATGGCGACCGGTCCGGCCCTGAACATCGCGATTGCCGACAAGCGCTTTGCCGCGCAGGGACCAGCCGTGCTGGCACAACTGCACCTGACCATTGCGCCGGGCAGCACAGTAGCGCTGGTCGGCCCGTCCGGCGTTGGCAAATCGACACTGCTGCGCCTGCTGGCCGGGATCGACACCCAATATTCCGGCACCATCACCATCGATGGCATGCCTGCCGCTGCCGCACCACCGCCCGGCTTTGTGTTCCAGGATCCCCGCCTGCTGCCCTGGCTCAGCGCCATCGACAATATCTGCGCCGTCAACCCCGCCACCAGCCGCGAAGCGGCGTTGAACGCGCTGGCGCTTGTGGGCCTGGCCGATGTCGGCGACCTCTATCCGCACCAGCTGTCAGGCGGCATGCAGCGCCGCGTGGCGCTGGCCCGGGCGCTGGCGGTCAATGCGCGGCTCCTGCTGCTGGACGAACCCTTTGTCTCGCTCGACCGCGCGCTGGTCAGCGAGATGCAGCAGGTCTTTGCGCAATTGATCGCGGCGGCACGGCCGACGGTGATCTTCGTGTCGCACCTGGCCGAGGACGCGGCGCGCCTCGCCGACCGCGCCGTGCTGCTCGACGGGCGCCCCGCCCGCATCCTGGCCGATCTCACTCTGCCGGTGCCGCGTGCCGATCGGGACGCCGCGACCGTGGCCAATTATCGCCAGCAGATCGACGCGGCTTTCGAGACTGTCGGTTGATCGCGGGGCAGGGCGTCGGAAAGCAAAACCGGCGCAGGTGATGTCACCCGCGCCGGTCTGCGTCAAATCCGGGAGGATTTGGATTACTTGCCGAGGGCAGTCAGCAGGGTGTCGACAATCTCATTGCCGGCACGCTCGCGAACCATGTCGACGACGCCGGTGGTCTTGTCCTGAAACTGTGCCAGTTCCTCGGGCGACAGGTCGATGATGGTCATGTGGGTTTCCAGCTCGGCACGCTGGCTGTCCTGCAGTTCGGCCTGCACATCCCATTCGAACTTGGTGGCAACGTCAAAGCTTTCGTCCACCGCAAGCTGCAGGTCCTCGGGCAGGCTGTTGTACCATTCCAGGCTCACCGCATTCACATTGGCCAGCAGGATGTGGTTGGTGTTGATCAGATATTTCTGAACCTCGTAGAAGCGCTGGCTGAGGATGTGGCCATAGGGGTTTTCCTGCGCATCCACGACGCCCTGCTGCAGCGCGCCATAAAGCTCGGTGAAGGCGATTGGCGTGGGCGATGCGCCCAGGTCACGCCAGATCGCGATATGGATGGGGTTCTCCTGCACGCGAACGCGCAGCCCTGCGGCGGCGATGTCAGCGGGGCTGTGCACCTCTGTGTCCTTGGTGGTCAGATTGCGGAAGCCGCCATCCATGATGCCCATGAACTTGAGGCCTTTTGCCTCCATGGCAGCGCTGATCGCCTCGGCCAGCGGGCCTTCATTGAGCAGCGCATAGCGTGCGTCCTTGTCTGCCGGCATGACATAGGGAATGTCGAACACCGCCAGTTCGGGCACGAACTGTACGGCAGCCGAACTTGACATCGGGGCAAACTGGATGTCGCCGAAGATGGCGCTTTCCATGGTCTCGCGGTCGCCGCCGAGCGCGCCGCCGCCCTGGTCCACCACATCGATGCGACCATCGCTGCGCTGCTCGATCTCGGTCTCGAGGCGCTGGAACGCCTGGTAGATCGGGTGCTTCGTGTCCGACAGGGTGTGCGCCATGATCATGGTGTGCTCCTGCGCCGTGGCAGGCATGGCCAAGGCCAGTGTCGACAGCAGGGTGCAGCCGGTCATCAGTGTGGAAATACGCAAGGTCTCTCTCCCCTTTTTGGTTTGCTCTTGAGTTGGATTGGATGGCCTAGAACATCGATGGCAACCACAGCGCGACGGCCGGGATATAGGTGACGATGGCAAGGCCCACGATCAGCAAGGTCAACGGGATGGGCAGCCCCTTGCAGATTTCCACCAGGCCCAGCTTGGTCAGCTGGGTGGCGATGAAGATGTTTGCACCCACCGGCGGCGTGACGAAGCCAATGGCCAGGTTCACGGTCATGATGATGCCGAAGTGGACTGGATCCACGCCATAGATCAGCATCACCGGCAGCAGGATTGGCGTCAGCACGATGATGGCCGCCAGGGTCTCCATCACCATGCCCACGAGCAACAGGATGGCGTTGACCAACAGCAGCAGCAACAGCGGTTCGTGAACGATGGTGGTAACGAAATCGCCCAGCATGGCCGGCACGCCCAGCAGGTTCAGCACGCGCCCCAGGGCGGCGCCGGTGCCGGTAATGATCAGGATCGGTGCAATGGTCAGGGCCGTGCGGCCCACAACGCGTACCAGGTCCGGAAACGTCAACTCGCGGAAAACAAACAGCGAGACAAATGCGCTGTAGGCGACTGCGATTGCTGCTGCCTCGGTGGGCGTGAACACGCCGCTGTAGATGCCGCCCAGCACGACCACGGGCGCCAGCAGGGCCCAGAAGCTGTTACGGATGGCCTGCAGGAACGGGATGTCACCGGCCGTGGTGCGGATATTGGCCTTGTGGCGCGTCCCGTACCAGAAGGCATAGGCCATCAGCAGGCCACCAATGACCATGGCAGGGCCGATACCGGCCAGGAAGAGCTCGCTCACCGACACATTGGCCGCCATGCCGTAGATGATCATCGGGATCGATGGCGGCACGATCACGCCGAGCGTGCCCGAGGTGACCACGAGCACAGTCGAGAAGCGCTTGCCGTAGCCATTGGCCGTCAGCAGTGGGATGGCCATGGCGCCGATGGCCGCCACCGTGGCGGGCGATGAGCCCGAGATCGCGCCGAACAGCATGCAGGCGGCAACCGTCGAGATGGCGAGGCCACCGTTGAGGCGGCCCAGAAGGGCATCGGCAAAGTTGAACAGCCGTCGGGCCAGTCCGCCGGCGGTCATGATGTCACCGGCCACCATGAACAGGGGCACAGCCAGAAGCGGAAAGGAATCCAGCGCCGTGACGATCGTGCGGATCACCTGGCTGGGATTGACAGGTGCGCCCAGCCAGCCGGGGACGAACGATGCCAGGCCAATGGCAATGGCAATCGGAACCGTCAGGAACAGCAGGACAATGAATGAGCCCAGGGCAAGTGCGGGATACATCAGCGGCCAGCCTTTTCTTGCAGTTCAGACGCGATCGCGGTGGTTTCCACAGTCTCGGGCTCTGGCGCGGCAAGGCCGTAGCGAAACTGCAGGTAGAGCTGCTGGATGGCGCGCAGGATCGACGCCGCGGCGCCGACCGGCAGTGCCAGATAGACCCACCAGATCGGTATCTCGAGAGACGGTGACAGTTGGTTCATCTGCTGCACGCGCAGCACAAAGGGGACCGAGTAGACGATGATGACGATGCCGAACCCGATAATGCCGGCCATCGAGATTATGCGGAACAGGCCGATCGAGCGTGGCCCGAAGAGCACTGGCGCGAAGTCCACGATGATGTGGCGCGATTCCCGAACCGCCAGGCTGGTGCCGATCATCGTGCACCACACCAGCAGGTAGCGGGCCAGTTCCTCGGCCCAGACGAGCGGACTGTTCAGCACGTAGCGCATGAAGACCTGCACCACCAGCACCACGGAGATCGTGATCAGTATGGCTGTGAGCAGGTATTTCTCGCTCTTCTGGTCGATGAATCTCAGAACCGGCATGGTTGTGTACCTATCGCTCAGAGGAGGTTGCGTGGCGTGCGCCCATCGAGCGCGTCGATCACGGCCTGGGCGGTCAGGACGCCGATGCTGCTGTAGGTCTCATAGGTTTCGGCCGCCGTATGGGGCGTGGTCACTATGCCCGGGGTGTGGAACAGCGGATTGGCCGGATCGCTCGGTTCACGTTCGTAGACGTCAATGGCCGCGCCACGCAGCTTGCCACTGTCGAGCGCCACCTTGAGTGCGCTTTCATCCACCAGCGCCCCGCGGGCCGTATTGATGAAATAGGCCCCGTCCTTCATGCGGCTGAAGCTGGCTGCGTTCATGTAGTGGCGCGTCTCGGGCAGGCTGGGCAGCATCGTGCAGACGATGTCGGACTGGGTGAGCACGACCTCGGCATCCACCAGTGTCACGTTCAACGCGGCTGCCGCGTCGGCATTGGGAAACTTGTCATAGGCGATGACGGTCACGTCAAAGCCGCTGAGCTTTTTCGCGATCTTCTGGGCGATATTGCCAAAGCCCAGGATGCCTACCGTGCGCCCGACCAGTTCCTCGCCGACAAAGCGGTCCCAGCCGCCCTTGCGGGTCGACGCATGCAGGTCGGCAATGCCGCGCATGGCGGCAATGATCAGCCCGATGGTCAGTTCCGCCACGGCATTGGCATTGCCGCCGGCTGCATTGGTCACCTTGATACCGCGGGCCCGGGCCGCTTCGATGTCGATATTGTCGACACCCACGCCGAAGCGCGAAATCACCTTGAGCTGCGGCGCTATGGCGAACACGGCCTCGTTCCAGGTGTCGACCCCGGCCACGACAGCGTCCACCGTGCCGATGCGCTCAGACAGCTCATCAAAGGTCATTGGTCGGCCGAAGTCGTTTTCGATCACGCGACAGTCATGCGCCTCCAGCAGGGCTTTGCCCTGGCTGCACAGGCGCGAGTAGTTCGTGGCGGTTACCAATACGGTACGGGTCAAAATCATTTCCTCAGACGATTCTGGGGGCGGGCCGGATGCGTATCCGGCCCGCCCGGGCCTATTCCAGGCCGATCAGTTGCTTGCAGCGCGCGGCCAGGCTCTGCATCTGCGCCACCGTGGTGGGGAAATGCAGGGCGTCGTAGCTGCCGATGGGGCGGCTGCGGCAGATGCGGCTCTCGAAGGTGCCGATCTGCATGTGGTAATCCTTGGCGTTCACCGGATAGTCGAGATATTCCGACAGCGCGCCCAGCGTCAGGATTTCCGACAGCACGGCGGCCTTGTCCGGAGCCTTGCTCCAATTCTCGACCAGCCAGACGTAGAGCGCGGGATGGAAATTGGCCATCACGCCCGAATAGCCGTGTCCGCCGGCCTTGAGCGTATCGAGCAGGGTCTGCGCGTTGGCATTGAGCAGGTGCAGTCGGCTGCCTTCGATCAGCTTGATGCGGCGCCGGATGGTCTCGATATTGCAGCACGTGTCCTTGACGAAGGTGAAGCGGTCCGACTTGGCACACCACTCCACCGCCGCGTCAGACAGCAGGCGCTTATAGGGGTAGGGGCATTCATAGACGCCCATCGTGATCGGCGCCGGCACGGCGTCGGTCAGGCGCTGCAGCCAATCCAGCGCCATGGCGTCGGACTGGTCCGCCGTGGCGAGGCGGTTCGAAATCAGGATCACGCTGTCCACGCCAGTGTCGGCAATGGCTGAGATCTGTTCGACCTGATGGGCAAAGGTGTCGGCCGTATGGCCCGACGCCACCACGGGCACGCGCCCATCGGCATACTCGACGATGAAGCGGGTCAGTTGCACCGACTCGGCGTCGGACAGGAAGAACATCTCGCTCGATTGGCAGTTTGCGAACAACCCGTGCACGCCATTGGCGACATACCAGTCGATCAGTCGCTCCAGCGACCGCCAGTCGATTTCGAGGTTCTCCCGGAACGGAGTGAGCATCACCGGCCAGATGCCGGAGTGGCGGTCAAGTTCAGCAGCAGTAGCGGTCACCAGGTCATACCTTCTTTGCGTCAAAACTGGCGCGGAGACCATCACGACCGCTCTCGCAAGAGAGTGGTTGCTGCAGGGTCACGGACGTGCGCAATCGCGCCCGGAAATGAGCCCTGATGTCGAGATTTCTCCTCACCCGCTAAAGCTTGCTCACACAAGTTAGCAAAGGACATTTAGCGAAATTGGCGCGTCAGGACAAGGGGGTGGACGCGCATGCTCCACCCGGTGGATATCTGCCGGGCCTGGCAGTCGGCGTCTGTTGCCAAGGACTTGTCGGGCCAATACAAATTTGCTCGGGCGCGCTCGGCGCAAGGTCGGCCATACTGGCAGCCACCAATGGGGAAGACCGCCGCTTCATGGCAAAGACGATCAAGGAAATTGCGCGCGACACGGGCTATTCGCGCACCACGGTCACGCTGGTGATCAACGGCAAGTCCGATGACTACCGCATCAGCCCCAAGGCGCGCGCGATCATCGAGGCCTATGTCGCCGAGCATGGCTATCGCTACAATCAGGCGGCGCGCAGCCTGAAGCTGGCGCGCAGCCATACTGTGGGCCTTATCGTTCCCGACATCGCCAATGCCTTCTTCGCGCGTCTGGCCGCTGCGCTCGAGCAGCTCTGCCGTCGACAGGGCTTTATCCTGGTCACCACCTCAACCGCGGAAAGCCCGGAAGTGGAACGCCTGGCGCTCGAGAATTTTGCCGCCCGCGGAGTTGATGGCGTGATTCTCACCCCCTGCGAACCGCGCCGCAGCCTGCCCGCAGGCGGCCGCAAGGCGGAAATGCCGATCGTCCAGATTGACCGGCGCTTTGAGGGCGATGACGGCTTTGTCGTCACCAGCAATCACTTTGTCAGCGCAGAGACCGTCACCGGACGGCTCATTGCTGCGGGCGCCCGAGAGATCACCTTCCTCACCGGCAGTCCGGCAAACCCGACAACACTGCAGCGTATCCGTGGCTTTGAAAGCGCAACCGCACAGCTACCTGACGCCGCTACGCGCTTTTCGGTGCGCTCGTCCGACCAGGATACCGAAGAGGGGGGCTATGCCCTCGTGGAAGCCTTGCTCGATAGCCGCGGCACCTTGCCCGACGGGTTGATCTTTGGCTCTTTGCTGATCTTTCATGGCGCCATGCGGGCCATCCGCACGCGGCTGGGCGCCATTCCGCCCGGCCTGCTCGCGGGGACCTTCGCCTATTCTGCCATCATTGAATACTTGCCAAACCCGGTCTTTGTCATACGCCAGGACGAGCGCGGCCTGGCCGATCATGCCTTTGCCACGCTCGCGCAATTGATCCGCAAGGAAACCCCGGCTGACGTGCTGACCTATGTCGACACGGATCTGGTCGCCTACCGCGCGTGAACCGTCAGCCCGGCTTGCGCGCGCAGATGGCGAACCGCTCTGACGCCAGGCGCTCCGCGCCGCGCCAGAAGCTGCTCTTGCGCGCTTGCGCCCAGTGGATGTCCCACATGCGGCGGTCGACCTCGATCTCGACAAAGCCGGCCGCCTCCAGCAGCGCCACCACCGCCTCGGCCGGCATGCCGTCGCGGAAATAGACCTGCTGGCGGATGCGCCGGTTGCGCTCCATCATCTCGGGCGACATATGGCCCTTCGCCGGCGCCCGCCCCAGCAGGCGGTCGACCTGCTTGTGCAGCTGCGCCACCCAGTTGCGCTGGCCCATATTGCCATCCACGATCAGCAGGCGCCCGCCAGGCTGCAGCAGCCGGTGCCATTCGGCAAAGGCGGCGGGCACATCCACCAGCGTCCACACCAGGTGGCGATTGGTGATGGCGTAATAGCTGCCATCCGGCTCGCCCGTGCGCTCGGCGTCGCGCATGATGAAGCGGATGTCCGTGCCGCGTTTGCGCGCCTTGGCGCGCGCCTGCTCCAGCATGGCCTCTGACCAGTCGAGCCCCGTCACGGCAAAGCCCATGTCGTGCATCAGGTGCGAGATCACCGCCGTGCCGCAGGCCAGGTCGAGCAGGGGCCGTCCATGGCCATCGCCCAGGTGTTTGCGGATCAGCCGGTGCCAGCCGCGGCGCTCGCTTTCGCTGAACACCTCATGGCCCACGCTCTGATCGAATGTGGCGGCCCGTTCGGACCAGAACTCGCGGATTTCGTCGCGGATGGAATAGTTGCTCAGCTCGCTCATTGCCTGACCTGGTGACGCCTAATTGTTTGGAATTGCTCTAAAAGATAATTCTTGATTCCGATTGTCATATTTCATAGGTCGAGGTGTCTTTCAATCCCGGAGTGCATGGCAATGTCCATTCGCAAGCTCGCCCTGGCCGCCTTGGCCGGGACCGTTATCCTCATGCCTGGCGTCAGCTGGGCCGACCCCTTCACCGTCACTGATGTCGCCGGCCGCCAGGTCAGCTTCGATGGTCCGGTGGACCGCGTCATCCTGGGCGAGGGGCGCCTGCT
Organism: Devosia aquimaris; assembly: GCF_020169335.1. Lineage (GTDB taxonomy): Bacteria > Pseudomonadota > Alphaproteobacteria > Rhizobiales > Devosiaceae > Devosia > Devosia aquimaris. Next base: position 704,843 of record NZ_JAIEZN010000001.1, read on the forward strand.
CTATACGCTGGCGGCGCTCGAGACGGAGAACCCGTTTGCTCATGTTGTGGGCTGGCGCAACGACCTGATGACCACCGATTTCACCGGCTATTCCACCTATGTGGCAGCCTTCCCCGAAGCGGCCGACATCCCGTTCCTGGGCAATCTCACCGATGGCACGCTGCAGACCGAGACCGTCGTCGACCTGAACCCCGACGTGCTGATCCTCACCATCGGCTCGCAGAAGGCAGCCGAAGAGGTCAAGCTCGAGCAGATGCTGGAGCAGGTTGGCGTCAAGCTGGTCTATGTCGACTTCCGCGAGCACATCATCGAGAACACCGAGCCGAGCCTGAAGCTCCTCGGCCAGCTCTTCGACAAGTCCGATCGCGCCCAGGAGATCATCGATTTCTGGGACGCCCAGACCGCTCGCGTCACCGACGTTCTCGATCGCGAAAAGCCGGAAAAGCCGCTGGTCTTCATGTATCGCGCCGCCGGTCTCGGGGATTGCTGCGGCACCTTCGGCAATGACAATTACGGCAAGATGGTCGAACTCGCCGGAGGCACCAATCTGGGGTCGGAATTTCTGCCGGGCTACACCGGCACCATCAACCCCGAGCAGGTCATTGCCTCCAATCCTGACGTGATCGTGGTCACCGGTTCGGACTGGTCCAAGCTCGAAAGCGCCGGCCCCAACCCGTCCTTCGTCAATGTTGGCCCCGGTGCGGCCCAATCCGCCGAAGGCAGCCGCGCGGCCCTCGCCAAGCTGATGGAACAGCCCGCCTTTACTGACGCCAAGGCGGTCAAGGACAATCAGGTCTATGCCATCTGGCACCAGTTCTATGCCAGCCCGTACCAGTTCGTGCCGATCCAGGTGATGGCCAAGTGGTTCCATCCCGACCTGTTCGCCGATCTCGATCCGGAAGCCACTTTCAAGGAATTCCACGACAAGTTCCTGCCCGTTCCCTACCAGCCCGGCTATTGGCTGGCCCTGAACGCCGAGTAACACCCATGGCCACGGCATCCATCGCCGAAGGTGCCGCAGAGGGGCGCGGTGTTTACCGCGCCCTGGCCTGGCGTCGCCTTCTCATCATCACCGGGCTCACACTGGCCCTCCTGGTGTCCTTCACCGTCGATATCGCCTGGGGCCCGGCCCGCTACGCCCTGGGCGATGTCGTGGCTGCCATCGTTTCGCCTGGCTCCGTCACCGACAAGATCCGCGTCGTCGTGTGGGATATTCGCATGCCCATGGCGCTGATGGCTGTCATCACCGGCGCTGCTTTGTCGCTGGCCGGCGCCCAGATGCAGACCATCCTCGCCAATCCTTTGGCCAGCCCCTTCACCCTGGGCATATCCGCCGCGGCCAGTTTCGGCGCTGCGCTGGCCCTGGTGCTGGGCGTGTCGCTCGTGCCCTTCGCCGGCATCTTCATGGTGCCCTTGAACGCCTTTGCCATGGCGCTGGTGGCGACGCTGATCATCCACTTCATCTCCCAGGCGCGCGGCGTCACGGTGCAGACCGTGGTGCTGCTCGGCATTGCCCTGGTTTTCACCTTCAATGCGATGCTGGCGTTCCTGCAATATCTGGCCACCGAGCAGGCGCTGCAGAGCGTGGTGTTCTGGACCATGGGCAGCCTCACCAAGGCCACCTGGGAAAAGATCTGGATCACCCTGGCCGTCCTGGTCTTCGCCATTCCGCTGTTTGCCCGCCACGCCTGGGCGCTCACGGCCATCCGCCTGGGCGAGGACAAGGCCGCCAGCTTCGGCGTCAATGTCCGCCGCATCCGGCTTGAGACCATGCTGATCGTCGCCCTTCTGGCCGCCGTGCCGGTGAGCTTTGTCGGCACCATCGGCTTTGTCGGCCTGGTCGGGCCTCACATTGCCCGCATGGTGGTGGGCGAGGATCAGCGCTTCTTCCTGCCCACGGCGATCCTGTGTGGCGCACTGATCCTCTCGGTCACCTCGGTGGTGTCCAAATCCATCTTGCCCGGCGTGGTCTTTCCCATCGGCATCATCACCGCGCTGGTGGGCGTGCCGTTCTTCTTTTCTCTCATCATCTCCAATGTGAGGCGGTCATGGTAAGCATCGCTCTGGACAACCTTGGCGCCTACTACGGCCGGCGGCTGACCGTTTCGGCAATCTCGACGCCCGTGTTCAGTGGCGGCGACGTGGTGGCAGTCATCGGCCCCAATGCGGCTGGCAAATCCACCCTGTTCAAGCGCATCGCCGGCCTGCTGCGCGGCCCCGGCCGCGTCGCCGTCACCGGCACCGACAAGGGCAAGCGCGCCATCAGCTACATGCCGCAGGACACTTCGGCCAATGCGGTTCTGACGGTCTATGAATCCATCCTGCTGGCGCGCAAGCAGGGCGGCGGCTGGGCGGTGGGCGATGACGATCTGGCGCTGATCGATGGCGTCATGTCCGCCATCGACATCAATCCCATCGCCTTCCGCAACCTGGGCGAACTCAGCGGCGGCCAACGCCAGCTGGTCAGCATCGCCCAGGCCCTCGTGCGCGAGCCCGACATCCTGCTGATGGACGAGCCGACCAGCGCGCTCGACCTGCACCGGCAGATGGAAGTGCTGTCCTTCATGCGCGGCGTGGCGCGCGAACGCGGCATGATCGTCTTCATCGCCATCCATGACCTCAATCAGGCCATGCGCTTTGCCGACCATGCCATGGTCATCGAGGACGGTCGCCTGCGCGGCGTGGGCCGCACGGCCGATGTCATCACCACCGCGCTCTTGCGCGACGTCTATCGCATCGAGGCCCGCATCGAGACCTGCTCACGCGGCCTTGCTCAGGTCATCGTCGATGGCGTCAGCCCCAAGCTGGCCGGGGCAGGGCGCGTTGCACCTGCCCTGGCCGAGGCCGAGCTGACCCCGGCCCTGGCGGCGCAATAGGCCGGGCGCTCAGGCGAACCAGGTCGTACCCGGGTACTGGTGTGCCCGGGCCACCTCTTCATTGAGCTCGAGCCCGATGCCGGGCCGGTCACTCAGGGCGATGCGACCATTCTTGATGATGTCGCCACCGTCGGTGATCGTCGACCAGTAGTCGCGGTGGAACCAGTGGAACTCCAGCACCAGGAAGTTCGGGATCGTGGCGCAGACATGTGCCGAGGCCATGGTGCCGATAGGCGAGGACACATTGTGCGGCGCAAAGGGGATGGAATAGAGATCCGCCATCTCCGCGATCTTGCGGCATTCGCTGAGGCCGCCGCACTTGGGAATGTCGGGCATGATGATGTCGACGGCCTGCTGCTCGAGCAGCTTTCGGAACCCATGCCGCAGATAGAGGTTCTCGCCGGCGCAGATCGGCGTTGACGTGCTGCGGGTGATCTCGGCCATCACGTCGATATTTTCCGGCGGCACCGGCTCTTCCAGCCACATCAGCTGCAGATGCTCGAGATCCCGCGCCAGCCGGATCGCGCTGTGCTTGTCCAGCCGCGTGTGCAGGTCGCACGCCACCTCGACACCCTTGCCGGCAGCCTTCACCACCATTTCGGCCAGCTGCACCATGCGGTCATGCTCCCATTTGTTGGGAGTCATGTTGAACCTGTCCTTTTCGTACCAGCCGGTTTCGCTGCCGGTGTGGCCATAGGCGCGGATGTCGAGATCGACCTTGAGCGCGGTGAACCCGGCCGCCAGCACCTGGTCCACCTCGGCCTGCACCTCATCCATGTTCATGCCCGGCGAGACTTCGCAGTCGCAATAGACGCGGATGTCGTCGCGGAACTTGCCGCCCATCAGCTCATAGATCGGCACCTCAAGCGCCTTGCCCTTAAGGTCCCACAGTGCGATTTCGATGCCGGTCAGCGCCGTGATCAGCGCCCCGGCAAAGCCACCCTCGAACACCAGGCTCCGCCGCATTTCCTCAAACAGCGCGTCGATGGCAAAGGGATCGCGGCCGACGAGCTTGGGTCCCAGTTCCTGCTCGATGATGGCAATGGCCTGGTGGCCGCCATGCACGCATTCGCCCAGCCCGGTGACGCCGGCGTCGGTCTCGATGCGCACCCAAAGATGCATGCAATGGCCAGTCGTCGCCGCCGTCTTGATCGATGTGATCTTCACGTCCTATTTCCCCCCGAAACCATGCGATCTCCCGTCGCATAGGCGAAGTCTAGAGCAGCCGACCCGGGCCGTCGAGCCGAACAGACGTTGTTGGCCAAAGTCTTGCGGTGCTTGTCAGGGGCGCCATCTCGGGCGACATTGCTGCGGTCAGTCACGATACTGGCAAGACTATCGGGGGGTTGTTTTGCCGCTTGTCACCTTGTCGGCCAGGGATTTCGAACCGCAGCATCGCGTTCCGGCCTTCCAGGATGCCGCCGCCGCAATCTGCCGCCTGCAGATCGAGCCCGAGGATCCACACAGCTTTGCCTCCACCACCGCCATAGCGCTGTTGCCGGGCGCCATCATCGCCTCGACCATGCATGCCCCGTGCACCACTGTGCGCACGCTGGCGCTGGCAGCCGAGGATACCGACAATGTTCTCATCCACGTGCCGCTGTCCGCCGGCTTCCGCATCCGCCAGCGCGGCGGCGATGACGCCGAATGCGATGTCGGCAAGGTCTATGTCGACCCCAACGAAGTTCCCGGCATTGCCCATTTCACCGATCCCATGACGCATGTTCTTTATGTGTCGGTGCCGCGGGCGGTGCTGGGCGCCGGGGCAGGGCTCAACCGCGCTCTGCGCACCAGCCAGGTCATGTCGCCTTATTGGCAATTGTTTGTCGGCTATGCCCGCTCGCTGCATCAGGTTCAGGCCGATCTCAGCCCCGAGGCCGCCCGCAGCTGCGCCGAACACCTGCATGACCTGGCCCGCATGGCGCTTGCCGATGGTCAGGTCGCGGACCAGCCAGGCGCAGGCGTGCGCGCCGCCTGGCTGCACCGGCTCAAGAGCGACATCGAGGTCCATTTGACGGCGCCCGATCTCTCGCTCGACCGCATTGCCGCGCGCCACGGCATCAGTGGCCGCTATGCCCGCGCGCTGTTCGCCGGCGAGCACACCACCTTCCGCGACTATGTGCGCGAGCGCCGCCTGGCGCTGGCGCATCGCCTGCTCTGCGATCCCCGCCAGGTCCATCGCTCGGTCAGCGACATCGCCATGGCCGCCGGCTTTGGCGATCTCTCCTGGTTCAACGCCTGCTACCGACAGCAATACGGCACCACGCCATCGGCCTCCCGCGCCATGGCGCTGGCGTCCGGCAGTGCCGTCCAGCCCTGAACACTGTTCCGTCCAGCCCAAGAACTGTGCCGCGAACATCCCTAGTTTGCACGCCTGCAGCGATGCGGTGTCGCGGCAATGGTGTGCTTCGGGGAGGGTTTGGCTATGTGGGACTTCAGCGTCAGGCGCGGTATCGGCCTGATGGTCAGGACAGCGCCCTTCCTGCTGTTTCGCGCCGTGGTCTATTTCACCATCGCCGTCGCCTATGTGCTGGCCACCGGGCTGGGTGCCGGCATCGGCTATGGCGTGGGCAATTTCGGTGATGCCGACTTCCAGGCCAGCGCTACCCTGTGGGGTGGCGGCATTGGCCTCGCCCTGGTCGCCGGCATTCTCTACCTGCTGCGCGAATATGTGCTCTACACGGTGAAGGCCGGCCATATCGCGGTGATGGTCGAGCTGATCGACGGCCGCCCCTTGCCCGATGGCATGGGCCAGCTGGCCTATGCCCGCAGCGTGGTGACGGAGCGCTTCGGCCAGGCCTCGGTGCTGTTCGGCATCGATCAGCTGGTCAAGGGCGTCATCAATGCGGTGACGGGCCTTTTGGAGGGGCTCTTCACCCTGCTGCCCATTCCCGGGCTCGATCGGCTGATGGCCGTGCTCCGCGCCTACCTCAAGCTGGCAGTGGGCCTGATCGACGAGGTCATCCTGGCTCACGCCATCCGCACCCGCGCCGACAATCCCTTCGCCAGCGCGCGCGAAGCCCTGGTGCTCTATGGGCAGAATGCCAGGCCCATGCTGGTCAACTCCGCCTGGCTGACGCTGATCGTCTATGGCCTGTCGCTGCTGGTCTTCCTGCTGATGCTCGCGCCGGCGGCTGCGCTGGTCTATCTCATCCCCGGCGCCTGGTCGGCTGGCGGGGTGGTCTTTGCCCTGCTGTTCGCCTGGGCCATCAAGGCGGCCGTGTTCGAGCCCTTCGCCATTGCCTGCCTGCTGCAGGCCTTCTTCAAGGTCACCGATGGACAGGTGCCCAGCCCCGTGTGGGAGGAGCGCATCGATGGCGCCTCCCGCAAGTTCGGTGAACTGGGCCGCCGCGCCGCCAGCTGGGTGGGCATGCGCCCGCCGACCAAATCCCCCTTCGATCAATCCGGAGCCCAGGCATGATCCGCTTGTTCCAGCCGCTCGCCTTGGCCCTTCTGGCCGTTCTCACCCTGGCCGGCGCCAGCCTCGCCGAGGGCCGCATGATCATTGTCATGGACGGTTCGGGCTCGATGTGGGGCCAGATCGATGGCCGCGCCAAACTCGAGATCGCCCGCGACGCCGTGCGCGATGTGCTCGCCAACGTCCCCGCCGAACGCGACCTGGGTCTTTATGCCTATGGCCATCGCCGCAAGGGCGACTGCGATGACATCGAACTGGTCGTCCCGCCCGCCCAAGGCAGCGGTCCTGCCATTCTGTCAGCGGTGCAGGCCATGCGCTTTCTCGGCAAGACCCCGCTGACCAGGGCCGTGCGCCTGGCCGCCGAAGCGCTGCGCTACACCGAGGAAGAAGCAACCGTCGTGCTGGTGACCGACGGGCTGGAAACCTGCGAGGCCGATCCCTGCGCGCTGGGCGCTGAACTCGAGCAACTGGGCCTCAAGTTCACCGCCCATGTCATCGGCTTTGGCCTGACGCGGGAGGAGGGCGCTGCCGTGGCCTGTCTGGCCGAGAACACCGGTGGCCAGTTCATCCGCGCCGCCGACGCCAAGGGACTCACCGACGCCCTCGACGCGACCGTCAACGACACCATGCCCGACGAGCCAAAGACGCCGGCCAAAGCCCTGCCCGGGGCCGGCCTGACCGCGCCCGACCAGGCCCCGATCGGCGCCCGGGTCGACGTGACCTGGTCCGTCACCGAACCCCGGCCCCTCGACACCATTGTCATCGGCGCGGTCGGCAGCGACGAGGCCTTCGACTATGTCTATGCCGACGTCGGCAATCCCGCCGTGATCCAGATGCCCGGCACGCCCGGCCCCTATGAACTGCGCTATGTGAGCGCCGACGAGCATGTCGTCGCCCGCCGCCCGATCACCGTGATCGATGCCCCCGTCGCGCTGGACGCGCCGGACCAGGCCCTTGTCGGCCAGCTGGTGCCCATCCATTGGACGGGTCCCGATGCCGCCTATGACAATGTCCGTCTGCGCCTGCCGGGCGACGACAGCTACATCAGCTATTCCTATGTCGCCGGCAGCAATCCGGTACTGCTGACCATGCCCGACGCGCCGGGGGACTATGAGCTCACCTACGTGCTCAACGACACCCAGACCATGGTCACACGGCCCATCGCGGTGCTCCCCGCGGGCTCCAGCATAGCGCCGCTCCCGGCCAGTCTCTCGGCGCCCGACCAGACCGAGGCCAGTAGCGACGTGCAGGTCGGCTGGTCCGGTCCGGGCGCTGCCGGTGACTATATCCTGCTCCGCTCCGTGGGCAGCCAGGGTGAGGACTATGTCAGCTACGCCTATGTTGCCGGCGAAAACCCGGTGACGCTGGCCACACCGGGCGAAACCGGCGATTTCGAGCTGGTCTACCGCTTCGCCGATGGCCGCGAACTGGCCAGCCGGCCGATCACCATCGTGACCAGCCTCAGCGCGGATAGTCCTGCAGTGCCCGCTGGCCTGGTTGACGTCTCCTTCGAGGTGCCGCCGGAACACGCCGACCTGGCCGTGGTCTGGTCCGCCGTGCCAAGGCCGGGCCAGCCCATCGCGCCCGAAGCCTGGGCGCTCAACGATGCCGTCGTCGGCCCCGTCAGCGTCAGTTTCGAGCCGGGGACCTATGACGTCACCGGCTCGGCCGACGGCATGGCCTTCGCGGGCACGGTCACCATCCGGCCGGCCGGTGACAATCGCTTTGTCATCGGTCCGACCCAGCAGGCCCCTGAGACGACAGGCGCCACGGGCACGGACCTGCCCGAGACCTATGAAAGCGAAGGCATGGGCGAGGACACCGGCTATTTCTGCGAGCAAACCGTCCCCTGCGCGCATGAGGATGCCGGCACCGGTCTGGCGTTCCTGCTGCCCGGCGGCTGGCACACCGATTTTCCCTATCTCTATGAGACGGCGGGCGGCGCCACCGCCAGCCAGCCCAGCATGACCTTCTATGGTCCACCCGCAGACGGCGGTGGCAGCGCCGTCATCGTGCTCAATCCGCGGCAGTGGCTGGCCGACAACGGGCCCTGCGCCGACAGCAGCGCCGGTCAGCTTTGTCGCTTCGATACCGACGATACCGATGCCCTGACCGCCTTTGAGATCATCAAGGCCTCGTTGCGCCTCGGGGCATCCTAGGCGTCGACGGTCTCGATGCTCCGCTGCGCCCCGACGTCGCGCAAATGGCTGGCCAGGTTCACTGCCGGACAGTCATGCTTGAGCAGCACCAGCTTGCTCCCCTGCGCTGCGCTGTTGATTGCCGCCGCTACCACACTGTCTTGTGGATCTGGCCAGTCTGCACATTCACCAGCCCCAGCGGCGCCAGCGGGCTGGGCGCCACCAGCACCCAGCGCCAGGGCGAACAGGTCAGCGTGGCAAACGACAGGCGCTCGGGGAACCCCGGCGACCAGCGCGGGCTGAATGTCGGCTCATACATCCAGTCGATCTTGGCCGCTTCCGCATAAAGCGCCTGCATGTCGGCATCGAGGTCTTGTGCCGAGCGGCACGACATCAACCCCGCCACCTCGTAGCTCACGGTGGCAACAAGTTTGTTACCGGTCACCAGTGCCCAGCCGCCTTTGATGTCGGAGAGCGCATTGACGGCTAGCGCCATGGCTTCGTCGGACGAGCCGGCGCACCAGATATTGTGCTTGTCATGACCCAGCGAACTCGCCACCGCCGTGTCGGGCGTGCGCGGCCCCGTGCCCAGCCAGAACATTTTCGACACCGAGCGCGCATTGGAGAAGCGGTCGACAATGGCGAATTTGGTGATGTTGCGGCTTTCGTCGCGCTGCACCGCGCCGTCGCGCACTGGCAGCTCATAGGTCAGGAAGTCATCGGCCCAATGGAACGGCCGCAGCACGGCAGCCTGCATGGTCTCGCGCCCCGGCTCGGCCGCAATGGCAAAGTCAGCCGCCGTCAGCGCCCCGCCGACCTGCACTGTGTCGGTGGCCCAATCCGGCCAGGCAATCTCGGGCACCGGCTCGATATAGTCCGTGCCGCGCGACACCTGGCGCCCATCCGCCCACACTTCGGCAATGCTGAAGTTCTCAAGGTCCGACAGCAGCACCACATCGGCAAAGCGCCCCGCCGCGATCGAGCCCACCCAGGGCGTCAACCGCATATGGCGCGCCGGGTTGATCGTCACGCATTGGATGGCAATTTCGGGCGCCAGCCCGGCGGCAATGGCCGTGCGCACATTGTGGTCCGTGGCGCCCTTCTGCAGCGTCTCGCTGGCGCTGCGGTCGTCGGTGGCAAAGGCGATCTGCGACCAGTCCTGCAGTCCGCGTTCGAGCAGGCCCTTGATCACATCGGGCATGGAATGGACGCGCAGCTCCATGAAGAGCCCATGGCGCAGCTTGTCCCAGAACTCCTCGGCGGTCCACGCCTCATGGTCGGAGGCGAGACCCGCCGCAGCAAAGGCGTTGATCGTGGGCAGGTCCTTGATGCCCGCAGCATGTCCCTCGATCACGCCGCGCTGGTCCATGGTGGCTTCGATCATGCCCCAGAGGCGGTCATGCGAGCCATTGCTGGCGTCCCACACCGCCGGCCAGTCCATCACCTCGTCGAGCCCGGCCACCATCAGGCTGCCCTTGAGGAACCCGGCCTGTTCGTCATAGCCAAGCCAGCCACCACCATGCTCATAGGCCGTGGGCGGCACGGCCGAGCCGGGCAGGGGGAAGATCTTGAGCGGCGAGCCATGCTGGCGCGCCGTCATCCAGAATTCGAGCGTGCGCGAGCCGCGCACATTGGAGAATTCGTGACTGGCCTCGCAGGTCCAGGTATTGCCGCGCGGCAGCACCAGCGCAGCTTCCCATTCCGGCGTCAGATGCGAGCTTTCGATGTGCTTGTGCACTTCCCCCAGGCCCGGAACGGCCATCAGCTCGGGCCGGTGCTCATGCCGGCCATAGGTGCCCGGATAGCTGCCCGCCGGCCCGACATAGGCGATGCGGTCGCCCTTGATGATGATCTCCTGGTCATCGAGCCAGGTGCGCGTCGATACGTCGAGCAGCCTGCCCACCCGCAGGCAAGTGTCAGCCGGCGCCTTGCCCATGGCCACCAGTGTCAGGCTCTTGCGGATGGCAACTTCGGATTTGGCGTCGATCATGGTGGACTCGGGGAAAAACGCGGCGCAGGCGCCGGCATACAAACAGGAAAAGCAAATCCGGCGCGAAGGGACCGCACCGGCACAGCCATGCAGCATGGCACAAACGAAATAGACCGAGTCCAAGGCCGGCGGCTACACCGGCCCGCAGGGGGAGACGGGTGCTAGATCTTTTCACCCTCAATTGGATTTGCGGCGCCTTTGCCTCCCTCCCCCTTGAGGGGACGGACCGAGGGAGGGGGGCTGTCAGTGAACCTCAGAACCCCGCCCACGCCGACTTTCCCCTTAAGAGCTTGCCCTCGGGCGTGCCGAGGCGCGACCCGGGTGGGAGGGGATAGAACCGCGTCAATCTGAATGTGAAATGATCTAGAAGCGCCCCATCTCCCCGCGCACCTTGTCGATGAACCCGCTGAGCTGGCTGGGCGTGCAATTGTTCATGTCATAGAGCGCCAGATATTTTGGGCGCGTGCTGAACGTCGCCCAGCCCCAGCGCCGGGCAATACGGCGCGGCGGGTCGCCCATCACCCAGGTGCGCAGATGGCTGCCGCCATAGGTGGTCACGAACGCCACCTTCTTGATGTTGGTCAGGCACGGCACCAGCCGCCCCCGGTCATTGCCGCCTTCCATGCGGAAGGACACGCCGGGCACGAAGATGCGGTCGAAATAGCCCTTGAGAATGGCCGGATAGCCATAGTTCCACACCGGGTGCACCACCACCATCGCCTCGGCCGCCTGCAGCCGCTCGACATAGGGCTTGATGGCGGGCGTCAGGTTCCCCGGCACATCGTGATAGTTGAGCCGCTCCTCCCGCGTCATCACCGCGGGAAACTGCTCGTCATACAGGTTCAGCGCATCCACGCTGTGCCCGGCTGCCGTGAGGCTCGCCACCACCGCGTCAAACAGCGCCCGGTTGAAACTGGTTTCCACCGGATGGGCATGGATCACATGGACACGCATCAGGCCGCATGCACCGGATTGAGACCGTCGAACAGCCAGGCCTTGCCGGCGGTGAAGTCGAAGTCCGGGTTCTCCCAGGCCACCATCTTGCCGGGGTTGAGCATGCCCTTGGGGTCGGCCTCGCGCTTGAACGCCAGCTGCTTCTGGTCGGTGCGCTTCATGCCGCCTTCTTCCAGCGTATAGCGGTGCGGGTTGAACACGTCGCAGCCATTGTCCTCATGGATGCGCACGATTTCGTCCAGCCGCGCCTCATTGGTGTAGCGCACCAGCGGCAGGCCCGAGAGCGTGACGATGCCGTCCTGGCGGGTGATTTCGAGATGCATCGGCAGCTCGTCGCCCAGAATGCCGATGATCTTTTCCAGATGCGCTATGCTGGGGTAGCGCGTCTGCAGATACGTCACACTTGGATCGACCTTGAGCGCGCGCAGCGTGGTGTGGTTCCACGCCAGCTCATAGACCGGCGGCAGGCGCTTGAGCTCCTCGGCGCTGGCCGTGTCGGAGCGATAGCGCAGATCGCCCTTGTGGTGGTTGATGAACAGCGTCATGGCCGGCACGGCCACCGGCGCCACCATCAGCAGCACCACGGCCTGCCCATCCTTCAGATACGGCTTGTGCCGGTTGAAATAGGCCTCGGGGATCGGCGCGGCATAGCTCGAGACTTCCTTGACCAACAGCCCGTCCTGCAGCGCCACCGCCTGCCCGAAGCGGGTGGCCGCGATGTAGTCGTCAAAGCCCACGATCATGTCGACCCAGTCATGTGCCTGCGTCAGCGGCATTTCGGCTTCGACGATAATGCCATTGGTGCCATAGGCATGGGCGACCTTGAGAATGTCCTCGCCCTCGAGGTCCAGCTCGCGCGGCTCGGCCTCGCAGGTGATGACCTTGAGGCCCAATATGCTGCCCAGATTGCGCAGCCCGCCCCAGCGCACCGACCCGACGCCGCCCGAGCCGCCGGCAATGAAGCCGCCGATCGAGGCCATGCGATAGGTCGAGGGGTGAAAGCGCAGCTCGCCGCCGACGGCCGCCCGCGTCTGGTGGTCCATCTGTTCCAGGATCGCCCCGGCCTGGGCCCGCACCCGGTCCGGCTTGATCTCGAGCACCTTGTCCATCTGCATCAGGTTGAGCATGGCGCCACCGGCCAGCGGCATGGCCTGGCCATAATTGCCCGTGCCGGCCCCGCGCGGCGTGATCGCCACGCCATGACGGAATGCGGCGGCCAGCACGGTCTTGACCTCGTCATTGCTGCGCGGCGACACCACGATCTCGGCCGTCACGTGGTCAAGCTTTTCCTTGAGCACCGGCGAGTACCAGTAATGGTCGCGGCTGCGCTGCTGCACGATGCGAGGATGGTCTTCCACCGGAATGTCGCCCAGATCGGCGCGGAAGGCTGCAATGCTCATCAGTTTGGTCCCATCAGGTCGTCAAGTTCGCGATAGTCGGGCAGGGTGGTGTCGATGGCGCCGCCATTGCGCAGCACCAGCCGGTCGGCCTGTGGCCTTGCCATTAATTCGGTCCAGCTGCGGGCGCGGAACACCACCAGGTCGGCGGCCTGGCCGGTGCTTATGTCCCCGCTATAGCCAAAGCCGGCGATAGCCGCCGGGTCGCCGCTCACCGACCGTGCCCAGGTAAAGGCCTTGTCCTGCGGATGATCGAAATGGAGGATCCGCGCGCCTTCGCGCAGCACCTCGAAGCCATCGAGATCGCCATAGGCATAGAAGGGGTCGCGCGTATTGTCCGAGGCAATGGCCACGGAAACACCCGCCGCCTTGAGCTCATTGAGCAGCGTCACCCCGCGCCAGCGCGGCGTGCGCACCCCGTCCGCATTACTGCGGTCCTGCAGATACATATTGCACATTGGCAGCGACACTACGGCGATGCCGGCCCGCGCCACCTTGTCGATCACCCGCTGCGCGACGTCCCGGTCCTGCACCGCCAGCGAGCAGCAATGTCCTGCCGTCACCGAGCCGGTGAAACCGCTTTCGATCACCGCATCGGCGAGGCTCTCCAGCGCATTGGCGGCGGGATCGGGGGATTCGTCGGTGTGCAGGTCAATGTCGAGGCCCAGCCGGCCTGCCGTCTCCACCAGCCGCCGCATGATAGTGGCGTTCCCCGGATGCACAGCGGTTGAGCCGCCCAGAATGCCACCGGCTGCCTTGGTGCGCTCGGCCACCGCCGCCAGCGCTTTGGGGTCGAGAATGGTGTCGGGGCCCATCAGGCCCGCGCCTTGCAGTTCGATGCGTCCGGCCCAGCGTGCCCGCATGGCCTCGAATACGTCCCAGCTGATGGCGTGCTGCGGCGGCGCCATGTCGAGATGGGTGCGGATGGCCGCCGTCCCATGCGCATAGGCGCAGCGCAGTGCAAAATCCATGCGCCGCTCGACGTCCTGCGCCGCCCAATTGGCCGTGCGGTCCTCCAGCACGGCTTTGAGCGCGCCGATCCAGGTCCCATCCGGGTTCTGCCGGCGCGGCCAGATATGGCCCTTGTCGAGATGGGTATGCAGGTCAACAAACGCCGGCAGCACAATGCCGCCATCGAGGTCGATCACATGCGCACCCTGCGCTTGTCCCGCCGGCGCGATGGTCGTCACCACGCCGTCGGCGACAGTAATATCCACCCGCTCCAGCGCCCCCGACTGCGCCTGGCCCAGCACGGAGGCGGGCACATGGGCATTGGTGAGCACATAGTGCCGGTCTGCGGGAATGGTGATGGGCATCCTCTAGTTCTCCCGCCGGATGGCGCTTTCGTGCCAGCGGTGCAGCGTCAGCCAGGAGATCAGCGACGTCAGCCCGAAAATGGCGATACCCGTGCCACACAGCATGATCAGGCAGACAAACAGCCGCGGCAGGTTCATGCGATACTGGCTTTCGAGCAGGCGGAACGCCAGCCCCGAACCCTGACCAGCCGAGCCGGCAGCAAATTCGGCCACCACCGCCGCAATCAGCGACAGCCCGCCGCCGATGCGCAGCCCGGCCATGAAATAGGGCATGGAGGCCGGGATCTTGAGATAGATCAGCGTCTGCCAGCCCGAGGCCCCATAGAGCTCGAACAGGTTCAGCAGATTGTGGTCTACGCTCTTGAGCCCCTGCGCCATGTTGGAGAGGATCGGGAAGAACGCCACGATGAAGGCGCAGATCAGCAGGGCCGTCTGCGTGTCCGGCGCATAGATCAGCAGCAGCGGCGCGATAGCGATCATCGGCGTCACCTGCAGCACCACCGCAAAGGGAAACAGCGCCAGTTCGAGAATGCGCGACTGCACGAGGAGGATCGCCAGGCCCACGCCACCGATCAGCGCAATGGCCAGCGCCATGAAGGTGATCCGCACCGTCACCAGCAGGGCCGGCCACAGCGAGGCGGAATCGGTGAAGAGCGCAATCGCCACATCCACCGGCCCGGGCAGGATATAGCGCGGGATATTGTTGATGGTGACCAGGAGGTGCCAGCCCAATACGGCCAGCAGCAGCGCGGCGATCGGGATCAGCACCTGCATCAGCTTCTCGCGGTTCGGCGTGCGCGGCAGCAATACGCCCGCTGCGCTGTCGGTGCCCGCTTCGCTGGGGTTCGTCATGGTCTGGCTCATCAGTGTGTCTCCGCTGCGCCAATGGCCCGCTGCAGGGCATCCGACACGTCCTGGCAGGTCTGCCGATAGCCTTCCGACACGCGATAGGCCTGGTCGCGCTCGGCCGGCTGGGCGATCTCCATGTCGGCAAACACCTGGCCCGGCCGCGCCCGCATCACCACGATCCGGCTTGAGAGATAGGCCGATTCATAAACCGAATGGGTCACAAAGATCACCGTCACGCCATGCTGCTGCCAGAGGCGCAACACGTCGTCATTGAGCTTCTGGCGCGTGATTTCATCCAGCGCCGCAAAGGGTTCGTCCATCAGCAGCAGCTTGGGCCGCGTCACCATGGCCCGGGCGATGGAGACGCGCATGCGCATGCCGCCCGACAGCTCGCGCGGATACGATGCCGTGAAATCGGCCAGCCCCACGGCGGCCAGATTGTCCATGATGGCCTCGCGCGCCGCCGCCTTGGAAATGCCGCGCAGCTTGAGCGGCAGGTACACATTGTCATACACCGTGGCCCAGGGCATGAGCGTGGGGTCCTGGAACACAAAGCCGACGTCGCCGTCCGGCAGGCCCTTGGCGTTGATCTTGGAACTGGGCCAGTCGATGCTGCCCGAGGACGGGGCGCCCAGCCCCGCAATGATGCGCAGCGCCGTGGACTTGCCACAGCCCGATGGCCCCAGCAGCGAGATGAACTCGCCCGCCTGCACATCCAGGCTCATCCCCTTGAGCGCCAGCGTGCCATTGGAAAACACCTTGGAGACATCGCGCATGCTCACCACGGAGCGGCGCGCGGCGTCGCTGGCGACGCCTCTGGTCGTCGAAACGGCAATATCGGTCACGGTACCAACCCGGTTTAGGGTCAAAACGGCGCGGGCAGGATCGCCCGCGCCGAGCGCCTGTCCTATTCGGCCTTGGCCAGTTCCATGCCCACGCCCTTGCAGGTGAACTGGGTGGTATAGGCCTTGGAGATGTCGATGCCCGCCTCATAGACGCCGACCTTGACCATCTCGTCGTAGAAGTCCTTCCAGCGCGCGTCGGTCATGCAGCCGATCCCTTCGGACTCCGCCTCACCCGAGATCACGATGCCATATTCCTTCATCTTCTCGATGGAATAGGCGATCTGGCCATCCGTCATTTCCGGATTGTCCTTCTTGATCAGCTCGTTGGCCGCGGCATTTTCGCCATAGAGATAATTGTACCAGCCGATCGCGGTGGCATCGACGAAGCGCTGCACCATGTCCGGATTGCTATCGACGATCTCCTGGCGGGTCTCGATGGTGGTGGAGTAGGGCGCATAGCCAAAGTCGGCCAGCAGGAACACCTGCGGCGCCCAGCCGGTCTGCTTTTCGATCTCATAGGGCTCGGACGTCAGATAGCCCTGCTGCACCGACTTTTCGTCGGCAATGAACGGCGCCGGATTGAAGGTATAGGGCTCATACATTTCATCGGTGAAGCCGGTGAAGGCCGACTTCATCCACGGCCAGTAGCCGGCAAAGAAGCTGTCCTTGCCCATGATCAGCTTGCTGGCGCCGCTCAGGCTCGCCAGGTCCGTGAAGCCGGCATCGGGATGGGCCAGCAGCACCTGCGGATCCTTCTGGAAGATCGAGGCCACCGCCAGCACCGGAATGCCTTCCTTCACCGAGTCGATGGTGGACATGCCGCCCATGTAGAAATCGAGCTGGCCGGCGATCAGCAACTGGCCATTGGGCGCCTGCGGGCCGCCCTGGCGGATGCTCACATCCAGCCCGTATTTGGCATAGGTGCCGTCGGCCACGGCCTGGTAATAGCCGCCATGCTCGGCCTGGGCGAGCCAGTTGGTGCCAAAGGTCACCTTGTCCAGCTCCTGGGCCGATACGCCGGGCACGGCCAGGGCAAGCCCGGCCAGGATGATAGTGCGAATAGAAACGGTCATGTCTGCGCTCCCTCGGCAGCGGTCGTGGCGCCGCCGCCCTGTCTGCTGCGACCTGTGTCGCCAGGGGTGAACAGTTCCGCGTTCGGCGCAGCGATGGAAGCCAAAAAATAGGCAGTCGGTGTGAATGCCTGCTATGCGTGCAGATTATGGCGTTTGGCGCTGGTCAAGCGCTTTACCTGCCGCTAGCATTCGCTCGCAAGACCCGGGACGCCCATGATTACCACGCTTGAGCCCGCCGACATCCATCCGCCTTTTGCGCCCTATAGCCACGGGGTGGTCGTGCCCGCAGGCCAGAAGCTGATCTTCTGTTCCGGCCAGCTCGGCATAGCCGCCGACGCCAGCGTGCCTACAGATTGCGCCAGCCAGGCAAGGCTGTGCTTTGACAATATCGCCGCCATCCTGCGCGAAGCCGGCCTGGGGCTCGAGCACATCGTGCGCATCAATGCCTATGTCAGTGGCCGCGAACATCTCGCCGCCTATATGGGCGTGCGCAATGGGCTCTTCGCGGCGCCCTTTCCGGCCTCCACGCTGATGATCGTCTCCGGCTTCGCCCGGCCTGAATTTGTTGTTGAGATCGAGGCCGTTGCGGCCGGTCCCGCCTGAGGAAACTGAGCATGCGCAAGATTTGGTGGACCGATTTCGCCGCCCGCGAATTCGAGGACCTCGACCCCAGCAGGACCATCGCCATCCTGCCCATCGCCGCCGTCGAGCAGCATGGGCCGCATTTGCCGGTGGGCACCGATACCATCATCAACACGTCCATGATGGAAGCGCTGGTCGCCAGTGCCCCGGCCGATCTCGATATCCGCATCCTGCCGGTGCAGGCCATTGGCAAGTCCAATGAGCATATCTGGGCCAAGGGCACACTGACCCACACCGCCACCAATCTCATCGACGCCTGGACCCAGATCGGGCTCGAAGTGGCTCGCGCCGGCATCCGCAAGATCGTGTTCGTCAACTCACACGGCGGCAATGAGGAAATCATGGGTATTGTCGCCCGCGAGCTGCGCGTCCGCGCCGGCATGCTGGCGGTCAAGAGCGGCTGGCGCTTCACCCCCGAGGGCGTGCTCACCGATCTCGAGCGCCGCCACGGCATTCACGGCGGCGACGCCGAGACCTCGCTCGTCCTGCATTTCCGGCCCGATCTGGTCGACATGACCCGCGCCGAGGATTTTGTCTCCATCGCCGCCCGCGACGAACAGCAGTTCCGCTATCTGCGGCCCACCGGCGCCTTCGGCCACGTCTATTCCTGGATCGCCAGCGACATCAATCCCTCCGGCGCCGTCGGCAATGCGGCCATCGCCACCGCCGAAAAGGGCCGCCTGATCGTCGAGGCCAATGTCAAAGGCATGCTCGAGATGCTGGCCGAAGTCGTCGCCATGCCGCTCCCCGGCACGCGCTAGACCGTCGGCATCCCCACCTTCACACCATCAGTCATCCTTCCCTCCCCTTGATGGGGCTTCGAGGCGACCGCAGGGCAAATCGCGCCAGCGGCGCGATTTGAGCCGAGAAGGCCATGAGACCTAAGGTCGAATGGCTGCACCGAGGGAGGGGGTCGTCGTGCTGTCCATGAAAGGCTCCCCTTCAGGCGAACGCAGCAACGGTCCCGGAGCATCGGGCAACAACCCGACGCGACCTAGTTCGCCAGCATCATCTTGATCACCAGCCCGACCAGGCCCACGGCCAGCACGCCGGCCAGCCAAAGGCCGATGAACCAGCCAAAGCGTGTCATCCGCCCTTGCTGCGGCATCAGTGATAACCCTCCTCGGGGTCGATCTTGCCGCGGAACACCCAATAGGCATAGCCGGTGTACGCCAGGATCACCGGCACCAGAACGGCTGCCCCCACCAGCAGGAAGCTCAGTGAGCTTTCCGGCGCAGCAGCCTCGGCGATCGTCAGCGCGCCCGGCACGATATAGGGATAAAAGCTGATCCCCAGGCCGATGAAGCACAGCACGAACAGGCCGAGCGCTGCCAGGAACGGCTGCAGATGCTTGTCGGTCGTCAGCCCATGCCACAACAGCACCGCGCAGCCGGCCAGCATCACCGGCACGAAAGACGAGAAGAAGGCCGTCGGCCAGCCAAACCAGCGCTCGAAATAGATCTCCCGGATGAACGGGCTCCACAGGCTAACCACGCCGATCAGCGCCAGCGTGCCGAAGCCGGCAAACATGGCCAGGCGTCGCGACTTCGCCTGGAGCGCGCCCGAGGTCTTCAGGTTCAGCCAGGTCGCGCCCAGCAGGGCGTAGCCCACCACCACGGCAGCTCCGGTCAGCACGGTGAAGGGCGTCAGCCAGTCCCACCATGCGCCGGCATAGCTGCGGTTGGCGATATTGATGCCCTGCACCAGCGCGCCCACGGCAATGCCCTGGGTGAAGGCGGCAATGGTCGAGCCGAGCCAGAAGCCGCCATCCCACCAGCTCGAACCGCGCGTGGTGCGATGGCGGAATTCAAAGGCCACGCCGCGGAAGATCAGCCCCAGCAGCATCAGGATGATCGGCATATAGAGCGCCGGCAGCACCGTGGCATAGACCACCGGGAACACCGCCATCAGTCCGCCGCCACCGAGCACCAGCCAGGTCTCGTTGCCGTCCCACACCGGGGCGATGGAATTGGTCATCACATTGCGGTCGTGCTTGTCCGGAAAGAACGGGAACAGGATGCCCACGCCCAGGTCGAAGCCGTCGAGAATGACATAGGCGAGCACCGCAAAGGCGATGATCCCGGCCCAGATGGTTGGCAGGTCAATGGGCATTCGGGCCTCCCAGCGTTTCTTCCTGGGCCAGGCCGGGCACCACGCCCGCAGCACGGGTCGGCCCCTTGTCCAGCTCATGATCCTCGATTTCCAGCGGCGGCCGCCGGAACAGCCGGAACAGGTAGAACACGCCCGCTCCGAACACGACGAAATAGACGATGATGAAGGCCAGCAGCGACGCCCCCACGGCTGGCGCATCCACCGGCGACAGGCTGTCCGCCGTGCGCAGCACGCCATAGACAGTGAACGGCTGCCGCCCCACTTCGGTGGTGTACCAGCCGGCCAGCACGGCCACGAAGCCCGAGCCACCCATCGGCAGCGCTGCACGCAGCAGCCATTTGTTGGTGTAGAGCGTCTTGCGATAGCGGGCCCACAGCGACCACAGCCCCATGCCCAGCATGGCAAAGCCAATGCCCACCATGATGCGGAAGGTGAAGAAGGGGATCATCGCCGGCGGCCGGTCTTCCGGCGGGAACGCGTCGAGCCCCTGCAGCGGCGCATTGAGGTCGTGCTTGAGGATCAGCGAGCTGAGCTTGGGGATCTCGACCGAGTAATGCATGGTCTGGTTCTTGTCGTCCGGAATGCCGAACAGGATCAGCGGCGCCCCGTCCGGATGGGACTCATAGTGCCCCTCCATGGCCGCCACCTTGGCCGGCTGGTACTCCAGGGTATTGAGGCCATGTGCGTCGCCGGCAAAGATCTGGATCGGCGTCACGATCGCGGCCATCCACATGGCCATCGAGAACATGATGCGCGCCTGGCGGTTGCTGGAATCCCGAAGCAGGTGCCACGCGCCCACGGCGCCCACGGCAAAGGCTGTCGTCAGGAATGCCGCCAGCACGGTGTGCGTCAGCCGGTAGGGGAACGAGGGGTTGAAGACAATCGCCCACCAGTCCTCGGGGTAGAAAATGCCATTGGCGTCGATGCCATAGCCCGCCGGGGTCTGCATCCAGCTATTGGCCGAGGTGATCCACGTCGCCGAAATGATCGTGCCGATCGCCACCATGGCAACGGCGAACATGTGCAGCCCGTCGCCGACGCGCTTGCGACCGAACAACGCAATGCCGAGGAACCCGGCTTCAAGGAAGAACGCCGTCAGCACCTCATAGCCCATCAGCGGTCCGATCACCGCACCGGCCTTGTCGGAAAACACCGACCAGTTGGTGCCGAACTGGTAGCTCATGACAATGCCCGACACGACGCCCATGCCGAACGTCACCGCAAAGATGGTCTTCCAGTATTCAAACAGTTTCAGATAGGCCGGATCGCGTTTCCAGAGCCAGAGCGCATTGAGCACCGCCAGAAAACTCGCAGTGCCAATTGAAAAGGCCGGAAAGATGAAGTGGAACGACACCGTAAACGCGAACTGAATGCGCGCCAGAATTTCTGCCGTCAGGCCAAATGTCATGGCTGATCCTATCTGCTGTTCCGGCACAGGCCGGCTTGATTGAGTGCAACATGGTTTTGCCCGACAGGAAAGGCCAGAACGCACGGTGACGCACCTGCGTCCAGGTTTCGGCGTAAGGCATTGATTTGCATCGGCATTCAGGGGAGGGCGCCCAAGCTGCGGCACATAGCCGCTTGATCCAGGCGGTCGTGCTTGTCCGGTCCGCCATGCGTCCGCGCCGAATCTTTGCGCATCCGCCTGCTGCCAGGCTGCGGACGGGCTGGAGCGCTCAAGATTCGTTTTCCCGCAACATTTTGCTGCTCAACCCGGACACGGCGCATTTGGCGCTTGAGCCGCATCGCATGGCGCGCTAACTCGCCGGCCGGAGAGATTTCATGCCGTTTCGGTCACGGGGCATCGCCAGGGAGTTCGGCGCCGCAATCGCGGTGCTTGCCATCTATGTCCTGACGCTGCTGGCCCCGCTGCACCAGGCCGCGGGGCTCCAGCGCGATCTCGCCCAGCTGGGCTTCCAGTCCCAGGCGACCTGGCCGGTCTGCCAGGCGCTGGCAACCGACGAATCCGGCAACCGCCTGCCGGGAACTGTGCAATGCGCTGTCGCCGGTCTCGCCAATAACCAGGTCATTCCGGTTCTGGCCGTTGTTACCCCCGTCGCCATCGTCCGCGCCAGCGATCCGGTCACCTATGCCAGCCTCTTCGCGCCGCACCCCGGTCCGATCGCGCAACACTCGGCCCAGCCCCGCGCCCCTCCAGTAGCGGTCTGATTTCTCCGGGCACTCGTATGCCCATTCAGACCCATTTCATCACTGGAGATCATCATGATCCGCTCTTTTGCACGCGCGGCCGTCGCCGTTGCCACTCTTGCTGCCCTGTCGCTGCCCGCCTTTGCCCATGTCACCCTTGAGGTGCAGGAGGCCAAGCTGGGCTCAACCTACAAGGCCGTGCTCCGCATCCCTCATGGCTGCGGCACCGAGGCCACCAATGCCGTCCGCGTCCAGATCCCCGAGGGCTTCTTCAACGTCAAGCCGATGCCCAAGGCCGGCTGGACACTGGAGACCGTCACCGGCCCCTACGCCGGCAGCTACGACAACCACGGCACCACCATGACCGAAGGCGTCAAGGAGATCGTCTGGTCCGACGGCAATCTGCCCAACGAATTCTATGACGAGTTCGTTTTCCGCGGCACCTTTGCCGGCACCTTGGAACCCGGCAAATTCTACTTCCCCACTATCCAGACCTGCGCCAGTGGCGAGGAGGCCTGGATCGACGTCACCGGTGCGGAAGCCGCTGACATGCCGGCGCCGAGCCTGACGCTGGTCGAAGGCGACGCCCACCACTAGAACCTGTGGGGCGCGGCTCCAGTTGCAACCTTCGGGGTGCAGCTACGGCTGCGCCCGCTTTCTCGTAGCGGTTTAGGGGTAGGGTGATGGTGTCTTTCTCGCGTCGTGGCCGGGTTGCTGTCGGTCTCGCCTGGCTTTTTCTGCTCGCGTTCTGTGCTTCGGCATGGGCGCATGCACAGCTGCTCGAAAGTGCGCCTGTTTCGGGTAGCATCTTGCGAACCAATCCGGGCGAAGTGTCGCTCTCATTCAATGAACCTGTGACACCCCTTGCGGTGTCGCTAATCGCGCCAGACGGCACCGCGACCGACCTGCTGTCTGCCACCAGCGGCGGCCAAAATCTCAACGTTACCCTACCACGAGACCTGACCCAGGGGACCCATCTTCTCAGCTGGCGCGTCGCCTCGATCGATGGCCATCCCATTGGCGCATCCGTGGTTTTCTCCATCGGAAGCGTCACCCAGACCCAGGCCGCACCCGGCGGCGATCCCTTGGTTGCCCCGCTGCTCTGGGCAGGAAAGGCCGCGCTCTTCCTCGCCCTGGCCTTCGGCATCGGCACCGCCGCCTTCAGCCGCGTCGCACCCCTGCCAAAACGCAGCCAATCGATCGCGCAAGCCTTTGTTATCATTGGTCTTAGCGCTTCGCTGTTCACCCTCTGCCTGCAGGGTCTGGATGCCCTCGGTCGGCCCCTCACCGCCGCCCTGTCACCACCGGTCTGGACCACTTCAATGGGCACCAGCTACGGCATCACCGCCTGTGTCCTGGGCCTGGCTTTTCTCCTGTCTTTTCTTGGACTTAGGCGCGGCGGTCGGGCAGGGGCCGCGCTCATTGTCCTCTCAGCCATCCTGGCCCCGCTCGCCCTGGCGCTCAGCGGTCACGCCAGCACTGCCGCGCCGCAAGTGCTTACGCGGCCAGCAGTTTTTCTGCATGTCGCCGGCATCCTCTTCTGGCTCGGCGCACTCATTCCACTCGCCGAACTCCTGGCAACGGCGGGCGAGGAAGCCGACGGCGCGCTGCGCCGTTTCTCCCGCATAATCCCCTTCGCTGTTGGCGCTATTCTCCTCTCGGGGATCACCCTGGCAGCCATACAGCTCGGCGTGCCAGGGCCCACCTGGCTCTCGCCCTATGGCGCCATCCTGGCTGTCAAGCTATTGCTGTTGCTGCTGGTTTTTGCCTTGGCGCTGTACAATCGTCGCAGCCTAACCCGCCCGGCTTTGGCCGGAGACGCCAATGCCCGGCGCCGCCTGCGGGCAAGCATTCTGGCCGAGGTCGTGCTGGTGTCCCTCGTGCTTGGTCTAGTTGCCGGTTGGCGTTTCACCCCACCGCCGCGTGCCCTGGCAGAAGCCGCGGTGGTCGCAGACCCCATCTTTGCCCATGTGATGGACGAAAAGGTGATGGCCATGCTCACAGTCACCCCTGGCCAGCCCGGCCCGGTCAGCATCGCCATCGACGTCATGGATGCCGACATGGCGCCGCGCTCGGTCCAGGGCGTTCACCTCGCCTTGTCTCAGCCGGCCCGTGGTATCCAGCCCATCGTGCAGACAGCAACCGGCGCCGAAAGCACTTGGCAGGTCAATGACTTGACCCTGCCTTTCGGCGGCAGTTGGACCGTCGCCGTCACCATCCGCCTCGGCGCCTTCGAGCAGCGGACAATCACCGGTTCGCTCGATCTGCCCTGATGGCGCGCGTTATTGCGCCGCCACCATGGCCTGCTGCAGCGCCATCAGGATGCGCCCGTCCTGCACCCGCACACCATAAGTGCGCACCCGGCCCTCATCGGCGCCCATGGCCTCGCCGGTGGCGAGGTCAAACACCCAGTTGTGCAGCGGGCAGGTGACCGATGCCCCATGCACAATGCCTTCGCTCAACGGCCCCTGCTTGTGCGGGCATCGGTTTTCCAGCGCAAACACCTGATCCTGATGCGTGCGGAACACGGCGATCTTGCCCTCCGGCGTGCTGACGCAGCGCGCGCCGCGGCGGGGAATGGCATCCAGGCTGCCGATATCGATCCAGTCATCCGTCATAACCTGCTCCATCACTCTGCCGCCATCGGCACGGCCAGTTCGGCCATGGCCGCGAATTCATGCGCGTCCTTGCCGTTCACGCGCTCTTCCCAGGGGTCGACCTGGGCAAAGCGCTGCGAGAACACAAACCGGTCGAAATAGTGCCGACGCTTGGCGTGGTCGGTCACCACATTGGCCAGGATCGACGGCGTGCCCACGCGCTTGGCCCATTTGTAGATGCGCTCGAGATAGCGACCCTGTTCGCGATAGAGCTGGGTCAGCGCCACGATGATCTCCAGCGCCTCATCCTCGCTGTCGGCATGGCACAACAGCTCGGTGCCCTTGATGTCCAGCCCTGCAGCGCCGGCAAAGTGGATGTCATAGCCGCTGTCCACGCAGATCACGCCAATGTCCTTGCAGGTCGCCTCAGCGCAATTGCGCGGGCAGCCTGATACCGCCAGTTTGACCTTGGCCGGTGTCCAGGCGCCCCACATGAACTTTTCCAGCCGAATGCCCAGCCCTGTGGAATCCTGCGTGCCGAAACGGCACCAGTCCGACCCGACGCAGGTTTTGACTGTGCGCAGCCCCTTGGCATAAGCGGCACCAGACACCATGCCGGCGGCGTTGAGATCAGCCCAGACGCCCGGCAGGTCCTCCTTGCGCACGCCCAGCAGGTCGATGCGCTGTCCGCCGGTGACCTTCACCGCCGGAATGGCGAACTTGTCGGCCACATCGGCAATGGCGCGCAGTTCCTTGGGGCTGGTCATGCCGCCCCACATGCGCGGCACCACCGAATAGGTCCCGTCCTTCTGGATATTGGCGTGCACCCGCTCGTTGATGAAGCGACTCTGGCCATCATCCTCATATTCACCCGGCCAGTCGGCGACGAGATAATAGTTTAGCGCCGGTCGGCACTTGGCGCAGCCGCAACTGGTCTTCCACTCCAGCTCCTGCATCACCGCCGGAATGGACTTGAGCCCCTTGGCGATGATCAGCCGGCGCACGTCGTCGTGGCCATAGTCAGTGCAGGCGCACATTGGCTGCACTGCTGCCGGATTGTAGCTGTCGCCCAGCGTCAGATGCAGCAGTTGCTCCACAAGGTGGGTGCACGATCCGCATGAAGCCGAGGCCTTGGTGTGGGCGCGCACACCATCGAGCCCGGTCAGGCCCTTGCCGGTGATTGCGTCGGTGATCTTGCCCTTGCATACGCCGTTGCAGCCACAGATCTCTGCCTCATCCGGCAAGGCTGCAACGGCCGCCATAGGGTCCAGTGGGGTGCCCCCCTGATAGGCCTGGCCAAAGATCAGCGTGTCGCGCATCTCGCGCGTGTCGACGCCGCGCCGCAACAAGTCAAAATACCAGGGCCCATCGCTGGTCTCGCCATAGAGCACGGCACCGATGATGCGATCATCCTTGAGCACCAAGCGCTTGTAGATGCCGGCGCTGGCGTCGCGCAGCACGATCTCCTCGCGGTCTTCGGCCTCGCCAAAGTCGCCGGCCGAGAACAGGTCGATGCCCGTCACCTTGAGCTTGGTCGAGGTGACCGAGCCGGCATAGGCTGCTGGTGCCGCCACCAGCGTCTGCGCCAGCACCTGCGCCATCTCGTAAAGCGGCGCCACCAGCCCGTAGCAAACGCCTCTGTGTTCCGCGCATTCGCCCAGCGCAAACACACTGGGATCGTCGGTTCGCATCTGGTCGTCCACCACAATGCCGCGGTTGACCGCCAGCCCCGCCGCCTTGGCAAGGCCGGTCGAGGGGCGGATGCCCACGGCCATCACCACCATCGAGCAGTCGATCACCGTGCCGTCGCTCAGTTCCACGCCGGTTACGCGTTCCTCGCCCAGCACGCGCTGTGTATTGGCGCGGGTGATCACCGTCACCCCGCGATCAGCGAAGGCCCGCTCCAGCAAATAGCCCGCTGCCGGGTCGAGCTGACGTTCCATCAGTGTTGGTCCCAGATGCAGCACCGTCACGTCCATCCCGCGCATCTTGAGGCCCGCTGCCGCTTCCAGCCCCAGCAGACCGCCGCCGATAACCACAACCTTGCAGCCGGAACCCGCCGCCAGCATCTTGTCGACGTCATCGAGGTCGCGATAGGTGATAACGCCATCCAACTGATGCCCCGGCACCGGCGGGATGAAGGGGCTCGACCCTGTGGCGATGACCAGCCGGTCGTAGTCGGCCACGATGCCATTGCTCGACACCACGCGCTTGGCGGCCCGGTCGATCAGCGTTACCGGCGAGGCCTTGTGCAGCGTCACACCATTGTCGGCGTACCATGCGTCATCATGGGTGATGATTTCCTCGTAGGTCTTCTCGCCCGAGAGCACCGGCGATAGCATTAGCCGATTGTAGTTCACCCGCGGCTCGGCATTGAAGATGGTCACCTCGAACCGCCCTGGTGCGGCCTCAAACAGATGCTCCAGCATCCGCCCCGGTGCCATGCCGTTGCCGACGATGACAAGTTTTTCGCTCATGTGCCTTCTCCTTTTGGGCGGCGCAAAACAAAAAAGCTGCCAACTGGAGCGCACCGGTGGTTCACACCGAAGAGCGGTCAGTTGGCAGCTTTGCCGTAGTGAGCGCCCAACGCTGGACGCCAATCTGTTTGGGACCCAAGGGATCCCGATGGCACTGACAATGCAGGAACCGTGCCATATGGCGGGCTCGGACAAAATCGAGACGCATCAGCACATTGCGCGTCGCCTGGGCACTGCGGCACTCCCGTCGCGGCGGGCCTGCCGCACATTGATGCAGCGATCTGCCTATTTGCGCGGCGCCTGATTGGGGCTGCTGCATCTCTGCGCAGTCGCGACGCGGTTGCATGTGCGGCCTGCCAAGCATGTCATTGCGCTCGTCCTCCCCATGCACTACCTTCAGACCCGACACGCAAATAGGTGCGAAGGGCGCTACCGGCCATGTCCGGGTACAGCGACCGCGCACACAGGAGACTAAAGTGACCGATTCCGATCGGTCCGCCGCCGATTTGTCGCCAGGCGACGACTCGGCAATTCGCTCCCGTTCTGGCCCAGGCCAGGCCGGGAGGGCAGGGCCCCGGGGGGCCGTGCCCGCTGCGGAAAAGCGGACATCTGCCGCCCCAAATCCGACTCGCCGTCATCGGGGGCCGCTCTATGCCGCGCTCGATCTGGGCACAAACAATTGCCGCCTGCTCATCGCACGGCCGCATGACCACGGCTTCCGCGTCCTTGATGGCTTCACCCGCATCGTCCGGCTGGGAGAAGGCGTGTCTGTGACCGGACGGTTGGGCGACGCAGCCATGGAGCGGACCTTCGAGGCGCTGCGCCAGTGCCGCAACAAGTTGCGCGAACACCAGCCCGCCCGCATGCGCCTGATTGCCACCGAGGCCTGCCGGGTCGCAGAGAACGGCCCCGCCTTCCTCGAACGCATCAAGGAAGAGATCGGGCTCGATCTCGAGATCGTCGATCGTCGGACCGAGGCTGAGCTGGCGGTTACCGGCTGCGCCGACCTGATTGACTCCGACGCGGCCGGCGCCTTGATGTTCGACATTGGTGGCGGTTCATCGGAACTGGCCTGGCTCGATTTCCGCGGCGGCCGACCCAAGTCGCAAGGGCGCATGCCAGCCTCGATCCGCTCCTGGCAGTCGCTGCCGGTGGGCGTGGTGTCCATTGCCGAAAAATTCGGTGGCGTCGATGTCACCCCTGAGGTCTTTGAGGCCATGGTGGCCTATGTCAGCGAGCATCTGCGCCAGTTCCGCGGCCGCGAGAAGCTGCGCCAGATGATCGCCAACCACGCGGTGCACCTCATCGGCACGTCCGGCACGGTGACGACCCTGGCCGGCTTGCATCTGGGCCTGGAGCGCTATGAGCGGCAGAAGGTCGATGGCCTCTGGATGAAGCGCGCCGAAGTCGACGCCACCATGAAAATCCTGCTCGGCATGCCCTATGACCGCCGCGTCGCCCATGCCTGCATCGGCCGCGACCGGGCAGATCTCGTGCTGCCCGGCTGCGCCATTTTCGAGGCCATTCGCCGCGAATGGCCGACGGAACGGGTGCGGGTGGCTGACCGCGGCCTGCGTGAGGGCATACTCATTTCGCTGATGGATGCGGACCGTACCCGGTCACGCGCCTCGCGCTATCCTCGGAGAAACGCCAATGGTGGATAAAGCTCTCGGCACGGGCGGACGCAAGTCCGACAAGGATCTCAAGATCCGCGTCAAATCCGCCAAGGGCCGCAAGGTCAGCTCGACCAAGTGGCTCGAGCGCCAGCTCAATGATCCCTATGTCGCCCGGGCCCGCTCGGAAGGCTATCGGTCTCGCGCGGCCTTCAAGATCAAGGAGATGGACGAAAAGCACCATCTGTTCCGCAAGGGCATGCGCATTGTCGATCTGGGCGCGGCGCCCGGCGGCTGGTCGCAGGTTGCGGCCAAGGCCACCGGTTCGACCGAAGCCAATCCGCTGATCGTGGGCATCGACTATCTCGAGATGGACCCCATTCCCGGCGTCATCCTGCTGCGCAAGGACTTCACCGAGGACGACGCCCCCGGCATGCTGATCGAAGCCATGGGCGGCAAGAAGGCCGATCTGGTGATGAGCGACATGGCCTGGCCCACCACCGGCCATCGCCCCACCGACCACCTGCGTATCGTTCAGCTCATCGAGGTCGCAGCGGCCTTTGCGCTCGATGTGCTTTCGCCCGGCGGCACCTTCGTCGCCAAGGTGTTCCAGGGGGGCACCGAGCATGAACTGCTGCACATGCTCAAGCGCCACTTCAAGAGCACCTTCCACGCCAAGCCGCCCTCCAGCCGCGCAGATTCGGCCGAAGCCTATCTCATCGCCAAGGGCTTCAAGGGCAGCAACGATACCGTCCCGGGCGAGGGCGAATACGACCGCTAGGCGCTGCTTGCTGTTGACGTTTGTGCTGGGCGAGCGCCGGTGCGCCGCTCAGTGCCCGTCGCCCCCTTGAGCATGTGTCAGCTGGTGCCCGGCATTCCTTGGCAGGCGATAGAACATCACCGTCGAGATCAGGCACACGGCCGCCAGCACGAAGAAGGCGAAGTGGAAATCGCTCAGCACCAGTTCGCCCCCGCGCAGGGCCTGGCTGGCTTCCAGCATGCCACCGCCTAGCGCCACGCCCAGGGCAATCGACAGCTGCGTTGATACCTGGGCAATCACATTGGCCTGGCCGGCGTCCTTGTCCTCGATATCGGCGAACACAAAGGCATTGCTTCCCGTCCAGAAGATCGACTGCCAGAAGCCCACGAACACCAGGATAGCGATGATCAGCGCCACCGCCGTGTCCGGCGTATAGAGCCCCATGGCCAACAGGCCACAGGCCGAGATCGCCGTCGACAGCGTCAGCGCCGTGCGGAAGCCCATGCGCAGAAACAGCATATTGGCCACGAATTTGGCGATGATCGCGCCCACGGCCCCGGCAAAGGTGATCATGCCCGATTCAAACGGCGTATAGCCAAAGCTCAGCTGCAGCATCAGCGGAAACAGGAACGGCGTCGCACCCTGGCCGAGCCGGAAGAAAGTCCCCGCCACGACCGCACTGCGGAAGAAGGGGAAGCGCAGCAAACGTAGGTCAAACAGCGGATTTTCGATGGACAGGGCGTGTCGCGCATAGGCGAAGGCCAGAGCCACGCCCAGGATCGTCGCGACGATGCCCACCATGGGTGGCAGGGCCGGAAGGCTGATCACCGCCGTGCCAAAGGCAAACAGCGCAAAGGCCGGACCGGCCAGGGCAAAGCCCTTGAAGTCCATTGTGCCAGTGGGGTGCCGCACGGTCTCGGGCAGGAAACGGCTCACCAGCGCAATGCCCAGGACACCAATCGGCACATTGATCAGGAAGATCCAGTGCCAGGAAAAATAGGTGGTCAGGAAACCGCCGAAGGGCGGGCCAACAATAGGCCCCACCAGACCCGGAATGGTCAGCCACGCCATGGCATTGACCAGGTCGTGACGCGGCGTCGAGCGCACCAAGACGAGGCGGGCCACCGGCGTCATCAGTGCCCCACCCATGCCCTGCAGGAAGCGCGCAGCAACGAAAGCCAGCAGCGAATTGGAAAAGGCGCAGGCAATCGACCCCAGCACGAAGACGGCCATGGCGACGCGGAACACATTGCGGGCGCCGAAGCGGTCGGCCATCCAGCTCGATATCGGGATGAAAATGGCCAGCGCCACCAGATAGGCGGTCAGGGCCAGCTTCAGCGAAATGGGATCGGTGCCGATGTCATGGGCAATCGCGGCCAGCGACGTGGCGATGACGGTGGAGTCCATGTTCTCCATGAACAGCGCTGTCGCCAGAATCAGCGGCGTAATGCGCGAACTGCCTATTGAACGGTCGTGCATCGGCTCACTCCTTGGCCTCAGCCACCGTCCGGTGCCCGGACACATCGCTGCCGGCATCCGCTGGAAGCCGGACATAGACCAGCGCTGCCAGAGCGCTGAGACCACCCACGACGAAGAACGCGATCTGGAAATCGATCAGCGACAACGGCGAGCCGCGCATCTGCGTGCTTACTTCCAGGATCGCCCCTGCCACCGCCACGCCAAATGCAACACTGAGCTGCTGTCCAACCGCGACGATCGCCGTGGCCTGGCTGGCCTCTTCATCGCTGACATCGGCGTAGCCCAGCGCGTTGCTGCCGGTGAAGAATACCGAGCGCAGCACGCCGCCAACCAGCAGCACCGCCATGATGACCGGGGCAGGGGTCTGGGCATCGAACAGACCCTGCGCGGCAATCAGCGCCCCGCCGAAAAAGGCCGAGAAGCCCAGTGATCGTGGAAAGCCGAAGCGTGCATAGATGAATTCGGCCAGGAACTTGCTGGCGATGGCGCCAATGGCCGACACAAAGGTGATGGCGCCCGACTGGAACGGTGTCATCCCGAAGCCGAGCTGCAGCATCAGCGGCAGCAGGAACGGCACTGCGCCCACGCCGATGCGGAAGAATGAGCCACCGATAATGGTGGAGCGGAAGAGCCGGTGCCGCAGCAGTTGGGGGTCGAGCAAGGGGTGCTCGGTCCGCCGCGCATGCCAGAAGTACAGCACGCCGGCCAGTACGCCGACCGTCAGCGTGGCATAGCCATATTGTATCGGCAGCGCCGGCAGGCTCACCACTGACAGCCCAAAGACTGTGCCCGAAAACGCGACGGCCGCAATCAGGAACCCACGCACATCGATCCGCCGATTGAGCTCCATATCGGGGACTTTGAGGAAGATGCCGACCAGAATGATGCCGGCAATCCCGATGGGGATATTGATCCAGAAAATCCAGTGCCAGCTGAGATAGGTGGTCAGGAACCCGCCGATCAGCGGTCCGGTCAGTGGCCCCAGCAGCGCCGGCACCGTCAACCAGGCCATGGCCGAAACCAGTTCATTGCGTGGCGTGGAGCGCACCAGCAGCAGCCGGCCAACCGGCGTCATCATCGAGGAGCCGATGCCCTGCAGGAATCGCGACAGCACGAAGGTCTCGAGTGAAAACGAGAACGAGCAGGCCAGCGAGCCGAGCATGAACACGCCGATGGCGACGCGGAACACCGTCTTGGCGCCAAACCGATCCGCCATCCAGCCACTGACGGGAATGAAGATCGCCAGCGCCACGAAATAGGCGGTCAGCGCCAGCTTGAGCGCGATCGGCTCGGCCCCGATGTCGGCGGCAATCGCCGGCAGCGACGTGGCGATCACGGTCGAATCCATCTGCTCCATGAACAGGGCAACCGCCAGGATAAGGGGGGTGACGCGGATCACAATAGCAAGACCGGGGGGAGGAATCGTCAGGCCGCGAACGCGACCACCAATACTATGGGGGTCGCGTCGGACAGTGAAAAGACAATTCCTGTTGTCTCAAGCCGATTTGTGGCTCCGCTCACTCTCCCGTTGCGAACAGGGTCAATACCTCGGCGCGAACAAGCTCGGCGCCAACATCGCCCTGTGCCGCCTCAAGGAAGGCGACGACGCTGGGGCACAGGTCGGGATCGGCGACTCCCTGCGCCAGGGCCGAGAACCCCTCGGAGGTTGCCCCCCGTTTCAGGCTCAGCTTCGCCACGGCCTCCCATTCGGCGTCGGTGGCTGCCCTGCGTTCGACGGGGTGGTCGCGACCTTCGCGCGCCGCCTGCAGCATGGTGGCCAGATTGCTCAGCGCAGCGCGGGTGTGACGGGCGGCGAAATCGGTGCCTGCCATGGCGCCCGCCCCGTGGATGGCATATTCGGCGCAAACCTGCGGCCCATCCGCATCAGTTACGCTTCGATAGAGATCGCTCATGCTGGTCGCGAGTGCCGCCAAGGCGGTGTCCCCGGCCTTGGCAATATAGGGCGCATTCTGCGCTTTCAGGTCCAGCAGCACACGCATCGTGGTGGCCTCGACGTCGCCGCCGACGGCAATCTCCATCGCCACTGCGCTTTTGAACGCGGCGTATTCGGTAGGAAAGCCCTGCGAAAGAACGTCGGCCAGCTCCGGCGACAGGCTCTGTATGACAGCCGCAACATTTTCCGATGGCATTTCCTCGGCGCGGGCCTCGACAGCCTTCAAGACGGCGAGTGCCGCCACGGCGCCAATGGTACCCAGGACCAGGCGGGGCAGGAGTTTGCGGCTGCGGATGAAGCTTGCGAACGGGGAGAGCATGGCTTTGGCCTTTCACGGTTTGGCGCTTGGCGCTGTTGGTGAAACGACCATGCCGCCTTGGCCGCGACTGCGCTGTTCCCTGCGGAACCTGGCACTATTTGGCTCGCTTGGGTTTGCATGGCCAACCTGCGTTGGCCCTCTATGCAAGCACGGGTCCGGGTGCTAATGACCCATGCCAACCTGAACCCGCACCATCCTCCGTGCCGGGTTCTTTATCCATCATCTCTGATCTCATTCAGAAGTCCGGAAGGGTCTGGCCTTGGCGAAGATTATTACCACTATCACCGGCGATGCGGCCCTCACCTTTGATGATGTGCTGCTGCAGCCCGCGCGCTCGGATGTCCTGCCCACCGAGACCGACATTTCCACCTATGTCACCAAGGACATAGCGCTTAATCTTCCCATCCTGTCTTCCGCCATGGATACCGTCACCGAGAGTGCCATGGCCATCGCCATGGCGCAGGCCGGCGGCATGGGCGTCATTCACAAGAACCTCACCGCCGAGCAGCAGGCCGAGCAGGTGCGCATGGTCAAGTCGTTCGAAAGCGGCATGGTCATCAACCCCATCACCATCGGCCCCGATGCGACGCTCGCCGATGCCCTGGCGCTGATGCAGGCCAACCGCATTTCGGGCATTCCGGTTGTCGAGAATGGTGGCAAGGGCGGCCGTGCCGTCGGCAAGCTGGTGGGTATTCTCACCAACCGCGACGTGCGCTTTGCCTCTCATCCGGCCCAGCCGATCCGCGAGTTGATGACGGCTGAGCGCCTAGTCACGGTGCGCGACGGCGTGTCCAAGGATGAAGCCAAGGTGCTGCTGCACAAGCACCGCATCGAAAAGCTGCTGGTGGTCGATGCCGACTACCGCTGCACCGGCCTGATCACCGTCAAGGATATCGAAAAGGCCCAGCTCAACCCCAATGCCGTCAAGGACGACCAGGGGCGTCTCCGCGTCGCCGCGGCGTCCACCGTCGGTGATCAGGGCTTTGAACGCTCGCTGCAGCTCATTGATGCCGGTGTTGACCTGCTGGTCATCGACACCGCCCATGGCCATTCGGTCCGCGTTGCCGAGGCCGTCGAGCGCGTCAAGCGCGAGAGCAATGGCGTGCGCATCGTCGCTGGCAATGTGGCAACTGCCGAAGCCACCAAGGCGCTCATCGATGCGGGCGCTGATTCCATCAAGGTGGGCATTGGCCCCGGCTCAATCTGCACCACCCGCATAGTTGCCGGTGTTGGTGTGCCGCAGCTGGCTGCTGTCATGGCCTGCGCCGAAGAGGGCGCCCGTCAGGGCATTCCGGTGATCGCCGATGGCGGCATCAAATTCTCCGGCGACATGGCCAAGGCCCTTGCCGGCGGCGCCTCGTGCGTCATGGTCGGCTCGCTCCTGGCCGGTACCGACGAGAGCCCCGGCGAGGTCTATCTCTACCAGGGCCGCTCCTACAAATCCTACCGCGGCATGGGCTCGGTGGGCGCCATGGGCTCGGGCTCTGCCGACCGTTATTTCCAGCAGGACGTGCGCGACCAGATGAAACTGGTGCCCGAGGGCATCGAGGGTCAGGTGCCCTATAAGGGGGCTGCCGGCGCCGTGCTGCACCAGCTTGCCGGCGGCCTGCGCGCTTCCATGGGCTACACTGGCGCGCACACCCTCAAGGAATTCCGCGACAATTCGGTCTTTGTGAAGATCTCCGGCGCGGCGCTGAGCGAAAGCCACGTCCACGACGTGACCATCACCCGCGAAGCCCCGAACTATCGCAGCGGGCGATAGTTCGGCGTTTCAGGCACCATCCTGCCGCACCTGCTGCACGGCACCTCATCCTCGATGAGAGAGGCCGGCAGTGGGTGCCACAGCGCTCCGGCCCCCGCACGCGCCACCAAAAAGTGATTCATCCACAGTGTCTTGTGGCGCGTAGCAGACTCTCAACCAGAGCCTGAAAACCGCCAATGGAGCGCGCCCCATGACCCCGGTCGAAAAACTTCTCATCCTGGCCATGGCCGGTCAGGCCATTCTCGCCATGCTGATTGTGGTGCTGATGGGCCGCATCCGTGTGCCGCTGGTGCTCTCGGGCGCGATATCCCCGGCCGATGCCGCCGCTGGCCGGGCGCAATATCCCGAGCGGGCACAATTGCTGTCCAACAACTTCAACAACCAGTTCCAGCTGCCGGTGCTGTTCTTTGTGGTGTGTCTGCTGGCCCTGTGGTCGGGGGGCGCGACATTGATTGAGGCCGCGTTGGCGCTGGCCTTTGTCGTCCTGCGCTATGTCCACGCCTATGTCCATGTGGTGGTCAACAAGGTGCACCGCCGCTTCGCGGTTTACACCGCCGGCCTTGCGGTGCTCGCCATCCTCTGGCTATTGGTCCTTCTTCGCCTCCTCCTCAGCTGAGCTTGCCCCATGCGCCTTCCCGGCCGACTGTCTGCCGCCATCGATGTCCTCACCGATGTCGAAACCCGCAAGCGCCCGGTCAGCGAGGCGCTCAAGGCATGGGGGCTCAACAATCGCTTTGCCGGGGCAGGGGATCGCGCCGCCATCGGCAATCTGGTCTATGACGCGCTGCGCCGCCGCGCCTCCCATGCCGCCATCATGGGCGAGGACAGCCCGCGCGCCCTGATCCTGGCCGTCGCCGTGCGCGACTGGGGCAATGATCCCCAGGCCCTGGCAGACAGCTTTGCCGCCGACAGCCATGCGCCGACCCCGCCCACACCCGAGGAAATCGCCCGCTTGAGTGGCACGCTGGGTGACGAGATCGACGGCGCCGTCCGCGCCGACGTCCCGGCCTTTGTCGCCCCCGCGCTGCAACGCGCCTTTGGCGACAGCTGGATCGCAGAGGGTGAGGCGATGTCCGGTCGACCGTCACTCGATCTGCGGACCAATAGCCTCAAGTCCCAGCGCGACCGCGTGCTCAAGTCGCTGGCCCGCTTTGATCCCCAGCCCACCGCCATCGCCCCGCTCGGCGTGACCATGCCGGCCGGGTCCGGCGATTCCCGTACCCCCAATGTCACGACCGACGAGGGTTACCTCAAGGGCTGGTTCGAGGTGCAGGATCAGGGCAGCCAGATCGTCGCGGCGCTGGCCGGCGCGCGACCGGGCGAGCAGGTGCTCGATCTCTGCGCCGGTGCTGGCGGCAAGACGTTGGCCTTGGCTGCTGCCATGGACAACAAGGGGCAGATCTTTGCCTATGACAGTGACCGCAGCCGGCTGGCACCGATCTATGATCGCCTCAAGCGCAATGGTGCCCGCAATGTGCAGGTCCGCGCACCCCAGCCTGATGCCCTCGATGATTTGGTCGGCAAGATGGACCGGGTGGTCATCGATGCGCCCTGCACCGGCACCGGCACCTGGCGCCGCCGGCCCGACACCAAGTGGAAATTGACGCCCGAACTGATCGCCCAGCGCGTGGCCGAGCAGGCCGCCATCCTCGCCGAGGGGCAGCGCTATCTCAAGCCAGGCGGTACGCTGGTCTATATCACCTGCTCCATCCTCCCCGAAGAGAATGACGATCAGGTCGCCGGCTTCCGTGCCGCCCATCCCGACTTTGCCCCCGTGGACGCCGCCGCGCTCTGGCAGGCCACTTTCGGCACGCCGGTTCCCGAAGGCGTCGTCACAACCGGTGGCGGCATCAGCCTCACGCCGCGCCTGACCGGCACCGATGGCTTCTACGTCAACGTGTTGCGCCGCGCCTGATGAGCCCCATCCCGCCGCCTCCGGACAATCAGTCCACAGTCGTCACCATCCGCTTCTTCATCGTTGCAGCCGTGTTGCTGATCGGCGGCGCCATGGCGGCAGTCTGGTTCTCCATTCCCGGGCCGGATACGCGCCATCTGCTGGTCTCGCCTTCGGGGACCAAATCGATCGATATGGCCGAGCTCTGCACGCCTGTGGGCTGCAACCGCGTCACCGTGCTGGATGTCACCCAGCCCGATGGCAGCCACATCCGCAGCGGCTGCCCGCCGCAGCGCGCCGAAACGGTGCCGCTTTTCCATGAGGTGTCGGCCACATGGTCTGATGATGAGACCAGTGTCGACATTGCCTATACGCCCAAGGACGGCGCACCCGGCCAGATGACCGTTGCCCTGGGCGATTGCATCCTCACCCAATAGCACGGTGAACCGCATGGTGTTGCCGGGCGTATAATCTTGACCTGCACCAGACCCGGTTTCCATCATGTCCAGTTCTGCCGCCATCGACTATCGCGCCCCCCGGACCTGGCTGGCCCTCGCGGCCTTCCTCGTCCTGGTCATCGCGGTCGGCGGGCTGATCGGTACCCAGTCTGTGCCGGGTGCGTGGTACGAAGGCCTCATCAAACCGCCGCTCAATCCGCCTAACTGGGTCTTTGGTCCGGTCTGGAGCGCGCTCTATGTGCTGATCGCCATCGCCGGCTGGCGCATCTGGATGCTGGACCGCTCGAGCCGCGCGATGCAGCTCTGGGGCTTGCAGATGCTGCTCAACTGGGCCTGGTCGCCGGTCTGGTTCCTCGCACAGATGCCCTGGGCCGCCTTTGCCATTCTCATCCTGATGTGGCTGGCCATTGTCGGCTTCATTGTCACCAGCCGCAAACACGATCCGCTCGCGCCCTGGCTCTTTGTGCCCTATCTCGCCTGGGTGAGCTTTGCCGGCTATCTCAACCTGGCTATCGCCATCCTCAACTAGCCGGCTGCGGCACGGCGCGGGCAGGGGGCTGATCCTCCAGCCCTCGCGCCCAGGCCATCACCGGCGCCTCCATGAAGCGATAGGAGAGGGTCGCCAGCACCATGGTGATCACCACTGTCGCCGCGACCGAGGTCAGCCACAACCCGGCGTCGCTCATCCCGCCATAGACCAGGTCCGGCACGGCATAGACCTGGATCAGCTCGATGACGATGGTGTGGTAGACGTAGATGCCGAACGAAATCTGCGCGAGGAACCGCACTACGCCATTGTCCAGCAATCGCCCGAGCAGAACGGTTGATGGTCCTGTCACCAGCACCACGCCGATCAGTGCGTGCATCATGGGGAAGCGATAGGGTACGCGCAGCCAGCCATAGAGCTCTCCGGCCTCGGCATAGGCCTGCGTAAACATGTAGTGGCCCACCACGATCAGCGCCGCCAGGCAGATCACATCCATCAGCCAGTGCCGAAACCGCGCCAGCATCACCTGCACGCCACCCGCGAGCGCGCCGACGGCGAACATGGCGAAAAAGCCAAAGGGATTGAACCAGGGCATCCACACCTTGGCACCGCCCTGCATGCCATATTCCCAGCCCTTGCGATGGGGATCAACCACGACCCAGTTGCTGAAGGCCATGTGTCCGAGCAACGCGACACCGATCACAGCAAGGAACGCCAACCGGCTCGCCCAGGCGGGCAGGCGGCGGCCAAAGACGAACAGCGCCACAAAGCCGATCGGCAGCAACACATAGGAGGTCACCTCAAAGCTGATCGACCACAGCGGCCCGTTGACCTCGACCGGAAACAGCGTCAGCCAGTGCCAGTCGCTGACCAGCAGAAGCCCCGAGAGGTAGCGCAGCCACAGCCAGCCGTCAGCCTGGGCATGCCAGACAAAGATCGACAGGACAAAGGTCACCGTCAGCGCCAGCCAGTAGCCGGGCAGGATGCGCGCCGCGCGTCGCAGCGCATAGATGCGCAAGGACGGCGTGGTGTCGCCCCGGTCGAGCGCCTGCCAGAAGGGCCGTGCAAGCAGGAATCCGCTGAGCACAAAGAAAATGCCCACGCCAAAAGTGCCGCCATTGGCCAGCGCCTGGGCAATGTCGGGCTCCCCCAGTGGCGTGCGGAAGTCGATCTTCTGCGTCAGGTGGTGAAACAGCACGATAAAGCAGGCACTGGCACGCACGAAGTCCGCACCCAGCAGGCGACCCGGCGGGTTCTGCATCATTCCTCCCATTTCTGCATGGGCGTTCCTCCAACGCCCCGCTTGCGGAATCCGCGTACTCTGGCTAAAGCCTCGCCATGCAGCACCCAGACAATACTTCCCGCACCGACACCATTCTCATCGTCGACTTCGGATCGCAAGTCACGCAGCTGATTGCGCGCCGAATTCGCGAGACCGGCGTCTATTGTGAAATCCATCCCTTCCAGAGCGCCGCGGCGGCCTTTGCCACCATGCGGCCCAAGGGCGTGATCTTCTCGGGTGGCCCTGCATCGGTCACCGAACCCGGCAGCCCGCGCGCGCCGCAGGAGATCATCGACTCCGGCCTGCCGATCCTGGCCATCTGCTATGGCCAGCAGACGTTCTGCCTGCAGCTGGGCGGCAAGGTCGAGGGTGGCCATCACCGCGAATTTGGGCGCGCCGATGTCGAAGTGCTGCAGCCCAGCGCGCTCTACGAGGGCATCTGGGATGTTGGCGGCAAATATCCTGTCTGGATGAGCCATGGCGACCGCGTCACCGAACTGCCCGAGGGCTTTTCGGTCATGGCGACCTCGCCCAATGCGCCCTTTGCCATTGCCGGCGATGAGACCAAGAAGCGCTACACCACCATGTTCCACCCCGAGGTGGTTCACACGCCCGATGGCGGGAAGCTCTTGGCCAACTTCGTGCACAAGATCGTCGGTCTCAAGTCCGACTGGAACATGGCCGCCTATCGCAGCAAGATGATCGAAAAGATCCGCGCCCAGGTCGGCAAGGAACGCGTTATCTGCGGCCTTTCCGGTGGCGTCGATTCCTCGGTGGCTGCGGTGCTCATCCATGAGGCCATTGGCGATCAGCTTACCTGCATTTACGTCGACCACGGCCTGATGCGCCTCAATGAGAGCGAACAGGTCGTCACTATGTTCCGCGATCAGTACAATATCCCGCTGGTGCACGTGGATGCCTCCGAGGTGTTCCTGCGCGAGCTGGATGGCCAGGCGGACCCCGAAACCAAGCGCAAGATCATCGGGCGCCTGTTCATCGAAACGTTCGAGGCCGAAGCCAAGAAGATCGGCGGCGCCCGCTTCCTCGCCCAGGGCACGCTGTATCCCGACGTCATCGAATCGGTGTCCTTCACCGGCGGTCCCTCCGTCACCATCAAGAGCCACCACAATGTCGGTGGCCTGCCCGAGCGCATGAACATGGCGCTGGTCGAGCCGCTGCGCGAGCTGTTCAAGGACGAAGTGCGTGTGCTGGGCCGCGAACTGGGCCTACCCGAGAGCTTTATTGGCCGCCACCCCTTCCCGGGGCCGGGCCTGGCCATCCGCTGCCCGGGCGGCATCACCCCCGAAAAGCTCGACATCCTACGCCAGGCCGATGCCATCTATCTCGATGAGATCCGCAAGTCTGGTCAGTATGACAAGATCTGGCAGGCCTTCGCCGTGCTGTTGCCGGTGCAGACCGTGGGTGTCATGGGCGATGGCCGCACCTATGAATTCGTCTGCGCCCTACGCGCCGTGACCTCGGTAGACGGCATGACCGCCGATTTCTACCAGTTCGACATGAACTTCCTGGGCAAGACGGCCACGCGCATCATCAACGAAGTGCGCGGCATCAATCGCGTGGTCTATGACGTCACGAGCAAGCCCCCCGGCACCATCGAGTGGGAGTGATCCCACTCGCTATCGCCTTCAGGCCTTGATGCGGATGCTGGTGTTGTCGGCACCGTGGGCCCGAACCAGGTTGTAGAGCGTCTTGGCATTGCTGGTCTTGAGCCGCACGCAGCCGTGTGAGGCGGGCGAGCCGAGCGCGGACACGTGGCTGGTGCCGTGGATGGCGTAGCCGCCGCGGAAGAAGATCGAATAAGGCATGGGCGCGTTGTCATATTTCCGCGAGTAGTATTCGCGATGCATGCGCGTCGGTTGGTAGCTGCCCTGCGGCGTGCGATACCCCTTCTTGCCGGTGGACACATCCCATCGGTATTCCCGAACGCCATCGACAGTCACGGTCATGGTCTGTTGCGACAGATCGACAACGATATTGACATCCGCGGCGCTCGCAGGCGCCGCCAATACCATAAGGCTCAACAGAAAAAAGACGATCCTGGCCAAGTCAATGCCCCCAAGTGCAGTGTTCGACACAGTCAATGGTATGATGAGGCGTTGATTGGCGGAATTTCTATTTGCCGTTTACATTAATATCGCGTCTGGCGAGCCCTGTCTCAGGCGGTCCCGCTACCCGCGCACATCAATTTGCAATCCCCCGGCAGCGTGCTAAACGTGCGCCCAATTCGAACGCGATCTTTAGGCAGGCTATGGCGCAGGACAATATTTTCCGCGAAGTTGATGAAGAGCTGCGCAGCGACCGCATGCGCAACTTGTGGCGTCGCTTCGCGCCCTATGTCATCGGCGCTGCCGTGGGCGTCGTGGCCATCGTTGCCGTGAACGAAGGCTGGACCTGGTACCATGCCAACAATGCCGCCCAGTCGTCCGACGAGCTCTATGCCGCCTTCGATCTCGCCGATGGAGGCGATCTGGCTGCTGCACAGGCCCAACTCGACAAGCTGATTGCCGATGGCACCGGCGACTACCCGACACTGGCAGAATTCCGCAAGGCGGGCCTGCTGGCCAAGGAAGGCAATGTCGACGAGGCAGTTGCCGCCTATGATGCTCTGGCCAATGACCAGTCCAATGCCCATCTGCGCGAACTGGCCCTGGTGCTGGCCGGCAATCTGTTGGTCGATTCCGGTTCGCTGGCCGATGTGGAGAGCCGCGTCGGCAGCGTCGCCGCCGAGGGCAGCCCGCTGCGCAATGCGGCCCGGGAAACCCTGGGGCTGGCGCAGTACAAGGCCGGCGATTTGCCCGCCGCCCAGGCCAGCTTCCAGTCGGTCATCGACGATCCCATGACCCAGAGCAGCACCCGTACGCGCATGGGCTATTACCTGGCCCAGCTGCTTTCCGAGGGCGCCACCACCCAGGACCTGAACGCTGATGCCGCTGCCAGCGCCATCGACGAGATCGTGCAGGATGCGGCACCCGCCGACACCGGTCCCGTTCTGGCCGCCCCTGGCGCCTCCGAGCCCGCTACCGAAGCCGCGCCCGCACCGGCCACTGACACCGCGCCCGCAGCTGAAGCTGCACCGGCTGCAGATGCCGCACCCGCGGCGCCAGCCGCCGAGACCACCCCAGCCACGGCACCTGCCGCAACCCCGTCTTCCGAGCCGGCCGCACAGTAGCGGCCGCTCCCTTTCGCCTGATCGGAACACAAACGCATGACCGTCACCGTCGCCATTGTCGGTCGCCCCAACGTCGGCAAGTCCACGCTGTTCAACCGCCTGGTTGGCCGCAAGATTGCCCTGGTCGATGACACCCCCGGTGTTACCCGCGACCGCCGCGAGGCAGAGGGCCGCATTGCCGACCTGACGTTCCGCCTGCTCGACACCGCCGGCTATGAGGACGTCAAGGACGGCAGCCTTGAAGACCGCATGCGCCAGCAGACCGAACTGGCCATCCGCGAAGCCGATGTGATCCTGTTCATGATCGATGCGCGCGCCGGCGTCACCCCGCTGGACCAGCGCTTCGCCCAGGTGCTGCGCAAGGCTGGCAAGACTGTGCATCTGGTCGGCAACAAAGCCGAAAGCGGCGCTGCCGAGGCCGGTCTCGTGGAAGCCTTCAAGCTCGGCTTTGGCGAGGCCATAGCCCTGTCGGCCGAGCACGGACTGGGCCTGGCCGATCTCTATGCCATCGTGTCGGACGCCATCGACCGCGCCGCAGCCCTCAAGGAAGCTTCCGAGGAAGACGTGCCCGATATCGACGTGATGCCCGAGGTGGACGTCGACATCACCGACGACATGCTTGAAGGCGAGGGCGACGAGGCCACGCTGCGCTGGAATCCCCGTCGCTACCTCAACGTCGCCATCGTCGGTCGTCCCAATGCCGGCAAGTCCACGCTGATCAACCGCATGGTTGGTGAGGAACGCGTGCTGGTCGGCCCCGAAGCCGGCATCACCCGCGATTCCATCTTGGTCCCCTGGGAATGGGAAGGCCGCGTCATCAACCTGGTGGATACCGCCGGCATCCGCCGCCGCTCCCGTGTCACCGAAAAACTCGAGAAGCTGGCCGTGGGCGACAGCCTGCGCTCCATCCAGTATGCCGAAGTTGTCGTGCTGATGCTCGACGCCACCATCCCGTTCGAAAAGCAGGATCTGGCCCTGGCCGATCTGGTCGAGCGCGAGGGCAGGGCCCTGGTGATCGCCGTGAACAAATGGGACCTCATCGAAGACAAGAATGCTGCCCTGGCGCACCTGCGCGAGGCCTGCGAGCGCTTGCTGCCGCAGTTGCGCGGCGTGCCGCTGGTTACCCTCTCGGGCCTGACCGGCAAGAATATCGACAAGCTCATGGACGCCATCTTTGCCATTGAGCGGTCGTGGAACGCGCATGTCTCCACCGCCCGCCTCAATCGCTGGCTTTCCGGCATGGTCGATGGGCATCCGCCACCGGCCGTCTCGGGTCGTCGTCTCAAGCTGCGCTACATGACGCAGGCCAAGACGCGTCCGCCCAGCTTCATCCTGTTTGCCTCCCGCCCCGATGTGTTGCCCACGTCCTACCAGCGCTATCTGGTCAACGGCCTGCGCGAAGCGTTCAATATCAAGGGGACGCCAATCCGGCTCTGGGTCCGCGGCGGCAGCAACAATCCCTATGACGATCCGGGCAAGCGCAAGCTGGGCTGATTGCCCAGGCTGCGACTAATTTGTTCAACCCATGGCGCGCGCCATGGGTTTACCCCTATATTGCCCCTGTTGAAGCGACCCGATGCTGAGTGCGGGGCCGCATGTATTGAAACCACCTTGTTTATTGAACTTTTGATCGTCGTTGTTCTGACCATCGTCAACGGTCTGTTGGCAATGTCGGAACTGGCAGTCGTATCCGCCCGCCCGGCGCGCCTGCGGGCCATGGCCGATCAGGGCAACCGTGGCGCCGCCACGGCCATCACCCTGGCCGAGGACCCCGGCAAGTTCCTGTCTTCCGTGCAGATCGGCATCACGCTGGTCGGCATTCTCTCGGGCGCTTTCTCTGGCGCAACCCTTGGTCTGCGCCTCTCCGACTGGCTGCGCGAGATCGGTGTCGCCAGTAATATCGCCGATGTGCTGGGTGTCGGCGTCGTCGTGGTGGGCATCACCTATATCTCGCTGATCCTGGGCGAACTGGTGCCCAAGCAGATCGCCCTACGCGATGCCGAAGGCGTCGCTGCCCGTGTCGCGCCTGCCATGAAGCTGGTGGCCATCATCGGCTCGCCCATCGTCTGGGTGCTCGATGTGTCGGGCAAGGCTGTGCTCGCCCTGCTGGGCCAGGCTGGCCAGTCCGAGGAAACCGTCACCGAGGAAGAGGTCAAGACCATCATCGCCGAGGCGACCTCTGCCGGTGTCATCGAATCGGACGAGCATTCCATGATCTCCGGCGTGATGCGCCTGGCCGACCGGTCCGCGCGTGGCCTTATGACCCCGCGACTGGACGTCGACGTGCT
The DNA here is from genome assembly GCF_020169335.1 of Devosia aquimaris. Classification (GTDB taxonomy): domain Bacteria; phylum Pseudomonadota; class Alphaproteobacteria; order Rhizobiales; family Devosiaceae; genus Devosia; species Devosia aquimaris. Next base: position 749,161 of record NZ_JAIEZN010000001.1, read on the forward strand.
CGACCTGGCCGACGACAGCGACGAGATTCGCCGCACGATCCTGAGCACCAGCCGCTCGCGCCTGCTGGTGCAGGACGGTGATTCCGATTCCATCATCGGCGTGGTCGCCATCAAGGACATCATCGGCGTCTTCGCCAATGGCCTGCCGCTGGAACTGCGCAAGTTCGTCCAGCCAGTCCCCGTGGTCATGGATCACGCCGAGGCCCTGGACGTGGTGCGTGCCATCCGCAATTCCACCGTCCACATGGCCCTGGTGGTCGACGAATACGGCCACTTCGAAGGCATCGTCACTTCGGCCGACATTCTCGAGGTCATCACCGGCGTGTTTCAGGAAGAGACCGGAGACGATCCGGCCCTGGTGCGCCGCGAGGATGGCTCCTGGCTGGTCGCCGGCTGGATGCCGGTCGACGAGTTTGGCGACAAGCTCAAGGTCGCCATTCCGCGCGATGCCAAATACGAAACGGTTGCCGGCTACGTGCTGTCCATCATCAACCGCCTTCCGGCGGAGGGTGAGACATTTGAGCACAATGGCTGGAAGTTCGAAGTGGTCGATCTCGATGGTCGCCGCATCGACAAGATCATGATGACCCGGCTGGACGAAGTCGCCGTCTGATTCAGAGCCGCCCTCTCCGCAATGGAGAGGGCGCTTTGCCCTTCAGGGCGTCATGGAAGCCCGCGTCTCAGGGCGCGGCGGGGTCCACCGCCATGCCCATCCACACCGAGCGACCGACCTCGATCATCGGTACGAAGCCGCTGCGGGTCCAGAAGGCAATGCCGCCGGTATTGACGCTGCTGGCACCCAGATGGATGCCCTTGACGCCGGCCTGGCGGGCCTCGTCGACCCAACGCGTCAGCAATTGTGTTCCCACGCCCTGGCCGCGCAAGCGCGCGCGCAGGTTCATGTGGATATGGGCCGGAAAGCGGGCCACCAGCTCGGCAGGATGCACTTCGGGCGCCTTGATGGCGGCGACGCGTTGCCGATCGGCCGCCGTCCAGTCGGGGGAGGGGATCGCATAGCGCGCGCGCAACGCCGGCCACCACTGCTGTTCCAGCTTGGCAGCGAACGCCGGCGTGTCGAAAGTCCCCACGATGTAGCCGGCAACGCCTTGCTCGTCTTCGGCCAGGATCACCCGCTCGGGCTCCACCACGCCATAGGGCGCGGAATAGATATGGCCCACCATCTGCGGATCGGAATAGTCGGCGCTGGCGTCCTTGCCGGCGTCGGCAGTTGTCAGGCAGATGTCATAAAGCGCATCCAGGTCGCCAGGACGGTATCCCCGCAAGATCACCATGTTTCTGGCCTAAATCTCGCCGAATGTGCCAGTGGCAAAATCAAACAGCTTGCCGCTTTCCTTCAGCGAAGGGCTGAGCATGTCCACCAGCTTGGGCGCCACATCAGCGGGCGTCGGCAGCGTCTCGGGGTCTTCCCCGGGCATCGCCTTGGCGCGCATCGCGGTGCGCACGGCACCGGGATAAAACACATTGGCCTTGACCTTGGATTGCTCCAGTTCGCCGGCATAGGATTTGACCATGGCATCCAGCGCCGCCTTGCTGGCGGCATAAAGGCCCCAGAAGGGCCTGGCCGAGCGGGCCGAGGACGACGACACGAACACGGCGCGCCCCGCCTGCGCCTGGCGCAGCAGCAGGTCGGTCGAGCGTAGCAGGCGGAAATTGGCAGTCACATTGACCGCCATCACCTTGTCGAAATCTTCCGGCTTCACATGCGCCATCGGGCTCAGCACGCCCAGCTGGCCGGCATTGGCAACCAGCCCGTCCAGCGCACCCCAGCGCTCGAAGATGGCCGCACCCAGCCGATCAATGGCGTCGCCATCGCGCAGGTCCAGCGGCACCAGCGTGGCCGACGAGCCCAGATCCTGGATTTCGTCGTCCAGCTCTTCCAGCCCACCAACAGTCCGGGCCACGGCCACCACATGGGCGCCACGGCGCGCGGCCTCGCGTGCGCTCGCATAACCAATACCGCGCGAAGCGCCTGTAACGAGGATGACCTTGCCGGCAAGGTCTTGAGTCTGAGCCATTAACCGGCCTCTTTCAGCATGGACATTTGCTTGTGTTCGCTCTTGCTGCGGCCATTGAGGTCCGTCAGCTGCGTTGGATAGTCACCGGTGAAATAGTGATCGGTGAACTGGGGCGCCTGCGCATTCCGCTTTTCGCCGCCGACAGCTTCATAGAGCCCGTCGATGGACAGGAAAGCCAGCGAGTCCGCGCCGATATATTTGCACATCGACTCCAGGTCGGCATGCTGGTTGGCCAGCAGTTTCTCGGGATCGGGCGTGTCGATGCCATAATAGTCCGAAAAATAGATCATCGGGCTGGCCACGCGGATATGCACTTCCGTCGCACCGGCCTCGCGCATCATCTGCACGATCTTGACCGACGTCGTGCCGCGCACGATGGAATCGTCAATCAGCACCACACGCTTGCCCGCGATCTCCGCCCGGTTGGCGGAATGCTTGAGCTTGACGCCGAAAGCGCGGATAGACTGCGTCGGCTCAATGAAGGTGCGGCCGACATAGTGGTTGCGGATAATGCCGAGCTCGAACGGAATGCCGCTGGCCTGGGCAAAGCCGATAGCCGCTGGAGTGCCTCCGTCGGGCACCGGCACCACGACATCGGCCTCCACCGGTGCTTCCTTGGCCAGGTTCATGCCCATGCGCTTGCGCGCTACATAAACACTGCGGCCGGAAACCACCGAATCGGGCCGGGCGAAATAGACATATTCAAACAGGCACGGGCGCTCGGGCTGCTTGCGGGCAGGCTTGCGTGCCTCAATGCTGATCGTGCCGTCCGGCTGGATCTCGCAGATGATGACTTCGCCGTTCTCGACGTCGCGGATGTACTTGGCGCCGATGATGTCGAGCGCACAGGTCTCCGAGCAGAAAATCGGCTTTCCATCCAGTTCGCCCATCACCAGCGGGCGGATGCCGATGGGGTCGCGTGCCGCAATCAGCTTGGTGCGCGTCATGGCCAGCATGGCGTAGCCGCCTTCCATCTGGCGGATGGCGTCGATGAAACGGTCGGTGGTCGAGCTGTGCCGCGAGCGGGCCACCAGGTGCAGCACAACTTCGGTGTCCGAGGTCGACTGGCAGATGGCGCCGGTGGCAATGATCTGGCGGCGCAGCGTCAGCCCATTGGTGAAATTGCCATTATGGGCGATGGCGATGCCGCCGTCTTCCAGCTCGGCAAACAGCGGCTGCACATTGCGCAGCGCGACTTCGCCTGTGGTCGAATAGCGGGTGTGGCCGATCGAGATCGAGCCGGGCAGCTTGGCCAAGAGGGCCGGGTCCGTATAGTGATCGCCCACCAGGCCCATGCGCTTTTCGGTATGGAACTGACGTCCGTCGAAGCTGACGATGCCGGCGGCTTCCTGCCCGCGGTGCTGCAGCGCATGCAGCCCCAGGGCCGTCAGCGTGGCGGCATCACTGTGCCCCAGAATGCCAAACACACCGCACTCTTCGTGCAGTGTGTCGCTATCGAGATCAAAACTGTCGTCGCTCGGATGGTTCAAGACGGTCTCCATACCAATGCTCGTCCACTGCGGCGGCGCGGGGCGTGCCGGGCGGGACGTCCGACACAGGGCCGGTGGCCCTGCATCTACCCCATTTTCGGTATCGCGACCACCGCCTGTCCCGGAGGGCAGGGTTGTCGCGAACGCCGCGTTTGCTCGTCGTGCGCGGCCTAGTTGGCCGTCGTGGCCGGAACCGCGGCTGGTGTGGTCACGGTTGTGGGAGCTACAGCGGCCGGATCAACGCTGCCGTCCTCGGTGGAGTCGGTGCCTTCCTCCACAGCTGCGGCCGGGCCGCCCGAATTATCGTCGGTGATGTCCTTGCCGCCCTTGAGGATCTCGTTGACCTGGGTCTCGAGTTCAGGCGGGAGCATGGAGATCAGCGTGTTGCCCATGGCCTTCAGGTGCGGCAGCGTCTGCGACTGCGCCGCCCAGGAGGGCAAATTGGTCGGCAGCAGCCAGGTGCCGAAAATCGTGATGACGATGGCGATCAGGATGCCGCGCAGCACGCCGAACACAAAGCCCAGCGTGCGATCGATTGGCCCGACACGGCTGTCGACGACAAAATCGGCGATGCGCATCGTCAACAGATGCAGCACGATCAGCGCGACGATGAAGGTCACCACCACCGTGGCAATATCCGCCACCAGCTGCTCGGCAATGTAGCCGCGCGCGATTTCGGGGTGATACTGCCACATATAGATTGCGATGGCCGCAGAACCGGCCCAGGTCGCCAGTGACAGCACTTCACGGGTCAGTCCGCGTGCCGTTGCCAGGATTGCCGAAATCAGCACCAGCACACCAACACCAACGTCAAACGCTGTCAGCATATTGTTCGCCAAGCTCCATTAGCCGCACAGGCGCCGCTTGAGGCCTGTTGCGGTTCGTTTATCGGCTTTGCGCGCCGCTGCCAAGACCTGCCGGGACACCCGGGCGTGATGTGCCCACAAACCAGACATGGCCGGCGTGCTGCTACCAGGACTCGCGCTCGGGTTCACGCGGCGTTCCTGCCGAGGCAATCCGCGCCACGAGTTCCGACAATGCCGAATACTCCGACACCTCCAGCCCGCTGCTGCGGTCCGCCGACCCAAGCCGGCCTGTCGACACGGATTTGAAGCCAAGCTTCTGGGCTTCGCGCAGCCGTAGCGCGCCATGCACGACCGGGCGCACGCCACCGGCCAGCGAGATCTCCCCGAAATAGACCGAATCCGAGGGCAGCGGTGAGTTGGTGAGCGAGGAGATCAGCGCCGCCGCCACGGCGAGGTCCGCCGCCGGCTCATTGATCTTCAAGCCTCCGGCAACGTTGAGATAAATGTCATTGGCGCCGATGCGTACGCCGCAACGCGTCTCCAGCACCGCCACCACCATGGAGAGGCGCGAACTATCCCAGCCCACCACAGCCCGGCGTGGCGTGCCCAGCGGGGAGGGGGACACCAGCGCCTGGATTTCGATCAGGATCGGTCGCGTCCCTTCGATGCCGGCAAACACAGCTGAGCCCGCCGCGCCCTCGTCGCGTTGGTCGAGGAACAGCGCCGACGGATTGCCCACCTGTTCGAGGCCCAACTCGGTCATGGCAAACACGCCGATCTCGTCGGTGGCGCCATAGCGATTCTTCACCCCACGCAGGATGCGGAAGGTGTGGCTGGTGTCGCCCTCGAAATAGAGCACGGCATCCACCATGTGCTCGACCACCCGCGGCCCGGCGATCTGCCCGTCCTTGGTCACATGGCCGACGAGCACCACCGCCGCGCCGCTCTTTTTGGCAAAGCGCGTCAGTGCCTGCGCCGAGGTGCGCACTTGGGTCACCGTGCCCGGTGCGCTGTCCACCCGGTCGGTCCACAATGTCTGGATGGAATCGATGATGACCAGGTCTGGGGCAGGGCCGTTTTCCAGCGTTGCCAGGATGATCTCGACATTGGTCTCAGCCGCCAGCAACACTGCGGCTTCGCCGAGGCCCAGCCGCTGCGCCCGCAGCCGCACCTGTGCCACCGCCTCCTCGCCCGAAACATAGACGACGCGCTTGCCCAGATTGGCCAGCGCCGCCGCCGATTGCAGCAACAGCGTCGACTTGCCGATGCCCGGGTCGCCGCCCACCAGCAGCGCCGAACCCTTGACGAAGCCGCCGCCGGTCACGCGGTCCAGCTCGGCAATTCCGGTCACCACGCGGGCTGCGCTTTCGGTTTCGCCCGACAGCGGCACCAGATTGGCGGGACGCCCATTGGCCTTGGCCGACTTCGGCCCGGCGCCCACGCCGGAATCGGTCATTTCCTCGACGATGGTGTTCCATTCACCACAGGCATCGCACCGCCCCTGCCAGCGGCTGGTGACGGCACCACAGGCCTGACAGACAAAGGACGAACGGGATTTGGCCAAGCCGGTTACTCGCAATTGGGGGCAAGGCCCTGTGTACTGGAGCCATTGGTGGGGATCAAGAACAAAAAGGGAACTATAAGGCTTTCGCGTGTGTGCGGGTGGGTTGAATGTCCCCGATGGGCTGATCCGAGGGAGGACTTGCCGCCATGCATCAAGCGCCCGACCGGCGCGCGGCGACTAGTTCTGAGTATTCCGTGGGCATATCTCGCGTGTGGCGCGGTTTTGTGCGTTTTGCACTTGCGCGACATCAAACGTTGCGCTTGTCTTGGGCAACAACAATCCTGGAGCCTCAATAATGCCCAATCGCAGTCTGCTCTGTGCATCAACACTCGCCGCGCTTGCGCTGGTCGGGCTCACCACGGTTTCGGCCTTTGCGCAAACCGCCGTCAAGCTGACGCTGGACTGGCGCTTTGAAGGCCCGGCTGCCGGTTTCCTGCTGGCGCAGGACAAGGGCTATTTTGCCGAAGAAGGGCTCGACGTGACCATCGACACCGGAAACGGCTCGGTGGAAGCCATTCCGCGTGTGGCGACGGGCGCCTATCAGTTCGGCTTCGGCGACATCAACTCGCTGATCAAGTTTCTCGACGAAGACCCGGCCCAGCCTGTCAAGGCGATCATGATGGTCTATGACAAGCCGGTGTTCTCGATCATCGGCCGTAAGTCGCTCGGCATCACCGACGATCCGAAATCGCTCGAGGGCAAGAAACTTGGTGCGCCGCCGCCGGACGGTGCCTTCGCCCAATGGCAGGCGTTCATTCCCGCCGCCGGCATCGACGCATCGAGCATCACCATCGAGAACGTCGGCTTCCCCGTGCGCGAGCCGATGCTGGCCTCCGGTGACGTCGATGGCGTGTTCGGCTTCGCCTTCTCGGTGATCCTCAACCTGATGGCCAATGGCGTGCCGGAAGACGACATCTCCACCATTCTGTTCGCCGATCACGGGCTCAATCTCTACGGCAATGCGATCCTGGTGAACGAGGCCTTTGCTGACGAAAACCCGGACGCTGTGAAGGGCTTCCTGCGGGCACTGAGCAAGGGCTTTGCCGATGCTGTCGCTGACCCCGCCGCCGGCGCGGCGGCCGTGCTGGCGCGCAACGAGACGCTCAATATCGATACCGAGACGGCGCGCCTGACCATGGCCAATGAGATGAACATCAAGACGCCCTATGTGGTGGAGAACGGCTTTGGCGGTGTCGACGAGGCGCGGCTGGCGGCGTCGCTGGAAACGTTGAAGCTGTCGATGGGGCTCAAAGGCGCGGTGACAGCAGCCGATGTCTTCGACGCACAATATCTGCCGCCAGCCGAAGAGCGCATGCTGCCGTAAGGCGCGGTGACAACGGTCCGGGCGGCCCCGCCCGGACCGAACTGTTTTGAGCGGAGCGGCAATGGCACTGGTTACCATCGACAATGTTGACATGCGCTATGGCGGGCCGACCGGCACGCTGGCCGTCAGCGGGCTGAACCTGCGGATCGAGCGGGGCGAATTCGTCGCCGTGGTCGGTCCTTCGGGCTGCGGCAAATCCACCCTGATGAAGCTGACGACGGGGCTGCATATTCCGCAGGCCGGCACGGTGATCGTGGCCGACCAGGAGGTGACCAAGCCGGTGTCGATTGTCGGCATGGCCTTCCAAAATCCGACCATGCTGCCGTGGCGAACCACGCTGGAAAACATCCTGCTGCCGCTCGAAATCGTCGAGCGACACCGCCACCGGCTGCGGGCCCACAAGGCCGAATATGTGGCCAAGGCCGAAGCGCTGCTGGAGACGGTGGGCCTCAAGGGCTTCGGCGACAAGTTTCCCTGGCAGCTCTCGGGCGGCATGCAGCAGCGCGCCAATCTGTGCCGGGCCCTGATCCACGAGCCGGAACTGCTGATGCTCGACGAGCCCTTCGGCGCGCTCGACGCCTTCACCAGGGAAGAGCTGTGGTGCGTGATCCGCGACCTCCATGCCAGCCAGGATGTCACCATCGTGCTGGTGACCCATGACCTGCGCGAAAGCGTCTTCCTCGCCGACAAGGTGGTGGTAATGAGTGCGCGGCCGGGGCGAGTGATCTCCGAACACATGGTGCCCTTCGAGCGGCCGCGGCAGCTGGAAATTCTCTACGAGCCGGCGTTCAACGACATGGTGCAGCGCCTCCATGGCGAGATCGCAACGGCGAGGGCGGCCGCATGAGCAATATCGAGACCGTCACGCCACAGGTTGCTCTGCCCCAGCGCGAGCCATTCCGGATCAACTGGATCCGGCTGGCACCGCTGCTCTACACGATCGGGCTGTTTGTCATCTGGGAGATCGGCGTCCGCATTTCGGGCCTGCCGCATACCATCCTGCCGACGCCCAGCCGCATTTTTGAGGCCATCGTCCAATACTGGTCGCCGATCTGGAAGAACTCGCTGCAGACCCTCTATACGACCGTGCTCGGCTTCATCATCGCCGTTGTCGCCGGGTTGGGGATTGGTCTGTTCATCGGCTGGTCCAAGACCATCTATGCGGGCCTTTATCCAATCATGATCGGCTTCAATGCCATTCCCAAGGTCGCCCTGGTGCCCATCCTGGTCATCTGGTTCGGCATCGGCACGGTGCCGGCGGTGCTGACGGCATTCCTCATCTCGTTCTTCCCTATCGTCGTCAATGTGGCCACTGGGCTGGCGACCATCGAGCCCGAGACTGAGGATGTGTTGCGCGCGCTGGGAGCCAAGAAGCTCGACATCATGCTCAAGGTCGGCATCCCGCGCTCGATGCCCTATTTCTTCGGCTCGCTGAAGGTCGCCATCACGCTGGCCTTTGTTGGTTCGGTGGTGAGCGAGACCGTGGCCTCCAACAATGGCCTGGGCAATATGATGGCTTCGGCTCAATCCAACTTCAACGTGCCGCTGGTCTTTGCCGGCTTGCTGATGCTGGCCGTCGAGGGCATCGCCATGTATGCGCTGATGGCCTGGCTTGAAAAGCGCATGACCGGCTGGGCGCATCGATCAACAATGAGCAACTAGGTCTTGCGGCACCAGACCCGGAGCCTGCTGCGTGACACGTTTCCGGCGATTGCCGTCGGGGTCTGCCCAGTCAGCGGACAAGCCAAACTACTGCACGGCCAGGAGACCCGCGGGTACTTTGTCATTCGAGCATGGCACTCATGGCCTTGCGGCGTGCGGCAATGGCGAGACCGAGGTCTCGTTTTGCGGGTAGTCCGCGTGTGGTGAAACCCAGGTCTCGCCATCGCATCCGGGTTGAGGCCGTATCCTAGCTCACAGGCATCGTTGGATCGGGCGGCACTCCGGACAGGCGACCCCGTCCCCCGTATCCCCCCGCCGACCGTTCGTCGCGACCGCGCAGTAGATGCGGGAAGATGGGTTGAGGATACGCCAGGTTTTGCAGGCGGGGATCAGGTAGGTGAAAGGGGGGAGTGCAGGGCAAAGCCGGCGGATTGGGTGGCTTTGGTCGAAAGAACCGCAAACTGCCTCTTTCTGGCCTATTTGAGGCATGCTGCCGTAGCGTCGCAATTGCAAGAAGGGGGCCGGAAGCAAAACGTCTGCTTCCGGCGTGATGACGTCAATAGCTCACGTTGGAGCCGGCAAATGCCATTGACTTAGAGGGAGTTATCAACGGCGTTGCGATTCAGCTCAGCACCGCCACCCCCAGCGCAACAGTGACCACAAGATGATAGAGCACCCTCGGGTCTGCCAAGTTTCCAATAGCCCGCCCAAACGCGCTGACTGTCAACAGCCACAGGGCGCAACCGCCGGCAACCACCCACGCCAGCGCCGGGTCGTCGCGCCCGGCTAGGAGCCAGGCAAGGACACTCAACATAGCGGCGAAACCTGCCGAGCCCAGCGACCAGGCGCGCTCAGGTGTTCGAGCCTTGAAGGCGACCAGGCAACCCCACGCGTGCAAGAGCGCCCCGACCAGCAACAGGCCGGACAGAATACGAACAACTATTTCCATCACTTCGCCCTCGGGTGCAGAGCTTGGTCCCACGCACTCCGGATCCAGCCCATGAGTTCGTCATCGACGTCCTGCCGACTAGTCAAGCTCACTTCCAGCGGGCAGAGCTTGCCGGCCGGCAGAGCGCGAAGCCGACCCTGGGGCGCAAGGCCTCTGGCGTTGATCCCAATGTCAACGCGGTCCTTGGTAGTCGGGCCGACCATGCAGAACTGCTTGGCCAGCCTGAGGCTGACATAGCCCTTTTTGGGAGCGATCTCATACGGACCAAATTCGGCAAGCTGGGCGATAAAGGCGTCATGGATGGGGCGCAACGCTGCCTTGGCACCACTGTAGATGGTGTCAAGGATGTCCTGCTCTTGCTCGCCACTTTCCTTGGATTCGATCCAGAGTAACAAGGTGTCAGCGTGCACGAAGCTGAGGCCATGACGCTCCTGCAGGTGCGCGCGCTTCTCCGAGTGTTTGAGAGCCCCATAGTCAGCAACCTCCTCCTTCAGAGCCGCCAAGCTGCGCCCGGTCTGGGCTTCGATGTTGCCAAGTTGCGTCTGTGCGCCTTTGTCGCGAAAGTCCATTTGGTTCTCCTTTCGCGCCATCACTTAGGGCTGGAAAGGCCTGATGTATTGTAAGTTTGGGAACAGCTTGCAAAACTGCGTCAGCACATTCTCATGAGCTGAGCCTTGCGCCTGATTTCCATCCAGCCACGACCAGAAATCGCTCCGTGGATTCATCACTTTTGGGTCTTTGAGACCGGAGCAGGGCTGCCGGAAGTCGACGCGCGAATTGTGGTTCCAAATGGCAGGCCGAAGCTTGTCGTACCTTGGCGGAACGCTCTGATCGCCAGAGGCGCTGGCGCGACACAACGCAGTGACGAAGGCGAGGTGGTTTTGATTGGCGTCTGGGACCAACCCTCCATCATCTCCTCGCCCAATAGCTTCACGGTGACCATCGGGGTGGAGTTCAGGCCCAATGGGCTTAGCCGGTTCTTCGAGGCCGACCTCGATGGCGTTTTCCAGCGTATCGTTCCGCTGGATCAGGTGCTTGGCGCGACTGGATCAAGAATGATGAAGCGGGTGAACGCTGCCGATACCCTCAATGAAGCGGTGCAGATGATCCAGGAATTCCTGGTTGAGCGCCTTCATGCCGTGGGGCGATACCGTCGCAGTCTAGTGGACGAGGCGATCGCAACGATGGGACAGCACGGCTACAGCGTCGAAATCAACAACCTTGCCAGCGCCCTGGGTTGCTCGCGTCGCCATCTGCAGGACGTGTTTCGTCAGCAGATCGGACTGACGCCGAAACGTTTGCAGTCAGTCCTGGCTTTTGAAAAACTCTATCGCAAGTTCTCCAAGGACAAGGATGCCCGACTGCTGCGCGACGAGGCGCTCGACCTATGGTTCGACCAGGCGCATTTCATCCGATCATTTCAGCAATTCACGGGACATTCTCCGGGGCGCTTTGCCGAGCTAGACAATGAGTTTGGTAGGATATTCTACCGTTCGTGATCATCCATTTTCGTCTTGATCGGCCTCCGGCAGGCCTAGCTCTGTTCATTTGTAGACTTCGCGCCGCAATGGCCCTGCCTCCCGCACAAGTGCGGCCAGACGGTCTACGACAAGCCGGATGTGAGGTTCGTGGCGCCGCTCGCCGTTGGTTGTCGGGAACTGGCAAAAGGTGACCGTCTCTTTTCAACACTGATCGCCCGGTCTACTCAGCCGCTCCCGCCTCACCCCTGCGGCAGGTTTCCATCCCCGACATAGTTCCGGCTGTAGCGCCCCTTGAGCGAGGTCAGTACCTCGTAGCCGATGGTGCCGCCGGCGTCGGCCTGGTCGTCGGCGCCGATCAGGGCGCCCAGCACTTCGGCGCCTTCGCCGGGCTCGGGGATATTGGGGCCCAGTTCGGTGATATCGACCACGATCTGGTCCATCGACACCTTGCCCACCACCGGGCAGAGCTTGCCGCGGATGGCCACCTTGCCGCCGGGGCGGGCATTGCTGCCCGAGAGCGAGCGGAAAAAGCCGTCGGCATAGCCATGCGCCACGATGGCCAGTCGACTGTCGCGTGACAGCGAATAGCTGGCGTTGTAGCCCACGGTCTCGCCGGTGCGCGCTTCCTTGACCTGGATGATCGGCACATGCAGCGTCACCACCGGGGCCATGGGGTTCTTGCGCCCCGTCACGGCGCGACCGCCGTACAGCGCAATGCCCGGGCGCACCATCTGGAAGTGATAGTCGCGGCCCGTCATAAGCCCGGCCGAATTGGCCAGCGAAGCGGGAATGCCGGGGAACTGCGCCATCACCGAGCCGAACAGCGCCAGCTGCGTGCGGTTCTTCTCGTGATTGGGCTGGTCGGCACAGGCCAGGTGGCTCATCAGCATCTGTGGCGCATAGCCCAGCGCCTGGATGCGTTCGCGCACATAGCCGGCCTCATTGAGGCGGAAGCCCAGGCGATTGATGCCGGTGTCGAAATGGAAGGCCGAGGGATAGGCCTCGTTGCGTTCCAGGCACTTGGCCAGCCATTCCTCCAGCATCGCCACCGAGGCGATCACCGGCATCAGGTTCTGCCGCACGTAAAGATTGGCCGCGCCGGGATAGAGCCCGTTGAGCACGAAGATATGCGCGTCGGGCAGGGCGGCGCGCACCGCCATGCCCTCATCGGGCGTCGCCACGAAGAAGAAGCGCGCGCCTGCCGCATGCAGCGCCTTGCTGGCCATGGTGATGCCGGTGCCATAGGCGTCCGCCTTCACCACGGCGCCCGTCAAGGCGCCGGCGCTCACCTTGTCCAGTGCGCGCCAGTTGCGGGCCAGTGCCCCGAGATCAATGCTGAGTTGCCCGCCAAGGCCAGACGTCAGGGCCATCCCTATTCCATACGTTCGGGGAGATAGTCGGCGCGTGCCAGATTGCCGAAGCGCGTATATTGCGCCTCAAAGCTGAGCTGCACAGTGCCCGTGGGGCCATGGCGCTGCTTGGCGATGATCACTTCGGCCTTGCCGTGCACTTTTTCCATTTCGCCTTGCCAAGTCAGGTGTTCCGGCGTGCCTTCTTTTGGCTCTTTGTTCTTAAGATAGTATTCTTCACGATACACGAACAGCACAACGTCGGCGTCCTGCTCGATAGAACCCGATTCGCGCAGATCCGCCAGTTGCGGGTGCTTGTCGTCGCGCGCTTCCACCTGACGCGACAGCTGTGACAGCGCGATGATGGGCACTTCGAGCTCCTTGGCCAGCGCCTTGAGCGTGGTAGTGATTTCGGTCAGCTCCTGCACGCGGTTCTGGCTCGAAGCCTTGCTCGAGCCGCTCAGCAGTTGCAGATAGTCCACGATCAGGCAGTCCAGCCCCTTCTGTCGCTTGAGGCGGCGCGCGCGCGCCGCCAGCTGCGCCACGCTGATGCCGCCGGTATCGTCGATATAGAGCGGCAGCTTGCTCATCATGTTGCTGACGTCCACCAGCTTGGAAAACTGGCTGTCGTGGATTCGTCCACGGCGGATATCAGACGATGAAATCTCGGCCTGCTCGGCCAGAATACGCGTGGCGAGCTGTTCGGAGCTCATTTCCAGGCTGAAGAAGCCCACGATGCCACCATTGGTCGTCTTGAGGTGGCCATCGGCCTGCACTTCGCTGCGGTAGGCCTTGGCGATATTGAAGGCGATGTTGGTCACCAGCGACGTCTTGCCCATGGCCGGGCGACCGGCCAGCACGATCAAGTCCGAGCGCTGCAACCCGCCCATCTGGCGGTCCATGTCGTCCAGCCCGGTCGACACACCCGACAGGCCCCCATCGCGCTGATAGGCTTCGCCTGCCATCTGGATGGAGGCGCTCAGCGCTGTGGAAAAGCTGAGGAAACCGCCGTCATAGCGGCCCTTCTCGGCCAGCTGGAACAGCTCGCCTTCCACCTTTTCGATCTGCTTGTTCGGCGTCATTTCGACGTCCGAGTCATAGGCGACCTGCACCATCTCCTCGCCGACCAGGATCAGGTTGCGGCGGATGGCAAGGTCATAGATGGCCTGGCCATAGTCGGCCGCATTGAGCACCGTGGTGGCTTCCGCCGCCAGCCGCGCCAGATACTGCGCCATCGTCACATCGGGCAGCAGCTGGTCGGGCAGATGGGTCTTGATCGTGGTGGGATCGGCCGATTTGCCGGCCCGGATGATCTTGCCGGCCAGCTCATAGATGTCGCGGTGAATGGGCTCGTAGAAATGGATCGGCTCGAGAAAATCCGCCACGCGATAGAAGGCGTCATTGTTCAGCAGAATGGCGCCCAGCAGCGCCTGTTCGGCCTCCACATTGTGCGGAGCCATGCGGAACGACTTGTCTTCGGCCGGATGCAGCCGTGCGATCTCTGCCATGGGTACCTCGGTTAAATCCGTTAACCTTCCTTAACCACGCGACTCAGGCGTGTGTCTTGGCCTACCAACGACAGGGTTAAGGAGACCTCATCGCCCGCTGTGAACAATGGGGACAACGGGGAATGTGACACAAAGCCATTGCGTGCCTGCGAGGCCGCATCATGGCATGAGTCTGGGCTGGCAATGAAGGCGACAGGCCTAGGGCAGGATGCCCCAGGGACGGGCCTGGGCGTCCGAGCCGTCCCAGGTGATGCGGTCGATCCGCCAGCTGCCATCAGGCATGATCATGGTGTGGAACACCAGGGCTTCCGGCTGGCCGCCGGCGTTGTCGATGGCCAGCGTGAGGGCGCCGTCCGCCAGGGCGATGGGCGCGCCGACCTCCGCCGTGCCAATAACGAACGGCAGCATGCCATTGCCCTTTGCCGCCTGCATCAGATCGTCAAAGCCCAGCGCAGGATCAATCAGGATCTCCTGCGACAGCGTGTCGGGCTGCAGATCCTTGTCCCACACGCGCGAGCCCTTCATGTCGGTGGCCGTTGCACCCGGGATGAGCGTGCCGAGGTTGAAGCTGCCGATGGCATTGCTGAAGCCCAGGCGGGCATCCAGTGACAGCGCGTAGTAGGCGGAGAAATAGTCGGCACTGGCATATGCATCGAGGAAGGTCTGTGCCGTGGCCTGCGGGCTGCTCAAGTCAAGCCGCTCCACCATAGTGCGCCCGGTCGGCGCCTTGATTTTGGCCGCATCCGCCGTCGGGGCCGCCAGCAGCAGGGGCACAAGGCAGGTCAGGGGCAGCAGCAGCAGCAGCTTCATCGACAGGGTCTCCAGGGCAGACTACTCTGGTTACATGCGCAGCGGCCGGACATCGGACAGACGTTCTATAGCACAAAAAAAGCCGGGCGCAGGGCCCGGCTTTCTCGCATTCGCCTGAGGCGAAGGCTTAGACTTCGTCGTCGAAGCGATCGTCCTGCTGCGCGTCCTTCTGGCCGGCAGCGAAATCGCCTTCTTCGTCTTCGTCATAGACAGTGACGGTGACGTCTTCACCGGCGCTCTGGCGCACGGCTTCGTCTTCCGAGCGGGCGACGTTGACGGTGATCGACACGGCCACTTCGGCATGCAGGTGCAGCGCAACGGTGTGCACGCCAACCGACTTGATCGGGTCGGCAAGGTCCACCTGCGAACGCTGCACGGTGAAGCCGTCCGAAGCCAGGGCCTCGACGATGTCGCGCGAAGCGACCGAACCGTAGAGCTGACCGGTTTCGCCGGCCTGGCGGATGATCACCACTTCGCGGCCGTTCAGACCCTCGGCAATGCCGGCAGCGGCGTTGCGGCGGTCTTCATTGCGCTTTTCGATGTGGGCGCGTTCGGCTTCGAACTTCTTGCGGTTGGCTTCGGTGGCGCGCAGCGCCTTGCCCTGCGGCAGCAGGAAGTTACGGGCGAACCCGTCCTTGACCGAAACTTCGTCGCCGATCGAGCCGGTGCGGCCGATACGCTCAAGCAGAATGACTTTCATGGGATAATTCCTTTTGGCTGTCCCGTCTCTTGGACGGTTAGGAGCTCCGGACCATCCAGAACCCCAGCGGTGCGCCCCTTAGGGCGCGGCCCGCTGCCCCAAGGGACAACAGGCCTGTCGTTTGGTGCCTGGGCAGACAGGAGCCGCCCGGCGAACCATCCAGTTTACTGGACGGCGTAGGGCATGATGCCGATGAAGCGGGCGCGCTTGATGGCGCGGGCCAGTTCACGCTGCTTCAGCGCCGACACGGCGGTGATGCGGCTGGGAACGATCTTGCCGCGCTCGGAAACGTAACGCGACAGCAGACGCACGTCCTTGTAGTCGATCTTGGGCGCGCCTTCGCCCGAGAACGGGCAGGTCTTGCGGCGACGCTGGAACGGACGGCGGGCCTGGGCGGTGGTGAGGTCTTTGATTGCCATAGCTTTTCGGTCCTTGTCTTAGAAACGGCGCGGACGGCGTTCGCCGCCGAAGCCACCACGATCACCGCGATCGCCACCACGGTCGGGACGGGCATCGTCACGATCGCGCTTCTGCATCATGGCCGAGGGGCCTTCTTCATGTTCGTCAACGCTGACGGTCATGAAGCGCAGGATGTCTTCGTTGATGCGCATCTGGCGTTCCATCTCGGCGACAGCCGCGGAGGAAGCGTCGATGTTCATCAGCGTGTAGTGGGCCTTGCGGTTCTTGCGAATGCGGTACGAAAGGCCCTTGAGGCCCCAGTATTCATTCTTGGTGACCTTGCCGCCGCCGGCAGCCAGAATCTCGGTCAGCGCAGCGGTCAGTTCTTCGACCTGCTGCTGGGAAACGTCCTGGCGGGCCAGGTAGATATGCTCGTAAAGGGCCATTGATGCGCCTTCCTTCGTGGTTCAAACACTGCAATCTTCTGGCGCGGAGCCTCCTTGAAGCCGGAAAGGGCATCAAAGCAGTCTTGCAAAGAGCGGGAACACGGGAGGCCGGGCCTGAGCCCTATTTGTCAAAGTTGCCAATGACAAACCCTCCGTTCAGCCCCCGGCCAAACGAATTGCTGGCGGCGCTATAGGCCAAACCGGCCATTGAGGCAAGCCCAATGCGCCGCAAACGCGGGCTTTGCGGTGTTTGGCGACGCCGCTGCGGCCTCGCGCCTTGACTCTGCCACACCCATTCGACAAATGCCCCGCAACTGGACAGCCAGCGTGTGGCCTGTCTAACTGACGCTCTGGAGGGCCATCATGATCAAACGCGCATTCACGTTTCCCGGGCAGGGGAGCCAGGCCGTCGGCATGGGCAAGGATCTCGCAGAGGCCTTCCCCGAAGCCCGCGCCGTCTTCGCCGAAGTTGACGAGGCTCTCGACCAGAAGCTCTCGACCATCATGTTCGAGGGGCCGGACGAAACCCTTCGCCTCACCGAAAATGCCCAGCCCGCGCTGATGGCGGTGAGCCTGGCGGTCATCCGCGTCCTCGAAGCCCGAGGCGTCCGTATCGCCGAGCACGCTGCTTTTGTCGCCGGGCACTCGCTGGGCGAATATTCCGCCCTTTGCGCCGCCGGCACCTTCTCGGTCGCCGATGCGGCCCGCCTGCTCAAGACGCGCGGCCAGGCCATGCAGAAGGCCGTGCCCGTCGGCCATGGCGCCATGGCGGCGCTGCTCGGCCTTGATCTCGATACCGCCCGCGCCGTCGCCGCCGAAGCCGCCGAGGGCGAGGTCTGCGAGGTCGCCAACGACAATGCCCCGGGCCAGGTCGTCATCTCCGGCGCTACCGCTGCCGTCGAGCGCGCGCTTGATATTGCCAAGGCCAAGGGCGCCAAGCGCGCACTGCCGCTGCCAGTCAGCGCCCCCTTCCATTGCTCGCTGATGCAGCCGGCCGCCGAGGCCATGGCCGCCGCGCTGGCTGACGTCACCATGCAGGCGCCCGCAGTGCCGCTGGTCGCCAATGTCCTCGCCAACCCGATCTCCGACCCCGCCGAAATCCGCCAGCGCCTGATCGAGCAGGTCACCGGCGTCGTCCGCTGGACCGAGAGCGTCGCTTGGCTCACCGGCCCCGGCGGCGTGACCCATCTGCACGAGTTGGGCGCCGGCAAGGTGCTCACCGGCCTCGCCAAGCGCATCAATGCTGACGCCACCGCCTCGGCCATCGGCACGCCGGCCGACATCGAGGCCTTCGTTGCTGAGGTCCTGGCTTAACCGCTTGATTCAAGCCCTCAAGAGCTTGAATCACTTTCTCCATGGGAGACGACTAAATGTTTGATCTGACAGGCAAACGCGCACTGGTCACCGGCGCAAGCGGTGGCATTGGCCGCGAGATCGCCAAGGCCCTGGCCGCCGCTGGCGCCACCGTCGCGCTCAGCGGCACCCGCGTGGGTGCGCTGGAAGATACCGCCAAGGAAATCGGCAAGGACTGCCCGATTCTCCCCTGCAACCTCTCCAAGCTCGATGAGGTCGACAAGCTCGTCCCCGCCGCCGAAAGCGCCATGGGCGGGCTGGACATCCTGGTCAACAATGCCGGCATGACGCGCGACAATCTGTTCATGCGCATGAAGGACGAGGAATGGGATGACGTCATCGCCGTCAACCTCACCGCGGCTTTCCACCTCAATCGCGCCGTGCTGCGCTCCATGATGAAGCAGCGCTTCGGCCGCATCATCGGCATCTCCTCGGTGGTTGGCGTGATGGGCAATCCGGGGCAGGGCAATTACGCCGCCTCCAAGGCCGGCCTGATCGGCATGAACAAGGCCCTGGCCCATGAAGTGGCCAGCCGCAACATCACCGTCAATTCCATTGCGCCCGGCTTTATTGCCTCGGCCATGACCGACGAACTCAACGACAAGCAGCGCGAGTCGATCCTGTCCACCATTCCGGCCGGACGGCTCGGTACGGCCCAGGAAGTTGCCGCCTGCGTGGTTTTCCTCGCTAGCGACGCTGCAGCCTATGTCACCGGGCATACGCTGAACGTCAACGGCGGCATGGCAATGATCTAAATCCGTCAAAAGCCGTTGAAAACCGGGGCACTGGCTTATGGCGCCCCGGTCCCAAGTATGCTACTCGGCGCCGTTCGCACCGATGGCGGATCGCCTTGCAGACGCCCGAAAGCGCGCATACATTGGCGATCACCCGGCCAATACGGTGCTTGAAGATTTGGCAGCGCGCCAATAAGAAGCGAAACGAAACCTCGATTTCGAAAAGGGAAGTCAAACTATGAGCGATGTCGCTGATCGGGTCCGCAAGATCGTTGTGGAACACCTGAATGTGGATGCCGAGAAGGTTGTTGAGAAGGCCAGCTTCATCGACGATCTGGGCGCAGACTCTCTCGACCAGGTCGAGCTGGTGATGGCCTTTGAAGAAGAATTCTCTGTCGAGATTCCCGACGACGCTGCTGAGTCGATCCAGACCTTCGGCGACGCTGTCTCCTTCCTCACCAAGGCTGTCGGCTAAAAGCCGGCTGAGATAGTTGACCATGGAATTGCGTCGCGTAGTCGTCACCGGGATGGGCCTCGTCACGCCCCTCGGTTGCGGGGTTGAAGCCACTTGGGCCAATATCTTGGCCGGCAAGAGTGGTGCAAAACGCATCGATGACTTCCAGGTCGACGATATCGCCTGCCAGATCGCTCATCGCTTGCCGCTCGGCGACTATGCCGACGGCAAGTACAATCCAGATGAGTGGATGGACACCAAGGAACAGCGCAAGGTTGATCCCTTCATCGTCTATGCGATGGCGGCGGCAACCCAGGCTATCCAGGATGCGGGCGTCGAGCCCAAGACTCAGGAAGAACAGGAACGCACTGGCGTCCTGATCGGTTCGGGCATTGGCGGGGTCGGGGGCATCTATGAGGCCTCCATCACCCTGCATGAAAAAGGGCCGCGCCGTATCAGCCCCTTCTTCATCCCGGGCCGCCTGATCAATCTGGCCTCTGGCCAGGTCTCCATTCGTTTCGGCCTCAAGGGCCCCAATCATTCCGTCGTCACGGCCTGCTCCACGGGCGCTCACGCCATTGGCGATGCAGCGCGACTCATCGCCCTGGGCGATGCCGATGTGATGGTCGCCGGCGGCGCTGAAAGCTGCGTCAACCGCTTGGCCATGGCCGGCTTTGCCGCCTGCCGCGCGCTTTCGACCGGTTTCAACGACAATCCCGAAGCCGCCTCGCGGCCCTATGATCGCGACCGTGACGGCTTCGTCATGGGCGAGGGCGCCGGCATTGTCGTGCTCGAAGACTATGAGCGGGCCAAGGCCCGCGGCGCCAAGATCTATGGCGAGATCATCGGCTATGGCCTGTCGGGCGATGCCTATCACATTACCGCTCCCTCCGAGGATGGTGACGGCGGCTATCGCTGCATGCAGGCCGCCATCAAGCGCGCCGGGATTACGCCCGCCGATATCGACTACATCAACGCCCATGGCACCTCGACCCCGCTGGGCGACGAGATCGAACTCGGCGCGGTTACCCGCATGCTCGGTGATGCCGCTTCGGGCGTCGCCATGAGCTCCACCAAGTCCGCTGTCGGCCACCTGCTTGGCGCCGCCGGTTCGGTGGAAGCCATCTTCTCGCTGCTGGCGATGCGCGACAATATCGCGCCGCCCACGCTCAATCTGGACAATCCCTCGGTCGAGACGGTGATCAATCTGGTGCCCAAGACGGCGCTGAAGAAAGAGATCAACGTGGCGCTCTCCAACAGCTTCGGCTTTGGCGGCACCAACGCGACCCTGGTCATGCGCAAGGTCAACTGACTTATCCACGCTTGTGACGAGGCACAGTGCGCCTGCGCGCACTGTGCCTCTTGTCTTTGGGCAGGGCCAGGCCAACAATGCCGGGCGATCTGTCCATGACAGGCGCCCATTTGCAGACACGATCCGGCGCTAGTCAGGCAGCTGGACCTCGAGGTTGAACAGCACGATGAACGATCGCAAGCCACGGCGCCAACGCCGCCGTTCGCGCAACGGTTTTGTTGACATTCTCAATGGCCTGCTGGGCCTTTTGGTGCTTGGCCTGCTGGTGGCGGGCGGTCTGTTCTTCTATGGCGCATCCCAGTTCTACGGCCCCGGCCCGCTGCAGCAGGACACGACGTTCCGCGTCGAATCAGGCGCCGGCATCAGCTCGGTCTCGGCCCGGCTGGAAGAGCAGGGGCTCATCAGCAACCGCTTTGTCTTCCAGTTTGGCGGCCGCGCGCTCGAGCAGGCCACCGGCATCAAGCAGGGCGATTTCCGCATTCCCGCCGGCGCCAGCATGGCCGATATCCTCACCGAGCTCAGCCAGGGCAATCCCATCCGCTATGCGGTGACCATTCCCGAGGGCTGGACCTCCTGGGAGGTGGTTCAGCGCCTCGATGACACGCCCGACCTGATCGGCCCGGTTTCGGCGCTGCCGCCAGAAGGCTCGATTCTGCCCGGCAGCTATGACTTTACCCCCGGCGACACCCGCCAGTCGGTGCTCGACAAGATGCAACTGGCGATGGCTGACGCACTGGCCGAGGTCTGGGAGACCCGCCAGGCCGATCTGCCGCTCAAGTCGCCCGAAGAGCTTCTGGTACTTGCTTCTGTCGTTGAAAAGGAAACCGGCGTAGCCACCGAACGTCCGCAGGTCGCGGCTGTGTTCGTTAATCGCCTGCGCGCCGGCATGCGGCTGCAGTCCGATCCGACCATCATCTACGGCATCACCAAGGGCCAGACCACGCTCGGCCGAGGTCTCAAGCGCTCCGAAATCGAGGGCAAGACGGCCTACAACACCTACCAGATCGACGGCCTGCCGCCGACGCCCATCGCCAATCCGGGCATCGATGCCCTCAAGGCAGTCGCCAACCCCGACGATCACAACTATCTCTACTTCGTCGCTAAGGGCGCGCTGCCGAGCGAAGGTCACGTCTTCTCAGAGACCTACGCCGAGCATCAGAAGAACGTGGCCGAATATCGCAAGGTCGCCAGCGAGGCCGAAGCGGCCCGCAAGGCCCTGGAGGACGAACAGGCCACCCAGGCCGGTGACGCCCCGGCCGCGCAGTGAGCCATTCCCTTGCCAGCATGACCGGCTATGCGCGCATTGCCGGTTCGGTTTCAGGGGCAGGTTTCGTCTGCGAGATCAAGTCGGTCAATAGCCGGGGCCTCGACATTCGCACGCGGCTTACTGCCGGCTTTGACGCCATCGAGGGCGAAGTCCGCCAACTCATCGGCAAGATGGTCTCGCGCGGCGCCATCAACTGCACCATCACCGTCGAACGCGACGGCGCCGGGGGCAATGTCGTGGTCAACCAGCAGGCCCTCGACACCGTGCTGGTGGCCATAGCCGAGCTCTCCAATCGCATTGAGGCGCCCCGGCCGACGCTGGAGGGCATTCTGGCCCTCCCTGGCGTGCTCGACCGCCGCGAGGCCCCCATGACGCCCCAAGGTGAGCAGGCGCTGGCCAGCGCCATCATGGACGGAGCCTCCCAAGCCATGGTCGATCTCGTCCTCGCCCGCAGGCAGGAGGGCGGCAAGCTGGCCGCCGTGCTGCTGGGCATCATTGATGAAATCGAGGCGCTGGTCGCCCGCGCTGCCGCTCACCCGTCCCGCAGCCGCGAGGCGGTGCAGGCGCGGCTGCGCCAGCAGGTCGCCGAACTGGCCGACGACATCACCATGGCGCCCGAGCGCCTGGCCCAGGAAGCCCTGATCCTGGCCACCAAGGCCGATATCCGCGAAGAGCTTGATCGCCTCACCGCCCATATCGCCAACGCCCGCCAGCTCATTGCCAGCGGCGGCGCGGTCGGAAGGCGGCTCGACTTCCTGGCCCAGGAATTCAACCGCGAGGCCAACACGCTGTGCAGCAAGTCCAATGCGGTGGACCTCACCGCGATCGGCCTTGACCTCAAGGCGGCGATCGATCAATTACGCGAACAGGTTCAGAACATCGAATAGGATCGGCTGATGGAATTTCAGCGTCGTGGCGTCATGCTGGTGATTGCCTCGCCCTCGGGCGCGGGCAAGTCGTCGATCTCGCGTGCCCTGTTTGGCGCCGATCCCAACATCAAGCTGTCCGTCTCGGTCACCACACGCGCGCGCCGCACCGATGAAGTGGACGGCAAGCACTACTACTTCATCGACGTGCCGACCTTCCGCCGCATGCAGCAGGATGGCGAACTGCTCGAATCAGCCGAGGTGCACGGCAATTTCTACGGCACGCCCCGCGCCCGCGTCGAAGAACAGCTCGCTGCCGGCAACGACATCCTGTTCGACATCGACTACCAGGGCACGCTGCAGCTCTACAAGAATAGCCGCAAGGACATGGTGACGGTGTTCATCCTGCCGCCCTCCATCAAGGAACTGCGTGCCCGCCTGGAACGCCGCGCCCAGGATAGCGTCGGCACCATCGAGAAGCGCCTGCAGAACGCCCGCCGCGAGATGGATCACTTCAACGAATATGACTATGTCATCGTCAATGAAGACCTTGAGGCCTCCACCACGCGGGTGCGCTCGATTCTGGTTTCAGCGCGCCTCGAGCGCGAGCGCCAGCTCAATTTGAGCAGCTTCGTCAAGGACTTGCAGAGCCAGATCGACTCTCTTTGAGAGCCTAGGCGGCGCCGCCCTGGGCTGCCTTGCGCAGGCCGGGCAGCGCGCGCGCCATATCCAGGAACACCGAGATCGGCAGGTCCTCAGCGCGTTCGTCGCCCTTGATCCCGGCGGCAGCCAGCAGGCCATCGACGGCCACACCACTGGCTTTCAGGCTCTGCCGCACCATTTTGCGCCGCTGTCCGAAGGCCGCTTTGGTGATACCTTCCAGGTCACGCACCGCCACTGACTCGTCGACCGCCTTTGGCACCAAATGCACCACCGACGAGGTGACATTGGGCGCCGGCACAAAGGCCTCGCGGCTGACGTTGAAGGCAATGCGCGGGTCGGTGCGCCAGCCCGCGAGCACACCCAGTCGGCCATAGGGATCTTCACCAGGACGGGCGCAGATGCGCACGGCCACCTCGCGCTGGAACATCAGCGTCAGGCTCTGGAAGAACGGTGGCCAGGGATGGGTGGTCAACCAGCCGGTGAGCAGGGGCGTAGCGATATTATAGGGCAGGTTGGCGATGATCCGCGTCGGGCCATCGGCCAGCGCCGCATAGTTCATCTCCATGGCATCGCCACTGATCACGGTCAACCGCCCGGGATAGGCTTCGGCGATCTGCGCCAGCGCCGGCAGCGCCCGTGCGTCGCGCTCGATGGCAATCACTTCGCGCGCGCCCTCGGCCAGCAGCGCCCGCGTCAGCCCGCCGGGCCCCGGACCCACCTCGATCACGCGAACGCCCTCCAGCGACCCGCCCACGCGCGCGATCCGCGCTGTCAGGTTAAGGTCGAGCAGGAAGTTCTGACCCAGCTCTTTCTTGGCCCGCAGGCCATGCTCGGCGATGACTTCGCGCAGCGGCGGCAGATTGTCGATTTGGCTCATGGATTCGCAGTCATGGCGTCGGCCAGGCGAATGGCCGCGAGGAAACTCTTGGGTGAGGCTCGGCCGGTGCCGGCCAGGTCGAAAGCCGTGCCATGGTCGGGCGAGGTGCGCACGATGGGCAGGCCCAGCGTCACATTGACCGCATCCTCAAAGGCCACGGTCTTGATCGGGATCAGCGCCTGGTCGTGATACATGGCCACCACGGCGTCATACTGGGCCCAATGGGTGGGATAGAACAGCGTATCGGCGGGCAGGGGGCCGGTCACGCCCAGCCCCTCGAACTGCAATTGCGCCACGGCAGGGCCGACGATCTCGAGGTCTTCCCGCCCGATGGCGCCGCCCTCGCTGGCATGCGGATTGAGCCCCGCGACGGCGATCTGCGGATTGGCAATGCCGAAGCGCTGGCGCAGGTCATGGGCCACCACGCGGACCGTGTCCACGATCAGCTTGCGTGTCAGCAGCGCCGGCACATCCTTGATGGGCACATGGATGGTCACCGGCACGGCGCGCAGCCCACCATGGGCCAGCATCATCACCGGCAGCGGCGGCGTGCCGCCAGCAGCACAGAGCTCGGCCAGAAACTCGGTGTGGCCGGGATGCTTGAACCCGGCATGGTAGAGCGCGCCCTTGTGAATCGGCCCGGTCACCAACCCGCGACAGCTGCCGCTCAGCGTGGCCTGGACGGCCGCCGAAATGGAATCAATCACCGCATGGGCGGATAGTGGAGAGGCATGGCCGGGATGGTCAGGCACGCTGCCATCGACATGCAGCACCGGTAGGGCGGTCTTGAACTGGTGGGCCGCGCCGTCGGGGCCGCTGTTAGCCAACGCAATATCCAACCCCAGCCGTTGTGCCCGTGCGCGCAGGAAGTCGATATGGCCAAACAAACAGAAGGGCGGCAGCGCGAACTCGGCCCGCCGCGCGTAGAGCGCCATGACGATGTCAGGGCCGACGCCTGCCGGTTCGCCCATGCTGATGGCAAGCGGCCTGTCCATCCAGAGCTCCACAGTCGCAGAAAAGTTCGGCCCGCGCGCGGCGGGCCGTCTGTCTTAGTTGTAGATGATCTTGGCGGACTTGCGAAGGTCGGCGAGATAGGTGGCCACCTGGTCAGTGAGGGCCTCGTTGCCCTGCTCGGCGCGCAGGTCGCTCTTGATGAAGGTCAGGTCTTCAGCCTGGGTCTTTTCACAGATCGCCAGCATCGATACGCCATTCTCGACGACACGCGGCTTGGTAATGCCACCCACGTTCAGTCCGGCCAGTTCCTTGGCAATGGCTTCCGGAAGCTGGGTTGCGTTGCGGCGACCGACGTCCAGCACGGCGGCGTCGGTGAAGTTCAGCGACACATCCACGGCGCTGTCGCAACCGGCAAAGCGCGAGCGGTAGCGATTGGCATCGCCCGTGCGCTTGGCGGCGCCCTGGCCCACGAAGATCACTTCCTTGAGGATATAGTCAAAGCTCTGGTAGTCCTTGAGCTGGCCTGCGGCCTTCTGGTCCAGCTCCAAATCGGAAATCTGCACCTGCGGCATGATCGCCATTTCCGTCACTGCGTTCCAGGCGATGGCGGCGCGCAGACGGTCCTTGAGCGTGTCCATGTTGATGCCGCCCTGCTGCAGCATCTGGCGCAGCTTGTCTTCGCTGAGCTTGAGATTGCGGGCAATCTGCAGGAAGGCGTCGTCCACCTGCGCGTTGGACACCGTGATGCCCAGGCGCTTGGCTTCCGACATCTGGACGGCTTCGTCGATCAACTGCTCGGTGGCGCCCTTAGTGCCGCCGCGATTGCCTTCCAGGGCAAACAGCTTCACGCGCTGGGAAATCTGCACGTCGGTGATCGGCGTGCCATTGACGGTGACACGCACTGTCTGAGCGAACGCTGGCATGGCCACAGCCATGCTCAACAGCATTCCAACGATCAGGGCACCAGCCGCACGACCAAACACACCGTTCGCCATTGTCATTTTCCGCCTTGAAATCTGCTGACCGCTCTCATGCGGCTGTAATCGCACTGTGTCAATTGCCCACACAATGCGGCCAAAATCCGGTTCTGCCTACTGCGCGGCCGTGAAGGCGCGGCTATAGCCCAGGTTGAGCCCTGCCGGCGCCTTGATGGCAAAGGTCGCCGTAATGGTGGTATCGTCCACGACCGCATTGGACTTGGTGGCATTGGCGCCCAGCATCAGATAGCCGTCGTCATACTTCAGCCCCAGTCCGCCCTTGGTCCAGCTGTTGTTGAGCAGGTCCCAGTAGCTGAAGGCCGAAACCGTCCAGTACTCGGCAACTGGTACGGCGGCTTCTGCATAGATTTCATGCTGGTCCGTCAGAACGCCGACAGCCTGGTTTGCAGCAATGAAGTTGTAGCTCACGCCAGCCGAATAGCCGTCCTGCGAAAAATTGGCCCCGGCGCCCGAACGCATAACCTGGCCGGTGCCGGTATCCACCTGTAGCTTGCCGCCCACCGTCAGCCCTGGCTTGAACGTGCCATAGGCGCCCAGCACCGCATAGGAAGCGCCGCGGTCCAGGCCTGAGCCTGCGCCCATCTGCACCGGATCGGTCAGCGAGAATGCATTTACCCCCGCCAGCTGGAACGACTGTCCTGCGACAATCTCGAAATAGCTGTCGTCGGCAAAGCTCACCTGATAGCGGCCGCCGATATTGGCACGCAGGCCGGTCTCTTGCCGGTCCGTGCCCGAGAAGCGGTTGTAGCTGAACAGATTGGTGTCATCGAAGACAAAGCTCTGCGCATTGTCATTGGTGATGCCAACCTTGGAAGTGTTCGAGCCGCGATAAACCAGCTGTGCGATCGGCTCGACCAGATGCACGGTGCTGCCGTCGCTGGCGGCCATAGGGAAACGCACGTCCATGGCCGCGATGGGTGTTGCGCTCCACAGTGTCGTCGCGCCCGGCAGGGTGGGGCTGGTGCCATCGTAATAGGCAACGTCAGCGCGACCGCCGAGATAGGGCGTGGCAACGAAGCCGCCGCCGCCGATATACTGGTTCTGCCAGCCGAGCTGGAACGTGGCATGCTGCTTCATGCCGGCATAGCCGAAGGTATAGGGCACCTTGCCGCCCGTAGCATTGGTCAGCGAGCGGCCGACCGAATCCACATCGCGCTGTACCCCTAGCAGGCGCCCGCTGATCTCGATGCGCCCCATGCCGGGGCCCAACTCATTGATGCGCTCAAAGGTCAGCGCGGGCAGTGCACGCCCCTGTTCACCCTGCTGTGCCGCCGTGACATTGCCCAACTGGTTGAACTGCTGAATGCGGGCATCAATGTAGGTGTCGGCCGTGACATTGGTCGCATAGACCTGATTGGTCGAGGACTTGGCATCGGTCCGGGTGTAGTCCGGCAGATAGGCCGCGTCGGTGAAGGTCGTATAGCTCCAGCCGACCGTCCAGTCCTCGATCGGCGTGAAACTGCCGCTGGTCTGGATGGCGCCGCGCCAGTCGCGCTGGGCCTCGGTGAAGGTGAAGGCGCTCTGGTCGCGCTGATAAAGGCCCGAAGCCTTGATGCTGAACGAGCCCTTTTCGAAGCGCTGTACCCATTCCGCGCCCACCAGAAGGCCCTGCCGGCTCATCACTGTGGGCGTGAGAATGATGTCAGTCCAGCGGCTCGAATAGACCATCGAGGAAAACGCCAGGCTGTGCCCGGTCTTCTCGGTATAGGCATAGGTTGGCTTGGGGATGCGGTTCAGGGTCTCGTTGCTGGTGTCTGGCAGCCACAGATAGGGCAACCAGGCTACAGGAATACCCAGCAGTTCGAGCGTCGGCTGCTCCATGGTCAGGGAATTGTCGACCGAGTTGGAGACAATCCGCTTTGCCTTCATCGACCAGCCGATGCGGCGTCCCTTGGCGTCGATACACTCGCCGCAGGGCGCATAGGTGGCATTGATCAGCAGCGTCTGCAGCGCCGCATCATAGTCCGTGCTGTCGGCCGTGATGCGGGCACCATCATAGGTGGTGATCGTCATCGCATCCAGGAAAGCCTTTTTCATCCCGCCTGTCAGCGTCAGGTCATTGGTCTCGGTCAGGTTCCCCGAAGGATCCTTGATCGTCACCGAGCCGACAAAACGCGCGTCGCTGGTGGTGCGGTTATACACCAGGCTTTGCCCGGTCAGCGTATAGCCACTGCGCCTGAGAACCACATCGCCTGATGCAGTGATCGTGTTGGTGGCATTGTCAAAACTGAGGGTATCCGCCTCGATCTCGGCTGGCGACGCCGGATCGATCGGGGCGTTGAAGAAGTCCGCGGGGATCAGGCCCTGGGCATGGGCGGCAGGCAGGCTTACGCCGGCCATGAGCAGCGCCACCGCGCTGGCTGCCGCCAGGCGGGTCACGACCCCGATCCACTCCCTGGACAGCTTGATTCTCACGCGCGCCCGTCTTCCTTGTGTAGCAGCACCGTCAGGCCGATCACGATGGCCACCAATGCCGGTCCAATTGCTGCAAACGCGGGATCGAGAACGCCAGTCGACCCGGCTCGGTCGGCCATCTCGGTAATCACGAACACAACAAAGCCCAGCACGATCCCGTACAGGACCGCCGGACCATAATTAGACGACCTTCGATAACCCGCAGTAAATGCAAAGGCAATGAACAGCGAGCCGGTCAGCACAAGCGGCAACGCCAGCAGCTTGATCATGCGCATCGTTGCCGCGCTGCGGATGGAGGGATCGGCCACGCCCAGCCGCAACAGCGACGCCAACTCGAAGAAGGTCATGTCCTCCGTCGATGCCATTTTGAGGCTGATCTCACCCGAGCTCGACGTCGTGGGCAGGCGATAGTTCAGTATGGTGCGGGCAGGGGAGTCGGCAGTCCGTACCGTGGCGGTGGGGAACACCCATTCATTGTCCTGCAGTTGTGCTTCGGTAGCCTCGATGCGGTCCTCGTCACTGACATCGATCCGAAACACAGTCACATTGCCCAGCACGGTGCCGCCCGGCTGCATGCCTGTTGCCAGCATGACATAGTGCACCTCGCCGCTGCGCTGCTCGAGCCAGATTTCGCCCGAGGGTGTCTGCATCGTGCTCTGGCCCGGCGGCGTCGGATAGAGCCCGCGATTGATCAATGTGCTTGCCGTTTCGCCGCCCAGCGCCACCACCAGGCTCACCAACGCCAGAGCGATGGTCGGCGCGCGCACCACCCGCCAGATGGAAATGCCGCTCGACTGGATCACCGTCAGCTCGTGGCGCGATTTCAGGTCGATGAACCCCAGGATGGCACCCATCAGCACCGTCACTGGCAGTGTCTTGATGGTCCAGCGTACGGCGCTCATGGCGACCATCAGCGCTGCCATGGGCACACCGAAATTGTCGGCGACAAAATTGAAGCGCCAGGTGTCCAGCGACTCCGCCAGCATGATGATGCCGTAGAAGATAAAGACCGTGACGCCGATCCGGCTCCCCAGTCTGTTGAGTACCAGCCAGTCGATCCGGGTCATGTCGCTGCCACCATCGGTGCGGGCCTTGGCCACAGCTTGATGGCCAGCGCCATAACGCCCGCCACGATCATCACCAGTGCGCCGGTTGCCGGCCCAAGCGGGCTATACGCGCTGAGGCCGCGCTCACTGAACGCCAGCAACAGCACCACTGCCTCGAAGGGGATATTGAAACGCGCGCGTCGCCCGCTGGGAAAGCCTGTCATTGCCAGCACCAGAAGGCATATCCCGACCACCCGCAGGCCCTCTGCGCCCCGGTTGCCCAGCGTCTCCAGCACGCGCGGCGCCCATTCGCCGCGCGCGAGCGCTTCGGTCACCAGCGTCACGCTATCCGTGCTGTAGATGGGGTCCGACTCCGCGATCGTCTGCGAAAACTGGTCCACGCCCACGTCATAGCGCGCGAAGGTGACCTCGGAGAACCGCCCGTTGGCGTCGGCATTTTGCAGCGTGCCGTCACGCAGTTCGAGCACATAGTTCTCGCCGTCCGTCGAAACCCGTGCGGTTTTGGCCATATAGGTGCGCCGGGTCTTGGGGTCGCGCCGGTCGTCGGCGAAGAACTCGGTGATCTCGCCGTCCCCCTCGCGTCCTCCGATCAGCATCACTACGCCCGGCGTCACCTGGGTGAAGCGCTTGGGCTTGAGTGTCGAGCTGACCAGGTCAGCGGCAATGCTTGCGTTGAGCTGGTTGAGCTGGCGATTGGCCAGCGGCTCGATGAAATTGCTGAGCAGCAGCACGCCGATCACGCCGGCCCCGGCCACCACGCCCGTGGCGCTCCACAGCGAGCGCAGCCCGCCGCTGATGTGAACGATGTGCAGCTCGCGATTGGTCTGCAGCGCCTGCAGCGCCCGCGACAGTCCGATGCCGATGCACACGTAAAAGAACGAGATCGCCAGCGGCGGCAAGGTCAGCACGCCTTGATAGGCCAGCGTCAGCAGGCCCTGGCCCTTGACCGAAATCACATCGAACGAGCGCAGGCAGTTCACCAGCCAGAGCAGGAAGCACACCACTGCGAACAGAATCATCGCATCGGCGACGAACATGCGGGCCAGATAGGACGTCAAACGCTTCATTCTGCCTGACTAACGTCTCCGGATGCCGCAAATATGGCCTTGGGCTCGGCGGGACATTGGTTCACTTCGGCGCCACAGGCAACCCGGCAGCGCACCGCTGCGGGATTTCTTCCCCGCCTGTTGCGGGATTGACGCGGCTGCCAAACATCTCAATGTAAGCGCAAAATACCCAGCGCATGCTCTCCCTGCCACCAAGGCCCTATTGATGTCCCAGACCCTGACTATCCGCACCGCCGCGTTCAACGGCGAGCCGGCCGCCCTGACCGTGATCTATGCCAGGGAGGATCAGGCCCCGACCGGCGCCGCCGCTGCCGTCTGGGCATCGACTGGGCTCGATTGGGCGGCCTCTGCCGCCGCCGGCGCCTTCCGTGGTCGGCCGGGCCAATCGCTCGATATCATCGCCAGCGGCGGCGCGCGGGTCCTTGTTCTGGGCAGTGGCCGGCCGGCCGCCGATGGCCCGCTCAATGCCTGGACCGACCGCGGCGGCTCGCTGCTTGCCCGCATTGCCGCGACCCGGGCGAGCCTGGTTTCGGTGGTGATTGATGAGGCCGAGGCCACGCCCCAGGCGATCGGTGAGCTCGTTGCCGGTCTGCGTCTACGCCACTATCGCTTTGATCGCTACAAGTCGCCACGGCCCGAGGATGGCCCGCCGAGCCTGACCATCACGCTCAAACTGGCCGATCCCGCTGCCGCCAATGCCGCCATTGCTGATCGTGGTGCCACGGTCGACGGCACGCTGCTGGCCCGCGACCTCGTCAACGAACCGGCCAATGTGCTGGGCCCTGTCGAATTCGCCGCCCGCGCCGCGTCGCTGGCCGATCTTGGCGTGTCCGTCGAAATCCTCGAGCCCGAGGCGCTTGAAAAGCTCGGCATGGGCTCGCTGCTCTGCGTTGCCCAGGGCTCGGATCGCCCGGCGCGCCTGGTCGTCATGCAGTGGCGCGGCGGCAATCCCGACGATGCTCCGCTGGCTTTCGTCGGCAAGGGCGTAGTGTTCGACACAGGCGGTATTTCTATCAAGCCGGCCGGCAGCATGGAGGACATGAAGGGCGACATGGGCGGCGCCGCTGCTGTCACCGGCCTCATGCTGGCCCTGGCCACCCGCAAGGCCCCGGTCAATGTGGTTGGCGTCATTGGCCTGGTGGAAAACATGCCTTCAGGCAGCGCGGTGCGTCCCGGCGACATCGTCAAGGCGATGAGCGGCACCACCATCGAAGTCATCAACACCGACGCCGAAGGCCGCCTCGTCCTCGCCGATGCGCTCTGGTACACGCAGGACCGCTTCAAGCCGAAGTTCATGATTAACCTGGCCACGCTCACCGGCGCCATTGTCGTCGCGCTGGGCCATGAACATGCCGGGCTCTTCTCCAACAATGACGAACTGGCGACGCGCCTTCTTGCCGCTGGTCTCTCGGCCAATGAGAAGCTCTGGCGCATGCCGCTGTCCCCGGCCTACGACAAGCTGATCGAGTCCAAGTTCGCCGACATTCGCAACTCGGTCGGGCGTCCGGCGGGCTCCATCACCGCCGCGCAATTCCTGCAGCGCTTCGTCAACGACACGCCCTGGGCCCATCTCGATATCGCCGGCACTGCCTTTGGCGCCGCCAACACCGAGGTCAACACCTCCTGGGCGCCCGGCTTCGGCGTTGCCCTGCTCGATCGGCTGGTCAGGGACTTCTACCAGGGCTAAGCTCGCGCCATGACCGATGTCCTGTTCTATCATCTGGAGCCGCGCCCGCTGGAGGCCGTGCTGCCGCAACTGCTCGAGAAAACGCTCGAACGCGGCTGGCGGGCCGTGGTCGAGGTCGGCTCCACCGAGCGCGCCCAGGCCCTGGATGCTCACCTGTGGACCTATCGCGACGACAGCTTCCTGCCACATGGGATGGAAGGCGGGCCGGGTGACGCCCACCAGCCTGTGCTGATCACCACCGGTACCGACAACGCCAACGCCGCGGCCTGCCGTTTCTTTGTCGACCGGGCCGTGCCGCAATCGGGCGAGGGCTACGAGCGCATTGTCTATATGTTCTCCGGCCACGATCCGGATGCCGTGGCTGAGGCGCGCCTCGCCTGGAAGGCGCTGCGCGGGGCCGGCCAGCTCACCTATTGGCAGCAGGAACCCGAAGGGCGCTGGGTCAAGAAGGGATGACGCCCGACCTCTCCACGCCCAGCCGCCATAAGCTGCACGAAGACATCTTCGCCATGCTCATCGGCACCATGCTGGTCTCGCTGGGGATTGTCTTTTATGCCCACGCCACCCTGACGACCGGCAGCAGCGCCGGCCTGGCCCTGCTGCTGCAATATGCCACCGGTCTGCCGTTCGGCTGGCTGTTCTTTGCCATCAACCTGCCGTTCTATGTGCTGGCCGTATTGCGCATGGGGTGGGTCTTTGCGCTCAAGACGATTGTCTGCGTGGCGCTGGTCTCGCTGTTTTCTGCGCAAATCCCGCACTGGCTCGACATTGCCACCATCGCGCCGCTCTATGCAGCCCTCGTTGGCGGTGGGCTGATGGGGCTGGGCATTCTTTCGCTGTTCCGCCACAAGGCCAGCGTGGGCGGCATCAATATCCTGGCGCTCTACCTGCAGGAGAATTTTGGCATCCGCGCCGGCTATTTCCAGATCGGCGTGGATGCCGTCATCATGGTCGCCGCACTCTTCGTGCTCCCACTTGACCGGGTGGCCTATTCGCTGCTGGGTGCGCTGGTGCTCAACATGATCATTGCCACCAACCACAAGCCCGGCCGCTACGTCGGCTTCAGTTAGCCGGTTTGGCGTCGCTGAGCGAGCCACTCAGGTCCATCTTGCCAGCACTGTCAGTCACCGGGCGTTGCTTGGGATCGAGCATCTCGGCCGTGTCACCTGAATCATCGCTTTCGTTGTCTGCAACCAAGCCCATGATATCGTTGACATAAAGACCGAACATGTCGTCCGCGAGTTCGTAGCAGTAGGTCACCTCGCCATTGGAGGGGCTGTAGTAGGCATTGGCCTCACCACACAGCGTCCCGCGGAAAGTGATGGGGCGAGGCAGCACATAGCTGCTCTCGATCATCTCGGCGGCGCGCTCGAGAATCTGGCGGTCCTTGAGCTCCTGGGCGAACACCTCGTAGTCGCCGGCATCGTCATAGACCACGGTGATCGGCGCGCCGCGATCCTTGGTCACCGCGTGCGGCTCGAGCAGTTTGACCCATGATGTCAGGGCCTGCTCATAGGTATAGACGCAGCCATCGCGCCGGTCCTGGTCCAGATCATAGGCTTCGGCGGTCTGGGCAAAGGCTTCCGGATCCTTGCCCACCATCATGCAGACCATGGCATAGGCGCGCTGGATGTCCAGGCTATGCTCGTCATAGTAGGAGAAATCATCGACGCCCGCGCCGGTCGACTTCACGGCATTGAAGTACCAGCCATCCGCGCTGTCCACCAAGGCGTTGTAGCTGTCCTCGTCCGCCTCGTCATTGAGCAGCAGGATCGTCGCCAGCGCATCGGCGGCATCCTCTTCCTTGCCCAGCACGGGCAATTCCAGCTCGCCCACCAGCAGGTGCCCGATTTCGTGATAGGTCGTGAACACCGCATCATGCATCGCGAAGTTCATCGCGTCCTGCGCGTCTTCGGGCGCCAACTCCTGCGCATTGACCTGCCCGCATCCCAGCGCCGCCGCCCCCAACAGGGTCGCCGCTACGATCAGTCGTTTCATTTCTGTGTCTCTCCACCCGGCCGCCCCACGCGGCCACGCCCTCAGTTGCGGGGCGGCTTGTGCTTGCCGGTCCCCGATTTGCCGCCGGTCGCCCCGGTCTTGGGCAGTTCGGCAGCATAGAGGTCCATATAATCCTGCATCAGCTCGTAGCAGAAGATGATTTCCACCGTGTCCGGATCATAGAATGCATTGGGCTCGCCACAGCGCTCGGCATTGAACCGCACCTGCCTGGGCAGGCGGAAGCGCTGGCGCAGCTCGTCCGCCACCTGGTCGAATACGCCACTGGATTTGAAGGCGTCAGCGGCTTCGCGCAGGGCGCCACCGGCAGGCTTGTAAGTCACGCGCACCCGGGTCTGTTGCCCGGTGAATTCCTGGCCCCGATCCAGCACGCGCCGCAGGCTGCGGTTGATCACGTCATAGTCCCAGGCGCAGCTCTCCACCCGATAGTCCGGCACGTCATACATTTCTGCCACCGGGCGGAAGCTTGGCTCGTCCTTGCCCACCATCAGGCACACGATCTGATAGGCGCGCTGCTTGTCCAGCGCATGCGCCGCCGCATAGTCGCTTTCCACGCCGCCACTGTCATAGGCGATGCCGGACAGGAACCAGCCGCGCGCCGCATCACGCACCGCTTGGTCGGCCCGCTCCGTACCCTTGTTGAGCAGCGTCCAGGTGGCCACATTGTCAGCGGCGTCTTCCTCGCGGCCCAGCACTGGCAGTTGCAGCTGGTCAAACAGCAGATGCGCCATCTCATGGTAGAGCACGAACATGCTGTTGTTGGCCGCAAAGCGGCGCTGCTCGCGATACTCATCCTTGCTGAGTTCGGTGGCCTGTGCCGCGCCCGTCAGGCCCAGCACAAGCGCGACCAGGCTTCCCAGCAGATGTGATCGACGCAAACCCATGCGATGCTCTCAGCCCATCTCACAGCCACACAAGGACAATGGCCGCCCGCTGTCAACGTGCTGTCCCAAAAAGGCTAAACGGTGTCGCAATGGAGGCTTGGGAACCCGGTGGGTGCCATTGCCCCCTGGGGTTCAGCCCCGTGGCGTCCAATCCGGCGCAGCCAGTTCAAAACCCGAGAACACAAAGCCGGGCGCAACCGTGCAGCCCACCAGCGTCCATGCGCCAGTGCTGCGCGCGGCCTGCCAGCCGTGCGCCGGCACCACAATCTGCGGCCGCTCGCCCGCGGCCAGGTCATTACCCAACCGGTTCACCACGGTCTCGGACCCATCGGAGACCGACAGCTCCAGCGCCGCCCCGGCATAATAGTGCCAGACCTCCACAGCATCGACGCGGTGCCAGCGCGAGGCCTCGCCCGCCTGGAGGAGATAATAGATCGCGGTGGAGCGGGCGCGACCGTCCACACTGGCCGGATCGGCGAAGGTCTCCACATACCAGCCGCGCTCGGGATGCGGCTTCAGCCCCAGCGTGGCGATCACATCCTGGGCGATGAGCGCAGTCATGCCCGCTCGGCCTCTTCCAGCTGCGCGCTCAGCTCCAGCCACTTTTCTTCATTGGCGTCGATCTCGGCGCTGTAGCGTGCCTTGTCCTTGCCCAGGGCGATCACCCGCTCCGGATTGCCATTATAGACCTTGGGGTCTTCGAGCTGCGCGTCCACCTTGGCCAGCTCTGTCTTGAGCCGGGCGATCTTGGCTTCGGCATCCTTGATGGCGGACTTGATCGGCGCGATCTCGGCGCGGCGGGCAGCGGCCTCGGCCTTGTTGGCCTTGCGCTCGGCCTTGGTGCCACCCTTGCCCTCCTTGGACGAGGTGATGCTGGCCTGGTAGCTGTCCAGATCCTCGTCCAGCTCGCGGATGGTGCCGTTCTCGGCGATCCACAGCGTGTCGCAGGTCGCCTCGATGAGATGGCGGTCGTGGCTGATGATCAGCACGGCGCCTTCATAGTCGTTGAGGGCGTGCACCAGCGCGTCGCGGCTGTCGATGTCCAGGTGGTTGGTGGGCTCGTCCAGGATCATCATGCCCGGCCCGCCAAAGGTGATCAGGCCCATCAACAGGCGCGCGCGCTCGCCGCCGCTCAAATTCTTGGCCAGCGTGTCCATGCGCGATTTGGTCAGACCCATCTGGCTCAGCCGCGAGCGGCGCCGCGCCTCGCTGTCGGTGGGCATCAGCTCGACCACATGCTCGAACGGCGTCCAGTCCGGCTTGAGCTTGTCCATCTGGTGCTGCGCGAAATGGGCGATCTCGAGCTTCTTGCCCTTGTTGAAACTGCCGCCCATCGGCTTGATGTCACCGGCCAACAGCTTGGCGAAGGTCGACTTGCCGTTGCCATTCACGCCGATCAGCGCAATGCGGTCACCGGGATCGATGCGCATGTTGATCTGCCGCAGGATGGTCTTGGTGCCATAGCCCGCCGACACGCCGTCCAGCGTGATCATCGGTGTCGCCTGTTCGGCCTTGGGCTGCTGGAAGGTGAAGGGCGCCGCATATTCGTCGAACATCGCCGCCGGCGGCTTGAGCTTTTCGATCATCTTCATGCGCGACTGGGCCTGCTTGGCCTTGGTCGCCTTGGCGCGGAAGCGGTCGACGAACTTCTGCAGATGCGCCACCTGGTCGAGCGCCTTGTCGCGGCTCTTGTTGTTGAGCTCCATCTGCATGCGACGAGTGTTCTCGAACGTGTCGTAATTGCCTTTGTAGAATGTCAGCTTCTTGTGTTCGAGGTGGATGATTGAATTGACCGACTTGTTGAGCAGGTCACGGTCGTGGCTGATCATGAAGACGGTATAGGGATAGGTGGCCAGATATTTCTCCAGCCACAGCGTGCCTTCGAGATCGAGATAGTTGGTCGGCTCGTCCAGCAGCAGCAGGTCGGGCTGGCTGAACAGCACGCCGGCCAGCGCCACGCGCATGCGCCAGCCGCCGGACAGCTCATGCGTCGGCGAATTCTGCCGGTCCTGCTCGAAGCCGAGACCTTTCAGGATCGCTGACGCGCGCCCTTCGGCGGTATAGGCGTCGATATCGGCTAGGCGCGTATAGATCTCGCTGATCCGGTCGGGGTCGGTCGCGGTCTCCGATTCCGCCAGCAGCGCCGTGCGCTCCTTGTCGGCGGCCATCACCACATCCAGCACGCTCTCATTGCCAGCCGGCGCTTCCTGGGCCACCGCGCCGATGCGGGCCTTCTTGACCAGCTCGATACTGCCGGCATCGGCCTGGATATGGCCCTGGATCAGGTGGAACAGCGTGGTCTTGCCCGTGCCGTTCTTGCCCACAAAGCCGGTCTTGGAGCCGGTCGGCAGCACCACCGAGGCGTCCTCGAACAGTTCGCGGCCCTGGATGCGATAGACGAGGTTGTTGATGGTCAGCATGGCGAGCGGCAATCTATGGAAGAGGGCAGGGTGCCCGCAATACCGGGCAGCCCGGTCCGGGCCCTGCAAAAGAAGTCTCTGTGCTCCGATAAAGTCATGTCGCCGCAATGGCAACCGGCATTCCCGCATGCGAGGTGCCCGGCGTCGCGCAACAATGGGCCGAACGCGCCCGATTTGGCGCTATGCGGTCGGCACGGTCAACCATCCCGGCGATTGCTGCACTCAGCCGTCTTGCCTGTGTCGCAGTCTCCCGTTACAAGGCGCGACCTTTCCAACAGACCCATTCAAGGATCTACCCATGGCGCTCGAACGCACCTTCTCCATCATCAAGCCGGATGCCGTCCGTCGCAACCTCATCGGCAAGATCGTCGCCAAGTTCGAGGAAGCCGGTCTGCGCCCGATCGCCCTCAAGAAAATCCACATGACCCGCGCCCAGGCCGAAGGCTTCTACGCGGTCCACAAGGAACGCCCCTTCTTTGGCGAACTGGTCGAGCAGATGATTGCCTCGCCCGTCGTCGTGCAGGTCCTGGAAGGCGAGAACGCCATCCTGAAGAACCGCGAAGTCATGGGCGCCACCAACCCGGCCAACGCCGCTGAAGGGACCATCCGCAAGGAATTCGCCCTCTCGATCGGCGAAAACTCCGTGCACGGCTCGGACGCTCCGGAAACCGCTGCCGAAGAAATCAAGTTCTTCTTCAACGACGACGAACTGGTCGGCTAATGCCCTTCATCAGCGTTCGCATTGTCGAAGGCGCAACGGCGGAGCAGAAATCCGCCGTCATCGCCGGCATTACGGATGTGATGGTCAAGGTGCTCGGCAAGAACCCGGACAACACGCATATCGTCATCGAG
Source organism: Devosia aquimaris (assembly GCF_020169335.1). Lineage (GTDB taxonomy): Bacteria > Pseudomonadota > Alphaproteobacteria > Rhizobiales > Devosiaceae > Devosia > Devosia aquimaris. The sequence goes on from NZ_JAIEZN010000001.1 coordinate 787,571, forward strand.
GATGTGCCGCTGGAAAACTGGGGCCACAAGGGCAAGTCGGTCGCCGAACTGCGTCAGCAGACCAAGGACTGACCCCGCCGCACCCCTGAAATGCGAAGGCCGCCCGCCGGGCGGCCTTTTTTGCTTGTATGTGCTATTGTGCACTAAAATCCGGAACTCCTTCGCGCACTCCCGTCCATCAAAGGGGAGGGCAGGGTGGGGGTTCTCACCCACCCGAAAGAATCCCATTGTCACTGCCTGATACCATTTCTGCCCCGCTCGCTCGCGCCTTGGCCGCCAAAGGCTATGAGACGCTGACGCCCGTGCAGTCCGCCATTATCGAAGACGAAACCGCAGGGCGAGACCTGCTGGTCTCCGCCCAGACCGGCTCGGGCAAGACCGTCGCCTTCGGCATGGCCATCGCCACCACGCTGCTCGGCGATACCGACCGCTTCACCGAGGTCGGCGCCCCGCTGGCCCTGGTCATCGCCCCCACCCGCGAACTGGCTCTTCAGGTGCAGCGCGAGCTCGACTGGCTCTATGCCGATGCCGGCGCCAAGACCGCCTCCTGCGTGGGCGGCATGGATGCCCGTACCGAGCGTCGCGCGCTTGAACGCGGCGCTCATATCATCGTGGGCACGCCGGGCCGCCTGCGCGATCACATTACGCGCGGAGCGCTGGACATGTCCGCCCTGCGCGCCGTGGTGCTCGACGAAGCCGATGAAATGCTCGACCTCGGCTTCCGCGAGGATCTTGAGTTCATCCTCGACGCCGCCCCCGAAGACCGCCGCACGCTGCTGTTCTCGGCCACCGTGCCCAAGGCCATCGCCCAGCTGGCCAAGACCTTCCAGCGCAATGCCCTGCGCGTCGCCGCCACCTCGGCCACCGAGCAGCATGCCGACATCGACTACAAGCTCATGCTGGTGCCGACCGCCGAGCGCGAAAACGCCATCATCAACACGCTGCTCTACTTTGAATCGGTCAACACCATCGTCTTCGCCTCCACCCGCGAAGGCGTGAAGCATCTCTCGGCTCGGTTGCACAATCGCGGCTTTGATGTGGTGACCCTGTCCGGTGAACTCAGCCAGGCCGAGCGCACCAATGCGCTGCAGTCCATGCGCGATGGTCGCGCCCGCATCTGCGTAGCCACCGACGTGGCGGCCCGCGGTATCGATCTGCCCAATCTCGACCTCGTCATCCACGCCGATCTGCCGACCAATGCCGATACGCTGCTGCACCGCTCGGGCCGTACCGGTCGTGCCGGTCGCAAGGGCACCTGCGTCATCATCGCCCCGCTGCATCGCCGCAATGTCGCCAAGCGGGTGCTGGCGACCGCCAAGCTCGATGTCACCACCATGGCGCCGCCATCGGCCGCCGAGATCGATGCCCGCTTCCGCGAGGGCATTCTGTCGGCTGAAGCGCTGACGCTGCCCGTGGCCGAGGAAGAGGCCGAATTCGTCGGCCAGCTTCTCGCCCGCTACACGCCCGAGGCCATTGCCGCCGCCTATCTGCGCCAGCAACTGGCGGCCCGCCCGGCGCCAGAGGATGTCACCGCGTCGCCGGTTCCCGGCGCGCCCGGCGACAGCGACCCGCGCGTCCGCGAAAAATTCGAGGGCGGCACCTGGTTCAAGGTCTCGGTCGGTCGCAAGCACAAGGCCGAGCCGCGCTGGTTGCTGCCCATGCTGTGCAAGGCCGGCAATGTCACCAAGACGGCCATCGGCTCGATCCGCATCTTCGATACCGAATCCATCTTTGAAGTTGCCGCGCCCAAGGCCGATGCCTTTGCCCGTAGCGTGGAAAAGAACGGCTCCGGGGAGCGTGGCGTCACCATTGCGCCGGTCGACGGTCCCGGCGAACGTCGCGTCGGCCCGCCCCCGTCGCAGCGCCGTCCGCCCGGCCCGGTGGAGCGCTACGATCCCAACGCACCGCGCCCCGAGCGTGCCGACCGCAAGGCGCGCTACGGCTCTGCCGGATTGCGAGAGGATGACTTTGCTGCGCCGGTGACCGGCAGCTGGAATCCGGCTGAAGACACCGCGTCCCGCGCACCCAAGCCGGATTTCGACAAGCCGCGCCCGCCCAAGGTGAGCAAGGCCCCGGCCAACAAGGACAAGGGCAAGCCAAAGTGGGCCGGCAAGCCCGATGGCGCCCCGCGCGCCAAGGACCACAAGCCCAAGCGCAAGCCGCAGATCTGATCGACATAAAGGGGGCCTCGGCCCCCTTTTTCGTCTAGCCTGCCAGCAACGTGCCCCACTCGGCGTGCCACTCCAGATTGGCGTCCAGTTCCACCTCGACCCGCTCGGCCCCCAGATAGTGCATCAGGAACTGCGCATAGGGCAGGGCTTCCAGTGCAGCATCCGGTGCGGAAGGTGTGGGCGTGAACACGCGGAGGCCCCATTGCCGGACCGGCGCGCTGACCACGCAGACCAGCCCAGCCGGGTCGGTGAACATGCGGATGGCGATGGCATTGTCCCGTGGATTGACTGTGGAAACGCGGTGAAACCGCGGCGGCGAGGAGACTGGCGTGCACATGCCAGCAGCAACGGCCACCATCCGGAAATTGTTTCAGCGTCAGGCCAGTTTAGCGTCAAATAATACAGTCCAGACCGGCATTTTTCCGCCGAGAGTCCGAGACTGCGCGAAATGGCAAATCCCCATCAAAGGCAAGGGGTTGGCCATCGGGGTTGAATCACGCCCTCGCAAAGCTGAATCAACATGTGAAGAGACCCCATTCGCAAAAGCGATGGCCGACATCACCGCAATTGCATTGAGGCCGATGGCCGCCTCGGCTACCGTCCCGCCATGAACACTACGCTCGTCTCTCGCACCGTTCGCTCGGTCTGCCCGCATGATTGCCCATCCGCCTGTGCACTCGATGTCGATGTGATCGACAATCGCACCATCGGCCGTGTGCGCGGCGCCAAGGACGATCCCTATACGGCCGGCGTCATCTGCGAAAAGGTCGCCCGCTATGCCGAGCGCGTGCACCACCCCGACCGGCTGACCCAGCCGCTGCGGCGTACGGGCCCCAAGGGCAGTGGCCAATACGCGCCGATCACCTGGGACGAGGCGCTGGACGAAATCGCGCGGCGCTTTTCCGCCATTGAAGCCGAACATGGCGCGGAGGCCATCTGGCCCTATTATTATGCGGGCACCATGGGCCATGTGCACCGCGACGGCATCGACCGGCTGCGCGCGGCCAAGGGCTATTCCCGCCAATACGACACCATCTGCACCGGCCTGGCCTGGCCCGGCTTCATCGCCGGCACGGGCCTGCTGGGCGGCGTCAATCCCGAGCAGATGGCCGAGAGCGACTGCGTGGTCATCTGGGGCACCAATGCCGTGCACACCCAGGTCAATGTGATGACCCACGCCATGCGCGCCCGCAAGGAGCGCGGCGCCAAGGTCGTGGTCATCGATATCTATGAAACCGCCACCATGGCCCAGGCCGATCTCGGCCTCATCCTGCGCCCCGGCACCGATGGCGCCCTGGCCGTTGCGGTGATGCACATCCTGCTGCGCGAAAATCTCGCCGACCGCGCCTATATGGCCCGCTACACCGATTTCAGCCCGGAGTTCGAGGCCCATCTCGCCAGCCGCACGCCCGAATGGGCCGCCGAGATCACCGGCCTGACGGTCGCCGAGATCACCCAATTCGCCCATTTGGTCGGCACCACGCCGCGCAGCTATTTCCGCCTGGGCTATGGCTTCACCCGTCAGCGCAATGGCGCCACGGCCATGCACGCCGCGCTGTGCATTCCGGCCATGACCGGCGCCTGGCAACATCGCGGCGGCGGCGCCTTCCATTCCAATTCGGGCACCTGGCGGCTCGACAAATCCGCCATCACCGGCGCAGCCCGCCAGAAGGGTGATCCGCGCTGGCTCGACATGTCCGAGATCGGCCCGGTGCTGACCGGCGACAGCAAAGCGCTAAAGGGCGGTGGCCCGGTCATGGCTATGATCGTGCAGAACACCAATCCGGCCTCCGTCGCCCCCGACCAGACGCTGACCCGCGCCGGCCTGTCGCGCGAGGATCTCTTCCTGGTGGTGCATGAGCAGTTCATGACCGAGACAGCGGCACTGGCCGATATCGTGCTACCCGCCACCATGTTCCTCGAACACAACGACTATTATACCCGTGGCGGCCACACCCGCGTGCTCTATGGCCCCGCCGTCATCGAGCGGCCGGGCGAGACGCGCTCCAACCACGAGGTCATCAACGCCCTGGCGCTGCGCCTTGGGCTCGATGACCCCAGCTTTCACGCCAGCGACCGAGACATCGTTGCCGAGACCTTCCGGCGCTCCGGTTATCCCGCGCTCGACGCGGTCGAACAGACCGGCTTTGTCGATCGCGAGCGCCCCGATGCCGAGGCGCGATTTGCCGATGGCTTTGCCTGGCCGGACAAACGCTTCCGCTTTGCGCCCAACTGGCAGGGCGCCACAGAGCGCAAGCCCTATCAATGGGTCTGCGACCCAGCCGAGATGCCGCGCTTTGCCGGCCACTGGGCCATCACCGAAGCGACCGACGCCACCCACCCCTTCCGCCTGGCCACCAGCCCGGCGCGCGCCTTCCTCAATTCGAGCTTCAACGAGACGCCGGGCAGCCAGAAGCGCGAAGGCGCGCCTTCGGTCTTCATCCATCCCGATGATGCGGCGGAGCTTGGCATTGCCGATGGCGATTTCGTCACGCTCGGCAATCGCCGTGGCCAGGTCGATCTCACCGCCCGCATCCGCACGGGCCTGCCCACCGGTGTGCTGATCGCCGAGGGCCTGCACCAAAACAAGGCGCATCGCGGCGGCTGGGGCATCAATACGCTGACCAATGCCACGCCCGCGCCACCCTTCGGCGGCGCGGCCTTCCACGATGCGGCGGTGTGGATTCGCCGGGCCGACGCGCCCTAGAAATAGGCGCCCCAGAAGAAATAGCCGGTCATGAACACGCCATAGACGATCACGGCGAGGCGGATCCACCTGGCAGGGATGCGGTGCGCATTGCGGGCGGCGAGGTAGCCGCCCACCACCACGCCCACCAGCGCGATTGAGCCGTGATACCAATCGATGGAGCCGCTGACCGCAAAGCGCGCCACCGCCACCAGCGCCACAATGCTCGACACGTAGAGCTTGAGCCCGTTCATGGCGTGAATATCGGTCAGCCCCGCTGTGGCCAGGAACGCCAGCAGCAGGATGCCCAGCCCGGCATTGAAGAACCCGCCATAGACGCAGACGGCGGCCAGGAACGCCATCAGCAGCGCCGAGCCGGCCAGTTTCATGCCCCGTCGGCCGCCGCCGCGTGCCGCCACAAAGCCGTTGATCTTGTTGCCAAAGGCAAACAGCAGCACGGCAAAGCCCATCAGCCAGGGTACCACCAGGCTGAACAGCTCGTTGGATACCACCAGCAACAGTTCTGCGCCGATATAGCCGAACACCGCCGCCACCAGCCCATAGACCACCAGCCGATGCTTGTGCGCCGCCATGGCGTGCCAATAGCCATACGCGCCGCTCATATAGCCGGGCAGGGCGGCATAGGTGTTGGAAGCATTGGCAATTACGGGCGGCACACCCACCAGCAGCAGCGCTGGGAACACGATGAACGAGCCGCCGCCGGCCAGCGAATTGAGCGCGCCACCGACCAGACCGGCCAGCAGCAGGAACAGCGTTTCGATCATGTTCTCTCCCCGCGCGCCGGCCCGGAACGGGCTCTTGGTCTGTCGCGCCTGCCTGCTGCTTACGCGCTTGTGGCGCCCATGCCCAACCGAAATGTGTGATCGCGCCCATCACCATTGCTGATCGCGGAGGGGGCGGCGGAGTTGACAATGCTGGCCATGAGGCGCATATCCGCCCCCGGTTGCTGGCACCTGCCGCTCGCCGGAAGTCATTCCGACGGTGAAGTCCAGTCCCGAGCAGACGAACTGATCAGGTTCATCTTTGCGAGGCGCTTCATGGCAATGCGAGCACCCATGCAACAGTCGCCTCATGCAAATGAGAGGTCCTGTCATGTCGTTTTCACTCGATATCCAATCCGTCCAGACATTGAAGTCCGAAGCCAAGGCGCTGCGCGAAAGTGCTGCCGCTGCTGGCGAAACCATCACCCATGGCGCTGCGCTCGAGCGCGTAGCCCGTAGCCACGGCTTCCGTGACTGGAACACCGCCCGCGCCATGCTGCCCGACCGGGCGCCCATCGCCTTCCAGGTCGGCCAGCGCGTCACCGGCACCTATCTCGACCAGCCCTTCACCGGCAAGCTGATCGGCGTGCAACTGCTGGGCGATATGCAGCACAGCACGGTCACTATCATGTTCGATCAGCCGGTGAATGTGACGCCTGATCTCATGTTCGCCGCCCTGCGCCAGCGCGTGGTGGCGACCGTGGACGTGCATGGCATCTCGCCCGCCATGCGCGGCAATGGGCGGCCGCAGATGGTGCTGAAGCGCGCCTGAAATGCGCAGCATGCGCGCAACATTTGTGCCGCAGATGCGTCACTCGGGGCAAGGCAATCCCACGCGGTTGCCTTGCCTACCATCGTAAAGCACCGATATAGTCGGGGTAACCGCAACCGTGAATGGAATCGCGATGACCACCCAGACCAAGCCGATTGACGTCTATTCCCTGCCCACGCCCAACGGGCAGAAGGTGCACATCATGCTCGAAGAGCTTGGTGTCCCCTACGTCTATCACCGCATCGACATCGGCAAGGGCGACCAGTTCAAGCCCGAGTTCCTGGCCATTTCGCCCAACAACAAGATCCCGGCCATTGTCGATCCCGAGGGCCCCGATGGCCAGCCTATCTCGATCTTTGAATCCGGCGCGATCCTGAAATATCTCGGCCTCAAGTTCGGCCAGCTCTATCCCACCGATCCGCGCCAGCAGGTCAAGGTGGACGAATGGCTGTTCTGGCAGGTCGGCGGCTTCGGCCCCATGCTGGGCCAGAACAACCACTTCAGCGTCTATGCGCCCGAAAAAGTCCCCTATGCCATCAAGCGCTACAGCGACGAGACCCATCGCCTGTTCCGCGTGCTCAACGACCAGCTCAAGGGCAAGGACTATATCGCCGGCGACTATTCCATCGCCGATATCGCCAGCATCGGCTGGGCCCAGTCCTGGGAACGCTACGGCATTGACCGCAACGAATTCTCCGCCTTTGGCGCCTGGTTCGACCGCATGAATGCCCGCCCCGGCGTCGCCAAGGGCCTCAATGTCGGCAAGGACGTGCCCAGCTCGAACCTGGCCACCGACAAGGACGCCCAGAAGGTGCTGTTCAACCAGCGCTGATCGGCGCGCACCGGTTCCACACGCTTTCGCCCCGGCATGGGACGCTCGGCCAGCCTCGCGCTGCCGTCCGGCCCCACGCCGGGGCTTTTGATTCCCACCTTGCCAAGTGGGCGCTGTTGGCGCGGACTTTGGGCGGCGTGGCAGGCGAGCAGGCAGCCACAGAGCCCGTTGCTGAAGGCTCCTTCCCAGCCTGGGCGCAGGCGTCGCGGGGCTGACACACTGCCCGCCGTCCCCGCAAAAACCCGCCTTGCGCAACCGCTTGGGGGCAGGGGGCATTTGGGGGCAAAAAGCGCTTGCCATATCCAACCATGCCCGGTATCCACGCCCTGACGGAGAGGTGGCCGAGTGGCCGAAGGCACGCCCCTGCTAAGGGCGCAGATCTCAAAAGGGTCTCGTGGGTTCGAATCCCATCCTCTCCGCCATTCCCCTTGATTTCATTGAGTTTTTTCGGGTTATTCGCCTTTTGCCATAACTTCGATAAGTGCTCCCCACCCCGGCAGGTGTTCCAGGGAATGCGCGTGGCGATTGGCCGGGGCAGGGATTCTCTTGCTGCTACACGTGCGCACCATCGGCCAGCGCGATCGTGCCAACAGCTAAAACGACGCGATTGATACTACCGGCACGTCACCAGCCCCCTTCAGGCGGCGCGGCGCACTCCGAACAGTTCCAGCGCAACAGCCTCGTGCCGGCATTCGGCGCGGAGTTCCGCCGTCATGTCATCCCAGCCGCCCAGCGAGTCGAGGGTGGTGGCGAATTTCAGCTTGCGATCGACGGCCTCGAGAGAATTGGAGCGCGTCGCCGCAACCGCACTGAGCGCGTCGCTGGCCGCCTCCAGCGCTGCGTCCATGACATCGTCTGTCGCCGTGTTGGGGATGGCTGCGTTTGCCGCAATGAACTTGGTGATCGCGGTTTCGATTTCGGCAAGGCGGGTGATCTGGGCGACGTTCATGGCGATTGCTCCTGCGGCCAACGATTTTCGTTAATAGTTAACGTAAAACACGAAATCCAGCAGGTGTCAACGGTTTCCGTTTGTGGTAGTCGGATTACATGGAAGCAATCACTACTCAACAGTCTCGGGCCGCACGCGGCCTACTCGATTGGTCGCAGTCTAAACTGGCCGCCATGTCGAATCTCAGCGAGAGCACAATCCGCGATTTCGAGAAGGGCCGGCGCCTGCCAGGCCCAAACAATCTTGCCGCGATCCGGGCAGCCCTTGAGGCGGCCGGCGTGCAGTTCCTCGGCGACGGTGACACTGCCGCAGGCCCTGGGGTGGCTTTGCGATGAGCAGGCAACCGGACGCTTCCTCCCTGACGGCACTAACGCTAACGCGCCCGCAGGCCGCAGAGCTATGTGGCCTGACGCCAAGCGGATTTGACGGTTGGGTGCGTCGCGGTATCGTGCCGCCGGCCATTATGGGGACGCGCCGATGGAGTCGTGTGCAACTGGAGCGGGCGCTGGCCGGCCAACCTTGGGTGCCTCAGGATGGCGAAAGTGAAGAGGACCCAATGTTGAAGTGGGAGCGGGAGCAAGCCGCTCTAAATGGTTCTAAAAAGAGACGACTCTGATGACCGAGAAACCGCGCCGCGGCGACGCTCTGCCCCGTAGCCTCCAGCCGATCGGCTTGTCGCGCGAAGTGGCGGCCGCCTTTATAGACGTATCGCCAAGCAAGTTTGACGAGATGGTCAAGGACGGCCGCATGCCAAAGCCAAAACAGATCGACGCGCGCCGGGTATGGTCCAGGGTCGCAGTTGAGAAGTCGTTTGCGGCATTGCCTAGCGACGGCGAGGATGACGACGACGAATGGGCTGTTGGGTGAATAACGACATCGCACGGTCTACGTAGATTCCCTATAAGGACCGAGCTAGTCTGTTGTATAAGTTAGCGCATGACCTATTTGGGGGCTGGTCGTGCCACAGCAGAACCCGTCAATTGCAAGCACAATCGATTTTAACGACAGACTTCGCCTAGAAAATAGAATTACACATCGGGAAAAGCAGGTTCTACATTTTCTCTATGCTGGCCATACGAACAAACAGATCGGTAAACGCTTGGGTATCAGCGATCGCACGATCGAGGTTCACCGCGGCAATGCGATGCTGAAACTACAGTGCAAGAACGTTGTTGAACTTGTCAGATGGATGGCTGGTGACCCGGTGGATCCCTAACCCACCCGCCGCCGATACAGTTCCGCCGACAGCCCCGCCAGCACATTGCGCACTGCCGGCGGCATAGTCTCCGCTTTCATCTCAGTGGCGTATTGGCGCGCTAGCATCTGGTTGAGCCGCTGCAGGTAATCGGTCGGTTCCGAGAATAGGCTATTTGGCGGCGGCATCACCAGGATGCGCGCGACAATGACGTCCAGCTCAGCATCCACGTCCCGCGGCTGCGGCGTGACTATGAGGCGCCACCAGGCTTCAGTCGCACGGTCGGCGGCCTCCTGTTTTTCGGCGGCGACGCCGTCATCGGCAAACCACCCTGGCCACCGCACGGCCCACCACCACTGACTCCCGGTGGGGCGGTGCGCCTGGTGCTGCACGATCGCCAGCCGGTCACGCTTGTTGTTACCGAGTGGGTACGCTGCGAACCTGCCCTGTTCAACTGTCCACCGGAGGCGCGCCGGCACCTGCATGATCGAGTCTCCATTCGGGGATTCGATGGATAGCATGCAGAACGAAAGGCGAACAAGCTAGACCGGCGCCTTGCAGCGCCGGCCAGGCAGTTTAGGCAGCCAGACCAGCGATCGCCATCATTGCAAGCTCTTCATAGCGCAGCGCCATGCGGCCGGTTTCGGGGTCAACCGAGATCAGGTCATAGTGGGCAGCGTTGAGTCCGTGCTTGGAAAATTCGAGCGCAACGTCCTGGGCGATCAAGCCAATGTGGAATCCAGCCGCTCCGACGTCGACCTCGCGGGTCAGCCGGTAACGGCGCACGAGGCCGGGGATGGCGCGGGCGACGAGAAGCTCGCGTTCGTTGAGCGCGTCGACGTCTTGCTTAAGCGCGCGATCCGATGAAACGATGGGCGCGTTGACTAGGTAGATGCGGTTCCACTCAGACGTGCCAGAGCCCAGATTGAAGTTAGCGGTGGCGCCCGGATAGAGGTGACCACGCAGCGTCATCTGGCCGGCCATCTGGTTCTTATGTGGTTCAAGGATAGTGTTGGCGCCGTCGAGATCCGTCCAATAGACTGCGCCGCCAGAATTGTGCCCAATCTGCACGAAATTGTTCTGGCAATCCGCATCAACCTTCAGCGTAACACAGCCATCAGTATACAGTTCGCTCGTAAGTCCGAAAATATTGTTGTAGTTGGACTGCAGAGACGACGCGTAAGGTGCCGCCGGATAGCTTTTCGTAGTGAGGTAGATTGCTTCGGCATCGTCCTTGTAAGAGCCGTTCAAAAACGTCCCATAGATCGAATTGCCATATGCGCCCGACAAGACGATTGCGTGATGGTAGAAAAACTCTGATCGGAAATTTTGGATGGTGTGGCTGTTCGCCAGGTCGGTCAGGTACAGATTCGTAGTGCCGTTGTAGACCGTGATGTTCGAGATCAGCCCGAAGTAGTTGACGGTGCTGTTGCCCAGGTTGGGCTGCGAACTCGGAACGTAGACGCCAATGCCCTGGGCAAAGTTAGGGTATGGAGACGCAGCAGCGCCGCCGAAATCTTTGCAATACACATCGCAATTCTCAAACCGCCAGAACAGAGAATTGTAGTTGGAGGTTGTGCTGTCGAGGTGGCCACAGCAGACGACACCGCTTGGTGAATTGCACAGGCTCTCAACTGAGCCGCCAGAGAAGCGCGCCCAGTTGCCCTTAACATGGACAACAGGAAATTGGCTGCCCGCAGTCGCGCCGTCGGCTTTGAGGGCAAAGCGCTTGAGCCGGGCTGCCGGACCAAGCGTTAGCGACTGGTTGGGGCCGATGATGATCATGCCATCACAGCGGGCAAGCCCCTCAAGCATAGTCACCGAATGCCCCGACGCGACTGCGGCATTGATCGCGGCGGTAACGTCGACCAAGCCGTCACGGGCTTTCACCGAGGCGACTTCACTTGGAGTCATGAAGTCAAAAACGCTCACCATGTCAGTGAGCCGGCTTTGCACAGTGCGGGTTTGCGCGCCTGTCGCTGGAAGGAGGTAGTTGATTTTCGCCGCTGCGACTCCAGCGGCTACCTTGGCATCAGTCACCGTCGCATCAGCAACGGTCACGCCAGGCAAGAGCAGGGTCCAATCATCGCCCTCAATAGGAGTGACGCCAATGTTGCCCCGCTTGGCCAGCCACAGTGACCCGCCGTTCTCGACGTAGTCCGCGGTGATGTAGGAGGTGCCGATCGCCCAGGCACCCTGGAAATCACCGACAGCGGCAGTGCCGCCGAACATCTGCTTCAGCAGCCGGCGGATCTCGGACTTGCTCGGCTTATAGTCGCCGCTCGCCGGCACGCCGCGCGTGTTGTAGTCGCGCCAGACGTCGTCAATGGTGAGTGCCATTTGGCCTCCTTTTGGGTGCAAAAAAGCCCGCGCCAAGCGGGCCGAAGAGGTGGATTTTTCGGGTCTTAGTTGCCGAAGCGCAGGCTCTTTTCTGCGACGACACTGGGTGCATTTGAATTCGCAGCCCTGACAATTTGCGGCGCTGCCGTAGCGACGACGGCGCCAGCGGTATCGCGGACTTCGGCCCGCAACAGTTCGCTGTCCAAAGAAACGTGGACCGTGAGCGCCCCGCCGCCTTGCCTCTGGCTGGACATAGGGCCGGGGGCGCCCATGAACTTCACGGGGATTGATCGCCCATCCGGCAGCGGAACGGCCGCTTCTGGGCCGGCCTCGCCAAAGATCGCAGCGGTGCGAGAGACGCCGCCGCGGGCGAACGTCTGCATAGGCTTCCCATGTGCGGCAATGCCACCATTGGCAAAGCCGAACAGCTTGCCAATGCCACCACCGCCGCCGCCGAAAAGGCCGCCAACCAGGCTTTGGACGCCGATCTGAATCACATTGTCCAAAATGGAGTTCATGACATTGCCAAGCGCCTCGCCAGCCGACTTGCCGTCGCGGAGGTCAGAGATGAAACCGGTCAACGCATTCGTCGCCAGTCCTTCAAACTCCTTCATCGCATCGGCATTCGCCTGGATGGCGGACTTCTGGCTTTCCAAGTCAGTGACCAGGCCACGGATGGCCAAGCCTTCCGCACTCGCCGCGTCGACACCAGCGTTTCGGAGCGTGTTCAGGATGTTCTGCTCGAGTGCAGTTTCGCCGAGGGTGTCGCGTTCGAATTGTAGGTCAGCGATCAGCTTTTTTACCGCGTCGCCGTGGGCCAGCGCGGACTTCGCCGCAGCGTCGCCACCGCCGCCGCTGGGGGCCGTTGGATCTTCGGTCGGCTTTGGCCGGCTCAAGTCGACGCGGAGTTGATCGATAGCTCTTTTCTTGAGTTCCGCGAAAATCGCGTCGCGCTCGGCCACCATTTTCGCCTGGGTCGATGGATCGATTTCAACGCCCATAGTGCCGACGACGCCCGGCGCCATGGTGGCGTTGGCCTTCGCAAGGGTGTCGTTGATCCCCGCCAAATCCTGCTCAAGCCGTGCGGTGCCGCGCTGACCAAGCGCCTGCATCGATTCGGAGAGGTAGTTGATGCCGGCGGCCAGTTCGCCCGTCAATTTTGCGGTGCCAATCAACAGCGGAGCGAGGTCGATAAGCGCCTGCTGAAATTGAAGATTCATGACTTTGGACGCCGTCGAAAACTCGTCCGACATCGTCTCGGCGCGCGCGATCAGGTCACGATCGACAATGATGCCCAGCTTGCGGGCCTGGGTTGCCGTCTCGGCCAGCGCCGCCGAACCGCCCTTGAGGGCCTCCACCATCCGCGTTCCGCTATCGCCAAAGAGCGTGGTCGCCAGCGCAGCCTTGGCGCTTGCTGAACCCGTCTTGTCAATCGCATCGGCGGCCAACTTCAGGCGTTCGGACTGCGAAGTGGTCGCTTGAATATTCGTGAGCAGTTCGGGGTTTAGCGCCTTCAGCGCCGCCAACATTTTGCCCTTGCCAACAGCCGCGAGGCCGGCGTTTTTGTTGAATGTTTCGAGGGACTTTGAGAACTCGTCCATCGACACGCCGCCCAGATCGGCCGCGAACGCAAACTCCTGAAATGCTTCGGGGTCCAGGCCGGAGGCCTTGGCGGACTTGGCGATCGCGTCGAAATCGTCCAGTGCGGCCTTGGCTGTGTTGAGCGCCGCGCCAACCGAAAGGATCGGAGCCAGCGCCAGGCCAGCGCCGCGGATCAGCCCGCCGAAAGCGCCTGTGCCCATGCCCTGCAGGCGGGCGGTGAGCTGGTCACCACGGGCCTCGATCTTTTTCATCGTCGTGTCGGTGGACTTGGTGGCGCGCTGAAGTTTTCGCTCAAAGTCGTTCAACCGCAATTCCATGCGGGCGTAGAGAGTCGGCTCACTGGCCATTCTGAAATTCCTTGAATGCCTTGTTCAGCGCGCGGCTGCGACGGCTCGCCCATCTCTTTTTGAAAGATCGATATACCGGCCAGAAGAATGGCGAAGCCGGCATATCGGTAGTGCCGAACTCTTGGTGGATGGCGTAATCCGACGGCCCTGCTGGGCTGTCCTTGGTGGTTGTCTCGCCACCAGCCCGTACCACCTGGCCGCCTGTGTCGGTGGCATAGTGGCGAATGGAGTCATGCAGCGGCGTGCCGTCCTCGGGATCCTTGGGTGCGGTGGCACGGCTCACCTTCACCCATTCGGCGGCATTGGTCTCGATGGCTTTGTTGGTCTGTCGCCTAATGCTGTCCGGCACCTTCGCCATCCGGTTGGCGAAGTCCTTGAAGCCATTGTCACGGGCCATCGGGCTCATCCGTGAAGTGGGCGTCCGCCTCGTCGATGCCGAGCAACGCCGCCGCGAGCACGGCCTGCACCAGGGGCACATAGTCGCCGGGAGGATTCTTTGCGAAGGCAGCATCGACACGCGGATCGACAACGCGCATCTCTGCCAGGCTTTTTGCGACGTCACCACCGGCCGTGGCCAACTTAGTGAACTTGCCGGTCGGGGCCAGCGCGAAGGCAAGGACGAACCGCAATTGCTTAACCGTCCAGTGGCCTGCTGTGATGGTTCGGAACAATTGGAATGCCGGTGTCCCCAGCGCCTCGAGAGTGTCGAGGTCAGATCTGGCAATGCGGAAGGTGAGGTCGGCGCCGCTGAAGCGGGCTTTGACGTGGTCGAATTTGGTCATGGGGTTTCCTGGGAAAATGAAAACCCGCCCCACCAGGCGGGTTTTGTGAGAGCGGCCAGAAAATCAACGAACCGCAAACATTTAAGCTTGCGACGGCCGCAAGTTGACGACTATTGTATTGTCACTGTTGGGGGATCATCATGTTTAGAAATACTGCTATCGCGCTCGTCGCGACATTAAGTCTTGCTGCCTGCGCCTCGGCGCCGAAAGATATAGCGCCTGCCTATGTATCTACTGGCCTTTATGAGAATTTGAGTTGCAAGCAGCTGCGAGCCGAGGCTGAGGCGGTCTCTGCTAGAGCGGTCGCTGCGTCAGGGCAGCAGGAAAAAAACCGCAGCCAGGATGTGGGAATGACCACCGTTGCTGTTGTGTTGTTCTGGCCAGCCGCCTTCTTCATGAAGGGGGATGGGGCTGCAGCTGCGGAGGTCGCTCGTCTTAAGGGCGAGATGCAGGCAATTGAGCAAGTCAATCGTATCAAGAACTGCGGCATAACCTTTGCGGCAATGTGATGCGTGAGGCGGCAATCTTGGTGCTGGCATTCTTGGCAGCACCAGTCGCAGCCATTGAGCAAAGTGTGCCTGACCCGGCGATCTACGCCGTTGATGTAGCCCAGGTCAGTTGCCAGCCTAGGCGGACTTGCGGCCAGATACGTTCGTGCGAAGAGGCCGAGTGGTACCTCTACAACTGCTCTTGGGGTGGACGGCTAGACGGCGATGGTGACGGCGCCCCGTGTGAGAAGCTGTGCGGGAGCAATAACTAGCTAGTGAAGGAGAAGCAAAGTGGCAGAACGTCCGTATCCATCATTCCTCATCTACAAGGACGCCAAGGGTGAATACCGGTGGCATTATCAAGCGTCGAATACCAAGATAATTGCTGATAGCGGCGAGGGCTACGTGAAGAAAGCCGATTGTGAGCGGGGCATCGAACTTGTGAAGGGCTCCAGCAATAGTCCGGTTTGGGTAACGCAAGACGCAAAATAGACAGCCCCCCCCAACATTTGAATTGGGGAAATGCGCGCGTTAGGGGGCGGACGGTGTGCGAAATCCGGTTTCGTTGGGGATCGGAATGCCCCCCCAAGGGGCTAGTCGGCGGTAACGATGGACTCTGTGGCCTTAAGCCAAATTTGTGCCGTCTCAGAGCTCGGCAAAACGCGAACATCATACGGGATATTGGCGGCGTCAAATGCGGCTTTTAGGGCTGCCCCATCTGGGCTTTCCGGTATTCCCAGTAAGACCGCGCTGGTCCAGTTTGCCGGCTCGGTCGGCGTCGTATCTGTAAGAACCTTCCAACCGCTGTCCGAAAACACTGTCTCCAACTGGCCAGCAATCACGGGTTCCAGTCCACCAACCCTGGATTTCACTATCTCAATTTTGGACGGGATCTCACGCAAACTCGATTCAAGTGTGGTGACCTGCTGTTCAGAGAGCCTGTCTTCCACCTTCTTGAGCCGCTCTTCCATTTGCTTGGTGAGCGTTGTCAGTTCGCCGTCCTTGAGGCGCATCAGGCTTTCCAGGTTTGCCACTTCCTGACCGCGCCACGCATGCCCTCCTGCACCGCCCAATGCCAAACCCAGAAACAGAAGAACGAAGAATGCCAGGGGGGCGCCTTTCAAGGTTCCCCACTCTTTCTGAATGTGTTCGAGAATGCTGCCCATGGAGAATTCATAGCAGGCCTCTTTCCGAGTTTTCAAATTCCGAATTTTGCGGATGGACAATTTTTGCCATGGGGCCGGTACGCAAAAGGGCCTGCGAAAGACCTTTGAGTAGCCCCCCCGTGGGGCTTGCACTTGCAGGCCGGCTAGACCTTCCCCTATATTCTGCAGCCTCGTGCCCAAGCACGTGTTAAGGCCCTGGCGCTTCTCAGCGACGGGGCCGTTTTATTTGAGCGTGATGGGTCGGGTTGACCACTGATGCACCTGGTTGTGCACCTGTCACCCAAAATAGGCGTCACAATATTGCTACAGACAACACGGGAATCGTGTGCTCAATAGGAGGTCAGCTTTAACAAATGGACGCTGACACCAATGCGCATGACCCTGACTGTACTTGCCGAAATTGCCACTATTGTCGCCGTCGTAATCACTGTGGGACAGATGCTGGGCTGGTGGCAGGTACCGATCGGTTGACGCTGGTGCACAGCTACTGATTGGGTAATGGGCTGCCCAGCCCGGTCTTGTCAGCGCTGGTGAAAAAATGGATAGGTCTTGGATCAAATAGGACTAGGGTATCTCCTCCATTCCAAGGGGAGGAAACTCATGGCCGTCGAAGCTATCGCTGCACTTCAAATCTTCACATCGTTGTTTGACAACGCAAAAGGCCTAGTCGAGATCCGTGATGCTGCGACCCGTGACGGCGCCGTGCTCATGATCCAGAAGCAGGTGCTAGAGGCCCAGGCGGCTCAGTTGGCGCTCGTTAAGCGCGTAGGCGAACTTGAACAAGAGATTGTGGGCCTCAAAGATTGGGAAGCTGAGAAGCAGCGCTACGAGCTGAAGGCCATAGATCGGGGTGCGTTCGCTTACATGCCGAAGGCTGGAGTGGAAGACGAGGAGCCACCCCATTGGCTTTGTGCAAACTGTTTCAACAAACGTCAAAAGTCATTCCTCCAGTTCAAAGGCCAGGACAGAAGTGCGACTGGCGGCAGAGGCACCACGGCCACTTATGGTTGTGATGGGTGCCGGGCAACAGTGACTGTATATTACACTCGCAATCCGCTCACACCGTGGGCACATGACTCAGCAGAGCAAGCCTAGCCACAGAAGGGACACTGAAGCGCCGCATTTTACTTAATCACTCTTGTCCTGCAGGCACGTTCCCCAAGCTGTACGGCTGCAAGGCCTTGGCGCTGAACAGCTGCCGGGGCCTTCTTCATTACGCAGCCACCCACGCAAGCTTGTCGCCAGGCTCTGCATAGAACTCAACCCGCTCACCAGCAGGGACGAAGATGCGCTTGCTGTTCGCGGACGATGCGTCGGGTGTTGG
This sequence comes from Devosia aquimaris, assembly GCF_020169335.1. Lineage (GTDB taxonomy): Bacteria > Pseudomonadota > Alphaproteobacteria > Rhizobiales > Devosiaceae > Devosia > Devosia aquimaris. The sequence continues at coordinate 805,007 of NZ_JAIEZN010000001.1, forward strand.
GTCGGGCGAAACGAACGCATCAACAGAACTGCGAACTTGGAACATGGGGGCGCCTCGGGTGTCGTTACCTGACGGCGCAGCGTGCTCCGTGGTGCCGGCTTCCGTCATGGTCTGCGCCCACACGACCTTTCCAAGCAGGGATAGGCCGAGATGCCGATGGGAGGAGGAACTCGCGTATCCGCAAGTGATGTGAAGTCCAGAGAGTGCCATTTATTGCTTTCCAATGAGGCTTAAGTGCTGGTTTAGATGAGCCCGCGGACCTTCTGCTCGAGTTCGGCTTTCATTCGAACCCGACGTGCCGCGCCAGTCTGGCGGGCTTCCAATGAGCGCAACGCCACTGTGGTGTCGTCATAGGCGGGGAAGGCGGTCAATGTGATTTCAAAGAGCGCTATCTCTTCCAGGGTCCGCTCCGGCAGATCGTCGGTCTCGCGCCATGACTCGCTCAAGACCTGGAAGCCAAACGAACACCCTTTCACATCACGCCTGCCGACAGTGCCCAAGGCGGTTTGGCCGTCCGGGGTGGTCGGGTCCACGTCCAGCGTAAAGGCCAGCCCTTGCCGGTCCTCGCGTAGCGTTAGCGTGCCGCTGGACTTGCGGCCCAACACCCTCGCATGGTCATGGCCAATCAATGCCACGACGTCCCGGCTGCCTAGTGACCGTGAGAACGCGCCAGGAGCAATGCGCTCGACGAAAGCCCCCGCAATAATGGCCGGCGAGTTAAAGCGTGCTGCGTACCCCGACAGAATGGTGCCATTGGCCGTGGGGCTGTCCTGGCTTCTGGTTTCCATTCTAGCCGATGCCAAGTTTTTTCTCCGCGGCCCGGAGCCTGGCCTCACGATCCTGAAGGGTAACGGGCTTGCTACGCTTCGCTAGGCTCTTGGCGAATGTGACGGCGTCGAAATCAGGGATGTTGATGGCCCGGCCGTTGAGGGTAACCTTGCCACTCGGCGTGCCGCGGCGAGCGGTGGCGCGTTCGACTTTAGCCATTTGAGGCCTCCTCGATTTCCTTGTCTGTGACGAAGCCACTGGCGATGGCTTCCTGGATGAACCGATCCGCAGCTGTATCGCGGTCCCAAGGTTCGCCAAGAGCGCGGCGCAGGCTGGTGGGCTGTGCGAGGTGGCTGACCCAGCGCACGTCGCCGTCACTCAATTCGCCAGTGATGCGCAACATCTCACGGTGTGCAGCGAGTGCCGGCGCAAGGGCCAGGGCAGTACGTCGAATGGCTGCCTCGTAGCCCGGTCGAACGATCTCGCAAACCAGTCTGGACGCTTCCGTGTGGGCAGGCGATTGCTTGGCCTTCAGAATGGCAATGGCCGCGTCAACGTCGGCAAATTCGATGCGCAGCTTGTCCAGGTGTTCGGCAATGTCGGCAGCGCTTGGCTGCACCTCGAAAGATGGTGCATCGGCGCCCAGTACGTCGCCGAGAAGCGCCGCAGCTCGCTCCCCACGGCCGCGCGATGCATGGTCGATCATGCCCGCAGGGATGCGGCCACGCTGAACCTTGTGAATCTCGCGCTCGATTTCGGCGCGCCGTGCTTCAAGCTCGCGCAGCCGGTTGATGATGGCGCTGTATTCCGAGCTGGCCTCGGTGAGGGATGGGATCTGAAGAGGCTTGGATTTGGCCATGTGTGGCTCCTAAAGTAGGGCGTGGGCTACGCGGAAAAGAGCGCGGCCATGGATGGTGGTGGAGCGGCGAACAGCATCGCCCTGCCAATGATTGGGCAGAGCGGTCGACTTCACAAAAATCATGCTGTGTCCGTCAGCGGGATCGAAGATCCGAACCTCAGGCCAACTCGAGACGAGTTCGATCGTTAGGCGCCGGTTGGCGTTGCAGTCGGCGTCATCCGCGGTGAGTGACTTGAGGATATGCTCGAGATAGTGGCGAACCGTATAGCCAGACGGGCGAAGGTGTTCCGGCATCACTGCAGGGTCCACGCCGTGCAGCATCAACCCGCTGTAGGTGGTCACAGCGCCTGGTGCGTCCTTGACCGCGACATCGGCCGCCAGGGCCAGCACAAGGGAAGCCAGGTGCTCGACGCGAATAGCAGGATGGTCCCTTCCGTTCGACGCGGGCAATAGCCCTGCTTCGCGCAGGCGCCGGGCGCGCTGGGCGACGTAAGGTTCAGGCAGGTTTAGTTCCCGCGCCAAGAAGGCGACGGTTTGGGCGATGGTCGCCATGATATTCCTTTCGAGGATGGGTGGCGGAGCGCGGCGGGCTGCCCGCCGATGGCGCCGCGCTCGACGCCTACTCCCGCGCTACCAGCGGGAGGTTCGTGTTGTCGGTGCCGACCACATGTTGTGGTTCGAAAAAAAGGCCCCGCCGAAGCGGAGCCAGATGTCGTCCTTTGACATCATTTTCTTGACGGGTGCGCCAGGGGATGGAACGGCCCGTCAAAGGCGAAGCTATCAGCCTGCCTAAAATGCAAAGAGGGCCGCTGGTGAGCGACCCTCTCATCAATAGCCGCCGCAGCGGGAATGGGGTGCACCCGCCTAAGCGGCGACGCCCAGATAGTCGCTCATGGCCCGTTCTCGCTTCGCCCGGAACCGGAGAACGTTGCGGTCGGCCTGCTGTTCAAGCTCGCGCGCCTCCCGCCTGATGTCGACCCATTCCTCGGACAGGGCGCCGATAGCCTCAAACACCAAAGCCCTTCCTGCCGCGCTTGCCTGCTTGTCCTTAAAGCCGCGAACCTCACCGATTTCAGTGAAGGTAAGGCCGTCTAGGCAGGCGTCCTCGAACGCAGCCAGCAAAGGCCGGATGGCTGCCCGCAGGCGCGCCCAAGCACCGCGCATGTCAATTTGCGTGATCAGGGTGGTTTCGTTGAAGTGCGCGGTGGTCGCGATGTAGCGCTCCCCAGCCGTGCCTTCGCCCTTGTTCGTCGCCTTTGTCGAAATGCCTGGGGTGCGAGCGGTTTCGCGCACTTCGTGATAGTCTATTTCTGTCTTGGCTTCGGTCAGCTTGCCGCTGCGAACCTCGATGCGTAAATCATTCTCATTGTCCTCGGATGCCATCTCGACGTCTTTGCCCTGCAGCGGCGAGGCTGACATCACCGAATAGAGCCCGCGATAAATCTCGCAAATTTCGATATCGGTTTCCTTGCCGCTGCGGCGCAGGGCTTCGGCCAGCGGCCAGGACAAGGGGGCCTGGTTGTCATTGGCAGCGCGAGCTGGCTTCCATGGCTTGATGCCGGTTCTGGCCTTGCGGGGCGGACATATCGTAACAGCGTGCCCTACAGTCAGACGTTCAATCTCGAGCCGCATCGCAGCCTTGTCGGGTGGGATGGCGGTTGGCAGTTCGTCGGCGGTGAAATTCTCGTTCGCTGGCTTGCCGATAAAGACGGGCGACTCGATAGGCTTCTGAAGTTGGATCACAGTCATGCAGTAGTCCCCTGGTTGAAGTCGGTAGGCACGGCTCCGCCGCCGGCGCGAAAAGGCGTCGAGGGGCTTTCGGTGATGTTTATGGTTCGGCTCTTGGTGGCCTAGTCAAAGGGTCGCGCGATTCCTCGGATCCGCAAAGACTGGCGCTTTTCGAATATTGACGAGAATCGGATTTCTGACCTTGCGCACCAAGTGAATCGACCTAAGCGATAGGTCGTCATGCAGCTTTGACACGGCGCCAAGGGGCGTTCGCGTCTGGAACCCAGCGCGGCCCTTTGAGGTCAGGCAATGGCTCTGGCGTGGTCAGCAGCCAGTCGGGAAGCGGATCAACCTCGACGGTCGGCGCCGCGTCGGGCTCGCCATTGATCAACGCCAGCGCCTCGGCTTCCGTGTGATACTCGAAATCATCACCCATTCCGGTTGCCCAGAACAGGCAACCTACGAGGTCACTGGGCTGTTCGGGATGACCCATGAACCGCAGCGCGCGCCAGAACCCAGCGAACTCGCTATTGGGCGCTCCGTCGAGAACTTCAGTGGTGAGGTCGCCCAGCTCAAGATTGAGAAACACCGACTCCCAGTTCCCGCCATCAACGGGGCTGAACTCTAAAGACAGGTCGACCGACATACCGTCGTAAGTATCAACGCCGGCAGCTTCAATCTTGAACTTTCTCGGCAAGCTGCCCGGTGGCGAGGTCTTTGTTGGGCTTGTTGGCTTGTGCTCCTTGGCCTTGTACGCAGTCGGGGGCTCGCACTCATATTCCTCCCGTTCAATCCATTTCTTTAGACTGAAGCGAGGGGCGTCCGGCTTGTTCTGTTCTTCCCATGCCAGACGCCACGCCGTTGCCGCCTCAATCATCTGGATGACCCGTTCAGGGGTGGGGGCCAGCTTCTCAAATGAAGTACGCGCATCGGCCTTGCGCTGCCTATGGCCGTAAGCCTTCCACAGCTTCTCAAAATCTTGCGCCATCCGCGCGGCGGTGGCCTCCAGGCCAACCGCGAGCGGCGCCCAAGGCGTGGCGCAATCATCCAGTCCACCTGTCCCCGCGTCTGTACGCGGGGCAGGTAGTAGAGTCTTCGTCCCGGTAGAGTGGGACGCAAGAGCCGTTAGCGTCCCGGTAGAGTGGGACAGCTCTGTCCCGGTAGCGTGGGACGCTAGTTCTACCTCTGCAGTGTCCCGGTAGCGTGGGACGCTACGGGGAAACTCACCCCTTGATGCCAGCTCCAGTACATCCATGGTGGGAACATATCGGGAGGCACTGCGCCCCCTCCCGATGAAGGCTCGCATCAGCCAGCCATTGGCAATCAGCAAGGTGATGGCGCGCTGTATCGCTGACCGGGACGGGCATACGCCGGACGGCAGGCGCGACTGCATGGTGTTCGCTACATGCCGAACCGAAGCCATGGCATTGCCATGGTCCACCATGTACCACCCGACCAAGAACCGATATACGACCCGAGCTGTCTCGGTCAGTCGGCCATCGAAATCGACAAGTTGCGCCATGCGAAACTGCGCAACTGGCCCTGTCGCGTTGGTGATGCCGTGGTTCCAGTAACGCGTGGTGTCGGCTATTTTTTCAGACTGCGTCTGGCCCGCACCGCTCATGCCGCCACCTGCAGCGCCTCGATCGCCATTGCAGTGAGCTTCTCTGCGAGGTCGGGGGAAAACGACGCCGCCAGGTGCTTGCCGGCGTAGGGTGCCTGGACCCGATAGCGCCCGTCGCGCATCCGCAGCACGCGCAACTTGTAGACACGCACGTCAGGGGTCAGCTCGACGTCAATGAGGCCAATACAAGTGTGGCCGCTTCGGTCGCCTTCTGGCGCGATGGGGTGTGATTGAATAAGTCGCATCTTGTATCTCCGTTAGCGCCCGTCTGGGCGTGCAAAGTTGAGCGTCCGCGTAGGTGCGGGCGCTGGTGGTCGGTGTTGCGGTGTGGGTGGCTAGGCGTCGGGCGGAGAAGGGATGGTTTGCGCCTTGAGGGTGGCCCGGCGCCTATTGCTCAGCAGCTTCTGCTGCTCACGCAGCGCGTGCTGCGATCCGGGCGTCGATCCAGGCGTCGACCTCTGAGCGAACGAAGGCGATGCGGCGTTCACCCAGGCGGACCGGCGTTGGAAAATGTCCTTCGGCGGCCATCAGTGTAAGAAGTGGGCGCGACAACGAAGTGGCAAGTGCCGCCTCCTTGGGCGCCATTAGCCGCGGACCATTGTCGTTATCAGCCTTCATAATATTCCTCCTGTGATATGCCATAACGCATAATAGCGCGTTACACATTTATGTCAATAGCTGTATTGCGCGCATTTATTATTTGTGCGACTACCGGGCGTTGAACGAGCCAGGACCGCAGAATGGCAACCCAAAAAGAACTAGTCGCCTGCGTGGCGCGCCACATGGGCGTTAGTATCGATACGGTGACTGTCATTGATCGACACTTGGCCGAGGCCGGTTTGCGGACGAGGGCTCTGCGGGGCAGGGGCATGACCCCAATGACCTATAACGATGCAGCCAATCTGATCATTGCCACCGCATGGGATGCAAACCCAAAGGATGCGGTTGATTTGGTGCTGTCTTACGGTGATTTGACTGCGCGCAGAGTGAGGGAGGAGGGTGTAGACGCCGTGATGTTGGGCCAGACCTTCGGCAAAGCGCTGGCTGAAATGGTCGAAAGCGTTGCCGCACAGAGGGTGGATTTCAGCGCATCCGATCGGGATCCAAACCACAAAGCAACGACAGTGTATCTCTACGGACCGACGCCGCGAGCCGAGATACGACTACAGTTGGCCGATCGAGTGTTGACCTTTGAGTACGGACCAATGTTCGACGGCAGCCTTGGCGACCTTCGGCGCACCGTCCAGTTCACTCAAGTAACCCTGGGCTTTGTAGGTGAGGCAATCGCGGATGGCTTCTCTAGATAGGCAGCCCACTCGTTCATCAGCATGGCGCGTTTCGCCAGTGCATTTCCGCGCCTGTATGCGGCCTCTGCCTTGTCCTTGATAACGTGCGCGAGCGCATGCTCCATAACCTCGCGCGGATAGCCGGTCACATCGCCCGCCCAATCTCTAAAGCTCGAGCGGAGGCCGTGTAGCGTGGCTTTGGTGTCGCCGCCTCGGCGTAGCGCCTTCGTCATGGCAGTATCTGAAATGGGGCGCCCTGCCTTGTCGCCCTCAAAGATCAGATCAGATGTCGCAATCTGCTTTTGGGCGTCCAGAATTGCCATGGCGCGATCGGATAGGGGGACGTCATGGTCGCGACCCGCTTTCATGCGTTCGCCAGGAATGTTCCAGACGCGCAAGTCGAAGTCGATTTCCGCCCAGGTTGCATTCCGAACTTCACCGGAGCGAGCGGCAGTCAAAGCAGCAAATTCTACGGCGCGCGCGGCGACACCGGACGCGCCGCGCAAGTGGCCGACGATGGCCGGCATATCTTTATACGCAGCCGCGGCGTGGTGCCCTCTTGTGAGCTTCTTGCGCGCTGGCAGTAGCTCTTTCAGTCCGCCTCGCCAGTCCGCTGGGTTGTCGCCAACGAAAAGGCCGCGCGCCTTCGCATGATCCATCACCGCCGCGATCCGCATGCGTGTACGGTCTGCCGTTTCTGGAATGGTCGACCAAATCGGCTTCAAAGTTTCCACGACATCGTCGCGCGTAATTTGGCCAATTGGCGTCTTGTGCAGGGGCCTTGCGTACACGTCCAGTGTCATGCGCCATTGCGCCTTGTGCTTTTCGTTCTTGAAGCTCGCCATCTTGACTGCGATGACGTCCTCCATCACTTCAGCGAATGTCTTCTTGGAATGTATGTCCTCCCCAGATGCCAGCCGTTGCCGTATCGCTTCGGCCTTCTCACGGGCGAGCGCTAGCGATACTGGCGCGGTACCCTGGCCATAGCCTCCCAGCGCAAGCTCTGTGCGCTTGCCGGCTCTGCGGAAAATGAACAGCCATTGCTTCGAGCCACCCGTGCGAACTCGCAGATACAGTCCGTCCCCATCCGACGTTATACCGGGCGCCTTGAGAGCCCTGATCTTAGTTTCGGTGAGTTTGTTGCGCGCCATGTGGAATCCCGATGCCATAACTCAAGCATCGAAAATGGAGCAAATACGGAAAATAGCAAGGCGAGGCGTCAGCAATTTCAATACTTTACGGGAAACGGCGGGCATCCTCTCCGCCATTTTGCGCTGGCAACCAGTTGACGCCATCAATTTTCGAATCTGCGGCGCAAGGGCTTCCCACTCAAAGTCCAACTCATTTTCAGATTGAGCCATCGAAGACGCTACCACCGCCTCTGCATCCAATTGATGTAATTTGGTGTTGTGGAATGCCTAGACCTCACCAATTCTGCGTCCCAGAAGCGTTGGTGGGAGCTTGGTATTGCTCTGATCACCACTGCTATTGCACAAACTAATTAGCTTGAAGAGAGATAAGTCTCCAAACCGAGAAGTGGTGCTAGACAGCGTGGCGGACTACAAAGAGCTGTTGCGCCGGGCCATTTCCGCGCTGCCGCAGAATAATGGCGCCGCCCGCCGGGCGGTCTACGAGAAAGCACGTTCCGCGCTGGTTGGTCAGTTGCGTGCGATCACGCCCCCATTGTCCGCGCGCGACATTACCCAGCACAGGCTTCAGCTCGAGGATTGCATTCGCGAGGTTGAGCAGGAAGCCAGCGAGGCTGTTATTCGTCTTGCCCAGAATAAGCAAAGCCAGGATGGCGACGACCTGATTGCCACGCTGGCAGCGCTGATGGCGGAGGAAAACAAAAGAGCCCCCGCTGCTGACCTGCGTGAGGTGGATATCGACGCAGACACAGTGGGTGCTGATTTGGCAATCGAAAGAGCAATAGAGGCTCTTGATCAAGAAGCACGAAGTGCAGCGGCCATAGGTGACGCGAGCACCGGCTCTGTTGACCCGCCAGCATATGACGAAAGCAAAGCAAACATCGCAGCTGGTCCGGTTTCTGCCGTGAAGGTGGGGCGAGTCACTGTGGCGCCGCAGGCTGAACGACCTGTGGCGATCGTGCCGCCCCCCAACGCTGGTGTTCCAGCACAGAGCCGAGCGGTAACGGTCTTTCGGGTAACCACCAGCGGAATCGATGTTGGTGACCGAAAGATCTTTGAGACCCTGCTAGATACTCCGGAACAACGAGAGGCATATGAATCGCTTCGCGTGGAGGCTTTGACGCTTGTGGCGGCCAGCAAGAATATGCTGGGTGATGCTGAAAAGCCCCTTAGCTCGTTCGTTGCAGCGCTACCGACGGACATTGGCGACGCACGCGTGTTCGGCCTTTGGCGAGCAGGGAATAAGTTGCGACGGCTCTACAGGGCCCACTTGGCGGTAGTGAACCATCCGGACGGACATCCCGCCGTACTTGACGCGGCGGTCGCTGAAATGTTGGGCGCACTTTGTGACGAGTTCAATAACTTAGCGGCTACAGACCCAGGACTCCGTCAGCGGGATTTGTGGCGAGTACAGCCGGAAAGAGAATCTGCGGCAAACCAAGAGTTTCAGTCTACGAACAGAATCGTGGAGCAAGTCGTAGAAGCCAATATTGCTGCCCCGGAAGCCTTGGCCGAGATTGCTGCGGATGAGTTGCCTAGGGAAATACAACAGGCGCCAGATGTCGTGATCCCTGAAGTGGATCTGGTTAACCAAGTCCGAAGAAATTTCTTCGCTGCGCTAATTCAAGGGGCCTTTGACTATGCCAAGAGGGCAGCGCTGGCTGGAAAGAGCGAAGTTGCACATGCATCCCGTCAAATTGCAGACGGCTTTTACTCCAATGTCGGAACGGGCGCTGGCATAGTCATGATGGGTCTTGTAGTCGCGAACAACGTTGCTTTACGGTCTTACGCTGCAACTATTCTAAACTCCCCACAGGCGGTCGCTGCTATCGATTGGATTGTTAGGATATTTGGTGCGGCAACATGAGCTTTGAGCGGCCCTAGTGTCGGGCGGCAGCTAGAGTTGTCAGTGGTGCTATTGATTTAACTTGAAAGCCCTCCTCCCATCCTGCCCAACTCCAAGCCGCGCGTTCCTAGCACAATGATCCTCTCCACTAGGCCTTATGCTAATCAACCTCTCGCGCAGCGCGAGCGCTGTGGAATATGCGCCCAATCACCACGGTCTCGTCCATGACGCGATAGAAAATGATGTGTTTGCCGTGGGGGAAGTGGCGCGTCTGTCCCGCATAGACGCGCCCGATCTCTGGATGATCGGCAATCAATGCAAAGACGACGTCAAGTTCGCGCAGGTATTTTTCGGCCTGGCGGGTGCCGAAGCTGCGCACGGTATAGCGATAGATGTCTTTGAGATCGCTTTCGGCGCGCTGGGTGAGCCTATGACGCATGCCTGGAGGCGTCGCGGGTTTCGCGGATAATGTCGTCAATAGACTTTTCAGAGATCGGGCTATCAAACCCTTCTTCGATCGCCGCTAGGATCGCCTTGCGCTTGTCAGCCGGCGACAAGGCATCGAACGCTGCCCGCTGTTCCGGCGATGGCGCGGCCCACGGGTAGAAATCGATGCTGATGCTCTCAAGTGTATCCATCTCCTCAATCTAGCATTATGGTTGCTCGATTGCCAGAAATTCCGGCCACGAGGTAGGTCCCAACCAGCACAAGGCGCCGCCCAGCATCGATCCGCTTTGTTCTCCCCAAACACACCAATGGCGGCCACCAGGGCCGCCATGTGCATATGTCATCGCTCTGATCCGTCGCCGACCAGCCCTCAGCCGGTCACCACAACTGCCACGTTCCAGCCTTCGGGCAGCTTTTCGGGGCGGCTGATGACTAGGTCGTCGAGCACCAGGCCCGCAATGGCGAGGGCAAAGAGGCCCGGGATGCCGCCGGGATAGGGGGCCAGGCCCGCAACGCCGCGGCTGGCGCCGGTGACGATGACCGGGCGGGACTCAGCCATGGTGCGTCTCCGCCTCGTAGGCCTGCCACCCGTCTTCGATCGCCGGCAGGATGGCGACGAGTTCGAAAAAAGGCTGGGCGAACAGGGCGGTGTCGCGCAGGCGTTCGATGGTGTGGTTGAGCGCGCGGGGGGAGGGCACGCTGAGCATCCAGATATCGGAACACATGGCCGAAAAGGCTTCGCAGTCAAACTGGCGCAAGGTGACGTCGGGTTCGATCGGAGCCGCAGTGGCGCCGATGCTGCGCCGCTCGGCGTGCGGCAGGGCGAGCCAGGCGGGCAGGGCCCGCACGAGGATGAAGACGGTGAGGGCCTGGTTCTTGTCAGTCTGTGCCATGGATGGAGCCTTTCAGTGCTTGCTGTTGCGGCGACAACGCCTACAATCGAGCAATCACTCGGTTTTCCAACTCGCATAGGCGTGCCATGCCGCAAGAGGTCGCCAAGTCCCCGGCAGAACAGCGAAAAATCCCGCGACAGCAGCGCGCGCTGGCCACCTGTGCGGCCATTGTCGAGGCGGCGGCTCGCATTCTTGAGGCTGAGGGGGAGGCCGCGCTCAACACCAATCGCGTGGCCGAGGTTGCCGGCGTCAGCATCGGCACGCTCTACCAATATTATCCGGACAAGACGGCCATTCTCGTCGCCCTGGTCCGGCGCGAACGCGAAATGTTTCTGGGCCGGCTGCAGTCTATTCCGGCCGATGGAGTTGATGCGTTCGATGCCATGATTGCCGAGGCGATTAGCCACCAGTTTGCCCGCCCCAGGCTTGCGCTGGCCATTGAGCGGCTCGAGCCCATGCTGGCGCTCGACAGCGAGGCCGCCGAAATGGCGCAGCAGATTGCCGATTTGTCGGCGCAGCGCCTGGCCGCCCGGTTCGGTGGCCTGGCGCCAAGCGACCTGGTAACCGGCGTGATTATCGCGCGATCGCTGATCAACGCCGCCGCCGAAGGTGTCCTGCCGACCGACGCGCTTGCAGGGCGGGTCGCGCAGGCGGTCGCCGGCTATCTGGAGCGGGTTGGGCATCGATCTGACGCCGCAGGCCATTCAGCGCAGTCTGCACGTCAATCGTAACCCCAAACACACCAATGGCGGCCACCAGGGCCGCCATTTGCATATTCATCGCTCTGATCCTTCGCCAACCAGCCCTTAGCTAGTCACCGCCACGGCCACGTTCCAGCCTTCGGGCAGCTTCTCGGGGCGGCTGATGGCCACGTCGTCGAGCGCCAGGCCCGCGATGGCGGGGGCATAAAGGCCCGGCATGCCACCGGGGTAGGGGACCAGGCCCACAATGGCGCCGTCTTCGCCGCGCACCCAGGCATTGGCGCGGCCGGCCATATGGGCGGCAGGCGCGAGGTCGGCTGAAGTGGGGCGCATGTCATAAGTGCGGCCGGTGCCCAGCTTGCCGGGCTTCTGGATGAGGTGCACGCGCGCCATGCGCACGTCGCTGATGGCGGCCTTGCCGGTCGAGACCAGGTTGATCGCCCCTTCCATCGAGCCCGAAATATCCTCAAAGACAATGCCGCTGACGGCGCCGGCCGGGCGGCTGGCGCGGCGGTCATCCAGGGTAATGGTCAGCGCCTCGCCCGAGCCCCAGAAGCCATCGGCGGTCTCGTGGCAATCGAGCACGATGCGGGAGAAGCGTACATTGTGCACCTTGCCGCCATCGCGCGAGAAAATGCCCAGGCCCCGGTTGGAGCGGAGCACCTGGCAATCCTCGAAGACGATGTCCTCGAAATCGCCAAAGCTTTCGGTGCCCAGCTTGAGCGCACAGCTCTGGCTGGCCACTTCGCAGTGGCGCACGGTGACATTGCGGCAGACGCCGATGGTCTCGCCCTGCAATGAGGTTTTGAGGCACACCCCGTCATCGGCGGTGGCAATGCGCACATTCTCGATCAGCACATTGCTGCAGCTGTCGATCACGAGGCCATCGGTATTGGGCAGGCGCTCATTGTTGGTGACGCGCACATGGGTCACCGACACATTGGTGCAGGCCACCAGATGCAGCGTCCACATCGGGGAATCTTCGACCGCAATGCCGTCGAGCCGGACATCGGTGCAGTTCTCGAACACCAGCACGCGCGGGCGATATTGCGCCGGCGTATAGGTGCCCACGCTCTCGTCCTCGCCGATGATATAGGCCTGGCCCGGCGCCACGATGCGGCCCTTGCCGGTGATGGCGATCCTGCTGGCATCCTTGGCGCGGATGATGGCGCGGTTGGAGCTTTCGGCGATCACCGTCACCACATTGTCGGCATAGGCGTCATAGTCTGCCACCGGGCGAAGGATCGCGCCCTCGGCCAGATGCAGTTCCACGCCGCTGCGCAGCACGAGGCCGCCCGTGGCATGTTCGCCATCGCCCAGGACCACGCGGCCGCCACCGGCGGCTGCAGCCGTATCGATGGCGGCCTGGATTTCGGCCGTTTGCAGGGCCGAACTGCCAGCAACCAGGCTCATGCGCGTGCCGGCAGGGTCAGGCCGGTGTCGGCGCGGAACACATGCACCAGCGTGGGATCAACGGCGACGTTGATCACCTGGCCGGGCACGAATTTGCGGTGGTCGGGAATGTGCAGGATGATCTCGTCTGCGGTGCCGGCCATGTTGCCATAGACATAGGTCTCTGTGCCGATACTTTCGGCATAGGACACCGTGTACCGTGCGCCGGCACCCTCGGTGGGGCGCAGATGCTGCGGGCGAATGCCGATTTCGAGCGCGGTGCCGGCGGCCAGGCTCCCGGCATCGACGGGCAGGTCCAGCGTGCCGAAATCGAGGGCCTCGACCTGCGTGGTCTCGCCACCAGCCTTCAGCGTGGCCGGGAACACATTCATGCTCGGCGAGCCGATGAAGCGCGCGACAAACTTGTTGGCCGGGTGCATGAACAGCTCTTCGGGCGTGCCGAACTGCTCGAGCTTGCCGGCATTGAGCACGGCAATGCGGTCGGCCATGGTCATGGCCTCCACCTGGTCATGTGTCACATAGATCATGGTGGCCTTCAGGCGCTGGTGCAGCCGGGTGATTTCGGCGCGGGTCTGCACGCGCAGCGCGGCGTCCAGATTGCTCAGCGGCTCGTCGAACAGGAACACCTGCGGATCCCGCACAATGGCGCGGCCGATGGCCACGCGCTGGCGCTGCCCGCCCGAGAGGTCACGCGGACGGCGCTCCAGATAGGGTTCCATGGCCAGCATGCGGGCCGCTTCGAGCACCTTGGCCTCGATCACGTCCTTGGGCAGCTTGAAGTTCTGCAGGCCGAACGAGAGGTTTTCGCGCACCGTCATGTGCGGATAGAGCGCGTAGGACTGGAACACCATGGCGATGCCGCGCTCGCCGGGGGAGAGGGCTTCCACGTCATTGCCGCCGATGCGGATATGGCCGCCGCTGACCCTGTCCAGCCCCGCGATCAGGCGCAGCAGGGTGGATTTGCCACAGCCCGAGGGGCCGACGAAAACGACGAATTCGCCGTCTTTCACTTCAAGGTCGACGCCCTTGATGATCTCGGTCTCGCCAAATGACTTGTACACCGCATCGAGCTGCAAAGAGGCCATGATCTATCTTCCTGCAAACGTGGCGGGACCCAAAATCCCGTCCTTTGGCGGCGAAATCTGCCCGACCGCACTTCATTCGTCAATATGACGAACGAATGACTTTGCTGCAAGACCTAGCGCCGCAGGGTCGGCAGACCCAGCCGGCCAGGCACTTCCAATGTGGAAAACAGCGAGTTGTGCATCTGCCCCAGCGACATGGCGGCGGCGCCCAGTACCGTGGCGCGCGGCCCCAGCCGGCTGGCCTCGACGCGAATGGGGCGCTTCTGCACGCGGGGCATCCAGTCGGCGATGCGCCGGACCAGTTCCGGACGACCGCCGATATTGCCGCCGAACACCACGCGGTCAGGATCGATCACCGAGGTGACCGTCAGCACCAGCAGCGCGGCGATGCGCGCCGTTTCGGTGATGGTCTCGTCGGCGATGCGGTCGCCGGCCTCGAGGGCGTCAAAGATTTCGCGCACGCTCTGCGCCGTGCCGCCCAATCGCTGGTGGCGCTGCAGGATGCCGTTGGCGCCGATGCTGGTTTCCAGCGCGCCCTGTTCCAGGCTTTCGGGTGCAAAGGGATCGCCCCCCAGCGGCAGATAGCCGATTTCGCCGGCTGCCAGCGCGCTGCCGCGCAGCAATTGCCCGTCCACCAGAATGCCCAGGCCCACGCCGGTGCCGATCGAGACAAAGGCGAAGTGGTTGTCGGCATTCTCGCCGGCTTCCCAATATTCGCCCAGCGCCGCCGCATTGACGTCGTTCTCGAACATCACCTGGCATTCGAGCGCGCTGCGCAATTGTCCGGCCAGGTCCAGCTCGCCGATTCCCGGCAGGTTGGGCGCCAGGTCCAGCCGGCCCTGCGGGCTCATCACGCCCGGGGTGGCCACCGTCGCCACCTGCAGCCGGTCGGCCGGGGCCTTGGCGGCATCGAGCAGCATCTGCTTGAGTCGCTTGGCCTGCGCCGGCAACTGCCCGCCCTGGCCATCGGCGGCCAGTTCGTGCTGGGCCACAACGGTGCCCGAAATATCGGCGAGCACGCCGCGCAGCGTGCTGGCGCCCAGATCCAGCCCCAGGGCAAAGCCGGCGGTGGCGTCGATCTCGTAGCGCACCGCAGTGCGGCCCACGCCGCCCGAGATCATGCCGCTTTCCTTGACCCAGCCGCGCTCGGTCAACACCAGCATCACTTCGGAAATGGTCTGCTTGGACAGGCCCGTGGCCCGCGACAGGCTGGCGCGCGAGGTGGCGCCGTCCAGCAAGAGGCGCTCCATCACGGATCGAACCGAAAGCTGGCGCAGGACCGGCGAGGCGACGAGACGTTGATTCACTTCAGCCACGTGCAATTGTTCTGGACCCTGCCTAACTCGACGCCTTTGCACAGCCTGTCAAGCACACCTATCAAAGCGCCAAACGCCGCCCGATGGGAAGCCGCTTGACAAGCCTGTCACAATTTCATTTCATTCGTCATGCTTACGAACAAATAGGTCCGATCTTGTCCGCTGCCAGCCTGCTCACTGCCATCGACGCTGTGCTTGCCGATCCTGCGGCGGCGCGCCATGGCCTTGCCGAGGCGGCGGCCGAGCGCCTGAACCAGGCCGGCTGGCTTGCCCCGACCAATAGGGCAGGGCTGGTTATCGGCCTCGATCTGGGCGGCACCAAGCTCAACGGCGCCATTGGCGATGCCCAGGGCGCGGTGATCGCCGAGGGCACCGGGGCCACGGAATCGGCCAATGTCGACAGCGTGCTCGGCCAGCTGGTCGAGATGGTCAATGATCTCATGGCCCGCGCCGGCGCCACCAGCGACCAGGTTGCCCAGATCGTGGTGGGTGTGCCCGGCGTGGTCGCGGCAGACGGCTCGGTGAGCCTGTCGCCGCATGTGCCCTTTCCAGCCGGCGTGTCTCTGGCCAAGGCGCTCAGCGACGCGACCGGCCTGCCGGTCTTTGTGGAAAACGACGTCAATATAGCCGCCGTCGGCGAATATTCGGCGCGCCAGATGCAGTCCGGCATGCTGGCCTTTGTTGCCCTGGGTACCGGCATCGGCATGGGCCTGATCGTGGATTCGGCCATTCTGCGCGGCGCCAGCGGCGCTGCCGGCGAAATCAGCATTCTGCCCTTTGGCGCCGATCCCCTGGCGGCCATCGCGGCCAATCCGGGCGGCGCCTTTGAGGCCGTCGTGTCCACCGGTGGCATTCTTGAGCGCGCCCGCCGTGCTGGCAGCAGCGCCACCACCGTGCGTGGCCTGTTCGACAGCGCTGAAGGCGGCGACGATCTGGCCAAATCCATCATTGACGCCAGCCTGCGCGATCTGGCCACCGGTCTGGGGGCCGTCGTGGCCCTGCTCGATCCCGGCGTTATTGTGCTGGGTGGCGGCATCGGCGCGCGGCCGGGCGTCTCCGAGCAGGTTGCCCATTGGCTGGCACGCCTGGTTCCCACACCCTGCGCCGTCGAGCGCAGCCGCCTGGGGGATCGCGCCGGCCTGCTGGGCGCACTGGCCCAGGCCCGACGCCTTGCCCGCGCCGCGCTCGTCGCCGATAGCTTTTCCGCCGACAAGGGAGCCGCCGCATGAGCCGGTCCATGACCTACACTGAGCATGGCAATGTCATGTGGCCCCTCGCCAGCGGGCTGGCCGGCACCGATACGCCGGTTCTGCTGCCCATCATGGCACCCCGGCTGCAGGCCGATTGCGAGCCCGATGGCCGCATCACCGTTTCGGTCTGGGGCGTTGGCGCCATTGCCACGCTCTCGTTTACCCCGCTCAGCGCGCCCTATGCCTATGGGCCGAACCTGATCGAGGCCGCCCAAGGCGGTGGCGTCTATGTCGCGCAGTCGGCGCCGGTCATGGTCATTCGCGGCACGCAGCTGCAGCGCCTCGCAGCCAAGACCAAGGCGGCCTGGTGGCACACGCCCGACGCCAATACCCCCAAGCCAAAATCCAGCCGTCGCGGCATTCGCCGCACTCTGGTGCTGGAATGGGGTGCTGTCGCCATTGAGCAGCGCGGCGACGATCTGGTGATTGCCGGCGGCACCGATCTCGACGAAGCCGTCGCGGCCCTGTCGCTGTCGGTCGAGGCCATCGTTGCCGAGGCCAAGGCCTATCTCGCCAAATGCGATCGTCTGCCCGAGGCCGACCCGCTGATGCGCTCCATGGTCATCCAGGGCACCCATGCGGCGCTCTCCAGCATGCGCCAGGCGCGCGATGGCAGCTTTGCCGGTCTTGCGGCAGGGCAGGGCTATAGCTCGCCGGCGCGCACCTATTACCGCGATGGCTATTGGACGCTGCAGCCGCTGCTGACCTTGGCGCCGCAAGCCGTGCGCGACCAGATCCGCCTGCTCGCCAAGGGCATCCAGCCCGATGGCGAGGCGCCGAGCGCCATCATCCTCTCCGGTCCCGCGCAGTCGGCGGCCTGGGACATCTTCCGCCGCACCACTCATCCTTATGTGCTCGAACACGCCCGGCCGCAGGACTGGTGGAGCGACCATTTCGACAGCCCGCTGTTCTTCATCCTCACGCTGGGCGACTATGTGCGCACCACCGGCGACAGCGAAGAGGCCCGCCTGCACTGGACCCATGTCCAGGCCATCGTAAAGCGCTATGTCGCCGCCTCCGGCCCCGACGGCCTGCCGCGCAAGCCCGATCACGATCGCGACTGGGCCGACAATGTCTTCCGCGAGGGCCTAGTCTCCTACAATCTCGGCCTCTGGGTCGGCGCGCTGGACGCCATTGTGGCCATGGGCGCGACCATCGATCCCGACCTGGCCAAGCAGGCGGGTGACCTGGCCAGGACAGCCCGCAGCGCCATCGATGCCGCCCTCTGGCAGCCCGAACTCGGTCACGTCGCCGAATACCGCAATACCGATGGCTTTGTGGAAGACCATTTCGCCCTCGATAGCCTGACCCTGCTGCGCTACGACGCCATCAGCAAGGATCATGCGCTGACCACGCTGGAAACCGCGACCACCAAGCTCGAGAGCCGCAACAACACCATCCAGCCCTATGGCGACTGGGGCGTGCTCTGCGCCTTCCCGCCCTACAAGAAGCCGGCGCATACCCGCGCCAAATCGGCCTTTGCCTTCCGCTACCACAACGGATCGGACTGGCCCTATTGGGATGGCGTCTATGCCGAAGAGCGCCTGCGCCGCGGCCTGCCGGGCGCGCGCTACGCGCTCACCCGCTGGTGGCAGGCGTGCCTGAGCAGCGGCTGGGCCGGCGCCATCGAATACTATTCACCGCCCTTTGGGCGTGGATCGCTGCTCCAGGGATGGAGCGGTCTGCCTGCCGATGTCGCGGTGCGATACCGCGATGCCGTCGGCCTGGCAGACGAGGGATAACGTAACGTCCGCGTGCGGACACTAGGAGGAACTGCGCATGAAACTGATGAAGCTGGGCACCATTGCCCTGGCGCTGAGCACGGCGATGCTGTCGCCCGTCTTTGCGTCCGAACTCAAGCTGATGTGGTATGTCGACGGCGACGAGCAGGAAGCCAAGCTGCGCGGCATGCTCGACCAGTACACCGCTGCCAACCCCGACACCACGTTTGACCTGCAGATCGTGCCCTACGAGACCACGGGCACCAAGTTCCAGCAGTTCGCAGCATCCGGCAGCTTCCCCGACGTCTCGCTGAGCTCGTCCATGCCGCCCATCATTCGTCCGTTCCTGGTCGACTGGGCCGAGGTCAACGGTCCGGAATGGATCGACCAGTTCGTCGCCGGCTGGGCCGATGGCGCCAAGCTCGATGAAAAGGTCATCGCTGCTCCGCTCGACGTGACTGCCGTGGGCATCTATTACAACGCCGACGCCTTCGCCAAGGCCGGCGTCGAGATCCCGGCTGACGGCTGGACCTGGGACGAAGCCCTGCCCAAGTTCAAGGAAGTCGCCGAAAAGGCCGGCGTCCGCTTCCCGCTCGTGTGGGACGTCTCGGCACACCGCTTCCTGACCTATGAGTTCCAGTACGGCAACCACGTCTTCTCCGAAGACGAGCCGCTGACCGTGGCCATGGACGATGCGTCCTGGGAAAAGACCATGGACCAGTTCATTGCCATGGCCAATGAGTACATGCCCCCCGGCCTGTGGTCGGGTGCAAGCTCGGACAGCCCGGTCGACATGTTCGTCAACCAGCAGGCCGTCGCCTATATGTCGGGCAGCTGGCAGATCGGCAACTTCGGCGATAACGCCAAGTTCAAGTGGGTTGCCGGCCCGACCCCCAAGGGCACTGTTGCTTCGTCCAACGTGGGCGGCAACTACCTGCTGGCTTTCAACACCAGCCCGCGCCTCGAAGAAGCCACCGCTTTCGTGAACTGGATGACCTCGCCGGAAATCCAGGCCGAATACGCCAAGACCTTCGGCCTGCTGCCCGCCAACAAGAACGCCCCCGCTGTCGACTATGCCAGCGCCGACGCTCAGGCGGCCGTGGTGGCCTTCCAGAAGGAACTCGAAACCAGCCCGCGCTATGCTGCCACCGACCAGGCCTGGCCGGAAATGCAGGCGACCTGGGATTCGATCAAGGCTGGCATCACCCAGGCTTACGTTGGTCAGATCACGACCAAGGAAGCCGTTGCCGGTATCCGTGCCGCTGCTGAAGCCGCTATCGCGGCTGGCCGCTAAGTGAACGAGGGCGACCTGATGGCAAATCCCGTGCAAACGCAGCCAGCGCCCCGGCGCTGGTCCCTGGGGCGACTGGGCCGTGTGGCCTGGCCATACCTGCTGCTGCTCCCGACGGTCGCCCTTCTGTTCATCTTCACCATCTATCCCCTGCTGCAGGGGATCGTGATGAGCTTCTTCACCCGTGGCATCGTCGTGGTGCCGCAGGTGGAGAGCACCCACCCCGTCTTCGTCGGGCTGGACAACTACACCCATCTCCTGGGTGACAAGAATTTCCAGGTCGCGCTGCTCAAGACCATCGGCTTTGTGGTCGTCGCCGTGCCGCTGCAATTGGCGGTGTCGCTGGCGCTGGCCGTGCTGCTGGCGCCGCAGTCGCGCGTCAACGCCTTCGTGCGCACCATCGTCTTTTTCCCCTCCATGATCTCCATGCTGATCGTGGGCGTCATCTGGGCCTGGCTGTTCGGGCGCAACAGCGGCCTGATCAACTATGTGCTGAGCCTGTTCGGCATCGGCGCCGTGCCGTGGCTGGAAGATGAACTGCTGGCGCAGATCGCCGTGGTCATCGTCTGGGTCTGGGGCGGCGCTGGCTTCAACATGATGGTGCTCATTGCCGGTCTGACCGCCATCCCGAGCGACCTCTACGAGGCCGCCGCCATCGACAACACCTCGCGCTGGCGCCAGTTCACCCGCATCACCGTGCCGCTGCTGCAGCCCTCGATCGTTGTGGTGGTGGTGCTGGGCATCATCGAGGCCTTCAAGGTCTATGAGCTCGTCGTCTCGCTGACCACGGGCGGTCCCGGCCGCGCCACCGTCTATCTCATCCAGAACATCTACGAGACCGCCTTCCGTACGGTGAACCAGGCCGGCGCCGCCGCCGCCCAGTCGGTTGTTCTGTTCATCATCCTGATGGTTCTCACCATTCTGCAGCTGCGTTTCGCAAGGAAGCGGTCATGACCCAAACCCAGTCCCCCTGGCGCTATGTCGGCATTGCCATCGTCCTGCTGCTGTTCGCGCTGCCGCCGATCTGGCTGTTCCTGTCCTCGCTCAAATCGCAGTCCGAGATCTTCCAGTGGCCGCCCTCGCTGTGGCCGCAGGCGCCGACGCTGCAGAGCTATTACGACACCTTCAGCCGCGCCAACTTCCTGCTCTACTTCCAGAACTCGGCAGTCGTGGCCGTGCTCTCGGCTGTCCTTGCCGTCACCATCAGCGTGATGGCCGGCTATGCCCTGGCCAAGTTCCGCTTCAAGGGCGACACGGTCTTCTTCCTGCTCATCATGTCCGCACTGATGGTGCCGCTGCAGATCGTGCTGATCCCGGTGTTCCTGGTGCTGCGCGACCTGGGCCTGCTCAACACGCTGGCCGGCCTCATCATCGCCCCGGCTGCCACGCCGAGCGGCGTGTTCCTGATGCGCCAGTATATCCTGACCATTCCGGACAGCCTGCTGGAGGCCGCCCGTATCGACAAGACGCCCGAGTGGCGCATCCTGCTGCGCATCATCGTTCCGCTGGCCCTGCCGGCCATCGGCACGCTGCTGGCGTTCAACCTGGTCTATCGCTGGAATGACTATCTCTGGCCCTTCCTGATCATCACCGAGCAGGAAAAGTGGACTGTCCAGCTCGCCCTGGCCAATAGCGTGGGCCGCTTCGGCATCGATTGGCCGCGCCTGCTGTCGATCTCGGTCATGTCCGTTCTGCCCATGCTGGTGATGTTCATCGCCCTGCAGAAAACGCTGATGAACGGCCTGATGGCCGGCGCAGCCAAGGAGTGACCGGCCGGGCGGCGGAAAGCGGTTTCTCCCCTGCTTTTCCGCCGCCCGTCACATGCCTGTAACGGGCGCCGTGATGTAAGCTGGGCCAACACGACGACTCGCCAAATTCGGCGAGTCCACGCCGCCGGAGCCAGCATGAACTACCAAGCCGTTCTCGAAGACATGATTGCCGTTGCCCGCCAGGCTGGCGCGCTCACCCAGGGCTATTTCGCCCGCTTCCGCGATCTCGAGATCGGCATCAAGGGCCCGGCCGATTTCGTCTCCGAGGCGGACAAGGAGAGCGAGCTGCTCATCCGCCGCTACCTCTTCGAGCGCTATCCCGATTTCAGCTTCACCGGCGAGGAATTCGCCCCGGTCGACAACGACAACGAACACCGCTGGCTGGTCGATCCCATCGACGGCACGACCAATTTCATCAATGGCATGCACTACACCATTTCCCTGGCCCTGCGCCGCGGCAATGAGACGGTCTGCGGTGTGCTCTACAATCCGCCAGCCGATGAGATGTTCATTGCCGTCGCCGGGCACGGCGCCTTCCTCAATGGCGAACGGCTCAAGGTCAGCGAACAGGTTGATCCGGGCATGTTCAACATCGGCACCGGCATGGCCACGCCCGGCATGCACACCTATCCCGGCTTCTACCAGCGCCTCGACGCCATTCGCGCGCCGATCAGCTCGGTGCGCGTGGTCGGCAGCGCCGCCAATAGCTGCGCCTATGTCGCCATGGGCCGGCTCACCGGCTATTTCGAGGAAACCGGCTTTGTCGATACGGCAGCGGGCATCCTCTTCGTGCAGGAAGCCGGTGGCGTGGTGACCGATTGGTGGGGGCGCGGCCCCGATGTCTATGAGCGCACGGGCACGCTGATCGTGGCCAACAAGGCCACGCACGCCTATCTGCTCGACAAGCTCAAGGATGTGCCGAAGAAGGATCCGGAAGCCGGCAGGCACTGAGGCCCGCCACCGCGCCTCACCCCATGAGGGCCAGCAGGCCCTCGGGGTCGTCGGTGGTGATCTGATCGACCTTGAGGGCCAGCAGCTTCTCGACTGCTGGCCTGGTGGCGGCGCTAGCCTCGCGGATGGTCCAGGCGTCGATGCGCTTGCCATGGGCATGGAAGGCCCCGACCATGTCAAAGCCCGCATCGGCGGCCAGCGTCACGATCTCCCAATAGAGATAGATCATGTCCGTGCCGGGCAGGGCGGCGACGGCATCGTCGACAAAGCCCTGCAGCGTACCATTGGCCATGGCGGCCTTGAACCTGGCCTCGTCGCTGGCATCATAGCCACTGCGCATGCCTGGAACGGCCTCGGTCAGCAGGCGCACGGCCTCGGCCGACCCGGACGAGGCAATCATTGTTTTGGCGACCGGCGCCGTCGCCCGCGCGAATTTGTCCAGCACGGCCGGCGTCAGCACGGTTTCGTCTTCCTTGTAGTCGAGCTGCAGCAGCGCATCGGGATGCACGCTCCCCTCGGCCATCAAGGCGCACAAATCTTCGAGCAGCATCACCCGGTCGGCGATCGGCGCGCCATCATTGTCCCGCAGGTGCAGCGCGCGGATGGCGGCGTCGCTCGCCTTGGCGACGGGACCGGTGCCGGTCGTCTCGCGGTCCAGGGTCTTGTCATGCAATACGGCCAGGCCACCATCGGCCGTCAGCACCAGATCGACCTCGACGCTGGCGCCAAGCCGCATGGCTTCGAGGATGCGCGCACCGGTGAACACCGGGTCGGACGCCTTGCGCCGCCCGCGATGCCATTTGAGCCAGCTGCGGTGGCCGTCGCGGGCGATGAAAAGCGGGTCGGTCATGGCGGATCAGTCCACAAGAGAGGGGGAGGGCCGGCCCCGCGGGGCCGGCCGAAGGTCAGGCGTCGACCAGCTGCCGCAAAGCGGCGGTTTCCTTGCCCAGCGCGACGCGATGGATCAGCACATTGTCGCGATAGGCGGCGATGGCCTTGGGCGCCAGCGAGACGCCCTGGCCGGTAGCAAACAGGTCCGGATGGGACACCATCGCCTTGAGCCGCGTGCCATCGAGCAGCACCAGGTCGACCAGGCCATGGGTGCCATAGTCGGTGACGCGGTGCACATGGCCCTGCGCGTTCTCGCCAGCCACGGTCAGCTCAAGCGCTTCGGGGCGGATGGCCAGCACTGCCGGACCATCGGCCACCGGCACCGGGGTCGAATAGCCGGCCTTGGAGAAGACTCCGTTCTGCACCACGCCCTCGATCAGGTTCATCGTGCCGATGAAGCCGGCGACGAAGGGCGTGCGCGGTTCGCGGTAGACAATGTCGGGCCGGTCGATCTGCTCGGTCTTGCCGTCGCGCATGACCACAATGCGGTCGGCCATCGACAGCGCCTCGTCCTGGCCATGCGTCACAAAGAGCGTGGTGATCTTGAGCCGCTGCTGAATGTCGCGCACCTCTTCGCGAAGTCTTTCGCGCAAGTGCTGGTCCAGACTCGCAAAAGGCTCGTCGAGCAGCAGGATTTTCGGCTCCAGCACCAGCGACCGCGCCAGCGCCACGCGCTGCTGCTGCCCGCCCGAGAGCTGCGTCACGCCACGCGTGCCATAGCCGCCCAGGCCCACCAGTTCGAGCACGGCCTCGACCTTCTCGCGGATCTGCGCCTTGGGCAGGCGCCGCAGCTTCAGGCCGAACGCCAGATTGTTGAACACATTCATATGCGTCCACAGCGCGTGGCTCTGGAACACCATGCCGGTCGGGCGCTCTTCGGGTGGCAGGTGCACCACCTCCTCGCCGTCGATGCGGATCGAGCCTTCGCTCGGCATTTCGAACCCGCCCACCATGCGCAGCAGGGTGGATTTGCCCGAGCCTGACGGCCCCAGCAGGCAGACCAGCTCACCGTCGGCGACATCGAGCGAGAAATCATCGACCGCCAGCGTGGTCGAGAACAGCTTGGAGACGTTTGAGATCGACAGATTGGACATAAGAAATCAGGCTCCAAAGCCGCGGGCAAAGCTGCCCGAATTGACGACGCGGCGCGTGAAGACGAGCGCGATGAGTGAGGGAATCCAGAGCAGGACAGAGAGCACTGCCGCGTATTGGATCACCGGCTGGTTGTTGATGAAGCTGATCATCAGCACCGGCATGGTGCGGATCTGCGGGGCACCGATGAGCCAGGCGCCCTCGGTTTCGTAGAACGTGCCCACAAAGCTCAGCAGCACCGCCGCGCCGATGGTCGGCGCGGCCTGCGGCAGGGTGATCGACCAGAACACGCGCAGCGGCTTGGCGCCGGCATCGCGCGCGGCTTCTTCCATGCGCCGGTCCACGGCCTGGAAGGCGGCGACCGGAATCCAGATCATGAACAGCAGCGTGCCCACCAGCTGGATCAGCACCACGCCCCAGAAGGTGGCGATGAGGTTGAGCTGGAGGAAGATGGCGGCAATCGCCACCAACAGACCAAACTTGGGGAAGGCCTGCCCGGCCAGGAACGAGAAGAACAGCAGCGTCCGTGCGGGAAACTCCATACGCGCGAAGGCATAGGCGGCCGGCAGGCAGATCAGCGCCGACAGCGCGGTCACGACCGCCGACAGCGACAGCGACATGGTCAGCGCGCTCCACACGTCAGAGCGGGCCAGCGTCATCTGCCAGAACTTGAAGCCGAATTCCTGCGGCAGCACGGATGGAAAGCGCCACACATTGGACACCGACCAGGTGACCACGACGAGCATGGGCACCACGATCACCACCGTCAGAACAAGGGCAAAGACAATGCCGACCCAGTCTCTACGGGGCTTTGCAACAGCAATAGTCGCCATGGTCAGTTTCCCCTGTTGCGGGCCACGGCCCGGACATAGAACAGGCCAAAGGCAATGCAGAACACCATGGTGATGGTTGCCTGGGTAAGGGCCATTTCGGGATTACGCAGATCGCGGAACGTGCGCTGCATGAACGGGCCCATCATTTCGGGCGAAGCCGGACCCAGCACATAGGGCAGGGTGAACGAGGCAAACAGGCCCAGCATGGTGAAGCTCACCACCACGGCCACCGACGTCCACATGCGCGGCAGTATGATGTGCCAGAACAGCGCCAGCGGCTTGGCGCCGACGTCGCGGGCAGCCTCGACGGCCTGGTTGGAAACAGCGCCCAGCCCGGACACCAGGATCAGCACGGTCAGCGGGATATTGTCCCACACCAGCCCGATCACCGGGCCCCAGGGAGTGAGATAGGGCGACCGAATCTTGGGCAGGCCCACGGCGTTCAGCAGCAGATCGGCCATGCCATTGGGGCCCAGCACGCGGATGAACGCGAAGGCCAGGATGATCGATGGCACGAACATGGGAAACATCGCCATGGTCTGCACATAGGTGGCCAGACGGCCCTGCGCGAAGCGCAGATAAAGCGCCAGCGGAATGCAGATCACCAGCAGCAGGCCCAGCGTGATCAGGCAGGTCCACAGCGTAATGCCCAGGTTGGCAAGGCTGTAGGGATCCGAGAAGAAGGTGACGAAATTGTCAAATGAGAGGGGGCGAGAGCCATCGGCCTGCTGCGGCGTCAGCGCCGTCGTCAGGCCCGACAGGATCGGCCAGATGGTCATCCATGCAAAAAGCAGGACAGGCACAGCCACGAGCAGGAGGCCGGTTAGCCTCCTGCTCGGCTGGACCCAGGATACGGGTCTAGCGGTCATAATCAGGCGTTGCGATCAACGTTGGGAGCAACATTGCGGTACCAGCCATCGCTGATCGCCGAACCCCAGTCGCCGCCCGGGAAGGTCGGGATCGAGGAGGGCACGATGTCCTTGTACTTGTTGCGCAGGTCTTCGGCGACATTGTCCCACGACACGCCGGGGAAGCCGCCCAGTTCCACGATGATCGCGCCCTGGATTTCTTCGGTGAGCACGAAGTCCGCCAGCTTGAGGGCCGCGTCCTTGTTGGCGCCGTTCGAGAGCACGACGCCACGCGAGAAACCGCCCGAGAAAGCCAGGTCGGTGAGCTGCACGAGGCCGGTGGTCTCCGGCAGCACGCCGGTGGCAATGCCCTGCAGGGCCTGATCGGACCAGGCCGGGATCATCGTCACAGCCGACTGGCCGAGCAGCTGCACCGACTGGGTGTTGCCCGAGGTATAGGCGCCGTTGTCGAACAGCGACGGCGCGATGTCGTTCAGGATCTCCCAGGCCGGAGCCAGGGTCTTTTCGGCATATTCGGGCGTGAAGTTGTCGAGAGTGAACAGGCTCGGGTCGCGGCCATTGGCTTCATGGATGGCGCGACGCACGAAATTGCCGCCCGAGCCGCCCTTGTCGGGGCGGTTGTAGATGAACTGGCCCGGGTTCGCCTTGATCCAGGTGACCAGGTCGTCCCAGGTCTTGGGAACGTCAGCGGCCGGCAGCTTGGTGGTGTCATAGGCCAGCAGCACCTGGCTGCCGCGATAGGGCACTGCGAAGTCGGTCTCGATGGCCAGCGGATTGACCTTGGACCAGTTCGACAGGCTTTCCTTGAGGTTGACGTAAAGGCCAGCTTCCATAGCGCCCTTCGGGCTCAGCGGATCGGCCGTCTCAAAATAGTCAGCCTGCGGATCGGTGCTGGTCTGCATGGCAGCCAGAGCACGGTCGGCAATGGCGTCCTGGCCAGCGCCGTCGCCGGCGTCGATCAGGTTGATGCTCAGGCCCGGATTGGCGGCCTCGAACTTGGGGGCGATCACATTGGTCCAGAAGTCCAGGATGTTGGTGTCCGAGGATGTGTACCAGTCGATCTTGCCTTCAGCGGCAGACGAGACGCGGGGCAGCAGGACCATGCCGGCGGCCACACCACCAGCGGAAATCAGAAAAGCGCGACGTTTCATTCAGTCTCTCCCTGAATCTGTTCATGGAACAGATGTTCTAACAGGCAAGGCTGCTTGCCCGTGGGTTTCATCGATCTTCCGTCGACCTCACCCGAACTTGAGCAAACGCCAGCTCTCTCGACATTTCAAGAGAAAACGCGCGGCACGGGTTGTGGCGACTGCGCGGTACAAATCACAGCTGTGCGACAGTTGTGTAACAGCGCCAAGGCAGTGTGGTGACTACGTCTCTATCGCGTTGAGTGCTATGAGGGTTTTGAAAAAGATGATGGCGCCGCAAAGACTTGCCTGCACCGAAAGCGTAACGGTTGGGTTGCGATTGTCGCGCCTTGCTGCGAGGGAGGTTCTGGCACTCTACAGCTTGGATGACAGTTTGTGCACAGGCCGGCGCCTGCTGCGCCCCTGGGCCTCCTGCCTGGAAACGTTGAACCAAGCCTTGTCACAATGAAATGAAAATTCTGTGCGGGCCTAAAGTGTCAGCGCTTCAAGTGCGGGACGCAGGCGCCCGTTCGCTGCTGCCAACAGCTGCGCCGCAGCCGCAACATCGCTTGCGCCCTTGGCCAGCAGAATCGCGATCTTGACCGCCCCATTGGCCAGGCTCAGGCTGCGCTCGGCCGCCTCGGCATTCACGCCCGCAACGGCCATAACGATGCGTTGGGCCCGCCCGCGCAGCTTGAGATTGTCCGCCACCACATTGACCATGTAGCCGTCATGCACATGCCCCAGATGGATCGCCACCATGGTCGACAGCATGTTGAGCGTGATCTTCTGTGCCGTGCCCGCGCCCATCCGGGTCGAGCCGGCAATCACCTCGGGTGGGGTGGCGACACAGATGCCCACATCAACCAGATCAAACAGCGGCACATCGGGATTGTTGGCAATGCCGATGGTGGCGGCGCCTGCCGTCCGGCCCGCCTCAACCGCGGCAAGCGGGTAGGGCGTCGAGCCACTGGCCGTTAGCGCGATCACGCAGTCCTTCGGTCCCACCGCAAGCGCTGCCAACTCACGCCGCGCCGCTTCGGCGTCGTCCTCAGGGCCGCCCGGCAAGCCCGGCAATTGACCCAGTCCACCGGCCAGCAGAATGACGATCTGCTCGCGTCCGATGCCATAGGTGCCCGGCAGTTCCGCACCGTCCGCCAGCGCCATCAGGCCCGAGCTGCCGGCTGCGGCATAGATCAGCCTGCCGCCGGACCGCAGCGCCGCCGCCGCAAGCTCCGCCGCCCTGGCAATCTCGGGCACCGCAAGTTGCACGGCACGCGCAGCCTCCGCCTGGGCCAGGGCCAGCGTCTCCAGAATCGCGGTGGGGCTCTGCGTGTCCAGGCCCAGCGCCTTGGGGTGGCTCATTTCTGTCCGGGCTGACGTCATGCTGGTCTCCACTCGTGGCGATAATGCCAAAAAAATACCACTTGTCCACATGGCGACCGCCGCGGCGGTTCACTGCTCACTCTATTGCGCGACATAGCGCAATTGGCGCAACGGCATGCGGCGAAATCCACAGGGGCTTGGTTTTGCGCTTGGTGAATGGTATTTTATTGGTATTATGTCGCACGGGACAGCGCTTGCCCGATCCCCGGGGATCGATGGTATGCAGGTCACCAAGATCTATGAACGCAAGAGGGAAGTGAGTGACTGAGCTGTCCAACAGTTTCTTTTCCGCCGGTCCCATCGTCCTGCCCCAGGGGGGACCCCTCTACCTGCAGTTGAAACGCTGGATTGAAGACGCCATTCACCGTGGCGATATTGGCGCGGGCGATGCCCTGCCGTCCGAGCGCGACCTGGCCGCCCGGGTCGATGTGTCCCGTGTCACCGTGCGCAAGGCCGTGCTGCAACTGGTGCAGGATGGCATTCTGGTGCAGCGCCATGGCTCGGGCACATTCGTTGCGCCGCAGACCCAGCGCGTCGAACAATCCCTGTCCCAGCTCACCTCGTTCACCGAGGACATGGCCCGCCGTGGCATGGCTGTGCGCGCCGAGTGGCTTGATCGCGGCATCTATCTGCCCTCGCCGGAGGAAACGATCATTCTCGGCCTGTCGGCCGGTGACCACGTGGCGCGCATCTCCCGCCTGCGCCTGACCGGCGATATTCCGCTGGCGATCGAACGGGCCTCGCTCTCCACCCAGGTGCTGCCCGATCCCCTGGCGATCGGGGATTCGCTCTATCGCCACCTCGACAAGTCCGGCAACCGGCCCACGCGCGCCATCCAGCGTATCCGCGCCGCCAATCTCGACGCCAATGATGCCCAGCTGCTGCAGGTGGCCGTCGGCTCGGCCGGGCTCAATATCGAGCGCACCTCCTATCTCGCGTCTGGGCGCGTGATCGAATTCACCCGCTCCATCTATCGGGGCGACACCTATGACTTTGTCGCCGAACTTCGGCTCGGCGACTCTCCAACGACCGGAAGTAGCAAGACGTGACCGACCAGACCCATATGCGCCGTGAAATCAACGAGATCCCCGGCGTCATCGCGACCTTCCTGGATAAGAGCGGCACTGTACTGGATGCCGCTGCGGCTGCCCTGCGCGAGCGCGATCCCAATGTCATTGCCACGGTGGCCCGCGGCTCGTCCGACCACGCCTGCGCCTATCTCAAATATGCCGCCGAGCTGACCCTGGGCCTGCCGGTCGCCTCCATCGGCCCCTCGATCGCCTCCATCTATGGCAAGGACATCAAGCTGGGCCGCGGCGCCGCCATTGCGGTATC
Organism: Devosia aquimaris; assembly: GCF_020169335.1. GTDB lineage: Bacteria > Pseudomonadota > Alphaproteobacteria > Rhizobiales > Devosiaceae > Devosia > Devosia aquimaris. The sequence continues at coordinate 834,636 of NZ_JAIEZN010000001.1, forward strand.
CCAGTCTGGCAAATCGCCTGACATCGTTGGCATGGCCCAGTCGGCCCGCCGCTCCGGCGCCCTCTCGATCGCCATCACCAACACCGCCGGCTCGCCCCTGGCAGAGGCCTCTGATTTCACCATCGACCTGCTTGCGGGCGCTGAAAAGAGCGTGGCGGCCACCAAGACCTTTGTCGCGTCCGTCGTCGCCGGACTGGCGCTGATCGCCCGCTGGAGTGGCGATGCTGCCCTTCTGGCCGCCGTCAACGATCTGCCAGAGGCGCTCGAAAAGGCCGTGCATTGCGACTGGTCCGAGATGATCGGCGCGCTTGATGGCCACAATGCTCTTTATGTCCTGGGCCGCGGTCCCGGCTTTGCCATCGCCAATGAAGCTGCGCTCAAGTTCAAGGAGACCTGCAACATCCAGGCTGAATCCTACAGCGCCGCCGAAGTGATGCACGGCCCGGTCGCCATCGTTACGCGCGGCTATCCGGTGCTCGGCCTGGCCGCCCGCGATGCCGCTGAAACCTCGGTTGCCGAGATGACCCACAAGCTGGCCGGGCAGGGGGCACTGGCCTTCCTCACTAGCAGTCTGCCGGGCGCCGCCAAAGCGCTGCCCTTTGCCGCAACCGGCCATTCGATCACCGACCCGCTGGCCCTGATTGTCTCCTTCTATGGTCTAGTGGAGGCGCTCTCGCGCCATCGCGGCTTCAATCCCGACCTGCCGCCGGCGCTCAAGAAGGTCACCGAAACAGTATGAGTGATCTACAGGCCATCAGCGGCGCGCGCATTTTCGACGGCCAGGGCTGGCATGACGATGCGGCCCTGCTCACCGAGTTCGGCCACGTCTCGGGCATTGTCCGCGCTGCGGACGTGCCCGCGCACGCCGAGCGCGTCACGCTTGCTGGTGGCATGCTGGTTCCCGGTTTCGTCGACCTGCAAGTCAATGGCGGCGGAGGTGTACTGTTCAACAACGACCCGACCCTGTCGGGCATCCGCACCATCTGCGCCGCCCATGCCCAGTTCGGCACCACGGCGCTGTTGCCCACGCTGATCACCGACACCGTGCCGGTCAATGTCGCTGCCATTGCCGCCGGCAAGGCCGCGGCGGACGCCGCCGTGCCCGGCTTCATCGGGCTGCACCTCGAGGGGCCGCATCTGTCGCTGGCCCGCAAGGGCACCCATCACCCCGACCTCATCCGCCCCATGGACGCCGAGGATTGCGCGCGCCTGATCGCGGCGCGTGCCGAACTGCCCAATCTCCTGGTCACGGTGGCCGCCGAAACGGTCGAGCCGGCCATGATTGCCGCGCTGCAGGCTGCCGGTATCGTGGTCAGCATCGGCCATTCCGATGCCGGCTTTGACGTTGCCACCGCCGCTTTCGAGGCTGGCGCGACCATGGCCACGCATCTGTTCAATGCTATGAGCCAGTTGGGCAACCGCGAGCCCGGCGTTGTCGGCGCCGTGCTGGCCTCGCCCCATGTGCATGCCGGCCTGATTGCCGATGGCATCCACGTCCACCCCGCGGCGATCCGGGCGGCGCTGCGCGCCAAACACGGCACGGGTCACATCTTCCTGGTGACCGATGCCATGTCGCAGACCGGCACCGACCTCACCAGCTTTACGCTCAACGGCCGCACCATCACCCGCGCCAATGGCGCCCTTCGCCTAGATGATGGCACCCTGGCCGGCGCCGATCTCGACATGATCAATGCTGTCGAGTTCATGCACAGCACCATCGGCCTCACGCTGGACGAGGCGCTACGCATGGCCGCGCTCTATCCGGCAGAGGCCATGGGCATTGCGGACCTGCATGGCCACCTCGGCCCGGGCGCGCTGGCCAGCTTCGTGCATCTTGATGACGCCCGCCGAGTCAGCGCCACCTGGATCAGTGGCCGCCAGGTCTTCCAGGTGTAGCGAGGTCGTGTGCGCCTAGCCGCGACCAATATAAGGCATGTTGGTTGCCATGACCGTCATGAACTGGACACTTCGAGCCGTCCGCTAGGGCAAATCGCTCCGGTGGAGCGATTTGAGGCGAGAAGGCCATGAGGCCTGCGGCCGAATGGCGCCCTCGTCGCTAGCCGCGACCAATATAAGGCATGTTGGTTGCCATCACGGTCATGAACTGGACATTGGCGCTCAGCGGCAGCTCGGCCATATAGACCAGCGCGTCCACGACATGACGCACGTCGAACGTGGGTTCTGGCACTACGCTGCCATTGGCCTGCAGCGAGCCGCTGTTCATCTGGCTGGTCATGTCTGTGGCGGCATTGCCGATATCGATCTGTCCACAGGCAATCCCATAGGGGCGGCCATCGAGCGAAATCGCCTTGGTCAGCCCGGTGATGGCATGCTTGGAGGTGGTGTAGGACGCCGCCAGCGGCCGCGGCACATGCGCCGAGATCGAGCCATTGTTGATGATGCGCCCGCCCTGGGGGCTCTGGTCGCGCATGATGCGGAAGGCTTCGCGCGCCACGTAAAAGGCGCCGTTGAGATTGGTGTCGATCATTTCGCGCCAGACATCGACCGCCAGATCGCCCACAGAGGCGGCGGGTGCAAAGCGCCCGGCATTGTTGAACACCACGTCGACCCGGCCATAGCGCCCCATCACGGCCTCAAAGAAGGCGCCGACCGATTCCGGATCGGTCACATTGCACGACACGCCCAGGCCGCCGGTCTGCGCCGTCACGGCGTCGAGCGCATCCTGGCGGCGCCCACAGATCGCGATTCTGTAGCCGGCAGCCGCCAGACCCAACGCTGCCGCCTTGCCGATTCCGGATCCGCCCCCCGTTACCACCGCTACCTTGTCGCCCATTGAACTCTCTCCTCCTGGTGCTCCGTTCCACCACGTCGGCCGCCACAGTTCCATCCCAAAATCTGCACATTCCCTTGTGGCTCTTAATTGCAGGCGTCGCGGCGCTGTTGCTGGCGTCTTTGTGCCGTCCGCAGGTCTGTGGCCTTAAAAAGCCCAGAAATCGGGGAAATTTAACGCCTTGTTCAGCCGGGTTAACAAGAGGTTTCAATCTGTGTGCTGAATCTGCAACATACGGTTGGCAACCATATTGCCGCCCCGACAAAACGGCTTTTGCGCGATTGCGTCCTTTTTCGCCATGCGTAGAGTGGGTCTTGCGAATCCATGCATGGGATCGTTTGTCGGTCGCAACGCGACGACAACACACTGCACCACGAATAGTGTGGTCGCGTTTCGACAAACCGCCGCTCCGCCGGCACCAAGAATGACTGACTTTGGAGGTCAACTAATGAAACTCAAGAGCCTTATCCTCGGTTCTGTAGCTGCTGCCGGTCTCTCGACCTCGGGCTTTGCTGCCGATCTCGGCGTCCTCACCTCGATGGACCTTTGCAACGACCTGGGCCTGTCCGGCCTGACCATCTCGTCTGCCGACAACTGCCTGCAGATCTCGGGTTCCGTTTCCTACGAAATGAACTTCGGTAACTTCAACGGCAAGACCGTCATCTCCAGCCTGCCCCTGGGCGGCGCCGGCGTTGTCGTTCTCAAGGACATCGATGCCCCCGACACCGTCGCTGGCGGCACCAACGAGTGGAACTCGAAGGTTGAGTCCTGGCTGAAGTTCGTTGGCACTGCATCGAGCGACTTCGGTCCTGCTCGTGCTGTGATCAAGATCAAGAACGAAAACAAGTCGGTTTTCGTGAATGGCGTTCTGGGTGCTGCTGGCGACCAGAAGAACAACCTGTTCTTCATGGACGAAGCCTACGTCCAGGTTGGCGATGCGACCGTTCTCTCCGCTGGTAAGAAGGGTTCGATCTTCAACAAGGGCGACGACGAGCCCTTCAACTTCACTGGCCTGTTCGCTGCTTCCAAGGAAGACAAGGGCGTCATCGGCTCGGATGAATACTACAAGGCCTTCACCGCAACCGGCGGCCATGTCATCCAGCTCGAATCCGACTTCGGCAACGGCGTTGGCGGCAAGATCGGTCTGGAAAAGATCGACGCAGCCGGCACCCTGGTTGGCGTTCTGCAGTACTCGGGTGACTCGGTCACCGCGCACATCAGCGCTGCTGCTGGTGGCATCCTCGACGGTATCGCTACCGCCGCTGACACCTATGCGATCCATGCCGGCTTCACCGGCACGTTCGACGCCTTCAAGATCCGCGGCGCTCTGGCTGCCGGTGGTTCGACCCTCGCTGGCGACCAGACCAGCTACCTGAACGGCCTCGTGTCGGCTCAGGGCACCTTCGACATGTTCACGATCGCAGCTTCGGCTGAAGTCCTGAGCAGCACCACTGCTGCTGGCGTCCGCTCGACCGGTTACGGTTTCGGCGGCTCCATCGGCGCCAAGGTGTCGGAAGGCGTGTCGGTTAACCTCGGTGGCCGTTACTTCGGTCAGGACGTTTCGGGTTCGGGCGCTGGCTACCAGGTTGCCGCTCAGCTCGTTGCTGCTCTCTCCGAGACCATCACCGTCACCGGCGAAGTCGGCGTCTATGGCCGCACCGAGCGCACCATTGCTGTTGCCACCCCGGCTCTGTCGGACGTGTACGGCAGTGCAACCCTGGCTTGGGCTCCTGGCGGCGGTTTCACCTCGTCGGTTGGCGCCACTGTCCAGCAGAACGGTGCCTACAAGGTCACCTTCAAGGCTGCCAAGGCCTTCCAGTAATCCTCGGATTACGACCCACTACGGAAAGGCCCGGCTCACGCCGGGCCTTTCTGCTTTTGCGGGGTGACCGTTGCTCGCCATCCTCGCGCCTGGACTGTTGACCGCGCGGCGACGGAGCCGACCACAGCGACATTTTGCCGGCTGCGTCACCGCTGATTCTGCCTCTGCTAGCCCCATGAGCTGTCAGGTCCTGACCCGCTCGCGAAAATGCGTTAGAGAACAGGCCGTTAGCGAACCAAAATCCATTTCATCGCCGGTCGAAATGCTCTAGCGTTGCCGCAGTTGCGGACGTTTCACTGGATATTGAATGATCAGGGACCTTCTGAAGTGGGTCGTGCCTGGGCTGGCCACAGTCCTGGGGGGAACCACGATTTGTCTGGCCATGACCTCATCCAGGATTGCGGATGATGTTTCAGCCCAATCCCGTGCCGTTCTTGATCGGGCCGGCGTCGATTGGGCCGACTTGTCCGTCGACATGCGCGACATTTCTCTGTCCGGCACCACGACCGATCAGGCTCGGGTCGATTCCGTGGTCAACCAGCTCTCCAGTCTTGCTGGTGTGCGCGGCGTTGCCACCGCCGTGACCTTGGCCCCGGTGCTGGCGCCCTATCGTTTTGAGGTCAGCATTGCCGATGGCGCGATCGCGGTCTCCGGCGGAGTTCCTGATATCACCACGCGCGACAAACTTCTGGCCCACGCCGGCGTGGGGCAGGGCGATCTTGTGCTCAGTTCCGGCCTGAAGGATCGGCAAGCCTGGCTGGCCGGCGCCGAATTTGCCATCGATCACCTGCAATATTTCGATCAAGGCAGCATCGAGGTCTCCGATCTGACGGTCAATGTGACCGGCCGTGCCAAGTCGGTCCGCGATTATCGTGACCTGCTCATTGTCATGCGCGCGGGTGCGCCGCAGGGGACGGCCCTGGGTAAGGTGGAGATCGAGCCGGCGCTGGTGTCCCCCTATGAGTGGACTGCCGTTTCGGATGGCCAAAGCATCGCGATTTCCGGTTTCGTGCCCAATGATCAACTGGCAGATCGCTTGCGCACTGCCGCTGCAGCGGGCCTTACCGTGTCCACCGGCCTTGCCCTTGGGTCCGGTGCGCCAGAGGGATTTGATTCGCTGTCTCAGACGCTTATTGAACAACTTTCGCGTCTTGAATACGGTTCGGCCAGCATCACGGATGGCATCAGCACCCTCACGGGCGCGCCGCCGAGCGAGGCTGTCGCCCAGGCCGTTGTCGAAGCACTCGAGCCCGCTGGCTCCATTATCACCCTCGAGCCGCCCCGCATCGCCGACTATTGGGTATCGGCCACGCGGCAGGCCAGTGGCACCATTGTGTTCGATGGCTATGCGCCCGACGAGGCCACGCGCGAGCGTCTGGCCCAGCACAAGGGTGCCGATGCCAGTTTCCTCAAGCTCGGCCGCGGCGCGCCCGAACGCTACCAGTCGGCAGTCGATTTCGGTCTCACCATGCTCGATCGCATGAGCGAGGGCCGTTTCGCACTCAATGGCACGGCCATCACCCTGACCGGCACGGCCAATAGCGGTGCCGACTACCAGGCGCTGCTGGCCGCTGTCGCCGAACAGGCGCCGCAGGGGTTGACCCTGACGGCTGGTGACATTCTGCCGCCGCGCGCCGCGCAATATGAATTTGCTGCCGTCAAGCAGCCCTCCGGCACCATTGTGCTGACGGGCCTCGTGCCCAATCCGCAGGATCTGGTGACCCTGAAAACGGCCGCCGGACCTGGTGCGACGGCATCGACCAGCTTTGCCTCTGGCGCCCCCACCAATTTCGTCGACTCCGCCAAGACCGGGCTCAACCTTTTGCAGTGGCTGGCTGAGGGCAAGATAAGCTTTGACGGTTCGGGCTGGCTGCTCACCGGCACGCCCAAGTCGGCCATCGACAAGGCTGCCGCCGAGACTGATTTTGCCACCCGACAGCTAGCCGCCGCCGGCTGGTCCATGGCCCTGGCCGAGCCGCAGCCGGTGATTGCTGTAGCCTCGCCCTATATCTGGTCGGCCACGCGGTCGGCGGCTGGCGTCAGCCTCGCTGGCTCCGCGCCCACGCCCGCCATACGCCAGGCGCTTGTGCGCCAGGCTGGCCCCGGCGCCAGCGACGGCCTCACCATTGCGACCGGCGAACCCGCAGGCTTCGACACGGCCGCGCGTGCCGCCCTGGCGGCGGTCCTTGCGCTCGAGAGCGGCACGGCCAGCTATGACGGCAATGCCTGGTCGCTCAGCGGCAATGCCGCCTCTGCCGAGGCGCGCGATGCGGTTCTGGCCGCACTGTCCAAGGCTACGGACACCGCGGCCTGGACAGTTGCCATCACGGCGCCCGAAGCCCTGCCGGCCTCGCCCTATGTCTGGTCGGCGACCAAGGCCGCAGACGGCGTGGTGACCATGACCGGGCTTGTCCCTGCCGATACGCTCAAGCGCTTCATCAGCGTGCGGGCCGGGGCAGGGGCGGTTGACGAGACCGTCATCGATCCCAATGCGCCCGCCGGCTTTGCCGACGATGTGGTTGCCGGCCTCGACGCTCTGGCGCCGCTGACCGAAGGTCGCGTCAGCTTTGACGGCAGCAAATGGTCCATCGAAGGCACATTGCCGGCGGATGCCGATGACGCTGCGGTGACGGCCCTGTTGTCCGGCGGCCGCACGCCGGCGCAGGACTGGCAAGTCACGCTCGTCCATGCTGCCGCCGAAGCCGTGCCCGCCGAACCCGCCGTGACCGAAACACCCGCGGCGACAGCGGAAGTGACCGAGGCCGAACCGGTCGCAACCGAAGCACCGGTCGAGCAGACGCCGCCAGTCGTCGACCCGGCCTATGCCTTCTCGGCCAGCCGATCGGCCGATGGCAGCGTTATCCTCAGCGGCCAAGTGCCGGACGATGCCGCCCTGCAGCGGCTCACCGCTCTCTCCAAGGGCGATGCGGCTGCGGTCAGCCTGGCCGAAGGCGCCCCCAATGGCTTCCTCGCCAGCGCCGAAATCGGCCTGCGTGCCCTCCAGCGCCTCACCACGGGACAGCTCGACTTCGCCAATGGCGCCTGGCGCTTGAGCGGCTCGGCGCCCGATCCGGTGACCAATGACGCCATCAGTGCCGCCGTGGCCACCGATACCGCCGCCACATGGAGGCTCGATGTCGCCGTGCCGCCACCGGCTGCCGAGCCGGAAGTGGCCGCCACAGAACCGGTGCCCGAAACCCCGCCATCGCCGGATCTGTCGGCCTGCATTGGCATCCTGGCCGATTTCTCCGGACGCAACGCCATCCTGTTCCAGTCGGGCGCGGCGCTGATCTCGGCGGAGTCCGAACGTGCCCTTGACGAGCTGGCCATGGACCTCAAGGCCTGCCCACCGGCGCAGATCCATGTCGAGGGCCACACCGATGCCGATGGCGATCCGCAGCAGAACCTGGCGCTCTCGGTTGCCCGCGCTGAAGCCGTGGTCTCGGCCCTGATCGAACGCGGTGTCGATCCCAGCCTGCTCTATGCGGTCGGCTATGGCGCCGCGCGCCCGGTCGCCGACAATGACACGGCCGCCGGCAAGCGCCTCAACCGCCGCATCGTGGTGACGGTCAGCAATGTCGCGCCGTGATCTGCCGCCAGCGCTAGGCCGTTTGTCATGAGCTGGGCCGGGCTTCAGTTTCTGCTGGGCTATTACTGGCCCTACCTGGCCGTGGTGCTGGCAATTGGCGTCGTGGTGGGCTGGCGAAGCTTCAGCCCGCCCAAGCCGTGAGTGGTGCAATGACCAATATTGCCCATGTTGCCGAAACCGCGCTGCTCGTGCTGTTGGCCTATGTTGTCGGCTGCCTGCTCGGCTATGGCCTGCATCGCCTGCTGCATGCCGCACAGGGGACACGCATCGTGCCGCCGGAAATGGCCGAAGCCGCGCCGGCCCCGCCGCCGCGTCGGGTGCCGACGCCTGCAGCGCGCCTGGCGGCCGCCGCGGCCAATGATCCGCCACCCGAACTGCCCACGCGCGCGGCGCCGCCCGCTGAGCCAGTTCCACCTGCACCCCCGGCCGATCCGCGGCCCCCGGCGTTGGCGGCGCCGCGCAACGGCACGCCGGACAAGCTGCAGGCCATCAAGGGCATTGGGCCCAAGATCGAGGCATCGCTGCATGCCCTGGGCATCTATCATCTCGATCAGATTGCCGCCTGGGACCGCGCCAATGTCGATTGGGTCGATGCGCGCCTGGCGTTCAAGGGGCGTATTCGCCGCGAGCAATGGGTAGCACAGGCCGAGCGCATGCTGGCTGAACGCCTGCCGGCCGACAATTAGGCGGCGCGGCCCAGCCGTTGCTGGCTGATGTCCATCACAAAGCGGGCGATGGCGGCAGTTTCGTCGGTGCCGTCAAACAGGGCAGGGGAGCCTTGGCCGGCCAGGGTGATGGCCGTCGCGTCCGGCCGACGGCGTACCATTTCGTCAAACGTCTCCCGCCGCACCTGGTCGCTCAGCTGCGTCCGCAGTAGCAGCAGCGGCGCGCAACGCAGCGCATCATAGAGCGGCCATTGCGCCATCAGCACGTCGTCGAAATTGATCTCGGCCAGCGCCGCCACCAGCCGCGGATCATAAAGCGGCCGTGCTCGCCCCCGCTTGTCGAGATAGTGGCTGCGCCCCATCAGTGCATCCAGCCGGTCTTCTGCCTGCCCGGGGTAATCGCCCGCCAGCATGCGGCGGAATCCAGCACGCACGGTTTTCTCGCCGCGCAGGCTTTCCACATGCGCCAGATTGTTGCGCAAACGCACGATCCCGCGGGAATCGGTGACCGGTCCGGCATCGACCAGGACCGTCCCGGCAAACAACAGCGGATGGTTTGCGGCGAGCGCCATGGCCACCTGTCCGCCCTGTCCCTGGCCGACTAATACGACAGGCCCGATACCCAGCGCCGCCAGCACGGCCGCCACATCCTCAGCGTCCCGCAGCGTGCTGTAGTCCTCGGCGCGTTGCCGGTCATCCGAGCGGCCGCGCCCAGGCAAGTCGATCAGCACCACCGGCCAGTCCGCCGCACCCAAGCGGTTGAAATGCGCGGAAAATCCGGTGAAGTCGCTCATGTTGCGCTGATAGCCGGGCAGGCACACCACCGGCACGCGCTGCTGCGTCAGGCGACCGCTCACATGCACCGCCAGCGACAGCCCATGGCCCAGCGTCACGCGCTGGATTGGCAGCTCGGCGAAGGCGGCATGGTCTGGTGGAACGGATCGGGCTCGGGCCAAGGGCGTCATCCTGTGTTGCCCCCATCTAGCGTCACGCTTTGCCTGGCCTCAAGCCATTTCCGCCGCCGGGGCGCGCCCGCTAACAATGCGTTGTGAAGCGATGTGATAAAAACTATGGTGCGCCGCACAAAAACGGCGCTATGACCGTTCTTCTTATTCGCCACGGCCGCGGGCCGGCGACCAGATCGAGGAAAAGACGACAAATGCTGCGAGGATCGATTACGGCACTCATCACTCCCATGCGCAATGGGCTGGTGGATGAGAAAGCCTTCGCCAGCTTTGTCGATTGGCAGATCAGCCAGGGCACCCATGGCATTGTGCCGGTTGGCACCACGGGCGAAAGCCCCACGGTCAGCCATGACGAGCACCGCCGGGTCGTCGAGATCGCCATCGAGGTCGCCAACAAGCGCATCCCGGTGATCGCCGGCGCGGGGTCCAACTCCACCGCCGAGGCGGTGTCGCTCGCCCGCTTCGCCGAGGAAACCGGCGCAGACGCAGTGCTGTCGGTCGTGCCCTATTACAACAAGCCCAATCAGGAAGGCCTGTTCCAGCACTTCTCGGCTGTGGCCAGCGCCATCGGCATTCCGGTCATCCTCTACAGCGTGCCCGGTCGCACCATTGTTGACTTGACCGTGGACACCATCGCCCGCCTGCGCGACGCCCATGACAATATCATCGGCGTCAAGGATGCCACCGGCAACATGGAACGCGCCAGCATGGAGCGCGCCAAGCTGGGCAGCGACTTCATCCTGCTTTCCGGCGATGACAGCACGGCCCTGGGCTTCAATGCCCATGGTGGCCATGGCTGTATCTCGGTCACGGCCAATGTCGCGCCACGCCTGTGCGCCGACATGCAGGAGGCCTCGCTGGCCGGCGACTTCCGCAAGGCGCTCGAGATCAACGACAAGCTGGTCTATCTGCACAAGGACCTGTTCATGGAGCCCAATCCGGCGCCGGCGAAATATGTCGCCAACCGGCTCAACCTCTGTGCCAATGAACTGCGCCTGCCGCTGGTGCCGGTGTCTTCGGCCACCGAAGAGGCCATGAACATTGCAATGGCCCGCGCAGGGCTTATCTAAGGCTCATGGCCCCAAAGAACGACAAATCCAAGAACGGTGTGATCAGCCACGGTCTCGTGGCTGAAAACCGCCGCTCGCGCTATGATTATGAGATCGGTGAAACGCTTGAAGCCGGCATCGTGCTGACCGGTACCGAGGTCAAGTCACTGCGTCTGGGCAAGGCACAGATCACCGAATCCTATGCTTCGCCGGAAAAGGGCGAGCTGTGGTTGATCAATGCGCATATCCCGGAATATCTGCAGGCCAATCGCTTCAACCACGAAGAGAAGCGACCGCGCAAACTGCTCGTCTCGCGCAAGCAGCTGGCCCGTCTCGATCAAGAAGTCTCCCGCGCCGGCAACACCATCGTGCCGCTCAAGCTGTTCTTCGACGACAAGGGTTTTGCCAAGGTGCTGATCGGCGTCGGCAAGGGCAAGAAGAACTATGACAAGCGCGAAACCGAGCGCAATCGCGACTGGAATCGCGACAAGTCGCGCATCATGAAAGAAGGCGGGCGGGGCTAGTCCTGCTCTGCCGGCACGGCAACCGGGGCAGGGGCAACGGGCCGCGTGCTGGGCGGACGCCCCACGGTCTTGGCCAGCTCGGCGACGTCGAGGAAGAAGTCGGCCTGGCGCCGCAGATCATCGGAAATCATCGGCGTGGAGGTGGTCAGCGTCGAGACCACCGTCACGCGCTTGCCCAGGCGCTGCAGCGATGCCACCAGGGCGGTAAAGTCCCCGTCACCGGAAAACAGCACCATGTGGTCGTAGTAGGGGGCCAGTTCGAGCGCGTCCACGCACAGCTCGATATCCATATTGCCCTTGATCTTGCGACGCCCACCGGCATCGGTGAATTCCTTGGCCGGCTTGGTCACCACATTGAAGCCATTGTAGTCGAGCCAGTCGATCAGCGGCCGAATCGAGGAATATTCCTGATCCTCGACCAGCGCGGTGTAATAATTGGCGCGCAGTAGATAGGCCTGGGATTTGAATTCTGCCAGCAGCCGGCGGTAGTCGATGTCAACGCCGATTGCCTTGGAGGCCGCATAGAGATTGGCGCCATCGATGAACAGGGCGATCTTTTCTCGTGGATCAATTGTCATTGTCTGGCCTTCAAAAATGGGTCTGGCACGGCGGCCGTGCTCAACGCTGGCTAGGGACTTCTTAAATTCCGCAGAGGATCATTAAATTTTGTGTGTGATGACATGTTTTGGCGCGCCATGCAAGTTAGCGCGCAGTTTCGCCTGCAATGGGGCACGCTATCCTTGTGCCCGGCGCCATGCTCGTGTATGGGGAGCGCTCATTCCATAAATTTTGGAGACGTCCGTGGCCCGCGTCACCGTTGAAGACTGCATTGAAAAGATCGAGAACCGTTTCGATCTCGTGCTCATGGCCGCGCATCGTGCGCGCATGATCTCGTCCGGCGCCCAGATCACCGTCTCGCGCGACAACGACAAGAACCCCGTCGTGGCGCTGCGTGAAATTGGCGATGGCGCCATATCCCCCGACGACCTGCGCGAGGACCTGATCCATTCGCTGCAGAAATATGTCGAGGTTGACGAGCCCGAAAGCCATGCCGCCCCCATGATCGAGGGCTCGGGCAACGACGATGCCGACACCTTCGACACCATGAGCGAAGAAGAGCTGCTGCGCGGCATCGAAAGCCTGGCTCCGCCGGAACGCCGCGACGACTGAGGCTTCGCCATCCTGCATTCGACACCCTCGGCGCGAGCCGGGGGTGTTTTGCTTTCAGGTCTTTGCTTGCCAGAGGCACGCCGTCCCATCTTTCTCCTTGTTGGGGCGGTAGGGCGGGGATTGGGTGGCCCCTACAGTCGGAGAGCAGCGAACTCCATTCCCGCCCTTCCCATTTTCTTTCAATGCGCTAAGCTGAAAACTTAGAGCGAGCGGCGACACTTCCATGATGCGTCAGTATGAGCTGGTCGAACGCGTTCAGGCTTACAACCCGAACGTCGACGAGCAGTTGTTGAACAAGGCCTATGTCTACGCCATGCAGAAGCATGGCTCGCAGAAGCGCGCCTCCGGCGACCCTTATTTCAACCATCCCCTCGAAGTGGCCGCCATTCTCACCGAGCTCAAGCTCGATGACGCCTCCATTGCCGTGGGCTTGCTGCACGACACCATCGAGGACACCGACGCCACCCGTGCCGAAATCGACCAGCTCTTCGGCGCCGAGATCGGCGCCATTGTCGATGGCCTGACCAAGATCGAGCGGCTCAACCTGGTTTCGCGCGAGGAGGCCCAGGCCGAAAACCTGCGTAAACTGCTCCTGGCCATCAGCCAGGACGTGCGCGTGCTGCTGGTCAAGCTGGCCGATCGCCTGCACAACATGCGCACCCTGCAATACATGCCGCCCGAAAAGCGCACCCGTATTGCCCAGGAAACCATGGATATCTATGCGCCGCTCGCCGGCCGCATGGGCATGCAGGACATGCGCAACGAGCTGGAGGACATTTCCTTCCGCATCCTGCAGCCCGAGCACTATAACGCCATCGTCGCCCGCCTCGACGAGATGCAGGTCACCTATCACGAGACCATTGCCACCATTTCCAGCGAACTCACCGAGCGCCTGGCGGCTGAGGGTATCGCTGCCCGCGTGAAGGCGCGGGTGAAGTCGCCCTTCTCGATCTTCAACAAGATCGAGCGCAAGTCGATTGCCCTCGAACAGCTCTCCGACATGATCGGCTTCCGCGTCATCGTGGGTTCGGTCGCCGAGTGCTATCGCACGCTGGGCGTGGTCCACACCAAGTGGAAGGTCGTGCCCGGGCGCTTCAAGGACTATATCTCGGTCCCCAAGCACAACGACTACCAGTCCATCCACACCACCATTGTCGGCCCCGGTCGCCAGCGCGCCGAGCTGCAGATCCGCACCGAGGACATGGATCGCGTGGCCGAGTTCGGCATTGCTGCCCATGCGCTCTACAAGGATGGTGCCTCGGCAGACCTGAGCCGCATCGAGAACGAATCCCAGGCCTATGGCTCGCTGCGCTCCACCATTGCGCATCTGACCACCGGCAATTCCTCCACCGAGGATTTCCTGGAATACACCAAGCTCGAGCTGTTCCAGGACCAGGTGTTCTGCTTTACCCCGCGCGGGCGCCTGATTGCCCTGCCGCGCGGTGCAACGCCCATCGATTTCGCCTATGCGCTGCATACCGACATTGGCGACACCACCGTTGGCGCCAAGATCAACGGCGCCATCCTGCCGCTGGTCACCCAGCTGCGCAGCGGCGACGAAGTCGAGATCATCCGCGACCAGAACCATCTGCCGCCCATGAACTGGCTGGGCATCGCCGCTACCGGCAAGGCCCGCGCCGCCATCCGCCGCGCCGTGCGCAATGCCGCTGCCCAGCGGACCCTGGCCCTGGGCGAGCATGTGATCAACATGCTGCTTGAGCGCGAAGGCGTCATGCTGGACGACAGCGAGTCTGCGGCCCTTTGCGAGGCGCTGGGCTTTGCCGCCCGCCGGGACCTGCTGGTCGCCGTGGGCGAGGGCAAGGTCAGCGCCGAGGCATTGACCACCGAACTGGCCCGCATCAAGGGGCTGAACAAGCGCCGCCGCAAGCTCGACCTGCCTGTCGCCGACACCGCCGATGGCTGGTTCGCCCTCCGCTCCACCGATCTCTACCGCTTCCGCGTGCCGGGTGGCCAGCGCTCCGGTCCGCGCGCCAAGGCGGCGCTGTCCCAGCTCGATTTCCACATGCCCGTGGCCGTCTCGGGGGAGGGCGTCGTCCCCGGCGATCGCCTCGTCGGCATTCTCCAGCCCGACAGCCCCATGCTGATCTATCCCATCCATTCCGATGCGCTGATCGACATGCATGACAGCGACGTCGCCTGGGTCGATGTGCGCTGGAACCTCAACGGGCGCGAAGATAGGCTCTATCCGACCGTCATTTCCATGGAATCGGTCAACAAACCCGGCTCACTGGCGCAGATCTCCTCGGCCATCGCCGCCTGCGACGCCAATATCAACAATCTGGTCATGCGGATGATTTCGCCTGACTTTCACCAGATGATCTTTGAAATCGAGGTGCGCGACCTTGCGCAACTCACCGATGTTCTGGCAACGCTCAAGCGCAGCCCCGGCCTGAGCGCCGTGCAGCGCGCCGGCATTCGCGAGGCTTCCATGATTTCCACGCTCGAATGGGACGGCAAGGTCGACAAGAGGTTTAGCGATGAACAAAGATGAGGTCCTCGACATTTTCCGCGCCTGCGGCGCCATGCTGGAGGGGCATTTCATCCTGTCGTCGGGGCTGCGCTCGCCGGTGTTCCTGCAGAAGGCCAAAGTCTTCCAATATCCCGCAGAGACCGAAAAGCTCTGCCGCGCCCTGGCCGACAAGATTCGCGCCGATGGCTTCGGCGGCGTGACCAAGGTCGTTTCGCCCGCCATTGGCGGCATCATTCCCGGCTACGAGACGGCGCGCCACCTTGGCCTGCCGGCGCTCTATACCGAGCGCGTGGAAGGCCAGTTCGAGCTGCGCCGCGGCTTTGAGATCAGTCCGGACGACCAGGTCATCGTCGTCGAGGACATTGTCTCGACGGGCCTGTCCATCCGCGAATGCGTCGAGGCGCTGCGCCGCATCGGCGCCAATGTCGTGGCTGCCGCCTGCCTGATCGATCGCTCGGGCGGCGAGGCCGATGTCGGCGTGCCGCTGGTCAGCCTCATAGAGTTCAAGGTTCCCGCCTATCCCGTCGACCAGCTTCCGCCCGAACTGGCCGCCATTCCCGCCGTCAAGCCCGGCAGCCGTGGCATTCAGGGGGTCAAGTGATCATCGGCCTGGGCTCGGACCTGATCCAGATCCATCGCGTCGAGCAGACGCTGGAAAAATACGGTGAGCGCTTTACCCAGCGCTGCTTCACCGAGATCGAGCGCCGCAAGTCCGATCGCCGCGCCCAGCGCGCCGCGTCCTATGCCAAGCGCTTCGCCGCCAAGGAGGCCTGTTCCAAGGCCCTGGGCACCGGCATATCCTGGGGGGTCTATTGGCGCGACATGGGCGTGGTCAATCTGCCTTCGGGCAAGCCCACCATGGTTTTGACCAATGGTGCTGCCAAGGCCCTGGCGCGTCTTGTTCCGCCCGGTCACACGCCCCACATCCACCTCACCATCACCGACGACGCCGGCCTGGCCCAGGCCTTCGTCATCATCGAGGCGCTGCCGGACGTTGCGCCGCAAACTGTGTAGTCTTTTCCGATTTGTCTGCCGGCCAACTCAATTGACCCGGGGACCGCAACGGACTAACCCTGCGTCGCTAGTATTTCGGGGATTTTCATGAGCCAGCCTGCTGACAAGCCTGCACCCAAATCCGGGCCCAAGTCCGCAACCAGCGAGTGGCTGGACACCATTGTGGTGGTGGTCGAGGCGCTGCTCATCGCCATCGTGCTGCGCTCTTTCCTCTACCAGCCGTTCTCCATCCCCACTGCATCCATGCAGCAGACGCTGATGATCGGCGACTATTTCGTCGCCAACAAATTCGTCTGGGGTTACGGCAAGCATTCCTTCTCGCTGGGCCGCTATGGCGATTTCACCGCCCTCGATTTTGAGTTGCCCATCGCCAACCGCATCTTCGGTCGTGAGCCCAATCGCGGTGATATCGCCGTGTTCCGTCCGGTGCCGCAGAATATCGAATACATCAAGCGCGTTGTCGGCCTGCCGGGCGATACCATCCAGATGAAGGCCGGGCGGCTTTATATCAACGGCACCATGGTCGAGCGCGAAGAGATCGGTAAGGCCCAGGATACCGATAGCGAAGGTCGCACGGTCGATGTCACCGTCTATCGCGAGACCTTCCCCGAGGGCAATGTCCACACCATCCAGGAAATCTCCGACACCGGTCCGCTCGACGACACCTCCGAATATGTCGTGCCCGCCGGCCATTATTTCATGATGGGCGACAATCGTGACCGCTCGGCCGATAGCCGCGTGCTCAGCCAGGTTGGCTATGTGCCGTCCGTCAACCTGATCGCCAAGGCCGAGGCCCGCTTCTTCTCGATCAAGGACAATATTCCGCCCTGGCAGATCTGGCAGTGGCCGGCCAATGTGCGGTGGGACCGCATGTTCCAGACGATCGACAGATGAGTCGAGGCGCGCGCGATCACGAAAAACTGCAGTTCCGACTGGGCTATCGCTTTGCCGACCCGGATCTGCTCAATCGTGCGCTCACCCATTCCAGCGCCGTCTCCCCGGCCAAGCGCATCGAACGCTCCTATCAGCGGCTGGAGTTCCTGGGCGACCGGGTCCTGGGCCTGGTCGTCGCCGACATGCTCTATCGCCGCTATCCCAAGGCCAATGAGGGCGAGCTGAGCCGCACGCTCAATACCCTGGTGCGCAAGGAAACCTGCGCCATCATCGCCCGCACGCTCAATCTGGGGTCGGAGATGAACCTGGGCGAGAGCGAAGCGCGCACCGGCGGCGCCGAGAAAGAAGCCATTCTCGGCGACGTCACCGAGGCGGTCATTGGCGCCATCTATTGCGACGGCGGCATGGGCAAGGCCTATGAGTTCGTCGAGCGCATGTTCGAGGAATTCCTTGCCGACGGCCAGGCCAACAAGGCCGACGCCAAGACCACGCTGCAGGAATGGGCCCAGGCCCGCGGCCTTGAACCCCCCACCTATACCCAGATCGAACGCACCGGGCCCGACCATGCCCCCAGTTTCACCATCGCCGTCACCCTGGGTGATTTCGAACCGTTGAGCGCCACCGGACCGTCCAAAAAGATCGCCGAACACAAGGCCGCCGAACTGTTCCTGATCTCCCAGAAGGTGTGGCCCTCCCTTTGACAGGAACCCCATGACCGAACTCACCCAGCCGACCGATACATCCTGTGGCTTCATCGCCCTGGTCGGCGCGCCCAATGCCGGCAAGTCGACGCTGCTCAATTCCCTGGTCGGCACCAAGGTGTCCATCGTCACCCACAAGGCGCAGACCACCCGCAGCCAGGTGCGCGGCGTCGTCACCACCGACAAGGCCCAACTGGTCTTCATCGACACCCCCGGCATTTTCGCGCCCAAGCGCCGGCTCGACCGCGCCATGGTCGATAGCGCCTGGGGCGGGGCGGGGGACGCCGACATCGTCGGCTTCATCATCGACGCCGAGCGCGGCATCACGCCCGATATCGACAAGCTCCTCGAGGGCCTGGCCAATATCAATCATCCGCGCATCCTGATCCTGAACAAGATCGACACAATTAAGAACGAGGCGCTGCTCGAACTCAGCAAGACGCTCAACGAGCGCCTGCGCTTTGAGGCCACTTTCATGATCTCCGCGCTCAAGGGCCATGGCGTCGGCGATCTGATGGATTGGTGCATCAAGCACATTCCGCCCGGGCCCTGGCATTTCCCCGAGGATCACCTCACCGATCTCACCATGGCCATCACCGCCGCCGAGATCACGCGCGAAAAGCTCTTCCTGCGCGTGCATGACGAGATCCCCTACAATTGCACCGTCGAAACCGAGAGCTTCAAGATCCAGAAGGATGGCTCCTACAAGATCGACCAGGTGGTCTATGTCACGCGCGACAGCCACAAGAAGATCGTGCTCGGCGCCGGCGGCCAGACCATCAAGACCATCGGCCAGGAAGCCCGCAAGGAGCTGATGGAGATGTATGAAGTCCCCATCCACCTGTTCCTGTTCGTCAAGGTCCGCGAGAAGTGGGGCGACGACCCCGAGCGCTACCGCGAAATGGGGCTGGAATACCCGCATGGCAAGGACTGATGTCCAGCCGCCACCTGGTCACGCCGCAACAGGTCTGATGCCATGGAATGGACCGGTGAAGCCCTGCTGATCGGTGTGCGGCGCCACGGCGAAACCAGCGTAATTGCCGAGGCCATGGTGGCGGGCAGGGGGCGTCACCTCGGCCTGGTGCGCGGCGGTCGTACGCGGCGCCTGTCGCCGGTGCTGCAGCCGGGCAATACCATCCAGCTCACCTGGCGGGCGCGTCTTGAAGACCAGCTCGGCCTGTTTACCGTTGAGCTCCTGCAAGCCCGCGCCGCCGCCCTCATCGAGGATCGCACAAGGCTCTATCTCAGCCAATTGGTCTGCGAGCATCTGCGCCTGCTGCCCGAGCGCGATCCGCATGATCGCCTGCTCGGCATGGCCCTGCGCCTGATCGACAGCCCACCTGACGGCGTCGCCCTGGCGCAGTTCGAGCTGGCCCTGCTCGAGGATCTCGGCTTCGGGCTCGATCTCACCCAATGCGCTGTCACCGGCGATAGCGATGATCTCTCCCATGTCTCCCCCAAGTCAGGCCGCGCGGTCTCTCGCACCGCCGCGGCGCCCTATCTTGATCGCCTGCTGCCACTCCCTAGTTTCCTCACCGCCCGCGGCAACGCTGGGCCCCACGACATCGCCGATGCCCTGCGGCTTACCGGCCATTTTCTCGAAACCCAGGTCTGGGGGCCGCGCCAAATCCAGCCATCGCCGACGCGTGAACTGCTGAGCGAGATGCTGAGCCGCGAGGTGTGAGCGGGGCCATTTCGGTCAATGCGCCGCTCTACGAGTACACTCGGCGTCATCACCCGGCTTGTCCGGCTGACCATTATCGGCCTTTAACTCGTGTTGTATTGCCCGGACAAGCCGGGCAATGACGGGGGCGCAAGCAACTGGGCATCTTCTGATGACCCTCCTCACCCAGGGTTTCTTCTCCGCCACAGCGCGTCACCCTGGGGCTTGGAGGCGCCAAGGCCTCATTCTCGCCAAAAGCGCCTGAAGCGGACGATCTTTCCCGCCGAATTGCGCCCAAAGCCGTGCAAAACCTGCTGTCTCCGCCCGCAGGCGGTCCCCAGCGGCTATAGTGATTTCCTGATTCGTTCTCTGTGGAATGCTTGCCGATGTCCGATGCCGATACCCTGCCGCCTGCCGACGACCAGCGCGTTGTCGACCTCAAGCAGGCGCTTGAGGAGCGGTACCTCTCCTACGCGCTGTCCACCATCACCCAGCGCGCGCTGCCCGATGCCCGTGACGGGCTCAAGCCGGTGCACCGCCGCATCATCCATGCCATGCGCCTGCTCAAGCTCGATCCGGGCCAGGGCTACAAGAAATCTGCCCGCATCGTCGGCGACGTGATCGGTAAGTTCCATCCCCATGGCGACCAGTCGATCTATGATGCGCTGGTGCGCCTGGCGCAGGACTTTGCCCTCCGCTACCCGCTGGTCGATGGCCAGGGCAATTTCGGCAATATCGACGGCGATAACGCTGCGGCCATGCGCTACACCGAAAGCCGCATGACCGACGTGGCCATGCGCCTGCTAGAGGGCATCACCGAAGACGCCATCGACTTCAAGCTGACCTATGACGGTGAAGACGAAGAGCCGGTGGTGCTGCCGTCCAACTTCCCGAACCTCTTGGCCAATGGCTCGACCGGCATTGCCGTGGGCATGGCGACGTCCATCCCGCCGCACAATGTCTATGAGCTGTGCGAAGCAGCCCTGCACCTGATTAACGTCAATCCCAATGCGACGGCCCATGACCTGACGCAGTTCGTCAAGGGCCCCGATTTCCCCACGGGCGGCATCCTGGTGGAATCGCCTGAGTCCATCGCCCAGTCCTATGAGACCGGCCGTGGCTCCTTCCGCCTGCGCGCGAAATGGGAGATCGAGGAAACCGGTCGCGGCGTCTATCTTATCGTCGTCACCGAAATTCCCTATGGCATCCAGAAGTCGCGCCTGGTCGAAAAGATCGCCGAACTGCTGCTGGCCAAGAAACTGCCGCTGCTCAAGGACGTGCGCGACGAAAGCTCGGACGATATTCGCCTCGTGCTCGAGCCGCGCGCCCGCACCGTCGATCCTGTCATCCTGATGGAACAGCTGTTCAAGGTCAGCGACCTTGAGACGCGCTTCCCGCTCAACATGAACGTGCTCGACAAGGGCGCCGTGCCCAAGGTGATGAGCCTGGCGCAGGTGCTCAAGGCCTGGCTCGAACACCGCAAGGAAGTTCTGGTCCGCCGCTCGCAGCACAGGCTCGAGCAGATCGCCCACCGCCTCGACGTGCTGGCCGGCTATATCATTGCCTATCTCAACCTCGACGAGGTGATCCGCATCATCCGCGAGGAGGATGATGCCAAGGCCAGCCTCATGGCTGCCTTCGATCTCAACGACGTGCAGGCCGAAGCCATCCTCAACATGCGGCTGCGCTCGCTGCGCAAGCTTGAGGAAATCGAGCTGCGCAAGGAGCACGAGACGCTCACTGAGGAAAAGGGACATCTGGAGGCGCTGCTGGGCTCCGAGAAGCGCCAGTGGGGCGCCATCAGCACGCAGATAGAATCGCTCAAGAAGGCCTATCCGCTGGTTGAGGCCGATGGCTCGCCCCATCCGCTCGGCGCCCGTCGCACCGAGCTCAAGGCGGCGCCCAATGCCGATCTTTCCGAAGTCACAGAGGCCTTCATCGAGCGCGAGCCGATCACGGTGATCCTGTCAGAGAAGGGCTGGATCCGCGCGCCCAAGGGCCACACCATCGATGTCAACGACGACAAGGGCTTCAAGGCTGGCGACCGCCTCAAGCTGACGCTCAAGTGCGAGACCACTGACAAGCTGCTCATGCTCACCACCGGCGGCAAGGTCTATACCCTGGCCGGCGACAAGCTGCCGGGCGGCCGCGGGCAGGGCGAGCCGGTGCGCATCATGGTCGACATGGAAGAGGGGCAGGACATTGTCGACCTGTTCATCTACCGCCCCGGCCAGAAGCGCATCATCGCCTCGTCCAATGGCTATGGCTTCATCGTGGGCGAGGACGAGATGATCGCCAATACCCGCAAGGGCAAGCAGATCCTCAATGTCGCCGCCCCCGAAGAGGCGCGCCTCCTCGTGCCGGTGCAGGGCGACCGTGTTGCCGTCATCGGCCAGAATCGCAAGCTGCTGGTCTTCCCGCTGACCCAGCTCGCCGAAATGAGCCGCGGCAAGGGCGTGCGCCTGCAGCGCTACAAGGATGGCGGGATTTCCGACCTCAAGACCTTCTATGCCGCCGATGGCCTGACCTGGACCGACAGTTCCGGCCGCACCTATACCAAGCCCACCGAGGAGCTGACCGACTGGCTGGCCGATCGCGCCACTGCCGGGCGCCAGCCACCCAATGGTTTCCCCCGCAACAACAGGTTCGTCGGATGATCCGTCACTGCGTTTTCGTCAAATTCCGTGCCGACGTCTCCACCGACGAGCGCGCTGCCATCTATGCGCAACTCGGCGATCTGGTGGGCCAGGTCGATGGCCTGCTGCGTGCCGACTTTGGTGCCAATGTCTCACCCGAAGGGCTGGCCCAGGGCTTCAATGATGGTTTCATCATGGATCTGGCCGACGCCGCCGCACGCGACCGCTATCTGGTCGATCCGGCGCACCAGGCGGCCGGCGGGCGCCTCGTGGCTGCCCTTGATGGCGGCCGCGATGGGTTGATTGTCTTCGATCTCGAAATGAACTGAGGCGGGCGCTAGGGCACCGAAAAGCGGACGACCACCGGCAGATGGTCGCTCGCCGTGGGCTGACCGGTGTGCAGATCGTGCACGACAATGCCGCCGCGCGTCATCACATGGTCAAGCGGCAACAGGGGAATGGCGTTGCGCCAGGCCCCGAAATAATAGAAGCGCTTGGGAAACGTCGGCAGCGCCTGCGTCTCCCGCTGCAAATTGTTGCGGGCAACAAAGCCGCGCAACGCATATGACCACGGCGTCGAATTGAAATCGCCCGCCAGGATCAGCGGCCCGTCGATGCCGTCCAGCACCTCGGACAGATCGGCCAGTTGTTCGCTCTGGCGCGACACCGGCACCGGCCAGTCCAGATGCGTGGTGATCACCGAGAACCGCTTGTCCCCTGCGGTCTGAAACTGCACCAGAATATGCCCGGTGCGGTCCGAGCCATAGGCATTGTTGGGGCAGGCGCCGTCTTCGGTCTGCACGAATGGAATACGCGAATAGAGGCCCAGATTGGCCCGCTTGCCGCCGCGGCAGCGCGCAAAATAGGGATACTTCGCCAGCAGCAGCGGATGCAGATCCGTGGCCTGCTCGCCGAAATATTCCTGCAGCACGATGATGTCGGGGTCTTCCGCTTCGATGGCCGCCTGCACCTGCGCCATGCGGTAGTTCATGCCGAAAACATTATGCGTCATCAGCGTGATGCTGCCGCTGTCCGGCAAGCTCGGCCGCGACCGCAGGGCGGCAATGACGTCCGGCAACATGACATTGGCCGATGCGGCCAGGCCCATGAACACATAGATCATGGCAAGGCTTCGCTTCTGCCCGGACAGCAAGATGGCAACCAGCACCAGCGCGAAAATCATCGCGGGAAACAGCACGATCTGGGTGTGGTTGATCAAATCGAATGGCGCGATCGCAAAGCCGAACAGCGCCGCCAGCGCCAGCGTCGCAATTGCCAATGCACCCAGCACGAGGCAGAGGCCGATCATGTGTCGCAGCGCTGCCATGGCGAATCCAGTCATCCGATCAGCGGACGCTGTCGCCAAGTGGTGTGGCCCAATGATGGCGGGGGGTTAGTCGAGCGGGCACCAGCCCAACGGGCCGCGTTGCACTTCGAGCGGGCGATACTCGGCCTTGTAGGCCATTTTGGGAGAGTCCTTCACCCAATAGCCGAGATAGACATAGTCGAGGTCTGCCGAGCGCACCTGGGCGATATGGTCCAGAATCAGAAAGGTCCCCAGGCTCCGGTGCGCGAGATCGGGATCGTAGAAGGAATAGACCATCGACAGGCCATCCTGCATGACATCGGTCAGCGCAACGGCCACCAATGGCTGGTCGGGATGATGGCGCAGGCGGTACTCAACCAGCACCGATTGCACCGGCGTATCCTCGACCATGTATTCATAGTCCACCATGCTCATCTGCGTCATGCCGCCGCCGGCATGACGCGAGTCGAGGTAGCGCTTGAACAGTTCATATTGTTCTGAGGTCGCCGCAGTGGGGCGGACATCGATGCTGAGGTCGTCATTGTTGCGCAGCACGCGTCGGAAGCGCTTGGACGGCACGAACTCATTGGCAACAATCCGCACCGACTGGCAGGCGTTGCAGCCCTCGCAGGCCGGGCGGTAGATCAGGTTCTGACTGCGGCGAAAGCCGTTCTCGCTCAGCAGATGGTGCAGCGTCGCCGCACGACGGCCGGTCAAATGGGTAAACAGCTTCCGCTCCTGCCGCCCGGGCAGGTAGGGGCAGGGCATCGAGGCCGTCAGAAAGAGTTGAGTCGTTTCAGGCGATTGGTCGGTCATCAAGGACCCTTGGCTGCTGCCCGCCTATTCTACGCCGCGTGGGCAGCCGCCGCAATTGTTCAATACGGGCTGCGGTGCCGCGAGGCGTGCTCGTTCCAATGGCGGACCATGGGCGAACGGCGCAGCATCAGCGTACCGGTAATCAGGTCGTGGATCATCTGCCGGCGGGGCGTGAACAGCGCGAACAGCAGCGAAATCGGCCAGGAAATCCAGGTCGTGATCCAGAACACGCCGGCGTGGATGAAGGCCATCCAGCCATCCAGCGGCTGCCCACGGGTGGGCGTGAGCACAATATCCATCGCCTGCATGCCCAGCGTGGCCCGGCGGGGCGAGCCCAGCGTTGCCGCGTAGTAGAGCACGATGCTGGCCGGCACGACCACGACCAAGGCGAGCCAGCCCAGGCCAAAGGTGACAAAGCCGGCAATCAGCCCGACCAGAGAAAAGGCCACGATCATGAAGCCCATCACGATCAGGTCGATGATGAACGCGAATACCCGGCGCGTCAGCAGGCCATCGAACAGCTCGGGCGCGCTTTCGGGGTCGGGCAGGGCGGGTGTTGCAGTCTGGGTCTGGTACATGATCATCACATTGTTATCCGCCCGCACCCCTGCAAGAGGCGCGGGAACACAAATGTGACCATAGAGCGCCTGGCAGCGCCATCAAGCCACCACCGCAGGTCAGGCGCCCAGGTCCCGCGCCACTTCCAGTGCGAAATAGGTCAGCACGCCATTGGCGCCGGCGCGCTTGAAGGCATGAAGGCTTTCCAAGATCGCGCCCTTGCGGTTGATGGCGCCAGCGGCGGCAGCCATCTCGATCATCGCGTACTCCCCACTCACCTGATAGGCATAGATGGGGATATTGAAGTTGTCCTTCGCCCGGCGGACGATATCGAGATAGGGCATGCCGGGCTTGACCATCACGCTGTCCGCGCCTTCGGCAATGTCCTGCTCGATCTCGCGCAGGGCTTCGTCAGAATTGGCATAGTCCATCTGATAGGTGCGCTTGTCGCCCTTGAGGCGGCTGCCCGAGCCCACGGCTTCGCGGAACGGTCCATAGTAGAAGGACGCATATTTGGCAGCATAGGCCATGATCTGCGTCTGCTCGAAGCCATTGTCATCGAGCGCATCGCGGATCGCAGCGACGCGGCCGTCCATCATGTCCGAGGGCGCGATGATGTCGGCGCCAGCGCGCGACTGCACCAGAGCCGACTTGATCATGACCGTGACGGTCTCGTCGTTGAGAATTTCGCCGTCGCGGACCAATCCGTCCTGGCCATCGCTGGAATACTCATCCAGCGCCACATCGGCGATCAGGCCGATCTCGGGCACGGCGCTCTTGATCGCGCTGAGTGCGCGGCACATCAGATTGTCCGGATTATAGGCTTCGGCGGCGTTCTCGCTGCGCAGGTGGTCTGGCGTATTGGGAAACAATGCCAGCGCCGGGATGCCCGCGTCACGGGCAGCGCGCGCGGCCTCAACGCAGAGATCGACGCTCAACCGCTCCACCCCTGGCATGGTGCGGATCTGCGTCTTCTCATTGTGGCCCTCGATGACGAAGAGCGGCCAGATGAGATCGGAGGGCGTGAGCACTGTCTCGCGCACCATGGCGCGGCTCCAGCCGGTGCGGCGCGTACGGCGCAGGCGGCGTCCGCCCAGAAAGTCCATGTCGTGCTTCGTCCAGGGCTCGCCCATTCTCGTCTCCTGTGTTGCCTGCGGTTTAGCAGTGCAACGAGAGCAGTCCAAGCTCCGGCTTGTCGCATCCCCGGTGGCCAGATACAAAACCGCCATGGAACTGACCGCACCCGCCATCAGCATTTATATCCGCATCATCGCCATCCTCAGCCTGGCACTTGGTCTCAGCGACGCAGCGCGCCTGCTGGGTGTGAACCTGGGCGCGGTCAGCCCGCTGACGGCGATGGGCATGACGGGATTCGTCTATCTCGCGATTTTCGCCCTGGCCCGCCTGTTCGCCGCTGTTGGCCTGTGGATCAAGGCCAGCTGGGGCGCCGTGCTGCTCGCGGGCGCCACGGGCGTGGAACTGCTGCTCTATCTGACCGGCAGCCCGGATGTGGACATGACCGCCGTCGGCTTCGCCTTGCGCCTGGTTCTGTTGGTCTCGATCATCATCATCTTCGTGCTCACGCTGCGCCAGCGCCGCGCCCACGCGGGCGACTGACGCCCTCTCACCGGTCAGCCTCTTGTTACCCTTAGCGGCGTTCACACCCGCGTAAGGTTACAATTTTCTCTATCGGTGTAACGAAGCATAAAGCCAAATTCTCATTGCTTTCCAGTAAGATGCTTTTAATCACGCTGCTTAGGGCGATCTTAGAATGGTCGCCGTATTTTAGGCTCATGAGATGCGAAAAATCGCACAGACTTAAAGACAGTGAGGCTTAAATGGCATTCAAATCCAACGCAGCCGAGGCCGTGGCCCCGGAAGGCACCCAGAGCTTGAAGCCGCTTTATCTGGAAGCTGTTTCCCGGGTTGAGCGTCTGCACCGCCGCCTGCTCGATCTCATCAAGGATGAGTTCGACCGCATGGGCTGGGACGACATCAATCCGGTACAGGCCCTGCTGATGTTCAACATCGGCGATGCCGAACTGACCGCCGGGGAGCTGCGTTCGCGTGGCTACTACCTGGGCTCCAACGTCTCCTACAACCTCAAGAAGCTCGTTCAGACCGGCTATATCTATCAGGAGCGCTCGCGTTCTGATCGCCGCTCGGTCCGCATCAAGCTGACCCCCAAGGGCGAGGAAGTGGCCGAAGTTATCGACGAGCTCTATGATCGTCACCTCAAGTCCATCGACAAGGTCGGCGGCCTGGGCGACGACGAATTCGACGGCCTGAACAAGGCTCTGGCCCGCCTCGAGCGCTTCTGGGTCGATCAGATCCTGTACAAGCTCTAGGACGCGCCAACGTCAAACTGTTGCGGCAGAGCCACACTGCCTGCCAAACGCCGGTCCACCAGGGCCGGCGTTCGCATTTTCGCCCCAAACCCTGCGCAAACGGTGGCATTACGGGCTTGGAAACCATTGCCAACTACACCTCTGATAGTCCTGTGGACTGGTTCACATGCGCTTGACTGCGTTGTGACCAGGCCGATGCGATGGTAATTAGTCCAACTGTTCTGGCGGCCAGACTTTTCGGGTGAATCAATGCGGCTCAATCGACGTTCTCTTCTTCGCTACTCCGCGATCGCAGGGGCTTCCCTGGCGATGCCGGCGGTCCTGCGGGCGCAGGAAAGCGACTCCATGTTCGATTTGTTCGAGCGCAATCGCGTGCTGCGCGACGCCGACAAGGGCGGCAATACCACCGCTGCCGAGGCGCTGATTGCGACCAACGAGCCCATTCTGTCGTTTGATACCGTCTACAATCTGCAGCTGGCGATCTCCCAGTACGAGCCCTTCGTCGCCGCCGGCGGTTGGGAAGAAATCCCGCAGGAAGCCTATCGACTGCAGCTCGGCCAGTCCGGCCGTGGCGTCATTCCGCTCAAGCGCCGCCTGATTTCTTCGGGCGACATGGAAATGGTGCAGAACGTCAGCGATATCTTTGACGCTGCGGCCGACGCAGGCGTGCGCAAGTTCCAGGCGCGCCACGGGCTGGTGATCACCGGCCAGGTGGACGAAGCCACCTGGTACGCCATGGCCGTGCCGGCCCAGCAGCGCCTGCAGCAGCTATATCTGAACTACACCCGCGTTCAGAGCATGGCCGCCAACCTCAACCCGCGCTATGTCGTGGTCAATATTCCTGCCGCCACCATTGAGGCCGTCAACGACGGCATGGTCGAGCAGCGCCACACTGCCGTCGTCGGCCGTGTCGACCGCGCGACGCCGATCATGGCGTCCAAGGTCTCCCAGATCAATTTCAACCCCTACTGGCATGTGCCCAAGTCGCTCGTTGAGCGCGACCTGACCAAGTACATGAAGCAGGATCCGGAATATCTGGCCAAGCAGAACATCCATATCTACGACGGCAGCGGCAACGAGATTTCCCCGGCCAGCATCAACTGGGACAATCTGGGCAACGCGATAAACTATATGTATCGCCAGGAGCCCGGTGCCGAGAACTCGATGGGCCACTGCAAGATCAACTTCTACAACCCCTACGACTGCTACCTGCACGACACCCCGGCCAAGGCGCTGTTTGATGAGAACGCCCGTTTCCACTCGTCCGGCTGCGTGCGCGTCGAGGGCGTGAATACGCTGGTCAACTGGCTGCTGCGCGACAATGGTGACTGGGATCAGGCCAAGGTCGACGCGACCTTCGAGTCCAACCAGCGTCTGGATGTGGAATGCAAGGCCCGCGTGCCGCTGCACACCACCTACATCACGGCCTGGGCCAATCGCCAGGGCACCGTCAGCTTCCGTGACGACGTCTACAAGTTCGACGAGCAGGGCAAGGTCAGCTTCGAGACCGCCTGACCGTCCGAAATCCATGCCGCTTGCCAACGCCCTCCCTTTGGAGGGCGTTGTTGTTGGCGGCGTGCCGATTTCTGCTAAACTGCCCTCATGGGGCAGGGTGAAGTCTATTTCGAATTTTCGCAGGTCGGACGCCAGATGCGGGTGGCGGCCATCGATGCCGATTCCGGCGTCGAGGTGATTGTCATCGCTCCCCTGGTCGCGACGCGCCTCCAGATGCAGCAACTGGCCCTGGCCAAGCTGCGCCGCAAGCTGGCCGAAACCGTCCCGCCGCCGCGCACGCCAGGCAAGTTTGCCTGACCGGCAGACGATTTTTGCACTTCCGCTGATCGGTGTTCTGCGCCATAAATGCCCCGTTCGCGCGACTGGCGAGAAGAGATGGGGAACCATCGGGGAACGCGAACCTTGTAGAGCCGCTCGCCTGGGCACCCATTTCGTCAACAGGGGAGCCCCCATGCCAACATCCCGACCGTCCCGGCCTTGGAATCGCGCTTCGTGGCGTGATAAAGCCACCACCACGCCAATCCGTTTTGCCCCTTGCGAGGTTCTTGTCCCATGAGCGCCACCACAGCTTCCTCGCTGTTTCCCAATTTCTTCAGCAATTCCATTGCCGACACCGATCCTGAACTGGCCGATGCCATTGGCAATGAGCTGGATCGCCAGCAGGGCGAAATCGAGCTGATCGCTTCCGAGAACATCGTCTCCAAGGCGGTGCTGGAAGCCCAGGGCTCGGTGCTCACCAACAAATACGCCGAGGGCTATCCGGGCCGTCGCTACTATGGCGGCTGCCAATATGTGGACGTGGCCGAAACGCTGGCCATCGAGCGCGCCAAGCAGCTGTTCGGCGTCGAATATGCCAATGTGCAGCCCAATTCCGGCTCCCAGGCCAACCAGGGCGTCTATCAGGCGTTGATCCAGCCCGGCGACACCATCCTGGGCATGTCCCTGGATGCGGGCGGTCACCTGACCCATGGCGCCAAGCCCAACCAGTCCGGCAAGTGGTTCAACGCCATTCAGTATGGCGTCCGCAAGCAGGACGGCCTCGTCGATATGGAACAGGTTCGCACCCTGGCCCGCGAACACCAGCCCAAGATGATCGTGGCCGGATTCTCGGCCTATTCCCGCGTGCTCGACTGGGCAGAATTCCGCGCCATCGCCGACGAAGTGGGTGCCATCCTGTTCGTGGACATGGCGCATGTGGCGGGCCTGGTGGCTGGCGGGGTCTATCCCAGCCCGTTCCCGCACGCCCATGTGGCGACCACCACCACGCACAAGACCCTGCGCGGCCCGCGCGGTGGCCTGATCCTGACCAATGACGAAGCCATCGCCAAAAAGATCAACTCGGCCATCTTCCCGGGCATCCAGGGCGGCCCGCTGATGCATGTCATCGCCGGCAAGGCCGTGGCTTTCAAGGAAGCGTTGCAGCCCGAGTTCAAGGCCTATGCAACCCAGGTCGTCGCCAATGCAAAGGTGCTGGCCGAAACCCTGGTCAAGGGCGGCGTCGATATTGTCACCGGCGGCACCGACAACCACCTGATGCTCGTCGACCTGCGCCCCAAGGGCCTGACCGGCAAGGCCACCGAGGCAGCGCTGGAGCGGGCACACATCACCTGCAACAAGAATGCGGTGCCGTTTGATCCGGAAAAGCCGGCCATCACCTCGGGCGTACGCCTGGGCACGCCGGCTGGTACGTCGCGCGGTTTCGGCGAGGCCGAGTTCAAGCTGATCGGTGAGTTGATCATCGAGCTGCTCGATGGCCTCAAGGCCAATGGCGAGGACAACAATGGCGCCGTCGAGGCCCAGGTCCGCGCCAAGGTCAAATCGCTCACCGACCGCTTCCCCATCTACGGTCAGTAAGGTCCATCATGCGCTGTCCCTATTGCGGCAACGACGATACGCAGGTCAAGGACAGCCGGCCGACCGAGGATTCGGGCGCCATTCGCCGCCGTCGCGTCTGTAACGGATGCGGCGGCCGCTTCACCACCTTCGAGCGAGTGCAGTTGCGCGATCTGACCGTGGTCAAAAAGAGCGGCCGCAAGGTGCCCTTTGATCGTGAGAAGCTCGCGCGCTCTGTCTATACCGCGCTGCGCAAGCGCTCGGTCGAGACAGACCGCATCGAACGCATGATCTCCGGCATTGTTCGGCAGCTGGAAAGCCTGGGCGATGTCGAGGTCACCTCCGACCAGATCGGCGAATTCGTCATGGACGGTCTCAAGGGCCTCGATGACGTCGCCTTCGTGCGCTTCGCCTCCGTGTACAAAAACTTCTCGGCAGCAGACGACTTCCGCAATTTCCTCGCCGAATTGGCTGAAGGGCAGGGCGTCCTGCGCGACGAGGATTGAGCGCTGCCACGCCAGAAGACCTGCGTTGGCTCGACGCAGCAGTGCGCCTGGCAACGCCAGCGCGCGGCACGACGGCGGACAGCCCGGTTTCTGCCGCGCTTGTCGTCAACCCCATTGACCAGTGCCTGATTGCCCGTGCCGTGACGGCGCGGGGCGGTCATCCGCATGCCGAGGCACTGGCGCTCGACAGCGCCGGCTTCGACGCTGCTGGTGCAACGCTCTATGTGACCATGGAGCCCTGCGCCAGCTGGGGCCGC
This sequence comes from Devosia aquimaris, assembly GCF_020169335.1. Classification (GTDB taxonomy): domain Bacteria; phylum Pseudomonadota; class Alphaproteobacteria; order Rhizobiales; family Devosiaceae; genus Devosia; species Devosia aquimaris. Next base: position 865,749 of record NZ_JAIEZN010000001.1, read on the forward strand.
TCGCCCCCCTGTGTCGATGCCATCGTGCGCTCAGGCGTGATGCGCGTGGTGATTGGACAGGCCAATGCGGATCCGGCGCAAGCCGGTGTCGCCGAACAGCGCCTGCAATCGGCGGGCGTCGAGATTGTCTTTGCCGCGCACCAGGCTTCCGCCGAGCTTAACGCCGGCCAGGCGCTGCGCCATGTACACAACCGGCCCTTCGTGACGGTCGCGCTGGTGGTGGATGCCGACGACACGCTGGTCGATCCGGCGTCGGGGACGGCGCGCGATTGGCTCGACCTCGAGCGCGCCCGCGCTGACGCCATTATCATGGGGGCGTCCGGCGCCCGCACGCGCACAGCTACACCAGTGATTGCTCGCGCAGGTCTGGCAACGCGCACGCCCCTGCGGGTGGTGCTGTCGGGAAGCAAGGGCGTTGACCGGCGCTTGAATCTGATTGGCAGCTTCACCGGCCATCGTACCGCGGTGATTGCACAATCTGACACGGCGGTGGATGCGCCCGTCTCTGTCGAAGTGATCCGGGTTCCCGGGAAGGGCGGTCGGCCTGACCTGGCCGCAGCCCTCGCGAGCCTTGCCGAACGCGGCAAGCAGTCCGTTCTGGTCGAGCCCGGGCCGCGCCTACTGGCGGCGCTGCTGGAGGCGGACCTGGTCGATGCCGTGACGCTGATCGCGCTTGATGGGGCCGGGCAGGGCGGTCCTGCTGCCGTGGCGGATGGCCGGCTGGTCGACATGTTGGCGGCCGCCGACCTTGAGCCAGTACGCGAACAGCGGGCCCCTGGGGCAAATCTGACCATCTATCGCCGCCGCGCATAGCCTCTGCCCCCGCTATTGTATTGAAGTTCCCGGCCGGGGCGACTATGGGGTTGGCCCTTGCTGCCCGGCGCCACGGCCGGAACAAACAGAGTGACAATGAATGGCTGATGCCCCCAAGCGTGATCCCCAGGTGGATCGTCCTGCCAACCAGCGCGGCGCTGCCCGCCTAGCCGCGGTTCAGGCGCTCTACCAGATGGACATCGGTCGCGCGACGCTGGAAGACACGCTGGCCCAGTTCGGCAGCTTCCATCTCGGCCGCGAGATCGAGGGCGAGCAATACCTGCCCGCCGACGCCGACTTCTTTCGCCAGATCGTCACCGGCGTGACCAAGCACCAGCTGGCCATCGACCCGGCGGTGGATCGTGCCCTGGCGGATGGCTGGCCGGTGGAGCGCGTCGATGCGACGCTGCGTGCCATCCTGCGGGCTGCCGCGTTCGAACTGCTGCGCCGCAAGGACATTCCGCCGCGCGTCGTGATCACCGAATATGTCGATGTGGCCAAGGCCTTCTATGAGGACGACGCCAGCGGCCTCGTCAACGCCACCCTGGACGCCATTGCCCGCGAGGCGGGGTCTGATCTCACCAAGTCGGTCTAGCTTGTCCGCCTCTGGCTGGAACAAAAAAAGCCCCGGGTTTCCGGGGCTTTTTGCATTTCAGTCCGCTGCGTCCTAGAACGACTGCAGGATCTGGTCGATGAACGTGCGGTCCTCGCCGAAAGACTGGGTGCGGCGGGTCTCGATCGCCACGGACTTGCCGTCCTTGAGCGTATAGACGGCCTTGTCGACCACCTTCTTGTTCTTGTCGAAATAGACCGCAAGCACGGTGCGCGAATCGATCATCGTCATGCCAAACGCCGTCTGGCGCACCTTCGTCTGAATGTAATACCAGGCGGTCTGATCACCAAAGGCATTGGTCGACTGCGGCGAACCGAGCACAAGCTGAACCAACTGCTGGCTCTGGCCTGGCCGGATCTGCGCCTGGGCACTGTCGGAAATCTCATAACCCTGCGTACGCGCAGTCACCAGCGCCGTGCTGCTGGTGCAGGCCGCGAGGCCCAGCGTCATCAGGGCAAGGGCGGCGAGGGGCGCGATGGAACCGGAAACGGTGCGCAGGTGCATGAATTTGACTTTCCCGATGGCTCTCGACTATAGGCACGGCTATATGGCGGCGACGCTTCAACCGCCGGAATGTGTAGCTGCCAAGGTGTCCCTCTGGCAAGCTGGCATTGATCCGGTTGGCGCTTTTGCCCCGGTGTTAGGCCAATCACGAAGCGGAACGCAATCCCATGATCCTGAGCCTGTTCCGCAAGAAATCCGATCCCGCGCCTGTGTACGCGATCTATAATGCCATTGTGGCGCAATCCCGGCAGCCGCGGTTCTACGCTGACTGGCAGGTGCCCGACACGGTGACCGGACGCTTTGACATGATCAGCCTCCACATGGCCCTGCTGTTCCGCCGCCTGCGCGCCGATTCCGGCCCTGGCAAGGACTTCAGCCAGGCGGTTTTCGATCTGTTTTTCAAGGATATGGATCGTTCGCTGCGGGAAATGGGCGTCGGCGATCTGGGGGTTCCCAAGAAGATCCAGAAGATGGGCAATCTGTTCTTCGGCCTTCTTGCAGCCATCAATGCCGCCATGGATGCACAGGACCCGCTGGCGCTTGAAGGTGTGCTGTCGCGCAATGTCTATGACGACGCGAGCGGTGACCATGTGCGGGCGCTGGCGGACTATATGATTGCGCAGGACCGCGCTCTGGCCGGACAGCCGGCCGAGGCCATCATTGCTGGAACACTGCATTTCGAGGAAGCCGCATGAGCGCAAACGAACCCCTGTTCGACGCCATCGTCCGCATCGACCGTCTACCGTCCGCAGGCCGGAGCCTGTCAGTCGATCTCGATTCTGACACGCTCTCGACCCTGGCGCGCGAACTCAAGCTCACGGCCATCGAGCGCTTCAAGGCAGAGCTGACCGTCGTGCCATTCCGTGGCGGCATTCGCGCTCAGGGGCGCCTGGATGCCCGGATCGAACAACCCTCAGTGGTATCATTCGAGCCGGTTTTCCAGGATATCGACGAGCCGGTTGACCGCATTTTCCTGCCGGAGCCAACCGGCCATGCGCCTACGCCGGGCTCTGAGGTCTTCGTGGATCTGGAAGACGACGATTTCCCCGACCATATCGATGGCCCCGAGGTCGATCTCAGTGCGCTGCTGATCGAGACACTGTCCCTGGCACTCGATCCCTATCCCCGCCGGCCGGGCGAGAGCCTGGAAACGTTGGGCATTGATCTCGGCCCCGCCGAGTCCGGTCCCTTCGCCGCGCTCAACAAACTCAAGAAGAACAGCGACTCTGACCCCTAGTTTGGGGTGCAGGGCTTGCACCGACTCGCCGATGAGATATGTTCGCATGCCTGCCGAGCAGGCCGAAAACGGGCGGAAATGACCGATACAATAACACTTTCAGTGGATGCCATGGGCGGCGACAATGCGCCGCGCGCTGTCATCCATGGCGCCTACTTGCAGCTCAAGGAGCGCAAGAACACACGGTTCATCTTCCACGGGCGCCAGGACGCCATCGCGCCCCTGCTCGAGGAATTCCCGGCCCTCAAGGCTGCCTCCAGCGTGCGCCACTGTGACGTGGTCATCGCGATGGACGAAAAGCCCAGCCAGGCCCTGCGCAAGGGACGTGGAACCTCCTCGATGTGGATGGCGATCCAGGCCGTCAAGGACGGCGAGGCGGACGTGGCCGTTTCCGGCGGCAATACCGGCGCGCTGATGGCCATGGCCACCTTCTGCCTGCGTCCGATGGAAGGCATTTCCCGTCCGGGCATTGCCGCGCTCTGGCCGACCCTGCGTTCGGACATCGTCGTGCTGGACATGGGCGCGACCATTGGCGCCGACGCCCAGCAGCTCGTCGACTACGCTATTCTCGGTTCCGCGCTGGCGCGTTGCCTGTTCGATGACCAGTCGCCGTCCGTTGGCCTGCTCAATGTGGGCACCGAAGAGGTCAAGGGCCTGGAATCGATCAAGGAAGCGGGGCGCATCCTGACCGAGGCCAGCGGCTCGGGCTTTACCTATCATGGCTTTGTCGAAGGCGACGACATTGGCAAGGGCACCGTCGATGTAGTGGTGACCGAGGGCTTTGTCGGCAATATTGCACTCAAGACCGCCGAAGGCACCGCGCGCCAGGTCGGCTCCTATTTGCGGAGCGCGCTCAAGTCGAGCCTGATGAGCCGCATCGGTGCGCTCTTTGCAACCTCGGCCCTCAATGCCCTGCGCCGCCGCATGGATCCGCGCACGGTCAATGGCGGCGTGTTCATGGGGCTCAACGGCATCGTCATCAAATCGCATGGCGGCACCGATGAAGTGGGCTACAAGAGCGCGCTGAGCCTGGCCTATGAAATGGCGCGCAGCCGCCTGATCGACAAGATCGGCGAAACCATGAAGCGCTTTCCCATCAAGGCGGTACCAGCCGCCCCTGACTCAGAACCCGAGGCGAAACCGGCGTGACCAAGACGCGTACCATTATCCGCGGTGTCGGCGGCTACCTGCCTGAACGGGTGCTTACCAACGCTGAACTGGCCACCATGGTCGATACTTCCGATGAGTGGATCCAGCAAAGGGTCGGCATCAAGGAGCGCCATATTGCGGCCGAGGGTCAGTTCACCTCTGATCTGGCCGTCGAGGCCGCCAAACGCGCCATGACGGCCGCCGGCGTGACCCCCGACGACATCGACCTGATCGTGGTCGCCACGACCACGCCGGACTACACCTTTCCCGCTGCCGCGACGCTGGTGCAGATGAAGCTGGGCATGCACCACGGCATGGCCTTTGACCTGCAGGCGGTATGCTCGGGCTTCGTCTATGCCGTTGCCACCGCTGACAGCTATATCAAGAACGGTCTTGCCACCCGCGCGCTTGTCATTGGGGCGGAAACATTCTCGCGCCTGCTCGACTGGAACGACCGCACCACCTGCGTTCTGTTTGGCGACGGCGCCGGCGCCGTCGTGCTCGAAAAGATCGAACTCGATGACGACGCCCCCGAACAGGGCATTCTCGCTTCGGCGCTGCGCTCCGATGGCCACCATTGGGAAAAGCTCTATGTCGATGGCGGTCCATCGACCACCGGCACCACTGGCCATGTGCACATGCAGGGTCCCGAAGTGTTCCGCCATGCCGTCGGCAAGATCACCGACGTGGTCTATGCCGCGCTGGAGGAGGCGGGCTACACCGTCGAGGACCTGGACTGGTTCGTGCCGCACCAGGCCAACAAGCGCATCATCGAGGGGGCAGGGGCCAAGCTTGGCCTGCCGCCCGAGAAGGTGATCATGACCGTGGATATCCACGCCAACACCTCCGCCGCCTCCGTGCCCCTGGCCCTGAGCGCTGCCGTGGCCGACGGGCGCATCAAAAAGGGCGACCTCGTCATGCTCGAGGCGATGGGCGGCGGCTTCACCTGGGGCGCCTCACTTATTCGCTGGTAAGCTCTCGTAGGTGTGATTGACCTGAGCCGTTTCAAGGCGTTAGTGTCTTCCTTGGGTGGAGGATGCGGTGTTGGATCGGCCTCACAAATAGACATATGCGGGTCGAACTACGCCGACTGAACGGACATAATCCTGCGGTTTGATACCTGGCCGCCCAGGCTTGATCAGGGTCATGGCGACATGGCGCGATCGGGGTATCGGATACCGGGAAACAACCATTCGGGCGATACGGGGTTTTGAATGACGCAGAAAACGGTAACACGCGCTGATCTCGCAGAAGCTGTCTATGGCTCGGTCGGCCTGTCTCGAACAGAGTCGGCCGAACTGGTTGAACGTGTGCTCGAACTGATCGGCGACGCGCTGATTTCGGGCTCGAACGTCAAACTTTCCTCGTTTGGTTCCTTCCAGGTCCGCTCCAAGAACGAGCGCATCGGTCGCAACCCCAAGACGGGTGAGGAAGTGCCCATCCTGCCCCGGCAGGTTCTTGTGTTCAAACCGTCCAACGTGTTGAAGTCCAAGATCAACAAATCTATGGTTGGTGCTGGGAAATAAGCCATCCAGCGAGTCTCAGCCTTCGTGGACAAGTCGCCAGACGCCTTCCGGACAATCTCTGAAGCGGCCGAAGAGCTGGACCTGCCACAGCATGTCCTGCGCTTCTGGGAGACCCGATTCAACACCATCAAGCCGCTCAAGCGCGGCGGCGGGCGGCGCTATTACCGTCCTGACGATTTGCTGCTGCTGCGCGGTATCCGCCATCTGCTCTATGACCAGGGTTTTACCATCAAGGGTGTGCAGCGCATCCTCAAGGATCAGGGCAGCCGCTATGTGATCGCGGTGGGCGAGGGCAAGCCGCTCGAAGACATCCTGCCGCTGATCGAACAGGCCGAGGCTGCCGGTGATGAAGCCGAGCTCGAAGAGGCCGTAATGCTCAGCAGCCCCGCGCTGGACCGGGAGTCGCGCGACAAGCTGTCAGACGTCTTGCGCGAACTGCTTGAGTGCAAGCGCATCCTGGAGCGGGCCCGCGAGGCCTGATTGCCTGTCGCCGCCCTGCAACGAATGGTGGGTGCGGCATTTGGAATGATCATTCCGTATTGACTTCGGAACAGAACCATCGTGTCAATTGCCCGGGCCGAGACCGGGCGCAAGCCGTGGTTTCGACGCTATCTCGCCGCGCGGCCAGTTCGATGCTGTTGCCCGCTGCGGCCTGGCCTGAGTGAACTGACCCGCGCTGTTCGCGCGCATACCGGAGACTACCAAATGACCGTTCGTTTCGGCCTGCTCGGCGCTGGCCGCATTGGCAAGGTGCATGCCAAGGCCGTGTCGTCCAATCCCAAGGCCAAGCTCGTGGCTGTGGCCGACGCCTTCGAAAAGGCGGCCACCGATCTCGCCACCCAGTATGGCTGCGAAGTGCGCTCCATCGCCGACATCCTGGCGGCCAAGGACATTGATGCGGTGGTGATCTGCACCCCCACCGATACCCATGCCGACCTGATCGAGCAGTTCAGCAAGGCCGGCAAGGCCATCTTCTGCGAGAAGCCGATCGACCTCAGTGTCGAGCGCGTCAAGGCCTGCCTCAAGGTCGTCGATGCCGAGGGCGGCACGCTGATGGTCGGCTTCAACCGCCGCTTCGACCCCCATTTCATGGCCGTGCGCGATGTGATCGCCAAGGGCGAGATCGGCGACGTCGAGATGGTCACCATCATCTCCCGCGACCCCGGCGCGCCGCCGGTGGACTATATCAAGCGCTCGGGCGGCATCCTGCGCGACATGACCATCCATGACTTCGACATGGCCCGCTTCCTGCTCGGTGAGGAGATCGAGACCGTCTCGGCCCAGGCCTCCGTGCTGGTCGACAAGGCCATCGGCGAAGCCGGCGACCACGACAGCGTGTCGGTGATGCTGGCGACGGCCTCGGGCAAGCATGCCACCATCTCCAACTCGCGCCGCGCCACCTATGGCTATGACCAGCGCATCGAGGTGCACGGCTCCAAGGGCGCCGTTGCTGCCGAGAACCAGCGCCCGGTCTCCATCGAAGTCGCCAATGCCAAGGGCTACACCCGTCCGCCGCTGCATGACTTCTTCATGACCCGCTACACCGAGGCTTACGCCCTCGAGATCACCGCCTTTATCGACGCGGTGGAATCGAAGTCTCCGGCTTCGCCCAGCGGCATCGACGGCCTGATCGCCCTGGCACTGGCCGATGCGGCGCTGAAGTCGATCCAGGAAGGCCGCGCCGTCAAGGTGAGCGAGATCACCGGCGTCATGGCCGACAAGAGCGTGTTCCAGGGCCGCTGAGGCCCTGCCTCTGACGCCGGAAACACGAAGGCCGCCCGGTGGGCGGCCTTTTCATTTGGACTATTTCAGCAGCCACTCATGCTCTGGCGCATTGTGGAACTTCCACACCCGCTTGGGCCCGGCCATGACGTTGAGATAATAGAGGTCATAGCCCGCCGTGGTAGCCACCGGGTGATAGCCCTTGGGCACCAGCGTCACATCGCCGTCCTCGATCACCAGTGCTTCATCCAGGCTCCGGTCATCGGTATAGACGCGCTGCATGGCAAAGCCCTGCGGCGGGTTGAGCCGGTGGAAATAGGTCTCTTCCAGCTGGCTTTCATGCGGCAGGTTATCCTGGTCGTGCTTGTGCGGCGGATAGGACGAGGTATTGCCCTGCGGGGTGATGACCTCGACGACGAGCAGCGAATGGGCCGCGCCATCGTCCTCGGGCATGATGTTGTAGACATGGCGCACATTAGCGCCCTTGCCACGGGTGATGCGCGGGTGCCGGCCCGGTGGGATCACCTGCGCGGTGTAATTGCCGCCGCCGGGGGCGGCACAGACAGCCAGTTCGACCGCCGTGGTGGCATCGGCCACCCACTCGCTGCCCAGCGGCACATAGACGGCCCAGGGCGCGCCATCAAACGGCGACATGCGCTCGCCGATCACGCCCAGATCGACGCCGTCCACCGAGATGCGGGCCTTGCCGCTCACCAGCACCAGGCACAGCTCATTGGCACCGGCCTGACCGCCAGCCACCTCGCCGTCGTTCAGTTTGTGCAGCGCGAAGCCGACATATTGCCAGCCGGCATTGGCCGGCGTGACATCATGCACCTGGCCCGTCGTTCCCTTCGGGCGGACGCGGAGGTTGGGGTTGGTCGCCATTGGTGGGGTCCTCCTTGGGGAACGCGTAGAAGAAGTTGTAGAGCGCATAGAGCAGGGCGGCCCCGACCAGGAAGGCCCAGAACTGGTCCTTGGTCCAGAACAGCTCCCATGCCAGCCAGATCGTCAGGAACACCGCCACTGACAGGCGTCGCCACAGCGGACGAAACCAGCTTACCTCATTTGCCTTCACGCCGCTCTGCCTTCACGTTTCGATTGCGTCTGGCTAGCTCTAGCACAGGGCAGGGGCAAAACTCACCCCTTGGGGAAGCCCTGCGTCTCGACGGTGTAGCCGGCCGCGGTCATCACCCGCATCAGTTCCTTGTGGCCGACCTGAGCCATCTTGAGCGGCGGGTTGGCCTTGGGATCCTGCTCCGCCTCGACGACGAACCAGCCCTCATAGCCATAGTCGGCGAACTTCTGCACGATGGCGCCGAAATCGAGCGAGCCATCGCCCGGCACGGTGAAGGCGCCCAGCGCCACGGCATCGAGGAACGACTGCTTGGTGCGGTCGAGCTTGTTGATGACATCCATGCGGACGTCCTTGACGTGCACATGGCTGATGCGGGCGTGGTGATTGTCGATAGCGCGCAGCACGTCGCCGCCAGCAAAGGCCAGGTGACCGGCATCGAGCAGCAGCGGAATGCCGGCGCCAGAGTGCTTCATGAAGGCATCGAGCTCGGGCTCGGTCTCGACCACGGCGGCCATGTGGTGGTGATAGGCCAGGGGCATGCCCTGCTCGGCACACCATTCACCGAATTCGGTGACCTTGCGGGCATAGGCCTTCATCTCGTCATCGGAGAGCTTGGCCTTCTGCGCCAGCGGGATCTCGCGCTTGCCCTGGATGGAGCGGCCCACTTCGCCATAGACGATGCAGGGGGCGTCCACCGCCTTGAACAGCGCGATCATCGGGGCGATGCGGTCCTTGTTGGCTGCGAGATCTTCATCGACCAGCGTGCCAGAGAACCAGCCGCCGCACAGCGTCACGTCGGCAGCCCTCAGGATGGGCAGCATGACATCGGGATCGTCGGGGAAGCGGCGGCCCTTTTCCATGCCGGTGAAGCCTGCCGAACGCGACTGGCGCAGGCATTCTTCCAGCGAGACGTCGTCGCTCAGTTCCACCAGATCGTCGTTCCACCAGGCGATGGGCGACATGCCGAGTTTTGCTTTCACTTTATGCTCCGAATGCTAGCCCATGGGGCTTCGTCAATATGTCGTGTCACTCCAGCCAGGGACTGGAATGACACTGAATTTTGGAATGGCTGTGACTAGCCGGCGCGCTGTGCCTTGAGGGCCTGCACATAGGCTTCACGGGCCGCATTGACCTGCGGGCGGTCGCTGACCTCGGGCACGGCGACATCCCACCAGTGCCCGCCGGCATCGGTGGTGATCAACGGATCGGTATCGATCACGATGACCGTGGTGCGGTCATTGGCCTCGGTTTCCTGCAGCGCCGTTTCCAGCTCGGCGATGGAACTCACCTTGCGGGTGAGGGCGCCCATGGCGGCGGCATGCGCGGCAAAATCGATTCCCGGCAGCGTGACATGGTGCGTGTCCTTCAACAGATTGTTGAAGTTGGCGCCGCCGGTGGCCATCTGAAGCCGGTTGATGCAGCCATAGCCAGCATTGTCGAGCAGCACGATGGTGAGCTTGGCGCCCAGCATGACCGAGCTGGCGATCTCGGAGTTCATCATCATGTAGCTGCCGTCGCCGACCATGACCACGACATCGTCCTGCGGCCGCGCCAGCTTGACGCCGAGGCCACCGGCGATTTCGTAGCCCATGGTCGAGAAGCCATATTCCATGTGGTAGCTGCCCGGGCCATTGGCCTTCCACAGCTTGTGCAATTCGCCCGGCAGGCCGCCAGCGGCGCAGACCAGCACGGCGTTTTCGCGCGCGCGCTGCACGGCGCCGATCACCTGGGCGTCCGAGGGCAGCTCGGCATTGGTGGTGGCCGTGGCCTTGTCGGCGGCTTCCAGCCAGGTCTCCTTGCCGGCCTTGGCCTGGCTGGTCCAGGCGCTCTCCACCTGCCAGCCGGTCAGGGCCTGATTGAGGGCATCGAGCCCGGCCTTGGCATCGGCCACCAGGGGCAGGGCGCGGTGCTTGTGCGCGTCGAAGGGCTGGACATTGAGGCCAATGATCTTGAGGTCATCGTTCTTGAACAGCGCCCAGGAACCGGTGGTGAAATCCTGCAGGCGCGTGCCGACCGCCAGCACCACATCGGCCTCTTCGGCCAGGCTATTGGAGGCGGAGGTGCCGGTAACGCCGACCGAACCCATGTTGAGCGCATGATCATTCGGCAGGCTGGACTTGCCGGCCTGGGTCTCGAGCACCGGCACGCCATAGCGCTCGGCAAAATTGCGCAGCGCCGTGCTGGCCTGCGAATAGAGCACGCCGCCGCCGGCGATGATCACGGGCTTTTTGGCATGCAGCAGCGCCGTTGCAGCGGCAGCGAATTCGTCGGCATCGGGCATCGGCCGGCGCACGCGCCAGACGGTCTCGGCAAAGAAACTCTCGGGATAGTCATAGGCCTCGGCCTGCACATCCTGGCAGAGGCTCAGGGTCACCGGGCCGCATTCGGCCGGATCGGTCAGGACCTGCATGGCGCGGCGCAGGGCCGGGATGATCTGCTCGGGGCGTGTAATGCGGTCAAAATAGCGGCTGACCGGCTTGAAGCAGTCGTTAGCGGTGACGCTGCCATCGCCCCAGTCTTCCACCTGCTGGAGCACCGGATCGGGCAGGCGGTTGGCAAAGACATCGCCGGGCAGCAGCAGCACGGGCAGGCGGTTCACATGGGCCAGCGCGGCGGCCGTGACCATGTTGAGCGCGCCGGGGCCGATCGAGGTGGTGCAAGCCATGAAGCGCTGGCGGAAGCTCGCCTTGGCATAGGCCACGGCCGCATTGGCCATGCCCTGCTCGTTCTGGGCGCGATAGGTGGGCAGCGTGTCCTTGATGCCATGCAGCGCCTCGCCGATGCCGGCGACATTGCCATGCCCGAAAATGGCGAAGATGCCGCCAAAGATCGGCATGATCTCGCCGTCGATCTCGGTCTTCTGCATGGTCAGGAACCGGGCCACGGCCTGGGCCATCGTTAGTCGAACTGTCTTGGGGCTCATCGCCTTGATCCTCGTCGTGGGCGCGTCGGGCGCCTTCGTGTCATTCTAGCATGCTTGTGCGCGGCGTATTACGCGGCGCTTTGGCCCAGCCGTTCCCAGACCGCGACCAGCGCGCCGAAGCGCTGCGCCATGTCGTCCACCGCTGCGTCATCGCTCAAGTTGCCGGCGAGCCACTGGCGCGCCGCATCGGCGAAAATGGTGCGACCGACGGCAAAGCCACGCACGCTGCGCGAACCGCGAGCCAGGGTGAAGCCGGCTTCGAGTGCTTCATGACTGGCGTCGAGCCCGAGCAACACCACCCCACGGCACCAGGGGTCGCGCGTTTCGATCACAGTGTCGATGGCCGCCCAGGCGGCCGCGCTGGTCTGCGGTTCGAGCTTCCACCAGTCCGGCTTGAGACCGGCGTCATAGATTTCGGTCATGGCGCGGGCGATGGTGTCCTCGCCCAGCACGCCATGCTTGCCGGCGATGATCTCGATCAGCAGGTCGCGGCCTATTCTGCGGGCAGCCTCATAGGCGGTGCGCAGCGTCTCGATCTGCTGCTGCTTGAGCGCGGCATCGTCGTCGGGGTGGTAGAAGCACAGCACCTTGATGCAGTGATCCACCGGCCAGTCGACCAGGCGCGAGCCGAGGTCCTGGCTGAACTCGAACTTGAGTGGGCGCGAGCCGGGCAACTCGATCGGCTTGCCGATCCAGAAATCGGGCAGGGAGCCTGCAGCGAACAGCGCGTCGCGGCCATATTTGTCATCAAGCAGCATGCCAAAGCCGGGGCGGCCATCGGCAATGCGCAGGGCGGCCTGCACCGCCAGCGCCTTGAACGCCGGAATGCGAGCCAGCACCTTGGCATCGCCGCCAGCCATGTCTTCGAGCTGGCTGCGGTGATCGATCGCCAGCGCCATCAGGCTGGGGATCTGGCGGCGGCGATTGGTGGCCCAGTGCAGATGGTTGAGTTCGGCATCCTTGCGCAGGGCCCGCTCGCTGCTGCCCTTGCTGAGGAAATGGCTGAGCTCGGTCCAGCTTGGATATTCGGGCGAGCAGAGCAGGCGCGAGACGGCGAAGGCGCCGCAGGCATTGGCCCAGGTGGCGCTGGTGGCGTGGGATTCGCCGCGCAGCCAGCCACGCAGCCAGCCGCTCATGAAGGCATCGCCCGCGCCCAGCACGTTGAACACCTCGATGGGGAAGCCCTTGCCGACAATGCCCTTTTCGAGATCATCGGGAATGGCGCCGTCATAGACGATGCAGCCCATGGGACCGCGCTTGAGCACGATGGTGGCGTTGGAAAGCGAGCGGATGGTCTTGAGCGCCGCCAGCAGATCGGCCTCGCCGGAGGCGATCAGCACCTCTTCCTCGGTGCCCACGATCAGGTCGCAGTCGGGCAGGATGGACTTGTACTTCTGCGAGACGACGTCGGAAGCGACATAGCGCGAGAAGCCGGCTTCATGGCCCGCCAGACCCCAGAGATTGGGGCGATAGTCGATGTCAAAGGCCACCTTGGCGCCATTGACCTTGGCAATGCGGATGGCCTTCTTCTGCGCCGCTTCGCTATTGGCGCGCGAGAAATGCGTGCCGGTGACGACGATGGACTTGGCCGAGGCAATCAGGGCCTCGTCGATGTCGTCTTCGCACAGGGCCATATCGGCGCAGTCGCTGCGATAAAAGATCATCGGCGAGACGCCCTCGGCCTCGACCGAGAGCAGCACCAGCGCCGTCAGGCGCTCGGGATCGGTGGTGATGCCGGCCGTCTCGACGCCTTCGCGGGCCAATTGCTCGGTGATGAAGCGGCCCATCTGCTCATTGCCCACGCGGGTTATCAGCGCGGACTTCAGCCCCAGCCGCGCCGTGCCCACAGCGATATTGGCCGGGCAACCGCCCACCGACTTGGCGAAGCTGCCGATGTCTTCCAACCTTGTGCCGATCTGCTGGCCATAGAGGTCGACCGAGGCGCGGCCGATCGTGATCACGTCGAGCATGTGTATTCCTTTTTCGGGGCGGGCAGGCGCTGGCGCCGTCCTCCCCAAATGGCCGTTGGCCGATGTTGAATTGTCCAGCAGGCTGGTTGGCCGGCATGAAACATCGGTTTCGAATATCCGTCAATATGGAATGTACATTCCAAACGCGAAACGTCAGCCGCGGCGCCGCTTCTCCGCTATGCTGACCGTCAACGCCATGGCAAAGGCCATACTCGCCGACAGGGAACGGAAGCCGGCATGATCGGCCTCCACCACCTCGAACCACTCACGCGAGCACTCGCTGAGCGGGGAGAACGCCGAATCGGTAAGCGACACGACCGGTATGCCGCGTCCCGCCATGGAGCGGGCCTGGGCGGCGCTTTCCGAGGCATAGGGCGAGAAGCTGATGGCAAAGGCAGCATCGCGCGGCGTGGCCATGGCTAGCAGGTCATCGTCGATGCCTGCCGAGGTGCCCACCAGTTGCGAGCGAACCTTCAGCTTGCCGAACGCATAGGCCATGTAGCTGGTGATGGGATAGGAGCGCCGCTTGGCGATGAGATAGATGGTTTCTGCCTCGGCCAGTATGGTCACCGCGCGCTCAAAGGCTGCGGGGTCCACCGCGGCAGCGACGGCATCGATGGAGCGGTGGGCAGCGGCCACGAAGCCGTTGAAGATCGTCGTGCTCTCGGCCAGGGCAGGGCCGTTCTGCTCCAGTGTGCGCAGCCGCTCCTCATAGGAAGACGTGCGCTCCCGCAATCGGGCCCGAAACAGCAGCTGCAGCCCGGAAAAGCCATCGAAGCCGAAATGCTGGGCGAAGCGCACCAGCGTCGAGGGCTGCACATTGGCAGAGGCGGCAATGCTGGCCGCAGTGCCAAAGGCAATCTCGTCGGGATGGTCGAGCGCATAGGCGGCGACCTGCGTCAGCCGTTTTGGCAATTCGCTCCGCCGTTCGAGGATGGCCAGGCGCAGGGAATCAAAGTCCTGCGGCGGTTCGGCTTTTTCGGCGGCATCGGTCATTGCATGGCTCGCTGCTGGCGCGGTGTCGGCCCCATAATCCCCAATAGTGCCAGCCAATCAAGTGCCAACACAAAGCCAATTCCGGGATTGGAACAAATGGACTAATTTGTCCCCCAGCATGGGAGGATGCGATGACAGCAACAATCGGCGTGGGCCTGATCGGCACCGGCTATATGGGCAAGTGCCACGCGCTGGCCTGGAATGGCGTCAAGGCCGTGTTCGGCGACGGCCCGCGACCGCGCCTGGTACACCTGGCTGAGAACCACGCCGACTTTGCTCGCCGGCGCGCCGACGAGTTCGGCTTTGAGCGCGCCACGGGCGACTGGCGCGCGCTGATCGCTGATCCGGAGGTCGAGGTGGTCTCGGTGACCACGCCCAATGCCTTCCACGCCGAAATGGCCATTGCGGCTCTCCAGGCTGGCAAGCATGTGTGGTGCGAAAAGCCCATGGCGGTGACCCTTGGCGATGCCCAAGCCATGTATGCGGCCGCCCGCGCCAGCGGACGCACGGCCATACTGGGCTACAACTACATTCAGAACCCGCTGATACGGCAGATCGGGGAAATCCTCGATGCCGGCACCATCGGCACCGTCAACCACGTCCGTCTGGAGATGGACGAGGACTTCATGGCTGACCCCGAAGCGCTGTTCTACTGGAAAAGCGAGGCCAGCTCCGGCTATGGCGCGCTCGACGATTTCGGCGTGCATCCGCTGAGCCTTCTGCTGCAGCTCTTCGGTCCGGTAAGCCGGGTTTTTGCCAATCTTTCAAAGCCCTACGCTGCTCGTCCGACTCAGGATGGTAACCGTCGGACGGTCGAGACCTTCGACATCGCCAGCGTCCTGTTTGAAATCGGCGAGGGGATCAGTGGGGTGATGGCGCTCAATCGCTCGGCCTGGGGCCGCAAGGGGCGCATCGCGCTGCAGATCTTCGGCAGCAAGGGCACGATCGCCTATGATCAGGAGCGCATGAACGAGCTGCAGCTCTATCTGGCCGATGGCGACCCTGGGACACAGGGTTTTCGCACCATTCTGGCCGGACCGCAGCATGCGCCCTATGACCGCTTCATACCCGCACCCGGCCATGGGCTGGGCTTCAATGATCTCAAGTTGATCGAATGCCACGAGCTCTTGCGGGCTATTGCGGGCGAGCCGGCCCGCGTGATCGATTTTGCCGCCGGCCTCAACATCGAGCGGGCGGTACATGCCATGGCCAGGAGCCATCAGGATCAGGCTTGGGTCAGTCTCTAGCAGTGGGAACGCCGACCCCGGCCATGGGCAGGGCCGGCGTTTGCGTCAGGCCAGGCTCGGCTGGCGGCTGTTGTGGCCTTCGACCCAGAGGATGAAGCTGGACGCGGCCAGGATCATCAACGCGCCGGGCCAGAACCAGACCGAGGGCACCTGGCCCAGGATCATCCAGCCCAAGAGGCCACTCAGCGGCACCTTGAGATCGCCGAAAGGCTGCAGATAGGTGGCGTCGGCGACCTTATAGGCAAAGCTCAGCAGATATTGTGCCGCGCCGGTGAGCGCGCCCAGCAGGAGCAGCAGCCAGAGCGCATCGCCCGAGGGCAGGGCGAAGGGGAAGCCATTGGCGAGGCCAGCTGGCAGCACGGTCGGTGCCAGCCAGCTCAGCGCATTCACCGCCAGCAGGATCAGCAGGTGATTGGGCGTCACCAGCACCAGCAGCGAGATGGTCAGCGTCTCAGGCGATTCCGTGCGGGAGAGGTATTTGGTCAGCACGTCGGTGGTGGCCCAGAGCGCGGCGGCCAGGATCGGGATCAGTGTCGACCAGGTGAGACCCTCTTCGCCCACCCCGGAGATCAGGATGGCGCCGAAGAAACCGACCAGGGACGCCAGGATGCGGGCGCTGGAGGCGCGCTCACCCAGGAAGAGCGTCGAGGCCAGCACGATGAAGAGCGGGCCGGTGGCCAGCAGCGTCACCATCTGCCAGATCGGCACGCCGGTGGCGAAGCCATACACGAACACATGCACACCCAGCGCCGAGACGAAGGCGCGGATTTCATGCAGCAGCGGCCGCGTGGTGCGCAACTTGTCGATACCGATGCGGAAGATCAGGGGCAGGGCCAGGATCGAGGCAATCAGATATTGCCAGAAGGCCATGCCGGTCGAGCTCATGCCATAGCCGCCATATTCGACGGGGGTGGGCAGGGCCGATTGCAGCAGGTTGGAGCCGGCGAAGGCCAGGCTCGCGATGACCATGAACAGGGCGCCCGTTGCGGCGCCGTTGGTCGATGGGGAGGAAACGTGGTTCATGAATAATCCTTTCCGTAACCAGTTTCCTCAGGGTTACGGGAAGGCTCGCCACGGCCCGCATCTGCGCCCGCAAAGCGGTGCAGACGCCGGCGCGCCAGCGTTGGTCCCGTTCTCTTTCATCCGGACTATACCGTCGGCTCCGGAATCACACCGGATCTGCTGACCCCTCGGACCGAAATCCAAAGGCGCTCGCGGGCTTGGCGTTGCCGCCTTTACCGCCGGTGGGGAATTGCACCCCGCCCTGAGAACATTGCGGGCTTTATCGTCCCGCGACGATGAACATAAGGCAGGCAGGCCAGGCAAACAAGCACGCACCTTGGTGTAACTGTGCGTCTTTCGGTGAACACTGCGGAAATTCTGTTCGCACCAATGCGGCGACGCGCGGGAGAAGAGCCTGCCACGGCCCTCAGTCGACATCCTCATGCCTCCAACAAAAAGAGGGCCCCACCGGGGCCCTCTTCATTTCAACACTCCATCAACCTCTAGCCGCGGTCGAGCCAGGCGACCTGCTCGGGCGTCAGCTTGAAGTCGAAGGTCTTGAGGCTGTCGTCGAGTTCGCCCAGGGTGCGCGGCCCGATGAGCGGGATGGAGGGGAAATCCTGTTCCAGCACGAAGGCCAGGGCGATGTGGATCGGGTTCTGGCCGAGCTGCTTGGCCAGCTCGATCGCGCGATCGCGACGGGCGAAGTTCTTGTCATTGTACCAGCAGCGGACCAGCTCTTCGTTATCGAGCTTGTCGCGACCGGCGCGGTCGGTGAAGAAGCCGCGGCCCTGGCTGGACCACGAGAAATTGGTGACCTGACGGGCTTTGAGCCAGGCCTTCCAATCGTCGGTGGAGGCGGTGACGCAGCCATCCCAGATCGGCACCAGCATTTCGCTGAGGGCGAAGTTGTTGGAGAGGGCCTGTGGCTTGGTCTTGCCGGTGCGTTCGGCATAGGCCACGGCCTCGTCGAAGCGCTCCTTGGTCCAGTTGCTGCCACCGAACGGCCCGCGGATGCGGCCCTTCTTGACCTCGGCATCCATGGCATCGACGAATTCGCCCACCGGAACATCGGTGTTGTCGCGGTGCATGAAATAGACGTCGACATAGTCAGTCTGCAGGCGATCGAGCGACTGGGTGAGCTGCTTGGCGATGACATCGGGATAGACCAGCGGGCTATGGGCGCCCTTGCCGATCAGCACAGCCTGCTCGCGCGTGCCGCGGCTGGCATGCCACTGGCCGAACAGCTTTTCGGTATAGCCGCCGCCATAGATGAAGGCGGTATCAAAGATATTGCCGCCATTTTCCCAGAATGCATCGAGCAGGATCGAGCCCGAAGCGAAGGTCTGGAAATCCTCAAAGCCCAAGGCCACGGCCGAGGCCTGCTTGGAAAGACCCGGAATGGAGCGCTTGGGGATGACGCCGGTGTTGGGGCCCAGCTTGCGGTTGTCCAGCGTGTTGACGCGCTTGGCCGGGGTCTCGACGGAGTATTCGATACCTGCGTCCTTGCGCCACTTGTCCAGCACGCGGGCATTGCCCAGGCTGTCGTCCCAGCTCATGCCGGGGGCGGAGAGCTCCTGGCGACCGGCGAGGATCGCTTCGGCGGCAGCATCGGCCTCGAAGGAATAGACGTGGCGCTCTTCGCCCACGCTGATCGTTTCGGTCTTGCCGTTCTTGATGATGTCGATCTTGCCCAGGCCCTGGGTGCGGTCGCCACCGGCGAACCAGAAGTCCGGCACTTCGATGCGACCGTCCGAGCCATGGATGCGCAGTACGTTGTCGAGGTTCGCCATCACGGCGCAGGACACCTGGGCGACAATGCCATTCTCGAAGGTCAGCACGGCAGCGGCCCAGTCGTCAGTGCCTTCGGCATTGAGCTTGGCAGTGCCGGCGACCTTGACCGGATCGGCGAAGGGCTTGCCGAGGGCCGCGCCGGCGATCAAGCGCGACATCGAGACCGGATAGCCGCCGACGTCGAGAATGCCGCCGCCAGCGAGGTCGGAGGCGAACAGGCGATGGCCGGGCTGGAACTTGCCCATCGAGAAGCCGAAGCTGGACTGGATCATGCGGACTTCGCCGATGACGCCGGACTTGATCAGCTCGAGCAGCTTGGCGGTCTGCGGATGCAGGCGATACATGAAGGCCTCGCCCGCGAAGGTGCCAGCCTTGCGGTGGGCATGCAGCACGGCGCTGATTTCATGCGCAGAGAGCGCAAAGGGCTTTTCGACCAGCGCGTGTTTGCCCGCCTGGGCGGCCTTGATCGCCCATTCGGCGTGGCCGGTATGCGGCACGGCGATATAGACGGCATCGATTTCGGGATCGGCCAGCAGGGCGTCATAGCCATGCACGACGCGGATGCCGGGGAAATCAGTGGCCAGGTTCGGCTTGCTCGGATCGCGCGTGGCGATGGCGGCTATGACGCCATGCTGGCTGCCGTTGACGCCACCGAAGAAGGCCTTGGCAATGCTGCCGGGCCCGATGATGCCCCAGCGGATTTTGGAAGTCATTTTTGTGTCCTATCGATTGGCCGCGCCGAAAACCAGGGCGAACGGCAGTGGGGGTGAAACCGGGCGGCCCGGCGGCCAGTGGCCGAGCCGAACCGTCGAATGCAGGAGGGGCCTAGCGCAGGCGCTCGCCCTTGGCGGAGAACAGGAAGGTCCTGGCCGGATCGATGGCCACGGTGATGGTGTCCGTGCCCAGCTCGTGGCGGGACTCTTCGCGCTCGATGATGATCTGCTCGCCGCTCTTGGTATTGGCATAGATATAGCTGGTCGAGCCCAGGTGCTCGGCCACGTCGATGCCCACGGTGATCTCCGAACCGCCGCTGCCGGCAGGCTGGAAATGCTCGGGACGAACACCCACGGTCACCTCGGCGCCAACGGCCGGGGCAGGGCCGCTCAGCGGCAGGATGACCTGCGCCTTGCCCTGGTTGGTCAGCTCTACCGTCACTGCGCCATGGCCGGACGCTGTCACCACGCCGGCCATGAAGTTCATCTTTGGCGAGCCGATGAAGCCGGCGACGAACAGGTTTGCCGGATTGTCATAGAGGTCGAGCGGCTTGCCGACCTGCTCGATGATGCCATCACGCAGCACCACGATGGTATCGGCGAGCGTCATGGCCTCCACCTGGTCGTGGGTCACATAGATGATGGTGGTCTGCAGCTCCTTGTGCAGGCGCGCGATCTCGATGCGCATGTGCACGCGCAGTTCGGCGTCCAGGTTCGACAGCGGTTCGTCGAACAGGAACACTTCCGGATTGCGCACGATGGCGCGGCCGATGGCGACGCGCTGGCGCTGACCGCCCGAAAGCTGCTTGGGCAGGCGATCGAGCAGCGGCTCAAGCGCCAGGATGCGGGCAGCCTCGTTGACCTGCTTGGCGATCTGGTCCTTGGCGACACCGGCAAAGCGCAGGGCAAAGCCCATGTTCTCGCGCACCGTCATATGCGGGTAGAGCGCATAGGACTGGAACACCATGGCGATGCCGCGCTTGGAGGGATCGACATCGTTCATGCGCACGCCGCCGATCTCGAGATCGCCGGAAGTGATGTGTTCGAGCCCGGCAATCATGCGCAGCAGGGTCGACTTGCCACAGCCGGAGGGACCAACGAAGACCACGAATTCCTTGGACTGGATTTCGAGGTTCACGCCCTTGATGACTTCGAGTTTCCCGTAGGTCTTGTGAACGTCCGTAAGCTTGAGACTGCTCATGGTTCTGAACCTTATTTGACCGCGCCCAGCATGCCTTCAACGAAGCGGCGCTGGAGCAGGAAGAAGATGAAAAGGGTGGGGAGGGTGGCCAGCACCGTGCCGAACAGGATCATGCCATAGTCAGGCGTATAGGCCGCCGTCAGCCCCGACAGGATCAGCGTGATCGTCTTGTTCTCGGCCGTCTGCAGCACGACCAGCGGCCACAGGTAGTTGTTCCAGTTGGCCATGAACACGATGATGGTGGCCGCCGCATAGGTGGAGCGCATCACCGGCAGATAGACATAGAGGAAGATCTGCCATTCCTTGAGCCCGTCGATCTTGGCGGCATCGCGCAGCTCCCGCGGGAAGGCCTTGGTGGCCTGGCGGAAGTAGAAGATGATGAAGATCGAGGCGACGGTCGGCAGGATCACCGCGGTAAAGGTGTTGACCAGCTTGGCCTGGCTGAACATCACGAACAGCGGCACCATCATGGCCGCGAACGGGATCGACAGCAGCAGCAGCAGGAAGCCGAACAGCCGCTCGCGGATGCGGGAGCGGAACATCTCGAAGCCGTAACCGGCCAGTGACGAGACTGCCAGCGTGAGCACGGTGGCCACCACGGCGATGACGCCCGAGTTCCAGAAGATGCGCACCGCATCCACCTGGGTGAAGAAGGCGGTGGCATTGAGCCACAGCGCATCACCCAGCGAAGACTTGCCCTTGATGATTTCGGCCGAGGTGTTGGTGGCGCCCACGACCATCCAGTAAAACGGGAAGATCGAGACAAAGGCGGCCAGCGACAGCAGGATATAGACGAGGCCGCGACGGATCATGGCGAAGGTCATGACGTCCTCCTGTCACGGGCAACCATGAACTGCAGGAAGCTCAGTATGCCCACCAGAACCACGATCACCCAGGAGACGGTGGCCGAATAGCCAAAGCTCGGCATGAACTTGAAGGTCAGATTGTAGATGTAAAGCGACAGCGTCAGCGTGGAATCCGACGGTCCGCCGGTGCCGGCGCTGAAGTTGTAGACTTCATCGAACAGCTGCAGCGTGCCGATGGTGGAGATCACCGTGGTGAACAGGATCACCGGCTTGAGCATGGGAATGGTGAGGTAGCGGAAGCGGGCCCAGGCAGGAACGCCGTCGATGCGGGCGGCCTCGTAGATCGAGCGGTCGATGTTCTGCAGCGCCGCCAGATAGAAGATCATGTTGTACCCGGTCCAGCGCCAGGTGATGGCCATGATGATAAGCACCTTGGCCCAGAAGGGGTCGCCGAGCCAGGAGATGGGCGCACTGATCAGGTGCAACTCCATCAGCGTCTGGTTGACGACGCCGTCGATGGCGAACATGGACTTGAAGACGGTCGAATAGGCGATCAGCGAGGTGGCGCAGGGCAGGAAGATCGCCGTGCGGAAGAAGCCCCGGAACTTCAGGGTCGAGTCGTTCAGCGCCACTGCAAACAGCAGCGCCAGCACGATCATGATCGGCACCTGGAAGATGAAGAAGGTGAAGGTGTTGCCCAGGGCCCGAAGGAAAACGGCGTCCTTGGTCAGCCTCAATATGTTGGCAAAGCCGCCAAAGCTGAGATTCATCCCCTTGCCGACCTGGAAGCTCATCCAGAGCGACCAGACGATGGGATAGATCATAAACAATCCGAGCAGGACCAGCGCCGGGGCGATGAATACCCAGCCGGTTATCTGTTCCTTGCGATCAAGTCGCGCTTGCGCCAATTGTCACCCTCCCTGATGCACAACCGAAATAACTGCCGAAGGGCCGGGCACCAGGTTATGGCGCCCGACCCATACGAAAGCAGGTTGGAGCCCGCCTTCGTCGGGGAGGTTACTGCATCTGCTGCTGGGCCTGGTCGCTGATGGCCTGCAGGGCTGCGTCGATGTCGCCGCCTTCGATGATCGAGGGGAGCTGGGCCTGAACAGCGGCGTCGACTTCGGCCGTGAAGGTGCCATAGTCAACGCTGGGAACCTGCGACAGCCAGGTCGAGAAGTCCTGCCAGACCGGGGCGCCACCGAAGAACTCGTCGGATGCCTTGAAGGCTTCGCCATTGCGAGCCGACAGCAGCGAGCCAACGGCGCCGCGCTTGATCAGGATGTCCTGGTAGAAGTCGTCATTGCCGGCCCAGACGGTCTTGAGGAAGTCGATGGTCTCTTCCTTGTTGTCCGAGGACGACAGCACGAACCAGCTCGAGCCACCCTGGTTGGAGGCGTTGACGGCGCCTTCCATGTCGAGGCGCGGGATGGGCGCAACGCCCCACTTGCCGGACTGATCGGCATTGGCCTTGATGGTGGCGGTGATCCACACGCCAACCGGAACCACGGCCACTTCACCCGAGGTGAAAGCGCCGGTGTATTCGGCCCAGCCGGAAACCGGCTTCACCAGATCGTTCTGGTAGAACTTGGCGTAGGTTTCGAGGGCCTTCTTGAGGGCAGCGTTGTCGGTGATATGCAGGCTGCCGTCGGCATTGAAGTACCACTCGCCGGCCGACTGCATCATCATGCGGATGACGCCGGTGTCATTGAGGTCGAGGTCGAGCAGGGGCTTGCCGATCTTGGCTTTGACTTCGGTGCCGATCTCGATCAGGCGATCCCAGGTGATGTCCTTGAGGTCGTCGGCGGTGAAGCCGGCTTCCTGCAGATAGTCCGAACGGTAGAACAGGCCGGTCACGCCGGAATCGAAGGGCACCGAGTAAGACTTGCCGTCCAGGGTCGCGGCGGCGACCTTGTACTGGGCGAACAGCGACATATCGATCGAATCCGAGAGCGGCTCGAAGGCGCCGGGGAAGGACTGCAGATACTTCTGCGCCACGTCGTCCTGTATCAGCACGATGTCGGGCAGGCCTTCGGTGCTGCCGGCCAGCAGCTGCGTCTGCAGCTTGGCGCGGATGTCGTCCTGGCTGGCGGTATCATCGACATTGAAGGTCACATCGGGATGGTCGGCGCTATAGATGGCGCCAGCCTCACGCATGGTGTCGCCATTGAATGCCTTGTCCCACACCCAGACCGAGATTTCTCCGGCCGAGGCAGCAGCGACGCTGAGAAAGCTCACGCCGGCGAGAGCCAGCCCAAGCACGCGTCCACGACGCGAAGCAATACGGTTCATATTCATCCTCCCTTTAAGGTTGCTCTTGCGATGAGCGATTTCTAAGCTATCTGAATAGTCGGTGGCGTCCCACCAAAAGGGTATGCAGAGTTGGCGGAAAGTAAGATAGCGGACAGGGCCTATTACGAGCCCGTCGCCAATGGCGTGGAACGCCTGCCGACATCGCTGAGCATGTTCCATGCCACGCCGCTGATCATGCGGGCGCCTCACTGGCATGCGCAGGTCGAGGTCAACTACATCGTCCGCGGTTGGGCCCACTACAAAATGAGCGGGCACGAAGTGCAGTTCCAGCAAGGGGATATGGCCCTGTTCTGGGGTGGGCTGCCGCATCAGCTCGATGATTGCTCCGATGATCTGGTCTACACCGGGGGCCATCTGCCGCTGGTGCACTTCTTCCGCCTGCGCCTGCCGCGCGACGTGCAGGCCCGGCTGATGCAGGGGGCAACGCTGGTGACCCGCGCCACCGACATCGCCGACACCCTCAATTTCTCGCGATGGAATGAATATGCCCGCTCGGGCGACCCCATGAAGGCGGTCATGGCGGTGGACGAGTTGCTGCTGCGCATCGAGCGCATCCGGTTCGATCGGTTCCAGCTGTTGCCGGACATCGACAAGGCCGGCCTCACGGTCGAGGGGCTCGACCACCAATCCTCGCCGATCGTGGTGCGCATCTGCGACTTCATCGCCGAGAATTTCCGCGAGGACATCGATTCAGCCGACATAGCCTCGGCTGCCGACATTCATCCCAAATACGCGATGAACGTGTTCAAGAAGTCCACCGGCATGACGCTGAACGACTATGTGAACCTGATGCGCCTGAGCTACGCCCAGGCCCTGCTGATGCAGGAAGATGCCAATGTGCTGCAGGTGGCCATGGATAGCGGCTTCGGCTCGCTGAGCGCCTTCAACAAATCCTTCCGCAAGATTGCGGGCATGTCGCCCAGCGATTTCCGCCGGGATGGCCGCGTGCGCCCCGGCGCCCCGCTCAAGCTGCGCGCCAACTGACGCTGGCGGCGATCATCGAAGGATGGGGGCCGGACGCTCGAAACTGAGCCGGCCACGCTTCCAGCCGGCCAGGACCGGCGCACAGCGGCGTACGGCATCGGCGCCGGATGTGGCATCAACAAGAATGAGATCGGCCGCAGCGCCGACGCTCACGGCGTGCTGGCGGCCCAGAAGTTGGGCTGGGCGAGCCCCGATCATCGCAAAGGCTGCATCGAGATCATCATCGCGCGCAAGTTGCGCCACGTTGGCGAAGAGATTGGCCATGCGCAGCAGGTTGACGTCGCCATAGGGCGTGAACGGGTTGAGCACATTGTTGGTGGCCACAGCGGTGACCACGCCGCGCGCGGCCAGCGCCATCAGCGGCGCCACGCCGCGCGGCACCAGTGTTTCGGCGCTGCGGCCCAGAAGAAACAGGTCGGTGGCGGGCAGGGCGACAATGCCCACGCCGGCAGCCGCCAGCCGGTCGGCCATGGCGTCTCGCTCGGCCGGCGCCCAGGTGGAGAATTTGGTGGCATGGCCGCAAGCCACGGGGCCCTGCCAGCGCCGGCGCTCCATTTCAGCCAGGATAGCCGGCAGGTCAGAGCCTGTGGGCACGAGGTCGAAGTCGACATGGAAATCGGCGGCC
Source organism: Devosia aquimaris (assembly GCF_020169335.1). Taxonomy (GTDB): domain Bacteria; phylum Pseudomonadota; class Alphaproteobacteria; order Rhizobiales; family Devosiaceae; genus Devosia; species Devosia aquimaris. The sequence continues at coordinate 890,962 of NZ_JAIEZN010000001.1, forward strand.
ACGCCGAAGCGCTCGGCCAGGGCAAAGATGCGCCGGATATGCTCGACCGGGTCGGGGTCGGTATAGCTGCAGCCACCGACGAGGTCGGCGCCATCAGCCAGCGCCGTTTCCAGCAGGGCCTGCGTCTCCGGCTCGTTGGTCAGCCCCTCCTGCGCGAAGGCGCAGATCTCGATATCGATGGAGGAAGCGAATTCCGCGCGCACTGCCTTGATAGCCTCGAACGAGCGCAGTCCAGCGCGTGGGTCGACTTCCACATAGGTGCGCATGGCCATGGTGCCGTGGCTGATCGCCCTGCGCACGACGGCGCTGGCGCGGGCATGCACATCCTCGACCGTGAAGCCGGCCTTGAGCCGCGCCGTCTCGCGCACGGCCTCGGGCAGCGTGCCTTCGACAATACTGGCGCGATCAAGAATGCCGGCCTTGTCGAGATGGATATGGCATTCGACAAAGCCGGGGACGAGCAGGGCCCCTCGCGCATCGTGGCGCGGCGCGTCGGAGACGATCTGCGGCGCAATGCCGGCAATCCGTCCGCCGGCCACCGCGACGTCCATCGGCATGGCAGCGCCGGGCAGACGGGCATTGGCGATGACCAGGTCAGGCGTCATGTCAGGCTCGAATAGAGCATCTTGCCGGCGGTGATGACCAGGAACAGCGCAAAGGCGCGCTTGACCCAGATCGGCTCCAGCGAATGGGCCAGCCGCGCGCCGATGGGCGCGAAAAAGGTGGTGAAGGGCAGGATGATCGCGGCGGCGATCAGGCTCACATAACCCAGTGACAGTGGCGGACGGCCCGGGATGTCCCAGCCCGAGATGACAAAGCCCAGGGCAGCGGGAATGGCGATGACCACGCCAAAGGCCGCCGCTGTGCCCACGGCGCGATGGATGGGATAGGAAAAGGCCGCCAGGGTCGGGACGCCCAGCGTGCCGCCGCCAATGCCCATCAGGGCCGAGACAAAGCCGATCACCGTCGCCAGTGCGACCTGGATGGGCGTGGCCGGGAGCGCGGGGCCGATGACCAGCGTGCGCTTGGTGGCCAAATTGGCCGCGACCAACAGGCCCACCACCCCGAAAATGCCGGTGAGCACCGCCGGCTCGAAGAACCGCGCCGCCAGGCCTCCAGCCAGTGCGCCCACGGCCAGCGCCGGCGCCCAGCGCTTGAGCAGGTCAAAGTCCACCGCACCGCGCTTGTGATGCGCGCGCATGGAGACGATGGAGGTGAAAATGATGGTGGCCAGCGAGGTGGCCACGGCCATGTGCATGGCCAGATCGTCGGGGAAATGGGTGAATCCGAAAATCCAGAACAGCACCGGCACGATGACAATGCCACCACCCACGCCCAACAGGCCCGCGACGAGCCCGGCGATGATCGAGGCCACGCCCAGGCCGCCGAGCAGCATCAGCAGTTCGAGCGGCGAGAAACTCATGTCCATGGCAGGCTTTCTTGCTTTGGCGGGTCAGAAGGCGATGGCGTCGCCATCCGAGCGGGGATCGGTGGCCGCTTCCATCAGGCCGCTGGCATGATGCACCACGGCCCCGGCATTGCCCATCATGGGATCAAAGGCGCCCACAGTTTCAGTGACATGGCCGGCATCGGCCAGCGCCTGGACCAGGGCGGGATCAAATCGGTTTTCGAGCTTGAGCGTCGTGGTGGGGTCGGCCCAGGTGGTGCCGAGCAACCAGCGCGGCGCGGTGATGGCGGCCTGCAGGCCCTGGCCGAACTGCACATAGCGCGAATAGAGCGCCGTCATGGTCTGCGGCTGGCCCTCGCCGCCCTGCGTGCCGAAGGAGAGCACACGCCCGTCCTTAAGGCGGGCCATGCCGGGATTGAGCGTGTGGAACGGTCGCTTGCCTGGGGCCAACTGGTTGGGGCCAGGGCGCAGCGAGAAGCCGGCGCCACGATTTTCAAAGGTGATGCCGGTGGTGGGGCAGGTGAGGCCTGAGCCATATTCCCAATAGAGGCTCTGGATGAAGCTGACTACCGTGCCGTCCTTGTCGGCGGCGCCCATCCAGATGGTGTCGCCGGGCGATGAGGGCTCCGGCCAGGGCGTGGCGCGGCTGGGGTGAATGCCGGCGGCCAGCGCGTCGAGTGCGGCGTCGCTGAGCCAGGATTTGGGGTCCACCGTCATGAAATCGGGGTCGGCCACATGGCGGTTGCGCAGGCTATAGGCGCGCTTGGTGGCTTCCACCATGCCATGGATATGGGCAAAGCCATCGGCCTCGGTGATGCCCAGCCGGTCAAAGGCGGCCAGGGCAATCAGCGTGGCAATGCCCTGGGTCGGCGGGGCAATATTGTAGGTGGTGCCGGCCGAGGTGGTGACGCCGAGCGGCGCGCCGGTCTCGGCGCGGTACGTGGCGAAGTCGCTGGCGCGCAGCGGGCTATCGGCCTTGTCCAGAAAGGCGCCATGAGTAGCGGCGAGATCGCCACGGTAGAAATCGTCGAGCCCGGCTGCGACCAATTGCTCCAGTGTGGCGGCAAGGCCGGATTGCACGAAACGGTCGCCGGCCTGATGCGGCTGGCCGCCCGGCTGATGCACGGCGGAAAAACCGGTGATGGCGCGCAGTTCAGCGGCCTTGACCCGGCTGGTGTGGGCCAGCAGCGGCGTCACCGCCACACCGGCCTTGGCCAGCGCAATGGCATCGGCCAGCAATTCGCCAAGGCTGAACCGCCCAGGTGCCACCGCCAAAGCCGCCTGCCAGGTGGCGACGGCGCCCGGCACCACTAGCGCCGCATCGGGGCCGCGGGCGGGAATGGTGGTGAGGCCGCGCTCGGCATAGCGTTCGGGCGTGGCCAGGGCCGCGGCGCGTCCGGCGCCGGAAATGGCGACGGGGTCGTGGCCGGGGCGATGGATGATCCAGAACGCATCGCCGCCCAGCCCGTTCATATGCGGATAGGCGACCGCGATGGTTGCCGCAGCGGCCACCATGGCTTCGACGGCACTGCCGCCCGCCTTGAGGATATCGCGGCCGGTGAGGGCGGCGGCGCGGTGGGGGGCGGTGAAGGCGCCAGCAAAGCCCAGGGCGGTTTCGAGCATCAGTTCACCCCCACGCGCTTGCCGTCCCGCGCCACCAGCCGCCCGGATTTGTACACCGAGCGCGCACCCGGCACGGCCACAACGGCCTCGGGCACATGCTGGGCCCGGAAGGTGACGAAATCGGCCTTGCAGCCGGGTGCAATGCCATAGCCGGAGAGGCCCAGCGCCTTGGCGCCCGCCGATGTCACCACGTCAAAGGCCGAGGCCAGCTCCCAATCCTCGTAAAAGCCCGAGCGATAGCCGATGATATTGGCACGGCGCAGCATGTCGCCATCGCCATAGGGCCACCAGCTATCGCGGATATTGTCCGAGCCGCTGAACACGGTCACGCCGGCCTGACGCAGAATGGTCACCGGCGGGAAGTTCACCGCGCCGGGCGCATTGGTCATGATGGCGACGCCCGCTTCCGCCAGGGTCGCGGCAATGCGGCGCTGCTGGTCGGACGCAATATCGCCCAGCCCATAGGCATGGCTGATGGCGACGCGCCCGCCCAGGCCAAGACGGCGCGTGCGGGCCGCGATCTGTTCGATGGTGAACAGGCCCAGCGAGCCTCCGTCATGCAGGTGAATATCCACGCCGACGCCGCGCCGCTCGGCAATGTCGAACACCGCATCGAGATGGCCCTCGATATCCCTATCAAAACTGGCGGGGTCGAGCCCGCCAACGAGGTCGCAGCCCAGCGCAATGGCCTCGTCCATCAACTGCGCCGTGCCGGGGCTGGCCAGAATCCCGCTCTGCGGAAAGGCCACCAGCTCGATATCGATGAGCTCGGCATACTCTTCGCGCACCGCGAGGATGGTTTCGAGATGGCGCAGCCCGACATCGGCATCGATCATGACATGGCTGCGCATGCTGGTGCTGCCCTGGGCGATGCAGAGATCGAGCTGGTTGCGGGCGCGCTGGTCCATGGGCGCGGCATTGGCAATGTTCTGCATCTGGAAGGCGACGCGCTCGCGCACGTCAAAGCCATTGGTACAGGGCAGGTGCGGCTTCCAGGCGTCGCCATAGAAACTGGTGTCGAGATGGATATGCCCCTCGACAAAGCCGGGGACCAGCATGGCGCCAGCGAGGTCTGTGTCCTCGCCCGCCGGTGGCGCGGGCTCCGAAGCCGGAACAACGGCGGCAATCAGCCCCGCAGCAATGCCGACATGGGCGCGTTCGCCGTCGACCAGCGTGGCATTGCGGAAAATGGCATCGAAATCCGTCATGCTGGTCTATCCGTTCTGATGGGAGTCTGTGCCGTCAGCCTAACGCAGCCCGGGGCAAAGGCGAGACCCGCGCGGCCGCTTCTGGCACATGGCGCCATCCCGCTCCGCGCATGGTCGGGCCTGAGGCACGACAGCTAGGCCGCGGTCGGCAGACCACGCAGCCGGTCCATGAAGCGGTGCACGCGGTCGCCATCGACCGGCTTCCACGTGTCGCCATCGACCTTGAAATGCGTGCCGATGACGCAGCCATCGGCGATGGCCATGATGTCGGAGACATTGTCGATATTGACGCCGGTATTGGCGAACAGCGGCGTATCGGGCATGGCGTCGCGCACGCTCTTGAGGTTGGACATTTCCGCCGGCTGGCCGGTGATGGGGCCCGAGACAAGCAGCACATCGGCCAGCGAGGAGAACACTGCGCTCTTGGCGCGCAGGGCGATGGAGCGGGTATCGAGGGAATCGGCGAACTCGGCATTGATGTTGAACATCAGCTTGAGATCGGGCCGACCAAGCTGGCGGCGCAGGCGCAGGGCCTTGGCGGCATTGGGCTCCCACAGGCCCATGTCGGAGGCGAACAGGCCCGTAAAGATCTCGCGGGCGAAGCTGGCGCCGGTGGTGGCGGCAATGGCCACCGTGGCATAGGGATCCCAGAGGAAATTGACGCCGAACGGCACCTTGAGCAGCGGCTTGACCGCGCTGACCACCGCCGTCATGGCGATGGCGCTTTCCACCGACGCTGTCAGTTCATAGGGGCGATCGTTCTCATTGCCGAACATGATCGCATCTACGCCGCCATCCTGGAGCTTTTCGACATCCTTGATGACATTCTCGATCAGCCGATCCATGCCGCCATCGGCGTCATAAAGCGGCGCACCGGGCAGGGCGCCGATATGGGCCATGGCGATGACGGTCTTGTGGCTGCGATTGAACAGATCCATTGGTCCTGTGAACTCCGGTCGGTGGGCGTGACGATCTGTCAGCCGGCAATGATGGTTTGAACGCCCGCCTCGGCCAGCGCCTGGGCGAGATCCTGTGGGGGCTCGGCGTCGGTGATCAGGATATTGATCCGGTCCAGCGACACGATGCGGGAAAGGGCGCGGCGCCCGAATTTGGAGGAGTCGCAGAGCACCACGACGCAGCCGCCGCTCTCGACAAAGGCGCGCTTCACCTCGGTGTCCTCGGGCGAATAGTCGTAGAGCCCATTGGCATCGATGCCCGAGACGCCCAGGAACACGCGATCGAGGAAATGGCTCTTGAGCCCTTCGATGGCCTGGGGGCCGATGACCGAGAACTCGGGCACGCGCACCTGGCCGCCCAGGATATAGACCGAGCTGTTGCCCTCGGCCATCTGCATGCCAACGCGCAGATTATTGGTGAAGACGCGCAAATCCTTGCGCGGGGCCAGTTCGGTGGCCAGCGCCAGAATGGAGGTGCCGACATCGAGCCCCACCGACTCGCCAGGCGCCACCAGCTTGGCAGCCGCCTGGGCGATAGTGGATTTCTCGGCTGCATTGCGGCGCATGCGCTGTTCGAACGCCGGCTCATCCTCGTCATAGACCATCTGGCCGGCCGCCACGGCACCGCCGTGCGTGCGCTCGAGCAGGCCGCGCTTGCCCAACAGGTCGAGGTCGCGCCGCACCGTCATACCCGAAACGCCGAGCTCCTCCGCCAGGCTCGTGATGGAGACAAAGCCATCCTTTTCGAACGCCGACATGATGCGCGCATGGCGCAGCGCCGCCGGCAGTTTCGTATTGCCGTTGCCGCCCTCCGCCTGTGCTGATTTCACGTCGTCTTCGTTATTGGTCATGTTTCGCACACCCGGCCTGTTGCCTGCCGCTTTGATGGTTCGTTGACATCCTGCCTAACACAGGAATTCACACGAATAAAGGTTGTATTATGTTATATAATGTTCAAAAGTGCAAAGCGGATGGGCCGGCAGTGCTGTGCGGCCGCTGTTAAGAGGCTTTTGGAGGCGGAATGTCGGAGTTTTCGGGCAAATCGGTGGTGGTCACGGGCGGCGCGTCCGGCATTGGCGCGGCCATTGTGCGGGAGTTTCACGCGGCTGGCGCGCGGGTCACAATTCTCGATCTCGACCCCGCCCGGGCGGCGGCGCTGGCGAGCGAATTGGGCGCCAATGCCTTCTCCGGCGCCATCGATGTGCGCGAGCGCGCGTCAGTCCAGTCGGCCATGGACGGCGTGATCGCGGCTCAGGGCGGCATCGACATTCTGTGCGCCAATGCCGGGGTCTCGACCATGCAGCGTTCGGTCGATCTGACCGACCAGGACTGGGACTTCAACATGGACGTCAACGCCAGGGGCGTGTTCCTCTGCAACCAGATCGTGGTCCGCCATTTCCAGGCCACTGGCCGCAAGGGCATCATCGTCAACACCGCTTCGCTGGCCGGCAAGGTCGGCGCGCCATTGTTGGCGCACTACTCGGCCAGCAAGTTCGCCGTGCTCGGCTGGACGCAAGGCCTGGCGCGCGAACTGGCGCCCAGCGGCATCCGCGTCAACGCCGTCTGCCCCGGCTTTGTGCGCACCGGCATGCAGGAGCGCGAAATCATCTGGGAAGGCGAGCTGCGCGGCATGACGCCCGAGGCGGTCCGTCAGGAATATGTAACGCTGACGCCCATGGGCCGCATCGAGGAGCCCGAGGACGTTGCTGTGGTGGTGAAGTTCCTGGCCTCGGATGCGGCCCGCTTCATGACCGGGCAGGGCATCAATGTCACCGGCGGCGTGCGCATGGACTGAGCCGCCGTGAGCGGACCGGAGGGACTGGACATGGACTATATTGGCACCGAAATCGCCCGCCATCCGCGCGCAGCCGCGCGGCTGCGGCCGCTGATTGCCGAGATCGGCCAGCGCAGCGGGGAGTTCCCTGTGCTGCTGGCCAACCACCTGCCCATGGTGCTCGAAGCCATGGGTCGGCTGGGCGCCAGCCCCGAGCGGCTGGATGAATATGCCATGCATTACAACACCGCCCATGCGGTGCCGTTTCCGCCGCCGCCCGTGGCGCCGTTGACCGAAGCCAATTGGCGCACGGCCATCGGCCATCGCGAGCGGGAAACCGATCTGCGCGACTTCTTCGCCGACGTGGTCTGGCGCATCGGCGGCGTCGAGGCGATCCGGCGCTATCTGCCCGAGCTCTTTCCCGGCGTGGCCGCTTCGGCGACCCATGGGCTGATGCGGCTGGCCTATGCCGTGCTACGGCGCGACGACACCGAAATCGGCATTTCCCTGGGCTATTGGGCGGCGACCTACCTGGCCTTTCCGCGCCCCGACAGCGTCGGCACGCCGACCAATAGCGCCGCCGAACTGGTGCTGGCCATGCCGTCCGAGCCCAGTTTCCGGGGGATCACGGTGGAATCAACGCTGCTGTGGAAATGGATCGAGCACATGGGCACGGTCCCGGCGTTCCGGGGCCTGCTTGGGCGGCTGCAGCCGGCGGATGACCTGCTCGATCAGGTCCGCGCGGCCTCGCTGGCGGTCTATGCCGCCACCATGACCTTTGAGGCGCTGCATGCGGTGACCGGCAGCCATTGGCTGCGGCTGGTGTCACCCCATCTCGACCAGCCACAGGCGCTGGTGGCGCATTGGTGGGAAGTGGTGATGGCGCTCTATGTGCGCATCGGCATGCCGGACCTGCCTGATGCGGCGACGCTCGAGGCCTGGCGCAACCTGCCGCTGCCATCGGACGCCGAAATCGCCGCGGCGGCGGTGGCCTCCGACGACGAGCACGACCACTCGCTGGCCTTCTCAGCCTTTGAGGAATTCAAGCTGACCGGGGACCGGCTCTATAAGGTCGTTGCCGCCCGCCGGGTGGGCCTGATCGCCTGACACAACGGCCCGGGGCTTGGTCCCCGGGCTGGCTTAGACGGCGTGGAAATAGGGCGCGAGGCGCTCATAGAGGTCGCGATAGCGCTGATAGCGGCGATTGTAGATGGCGTGGGCGGCCATATCGGGCTGAAGCGTTTCGCCGAGCTGCGACAGGGCCGTCACGGCGCTCCAGTCGCTGGCAAGGCCGGTGCCGATGGCGGCGACGAATGCCGCGCCGACCGAGGAACCATGCGCATTGTCGAGCAGGGTGACCGGCGCGCCCAGCACATCGGCGGTAATCTGCATCCAGACGCGGCTCTTGCTGCCGCCATCGGAGGCCACATAGCGGCGCGGGCTGTGGCCGATATCGACCAGCACATCCATATGGTGGCGGAAGCCATAGGCTACCGCCTCGAGCAGCGCGCGCCAGAGATGGCCGCGCCCATGGCCCAGACTGAGGCCAACAAAGCTGCCGCGCGCCAGGGGATCGTGGATCGGGGTCTTTTCACCCAGGAAATAGGGCAGGCAGATGAGGCCGTCCGAGCCGGGCGGAATGTCTGCCGCCAGGGCGTCGAGTGCCTGATGCGGCTTGCTGCCATCGGCCGTGGGCGTGATGAGTTCGCCCAGCCAGTTGAGCGCGGACCCCGACGAGGCCATGCAGCCATTGGGCGCGTAAAGCCCTGGTACCAGATGATAATCGAGGTAAAGCCGCGCATCGGGCACCGGCTTGTCAGTGGCCACCACAATGTCGCCGGCGCCGCCGAACTTGAGCAAGATATCGCCCGGCGCTGTGATGCCGGCGCCTAGGGCTGAAACGATATGATCCGCCGCGCCGCCAAAGATCGGCAGACCCTCGGGCAGGCCGGTCAGCGCGGCGGCTTCGGCGGTGACGGTGCCCATCTGCACATGCGATACGCTGCGCGGCGGCACGGCCGAGCGCGGAATACCGGCCAGCGCCACCAAATCATCAGCAATGGACCCGCTGGCCAGATCGGTGAAACCGGCTTCGAGCGCCCAGTTCTGCTCGACGGCGCGCACGCCGGTGAGACGCCAGTTGATATAGTCATAGGAGCCGAACACCGTACCGATGCGGGCAAAGACCTCGGGCTCGTGGCCTGCGATCCAGCGCAGCTTGGCGGCGACCAGCTGCTGGTTGATGCCATTGCCGGTGCGCTTGAGGAAGGCGGCCTCGTCGAGTTCGGTCCGCATGGCGTCGACCTCGGCGCCGCAGCGGCCATCGCTCTGCTGGATCGAGGGCCGCAGCAGCGTGCCGGCGTCATCGAGCAGCACCACGGCGGGCAGCATTCCGGTGGTGCAAAGGCCAGCGATCGATGCTGGATCAATGCTGCTCAGGATCTCGCGCAGCACGGCCACGGCATTGTCCCACCATTGGTGGGGATCCTCCTCGGCCCAGCTCGCCTGGGGCGACGACAGGGCCACCGGCCGGCTGGCCACGGCCAGGATCTGGTCGGGCAGGCGCACGGCGGCGGCAATGGTCGAGGTCGTGCCGATATCAAGGCCGATCACGATGTCTGGTTGGGGCATGAAACCGTCCGGTTGGGCCGCTCAGGCAAGGCCTGCGGCGGCGGGATCGAAATGGACCTTCGCGTAGCCATCGAGTGACCGATAGTGCAGCGCCGCATCGGCAAGGAACAGGCCGCGCGTGACGCCGCTGACCAGCTTGGGCACGCCGGATTTCAGCCCGGTAATGCCATTGCACACCGGCCCGAGACTGGGCACGGCGCCATTGTTGAAGATGTGGATGTCTTTGAGGAACGGCGCGCTGCCGGGCGTTTTCTCGGTGAATTCAAAGGCCGGGCCCAGATAGGGATAGGCCAGGAGGTCACGGTCAATACTGTCGACCGGCGGGGTGAAGCGGTCTGCCCACAGCGCGATGGAATCGATCAAGCCAGCCAGTTCCCTGCGCTGGCTGATGTCGACGGCATAGCCGGTGCCCAGCAGCAGATGATCGAAGCGATAGCTCTGGCCGCCGGCGGTGAGGGCGATGCTGTCGCCATCCATCGCCGCCGCCTCGAGCGCCGCGCCGCCCACGAAGCGGAAGGCTGGGCTGGCGGTGGCGCGGGTATACATCTCCATGGTCGGCGGCGTCTTGAACGCGAACATGCGGCGCGCGAACTGGTAACGCAGCGCATCATCAAGATCGGCGAAGTGATTGAGGAAGCCTGGGAAGTTGGACCAGTCCAGGATCTCGGTCTGGGGCAGGGTGGGGCTACGCGCCAGCATCGTGACCTCTGCGGCGCCGGCGTCGAGCGCCGCCACGGCCCAGTCAAAGCTAGAGGCTGCCGCGCCGATGACGCCGATGGATTTGCCCGTGAGCCGATCGAGGTCCAGCAGTTCGCCGCTATGCGTCCAACGCTCACGCGGCAGGCTCTTGGCAATCAGCGACGGCACATGCAGCCCGCCGGCGCCCTCGATGCCGGTGGCCAGAACCACCTTGCGGCAGGCCAGCACAGCCGGGCCATCGGGGGTTTCCAGCGTCAGGGCGATGTGGTCGTCGGCCGGGGTGATGGCCATCAGGCGCGTGTCATTGCTGACGGCAATGCCCACCATGCTGCGGAACCAGACCAGGTAGTCCATCCAGGTGCAGCGATCGATCTTGTCCAGAGCGTCCCAGTCGGCGGTGCCGAACATGGCCTCGTGCCAGGCGCGATAGGTGAGCGAGGGTACGCCCAAATCCGGCCCGCTCAGCGTCTTGGGTGAGCGCAGGGTGCGCATGCGGGCCGAGGTGACCCATGGCCCCTCGCGCCCCATGGGTGCGGCGTCGACCACCTGCAGCCGGGATACGCCCTGACGCATCAGACCAAAGGCAATGGCGAGGCCCGAGAGACCCGCGCCGACAATGACCACATCGGTGAGGACGTCACCATTGGCCGTGCGGCGCTCGGGCACCCAAGGGCGCAGCGGCACTTCAATGCTGGCGAGGTCCCGGCGCACCTGCGCCTCAAGGGCGGTCAGGGCCGGCGGGGTCTGGGGTGCTGGATCAGGGGTGGTCATGGTCTAAAGGCTTTCGGCAAAGGCTTTGGCGGCGGCGCCGTGCTCATGGCGCAGCCGGGCGAGATCGATTCCGACGGGCTGGCCGTCTTCGACGGTCCAGCGACCCTGCACCATGACGCGATCGGCATGGTGGGCGCCGCACAGCACCAGGGCCGCCAGCGCATCGCCGGCGCCGGAAAAGCGCAGCTCATCGAGGGTGAAAAAGGCCAGGTCCGCCTGCTTGCCCACGGCAATGCGGCCAATGTCGCTGCGCCCGAGGCAGGCCGCCGAGCCCTCGGTTGCCCAGTTGAGCACGTCCAGATGGGTGATGGCTTCGGCGCCATAGGTCAGCCGGCCCAGCATCAGCGCGTGGCGCAGGCTTTCCATGAGGTTGGAATTGTCATTGGAGGCGGAGCCATCGACGCCCAGCCCGATCTTGCAGCCGGCGGCCTCCAAATCCTTGGTGCGGCAGGTGCCGGAGGCCAGAACCATATTGGACGTCGGGCAATGGCAGATGCCCACGCCGTGCTTGCCCAGGCGGGCGACCTCGGAATCACCGAAATGAATGCCATGGGCCAGCCAGACCCGCTCATTGAGCCAGCCGCATTGCTCGAGGAAATCCACGGCGTCGCAGCCATGTTCGCTGCGCACGAAATCGGCCTCGGCACGGGTTTCCACCAGATGGGTATGGAGGCCACAGCCGGTCTGGGCCGAGAGTCGCGCCGTCTCCACCATCAGCTCGAAGCTGACATCGAAGGGCGCATTGGGGGCCAGCGCCACCTGCAGCATGGCGCCGTCGGAACGGTCGTGGTAGCGGCCGAGGATGCGTTCGCAATCGGCCAGAATAGCATCGGTCTTCTGGATCACCGCGCGCGGGGCCACGGCCTGTTCGCCATCTCCCGCCATCAAATCGAGCGCGCCGCGGGTGAGGGTCATGCGCAGGCCCAGCCGCCCGGCTTCCTCGGCCTGGATATCCATGGCGTCTTCAAGGCCCGGCGTGAAGAGATATTGATGATCCGAGGCGCAGGTGCACCCGGACAGCATCAGTTCGGTCATGGCCAGTTGTGAAGCGGTGCGGAAAGCATCGGGCCGCATGCCGCGCGCCCAAATGGGGTAGAGCGCCTTGATCCAGGGCCAGAGCGACTTGTTGATCGCGGCGGGATGCGCCCGCGTCAGCGTCTGGAACATATGGTGATGTGTATTGACCAGACCGGGGATGACCACATGGCGGCTGGCGTCAAAGCTCCGCGCATAGCGGACGGTGGGAACGGCGTCCGCCGGGACCAGTTCGACGATACGACCATCGCGCACCACCAGACCATTGCTGGCGCCGTCGGCCAGAATGGCCAGCGGCGCTTTGATCCATAGTCCGGCGGCGGTTTCGACCATGAACGGGGTTCCAACTCTGTCTGGAAGAACCATATCCGGCGGCTATGCGTTGTAAAGTGTGTGATTTTGTTATTTTGGCAATTTTGGCCGAATTTCGGGTCTGCCCACTTTTCGTAGGTTGCGGGCCGGTTGCTCCTAGATGCCTGATCTTTAGTCGCTTTCTTGGGAATCATGATTTGTAGAATGAGGAATTTTCAGCGCTTTCAACCAGTGAGGTATCCCGCGGCGTCGGTCGCCGGCGTCTCGTGTCGATTTGCCGAATATTTATGCACCATGCGAATGTTTTGATCTGTTATGTTCAGATGAGTTAGATTTGCTGCTAGAAATGTGAAATTATGTTTGACAGCGCTGTTCTGTCAGATAGCTTTGCTCGCGGTTGTGCAACAATCCCGAAGGGCAGGGTGCAGATGACGAAGATTGCCAATTTCCGACTGTCAAAGACGACAAGTGTTCTGGGCGCCAGCCTGCTGGCGCTGATGGCCACCACGGCCTATGGGCAGGACAAGCCGCTTGAGGGCGTGACGCTGACGCTGGCCTCGCAGAACGACCAGTTCGGCGCAGTGCTGGCCAAGATGGCCCCCGAGTTCAAGGAAGCCACTGGTGCCGATCTCAAGGTCGAGATCATGGACTATGGCACCCTGCTGACCAAGACGACGGCCGACTTTGTAGGTGACACCAAGGGCTATGACCTGGTGACAATGGACATCGTCTGGGCAGGCGCCTATGCCGAGAACCAGTATTCGGTGGACCTGACCGAATGGGTCAAGCGCGATGCCGCCGAGCTGGAACTTGATGACATCTATCCGGTGATCCTGGAATCGCTGGGCCAGTATGACGGCAAGTATGTCGCCTTCCCCTTTGCCGCCTATGCCAATGTGCTGGCCTATCGCAAGGATCTGTTCGAGGCGGCTGGCCTCGACGTCCCCAAGACCATGGAAGAAATGGTCGCCGACGCCAAGACGCTGACCGACCCGGCCAAGAACCAGTATGGCTTTGTTGCCAATGGCCAGATGGGCGCCGCCGTGGCGCAGGACTGGATGCAGTACAACAGCCAGATGGGCGGCTCTATCCTGGATGCCGAAGGCATGCCGGCTCTCAACTCGCCGGAAAACGTCAAGAGCCTGGCCGTCTATAAGGAACTGTTCGCCGACACCGCCCCTCCGGGCGCCATCGAATATGACTGGGGCGGGCGTGAAGAGAGCTTCCGCCAGGGTATCGCCGCGATGATGCAGACCTGGTCTGTTGGCGCGCCGGGCTATTCCGATCCAGCCATTTCCAATGTCGTGGGCAAGGTGGGCATCGCCACTGCGCCGGTCGGCGAGGGTGTTGCGCCCGAATATGGCGTGGGCGGCTGGGGCATGGCCATCAATGCCGACATCGACGCCAAGCAGCAGGAAGCCGCCTGGACCTTCATCAAGTGGCTGGTGTCCAAGCCCATCCACAAGGAGTTCAACCTCGATGGCGCCGGCTCGTTCATGCGCAAGAGCCAGATGACCGATCCGGACCTGCTGGCCAAGTTCGACTTTCTGCCCGTGATCGCCACCACCTATGAAAACGGCAATGGCGATTACCGTCCGCGTATTCCGGAATATCCGGAAATCCAGGACATCCTGGGCTCGGCTGTCAATGCCGTGCTCTCGGGCGCTGTCGAGCCGCAGGCGGCTCTCGATGAAGCGCAGGCCAAGGCCGAAGAGCTTTTCTAGGCAAAACCTGCATGCGTTGTCCCTCGCCACCTCCAGGCGAGGGACATCCTGATCGGACGACCGGCCCCAAGGCCAGGAATTGGACCACCATGAGCCAGACCTCATCCACCGGTGTGCAGCCGCGCACGCAGACACCGCGCCTTGCCTGGCTCTCGCGGCCCCGCAGCTTTACCGACAGCCGCCGGTTCTTCCTGTTCTTCATGGCGGCGCCCGCCGTGCTCTATGTGCTTGTTGTCGGCGTCTGGCCGCTGGCGCAGGGCTTCTGGTACAGCTTTTTCCGCTACAATCTGATCCGCCCGCAGCGCACCAAGTTCATCGGGCTCGACAATTACATCGCCATTTTCGAGGACCGTGGCGCGCGGCAGGCCATTGTCAACACGTTCCAGTTCACCCTCACCAGTGTCGGCCTGCAGCTCTTCTTCGGCTTCTGCCTGGCACTGCTGCTGTGGCGCGATAGCCGCTTCAACCGCATCGCCCTGGCGTTCCTGCTGATCCCCGCGACCATCACGCCGCTGGTGGTTGGCCTGATCTACAAGGCGCTGCTGGGCGCCGACTATGGCCTGATCGGCTATTACCTGGCCAATGCCGGCATCGGGCCGCGCACCGGATTGCTCACCGACGCCGGCACGGCGCTCTGGGTGCTGATCCTGATCGATTGCTGGGAGTGGACGCCGCTGATGGCGCTGATCCTGCTCGCCGGGCTCAAATCCCTGCCGACCGATGTGCTCGAAGCCAGTCGCGCCGATGGCGCCACCGCCTGGCAGCGCTTCACCCTGATCGTGCTGCCGCTGATGCTGCCATCGATCTTCCTGGCACTGGTGCTGCGCACCATGGACGCCTTCCGTGTGTTTGACTCGGTGTTCGTGACGACCGGTGGCGGGCCCAATGACGCCACCAACACGCTCATGGTGCTGGCGGTGAAGGAGGGGCTGCAGTTCTTCAACATCGGCTATGCCTCGGCCATCGGCAACATCACCATTCTCTTCATCGCCTGCATGGCCGCCGTGCTGCTGCTGGTGGTGCGTCGCGCCGACGTGCGCATCAACGGGAAATAGCGCCATGGCCCAGGTTTCCGGACGACAGGTCTTTGCCGAGCGGACAGCGGTTCTGCTCATCACCATAGTCATGCTGCTGCCGGTGGTGTGGTTGATCACCACGGCCTACAAGCCTTCCAACCAGATTTTCTCGATCCCGCCGCGGCTCGACTTCCAGCCGACGCTGGATCAGTTCCGCAATATCTTCGGCTATTTCGACGTGGTCTCGTTGCTGCGCTCGTCAGTGGCGATCAGCTTGGGGACGACCGTACTGTCGCTCTTGCTGGGCGTACCCTCCGGCTATGCTCTTGCCCGGTCGCGGTCGCGCTATGCCACCGGCTTTGCCTATTTCTTCCTCGCCATCCGCATGGTGCCGGCGATTGCCTCGCTGATCCCGTTCTACCTGATGATGCGCGACATTGGTCTGCTGGGCAGCTGGTGGGCGGTGGTCATCATCAACACCATGCTCAACTGCGCCTTTGTCACCTGGATGATGTTCTCCTATTTCCGCGCCCTGCCGCGGGACATGGAAGAGGCCGCGCTGACCGATGGCTGCACACAATTGGGCGCCTTCTTCAAGGTGGCGGTGCCGGCGGCGCGCTCGGGCATCATTGCCTGCGTGCTGTTCTGCGTGATGTTCTCCTGGAACGACTTTTTGTACCCCATGTTCCTGACCACGCTGGATTCCAAGCCGCTGTCGGTGGCCCTGCTGACCGCCTATGGCACCAAGGACATCACCTGGGGCTCGCTCGGCGCCCTGGCGCATTTCTCCACCATTCCCATCGTCCTGATGGCGCTGTTCCTGAACCGCTATTTCGTTCAGGGCGCCACCAACGGCGTGCAGTAGGAGGCCATCGCAATGGCGCAAATCTCGTTCCGCAATGTGTTCAAGAGCTACGAGGGCGGCCACACCGCCGTGCGCGACCTGAACCTGGATATCGCCGATGGCGAGTTCATGGTGCTGGTCGGTCCCTCCGGCTGCGGCAAGACCACGGCGCTGCGTATGATCGCGGGGCTGGAGGATATTTCGGGCGGCGAACTGCTGATCAATGGCGAGCGCGCCAATGATTTGGCGCCGCGCGACCGTAACATCGCCATG
The DNA here is from genome assembly GCF_020169335.1 of Devosia aquimaris. Lineage (GTDB taxonomy): Bacteria > Pseudomonadota > Alphaproteobacteria > Rhizobiales > Devosiaceae > Devosia > Devosia aquimaris. The sequence continues at coordinate 907,236 of NZ_JAIEZN010000001.1, forward strand.
GTGTTCCAGAGCTATGCGCTCTATCCGCACCTGACTGTGGCCGACAATATCGGCTTTGGCCTCAAGGTGCGCGGCATGTCGCGCGACGAGATTGCCGCCAAGGTGAAAAAGACCGCCGAACTGCTTGAGCTCACCGATTATCTCGAGCGCAAGCCGGCCAAGCTGTCGGGCGGCCAGCGCCAGCGCGTCGCCATGGGCCGGGCCCTAGTGCGCTCGCCCAATGCCTTTTTGATGGATGAGCCGCTGTCCAATCTCGACGCGCGGCTGCGCGGACAGATGCGCGCCGAAATCGCCAAGCTGCAACGGATGAGCGCCGTGACCACCGTCTATGTGACGCATGACCAGGTGGAGGCCATGACCATGGGCCACCGCGTGGCGGTGATGAACAAGGGCGCGCTCCAGCAACTCGATACGCCGCGCAATCTCTATGACCATCCGGTCAACCTCTTTGTCGCCAGCTTCATCGGCTCGCCGCCGATCAACTTCTTCGAGGGGATGGTGGGGCAGGCGGACGGCGCTGCAGTGGTCAAGCTGGGTAGCTTCATACTGCCGCTGGGCGCCTTTGGCGCGAGGGCGGCAGCCTATCAGGATCGCAAGGTGATCGTCGGTATTCGCCCCGAGGCGCTAAAGCTGACCGAGGCGGCGGGCGGCCCGGGCACGATTTCGGCGCGCACGGCCTTTGTCGAGGATCTCGGCGCGACGCTTCTGGTGCAGCTCGATGTCGAAGCGGCCAATCTGGTCCATGCCAGCGTCGCCGAGGAAGAGGATGACCTCAAGGCCATCCGCCCGCGCATGCGGGCCATGATCGATGGCGTGCTGGCCATCGCGCCGGGCGATGTGCTGAGCTTCAGCGTCGACCCCGGTGCCATTCACCTGTTCGATGCCGATACCGGCATGGCTTTGTAGTCATGGCGGTCTTGACGTCGTCTTGGCCGTCTTTGCGGCCGTTGGACATCCGGCGCACGGCGCTGGTGATCATCGACATGCAGGTCGATTTCTGTGCTCCCGGCGGCTGGGTCGACCAGTTGGGCGAGGATGTGTCCAACACCCGGGCGGTGATCGGCCCCATCAGCGAGGCGCTGGCAGCCGCCCGTGCTGCCGGCATGGTGGTGGTCCACACCCGCGAAGGCCACAAGGCCGACCTCGCCGACCTGCCGCTCAACAAACAATGGCGCACGCGGGCGCATGGGCTGGGCATTGGCGACATGGGCGCCAGCGGCCGCATCCTGGTGCAGGGTGAACCCGGCTGGCAGATCATCCCCGAACTCACCCCGCTGCCAGGGGAGATCGTCATCGACAAGCCTGGTAAATCCTCCTTCCATGCCACGGACCTCGAGGACCAGTTGCGGGCGCTGGAGATCACCTGCCTGGTGGTGACCGGCGTGACCTCGGACTGCTGCGTGCAATCCACGATCCGTGACGGCTTCGAGCGCGGATTCGAATGCGTGCTGCTGGCCGATTGCACGGCCGCAGTGGAGACAGACAACCACCTGGCCACACTCGACATTCTCAGCGCCTTCGGCGGCCGTTGGGGCAAGATCTCTGACAGGTTTGCCTTTCAGCAGGCCGTTTCTGGCGGCGGCAAGGGCGCATGATGGTACCTCCGGAGCCGGGACTGTCCTACAAGAGTGTCGCAGCGAACCCATACGCCTGGCCGTTTGACGGACAATGGTCCAGCGCGGACACCGCGCTGCTGCTGCTTGGCCTGCAACAATGCGCGGTCGACGCCCTGCAGGCCCGCGAGGCCGTGCTGGCGGCGCGCGACCTGCTGCTGCTGGCCCATGAGCATGGCATTGCCATCTATGTAGCGCGACGCGAGGCGCGACCGGAGAAATTGGCGTCGGATGACCATGTGGCGCCGGCGGCCTGGCAATGGGCGCGCGACATTGCGCTGCCCGAGGATGCGCACATTATCACCCACGCTGGCGACAATGCCTTTTACCAGACCGGGCTTGAGAACAGTCTTCGCTCTGCGGGCATCCGTAACCTGCTGATTGCCGGCCTGCCCACCGACGGGTTGGTTCACGCCACCCAGCGCACGGCCAATGACATGGGCTTTGAGTGCCTGGCCATTGCCGATGCCTGTGCCGGCACCACCCCGGCCCGCCATGCCGCACAACTGCGCATCACCACTTTTGGCAATGGCCTGTTCGGGGCCGTTGCCGACCTGGCCGCCGTGCGGGCGGCCCTGACCCCATCGTAAGGACGTCCCATGCCCAATGCTTCCTGGTCACCCACAAGCGGCAGCCTCGACCTCACCACCTTGACCGAGGCCTATGCCACCGGGGCGCTGACCCCGACGCAGGTGATCTCGGCCATCTACGATCGCATCGATGCGCGCGGGGAGGACCATGTGTGGATCCATCTGGTGTCGCGCGCGGATGCGCTGGCCGCCGCGGCGGCGCTGGAGGCCGAGGGCTATGACGGTCGACCGCTCTGGGGCATTCCCTTTTCCGTCAAGGATTGCAACGACATCATCGGCCTGCCCACCACCAATGCGCTACCCGAAGGCGCTTATGTGGCGGACAGTTCCGGACAGGCTATCACCCGCCTGTTCGATGCCGGCGCCATCCTGATCGGCAAGACCAATATGGATCAGTTCGGTATCGGCCTCGTCGGCATGCGCACGCCCTATGGCGCCTGTTCCTCGGTGTTCAACCCCGACTATATCTCGGGCGGCTCCAGCTCTGGCTCGGCCGTGTCGGTGGCAGCCGGGTTGGCAAGCTTCTCCATTGCCAACGACGCCGCGGGCTCCGGGCGCGTGCCCGCCGCTTTCAACAATATTGTGGGCATCAAGCCGACGCCGGGGCTGGTGAGTAATGCCTGTGTCTCGGGTGGCGGCTGCGTCAAGACCATCGAGACGCTGTCGGTGTTTGCGCTGACCGTCGAGGACGGCATGGCTGTGACCCGTTTGATTGCCGGGTATGACCCCAGCTATCCCTTTTCCAGGCCGGAAGCAGACGATGTGCCGCTGGTGCCCGTCCCGCCACCGGCGGCCTTCAAATTCGGCATCCCGAAGGGAGATGCGCTGCGGTTCTTTGGCGATGCCGAGGCCGAACGTCTGTTTGGCGAGGCGGTCGCCCGGGCTGAGGCCATGGGCGGGACAGCGGTGCCGGTGGATTTCACGCCCTTCGAGGAAACCCAGCGCATTCTCTATGAGGGCCCCTGGATTTCCGAGCGCGCCCTGAGCCTGGACGCCGTGCTGGCCCGGCACGGCGAGGCCATCCATCCCGTCACCCGGCAGATCCTTTCCAAGTCCGGCGGGTTCACGGCGCTCGACACGTTCGCGGCCATCCACCGCATCGCCGAGCTCAAGCGGGACACGCGGGCTGTGTGGGACGAGATCGCCGTGCTGATGGTACCCACCACGCCCACCATCTATTCCAAGGCCGAGATTGCCGCCGACCCCATCGCGCTGAATGCTCGGCTGGGCATCTATACCAATTTCGTCAATCTGATGGGCCTGTGCGGCGTCGCCGTGCCGAACGGTTTCCGCGCCGATGGCCTGCCGCAAGGCGTGACCTTCCTGGCGCCCGGCTTTGCCGAGGCCCGAGCCGCCGGCATTGCCGCGGCCTTCCACCGTCGGACCGGGCTGAACCTGGGCGCCTTTGACAATCCCTATCCAGGCGAGACGGCAAACGATGTCTTGCCGGCCGGCTATCGCGCGCTGGCCGTTGTGGGCGCCCATATGAGTGGCATGCCGCTCAATGTCGAACTGGTCGAACGCGGCGGTATCCTGCTGAGGAAGGCGCGCACCAGCCCCGACTATCGCCTGTTTGCCCTGAGCACCACGCCGCCCAAGCCGGGCCTGGTGCGCAGTTCTGGCGAGGGTGGATCGATTGACCTCGAAATCTGGGCGCTGCCGCTCGCCGGCTTTGGCGACTTCATCGACCGCATCCCCGCTCCGCTGGGCGTGGGCAAGGTGACGCTCGATGACGGCAGCCAGGTGACTGGTTTTCTTTGTGAGGCGGCCGCCGTCGAAGGGCAGGAGGACATTACCCGCTTTGCCGGCTGGCGCGCCTATCGCGCGGCGTGACGCGACACGGGCAGGGCGCCATGGCTAGTCGGCCATGGCGTGGGCGCGTTCGAGGGCCTTCTCTTCTTCGGTCTGCGGCCGGGCGGCTTTTTTGGGGCCGCGCATCAGCAGGATCAGCGGCACGACGGCCAGGCTCAGCAGCAGCATCAACCAGAAATCGTCGAGATAGCTCAGCATCGCCGCCTGCTGGGTGACCATGCCATTGACGATGGCGGTGATTTGCGGATTGCCCACCAACAGGCCTGGCATCTGGTTGACTACGGCCTGCGAAGTAGCGGTGATCCGCGCAGCCAGCTCGGCATGGTTGACCTGCATCATGCTCGACAGCACGGCCGTGACCACCGAAATGCCCACGCCCTGGCCCATGTTGCGCACCAGGGCAAACATGGAGGTGGCGTCACCCCGGAAGCGGGGGGCGATGGTGGCAAAGGCCATGGTCGAGAGCGGCACGAAGAGGAACCCCATACCAAAGCCCTGCAGCATGCCGGTGGTGACCACCGGCCAATAGTCCATCTGCAGGCTGAACTTGGTCATTTCATAGAGCGAGAACGCCATGCAGACCACGCCGAACATCATCATGATGCGCGCGTCGACCTTGCCGCTCAGCCGGCCCACGATCATCATAGATATCAGGGTCGCGACGCCGCGCGGCGCCATGATGACGCTGGAAAAGATCACCGGATAACCCATCAGCGACTGCAGCAGCGGTGGCAGCAGGGCCAGGCCCGAGAACAGCGTGATGCCCACCACGAACATCATCACCGACGCCAGCATGAAGTTGAGGTCTTTGAAGATGCGGATGTCGATGAATGGATTTTCGTCGGTCAGGCAATGGATGATGAAGACCCACAGGCCGGCGATGACCAGGCCCAGCTCGATCCAGGTTTCGGTCGAGGCAAACCAGAAATTGTCGGCGCCACGGTCGAGCATCAGTTGCAGCGAGCCCACGCTGAGCGCCAGCATGCCGAAGCCGAAAAAGTCGAAGCGCCGGATCTTGATCTCGGTACGCGGCATGAAGGTGAAAAGCATCACCACGGCCGCCACGCCCACTGGCAGGTTGATCAGGAACACCCAGCGCCAGTCAAAACTCTCGGTGAGCCAGCCGCCCAGGGTCGGCCCGATGATCGGGGCCACCATGATGCCCATGCCATAGATGGCCATGGCCTGGCCGATCTTTTCCCTGGGATTGATATTGAGCAGCACGGTCTGCGCCAGCGGCGCGATGACGGCGCCGAACAGGCCCTGCATCACGCGGAACAGCACCATTTCGGGCAGGCTCGTGGCAATGCCGCACAGCGCCGAGGCGACGGTGAAGCCGATGACGGCGATCAGGAACAGCCGTTTCTGGCCCAGCCGGTCGGCCAGCCAGCCGGTGAGCGGCGTGGCGATGGCAGCAGCCACGATATAGGAGGTCAGGACCCAGGTGATCTCGTTCTGCGCTGCGCCCAGCGAGGCCGCCATATGGGGCAGGGCCACATTGGCAATGGTGGTATCGAGCACCTGCATGATGGTGGCCAGCATCAGCGCCGCGGTCAGCAGCGTCTTGTTCTTGACCACGATGGCGGGGGGCGAAAGCGTCTGGGGAGTCGTGCTGGCCATGAGGGCCTCCAAAGGGGGAGCGTGCCCGGGCTGAGCCCGGGCGCGCCGCTTACAGCCCGCGCAGCTTGTCCAGCGTCGAGCGGCCGGTATCGACCGTGACGGTGGCGCTCATGCCGGTGCGCAGCACTTCGCCATTCTCGCCATCCAGCGCGATGCGGACAGGCACGCGTTGCACCACCTTGACCCAGTTGCCGGTGGCGTTCTGGGCAGGGATGAGGGCAAATTCGGAGCCGGTAGCGGCGCTGAAGCTGTCAACGCGGCCATGCAGCGGTTCGGAATAGGCATCGAGGCGGATGTCCACCGGCTGGCCCACCTTGAGCTCGGCCAGCTGGGTTTCCTTGAAATTGGCCTGAACCCAGGTGTCCTCGGTTTCAACCAATGCGGCGATCATGGCGCCGGCCGCGATGAACTGCCCGACATTCAGGCTCGACACATTGGAGACAATGCCGTCTGCCGGAGCGACCACTGTGGTCTTGTCGAGATTGCGCTGCGCCTGTTCGACGGCGGCGAGCGCAGCCAGAACCATGGGATGGTCGTCGGTGTTGATGCCGGCGTCGCCCGCCAAGGCTGCGGTTGCGGCGGCCAATTGCTGGTTTGCCAGGTCGACAGCGGTCTGTGCCTGCTGCAGGGCGAGCCTGGAATCATCGAGTGAAGAACTGGCACTAACACCCTGGCTGACAAGGCTTGTGGTGCGGTCGAATGCCGATTGACGGATGGCCAGTGTCGCCTCTGCAGCCTGCAACTGCGCCTTGGCAGTACCGACGCTGACCTTGAGCTGCTCGACATTGACGCGGGCAGAGGCCAAAGCCGCCTGCGCCTGGCTGAGCGCGATCTTGAACGGCGTCGCGTCGATGACGAATAGCACGTCGCCGGCCTTGACCACCTGATTGTCCGCCACGCGCACGTCGGAGACGCGGCCCGAGACATCGGCGCTCAGCGACAGCTTGGCCTGCTGCACATAGGCATTGTCGGTCTCTTCATAACGGCCACCGGTGAGCCAGAACCAGCCGCCGCCCGCCAACAGCAACAGCGGCACGCCGGCCATCAGTGCCAGGCGCCGGCCGCCGCTCTTGCGCTTGGGCGCAGCTTCTGGCGCTGCAGCAGGGGCAACATCGGCTTCGACTGCGGGTGCGGGCGACACGGGGCGTAGCTTGGTTTCGGGGGCGGCTTGGGCCTGGGTGGGCGGCGTAACGCGTGCGTTCATGTCAGGAGGCTTTCCCTGTCTCGGCAATATCTTGGCTGGATGAAATCAAATTGGCGCGGACATGGGCCAGATGCTGGCCCAGGGCCGTGAGGTCGTCCGGACTGAGACCCCGAATGGCTTGTTCGAATACGGTGGTGCCGATGGCACTGGTCTGCTTGACCAGCGCCTGGCCGGAGGCTGTCAACCGGGTGAGCTTGGCGCGGCTATCCTCGGGGTGAACAAAGCGCTCGATCAATCCGCGCTTTTCCAGCCGGTCTAGGATGCCGCTGAGCGTCATCGCGTCGATCTCGAGATGAGCTGAGAGGGCAACCTGGGTGATGCTGTCCTGCTTCTGGATCGTGCTGAGCGCCTTCCACTGCGGCAGGGTGACGCCAAACGGCTTGGCTTCATCCTCGAAGCGGCGGCGCAGCAGGCGCGACACGTCTGCCATCAGCGTACCAACGGCCCGTTCCTGTTCACCGAGTTCAGTCATCCGCATTCCATATGTGCACTTATTATATGTGCGCATATAGTAAGTGCGCTTTGTAAGTCAACGCCGTGGCAGCATGGCTTCCATGCCGCCTGCACACAGCCCTAACGCGCAATGAAAATGGCGCGCCACAAGGGCGCGCCATTAAAAGCAATCGGGGGTGGGGGATCAGCGCAGCCGCTTGCCATCGGCGTCGATGATCACTTCACCATCTTCCTTGGTGAAGGGCCCGATGTCAGGGTTTTCCAGAATGTCGAGCACCACTTCGGACGGGCGGCACAGGCGCGTGCCGATGGGCGTTTCGACAAAGGGGCGATTGAGCAGAATCGGGTGCTCGGCAATCGCCGCCAGCAGGGCGTCGTCGCTGACCGCCGGATCATCCAGGCCCAGTTCGAGATAGGGCGTATCCTTCTTGCGCAACGCGTCGCGCAGGCTCATGCCGGCGGCCTGGACCAACTCCATGATGCGGGCGCTGCTCGGTGGCGTCCTAAGATACTCAATCACGACCGGCTCGACGCCGGACTGGCGGATCATGGCCAGCGTGTTGCGCGAGGTGCCGCACTCGGGATTGTGATAGATGGTGACGCTCATGGCGCGGACCTCGTTGCAGGATTGCGTTTGACGGCAGCGCCGGCCTCGTACCAGCCGCGCGAACGGTTGACGATATAGACCACCGACAGCATGACCGGCACTTCGACCAGCACGCCGACTACGGTGGCCAGCGCGGCACCGGAGTTGAAACCGAAGAGGCTAATGGCGGCGGCGACGGCCAGTTCGAAGAAATTGGAGGCCCCGATCAGCGCCGAGGGGCCAGCCACGCAATGCTGCTCGCCGCTGATGCGGTTGAGCAGATAGGCCAGGCCGGAGTTGAAATAGACCTGGATCAGGATGGGCACGGCCAGCAGCAGGATGACCAGCGGCTGCGCGATGATCTGTTCACCCTGGAACCCGAACAGCATGACCAGGGTCAGCAGCAGCGCGGCGATCGAAACCGGCTGCAGCACAGCGAGCACGCGAGTCATGGCCTCCGGACCGCCCGATGCCAGCAGCCAGCGGCGCAGCAGCTGAGCCGCAATCACCGGCACCACGATATAGAGCCCGACCGACAGCATCAGCGTGTCCCAGGGGACAGTGATGGCCGAGAGGCCGAGCAGAAGGCCGACCAGCGGGGCAAAGGCCACGATCATGATGGCGTCATTGAGCGCCACCTGGCTGAGGGTGAAATGCGGCTCGCCCTTGGTGAGGTTGGACCAGACAAACACCATGGCGGTGCAGGGCGCAGCGGCCAGGATAATCAGCCCGGCGATATAGCTGTCGATCTGCCCGGCGGGCAGATAGGGGCGGAACAGCCAGCCAATGAACAACCAGCCCAGCAGCGCCATCGAGAAGGGCTTGACCGCCCAGTTGATGAACAGCGTTACCCCGATGCCGCGCCAATGGCTGCCGACATGGCGCAGGCTGGCGAAATCGATGCGCAGCAGCATCGGTATGATCATCAGCCAGATCAGCACCGCCATGGGCAGGTTGACCTTGGCGTATTCCAGCGCCCCGACAGTCTGGAACAGGCCGGGCAGGAAATGGCCTGCGGCAATGCCCGCGACAATGCACAGGGCCACCCAAAGGGTGAGGTAACGTTCAAAGATGGACATGGGAACCTTTTGGGATGGAGCGGTCAGGCAGGGCTTGAGGACTTGGCCGTCGCGCCATCCATGGCGCCAATTCCCTGTAGCTTTGTATTGAGCGCCAGACGGTCGAGGCTCGCCAGCGGCAGGTTGACGAAGGCGGCGATGCGATTGCGCAGGAAGCGCAGCGTGTCCTCAAAGGCCGCCCGCTGCTTGAACTCGGGCCCGGATACGGCGGCGGGATCCTCAAGGCCCCAATGGGCCGTCATCGGGTGGCCAGGCCAAACGGGGCAAGCCTCGCCCGCGGCGTTGTCGCAGACGGTGAAGATGAAATCCATCTGCGGCGCGCCGGGCAGGGCGAACTCGTCCCAGGCCTTGGAGCGCAGGCCCTCGGTGGAGATGCCAGCCTTTTCCAGCACCTCAAGGCTCATCGGATGCACCGCGCCCTTGGGCGTGGAGCCGGCCGAGAAGCCGCGAAAGCGCCCCTGGCCGACATGGTTGAGCAGGGCCTCGCCCAGGATGGAGCGGGCCGAATTGCCCGTGCACAGAAACAGGACATTGTAGACGCGGTCAGACATGGCTCGATTCCTTGGGAGCACAGCAGGGGGTGAATTCGGCGATCAGCGGCTGGCACAGTTCGGGGCGACCGCCGCAGCAGTCCTGCACCAGAAAGCTGGTGATCTCGCGCACGCGCTCGATGACCGCGCGATAGACGATCGACCGGCTCTGCCGCTCGGCCTCGACCAGTCCGGCACGGGCCAGAATGGCCAGATGGGTGGAAAGCGTGTTCTGCGGAATCTCGAGCTGGCGCGCGATGTCGCCGGCGGCGAGCCCGGCGGGCTCATGCGCCATCAGCAGGCGCAGCGTCTCCAGCCGTGTCGGCTGTGACAAGGCGGTAAAGACAGCGATCGCATCTGTTGTTTCCATATTTCGAGAATAGTCGATATATCGAGCGCGTCAAGATGGATCGTCGACCGGGCAGGTGAGGATGCTGGCCTAGTCCGCCAGTCCGCTTTCGGTTCTAGGGGGCGCGGGTCTGATCGGTGCTGGTGCCCCAGCGCACCACGCAGTCGACAATGCGTCGGTCCGTGCGCGCACCACGCGGCAGCTCGATCTGCTCGACCAGGGCCGCGCTGACTTCGCCCTGCGGGGCCATGATGGTCGTGATTGAGTGCGAGTCCCAGGCTGCCAGCGCCACGCCATCATGGCCGACGATCGCCACATCCTGCGGCACGCGCAGCCCCAGCACGGCCGCGGCATCCCGCCCGCCAATGGCCATCACGTCGTTGGCGCAGACCAAGACGTCCGGTCGCATGCGGCGGAGCAGCAGGGCGCTCTCCTTGAAGCCGGATTCATAGGAATAGTCGCCGTGCTCGACCACCTGGAACGACAGACCATGCTGCTGCAGGGCCTGCGAGAACCAGTTCTGCCGCCGCTTGTCGATGTGACTGGAGGCGCGGCCGGAGAGGTAGACAAAGCGGTGCCGACCCTGTCGCACCAGATGATCGACGACCTGCTGGGTCGCCGCAGACGCATCCAGCCGCACCTCGAACAGGTCGCGTCCGTCCAGCGGCTCTGATGAGGCGATGATCGGGATGGCCGAGCGGAAGATGCGAACCGCATCATCGATGGAGACCGCGTCGGAATGCAGCACGACGTGATCAACCTGATAGGTCGAGGCGATCCGCATCAGCAGGCCGCGGTCATTGTGGTTGGCGCAGCACAGCACCAGGGGCATGCGCTCCTTTTCCTGCAGCAGGTGGATCAGCTCATCAAGGCCCTCGCCCTCTGCGGGATTGGCCACGGTATTGTAGACGAGCGCGACCAGGCGCGACTGCTTGTTGTTGAGCGATCGCGCCATGGAATTGGGCCGAAAGCCGTATTCGTCCGCCAGCGCCAGGATGCGCGCGCGCGTTTCGGGCTTCATGCTTGAGTCGGCCGAAAAGGCGCGCGAGACCGTGGCTGAAGACACTCCAGCCAGCTTTGCCAGCTCAACGGACGTCAGACTCTTCTTGGGCATTGGTCCTGCTTGGTCGGATCGGGTTCCCGACCCTATACCGAAACAGGCTCTCCGTCGCGAGAGGAGGACAGCTTAATCGCGTCCCACAGCCGGGCAAAACGCAGTCCATTGGCAACTGTGGAGGGATTGCTCATGCGCCCGTCGCGCACCGCCTGGAAGGTCTGCATCGGCGTATCGCGGATCTCGCTCTCATCGCGCGGCTCCGCGACGCCATTGATGGTGACTTCGCGCCACTTGCCCCAGGCGTCGATGCGCACAATCGCTTTGGTGTAGAAAAAGGTGATGGCGGAGGCGCAGCCGGGCGGGCCGTCGCCCGCGGCATTGAAGGTCACCAGTGCGCCATTGCCCAGACGGGCGGCAACAGCGGTCACCAGATCGACCTTGAGGCCACGATTGGTGGCGAAGGCCGACAGCCGTTCGAACTCCGAATCGGCCAGCACGCAGACCGTGTTCATCATGTGGGCGCCGGTGTCGAACATGAAGCCGCCGCCCGAGATTTCCGGCATCTGCTTCCATTGGCCGGCATAGGCCCGGGCCCAGCCTTCCCAGATGGAAGCATTGACGCTGACGAGGTCGCCGAAATCGCCGCGACGCGCTCGATCCTTGGTGTCATGCACCAGGGGCGACAGGCCGCCCTGGAAGGCGATGACGACCGTGCGCCCGGTGCGCTTTTCGGCCTCGGCCAGCGCGAGCGCCTCCGGAACTGTTGTCACCATCGGCTTTTCCAGCAGCAGGTCGTAGCCCGCCTCGATGACGGCCAGGGCATTGGCACCATGGAAGGCATGAGGGGTGGAGACATAGACCGCGTCCATCTGCCCGGCCATGGCCTTGAGCATGGCATCGGCGTCCGGATACTCCGCCGGGCGCGGCGCGCCCGCAGCCTCGCAGGTATCGCCGAAACGCTGCCTCGAGACCGGGCTGACCTCTGCCGTTGCGACGATGCGCACATCCTCCATGGCCGCCCAGCCCTTGGCATAATCCGCCGCCTTGAGCCCGGCCCCGATGACCCCCAAACGCAAAACCATGACACGACCCCTCTGAAATTGGGTCACGTGTACATGATCGTTTGATCGCTCGTAAACGGCAAAATGCTCCAGAAATGCCGAAATCTGGAGAAATGGAAGAAATGTTCGATTTCGACTTGCCGACAAAATGTAAGCGTGTACATTTGCCTCCGTCACATAGAGAGACAGGGCGGCCCAGGCCGCCAAAGGGAGGAAATTGTGAATAGATTTATCGTAGGTGGCCTTGCGGCCATCGCCGTGAGCCTGCTCGCCGGTACGGCAAATGCCGAGACCCTGCGCATCGCCTTGCACGGCCAGGCTGGTATCGACGCCTTTGCCCCGACCGCTGCACGCATCGAGGCCAACCTGGGCGTGGATGTGGAGATCGTCGAGTATCCGGCGCCCGATGGCGAATACCTGACCAAGCTGCTGACCGAGCTGGCCGCGGGCAATGGTCCGGACCTGTTCTCGATCCCCAGCGCCGCTGGCGTTGCCGACATGGTGGCCGCGGGCTATCTGGCGCCCGTTGGTGCCGATCTCGCCGCCTGGCCGCCCTATGCCGACTTTGTCGACGTGGCCAAGAAGCTGGCTGTCAGCCCCGATGGCGAGACCTACGTCATGCCCTATATCCTGGGCATCCAGCAGATCTACTTCCGCCGCGACGTGCTCGAGGCCGCTGGCATTTCGACCGAACAGCCCAAGACCTGGGCGGAACTGCTCGATCGCGCCAAGGAAATCAAGGAAAAGACCGGTGCCTATGGCCTGTTGTTCCCCGCGGGCACCAGCTGGGGCGGCGGCGCCTTCGATGAAGGCTTCTCGCACCTGATCATTGGCTCCTCGACCCCGCAGCTGGTCACCGATGATGGCAAGTTCGACCTCAACAGCCAGGGCGTGCGCGATGTCTTCCAGTTCTACAAGGACCTGATCGACGCCGACCTGATGCCGGTTGACCCGCTGCTCGGGCCTGAGCCCTGGGTGATCCCCAAGTACGAGATGTTCCCGGCGGGCGAGCTGGCCGCCACCACCTGCGGCTCCTGGTGCTACATCTTCGATTGGGGCCGCGAGAGCCGGAACCCGATCCCCGACGTCATCAACGCCGTCGGCACCTGGGCTGACCCGGGCCAGGAGGGCGGGGAGTTCGTGCTCGCCAACCTCGGCGCGCCGTGGGCTGTCAACGCCAAGGCCGCAAACCTCGAGCTGGCCAAGAAGGCCCTGCTGGAAACCGGCTCGATCGAAAACCAGATCGAGACTGCGACCCGCATCGGCAATATCCCGGCCAGCAACGCCGTCCAGGCCGATCCGCGCTTCCAGGCGCTGACCGAACTGGTGCCGATCCAGGCGGCGGCCAATAACGGCACCTACCTCAAGCAGGCCAACGGCATGTCCGTGGTTTCCGACGGTGTGGCTCGCGCCACCGAGGCGCTGCTGCGCAAGGAAGTCGACGCTGCCGGTGCCCAGGCCATCCTGGTGGACCATGTGCGCCAGACGCTGGGTGACGAGGCCGTAAAGTAGCCCGCACCAGGCTCCAGCCGGACAACGAGACGCGGCAGTAACAAGCCGCGTCTCTCCTTTCCCAGTCCCCAACCCTGGCAGAGACATGGTCACCGACGCATTCCAGAAGCGCAAGGAGAGGCAGCTGCTATGGCTGCTGCTGCCAGCACTTCTGCCGATCCTAATCCTCACGATCTATCCAGCGGTCTATGCCATCTACCTGAGCATGACCAATGAAGCGCTCACCGGCGTCGCCGCGGCCAAGCCGCGCTTCCTCGGCGTCGCCAACTATCTGCGGCTGTTCTCGGATGGTCGCTTCTGGAACTCACTGTTCGTGACGGTGGTGTTCGTGGTGGGGTCGGCCATTATCGGCCAGTTCGTGCTCGGCTTCATTTCGGCAGTCGCCCTGCGGCGCAAGGTCGTGGGGGCGCCGGTGTTCGGCGCGGCCATCCTGCTGCCCAATGCGGCGCCGGAAGTTGTCGCCGGCTTTATGTGGATTTCGATGCTGGCGGGGGGCGAATACTCCACTCTGAGCCGCATCATGATGGCGCTTGGTCTGCCGTGGGTGGACTGGCTCAACACCTTCCCGCTGTTCATGGTGGTCATGGTCAACACCTGGCGGGGCATCGGCACGGCCATGATCCTGCTGACCGCCGGCTTGGCGGCCGTCCCCGCCGAAGTCTATGAGGCCGCGCGCATGGATGGCGCCAATCCGCGCCAGACCTTCATGCGCATCACTCTCCCACTCATGGCGCCGACGATCTTCCTCTACATGCTGATCTCGACCGTATCGACCATCTCGGTGTTCGGTCTGGTCTATGCGTTAACGCGTGGCGGGCCCGGCAACAAGACCGAGGTCATCAGCGTCTACATCTACAACCAATCGTTCACGGCCTTCCAGATCGGCTATGGCGCTGCCGGTGCCGTGGTGGCGCTGGTCGTCACGCTGGCCCTGGGCATCGGCTATGTACGCTCACTCAAGGTGCAGGTCTGATGGCTGCTATCGCCGACAAGCGCTCCGGCGCGTACACATTCCTCGCCTATGTCACGCTGGTGATCATCTCGATCTTCTGCCTGCTGCCCTTCGTCTGGATGGCCCTGGCTTCGGTCGACACCAATGCCAAGCTGTTCCTCAAATGGCCCGATGGCATCACCTTCGAGCACTACACCAAGGTGTTTGCCGAAGAGAATGGCGTGCGCTGGTTCGCCAACTCGCTGTTCACCGTCCTGAGCGCCACCGTTCTGGTGATGATCATCTCGGGGCTGGGCGGCTATGCGCTCTCGCGCTCGCGGGCCTGGTGGAAGCAGCCCTTTCTCTACGCCATCCTGCTGATCCGCGTGCTGCCCTCCACGGCGCTTCTGGTGCCGCTCTACAAGGTGCTGCTCACCGCCAACATCGGCCTGGGCAACATGCTGCGCCCCATCACCGGGGAGTACTACCGCACGGTCATGCAGTGGTTCGGCTTCATCGACGGCTATCTGGGTTTGATCGTCGTGCTGGCCACCGGCCAGCTGCCCCTGGCACTGTGGATCATGAAGATATTCTTCGACGGCGTGCCCAAGGACTATGAGGAAGCGGCCATTCTTGATGGTGCCACGCTGGTCCAGCGCATCCATCGCGTGCTGATCCCCCTGGCCTTGCCCGGCCTGGCGGCCGCGGGCCTGTTCACCTTCATGTCGGCCTGGGGCGACTTCCTCCTCCCGCTGATCCTGTTGTCCTCGCCAGAGCTGCAGACCCTCCCTATCGGCCTGTTCCGCGCTTTCCTGCGTGTCAACGAGATCGACTACGGGCTGCTGGCCGCACTGGCCACCATCTACCTCATCCCGGCCGTCATCGCCTTCAGCTTTGCGCGACGGTTCCTTGTTCAAACCTTCTCCGGCGGCGTCAAAGGCTAACGATGACCACTCCCATGATCCAACTTTCCGGCGTGCGCAAAAGCTTTGGCCAGGTCGGCGTTATCCAGGGCGTCGATATTGAGGTCGAGGACGGCGAGTTTTCCGTCTTCGTCGGCCCGTCCGGCTGCGGCAAGTCCACCTTGCTGCGCATGATCGCCGGGCTCGAAACCATCGACGGTGGCGACCTGATCCTCAACGGCCAGCGCATCAACGACCTGCCGCCCGACCAGCGTGGCATCGCCATGGTGTTCCAGAGCTATGCGCTCTATCCGCACATGACGGTGGCGCAGAACATCGGCTTCTCGCTCGATCTCAAGAAAGTGCCCAAGGCCGAGATCGCCCGCGAGGTCGGCCGGGTCTCTGAACAGCTCCAGCTCTCCGAGCTGCTCGATCGGCGGCCGGCCGAACTCTCCGGCGGGCAGCGCCAGCGCGTTGCCATCGGCCGCGCCATCATCAAGCGTCCTCGGGTGATTCTGTTCGACGAGCCGCTCTCCAATCTCGATGCGGCGCTGCGCGTACAGATGCGTGCCGAACTGCAGAAGCTGCACCAGGAGCTGCGCCCCACCATCGTCTATGTGACGCACGACCAGGTCGAGGCCATGACCATGGCGACCCGCATCGTGGTCCTCAACAAGGGCAGGGTAGAGCAGTGGGATACCCCCATTGCGCTCTACAACAACCCCATCAACACCTTCGTCGCCGGCTTCATCGGCTCGCCCCGGATGAACCTGATCACCGGCACCATTACCGGCGATGCAATGGTCCAGGGGTTCAAGGCAGATGCCGGCTGGGTGGCCCGGCTCGATGGCCGGTCGCTGGCGGGCAGTATTGGCCAGTCCGTGACGCTGGGCGTGCGGCCCGAGGACATTCGTCCCGTGGCCACCGCCGCTGAAGCCGATCTGGAGGCCCGCGTGGCCATTGTCGAGCGCCTCGGGGCCGAGACCTATCTCAACGTGCGCAATGGCGAGGACACGCTGCTGGTGCGCGCCCAGGGCGATCTGGCCATGACGCCAGGAACGTCCGTGCAGCTGGCGCTCAACCACGCCGCCTTCCACCTGTTCGATCAGACCGGCGCTGTCATCGCGGCCTGACTTCACACCTACGGAGACTATACGTGACCATTCGCCTGACCATGTGGAACGAAGGCCGCCACGAAAAGAACGATCCGCCGGTCGCCAGGATCTATCCTGACGGCATGGACGGAGCATTGGCTGCCGGCTTTGCGGACCGCGATTTCAGCATCGAGCGACGGACCATTGACGATCCAGAGCAGGGTCTGACCCAGGAGCTGCTCGATCGCACCGATGTGCTGACCTGGTGGGGCCATGTGGCCCATGACGAGGTCAAGGACGAATATATCGACCGCGTGCAGCAGCGTGTGCTGGCGGGCATGGGGCTGGTCGTGCTGCATTCGGGCCATCATTCCAAGATGTTCCGCCGCATGGTGGGCACCAATGCCAACCTGTCCTGGCGCGAATTGCCCGAAGGCGATCTTGAACGGGTCTGGACTATCCTTCCCAATCATCCGATCGCGGACGGCGTGCCGCCGTTCTTTGAAATCCCGGCCTCCGAGATGTACGGCGAGCCCTTTGACATCCCGGCGCCCGACGAGATCGTCTTTCTCAGCTGGTACAAGGGCGGCGAGGTGTTCCGCTCGGGGCTGACCTTCTATCGGGGCCTGGGCCGCATCTTCTATTTCTCGCCCGGCCACGAGACTTTCCCGATCTATCACCAGCCCATGGTGCAGCACGTCATCGGCAACGGGATCGAATGGGCGATGCAGCCGCACAAGCCTTCGCGCAAGCTGGACAACTGGCACCGCAAGGAGCCCATTCACCGCTAGCCTCAGCGCCTGCCGCTGGCGTAATCCTGTGGGAGGTGCTGGCGGTGCGGCGCGAGGTGTCTGTTGCCGCCTGGTCTGGCCGGAACGCCTCGGCGTCCGGCCGCGCCTTGTCCGAGTGTATTCCGTGGCCGGGCCATAGTGCGCGCCGGCATGCGGCCTGATCGTTGGAACGTCCTGATGAGCAATGCCACTACCGCCCGCGCCCCCGTGACCCCATTGGTCGTGCATGACCCGTTCATGAGCGTATGGTCCTGGTCCGACACGGCCACGGACAGCTGGCCGGCCCACTGGACGGGCAAACGCAACGAGATGTGCGGCCTGCTGCATGTCGATGGCACGGCATGGCGCTTCATGGGCGGCGACGACTACATGGCGGCCAATGCGCCGGCGATGACGCAGACGTCGCGCGAGGTAACGCCGCTGCGCACCATCTATCGTTTCGCCGCCGCTGGCGTTGAGCTCCAGATCACCTTCACCAGCCCCATGCTGCCGGACGATCTCGAATTGCTGGGCAGGCCGGTCAGCTATGTCGACATCGACGTCCGCTCGACCGATGGGCGCGACCATGCCGTCAGTGTCTATTACGACTGGTCGGCCAACTGGTCTGTCGGCGAGGCCGAGACCGAATTGAGCTGGGGTCGGCACCGCGCCGGCCCGGTCGAGGCGCTCTTCGTGGGCGCCGCCGAACAGCGGCCCCTCAAGCGTTCGGGCGACGAGGTGCAGATCGAATGGGGCTATCTGTTCGTATCGTCGCAGCCCGGCGTTGCCGTGGCCAGCGCCTTTGGCGACTCCACCACGCTGCGCAATGACTACCTGCGGTCGGGCCAGATTGCGGACCGGGACGATGTGCGCGCCGTCCGGCCTCTGCGCATGCCGGCTGGCAGCACCCACAAGGTGATGGCCTTTGCGGCCGACCTGGGGCAGGTCGGCGCAGCGGGCAAACGCTGGAGCCAGTTGGCGGCTTACGATCAAATCTGGGCCCTGAGCTATTTCGACCGCCGTCTGCGCCCCTATTGGAGCCGGAACGGGCAATCGGCCATCGGGCTGATCGAGCGGGCGTGGGCGGACCGCGACAGCGTGTTGCAAGGTGTGGCCGCTTTCGATGCCGGATTGATCGCCGACCTCGAGGCTTCGGGCGGCGAAATCTATGCCCGGCTGGGCATTCTCGCGTTCCGGCAATGTCTCGGCGCCCATATCCTGGCTGAGGATTTTGGCGGCGACTTGCTGCATTTCTCAAAGGAGGGCTCGTCGAACGGCTCGATGGGGACGGTCGATCTGACCTATCCGGGCGCTCCCTTCTTCCTGCACTTCAAACCGGAACTGCTCGAAGCCCAGATGCGGCCGGTCCTGGCCTATGCCAAGTCTGGCCGCTGGCCGTTCCCCTATGCACCCCATGATGTCGGGCACTACCCCTGGGCCAATGGACAGAACTATGGCGGCGGCGATCGCACCGAGCATGACCAGATGCCGGTCGAGGAGAGTGGCAACATGCTGATCCTCGCCGGTGCACTGGCGCAGCGCACCGGCAGCACCGCCCTGGCCGAAGAGTTCTGGGCTGAGCTGACCCGCTGGGCGCAGTATCTGGAGGCGAGCGGTCTCGATCCGGACAACCAGCTCTGCACCGACGATTTTGCCGGCCACATGCCGCACAATGCCAATCTGGCCATCAAGGCCATCCTGGGCCTGGGCGCCTATGGGCAGCTGTGCCAACGGCTGGGCAAGGCTGCCGAAGCCGAGCACTATCTGGCAATCGCCGGGGAATGGGCCACCCGTTGGCAGGATCTGGCCGATGACGGTGCCAATTATCGCCTGGCCTTCGATCAGCCCGGCACCTGGAGCCAGAAATACAATCTGGTCTGGGACCGCATCCTGGGGCTCAACCTGTTCGATGCTCGGATCGCCGACAAGGAAATGGCCTTTTATCGCAGCCAGCTCAACGCCTATGGCCTGCCGCTCGATAGCCGCAAGGCCTATACCAAGCTCGACTGGCTGGTCTGGTCGGCATGCCTGACAGGCCGACAGGACGATTTTGATGCCATGCTTGCCCCCTTGGCGGACTGGCTGGACGCCGCACCGCAGCGCGTGCCGCTGTCGGATTGGTTCGAGACCGACACCGGCAAGCAGCCCCATGGTCACGGCTTCTGGGCTCGCTCGGTCGTCGGCGGCATCTTCATCAAGCTGATGATCGACAAGAGCGGGCGCGCCTAGCGCCCGCACCGATCTCCCGGTTCATCAACGTCCCGCCAATTGCCTTGGGCAAATTGGCGGGCTGGGTCAGCCATCAGCTCAGATGGGTGGCTGTCCTTTGGCGCCAGCTAAAGCTGCGCCTCTCCAGGGGGCCGGTGCTTTCATAAGCACGGCCACCGCACACATCCCCATTCAAATCGCCATTTGTTCCATTTCTCCAAAAATGAGGGTTGCGCGAAATCCCGGCCTTCTCTATGTCTCCGCGCAGTCGGGGCGTAGCGCAGCCTGGTAGCGCATTTGTCTGGGGGACAAAGGGTCGTGGGTTCGAATCCCGCCGCTCCGACCATTCATCCAAAACCTGTTGAACTGCTGGCCGAAGGCAATTGCTTTTGGCTTGGCCGGACTATGCCGTCATGCCGCTGAGCGCCCAAGACATTGCCGCTGCGCTTGCGCTTTGGCCCGAGCTGACCGGCGGTACGGCCAGGCTCGTCAACCACTCCGAAAACCACACCTTCCGCATCGACACACCGGCGCGCCGCAGCTTCAGCCTGCGCATTCATCGGCGCTTCTATCAGTCGGAGGCCGCGATCCGCAGCGAGCTCGATTGGCTCACCGCGATCGCGCGCGAAACCGACGTGCCAGTGCCGCAGCCGATCCCCGGCCTTGACGGCGCCGTGCTGCAGGCCTTTGCCACGCCTGACGGCGGCCAGCGCCTCGCTGTGCTGTTTCCCTTCCTGCCCGGCAGCGAGCCGGATGGGGCAGGGCGGCTGGATGATCTGTTCACAACGCTCGGTCGCTACGCCGCGATGCTGCACCACCACGCGCGGACGTGGGCGCGTCCCGCCGGCTTTGAGCGCCCCACCTGGCAGGCGCAGTCCATCCTGGCGCCGGACGGGCTCTGGGGCGACTGGCGGCTATCGCCCGATGTGGATGCACAGAGTCGTGTCGTGCTCGAATCGCTCTCCGACAGGCTGACCGAACGGCTTGCCGCCTATGGCACGGGGGCGGATCGCTTTGGACTGATCCATGCCGATATGCGGCTGGGCAATCTGTTGGTCGAGGGCGATCACGTCACCCTGATCGATTTCGACGACTGCGGCTTCTGCTGGTTCGCCTACGACTTTGCCGCGGCCATCTCCTTCCACGAGACTCGTGCCGACATGCCCGCGCTGCGGGCAGCCTGGTGCGCCGGCTATGCCAGCGTCCCCAACATGACGCCACCGTCGGCGGAGGTATTGGAGACCATGGCCATGCTGCGGCGCATGGCGCTGCTGGCCTGGATCGGCTCGCATGGCGAGACGCAACTGGCGCAAACCCACCGCCCCGGATTTGCCGCCGGAACGCTGGAGCTGGCGCAGCGCTACATGCGCGGACGCATCTGGCCGGACTAGATCAGCAGCTTGGGTGCGGAATTGGGAACGCGCGGTGCCATGTTGATGGCGCTGGCCACACCCCAGATCAGCCCGGCAATCAGGAAATAGTGCCGCCAGTGGTCGCTGTCGATGATGGCCGATTCCCCTACCAGCATGGTGAAGGTGGCCATCAGCGGGATCATGATCAGCCGGTATCGCGTCGGCTTGAACAGGGCCTTGGTGCCGCGCCACAGCGTCAGGATCACCAGAAGGTAGTACATGGCGCCGCCGCCCCAGCCATAGACGTGCAGCACCGAGACATAGACATTGTGCGGCTCTTCAATGACGCGAAGATTGCGGAATTCATGCGGGCCGATGCCCAGGGGATTATCCAGCGCCAGCTCGAAGGCAAAGCCCTGCCGGCCGAAGCGACCGGTGTCGCCCGTGTCATAGTTCTGGCTGGCGGCGCGCAGCTCGAACAGATTGGCCACCGAGGGAATGCTCAGCAGCCCAGCAACGGCGCCCAGCAACATGCCGGCGCCCAGCAGCGACATGATCATGATGCGCACCTTGTCGCGGGCGTTTGATTCCAGCCAGAAGCACAGCACCAGCACGATCGCCGACGACAATGCGAAATGGCCCCAGGCTGCGCGCGAGAAGCTGACGAAGACACCCACGAACAGCGCCATATAGATCAGCCCGGCAACGATCTGCACCTTGCCGCGGCCGAGCAGGATGCGCTGCAGCGCGAACATGGCCGGCAGGATCAGGAAGGGGCCGAACACATTGGGGTCGTTGAAGGCGGCGCGAGCGCGGCCATAGATGACGAAGACGTCGCCGCCTGGCAGCAGGTGGAGATAGGCGAGGGTGCCCACGATCGCGCTGATCACCGCGATCGCCGTATAGGCATTCATCACCAGGCGCATGCGGCGCTCGGTCGCCTCGGCGACATAATTGGCGACGAAATAGCTCGTCAGCATCAGAAAGACGGTGACGATGGAGAAGATCAGCGCATCGCTGATGGCGGTGAACTTGACCTGGAAGCAGGCTATCAGCGCGAAGGGGATAAAGCCGATCATCAGGGCTAGGAGCCCAAAGGTCGACCGGTAGATGCCCATGCCGGCCAGGAATGCGATTGGCAACACGCCCAAAAAGATCAGCTCATAGGGCGCTGGCTCGACGAACACCATGCCGCCGCTGAACACCCACAAGCCCACCATGAAGTCGAGCAGGCGCATGGCGCGGGCCCGAATGACAGCAAGGCCGAGTCCATCGGACCCGGCCAGGGACTTGCCGCCGATGCCAGCTGCATCGGTCAATAGGCGTTCTCGTTCTTGGAGAGCAGCGACACCGGCGTCATCAGCACGATGTACAGATCGAACAGGATCGACCAGTGCTCGATGTAATAGAGGTCGTGGTTCACGCGCTGCATGATCTTGTCGATGGTGTCGGTCTCGCCGCGCCAGCCATTGATCTGGGCCCAGCCGGTCATGCCGGGACGGACGCGGTGACGGGCGAAATAGCCCTCGACAGCATCATAGTAGAGCTTGTTGTCGGCCTTGGCCTGCAGCGCGTGCGGACGGGGGCCGACAATGGAGAGCTCGCCCTTGAGCACGTTGAACAGCTGCGGCAGCTCGTCAATCGAGGTCTTGCGGATGAACTTGCCCACGCGGGTGACGCGCGGATCGTCCTTGGTCACCAGTCTTGAGGCCGTGGCATCGGCCATGTCGGTGCGCATGGAGCGGAACTTGTAGATCTTGATCAGCTCATTGTTGAAGCCGTGCCGGTTCTGCCGGAAGAACACCGGGCCCTTGCTCTCGAGCTTGATGGCGACGGCCGTTGCCAGCATCACCGGGCTGAGCAGCACCAGGGCCACAATGGCGACGACCTTGTCGAACACCCATTTGAAGACGCGGTTCCAGTCCGAGATGGGCCGGTCGGCCATGTCGAACACGGCCAGGTCGCCGACATAGGAATAGGCGCGGTTGGTGAACTTGAGCTTGCTCATATGGGCCGAGAGTCGGATGTCCACCGGCAGCACCCAGAGCTGGGTCAGCATGTCCAGGACGCGCTTTTCCGCCGACAGCGGCATCGACACGATCACCAGATCGACCGGCGTGCGCCGGGCGAACTCGATGAGGTCCACAACTTTGCCCAGCTTGGGATAGCCGGCGACGCTCTCGGGCGAGCGCGCGTCGAAACGGTCGTCAAACAGGCCAAGCAGCGTGATGTCATTGCTGGCGCTGGTGCGCACTTGCTCGATCAGCGCTTCGGCGTCCTTGCCGCCACCCACGATCACCGTGCGCCGGCGCAGCCGGCCCAGACGTGTCCAGTGATTGATCAGCGAGCGCAGCCCCAGGCGATAGGCAACCAGCAGCACGGCGCCGCCTACGGCCCAGCTCGCCAACCAGACCCGGGAGAACAGATCGCCCGCCTTGAAGAAGAAGATGCTGACGGCCAGCAGCGTCATCACCATCAGCCAGGCAACGAGCACACGCCCGACCTGGCTGAACACCGTGCGATAGGCAGTGATACGATGGGTGCGGCCGGCATTGAACAGCACATTGGCCAGCAGGCACGACGCCAGGATCACCGGCACGTAGAAAGCAGGATGTCCCAGCTCGACGTAGAATTCATAGATGGCGTATCCCAGGCCCGCCAGCAGCAGGGCTTCCACGACCTGCGCAATGCCGACCACCACGGCCCCCGAGACGGACGACTCCGCAGGCGTGGCAATGATGGCCTCGGCTTCCGGCGAAAGCTGCCGGCCAGACTCGCCGGCTGCCGTCTGCTTTGAGACATGATCGAGAACGGCTTGCTTGGGATCGACGCGGAACATGCAAAACAACCGATACAATACGTTGGCCCGCATTGTCCCGCTAAGGCGTTTAAACTCAGTGAACCGGACCTATCGTCCTGTCGGCATCAGGGACTGGTAAAGCGCCTCGATATCGCCCGCCATGCGCTGCAGCGAGAACTTGCTGCGGACATGGTCAAGCCGCTCTGCCATTTCGGCTTTTGCCTTGGCAGGATCATCAAGTGCCGCCTGCATGGCAGATCGGAGAGCAGCAGCGTCGCCGGCTGGCACCAGGCTTGGCGCTGTCGTGCCGAAAATCTCGGGAATGCCGCCAACCTGGGTTGAGATGACGGGGAGCTGGGCCGCTGCTGCCTCGAGCACGATATAGGGCAGGGACTCCGCCAGCGACGGCACCACCGCGACCCTGCCGCGGGCAAAGGCCTTGCGGGCCGGCTGCGCGTGCAGCATCTCGACCTGGTTGGCGAGACCCAGGGCGGCAATCTGGGCGACGAGGGCGTCATGCCGGTCGCCGTCGCCGACCATGACCAGGCGAGCCGGCCTGCCGTCGGGACGGGTCAGCCCGGCCAGGGCATCGACCAGCACATGCACGCCCTTGAGTTCGCGCAATTCGCCCACAAACACGAAGTCAGCGGCGTCGGCATCGGGTGGCACGGCAATGAACTCATCCTCCCCCAGCCCATTATGGATGACCTTGGTGGGGCAGGTGGGTGCGCCGATCAGGGCTGAATAGGTGGCCTGAGCATAGGCGCTTTCGAACACGATAGCGCCCGTCTGCGCCATCAGCCAGCGTTCCAGCACGTGAAAGACACGGCCGGAGACAGAGCTTCGGGCAAAATGCAGCACCCCGCCATGCGGGGTATAGACCGCAGCCGCCTTGCCGCCGCCCAGCTTGGCCAGGCGTGCATAGAAGCCGCCTTTGGCACCATGGCCGTGCAGCACATCGATATCGAGCTTGCGCGCCAGTTGGCGCACGCCAAATGGCGTGGTCAGGTCGCCCGCACCGAGCACGCGCGGCATGGCAAAGCTGTGTACGCCCAGCTTGGCATGCGGCGCCAGGCCGTTGAGCAGCGTTTCGGTCTGTGAGTCGTTGGCCAGGCTGTCGACAACAAGGCCGATCTCGTGCCCCTGCGCGTCGAGCCACCGGGTCAGATCGGCAACATGGCGGAACAGCCCGCCCACGGGCGCCCGCATGACCTGCAGGATGCGCAGCGTGGGCGAGGCCATCACCGTCTCCGTCAGAACCAGCGTTCGCCCACCACGATGGTGTCGCCGGGCGCAATGGGGAAGTCCAGGTTGACCGACTGGCGCACCATGCGGCCGCCCTGGCGGCGATAGACCTGCGCGCCGCCCTTGTCGGCGGTCTCGGTATAGCCGCCTGCAGCGCTGATCGCGGCCCGCACGGTCATGCCATAGCCATACTGGAACTGGCCGCCATTCTTGATCTGGCCCTGGATGAAGAAGGGCCGGTATTCGGCAACCTCGACGGCAACGTCGGGGTTGCGCATGTAGCCATTGGCCAGCGCCGCAGCGATATTGCCGGCCGCCTGCTTGGTGGTGGCGCCGCGCACCGGCACGGGGCCGACCAGCGGGAAGGCGACGGCGCCACTGTCATCCACGCGATAGGTGTCGGTCAGCTCTGCATCGCCATAGACGGTGACCTTTACCGTGTCGCCCGTATCGAGCTGGTAGGGCGGCGCCGAGTCGACGGCGCGGGAAACCGGACGCGGCGTCGCGCAGGCCGTCAGCGGCAGCACGAGGGCAAGCGTGATGAGGGTGAGCCAGCGCATGGAAGGACCGTGGTGTTTTTGCTGCCTGCACTGTTGCTCTGTTGTGGTTAACAAACCCCTTCTGGCGGGCCGGTTTTGTTGCTGTCTGCAAGCGGCTTAACGGTTTGCTTACTACGCCAGGACCATAAGAGACCCCAAGTTTCAGGGGGTTCGCTATGACCTATGAGTCGTCAGCGGCGCGCGATGCGCGGATTGATGTGTCGGCTGTCCTGGGCGCGGTCATTGCGCGCCTGCCAAGGATCATCATCGTCACATTGGTGCTGCTGGCGCTGGCCTTTGTGGCCATGATGTTCATGCCAAGGCTTTATGAATCCTCGGCGTCCATCCTCGTGGAGCCGCGCAGCAACGTCTATACGCGCTCGGCCAACGAGCAGGCGCCCACCACCAATGGCAATGAGACCGGCGTTGTGTCCAGCCAGATCGAGTTGATCAAGTCGCGTGACACCCTGCTCAAGGTGATCGACCAGCTCGACCTGCGCTCGGTGCCCGAATTCAATGGCTCGGGCGGTGGCGGCTTCTCGCCCATTGGCGTGATTTCGAACCTGCTGGGCCGCAAGTCCACGCCGGTCAGCATCGATGAGACCGTGCTCGATAATCTGCTGGGCCGGATGACCGTGATTCAGGAGCGCGACTCGCGCATTATTTCCGTGCTGGTCCGATCACAGGATCCGCAACTTGCGGCCGATATCGCTAACGCCGTTGCCTATGCCCATGTGACCCGGCGCGCGCAGCTGTCAATCTCGGACACCGCGGAAGCCTCCGGTTGGCTGCTCGACGAGATTGGTCGTCTGCGTGTCTCGGTGAAAGAGGCCGAGACCGCCGTGGCCGACTACAAGGTCAAGAACGACCTGTTCACCGGCCCCAACAACACCAGCCTGATCGACCAGCAGCTGTCGACCATCGCCGGCCAGATCAATGCCGCCCAGGAGCGTCGCAACCAGGCTGCCTCGCGCGCCACGCTGATCCGCGGCATGCTCGATCGTGGCCAGTCGATCGAGGGCGTTTCCGACGTCCGCGATTCCGCGGTGATCCAGAACCTGAGCGAAGAGAAGGCGCGCCTGCGCTCGGAAATGGCCCAGAAGGCGGCGACGCTGCTGCCCAGCCATCCCACCATGCGGGCCATCAATGCCCAGATCGCCGAGCTCGATGCCCAGATTGCCGCCGAAGGGCGTCGCGTTGCCGACGCCCTTGAGGCTGAGGCCCAGATCGAAGGTGATCTGGAGGCCTCGCTGAAGGCCGACCTGGCGCGCACCAAGACCTCCGCATCCACCGCCACCCAGGATGGGGTAACCCTCGACGGCCTGCAGCGCGAAGCCAAGGCGCAGCGCGACCTGCTGGAGGCCTATCTGCTGCGCTACAACGAAGCCTTCTCCAAGACGGAAGCCAATTCGGCGCTGCCCGACGTGCGGGTGGTCAGCGAAGCGGCGCCTTCGGTCGTGCCGGCGTCTCCCAAGACGCAGATGATCCTGCTGGCGGTCGGTATCGTCGCGCTCGCCGGACAGGTGGGGCTGGTCGTCTTTGGCGAGCTCATCTCGGGCCGCGCCATCATTGCGGCTGCCGAACCGCAGCGGAATCTCGACGAACTGGAATCCGAGCCGTTCTCGGTGGCCGAACTCGAACCGGAACAGCGCTGGGAAGAGCCTGTCGCGGTGGACGTCGAGGCTGAGGACCTGCCCGCAGTAGAAGCGGAAACCAGCTACCTCGCGCCTGTTGTCCCCGATGTTGAACTCGACCCCGAAATGGCGATCGAGCCCGAGGCGGCGGTTGACGAGGAAGCCGAGCCCGAACCCGAGTCGTATCGGATCGATGCCGACCCGATCATGGCCCGGCCCGAAAGCGCGGCGACGCCGGCGCGCGAATCGTCTGCCTTCATCAAGGCCCTGGCCAACGAGTTTGGCCGCCCGGCCGCGGCTGTCGACACCATTGTGCCGGCAGAGTCGCAGACTGTCGCCGCTGCGCCCGCAGAGCCGCGCACGGCCCCGCCGGCTGCAGCCGCGTCCCTGCCGAAGCTGACCGGGCTGATCTCCAAGGACGATCTGGCCTCCGACCTCATGCTGGGTCGCACCCATCTGGTCGTGCTGGCGGCGCATAATGCCAATGACGATTGCGAAGCACTGGCTGAAGAGCTGGTGGGCGATGCGCTCGGCCGTGGCCTCAGCGTGGCGCTGGTGGACGCCGGAAGCGCCCGGCCGAGCCAGGAGCTGGGCCTCACCGATCTCAGCACCGACGCCGCCAGCTTTGGCGATGTCGTCCACAAATCGGCCGACAACAGCTTTGCCGAGATTCCCTGGGGCAGGGGGCGCGCCATCGCGCGGCATTCGTCCAAGCCCTTCACCCTCATCGAGGCATTGGGCGACATCTATGAGGTTGTCGTGCTCAAGACGGGCAAGGTTGGTCTCGCCTCGACGCTGCCGCTGTTTCAGGGTCTGGACGGGCGCATCGTGTTGATCGCTGGCCCCGATGACGACCTGACCGCCGTCAGCGACACCCGCGAACAGCTTTATGACGCCGGTTTTGAGGCTGTCGAAATCGCTGCCCTCGACTCGCGCGTCGCGGCCTGACCAGGCCATGGCGATGAAATATGCCGTCATCCGGGCCATGTTCGAGGCCATGTGGCTGTCGCGGCTGCCCGCATTGTTGCGGGCGCTGTCGTCATCGCGGGGGGTGATCTTCACCCTCCACCGCGTGCTGCCCGAGGCGCCGGCTGCATTCTCGCCCAATGCCATCCTGCAGGTGCGGCCCGATTTCCTCGCCTATGTCATCGAGCGCATGGGCGTGCTGGGAATTGACATCGTCAGCCTTGATGAGGCCATCGAGCGTCTGGCCGCACCGAAGCGCGGCCGGCCCTTCGTGGTGCTGACCTTCGACGACGCCTACAAGGACAATCTGGAGCATGCGCTGCCGATCCTGCGCGAGCATGCGGCGCCGTTCACCCTCTATGTGCCCACCGCCTACATCGATGGTGTGGGCGAGCTGTGGTGGCAGGCGATCGAGGACATCATCGCCCGCCAGCAGGCGATTGGCATCGAGAGCGGCGGCGACACTGAATATGTCGACACCCGCACGCTGCGTGAGAAGCACGAGGCCTTCAACCAGCTCTATTGGCAGATGCGCCGCATCCCCGAGACTGAGCGCATCGCGCTGCTGCATGGCTTTGCAGCATCCTATGGCTATGACCTGGGCCAGCAGTGCCGCAGCCTGATCATGGACTGGACCGAGCTGGCAACTTTTGCCCGCGAGCCGCTCTGCACCATCGGTGCCCACACGGTCAATCACTACGAACTGGCCAAGCTGCCGATCGACCAGGCGCGCAGCGAGATCGAACAGTCGGCTGACATCCTGCTTGCCCAGTTCGGCAAGCGGCCGCAGCATCTGTCCTACCCGCTGGGTGGTCCGCTATCGGCGGGCGAACGTGAGTTCGGCCTGGCGCGGGAACTGGGCTTTGTCTCGGCGGTCACGACACGGCCGGGCGGACTCTATCCGCACCACACCAACGCGCTGCATGCCCTGCCGCGCATTTCGCTCAACGGTTACTTTCAGTCGCGCCGCTATGTCGATGTTTTTGCAAGTGGAGCGATCTTCTCGCTCATGGGCCGCATCACCGGCTAGCCGCGGCCCAGAAAGCTGGTGGCGATGAAGATGGCATAGGCAGCGCCGCCCGCCACGGCCAGGCTGTTGGCCCATTGCGGCGGCAGCGGCGTGCTGCGCGCCATGGCCAGGGCCGCCAAGGCGAGCAGCAACCAGCACAGGCTGTGGAACCAACGCAGCACCCACCAGCGCAGGCCCGCGGCGTCTCCGGCGGTGTCGATCACCACATAGATAACCGCGATGGCCAGGGCCAGCAGCGCCAGCACGGACCAGGGCACGCCCCAGATGCGCTCGGCAAACAGCCTAGTCACCTTGCGGCCCGTCCGGTCGTGCCATCCAGCGGATGATCAGCATGGCCGGATAGAGCCACCCCATGCCGGCAACAATGAAATAGGGCATCAGTACCCAGATCGGCAGGCCGGGCGGAAAGGCCAGGTAGACCGAGGTGAAGATCGAGAGCCAGGCGACGATGGACCCCAGGATGAGGAACACGCCGATCAACTTGCGGTTACGCTGAGTCATGTGCGGCATCGCGGCTATTGCGGGACAGGTTATTGCGGCATACCACTCCGGCTCGCCCTCCGACACCGGGAAAATGCCGTGACCGCCGTTCACAATGCCGCACTGAGCCAGACCCAATATGCCAGCGACCGGCTGCGTCCGGTGCGCATCTGGCTCTATGCCATGGCCGCCTTTGTGCTGGTGATGGTGGTGGTGGGCGGCATTACACGGCTCACCGAATCTGGCCTCTCGATCACCAGCTGGAAGCCGATTTCCGGCATTATCCCGCCGCTGAACGATGCCGACTGGGCCGCCGAGTTCGATGCCTACAAGCAGATCCCGCAATACCAGGTGAACAACAGCTGGATGAGCGTGGACGACTTCAAGGTCATCTTCTTCTGGGAATATATCCACCGCCTGCTCGGGCGCCTGCTGGGTGTGGTCTTTATCGTGCCGTTCCTCGTGTTCCTGGCGCAGAAGCGCTTCACGCCGCGTCTGGCCATGCCGCTGTTCGGCCTGTTCCTGCTGGGTGGTTTCCAGGGCCTGCTGGGCTGGTGGATGGTCTCCTCGGGCCTGAGCGAGCTGACCTCGGTGTCGCAATATCGCCTGGCTGCGCATTTGACGGCCGCCTCGCTGCTCTTCATCGCGCTGATCTATGTGCCGCGTTCGCTTGAGCCGGGCAGGGTGGCTGACCCGGCCGCGGGCAACAATATCGGCTGGGCCGGGCTGTTGCTGGTGCTGATCGTGCTGCAGATCGCGGCGGGGGCCTTTGTTGCCGGCCTCGACGCCGGCATGGGCTACAACACCTGGCCGCTGATGGACGGTGCTCTGGTGCCCGAGGGCTTGGGCGTGATGCAGCCCTGGTGGAAGAACCTGTTCGAGAATGCACTGACGGTGCAGTTCATTCACCGCACCATAGCCTATGTCATTGTTGCCTATGTTGCCGTGATGGTCTGGCAGCAGCGCAGCGCCGGCGGCTATTCGGGCGTGCACGGCTGGCTGCCGCGCCTGGCCTTCCTGGTCCTGCTGCAGGTGGTGCTGGGCATCGGTACGCTCCTGATGCATGTTCCCATCTCTCTTGCCGTGGGCCATCAGGCGCTGGCTTTCATGCTGGCGGGTGTAACGGTGGCCTATCTGGCCGACCTGCGCCGCGCCGCCCGTATCGGCGACTGAAACAGGGCGCAATGTGCGGTAGTATAATACCGCGCTTGTAACGCCTTGATTTTATTGATGAAAATCTAGGCTCTTGACGGGGCGGGGATTCCCCCCTACACGAGCCGCCGAACACGCCGTTTTCGCCTGTGCGAAGGCTGGCAACCCCAAGAATCTAGGGAATTCAAGCATGAGCACTTACTCGGCAAAACCGAGCGAGATCGAAAAGAAGTGGATCCTGATCGACGCCGAAGGCCTCGTCGTGGGTCGCGTTGCTTCGATCATCGCTTCGCGTCTGCGCGGCAAGCATAAGCCGACCTTCACCCCCCACATGGACATGGGCGACAACATCGTTGTCATCAATGCCGACAAGGTGAAGCTGACCGGTCGCAAGCTGGACCAGCACAAGTTCTACTGGCACACCGGTTTCCCCGGCGGCATCAAGGACCGTTCGGCCCGCGAAATCCTGGAAGGCCGTTTCCCCGAGCGCGTTCTCGAGAACGCCGTGCGTCGCATGATGCCGGGCGGCCCGCTGACCCGTGCTCAGCTCAAGAACCTCCGCGTCTATCCCGGCGCCGAGCATCCCCATGAAGCGCAGAACCCGGCCAAGCTGGATGTCGCTGCGATGAACACCAAGAATGCGCGGGTGAAGTAATATGGCCGAAACCATCAACTCCCTCGAAGATCTGGGCACCTCGACTGCCGCTTCGGCTGCGGTCAACACCGCGCCCGTCCATGTGCAGAAGCTCGACGCCCAGGGCCGCGCCTATGCCACCGGCAAGCGCAAGAACGCCGTTGCACGCGTCTGGATCAAGCCGGGCAAGGGCAAGGTGACCATCAATGGTCGCGAGTTCGCCACCTATTTCGCCCGTCCCGTTCTGCAGCTGATCGTCAAGCAGCCGATCGTGGCCACCGAGCGCACTGACCAGTACGACGTCGTCGTCACGGTCGCCGGCGGCGGCCTCAGCGGCCAGGCCGGTGCTGTGCGTCACGGCATCTCCAAGGCGCTGAACTATTTCGAGCCGGCCCTCCGCCCGGTTCTCAAGAAGGGTGGTTTCCTCACCCGCGACAGCCGCGTCGTCGAGCGCAAGAAGTACGGCAAGGCGAAGGCCCGTCGTTCGTTCCAGTTCTCCAAGCGCTAAGCTGGCAGACCAAATTATGCAAAGGGCCGGGAAACCGGCCCTTTTCTTTGGCACTTTCTTTTCGCAGCGGGCGCAATGCCCCCTCGCATTGTTGTCCAGGCACCCTATCTAGCCAGCATGCAGAACCTGGTCACCCGCTTCCACATGCTCCTGTTCTCGGTGACCATCGCCATCACCGCTGTGGCGCTGCTGCGCGTGCCCGCCGATTTCGTCTATCCCGCCCATTGGAGCGGCAGCACGGTCGACTGGTCCTGGTCGCGCAACATGGCCCTCTCGGTCGGGCCGCTGCTCGACCTGATGCTGATGGCGCTGTTCTTTGCCGTCGGCCGGGCGCTGACCCGCAACCACTATGCCAAAAGCCAGCATATCCTTGATCCGGCGCTGAGCGCTGTGCTGGCCCTGGTCGCCGCTTGCCAGATGGGGCTGTTGCTCACCGGCGTCGGCTCGGACGTCGATCTTATCCGCATTATCGGCTTTGGCTTTGGCGCGGCGCTCATGCCGTTGGCCCTGGTCATCTTCGAGGCCGAGCGCCACACCTACGCTGGCCTCCGCGCCCCCTGGCCGATCGCCTCCGACCGGGCGTGGCGCTGGGTGCATCGGCTCACCGGCATAGGCTTCGGGCTTGGCGGCATCGGCGTCCTCGTGCTGGCCTGGCTCGATTCTGGGCCGGGCCCATTGGTCCTGGCTTTCGCCGCGGCATTATCCCTGCCGGTGGTCGTTGGTGGGCTCGCCACGCTTGCCCTGCGCGGCACCTGACTCAACAGTATCGCCATTGCCCGGAAACTCTTGGCGTCGATACGAATTTTCGCTCCGGGCTGTGGATACGGAAAACGGTTTGCAGCAGTTCGAGCGGAATAGGCGTAAGGTCTGCTCAATTGCGATGCATAGCGCCTAATTGTTGTGCGCTCGCTTCATTCATGCAGGTCAATATGTCTCCTACATCCGTTTCCGCTCGAGCGCCGCGGGCCCCCAAGCCGCTCTACCGCCAGTTCGGCGCACAGGTCCTCGTCGCCATGGTCATTGGCCTGGCTCTGGGCTACGTCGCCCGCCAGATGGGCCCGGGCGCCGCCGGCAATGCCAATTGGCTGGTCCAGACCCTCGCCACCATCGGTTCGACGTTCGTGTCCCTGTTGCGCGCGCTGGTGCCGGTCCTGGTCTTCACCGCCATCGTGGCGTCGATCGCCAATCTGCGTGAGCTCAACAACGCCGCCAAGCTGGTCTGGCAGACCCTGTTGTGGTTCGCCATCACCGCACTGATCGCCGTTTTCATCGGCATTGCCCTGGGCCTGATCATCCAGCCGGGCCTCAACACCGCCGTCGCCGCCGAAGCCGCCCGGGCGCCAGCCTCTTCCGGTTCCTGGCTCGATTTCCTCAAGGGCCTGGTCCCGTCCAACATCCTGGGTCTGCAGGCCTCCACACGCGTCACCGATAGCGGCGCGACCACGAGCCTCAACTTCAACGTGCTGCAGATCCTGGTGGTCTCCATCGTGGTCGGAATCGCGGCCCTCAAGGTCGGCGCCGCGGCCGATCCCTTCCTGGCGTTCAACCGCTCCTTCCTCAAGATCGTCCACAAGATCCTGTGGTGGGTCATCCGGCTGACGCCAATCGGCACCATTGGCCTGCTGGGCAATGCCGTGGCCGTCTATGGCTGGGACGCGTTGGCACAACTGGGTTGGTACTCGGCGGCCATCTATATCGGTCTCGCCCTGGTGCTGTTTGTGGTCTATCCGGTGCTGCTGCAGGCCCATGGTCTCAACCCGCTCCGCTACTTCCAGAGCGCCTGGCCCGCCATCCAGCTCGCCTTCGTGTCGCGCTCTTCGATTGGAACGCTCCCTGTGACCGAGCGCATCACCGAGCAGAACCTGGGTGTTCCGCGTGAATATGCCGCCTTTGCCGTGCCGCTCGGCGCCACGACGAAGATGGATGGCTGCGCCGCCATCTATCCGGCGATCTCGGCCATTTTCGTGGCCCAGTTCTTCGGCATCCAGCTTGGCCTCCAGGAATATCTGCTGATCGTGTTCGTATCGGTCATCGGCTCTGCGGCGACAGCCGGTCTGACCGGCGCCACCGTCATGCTGACGCTGACCCTGTCGACGCTTGGCCTGCCGCTCGAAGGCGTCGGCCTGCTGCTGGCGGTCGATCCGATCCTCGACATGGGCCGCACCGCGGTCAACGTCGCCGGCCAGGCGCTGGTGCCCACCATCGTCGCCAAGCGCCAGGGCATTCTCGACGAGGCGACCTATGCCCGCGGCGAGAGCATCGAAGCGCTGGACGCCGCCGACGCCGTTCCGGCCCAGTAAGGGCAGGGTCCATCGCAGAAAAACCAAGGGGAGGCGCAAGCCTCCCCTTTCTTGCATTCTGTCCGGGCCAAAGTCGCCCAGGGCGTAGTGGCCTTATAGGCTGGCTCAGCTGACCTTCTTGAGTACCGACTTGACCTTCTTGGCCTTGGGCACCTTGGCGGCGCGGGGAACATAGTTCTCCATCACGCGCTCGATCACTTTGATGGCCTTGTCAAAGCCATCTTCGGCCTGCAGTTTTTCGGCCACCATCGCGGCATTGCGGCGGTATTCGGCATTGGTGGTCAGGTCGGCCAGGGCGCCGGCCAGGATTTCCGAGGTCAGCTTGCGCAGGCGCACCGGCTTGGGGCCACAGCCGAGCTCATAGACCCGGCGACCCCAATAGGGCTGGTCGACGAACTGCGGCACCACAAAGGTCGGTCGTCCCAGGTGCAGGCCGGCCGAAGTCGTGCCGGCGCCGCCATGGTGGACGACGGCCGAGACATATTTGAACAGCTTGTCGTGCGGCGCCTTCTCGATGGCGAAGATGGTTTCGGGCAGGTCTTCGGGATTGATGCCGCCCCAGCCGCGCGCCACAACGGCCCGGCCGCCCCACATTTCGACGGCTTCCTTGAGGATCTTGGTGTTGCGCTCGGCGCCAAAGGGCATCGAGCCAAAGCCGATATAGACCGGCGCCTCGCCCTCGGAGAGGAACTTCTGGAACGCTTCTGACGGCTGCCAGTCGGTGCGGTCCTTGAGCGGCCAATAGCCGGTGACGATGGCGCTCTTGGGCCAGTCGCGCGGGCGCGGCGACACCAGGGGCGAATAGGGGTAGAGCGTGGTCAGGGCCGTGCCGTCGGTGTTGCGGAAGAAGCCGCCGTTCTTGCGGGCATCCAGACCCATCAACTCGCGGCGCAGCTTGTTGCGCGGCAGGTTGTAGTAGATCTGCTGCACGGTCATGGCGGTATAGGTCAGCCGGTTGAAGGCCGGGCCCAGATCGGCGCTGTAATAGCTGCAGAGCGGGAATTCGCTGGTCGAATTGAGCGGCTGCAACGCCACCATGACCGCGGGAACGCGCAGGGCTTCGGCAATGTCGATGCCAAAACTGGTGTTCATGTTCAGGATCAGCATGTCGGCGCCCTGGCACATCTGCCAGGCATGGCGCGCCGCCGTGTCCACGATCTGCTGGCCCTGGCGCAGCAGGAACGGGCCATTGATGAGCAGGGACTGGCTCATGGCGTTTTCGAAACGCTGCTGCCGCAGGAAGGCCTGGATCGAGGGGCCTAGCGTATGGAATTCGATTCCATAGCCCTCGACCATGTCCTGGAATTCTTCGGAAGCGCCCAGAATCACGGAGTAGCCGCGCTCCTTGAGCGCAACAGCAAGGGCCAGATAGGGTTGAACGTCGCCTTGCGTGCCGATTGTGACAAGGGCAATGCGCTTCAAGTGTGGAACCTCACCATGTGGCCGTCAACGCGCCCAAGGTTGGCGTCGGGCGCGCCATTTACAAGTCCTCGACGAGGAATTATGAACGGCGTTATCTATAGCCGATTTCATTACAAAATACGCTTCTGAAGGGCAAGGGACATGCAGTCTCTGTACACTGTTGCTAAGGTTGGAGCCTCGCTCGCCGCTGGTGCAGTGGTCGCGGCCGCCATGATGGCGGCCGGCGCGAACGCCCGCTAGCTCTTCCCGCATGGCCCCTGCCGGGCCGGGAAGAGCCGAACACTGCGAGCGCGCCCGATGCCGGGCAATTTAACCCGATGACAATCATAATTCCGCGATAATCACATCCACATCATGTGGTGTGGCGCCCGAGCGCGTCGCGGCCGCATTCAGGTCCCCAGTTGGACCGCCGAGGAAATCATGAGCGCAGACTTCCACAAGATCCGCCGTCTCCCCCCCTATGTGTTCGCCCATATCGATCCGCTCAAGGCCAAGGCCCGCGCCGAAGGCGTCGACGTGATCGACCTGGGCATGGGCAATCCGGATATGCCCACGCCTCAGCACATCGTCGAAAAGCTGCAGGAAACCGTCAAGGACGGCCGCACCCACCGCTATTCGACCTCGCGCGGCATTCCCGGCCTGCGCAAGGCCCAGGCCAGCTACTACGGCCGCCGCTTCGGCGTGAAGCTGAACCCCGATACCCAGGTCGTGGCGACGCTCGGCTCCAAGGAAGGCTTTGCCAATATGGCTTCGGCCATCACCGCCCCCGGCGACGTGGTGCTGGTGCCCAACCCGACCTATCCCATCCACTCCTTCGGCTTCATCATGAGCGGCGGCGTCGTCCGCTCGATGCCGGCCGACCCCAATGAAGACTTTATGCGCTCGCTCGACCGGGCCGTGCGCCACTCGATCCCCAAGCCCATCGCCCTGGTGCTGAACTACCCGGCCAATCCCACGGCCTATACCGCTGACCTCGACTTCTACACCGAAGTGGTCAAGTACTGCCGTGAGCACGAGATCTTCATCCTCTCCGATCTCGCCTATTCCGAGATCTATTTCGACATCGATCCGCCGCCGTCCGTGCTGCAGGTGCCGGGCGCCATCGACATCGCGGTGGAATTCACCTCCATGTCCAAGACCTATTCCATGCCCGGCTGGCGCGTCGGCTTTGCCGTCGGCAATGAGCGCCTGATCGCCGCACTGGCGCGCGTGAAGTCCTATCTCGACTACGGTGCCTTCACGCCCATCCAGGTGGCGGCGACGGCAGCCTTGAACGGCTCGGACGACGTGGTCGACGAAGTGCGCAAGGTCTACAAGTTCCGCCGCGACGTCATGGTGGAGAGCTTTGCCCGTTCCGGCTGGGATATTCCGGTTCCCCAGGCCACCATGTTCGCCTGGGCGCCCATTCCGCCCCAGTTTGCCCACCTCGGCTCGCTCGAATTTGCCAAGCTGCTGATCAAGGAGACCGGCGTTGGCGTCGCTCCGGGCGTCGGCTTCGGCGAATACGGCGACCAGTATATCCGCCTGGCCTTCGTGGAAAACGAGCAGCGTATCCGCCAGGCGGCGCGCAACATCAAGAAACTGCTGGGCGGCAAGACCGGCGCCGGCAACGTGGTGCCGCTGGCTCGCTGATCGCACAAACTCGGTCCCTCTTTCCGCTGCGGGGAGGGGGACCGCATCGCCCCTGTGCTGGGCTGACTGCGTGTCAGCACTAAACTCCTATTGACGGCTAGGCACTTTCCTATGCAGATGGCGTCACCATGAGTGATATCCAGTCTTTCCGCCAAGCTGTCGAAACCTTCATTGCCGCGCGCGGTTGGACTCCCACCCGCTTTGGCCGCACCGTCGCGGGCGATCCGCTCTTCGTGTTCGACCTGCGCGAGGGGCGCGAACCGCGCTCGGAGACCCGCACCCGCATCCTCAAGGCCATGCAGGATTTCGGCGACGGCGAAAGCCTGCCGCCGCTGCGCATTGGCGTGGCTGGTCTGGGCAATGTTGGCGCAACCCTGGTGCGCATCCTGCAGAAGGATAGCGCCGAGCTCACCAAGAAGCTCGGTCGCCAGTTGGTCGTCACCGCGGTTGCGGCGCGGTCGCGCTCTCGCGAGCGCGGCATCGACAATGCCGGTCTGGATTGGTTTGACGATCCGGTGGCGCTGGCCAAATCGGACGGCATTGATCTCTTCGTCGAACTGATCGGCGGCGAGGACGGCCCGGCCTATGCTGCGGTCAAGGCGGCTTTGGATATCGGCCGCCCGGTGGTCACCGCCAACAAGGCGTTGCTGGCCAAGCATGGCGTGGCCCTGGCGCGCCTGGCCGAAGAGTCTGGCACCCAGCTCGGCTTCGAGGCGGCCGTTGCCGGCGGCATTCCGGTGATCAAGACGCTGCGCGAGGGGCTGGGTTCAGCCCGCATCGCCAAGGTCTTCGGCATCATGAACGGCACCTGCAACTACATCCTCACCCGCATGGGCAATGAGGACATTTCCTTTGCCGATTGTCTGCGGGACGCGCAGTCCCTGGGCTATGCCGAGGCCGACCCGACCTTTGACGTTGAAGGCTTTGACACCGCCCACAAGCTCTCGATCCTGGCGACGCTGTGCTTCGGTTACGAGATTGCGCCCGACAAGATCCGCGTCGAAGGCATTTCGCGCATCACCCAGCATGATATCCGCGTCGCTGCCGACCTGGGCTACAAGATCAAGCTGCTCGGCATTGCCCAGCGCACCGAGGACGGCATCGAGCAGCGCGTGCATCCCACCTTCGTGCCCAAGGGCAGCGCCATTGCCGGCGTCGATGGCGTGATGAATGCCGTGGCGCTTGAAACCGACCATGTGCACGAACTGCTGCTGGCCGGCCCGGGCGCCGGTGGTCCGCCGACGGCGTCTTCGGTGCTCTCGGATATTCTCGACATCGCCCGCGGCACCCGCGTACCGCCGCTGGGCGTGCCCAGCGAAGAGCTCTTGCCCTATCGCGAGGCGCCCATGCGCGCCCATGACGGCGGCTACTACATCCGCCTCAGCGCCAAGGACGTGCCCGGCGCACTGGCGGCGATTGCCACCCGCATGGGCGAGCGCTCCATCTCCATCGATTCTGTCATCCAGAGGTCGGACTTGAATGCTAAGGCCATGGCGCCCGATGGCTCGCCGACCCGCACGGTTGTGATGATCACTCAACAGACTTTAGAATCAGCTGTACGTGAATCACTTGCACAGATCGCGGCCGACGGGTTTATCGTCGGCGAACCGCAATTGATCCGGATCGAGAAGCTCTGACCTTCGGGGCCTGTCGCGCCCCGGGAGGACAGATGAGACTCAGCAAGACCGAGCACCAGTCACGGCCCGCAAATCTGCATCGCAGCCTGACGCTCGAGCTGGTGCGTGTCACCGAGCGCGCTGCCGTTGCCGCCGCCGCCTGGCGGGGCAAGGGCGACGAAAAGGCCGCCGATGACGCGGCAGTGCTGGCCATGAAGGAAGAGCTCGACCAGGTCGGCATCTCCGGCCGTATCGTCATCGGCGAGGGCGAGCAGAACGAATGCGACAATCTCTACATCGGGCAGGCGGTCGGCGCCGGCAGCGGGCCTGAGGTCGATATTGCTGTCGATCCGCTCGAAGGCGTCACCCTCTGCGCCAAGAACCAGCCCGATTCGCTGGTGGTGCTCGCCATGGCCGAACGCGGCGGCCTGCTCAACGTCGCCCGCAATGTCTACATGCACAAGATCGCCATTGGCGCCGACTATGCCCCCGGCGTTGTGCACATCGATGCCTCCGCAACCGATAATGTGACGGAATTGGCCAGGGCCAAGGGCGTGCCGCTGAGCGAGATCACCGCCATCGTGCTCG
This sequence comes from Devosia aquimaris, assembly GCF_020169335.1. GTDB lineage: Bacteria > Pseudomonadota > Alphaproteobacteria > Rhizobiales > Devosiaceae > Devosia > Devosia aquimaris. The sequence goes on from NZ_JAIEZN010000001.1 coordinate 946,505, forward strand.
ATCGCCCCCGCCATGCCGGACTGATCGAGGAACTGCGCACCACAGGCGTTGCCGTCAAGCTGATCAGCGATGGCGACATTGCCGGCGTCATCCACGCGGTCAACACCAATGATACCGGCATCGACATTTACCTCGGTTCCGGCGGCGCGCCCGAAGGCGTGCTGGCGGCGGCAGCACTGCGCTGCATCGGTGGCCAGATGCAGGGCAAGCTGATCCTCGACACGCCCGACAAGCGCCTCCGGGCCAAGGAAATGGGCATCGAGGACCCCAACCGCGTCTATGACGTCACCGAACTGGCGGCCGGCGACGTGCTGGTCGCAGCCACCGGCGTCACCGATGGCTCGCTGCTCGAAGGCGTCCGCATCGGCCGCAATTCGCTGGTGACCAGCACCATCGTCATGCGCTCCTGGAGCCAGACCGTCCGCTGGATCAAGGCGCAGCACGCGCGCTAGGCCTCGACCGGGCCGTCGAAATCGCCTACCTCTCGCCCATGCTGGATGCGCCGCGCCCATTTCTTGATGTTTCCCGCTCGGTCACCGGCCGGGCGTGGATTGACCGACTGGACAGCACCACCACCCGCACCGCTGGGGCCATTGCCCAGCGCATAGGCGTCTCGGAAATCCTGGCGCGGGTTATGGCGGCGCGCGGCGTCGCCCTGGATGCGGCCGAGAGCTATCTCGAGCCCACCATAAGGGCGCTGATGCCCGATCCCTCCACGCTGACGGCCATGGATGCCCTGGCGGACCGTCTGGCAAAGGCCATCACCGACAGCGAATCCATTGCCCTGTTCGGCGACTACGACGTTGATGGGGCCTGTTCCTGCGCCCTGATGGCCCGCTATCTCAGGCATTTCGGCATCGAGCCGCAGGTGCATATCCCGGACCGCATCTTTGAGGGCTATGGCCCCAATATCGCGGCCATGGACAAGCTGATCGACGGCGGCGCCAGCCTCATCGTCACGCTCGACTGTGGCACCACCAGCGACAAGCCGATTGCCCATGCCCGCAGCCGCGGCGCCGATGTGCTGGTGATCGACCACCATCTGGTCGATCATGAGCTCCCCGAGGCCACGGCACTGGTCAATCCCAATCGCCCGGACGATATCTCCGGGCTGGGCTATCTCTGCGCGGCCGGCGTCACCTTCATGACGCTCGTTGCCGTCAACCGGGCGCTGCGCCAGCGTGGCGACACCGGGCTGCCCGATCTGCTCAAGCTGCTCGACATCGTCGCCCTGGGCACGGTCTGTGACGTGGTGCCCCTGGTCGGGCTCAACCGCGCCTTTGTCGTGCGCGGGCTCGAGGTCGCGCGCCGCGGCGACAACAAGGGCATAGCCGCGCTGGCCCTGGCCTCGCGCATCAGCGGGCCGATCAATCCCTATCATCTGGGCTTTCTCATCGGCCCGCGCATCAATGCCGGGGGCCGCATCGGCAATGCCGCGCTGGGCACCGAACTGCTCGCCGTCGAGGACGAACATCATGCGCTCTCGATTGCGGCGCGGCTCGATGAACTCAACACCGAGCGGCAACGCATCGAGGTCGAGGCCGTCGAAGAAGCCACCGCCGTGGCGGAACTGGAGATCGGCTCCGGCGAGGGGCCTTCCGTGCTGGTTCTCGCCTCGGCCAATTGGCACCAGGGCGTGGTGGGCCTGGTCGCCGCGCGCCTGCGCGAGCGCTTCGAGCGCCCGGCCTTTGCCATAGCCCTTCACGCCGATGGAACCGGAACGGGCTCGGGCCGCTCCATGCCGGGCGTCGATCTGGGCAGCGCCGTGCTGGCTGCGGTCGATGCCGGTATCATTGCCAAGGGCGGCGGCCACGCCATGGCCGCTGGCATCACCATCAAACCGGGCCAGCTGGGCGCCTTTCGCTCCTTTCTGTCCGATGCCCTGGCCACCGATGTCGCGGCCGCCCGCGCTGCCAGCGCGCTCAAGATCGATGCGGCACTCACCGCCCGCGGCGCCTCGCTCGATCTGGTGCGTGATCTCGAACGGGCAGGGCCATATGGCTCGGGCAATCCCGGCCCGGTGTTTGCCTTTCCCGCCCATCGCGCCAAGTTCGCCCAGGTGGTCGGCAAGGGTGGCCATGTCAGCTTCTCGCTGGTCTCCGAGGACGGCGCCAAGCTCAAGGCCATCGCCTTCCGCGCCGCCAGCACCGAGATTGGCGATGCGCTGCTGCGCGGCAATGATGCCAGCTTCCACTTCGCCGGCAGCCTGGGGATCGACCACTACCAGGGCCGCGAACAGGTGCAGTTCCGCCTGCTCGACCTCGCTAAGCCCAAGGCCTGACGAAACTTTTGTCTGATCCACGCCGTTTCCTTCTGCGTAGGAACAGACAACACAAGCGGGGGACCAAGCCGATCATGAACGCCACGACTATTGCTGTCATCGGATCGGGAATCTCAGGACTTTCAGCGGCTTGGCTGCTTTCTCAGACTCAGGATGTTACGGTTTTCGAGCAGGCCGACCGCCTGGGCGGCCACTCCAATTCCATCATGGCGCGGGTGCCCGAGGGCGAGGTTTCTGTCGATACCGGCTTCATCGTCTACAACGAGCGCAACTACCCCAACCTCACGGCCTTCTTCAAACACTTCGATGTTCCCACGGCCGAGTCGTGGATGAGCTTTGCAGTCTCCATCGCCGAGGGCCGGCGTGAGTATTCCGGCGAATATCTCAATGGCCTCTTCGGCCAGCGCCGCAACATCATCCGTCCCGAACACTGGAAGCTGGTCGGCGATATCCTGCGTTTCTTCCGCGCGGCGGAAAAGCAGATCGCACAATGCCCCGACGATCTCTCGATCGCTGAGTTCCTTGATCGCTTCAACTATTCGCGCGTCTTCATTCAAGATCACATCCTTCCCATCTCGGCGGCGATCTGGTCGACGCCCTCGCGCGACATGCTGAGCTTTCCGGCCAAGACCTTCATCGAGTTCTTCGCCAACCACTCGCTGCTGCAGGTCAACAACCGGCCGCTCTGGCGTACGGTCAAGGGCGGGGCGCGCGAATATGTGCGCCGCGTCGCCGAGCAGTCGGCGTTCAAGACCGTCCTGAACGCGAATATCCGCTCTGTCGAGCGCAGCGAGACCGGCACCACGCTGGTCTTTGCCGACGGTAGCCGCCGCGCCTTCGATCAGGTGGTCTTCGCCTGCCATGCCGACCAGGCGCTGGCTCTGCTGGCCAAGCCGACCGAGGCTGAGCGCAATGTGCTGGGCGCCTTCCGCTTCACCCGCAATCACGCCACGCTGCACACCGACGCCAGCTTCATGCCGCGTCGCCGCCATCTCTGGTCATCCTGGAATTACCTGCGCGGCGCCGAAGGGGAACGGGACCTGAGCCTGACCTATTGGATGAATGAGCTGCAGCCGCTGCCCACCCGCTCCAATGTCTTTGTCACGCTCAACGCCTATCGCGATTTCGCCCCTGGCACCGTGCAGTATGAAGTTGACTACGAGCACCCGCTCTTCGATGCCAGGGCCATCGCCGCCCAGCGCGATCTCTGGCAGATCCAGGGCATTCAGCGCGCCTGGTTCGCCGGGGCCTGGATGGGCTATGGTTTCCATGAGGACGGGCTGCAGTCCGGCCTCGAGATTGCCGAGCGCATCGGGCCGCAGCTGCGACCCTGGACCGTGCCGGAGGCGCGCGGACGCATTGCCCACAATTGGGCCGAGGGAGACAGCCACCAGTGGGCAGCCGAATAAGCCAGGACGGGGCCGCCGGCGCCATCTATGTCGGCGAAGTCGTGCACAAGCGCGTACGGCCCCGCCAGCACAAGCTGCGCTACCGCGTCTTCTCGCTGCTCGTCGATCTCGATCATCTTGATGCGCTGGATGAAAATCTGCGCGTTTTGTCGTTGAACCGATTCAACCTTGTGTCGCTGGTGACGCGCGATTTCGGCCCGCGCGACGGCAGCAGCCTGGCCGAGTTCGTCCGCGCCCGGGCGCAGGCGGCGGGGGCAGGGCACCTGGCGCGAATTCACATGCTGGCCTATCCGCGCCTGCTCGGCTTCGCCTTCAATCCCATCACCGTCTACTACGGCGAGAACGCCGACGGGGCGGTCCGCTTCATGCTCTATGAGGTGCGCAACACCTTTGGCGAACACCACTTCTACGAAGCCCTGGTCGATGCCGACGCGTCCGAGATCAGCCACGAGAACGCCAAGGCCTTTTACGTTTCGCCCTTCAACTCCATGGCCGGCACCTATCGTTTTGCAGTGCGCCCGCCAGCCGAACGGCTGTTCCTGGGCATCACCCTGTCCGATGATGAGGGGGGGCTGGTCACCACCTATTTTGACGCCGAGCGTCAGCCGCTGACCGACAGCAAACTCTTGAAGCTGCTGCTTGCATATCCACTTATGACTATTAAAGTGGTGGTGGGCATACACTGGGAAGCTCTGCTTTTGTGGCTCAAGGGTGTGCCGCCGACGCTTGGATTGCGGCGCCAGCTGAAAAATGGGCGCCAAGTGTAACGATATGTTGGATCGTTCTGCCCAATGACAAAAACAGCAATTGATAGCACCAATACGGGTGTGACGCCGTGGACAAGCCTGGTCTCGTGGCTGGTGGATCGCGTCGGCGTATCGCTGATCGGCAAGCCGCGCCATGGCGGACTCACCGTGATTTTCCCCAATGGCCGCACGCGCACCGTGGGCAATACCGCCACCGGTGAGCACGCCGTATTGCGTCTGAACAATTTCAAGGTGCTCAGCGAGGCCATGCAACGTGGCACCGTTGGCTTTGCTGCCGCCTATATGCGAGGCGACATTGAGGTCGACGACCTCACGGCGCTGTTCCGCTTCTTCCTGCAGAACCGCGACATGTTCGAAAAGGCCAACCCCGGCTTCTTCCGTCGGGCAGCCTCGGATTTGCATTATCACCTGTCCCGCCGCAACACGCTGGAAGGCTCCAAGAAGAACATCGCCGAGCACTATGACCTGGGCAATGACTTCTACGGCCAGTGGCTCGATCCCTCCATGACTTATTCCTCGGCAGTCTTCACCTCCGGGGACCAGAGCCTGGAAGAAGCCCAGCTGACCAAGTACCGCCGCGTTGCTGACATGGCGGGGATCACCGAGGGATCCTCGGTGCTCGAGATCGGCTGTGGCTGGGGCGGTTTCGCCGAAACCGTCGCGCGCGACTACAAGGCCAGGCTGCGCGGCATCACCCTGTCGGCCGAACAGCTCAAGTTTGGTCAGCAGCGCCTGGCCCGGCAGGGTCTGGACAATCTGGCGACGCTGGTGTTCGAAGACTATCGCCACACCGAGGGACAGTTCGATCACATTGGCTCCATCGAAATGATCGAGGCCGTCGGCGAAGACAATTGGCCGAGCTATTTCCAGACGGTGCACGACCGGCTCAAGCCCGGCGGCACGGCCGCCATTCAGGCCATCACCATCGATGAAGCCGACTTCGACGGCTACCGCTCCGGCCCCGACTTCATCCAGCGCTACATTTTCCCCGGCGGCATGCTGCTGACCAAGACGGCAATGCGCGAGTTCGGCGAGAAATATGGACTGGTGCTGGAGAATATCGAGACCTTTGGCCAGTCCTATGCCCGCACGCTGCGGCTCTGGCGCGAGCGCTTTCTTGAACGCTGGCCGATGATTGCCCCGCTTGGCTATGACGAAGAGTTCCGGCGCAAGTGGGTGTACTACCTCAGCTATTGTGAAGCCGGCTTTGCCGAGAGCGCCATCGACGTCGGTATCTATCAGTACCGCCGCCCCGCCTGACCGGGGCCATGGCCGCAGCCGCAGCCCACCCCGCACAGAAAAACGCCTGACCTCCCGCACGGGAGATCAGGCGCAAAAGCGAAGGGCATGGAGAAGCGGCCTCAGCTGTCTTTGGGCACCATCTTTTCGGTGAGCCAGAAGAAGATGGGGTAGGGCAGCCAGCGCATTGTCTTCATCAGCCAGACCATGCGCTTGGGGAAGGCGATCTCGAATCGGTCCGACTGGGTCAGCCCATCGACAATGCGGCGCGCCGCGTCGTCGGTTTCCATCAGGAACGGCATGGGAAAATCGTTCTTGTCGGTCAGCTCCGACTTCACAAAGCCCGGGGCAATCATGCGCACCACCACGTGGCGCTGCGCCAGCTCGGCCCGCATGGTCTCCAGCAGATTGATCAGCCCGGCTTTGGTGGAGGAATAGGCCGCCGAGCGGGGCAGGCCGAAATAGCCGGCCACCGAGGCAATCACCGCGAAATGGCCGCCACCCTGGCGCTGCATCTGCGCAACCACCGGATTGGCCATGCGGATCACGCCGAGATAATTGGTGTTCAGCACCGTCTCGAACTGATCGAGCGCATAGTCGCCGGCGTCCATCGGCTGCCAGGCTGCAGCGCCGAATATGAAGATATCGATCCGGCCCAGATCATGTGCCACCGACGCCACGGTTTGGGCCACGGCAGCAGTGTCCGTCACGTCGAGCGGGTAGGGAACGATGCTGCTGTGGCCGCTGGCTACGGCCTGGAGCTTCTCCACGCGCCGTCCCGAGATCGCCACGGTCCAGCCGCGCTCTGCCAGCAGCTTGGCAACGGCTGCGCCGATGCCGGAGCCGCCACCAATGATCCAGGCGACGCCGGGTTTCAGGCTCATATGCCGAACAGGGGCTGCAGGGCGCGCATCAAACGCCCCTGAAACGTCAGCTTGGCATCCACCGCCACCAGGCAAATGCAGTCCTCGCCAGGCTCGGCAATAGGCTGGTGTTCGACGTCCTCGTCATGGTCGGCAATGTCGCCCTTGGCGAAGACACCAAAGCGATCCTTGTAGGCACCCTGCAGGATCAACGTCAGCTCCTGGCCACCATGGCCATGCTCGGGCACGCGCCGGCCACCGGCCACGCGCAGCAGCATCAGGCGCGAGCGACCATCCTTGCCCCAGGCAAGGTCCGCCGTGGCCACGCCCGGCCCGGTCCACTTCCAGCGCACGCTCTCCAGCCCGCCCGGAATATAGCGTTGCAGCGGCAGCGGCAGGGCGTCTGCAGCCCGCGCCTGTGCAGCGGCCGGCTCAGTCACGGTGATGCGATCGTCTTCATCGCCGAGCGAGTCCAGCAACCGGTCGAGCGCCCCATTGGACAGCTCGGCTTCCGGTTCGTCATTGAGCAGCGCGCCACCGATCGCATTGATCTGACGCAGCGATTCGCGGCCGCCCTCGGACATGGCCAGATGCGTCGCCACAACGGCCGCATACGGCTCGTCGAGCGTACCGGCACTGAATGCCATCAGCGTGGTGATGTCGGGGTGGTGATTGATAGTCATTGCAGATCTTCCAGCATGGGCCGGAGACGTTCGTAGGCCAGGCGAAGTCTCGATTTTACGGTGCCCAGGGGAATGCCGACCGTTTCGGCAATCTGGGCGTGGGGCATGTCGTGGATGAAGCTGAGGCGGACCACCTCCTGCTGCTCCACAGGCAGCGACGTGAGGGCCTTTGTGACCCTTTCGATGATCTGGTTCTGCTCGACCAGACTGCTGCCCAATGGGGCATCGCTGGCCATGTCGAGGTCATCCAGATCCTCATACGGCTTGTTAGACTGTCGCCGCAGCTGATCGATGCGCAGGTTGCGGGCGATCGTGAAAATCCACGTGCTCGCGGCCCCGCGCTGCTGCGAATACATCGACGCCTTGCGCCAGACCGAAACAAAGGTCTCCTGCACCAGATCCTCGGCAACGGCGTCGCTTGAACCGAGCTTGAGCATCATGGATTTGATGCGGGGGCCGAAATGGCTGAACAGGGCAGCAAGCGCCGCCTTGTCTCGCAATTCGGCCACGCGCAGCAGCAGGCCGGAAAGGTCGTCAGTGTCGACGGGCACGGGCGTCCGTCCGATGGTTTGGTCTGTCATGTTCAAGGCATACATCGGCTTCTCCGTGCCTGTAAGCCTCGTACGCCCTCAATTCAGCTCTGGATCAGCCGCAGGGGTCAAAATGTGATCGAATGCGCCAGTGGCCGATGCCAGCAGGCTGGCGCGGGCAAAAAAGCCCATGCCGCTGTCGCGGGCACAATTGGCATCAATCTGAAGGGGAGAAGTTCCTGGTACGCCCACGGGGAATCGAACCCCGCTCTGCACCGTGAGAGGGTGCCGTCCTAACCGATAGACGATGGGCGCGGACCTAGGAAACTGCCGCTCAATTTATGCCATTCCCAAGTGAAAAGGAATGGTACGCCCTAGGGGAATCGAACCCCTCTCTGCACCGTGAAAGGGTGCCGTCCTAACCGATAGACGAAGGGCGCTTAAGCGCTGCCGGTCGTATAGTTGGGTGTTTTGCGTTGCGCAACCCATTTGCGCATCGAACGCTATTTTTTTTAACAGCCTGCGAAAGTGACCGGGCGATTATAGCCGCGCGGACGGTCGCGAACGTCCACGTGGATGAACTGCCGGCCAGGGTAGCAGCCCAGTCCGCCCACGCTGTCGGTGCGCATGGCAAAGGCGATCAGCTGCTGCTTGTCCACGCCGGGGATGTAGAAGTCGGCGGCCATGCATTTCTTGTGATAGGAATTGTCCGTGCCGCCGGACGCTGCATTGTGCTGGTTGTCGCGGTAGCCGGAATTCATGATGACCTTGCGTCCGAAGCGCCCCTCGAATTCCCACACCAGGAATCGCAGCTTGGGCGACAGGCAGAACGCATTCACCTCGCGGCTGGATACGAACGTACCCCAGTCATTGCGCTTGCCGGCATAGGCCGACCCGCTGGAACTGGCGAACATGGCCATCGGCATGCATGCGCCAAGGATGAGGGCGCAGATCACAGCAGCGGCAATGGGACGAAACAGGTGGCGCATCACGACTTCCGCGTGCCCGATTGTTGCGCTTGTGCAACAGTTAAGGGCTCGTTTGAGAAGTCGCTAAAATACGCCCGGTTTCGCTAACCGCAGCCTAATGGCTACGGTTAGCAAAGGGTTGACCAGGCCCGAAATGGCGCGGTTTGCCTACCACTTGCCGGTGTTTGGCATCGACAGCCAGGGCTCCTGGGGCGGCAGGGACCCTTCCTGAATCAGCTCGATCGAGATGCCGTCGGGCGAGCGGACAAAGGCCATGTGACCATCACGCGGCGGCCGGTTGATGGTCACGCCCATGTCCATCAGGTGCTGGCAAAGGGCGTAGATGTCCTGCACGCGATAGGCCAGGTGACCGAAATTGCGCCCGCCGGTGTATTCCTCGGGGTCCCAGTTATAGGTCAGCTCGACCTCGCCGCCGCTGTCGCCGGGCGCACGCAGGAAGATCAGCGTGAAGCGACCCTTCTCGTTCTCGGTGCGCCGAACTTCCTCCAGTCCCAGTCCTTTGCAGTAGAAGGCCAGGCTCTCTTCGATATTGGTGACACGGACCATAGTGTGCAGATAGCGCATGGCGGTTTCCTCCGGTTGGGATGTGCTGTCCTTGGCCTAACAAGGGGGGCGGCCAGCCGCAACAGCCGGGCCGTCGAACAAAATACTAAGACATGCTTAACAAGTGCGATTGAATCGGCCACAGTGAGGCCTATTGTATTGTGGAGTACCTCGTCGCTGCGGGATGAGGGAGAAGGGCTTTGGGGACTATGGGGGCCAAATTTGGTGGCGATGGCGATGAGCCAGCGAACCTGTCGGATCAGACAGGGCCAATGAATCGCAGTGACGCGCCGGCACAGGGCGTCGATAGCGGTCTTGATACCATCGAGATTTCCGGCGCGATCAAATGGTTCGATGCCGGCAAAGGCTTTGGCTTTATCGTCCCGGACAACGGCATGCCCGATGTCCTGCTGCATGTGACCTGCTTGCGGCGCGACGGCTACCAGACGGCCCATGAGGGCGCCCGCATCGTCGTTGAAGCGCTCAATCGCCCCGGTGGCCTTCAGGCCTTCCGCATTGTCTCGATGGACGAATCGACGGCCCGTCACCCTGCGCAGGTGCCGCCGCGCACCCATGTGGTGGTCGAGCCGACTTCCGGCATGGTCCGTCTCGAGGTCAAGTGGTTCAACCGCATCCGCGGATTTGGCTTCCTCTCGGCCGGCGAGGGAACGCCCGACATTTTCGTGCATATGGAAACCCTGCGGCGCTTCGGCATTGCCGAACTGCGTCCGGGCCAGTTTGTGCTGGTGCGCTACGGCAATGGCCCCAAGGGCCTTATGGTTGCCGAAATCCGGCCCGATGACTGGGGTGGCGCACCGTCGTCGCACTAGGACTGATTACATGACCTTCTTCGCCTCGGGCGTTCTGCCGCTCGCACGTCGTTCTGCCGCTGCGTTGGCGGTCCTTCTGGTTGCGGCGCCGCTGGCGGCTTGCAGCGACGAAGGACGCCTGGTTCTGCATTCGGCCACTGGCGATCACGTGTTCAATGTCGAAGTGGTCGATACCCCAGAATCGCGGGCCCAGGGCCTGATGTTCCGTCAGGATCTGGCCGATGACGCTGGCATGCTGTTCGACTTCAAGCAGGAGCGCGAGGTCTCGTTCTGGATGCAGAACACCTTCATCCCGCTCGACATGATCTTTGTGGGTGCCGACGGGGTCATCAAGACCATCCATGTCAACGCGCGTCCACAGGACACCACATCCATTCCCTCGCAGGTGCCGGTGCAGTTCGTGCTGGAAATCCCGGGTGGCCGATCCGAAGAGCTTGGCATCAAGCCGGGTGACACCATGGAGCATGATCGCGTGGGCAAGCCCCTCAACTGAGGCCGGCAATCGCCTAGAGGCGGTTGATCACCATGCAGTCCAGCACCGCCCACAGGTGCAGGCTGGCGCCCAGCACCACAAAGACATGCCAGAGCGCGTTCTGGAACTTCAGCTTCTCCCACAGATGGAAAATGATGCCGAGCGAATAGGTCACGCCGCCAGCCAGCAGCAGCATCATCGTGGAGTGGGGCAGGGTCTGCGCCAGCGACTGGAACACCAGGATGCCGCTCCAGCCGATCGCCAGGTAGAGCGCGATCGCCAGGCGCCCGAAGTGCTCGGGCACGATCAGCTTGAGCGCGACGCCGATCAGCGAGGCACCCCAGACAAATGTGGTCATCAGGACGCCGGTTGTCGTGCCGCCGATGACGGCGAGGAAGGGCGTATAGGAGCCGGCGATAAACAGGAAAATGGCCGCCTGGTCGAATCGGGCCAGCATCTTCTTGACCGGCGAAACGGGCCAGAGGTTATAGGCCAGCGACACGCCCAATACGGCCACCAGGCTGGCGACATAGACGGCCAGGGCAGGGGCCGCCTCGGGCGCCGTCTTGATGATGGCGAAGGCCAGGAGGATGGAGCCGGCCGCGATGGCAACCACCAGACCCAGCACATGGACAATGCCATCCACCAGAAGTTCGGCGCGGGTGTAGGGCCGCTGTTCGCGGCTCCACCATGAATATGTTGCTGTCGGCGTCTCTTGCATGTCGTGCATCCCCAATGACGCTACCCTCGCATGCTGAAGTGGCCGAAATGTTGCGGCTTTTGCTGGAATCACCGGGATTTGCGAATATCCTGAAGCCTTGACCAACAGTTCTGGTGAACAATCCGTTCTATACCCGGGCGCGCACTTGACGAGTAACCCTGTCGTTACCTAGTCAGCACTATCAGCTCTGGAACCGTCATGCCGCCCATCAAGATCCTCGTTGCCCTGGCCGACCCCACCCGTTGCCGGTTGATCGAAATCCTGCATGACGGCCCGCAGCCGGTGCATGTGCTGGCGGCGGCCTTCAAGATCAGCCGCCCGGCGATTTCGCGCCATTTGCGCGTGCTCAAGCAGGCCGGGCTGATCAGCGAGAAAAAGATCGGCCGCGAGAACCGCTATGCCCTGCACGCCAACCGTCTGGCCCCGGTGCAGCGCTGGCTGACCGAGATACTGCCGCCTGCCAGGACGGCCCCCTCGCTTGTCGCCGAGGCCGTCGCCTCCGCACCCGAGCCGATTGTGGTGCCCGTACCCGAACCCATCGTCATCGCGCCGGTCACGGCGCCGCGGCCCCGGCCGGCGGCCAGGGCAAAGCCAGAGGCGCCCGCCGCCAAGCCGGCCGTCCAGCCCCGGACCAGCGAGCCTGCTCCCGTCTCGCAAATGGGCTTTGATTTCTAGCCAGCGAACGCGTCTGAAAGACGGGCTGCACGCTAGCCCCACAGCATAACATCGCGTCTGCGCCCGGGTGCCTCGGGACGTTTCCGCACGTCGAAACGTGAAAATTCGTCGCCACTATTTTCATTGCTTTTCGTCCGAGAAACGCGAGAAATACAGGACGAATCTTCTCGCAACGAAAACATTTTCATTGCCATAGGACATAGCCGTGACGCGGACCGCCAAGTCTCAATCGATCGACACCATGCTCAAGGCCCTGTCCGAGCGCATCTTCGTGCCCGCCGGTATCGCCGTGCCGCTGCGCTACCGCGCCGCCGGCCATGACGAACGCGCCGCCGTGCTCAAGGAAGACACCGGCAATTGGACGATGGTGGATCGCGACCTGATCTGGGGCGAGCCCGATGGCTACTACTGGTTTGCTGGTTCGGTCGTCATTCCACCCGAACTCGATGGCGCACCGGTGCACCTCTACATCGAGGCGGCCTTCGGCAAGGTCATGGGCCGCTCCGATCCGCAATGCCTCGTGCGCGTCAATGGCCGCATCACCCAGGGCTCGGACGCCAATCACCGGACCATTCGCCTGACCGACAAGGCCCGCGCCGGTGAGCGCTTCGACATCATGGTCGAGGCCGGCACCATCGAGGATCGTCGCCAGCTCGGCTTCGGCATTCACCTCTGGACCCATGATGCCCTGGCCGAGAAGGTTTACTACGACCTCAGCGTGCCGCGCGAAGTGGCGCGTCTTCTGCCTGAGGATGATGCCCGCGCCCATGCCATCATCCGCCATGTCGATGCGGCCCTGGCCGTGCTCGATCTGCGCCCCGGCAATCTCCAGCGCTTTCATGCCAGCCTGAAAGCGGCCGAGCAGCATGCCGACGCCATCTATGCCATGGCCGATGCCGACGCGATGCCCACCATTGTCGCCACCGGCCACACCCATATCGACGTCGCCTGGCTGTGGCGCGTGCGCGAAACCCGCCAGAAGATGGCGCGGTCCATGGCCACGGCGCTGGCGCTGATGGACGAATATCCCGACTACCGCTTCATGTATAACCAGTGCGTGCTGCTCGATTATCTCGATCAGGACTATCCCGAACTGTTCGAGCGGGTGGGGGAGCGCGTCAAGTCCGGCCAGTTCGAGATCGAAGGCGCGCTCTGGCTCGAGCCCGACGTCAATGTGTCCAATGGCGAATCCCTGGTCCGCCACATCCTCCATGGCGTGCGCTACCACGAAAAAACCTATGGCGTGCGCCCGCGCATGCTTTGGCTGCCCGATACCTTCGGCTATTCGGCTGCCCTGCCGCAGCTGATGGAGCGCTCCGGGCTCGACACCTTCGTGACGCACAAGCTGAGCTGGAACGACACCAACCGCATGCCCTACGAGACCTTCCGCTGGCAGGGCATCGACGGCACCACCACGGCGGCCTATTTCCTCACCACCCAGCCCTATAAGTCGCCCAGCATCGGCACCACTTATTGCCCCGATCTGAAACCCACCCATGTGATGGGCACCTGGAACCGCTATGGGCAGCAGCCGGTCAATGACGAGCTGTTCCTGGTCTATGGCCATGGCGACGGCGGCGGCGGCCCGACCCGCGAAATGCTGGAGAATATCCGCCGCATGGAACGCGGCATTCCCGGCTGTCCCAAGGTCAGCCACGAGCCGATGCGCCCCTTCTTCGAGCGCCTCCTGGCCAAGATGAATGCCCATCCCGAGCGCTTCCCCACCTGGGTGGGCGAGCTCTATCTCGAATTCCACCGCGGCACGCTGACCTCGGTGGCCAAGAACAAGGCCAACAACCGCAAGGCCGAGCGCACGCTGCGCGAGATCGAGGCCCTGGCGGTTGCCGCCCATCTGCGCAGCGGCACGGCCTATCCCCGCGCTGCACTGTGGGAGCTCTGGCAGATCGTCATGCTCAACCAGTTCCACGATATCCTGCCCGGCTCGTCCATCGGCGCGGTGTTTGACGACAGCGACCGCGACTATGCCCGCTTCTTTGCTAGCGCCGACGCGCTGCGCGCCGAACTGGCGGCGGGCCTTGGCAGTGGGGCTGTGGCGGCATTCAACGTCACCAATCGAACCCGTTCCGGCCTGGTCGCCAGCGACATGGCGGGCAGCCAGACCATCGAGCATGCCGACGGCAGCACGCGTTCGGTGATCCGTCAGGCCCCGGTTGCCGGTCTGGCCACGGCGGCCCTGACGCCGCTGGCGCCGGTGAGCACCCTAAAGGTCTCGGCCAACACCATCGAAAACGATCACCTGATCGCCCGCTTCGATGATCTCGGCCGCATCGTTTCGCTGCACGATCGCAAGCATGACCGCGAAGTGCTGCGCCCCGGCCAGCTCGGCAATCATCTGCGCGCCCATCGCGATCGTCCGGCCCAGTTCGACGCATGGGATATCGACCGCTCTTTCGAAGACCAGTCCTGGGACATCGACGAGCTCGTCTCCGCCCGCGTTGTCGAGACCGGCCCGCTGCGCGCCGCCATCCGCTTTGAATACCGTTATGAAAGCTCGACCATCGTGCAGATCGTTTCGCTCGAAGCCGACGCGCGCCAGCTCGAGATCGAGAGCTTCATCGACTGGCACGAGCACAATACCCTGCTCAAGGCCGGTTTCCCCATCGCGGTCAACGCCAGCGCCGTACGCGCCGAAATCCAGTTCGGCCATGTGCAGCGCGCCACCCATGTCAACACGAGCTGGGACGAAGCACGCTACGAATGCTCCATGCAGCGCTGGGTCGACGTCTCCGAACCCGATTTCGGCGTCGCCCTGCTCAATGACTGCAAATATGGCTATGACGCCAAGGGTTCCACGGTGCGGCTGACGCTGTTGCGCTCGCCCACCTATCCTTGGCCGGAGTCCGACCAGGGCGCGCACCGCATCCGCTATGCCATCATGCTGCATGATGGCGACACGGCGGCCGTCACCGCCGCCGCCGAGGACTTCAACCTGCCGCTGCTGGCGCTGCCGGGCGCGGGCGGGGTTGATACGCCGCTGCTGGCAGTCGATGGCGATGGCATCGTGCTCGAAGCGCTCAAGCTGGCCGAGGACGATGACGGCATCATTCTCCGCCTCTGGGAAGCCCGCGGCCAGCGCACCCCGGCCAGCATCACGCTGCCCGACGGCTATGCGGTGGCTGAGGCTGTCGATCTGCTCGAGCGTGACGGCGTGGCCCTCGCCATCGACGCGGGTCGCGTGGCGCTGGCTTTCGGCCCCTTCGAGGTCAAGACCATTCGGCTGGCGCGGGCATGATGGCCGCGCTGTGCCAGACCTTCGGCTTGCGATAGGCGCGCCATGGCCGGGTCGGTGATCGAGCGCGCCAAGCCGCCCAAGGTGGGCATCAAGGATGTCTCGCGCGAGGCGGGCGTGGCCATTTCCACAGTCTCGCATGTGCTCAACGGCACGGCGCCCATTTCGTCGGCCGTGCGGGCACGGGTGCTCGATGTCGCCCGGCGCCTGGGTTATCTGGCGCGGCGCCAGGCCATGGGCGCCATCGGCGCGCTGCAGGCCGTTGTCGTCGCAATGCCGCCCGATACGCTGGCGCAGACGAGCCTGAACCTGGTTTCCTGGACGATCCTCAAGGCGCTGGGCAGCGCCTGCGAGGCGCGCGGCATCCGGCTGGTGCCCCATGCCATCGACGCCGCCGGCGATGCCAATGGCTTGCTAGACGCCTTGGCCACCAGCCAGGCCGATGGCCTGCTGCTGCTCAATATCGACCGCCCCGAGCTGATCGACGCCATTGCCGCCGCCGACATCGCGGCCGTTTTGCTCAACAGCGAAGACAGCCGCATGCGCCTCGACAGCGTCACGCCCGGCAATCGGTTCGGCGCGTGCCTGGCCACCAATTGGCTGATCGGGCAGGGGCATCGCCAGATCCTGCATGTCACCTGGCAGGGCCGCACCACCATCCGCCGCCGTGCCGAGGGCTTTTGCGATGCCTTTGCCGACCACGGCCTGCCGCCCGAAAACGCGCGCTTCTGCTATGCCAGGAGCTGGGAGCCCGAGGCGGGCGAAGCGGCCGTGACGGCCTGGCTTGACCAGCACAATGGGCTGGACGGCGTCACCGCCATCTTCTGCGCCGCCGACAATCTGGCGCTGGGCGTGATGCGCGCGTTGACGGCGCGCGGGCTAAATGTGCCCGGCGATGTCTCGCTGATGGGCTTTGACGGCATCGCCCCCGGCCAGTTTGCCGCGCCCAGCCTCAGCACCGTCAATGTGCCGCTCGAACAGCTCGGCGCCGCGGCGCTCAACCTGCTCGAACAGCGCCTGACCAGCGTTGGCGCCCCCCGCGCCACGCAAAAGCTCGAACTGGGCTGTGACCTGGTGCTGCGCGACAGTGCCCCTGCCCCGCCCACCATTGCCTGATCCCGCCTACTGCCTGACAATTTTCGGAGTTCGCCATGCCCAGCCCTGCCTCCCCATCGCATGCGGGCTTTGCCATTGCGCCGGGCGACAGCGTCACCGCCTGGGCGATCTCGCCGGTCTCGGCCTTCGACTATCCCGGCATGGCCGCGCCGGCCGAGGATCGCGTCAACTACCACTTCATCAACGGTTTCGTGGATGTCGGCACGCTGCCCTGCCGCATCGCCCTGATGCGCGAGCTGTCCACCCGCGTTCCCGCGCTCCAAACCGACTGGCCCGTCGAGGGCCTGCATCTGCCGGGTGCCAGCCGCCGCGTCGAATTCACCCGCTTCCAGTATCGGCCGACGCGACTGTCGCGCTGGTGCCGCACCACCTTGGTGCCCACCACGCCGGGCGACCACCGCTTTGACCTGATCACCTGCGGCGGCGTGCACATCTGGGTCGATGGCGCGCTGCAGGTGGCGTTCGAGCCCTATGTGCGCAATAGCCCGCAGCGCCGCGAGATTGCCCTGCCGCTGCGCGAGGGCGGCAGCGATGTCGTCGTGCTGACCGAGGAAATGGCCGAGCGCGATACGACCTGGTTTTTCGAGCTCAGCCTGATCAGCCCGGCGCCGATTACCGCCACGCTGCCCGGCGCTCAGGCGCAGGGCGACAGCGCCGCCATTCGCCAATTGGCCGCCAGCGTGCGCCCGCTCGGCGAACGAGTGGGGCCGGAGGGCCTGGTGCTGCAGTTCGACGCCAGCGTTGCCGTGCCGGTTGAAATCGCCGTCACCCTGCGCCCAGGCTCCCAGGCCGGCGGCGAACCCCTCCACTATGACCTGACGCTGCCCTCGCAGCAGGACAGCCTTTTTGTCTGCCCCGCCGAGAGCCTCGCCAGCGGCTTCTATATTGTCGACCTGGTTTTTTCCGCGCAGGGCGCCCGCACCACGCGCGAAATCCACTGCGTCGTGCTGCCCCAGGTCGAACCGCGCCAGCTCGGCGCCGACATCGCCACCCGCAAGCGCCAGGCGCTCGACCATATTGTCGAGCATGGCGAAGAGCGCATGGGCACCGCGCTCGCCCTGTTGGCTGCCGGCCATGCCGACGATCCGCGCCTGCGCCGCATCATCGAAAAGACCCTCCATGTCATCGAGGAGCGGCATGACTGCTCCGATTTCGTCGCAGTGCCGCTGCTCTGGGCGCTGCACCGCTTTGCCGACGGCCTGCCGGCCGATCTCCTGGCCCGCGCTCAGCGCGCGCTGCTGGACTATCGCTATTGGGTCGATGAGCCCGGCAATGACGTGATGTGGTTCTGGAGCGAGAATCATGTGCTCTGCTTCCACACCGCGCAATTGTTGGCGGGGCTCCTGCTGCCGGACGCTGTGTTTACTGCCTCGGGCCGGACCGGTCGGCAGCAGGCCGAGCTGGGCGAGCAGCGCATGGGCCTCTGGCTCGACGCCATCGAGCGCGATGGTCTCGCCGAATGGAACTCGGCCGCCTATTACCCCATTGATTTCATTGGCCTGCTCGCCGTGGCCGAACTAGCGCCACCGGCCATCGCCGATCGCGCCAAGGCCATGCTCGATCGCCTCTTCGAGATGATCGCGCTCCATACCCTCGCTGGCGTGCCGGCCGGCAGCATGGGCCGCGCTTATGGGTTGGAGCTGACCGCTGGTGCCATCACCGAGCTGGCGCCCTTTGCCGCCGTGGCCTTCGGCCAGGGCTGGCTCAATCGCGGCGTGGCGGCCTTCCCGCAATTCCTGGTCGGTGCCTATGAGCCGCCCGCTGCGCTGGCCGAACTGGTCAACCCGCCGCCCGGCCGCGCCGTCACCGCCCATTATGTGCAGGGCCATGCCGGCGTGGGGCGGCTGGCACTCTACAAGACCGCCCATGTGCAGCTCTCCGCCTGCGTCGATGGCCGCCCGGGCCAGACCGGCCACCAGCAGCATCTGGTCGATGTGCGCCTCGCCACCCATCCCTTCGCCCGCGCCTGGGTCAATCATCCAGGCGAGGACGATCCCTGGGGCCACAATCGCCCGTCCTATTGGGCCGGCAATGGCGTGATGCCGCGCGTCGGCGCCCACGACAATGTCGCGCTCCAGCTGTTTGACCTGGGCGCATCGCCCCGCGTGGCCTTCACCCATGCCTATCTGTCGACCTCGGGCATTGACGAGCGCATCCTCGAGGGCAACTGGCTCATCGCCCGCGCCGGCCAGGGCGTCGTCGCCATCGGCGCCACGGCGCCGCTCGAGGCGATGACCACAGGGGCAGGCGCCGGCCGCGAGTATCGCGTCGCAGGCCTCCGCACCGGTTGGGTGACCATTGTCGCCGATTGCCCCGATGCCTCCGCCTTCGCTCGTTTCCGCGCCCGCATCGCCGAGACGACGCTGACGCTCGAGGGCCGCAGGCTCACCCTCCGCCGCCCCGATGCCCCGGCGCTGACGCTCGACTGGGACCATGGCCTAAGCGTCGACGGCGCGGCCTGGACCTTCCCCAATCCGACGGTCATACCTGCTGTCGCCACCATTCCGGCCAGGCTCTGGTAGCCGCGCTGGCTAGCCGGCAGCGTCTCCGGTGAGGCGCCGGCTCCAGTCTTCCACTGTCCCGGTGTCCAGCCGCCGCCGCGCATGGCGGCGCCAGCCTTCGGCCAGCGGCGCCAGTTCGGCCAGCGCGGCAAGGGCATCGCGATTGAGCGGGTCGCGATAGAAGATCTGCCAGATCCGGCGAATGCTCCACTCCGGCGCCCGTCGGTCGACCAGACGCAACTCACTTTCGGGCGCAACCGTCCCCGCCTGGAGCACGCGGTAATACCAGCCCGTCCGCCCCGAAATCTGCACGCACCGCGCCAAGTCGGCGACGCCGAAGCGGGCATTGAGCTTCCAGCAGGGCTGACGTCCCTGGCTGACTTCGATGATCGCCGAGCCCAGCGCAAACACGTCGCCCACGGCCGCATCGGCCTCCGTCAGACCCAGCGTCGACAGATTCTCGCCAAAGGCGCCGCATCGGGAAAGCAGGGGCAGGGCGCCCAGTTCCTCGGCCCAGGGCGCATAATGGTCGAACGGATAATGGTGCAGGGCCTTGTCCGGCCCGCCATGCACCCGCAGGTCGCCCTGCGCATCGCCGGCAAGACCAGACGCAGCCAGCGCAACCGGCCCGGCAACAGCTCGCTTGTCGATGCCGCTGGGAACACCTTTGTCCCCCAGCGGCCTGACAGCGCCGGTCAACAGTCCTGACAGCCGCAACGGCGTCATTGGATGTCCAGCCCGTCCAGCCAGTCCTCAAGCATTTTGCCCGCTGCTGCTGCCAACGGCGCGCCGAACCGGCCAGCGTCTTGGCGCAGGGCGGTGACGTCGATCCCGGCCGATGCCAGCTCGCTGGCATGGCCCACCAGCCAGCGCTCGAAGCCGGCCTGTGCATCGGCCTCGACATGAAACTGCAGCGCCAGAAGGTTGCGGCCCAGTGCAAAGGCCTGCTGTTCAACCAGAGTGCTGGCGGCCAAATGCACGGCGCCCTCCGGCAGGGTATAGGTGTCGCCATGCCAGTGCAGCACCGGCAGTCCGTCCAGATGACGCAGCGGCCCGGCATGACCGTCCGCTGTCAGCGTGAGAGGCGCAAAGCCGATCTCTTTCAGCCCGGATGGACACACCTTCGCGCCCAGCGCCGTAGCCAGCAATTGTGCCCCAAGGCAGATGCCCAGCACCGGACGATGCGACGCAACGCGCGCCGCAATCAGCGCCTTTTCCCGCGTCAGGAAGGGGTAGGCGCCTTCCTCATAGACGCCAATCGGTCCGCCCAGCACCACCAGCAGGTCAGGCGCCAGCGGATCGAAATCGAGGAAGTCGGCGTCGCCGACGGTCCGGTATTGCACGGCATAGCCACGCCGCTCCAGCACGGGCGCCAGTGTTCCCAGGTCCTCGAAATGAACATGTCGCAGGGCGGTTACCGTTTTCATGCCAGTGTCTCCCATCGGCAGGCCCTGATTGCCTCGGGCGCGCCATTGACGCTAAGTCTGTTGCGTTTCGTCTCTTCATGCCTGGAGGGGCGGCAACCGCCGGTTCGTCGATGGCAGTCGACGAACCGGCACCCATTCGATCGGCCTTATTGTGCCGTCGATACCTTGCCAGGCAGGCTGAGGTCGCCCGAGGCAACCTTGAACACATTGTCCACGCATAGCAGCGGCGCATGCAGGTCGGCATTGATCCGCAGGCCAGCGGTGACGCCGTCATAGGCCGCATCGACCAGTCCGCCCACCAGCGCGATCGGCAGGGTCACGTTGACCGTGTCGCCGCTGAGGTCGGTGGCATAGTCCGGGCTGTCGATCAGCAATGGCACCTTCGGCCAGGTTGCCGGCACCTTGGGCGTGGTCCCTTCGGCAATGTCGACCACCTTCAACCCGCCGTTGCAGGCCGCGTCCTCGGCCAGCACCACCCAGTGCGGGTGCCACACGTCGCGATTGGCGCCGCCATTGGCCGCGTCGTCGAAGTCGGGGTGGAAGGTCACCGCCAGTGCGACAATGCCCTGGTCAGCGTCGAAACCAACATCGCTGCTGTTCAGGCTGGTGGGCCAGACATAGGCATAGACGCCGGCACCGGCAAAATTGCCGGTGGCTGCGGGCTTTTCGGCACCGGCGGAGCCGCGAACGCGTGTGGAAAACACCGCCATGTCGCCATCGATGCCGATGCTGGTCTCGATGATGTCCATGGCCGCGGGCACGGTGTCGCTGGGCTCGGCATGGATGCCGGCTTCATGCGCAGAGGCCGGCAGGCAGGCGCTGCACAGCAGGGCCGCCAAAAGCAGGATATGTCTGGTCATTCTCGTTCTATCTCTCTGTTTGAGCCTGGAGGGTTCCGCCATCCGCTGTGAACGCGGCCCAGGTGGCAGCCCGGGTCGCCGGATCGGCGGTTTCATGTTCGTGGCAATCCATGCGCAGGTCCTGCGAACCGAATGCCGCGTCGACGAAAGTGCAATGATGCGGCCTGAGCGCATCGGCATGGGCGTTGGGCCGGAAATGCCGGCAACTGACGCACATGCGTTGAATGGGAATGGTGCCGCTGTCCTGCAGCTTGCGGATCATGGCGACGAGGGCGACCAGCATGTCCTGCTGTTGATCCACCGCCAGGGCACCGACAGCCTGGCCGCCCACGCTGCGCGCGGCCTGTGCTGCCGCCATGGCGTCCGATCCTGCAGGCGTGAGCATCACCCGCACCGAGCGCGCGTCATCCGCATCGCGCTGGCGCAGCACCAGTCCCTTGCGGTCCAGGGCGTTGATCGAGTCGGTGGCCGATGGTTGCGACACGCCCAACTGGCTGGCGATCTCGCGCACCGCCAGCCCGCGCCCACGCCCCTCGAGCGCGGCCAGAACGGCCATTTGCGCCGGATTGACCCCAGCAGCACGGGCGCTGGCCCAGTCGTCGGCACGCATGGCTGTGGCAACACGCTCCAGTCCCATCTGGATGCGCAGGCTCAGCGAAGTATCGGCGGTCATGGTGTCCATGGTGGCTTTATATAGGAGTCCTATGAAAAGGCAAGATGAGTCTGCATGGATTCAAGCCGGACGCATTCGATCCGCGCAGGAACGCGGGCGGCCTTGGGGCGTGAGTGGGAATGGGGTGGGCGGTCTGGCGATCCCGACAGGATTCGAACCTGTGACCAACAGCTTAGAAGGCTGCTGCTCTATCCAGCTGAGCTACGGGACCTGAACCAGACAGGGTTCATGTAGCGGATTCTGCCGCAAAGGGAAGTCCGCTGCGCCGATCATTGGCGGGGCAGGGCGCGCGGTCAAGGCCGCGCCGGTCGATCACACCACCGGCGCGGGGCGCTGCGAGGCCGGTGCAAAGGCCCGTGTGCTGCCGCGGATGATCAGTTCCGAACTCAGCACGGTGTGGCGCGGCACCCGGCGGCGCGGCTCACCCTCGATCAGGTCGATCAGCGCCTCTGCGGCGATACGGCCCAGCGCCTCGCGGGGTTGCCGCATCGTGGTCAGCGGCGGCCAGAAATGAGCGGCAAAGGCCAGATCGTCAAAGCCCACCACCGAGACATCGCGCGGGCAGTCCAGCCCGTGCTGTCGCAACCCCGACAGAAAGCCGATCGCCGTCTCGTCATTGGCCGCAAACATGGCGCTGGGGCGGCTGGACAGCGCCATGTAGCGTTCCGCCGCGGCCAATCCCTGCTGCATGTCGAAGCCGGCTGGGAGGATCCATTCCGGCCGGATCGCGATCCCCGCGGCAGTCAGCGCCCGGCGATAGCCCGCCTCACGCTCCTCCGTCAGCACATTGCCGTCCGGCCCCCGGATATGGCCGATCCCGCGATGCCCCAGCCCGATCAGATGCCGCGTCGCCACCTCGGCGGCGAATTCATTGTCCGTCCGCACGCTGTGAAATGGCGCGCAGGCGATGTCCTCGCAGGCCATGATCAACGGCACGCCGGCAGGTGGCGCCGCCAGTGCCAGCAGCGATTCCAGCGGCACCGATCCATCCAGCAGCAGCAGCCCGTCGGCGCGGTTGGAGAGGAAATATTCGTGCAGGCGCCGCCCGCTGTCATGGCCGGCGAATCGGTTCGCCACCAGCACGCTGTAGCCGCGCAGCACGGCCTCGCGCTCGATGGCATCCAGGACCACCGAGAAGAACGTGTTGCCGATGTCCGGCAGGGCAACAAGGATGGTGCGGCTGTTGCGCTGGCGCAGCGAGCGGGCCGCCTGGTTGAGCGTGTAGCCGGTTTGCTCGACGGCGCGAAAAACGCGCGCACGGGTGTCCTCGCTCACCCTGTCGGGGCTCGACAGGGCGCGGCTGACTGTGGCGGTAGACACTTTTGCGTTCCGCGCAACGTCTTGAATTGTCGGCGTTTTTCTTATGATTGACATACCTGGCAGCGCCCCCCTCGCTGTCGGTAACGCTTATTGTCTAAATCGATCTTGACAGGTCCGCAAGTCGTGTATGACACTAATGAAATCGATTGCAGAACTTTCTCACGAAGGGAAATGCAATCGATTACATGCAGCCAGCAGGGGATATCTCCCAAGAAGATAACCCTGTGGCTGGCCGCTTCGCGGGAGCGTTAGGCTCCAAGTGATCGTTGGGAGGACAATCTATGAAGAAATTTGCAGTGGTTGCCGCTATGGCAACTGCTCTCCTCGGCTCCACCGCAGTTCATGCAGCCGATGTTGAGGTGATCCACTGGTGGACGTCTGGTGGCGAACAGGCCGCCGTGTCCGTGTTTGCCCGTGAGTTCGACGCCCTGGGCGAAGACAAGTGGGTTGATACCGCCATCGCCGGCGGTGAAAACGCCCGCGCTGCCACGCTGCAGCGCATCCTGGGTGGCGACGCCCCCGGCGCCGCACAGTTCAACCCGGGTCGCCAGTATGAGGAACTGATCAGCGGCGGCATGCTGCTCGATCTGACCCCGCTGGCCGAGAAGGAAGGCTGGGCCGATTTCATCCGTCCGGCGTCCATCTCTGAAGCCTGCCTGGTCGATGGCCACTGGTGGTGCGTGCCCGTGAACATCCACTCGTGGAACTGGGCCTGGGCCTCCATGCCTGCCTTCGAAAAGGCTGGCGTCGAGCTGCCGACCAGCTTTGACGACTTCCTGACCAAGGCTCCCAAGCTCAAGGAAGCTGGCGTCATTCCCTTCGCGATCGGCGGCGAAAGCTGGCAGATCAACGGTGCGTTCGGCGTGATCCAGACCGCTATGCTCGGCCTCGCCGACCGCGAGAAGATCCTCAAGGACAAGGATCTCGAGCTGGCCAAGTCCAAGATGGCTGACGTCTTCACCAAGTTCCGTGAGTTCAAGCAGTTCTCGGACGAAGGCTCCGCCAACCGCAACTGGAACGACACCACCAACCTCGTGGTGACCGACCAGGCTGCAATGCAGATCATGGGCGACTGGGCTCGCGGTGAATTCGGTGTGGCCGGCGAAGTTGCCGGTACCGACTACGCCTGCTTGGCTCTGCCCGTCGAGCACCCGACCGTCTCCACCGGCGGCGACATCTTCCTGTTCCCCAAGCAGTCGGACCCGGCTGTTGAGGAAGCTCAGCTGAAGATGGCCTCCATGATGGTCAATCCTCAGGTCCAGGCTCTGTTCAACAACGCCAAGGGCTCCATGCCCATCCGCGACGACGTTGACATGTCCCTGGCTGACGACTGCATGAAGAAGGGCCTCGAGATCATCAAGGACCCGGCCAACATCGCTGTCGACGCTGGCCGCTGGCTGTCGAACGACACGACCGGTCAGATGAACGACCTTGTCGCTCAGTTCTGGGCCGATGACTCCATGACTGTTGATGCTGCTGTCGAGCAGTACGTCAACATTCTCCAGACCGCAGAGTAATCATTCCCTGCTTGGCCGGAGGGCATATGCCCTCCGGCTTTTTTTATTCTTGCATGGCTCGTCCATGCAAAAGGGAGCCCCTCCATGTCCCAGTACGCCCAAAGCAGCGATGCTGCGGCGCTTGTATCGACCAGCCCACCGCGTCGAGCGCGCCGAAAATTCAATGTGATGTCCATTGTTGGCACCACCCCGATGATCCTCACGGCGGTTGGCGTCTTCGTGATCTGCATCATCTTCTCGTTCATCTGGTCCTTCACCAACTCCAAGCTGTTCCCCAATTTCAACTTTGTGGGCATGGACCAGTACAATCGCCTCTGGGCCTCTGACCGCTGGAGAATCTCCGTCGGCAACGTCTTCCTGTTCGGCGTCTGCTCGCTGGTCGCCAACATGGTCTTCGGCTATCTGCTGGCCGTGTTCATGGATCAGCGGATCAAGCAGGAAGATCTGTTCCGCTCCATCTTCCTTTATCCCTTCGCCATGTCCCTGGTCGTGACAGGCCTCGTCTGGCAGTGGATGTTCGATCCCAACCTGGGCATCCAGTCGGCCGTCCGCCAGCTGGGCTGGACCGACTTCCAGTTTGCCCCGCTCACCAACCAGGCCACCGCAATCTATGGCGTTGTGCTCGGTGGCGTGTGGAACGGTGTGGGTGTCACCATGGCCATCCTGCTGGCCGGTCTGCGCGGCGTCGATGCTGAAATCTGGAAAGCCGCCAAGATCGACGGCATTCCGGCCTGGCGCACCTATCTGTTCATCGTGCTGCCCATGATGAAGGGCGCGCTGCTCACCGCCTTCATCCTGCAGTGCACCGGCGTCGTGCGCGTCTTCGACATTGTTATCGCCATGACGCAGGGCGGCCCGGGTGTCGCCACCCAGATGCCCGCCATCTACGTCATCCAGCACATCACCGACCGCGTGAACGTGGGGCAGGGCATGGCAGCGGCATGCACCATGCTGCTCCCGGTCCTTGCCGTCATCGTCCTGCAGGGCGTCCTGCAGTGGAACGCCAAGCGCAAGAAGGAAAAGGCAATATGACGTCCGAAGCACTCTCGCCGGCGACCACCGGCGCATCGGGCGCCGTCGAACCGCGTGGCGCCAAGCCCAAGAAGCTCACCATCGGCCGTGTCGGCGTCTATGCGTTCTTGGTCATTGCGGCCCTGTTCTTCCTGATGCCGCTCTGGGTCATGATCGTGACCTCGCTCAAGGGCCTGCCGGAAATCCGGCTCGGCCAGCTCTTCAACCTGCCCGCTCAGGTCACCTTCGAGCCCTGGCTCAAGGCCTGGGACACCGCCTGCACGGGTCGCGACTGTAATGGTCTCAAGCCCGGCTTCATGAACTCGCTCAAGATCACGCTCCTGTCGGTGCCGGTCTCGATCGTGGTGGCCATGATCAATGGCTATGCCCTCAGCTTCTGGAAGTACAAGGGTTCGGACCTGCTGTTCGGCATCCTGATCTTCGGCGCCTTCGTGCCCTACCAGGTGGTGATCTATCCGCTCATCATCGGTCTGAGCAAAGTGGGCCTGTTCGCCACGCTGCCGGGCATCGTGATCGTCCATACCATCTTCGGCATGCCGATCCTGACGCTGCTGTTCCGCAACTTCTTCGCCTCGCTCCCGCCTGAACTGTTCAAGGCGGCGCGCGTGGACGGGGCCGGCTTCTGGCAGATCTTCTTTCAGATCATGCTGCCCATGTCGGTGCCGATCGCCATCGTGGCGGTGATCCTGCAGACCACCGGTATCTGGAACGACTTCCTGTTCGGCACGGTCTTTGCGGGTCGCGAGAACATGCCGATGACGGTTCAGCTCAACAATATCGTCACCACCACCACCGGTGTGCGCGAATACAACGTCAACATGGCCGCGACCATTCTGACTGCCGCCGTACCTCTGGCAGTCTACTTCATCTCGGGCAAATGGTTCGTCCGCGGCATCGCCGCCGGTGCGGTTAAGGGTTAAAAAGATGACGCAACACAGTGTTTCCATTCGGGATCTGTCCCTCAACTTCGGCAACGTCAAGGTGCTTGAGCACCTGAACCTGGACATCGCCCAGGGCGAGTTCATCGTTCTGCTCGGCCCCTCGGGTTGCGGCAAGTCCACGCTGCTCAACTGCATCGCCGGCCTGCTCGACGTCTCCGACGGGCAGATCTTCATCGGTGGCCGCAATGTCACCTGGGAAGAGCCCAAGGATCGCGGCATCGGCATGGTGTTCCAGTCCTATGCGCTCTATCCGCAGATGACCGTGGAGCGGAACCTCAGCTTCGGCCTGCGCGTTGCCGGCATGAAGAAGGACGAGATCGACAAGCGCGTCGCCCGTGCTGCCGAAATCCTGCAGATCGGGCCGCTGCTGCAGCGCAAGCCGGTCGAGCTGTCCGGCGGCCAGCGCCAGCGCGTGGCCATCGGCCGCGCCCTGGTGCGCGACGTGGATGTGTTCCTGTTCGACGAGCCCCTGTCGAACCTGGACGCCAAGCTGCGCAGCGATCTGCGCGTCGAGATCAAGCGGCTGCACCAGCGGCTCAAGAACACCATGATCTATGTGACGCACGACCAGATCGAGGCACTGACCCTGGCCGACCGCATCGCCGTGATGAAGAATGGTGTGATCCAGCAGCTCAGCGATCCGCACACCATCTACAACAAGCCGGTCAATCTCTACGTCGCCGGCTTCATCGGTTCGCCGCAGATGAACATGCTCAATGGCACGCTCGATGGCACGACCTTCACCACCGATGAAGGGATCGCGATTTCGGCCGCCAACTATGAGTTCACCACCCCGGTGAGCGGCCCCACCAAGGCCATCCTCGGCGTTCGTCCTGAGCATATTGTTCTGGGCGAAGACGCTCGCAGCATGCCTTTCACGCTGGATGTCGAGATCGAGATTGTCGAGCCCATGGGCTCGGACACCCTCGCCTGGACCAAGATCGGCGGCCATCCGGTGACCTTCCGCTGCAACAGCGATGTCGACATCAAGTCTGGCCAGAAGGCACTGATCGGCTTTGACGCCGGCCGCGGCTCGATCTTCAGCGTCGAGACGACCAACCGTCTCTAGCGACTGCCAATTTCGGCGTCGGCGCCCGCTCAGGGCGGCTGCCGGCGCCCAAACACTGCCCGCGGCAGCCAGATATTACTTTTGCGGTGATCGACCTGCCGCTGCTGCGCGACAACGCCCCGAAACATCGTTATCCCCTGCGACCAGCTTTCGTCGCAGCCATCCATTCTAACGTTATAATGAGGCCAAAATGACCGTTCTGTCATTCCAGCTCTACAGCGCCCGCAATGTTCCCTCCCTTGAAGACTACCTGGCCAAGCTGGCTGGCCTTGGCTACACCCAGGTCGAAGGCTATGGCGGGCTTTACGCCGATGCAGCGGGCCTTGCCGCAACGCTGAAGAAGAATGGTCTGACCATGCCGACCGGCCACTTCGGCCCGGCCCAGGTCGCGGACGTCGAAACCACGCTCAAGACCGCCGAAACGCTCGGCATGAAGAAGATCTTCTGCCCCCATATCGGTCCCGAAGGCCGCAGCGCCGATGAGTCCAAGTGGCTCGAACTGGCCGAAATGCTGGCCAAGGCCGGCGAGACCTACACCAAGCACGGCTATGGCTTTGGCTGGCACAACCACGACTTCGAATTCGTGCCCACCACCTCGGGCCGCACGCCCATGGAGATCATCCTTGAGACCGCGCCTGCCATCGAGTGGGAATGCGACGTCGCCTGGGTTGTCCGTGGCAAGGCTGACCCGATCGCCTGGTTCGACAAATACGGCTCGCGCATCACCGCCGTGCACGTCAAGGACATCGCCCCCGCCGGTGAATGCCTGGATGAAGACGGCTGGGCCGACGTTGGCCACGGCACGCTCGATTGGGACAATCTGATCGGCAAGGTGCAGTCCAAGACCAAGGCAGAATACTTCGTCGCCGAACACGACAAGCCCAATGATGAAGTGCGCTTTGCCACGCGCTCCATCGCCACCGCCAAGAAGTGGAAGTAATCCAAATGGCCAAGACTTATGGCGTCGGCATCATGGGTGCCGGCAATATCTCGGGCGCTTACCTGCGTCTGGCGCCCCTGTTCAAGGGGCTTGAGGTTCGCGCCGTTGCCGACATCGTGCCGGCAGCGGCCCAGAAGCGCGCCGAGGAATTCGGCGTCCGCGCCCAGACGCCCGATGAGCTGCTCAAGAACAGCGAGATTGACGTGATCGTCAATCTCACCATCCCGGCCACGCACTATGGCGTGTCCATGGACATCATCTCGGCCGGCAAGCATGCCTATTCAGAAAAGCCCTTCGTGCTGTCGCTGGAGGAGGGCACGGCCCTCAAGAAGGCCGCCGCCGAGCGCAATCTCAAGGTCGGCTCGGCGCCCGACACCTTCCTGGGTGGCGCGCACCAGCAGGCCCGCCAGATCATCGACAGTGGCCAGCTCGGCAAGATCATGAGTGGCACCACCCACGTCATGAGCCGTGGCATGGAGCATTGGCATCCCAATCCGGACTTCTTCTTCCAGCCCGGCGCCGGCCCGATCCTCGATCTCGGTCCCTATTACGTCACCGAGCTCATCCACCTGCTCGGGCCGGTCAAGCGCCTGTCGGCCTTCACCAACATGGCCCGCACCGAGCGCGAAGTGACGGCCGAAGGCCCGTTCAAGGGCAGCTTCGTCAAGGTCGGCACGCCGACCACCATCCATGGCGTGCTCGAGTTCGCTTCGGGTGCCATCGTCACCATCGGCGCCAGCTGGGACGTGGCGGCACACGGCCACCACAATATCGAGCTCTACGGCACCGATGGCTCTATCTTCGTGCCCGATCCGAACTTCTTCGGCGGCGATCTGGTTACGGCCAATATCGCTGGCGAGCGCAGCAATGTCTCGCCCTGGGATCATCCGTTCGGCAAGCCCAACCAGGACCTCGACAAGCCCACGCCGCGCGCCAACTATCGTGCTGCCGGCCTGGCCGACATGATGAACTCCATCGAGAGCGGCAAGACCGCCCGCTGCGGCCTCGATGTGGCGCTGCATGCCGTGGACGTGATGACCAGCCTGCTCAAGGCTGGCGAGAGCGGGCAGGTGCTCACCCTGAGCACCACCTGCGCACGTCCTGATGCGCTCAGCCCCGAAGAGGCACGCGCCCTGTTGAAATAATGAGGTGCGTACCTCATTGACAGCCGTCATTGGCCGGTCAACAGTATGATAAATGACCAGGGCAGGCGGCGGCTATTCGCCGCCTGTTTTTACGAGTTGGTACAAGACTGAGGCGCACAGCGCCCGCAACGAGGAGAAACCCAATGCGCACCATCAAGGGGCCGGCAATCTTTCTGGCGCAGTTCGCCGGCGACGCGGCGCCGTTCAATTCCTTCGATGCCATTTGTGGCTGGGCCGCCAATTACGGCTACAAGGGCGTTCAGATCCCCACCTGGGTGGGCAGCCTGATCGATCTGGAAAAGGCAGCCACCTCAAAGACCTATGCCGATGAACTGGCCGGCACCGCCGCCAAGCACGGCCTGGCCATCACCGAGCTCTCGACCCATCTGCAGGGCCAGCTCGTGGCGGCCCATCCGGTCTATGACACCATGCTCGATGGCTTTGCGCCGGCTTCGGTGCACGGCAACCCCAAGGCCCGCCAGGAATGGGCTGTGCAGCAGCTCCATTGGGCAGCCAAGGCCTCGAAAAACCTCGGCCTCACCGAGCACGCGACCTTCTCGGGCGCGCTGGCCTGGCCCTTCCTCTATCCGTTCCCGCAGCGCCCTGCAGGTCTGGTCGAAGAAGCCTTTGACGAACTGGCCCGCCGCTGGACGCCCATCCTCAATGCCTTTGACGAGAACGGCGTCGACGTCTGCTATGAGATCCATCCCGGCGAGGATCTGCATGACGGCGTGACCTATGAGATGTTCCTTGAGCGCGTGAAGAACCACCCGCGCGCCAATCTGCTCTATGATCCCAGCCACTTCGTGCTGCAGCAGCTTGATTATCTGGACTACATCGACATCTACCACGAGCGCATCAAGATGTTCCACGTCAAGGATGCCGAGTTCAATCCGACCGGCCGCCAGGGCGTCTATTCGGGCTATCAGAGCTGGATCAACCGGGCAGGGCGCTTCCGCTCTCTCGGCGACGGCCAGGTCGATTTCGCCTCCATCTTCTCCAAGATGGCGCAGTATGACTTTGCCGGCTGGGCCGTGCTCGAATGGGAATGCGCCATCAAGCATCCCGAGGATGGGGCCCGTGAAGGCGCCGAGTTCATCAAGAACCACATCATCCGCGTCACCGAGAAGGCTTTTGACGATTTCGCCTCTGCCGGCACCGACAAGGCCGCCAACCGCAAGATGCTCGGGCTGTCATAGGACCACAGATATATATGTTCATCGTCACCACCGGGCTTGTCCCGGTGGTCCACCGATTGCCGGGACGAGCCGAGCAATGACGATGGACGAAAGAACGGGAAGAGGAACACAAAATGGCTGAGAACGGCGCAAAGCGCATTCGTCTGGGCATGGTCGGCGGCGGCACGGGAGCCTTCATCGGCTATGTGCACCGCGTCGCCTCCCGCATCGATGGCGATTATGATCTGGTGGCGGGCGCCCTGTCGTCCCGCCCCGACGTGGCCAGGGAATCCGGCCGCAATATCGGCCTGGCCGAAGACCGCATCTATACCTCCTATGAGGAGATGGCCAAGGCCGAGGCCGCGCGTCCCGATGGCATCCAGGCGGTGTCCATCGTCACGCCCAACCACATGCACTATGGCCCGGCCAAGGCCTTTCTCGAGGCCGGCATCCATGTGATCTGCGACAAGCCGATCACCTCCACGCTCGAAGACGCCCGCAAGCTGGCCGAGATCCAGCCCAAGAACGGCGCCAAGTTCCTGCTCACCCACAACTACACCGGCTATCCGCTGATCCGTCAGGCGCGCGAGCTGGTCGCTTCGGGTGCCCTGGGCAAGATCCGCGTCGTCCAGGCCGAATATCCGCAGGATTGGCTGACCGAGCCGACCAGCGATGACAACAAGCAGGCGTCCTGGCGCACCGACCCGGCCCGTTCCGGCGCCGGCGGCTGCATCGGCGACATCGGCACCCATGCCTATAACCTCGCCCGCTTCGTCACCGGCCTCAAGACCGACTCGGTCTCGGCCGATCTGACGGCCTTCGTCGATGGCCGTCAGCTCGACGACAACGTCAACATCATGCTGCGCTTCGAAGGCGGAGCCAAGGGCATGCTCTGGGCCAGCCAGGTGGCCGTGGGCTGCGAGAACGGTCTGCAGCTGCGCGTCTATGGCGACAAGGGCGGCATCGAATGGCGCCAGGATAATCCCAACTACATGTGGTTCACCGAATTCGGCAAACCCAAGCAGTTGCTGACCCGCGGCGGCGCCATCTCGGGCAATGCCGCCTCGACCATGAATGTGCGCATTCCCTCGGGCCATCCGGAAGGCTACCTCGAAGCCTTCGCCACGCTCTATAGCCAGTTCGCCGCCATCATCCGCGGCGAGGGCCAGGCCTATGAAGGCCTGCTGCCGACGCTGGCCGACGGCGTGGAAGGCATGCAGTTCATCGTGGCCTCGGTGCAGTCGAGCAAGAACGACGGCAAGTGGACCAAACTCAGCGACGTCTGAGCCGGGACGCTCCCAGCCTGAACAGCACCCCGGCCTGCGCCGGGGTGTTTTTCTTTTGGCCTATTGCACGCGCTCCACGCTGTAGCCGGCGGCCTCGAGCAGCTCCAGCACATTGCCGCTGCCCACCAGATGGCCGGCGCCAACGATGATGAGGTTGTTGCGATTCTCGGCCAGCATCGTTTCGATCGGCGCGATCCAGTTGCGGTTGCGCGCCAGCAGCAGCCGGTCGAGATAGGCCTCTTCCAGCCCGCCCATATCCATCAGGAACAGGGCGCCCAGCTTGTCCGGCGTGCCCCCCAGCCAGTGGCTCATCAGCTTGCTCATCACCTTGGGCAATTGGTCGAACTGCTCGACAGTCGCCTGCAGCAGGGCAATCTGTTCATCATCCGGCGCCCCGGCCAGCACCTCGATCTGCTCGTCGCCGGTCTCGAGAAAGGCCATGCGGTCGGCGGCAATCTCGGGTTCCAGGCTGAACTCGACGCCTTGCTCGATCATGCCCAGGCTGGCGATGCCGGCGGCCGAGAGCGTGTTGGCCGCCATCCAGGGACGCATGGCCAGCATCGGCCCAAACGGCATGCCAAGCAGTTCGGCCTGCCGCCGCACTTCGGCCTCAAGCCCCTCGTCCATCACATCGGTCAGCTGCGTCCCGTCGACATAGATGCCGCGCACAAAGGCCTTGGCGCCCACCTCGGCCATGGCCGCAGGACGGATGTCGGTCTCAAAGACGATCTGGTCCGCCTTGGCCAGGGTGTCGTCAAACAGTGGCGTGCGCCAGTCGGTGTCGGCGGGCATGACATGCAGCGAGCCAAACACATGCACGACGCTATCGCCATCGCTGACGGCCCACAGGGCAGGGGCCGCTTGCGCCGGGGCGCTGAGCAGCAGCACTCCAAGTGTCGTCAACAGCCGCTTGAGCATCAATCACCTCCCGATACGGTCGGTGATCGTCTTGCCGGCCCAAAAAACAAATGCGCCGCAACAGTTTGCAGCGCATTGTGGATTCAGGATGGCAGAGACGGGACTAGTGTGTCCAGGGTGTCTTGCGATCGGCGCGGAAATTGTCCGGATAGCTCACCCGCTGCGGCGTGGCTTCATGCACCGGCTGCACGCTATAGGCGATGCCATTTTTCTGCGCATAGGCTTCGGCGGCTTCGAGCGTATCAAAGCTCAACCGGATCTGCTGGCGCGTGTCGGTGGTGCTGGTATAGCCCATCAGAGGATCGATGGAGCGGGGCGCAGCCGGCTCATGCACCAGCACCCACTTGTGGGTCTTGCCTTTGCCGGACTGCATGGCGTTGCGGGCCGGGCGGTAGATACGGGCGGTCATGCAAAGTCCTCAACACGATGCGTTTCGCCAGAAGGCGGACTGTGATGGTCGGAGTACAAAGATTCGAACTTTGGACCCCCGGTTCCCAAAACCGGTGCTCTACCAGGCTGAGCTACACTCCGATATCACCGCCATCCGTTAGCCTGTTCAGAGCCATAGGGCAAGCGTAACCACACCTGTGTGTGAGCATTGACGGAACCTGTGCACACGTCCAAATACATCACCCATGATTGACCTTACGCCGCGCTGGCCGCTGGGCCTCAACCGCAAGACCTGGCAGGACCGCGCTGTGGCGCTGGTCATGGTGCTTTTCGCATTGCTGTTCATTGATGCCTGGGCGTCCCAGACATTGCAGGCTTGGCCCGATGTGTGGCGCGCGCCCTTCGCCTTCATCACTGATTTCGGCCTGTCAGATTGGGTGCTGATTCCCTCGGTTCTGGTCTTTGCCCTGGCCGCGATCGCGTTGCGGCTGCCGATCGGCGCCTATCGGCGCGCGGTCTATGAATTGGGCATGGTTGCCGCCTTCATCTTCATCGGGGTCGGTCTACCCGGGCTGGTCTCCAATCTGCTCAAGCGCCTGGTCGGTCGCGCGCGGCCGGAGCATTTTGGCGATGTCGGCGCCTTCCAGTTCCACCATGTGGTCAACGCCTGGGATTTTCAGAGCTTTCCGTCCGGCCACTCCACCACGGCCATGGCCACGGCCCTGGTCGTGGGCTTCATGGCGCCGCGGCTGTTTCCTGCCGTTCTGGTCATCGCCCTGGTTACAGGCCTGTCGCGCGTCGTCATCGGCATGCACTATCCCACCGATGTGGTGGGCGGCTTTGCCCTCGGCCTGATCGGCGCCTATGCGGTGCGGAATGTCTTCGCGGGGCGTCGCTGGCTGTTTGCGAACCGCGCGGATGGCTCCGTGCGGTTCCGGGGCTTGCCCAATATCAAGCGGCTGCTCCGCCGCTGGCGCTACCGCGCCCGCGCATAGCGCTCCATCGCTGCCGCCAGGTCGGCCTTGAGGTCTTCGGTGCCTTCCAGGCCAATATGCAGCCGGAACAGATTGCCGTCCGCCGTCCAGGGCTTGGCCGTGCGGTTCTTCCCCAGTTTCACCGGCAGGCACAGGCTCTCATAGCCACCCCATGAATAGCCCATGGTGAACAGCTCGAGCTTGTCGACAAAGGCCGCCACCGAGGCGCGTGGGGCAGGGGCCAGCAAGACACTGAACAGGCTGCCTGACCCGGTGAAATCGCGCTTGAACAAAGCGTGGTCGGGGTGGCTTTCCAGCGCCGGGTGCAACACCTGCTGTACTTCGGGCTGGCTCTCCAGCCAGCGCGCGATCTCGAGCGCGCGGTCACGATGCGCCGCCATGCGCAGCGCCAGCGTGCGCAGGCCACGCGCCACCAGATAGGCATCATCGCCCGAGCTAAAAAAGCCCAGCAGCCGGCGCGTCCGTTCCACATCAGCCCAGGCTTCCTGGGTGGTCGAGATCGTGCCGGCAAAGGCATCCGAATGGCCCACGAACATCTTGGTGGCGGCATGCACCACCAGGTCGGCGCCCAGCGCCAGCGGCTGGTGAAAGAGTGGGCTGGCCCAGCTGTTGTCGATGATCAGCCGCGCGCCGCCATCATGAGCCACCTTGGCCAGGGCAGGGATGTCCTGCACTTCGAAGGTCAGCGAGCCGGGGCTCTCCCCCAGCACCGCGCGTGTATTGGGCTGCATCAGGGCCTTGAGGCCAGCGCCGATACGCGGATCAAAATAGCGCACGCTCACGCCCATGCGGGTCAGGAAGCCATCGCCAAACGTGCGGCCTGGCTCATAGGCGCTGTCGCTGATCAGCACATCGTCGCCGGCCTTGAGGCAGCTCATCAGCGCCACGGTCACTGCGGCCAGGCCCGACGGCAGCAGCTGCGTGCGATAGGCGCCCTCGAGCTGGCTGATGATGGCCTCGACGCCTTCGGTGGTGGGGTTGCCGGCGCGGCCATAGAGATAGCGCTGCTGCTGCGCCTCCAGATCCGCCAGGGTTTTGAACAGCACCGTGGAGCCCCGGTACACCGGTGTGTTGACGAAGCCGAACTGCTCGTCGGGGTCCCGCCCACCATGGGTCAGGATCGTCTCAATCGAACGCAAGGGCGAACTGCCTTTTTTGATGTCATTCATGGGAGGCTCGGTGCTCAATATCCAGTCAAATACACAAAGGTGTCTAAATAAGCGACAGGCTTGCTGTCCCAAGCCAGCATCTACCCTTGACGCAACGGTCAATAGACGCTTGCATGGATAACAGCATCGCAACTGCACTTCAAAGTGTGGAGGTGCCACCGGGGATGTGGGCAAGCTCGCTAACCTCGGGACACAAGGTCAGGAACCAAAAGGCAAAATCAATGCAGAAAACGCTCGTAACAATCGCAGTCGCGGCTTCGCTGAGCCTCGGCGCGACGGCTGCTCATGCAGCCATTCTCGATGATGTGAAGGCCAAGGGCTATGTCCAATGTGGCGTCACCGGCGGTGTGCCCGGCTTCTCTGCCCCCGATTCCAACAACGTCTGGACCGGCCTGGAAGTCGATTACTGCCGTGCTCTCGCTGCTGCGGTCTTCAATGACGCCGACGCCGTCCGCTACACCTCGCTGACCAGCCAGGAGCGTTTCACCGCGCTGTCCGCTGGTGAAATCGACGTTCTGTCCCGCACCACCACCTGGACCATGAGCCGCGATACCCAGCTGGGCATCAGCTTCGTCGGCACCATGTTCTATGACGGCCAGGGCTTCATGGTCCGCAAGGCCGACGGCATCAAGTCCGCCCTCGACCTGTCCGGCGCCGCTATCTGTATCGAATCGGGCACCACCACCGAGTTGAACGCTGCCGACTACTTCGCGGCCAACAACATGGAATTCAACACCGTGGTGTTCGTCGACCAGGACGAAGTCGTGAAGGCCTATGAAGACGGCCGTTGCGACGTCTACACCACGGACTCCTCGGCCCTGGCCGCTGAGCGTTCCAAGTTCGCCGTGCCGGATGATCACATCATCCTGCCCGAGATCATCTCCAAGGAACCCCTCGGCCCCGTCGTGCGCGCCGGTGACACGGGCTGGTTCAACATCGCTCGCTGGACCTACTTCGCCATGCTCGAAGCCGAAGAACTGGGCGTGTCCCAGTCCAACGTCGACGAGATGCTCGGCTCCGACAACCCCGCCATCAAGCGCCTGCTGGGCGTTGAAGGCGATTTCGGCACCCCGCTCGGCCTGACCAAGGACTGGGCTTACCAGATCATCAAGCTGGTCGGTAACTACGCCGAATCCTATGATCGCAACGTTGGCCCGTCGACCCCCATCGGCCTGGAACGCGGTCTGAACGCGCTGTGGAAAGACGGCGGCATTCAGTACGCTCCGCCGATCCGCTAAGCCGGACCTGAGCCCGACGCTTCATACCTGGAGCGTCGGGTTTCTAGTTCCACGCTCGGCCATCCTGCATGGCCCGTGGATCAGCCGTGACTTAGGCGGCTTGGGGACAAAAACAAATGACAACGCTTGATACGGGGCCCACCACGGCCCCTAGGCCCTCTTTTTTCAACGATCCGGTTGTTCGCGGCATCGTTTACCAGGTGCTGGTGGCAGTGCTCCTGGTGGCGTTCATCGTCTGGATCGTGGGCAATACGGCAACCAATCTGGCTGCCCAGAACAAATCCACCGGCTTTGATTTCCTCTGGAAGACGGCCGGCTTCGACATCAGCTTCTCGCTGATCCCATGGACGCGCGCTTCCATCTATTGGGAAGCCTTCCTGGTGGGCATCACCAATACCTTGCTGGTGGCCTTTGTCGGCATCATTGCCGCAACCATTCTCGGCTTCACCATCGGCATCGCGCGCCTGAGCAGCAACTTCATCGTGTCGTCGCTCGCCACGATCTATGTCGAGACCATCCGCAACATCCCGCTGCTGCTGCAGCTGTTCTTCTGGTACTTCGCCGTGCTCAAGGCCATGCCGGCAGTACGCGATTCAATCCAGTTGCCGTTGGAATCCTTCATCAACCAGCGCGGCATCTTCGTGCCCAAGCCAATTCCCGATCCCCAGTTCGGCTTCGTCTGGATCGGTATTGCCCTGGCCATCATTGGCGTGATCGTGCTGCGCACCTGGGCCAAGCGTCGCCTGGAGGCAACCGGCAAGCGCTTTCCGGTCTTCCTCACGTCGCTGGCCGTCCTGATCGCTATTCCCACCATCGTGTGGTTCGCCAGCGGCGCCAGCGTCGAGTTCGAACCGCCCGTGCTGGAGCGCTTCAACTTCAAGGGCGGGCTGCAACTGCCGCCAGAGTTCGTGGCCCTGCTGTTCGGCCTCACCATCTATACGGCGTCCTTTATCGCCGAGACGGTGCGTGGCGGCATTCAGGCGGTCAGCCGCGGCCAGACGGAAGCGGCCATGTCGCTGGGCCTCAAGGAAGGTGACCGGCTGCGCCTGGTCATTGTGCCCCAGGCCATGCGCGTCATCGTCCCCCCGCTCACCAGCCAGTATCTGAACCTGACCAAGAACTCCTCCCTGGGTGCCGCCATCGGCTATCCGGAGCTGGTCAACGTCTTCTCGGGTACCGCACTGAACCAGACTGGCCGCGCGATCGAGTGTATCGCCCTGACCATGCTGGTCTATCTCACCTTCTCACTCCTGACCTCGGCGATCATGAACTGGTATAACGCCCGCGTCAGCCTGGTTGAGCGGTAGGAGCATGGCCATGAGTGATATCGGTTTCGTCCGCGCTGACCTTGTTCCTGCCAAACCGGCTCCGAACCGCACCACCGGTGCGGTTGCCTGGGCCCAGAAAAACCTGTTCGCCACGCCGCTGGACACGGTCCTGACCCTGTTGGGCATCCTGTTCCTGGTGTGGGTGGTCCCGCCGCTGTTCAACTTCTTCATCGGCCATGCCGTGGGTCCCTATGGGACCGTCGAAGAGTGCCGTGCGCTGGATGCAGGGGCCTGCTGGGCCTACATCTACAACGAGATGGAATTCTTCATCTACGGCTTCTACGACATCCCCGAACAGTGGCGACCAAACATCGTGTTCGCCCTTGGGGCGCTGCTCCTTGTGCCCCTGCTGATCCCCAAGGTGCCGTTCAAGCGAGCCAACGCCATTCTCTTTCTGGTCGTCTATCCCATCGTCAGCTATTTCCTGCTGGCCGGTGGCGTCTTCGGCCTCACCGAGATCCCCACCGAGAAGTGGGGCGGCCTGTTGGTCACCTTGATCATCTCCGTGGTTGGCATCACGCTGTCCTTCCCGCTGGGCATCATCCTGGCGCTGGGGCGGCAATCCAACCTGCCGGTGATCAAGACGCTTTGCATCGCCTTCATCGAACTGATCCGGGCCGTGCCGCTGATCACCATCCTGTTCATGGCCTCGATCATGCTGCCGCTGTTCATGCCGCAGGGAACCACCGTGGACAAATTCCTGCGGGCCCTGGTCGGCGTCACGCTGTTCACCTCTGCCTATATGGCCGAAGTGGTGCGTGGCGGCCTTCAGGCCATACCGCGCGGGCAATATGAGGCCGGGGCGTCCCTTGGCCTCGGCTATTGGCAGCGGATGTACTTCATCATCCTGCCGCAGGCCCTCAAGCATGTGATCCCGGGCATCGTGAACAACTTCATCTCGTTGTTCAAGGATACCTCCCTGGTCTACATCGTGGGCATGAAAGACCTGCTCGAAGCGGTCAAGACCAAGAACGACTCCGCGCTCGAGTGGCAGTCGGCCAATACCGCCACCACCGGCTATCTGTTTGCCGCCATGGTGTTCTGGGTCTTCTGCTTCTCCATGTCGCGCTACTCCATGTTCATGGAGCGTCGTCTCAATACTGGCTACAAGAGGTAGTTCAAATGACCGAAGTTTCCGCAACTACCCAGGATCGTGCTGCGCCGCACATGACGGTCTCGCAGACCAATGTGGCCATCGAAGTGGTGGGCATGCACAAGTGGTATGCCGACTTCCACGTGCTGCGCGACATCAACCTCAAGGTGATGGAAGGTGAGCGCATCGTCATCGCCGGCCCCTCGGGCTCCGGCAAGTCGACGCTGATCCGCTGCATCAACCGGCTCGAAGAGCATCAGGAAGGCCAGATCATCGTCAATGGCACCGAGTTGACCGCCGACATCAAGCGGATCGACGAAGTGCGACGCGAAGTGGGCATGGTGTTCCAGCACTTCAACCTCTTCCCGCATCTGACGATCCTGCAGAACCTGACGCTGGCCCCGATCTGGGTGCGTGGCATTCCCAAGGCCGAGGCCGAGGCGACCGCCATGCATTATCTGGAGCGGGTCAAGATCCCCGAGCAGGCCAACAAGTTCCCCGGCCAGCTTTCCGGTGGTCAGCAGCAGCGCGTGGCCATCGCCCGTTCGCTCTGCATGCAGCCCAAGATCATGCTGTTCGATGAGCCGACATCGGCCCTCGATCCCGAAATGGTCAAGGAAGTGCTCGAGGTGATGATCAGCCTGGCCGAAGAAGGCATGACCATGATCTGCGTGACCCACGAAATGGGCTTTGCCCGCCAGGTCGCCAATCGCGTCATCTTCATGGACCAGGGCCAGATCATCGAGCAGAACGAG
The DNA here is from genome assembly GCF_020169335.1 of Devosia aquimaris. Taxonomy (GTDB): domain Bacteria; phylum Pseudomonadota; class Alphaproteobacteria; order Rhizobiales; family Devosiaceae; genus Devosia; species Devosia aquimaris. The sequence goes on from NZ_JAIEZN010000001.1 coordinate 986,648, forward strand.
CCCGAGGCCTTCTTCTCCAATCCGCAGCACGAACGCACCAAGCTGTTCCTGAGCCAGATCCTGCACTGATCTGTCTTTCGCTGTCGATTCACGTCATGCCCCGGCAAATTGGCCGGGGCATTTCCTTTGGTCCGGCTTGACCCACCGGTCTCGCCTGCCAATATGGCTTGCGAGTAAAGGGAAGCGCCCAATTGGCCGGATTTTTCAAGCGAGTGCAGGCTGGCCTGGCAGCCCTGTTGTGCCTGTCGGCTGCCGCTGCGCTGCCGGCCGCTGCTGACACGCTGCAGGACGTGCGCGAGCGCGGCTTCCTGATCTGTGGCGCCACCAATCCCTTGCCTGGCTTTGCCCAGATGGAGGCCGACAGCCGCTGGGCCGGCTTTGATGTCGATCTCTGCCGCGCCATTGCCGCTGCCGTGCTGGGCGACCCCAATCTCATCGAGTTTCATGCCCTGCGTGGTGAAGCCCGCTTCGCGCCGCTACAGACCCGCGCCGTCGATGTGCTGACCCGCGACGGCCCCTGGACGGCCCGGCGCGACAGTCTTTATGGCGCCAGCTATGTGGGCACAGCCTTCTTCGATGGTCAGGCGTTCCTGGTGCCGCAGTCGCTGGGCCTCGTCTCGGCCTTCGAGCTCGACAATGTCAGCATCTGCGTGCTCGACGGCGGCGAGGAGCTCGAGCGCGTGCAGGAGTTCTTCTTTGCCAATCAGGCCACCTATACCGAGGTGCCCTATGAGGATGTGGAAGATCTCTCGCTGGCCTACCGCAGCGGCCTCTGCCAGGTCGTCTCGGCCTCCGGCCGCCAGCTGCAGGCCATCCGCCGCGCGCTGCCCGATCCCAGTGCCCATCGCATCCTGCCCGAACGCATTTCCAAGGAGCTGCTGGGCCCGGTCGTCCGCTCGGGCGACCAGCAGTGGTTCAACATCGTCAAATGGACGCTGTTCGCGCTGATCAATGCCGAGGAAGTCGGCATCACCTCACTCAACACCGAATCCCTGGCCGCCTCGCACACCCCGGCCATCCGCCGCATCCTGGGCGTTGAAGGCGATTACGGCACGCCGCTGGGTCTCAAGCCCACCTTCATGCGTGATGCCATCCGCGCTGTCGGCAATTATTCCGAGCTCTACGACCGTCACTTCGGGCCGCAGACCGGTGCCGCGCTGCTGCGCGGCCAGAACTCGCTGTGGAGCAATGGTGGCCTGCTCTATGTGCCGCCGGTGCGCTAGGGCGCAGCCGGATTCGTCTCATCAAAAACCAGGCTGACGCGCCTGTTCTGCTTGCCCTTTTTCTCGATCTTGCCCAGCTTGAGCGGGCCGATTTCGCGCGTGTTGCGCACATGCGTGCCGCCACAGGGCTGCAGGTCCACGTCGCCGATGCGGATCAGCCGCACGCGGCCCTGGCCCATGGGTGGCTTCACATTCATGGTCTTGATCAGATCAGGATTGGCCGCCATCTCGTCGTCGGTGATCCACTCCTGGCTGACCTCATGATGGCCCGCGACCAGGCCATTGAGCTGGGCCTCCAGCGCCGCGACATCCTCGGGCAGCTCGGGCATGTCGAAATCCAGCCGCCCCTTGTCCGCACCGATCGAGCCGCCCGTCACCGGATAGGCGAACACCACCGACAGCAGATGCAGTGCCGTGTGCATGCGCATCAGCCGATAGCGGCGGTCCCAGTCGATTTCCGCCGTCACGGTCTCCCCGGGCTGGGGCAGGGCACTGCCCGGCGCCGCCATATGCGCGATGGTCGTCTTGTCGCCATCGGGATGGATGGTGTCGATGATCTCCAGCACGCTGCCATCGCTCATGGACATGCGCCCTATGTCGCCCGGCTGCCCGCCCGATGCGGCGTAGAACACCGTCTGGTCCAACACCAGCCCGCCCTCGGGCGTCACGGCCGCGACGCGTGCCGTCACGCTGCGCTGGTAACTATCGTCCCGAAACAGAAACTGGGTCATCACTCGTCCTTACAATACCGGTGACAGCAGACGCGCTGCCTGGGTCAGGAAACGCATTGGCCAGCTGCGCGACTTGACCTCCTCGAGCGTCACCTCGCGGCACACCTTGAAGTCCTCTGTCAGCATGTCTTCCACTGCCTTGATCGTTTGTCCGTCCGTGAACCACATGGTGATCTCGAAATTGATCGCAAAGGAGCGGTTGTCGAAATTGACGCTGCCGATGGTCGCGATCTGGTCGTCCATCAACACCACCTTCTGGTGCAGGAAACCGTCGCGATAGCGATGGATCGCCACGCCATGCTCGATCATCGCGTCGGCATGGGCAATGCTGGCCAGCCAGACCAGCTTGTGGTCGGGCTCATTGGGCAGCATGATCCGCACGTCCACGCCGCGCAGCTTGGCGGCATAGAGTGCCGTGCGGATATCGGTGTCGGGCACGAAATAGGGACTGACAATCCACAGCCGCTCGCGCGCCCGCCCGATCACATCGGTAAAGGCAATCGCGCATTCTTCCAGCTGGTCGGCCGGCCCGGTCCCCATCACCAGCACGCTCTTGTCGCCGGGTGTCGGCACGTCGTCGGGCGGCGCCGAGGGCAGCACCTCGCCGGTCGCCCATTCCCAGTCCTCGCGAAACAACAGGGCGCAGCCCAGCGCCGCCGGCCCGCTTATATGCACATGCGTATCCCGCCAGCGCCCCAGTCTCGGATTCTGGCCCAGATATTCCACGCCCACATTGTGCCCGCCCACCCAGGCCTGTTCGCCATCCACCACAACGATCTTGCGGTGGTTGCGGTAGTTGATCCGGGTCGGGCCGTAGAAGCGCATGAATTTGTGGCGCTGGTTGAAGCCGGCCACCTTGATGCCGGCTTCGCGCAACTGCGTGCGGTAGCGTTTGGGCATGCCCGTGCTGCCGATGTCGTCATAGAGCAAATAGACCTTCACCCCGGCCTTGGCCCGCGCGATCAGGCGCTCCGCCAGCTCCTTGCCCAGGGCGTCGTCGCGCACGATGTAGAATTGCACGAAGAGGTAGGTCTGGGCGGTGTCGATCCCGGCAAAGATGGAGTCAAACGTCGCCCGTCCATCGACCAGGATGTCCACGTCATTGCCGCTGAGGAACGGCACTTCCGACACCTTGGTCTGCACCGGCCATTGGGCGCTGGTGTCGCGGTCGATCAGCATCAGGTCCTTGGCCCGCAGCGGTCGTGCCGAGCGGCCATTGCGGATGCGGTCTGTCGCATAGTCGTCAAAGGCCTTCCAGCCAAACACCAGATAGAGCAGGGCGGTCGGAAACGGCAGCAGCGCCAGCGCCAGGATCCAGGCAATCGATCCCTGCGACGTGCGCGAGTTCATGATTTCCCGAACGGCACAGACAAAGGCGAGCAAATAGAGCGCCGCCATGATCGCGGCCACGATATGCAGCTCCGCGACCAGGGTACCCAGAAAATACTCGATGCCGATCAAGATAGCCGCCTAGATTCGGGAAATGCCAGAGTTCTAGCATGCCTCCAATCAAAGCGCTCTGCCCACATCTCGCGCCAGAGCCACCCCACCTCTCCCCTGAGGGGAGAGGTCGCCGCACAGCGGCGGGTGAGGGGTTCACAGTGTCGCCAGCTCGCTTCTCTCCTGACTGGATTGTCGGCTCTTTCGCCTCCCTCCCCCTTGAGGGGAGGGACCGAGGGAGGGGGTCTATCAGTGGTACGCAGAGCGCTCCCCATCCACCTTTTCCCAGACAGGAGAGGTCGCCACGCAGCGGCGGGAGAGGGGTGGGCCTATCGACAGATCGTTTCGCTCAAGGCGAAAATGGTCGAGGCTCCGCCACCCCCTCAGACCGGCTCCGCCTCGATCACGCTGGAGATGTCGATAGGCGTGCGCCCTTCCATCCAGGTGGGCACCGGCAGGTTCTTGCCGCGCAGGAACGCGGGATTGAAGATCTTGCTGGCATAGCGGTTGCCATAGTCGCACAGGATCGTGACGATGGTCTTGCCCGGTCCCAGGTCGCGCGCCATGCGCACCGCGCCGGCGATATTGATCGCGCTCGAGCCACCCAGGCAGAGACCTTCATGCTCAAGCAGATCGAAGATATAGGGCAGGGCTTCGCTATCGGGGATCTGGTAGGGGTTGTCCACAGTCAGCCCTTCCAGATTGGCCGTGATGCGGCCCTGGCCGATGCCTTCGGAAATCGAGTCGCCAGACGACTTGAGCGCGCCATGCGCATAGAAATTGTAGAGCGCCGCGCCCTCTGGGTCGGCCAGGCCGATCTTGACCGTGCTGCTGCGGGCCCGCAGGGCCTCGGCCACGCCGGCCAGCGTGCCGCCTGAGCCGACCGCGCAGATGAAGCCGTCGATCTTGCCGCCGGTCTGCTCCCAGATCTCGGGGCCCGTGGTCTCGATATGGGCCTGGCGATTGGCCACATTGTCGAACTGATTGGCCCAGATGGCGCCGCCGGGCAGTTCGGCGTTCAGCTTCTCCGCCAGCCGGCCGGAAATCTTGATGTAGTTGTTGGGGTTCTTGTACGGCTTGGCCGGAACCTCGATCAGCTCGGCGCCGTAGAGACGCAGGGCGTCCTTCTTTTCCTGGCTCTGCGTCTGCGGAATGACGATCACGCTCTTGTAGCCCAGCGCATTGGCCACGAGCGTCAGCCCGATGCCGGTATTGCCCGCCGTGCCCTCGACAATCGTGCCACCGGGCTTGAGCCGTCCGGACTTGATCGCATCCTGGATGATGTAGAGCGCCGCGCGATCCTTCACCGACTGACCCGGATTGAGAAACTCGGCCTTACCCCAGATGTCGCATCCCGTCATCTCGGACACGCGGTTGAGGCGAATGAGTGGCGTCTTGCCGATGGCAGCAATCAGGTCTTTATGGGCGAACATGAGCGCGATCTACTGATGATTGAGCGGTGATCGTAGGCCTGGTGGCTAACCCCCGCAAGCGATAACCGCCTGTCCGGGCAGGGCTTTCCGCCTTGCCCCACGGTTGCGCAATGGCGATGCGCCCATGGGCGCATGGCGCAATACTATTCCATCACAGCGCTGCAGCTGCCGCGAGCGCGCGCTCGCGCGATGTCTTGAGGTCAACGATCGGGCGCGGATAGTCCTTGCCCAGAACCACGCCAGCGGCCGTCAACGCGTCCCGTGGCGCCTCCCAGGGGCTGTGGATGTGGGTGTCGTCGAGCTTGGCGAGCTCGGGAACCCAGCGGCGCACATAGGTGCCCTCCGGGTCGAAGCGTTTGCCCTGCGTTACGGGATTGAAAATGCGGAAATAGGGTGCCGCATCCAGCCCGCAGCCAGCCACCCATTGCCAGCTCGCCGGATTGCTCGCCACATCGGCGTCCACCAGGCAGTCCCAGAACCACTGCTCTCCCAGGCGCCAGTCGATCAGCAGGTTCTTGCTCAGCAGCGAGGCAACCAGCATGCGCACCCGATTGTGCATGGAGCCGGTTTCCCAAAGCTCGCGCATGCCGGCGTCGATCATCGGCAGGCCCGTCCGGCCCTGCTGCCAGGCGCTGAGGTCGTCCGGCGCATCGCGCCACTCGAGGCCGCGATATTTCTCCTGCATCGGCACCTGGGCGATATCGTCGCGATGATAAAGCTGGTGGTAGCTGAAATCGCGCCAGGCCAGTTCGGAGAGGAATTTGTCGATCGCGCCGGCCATTTCAGGGTGGGCCTCTGCCACCAGGCTCGCCGCGTGCCAGACCTGGCGCGGGCTGATCTCGCCAAAGCGCAGGTGCGGCGACAGCCGCGACGTGGCCAGCCTTGCCGGAAAATCCCGCTCATCGGCGTAGTCGGCGACGCAATTCTCCAGAAACTGCGCGAGTCTGGCCTGTGCCGCCGCTTCGCCGATCTGCCAGTGCGGCTTGAGCTTGCCGGCCCAATGCGGCTCGGCATAGTCGCCATCCACGCTCTGTCTGTCGCGGGATGTCCCCTTCGCCGGCGCGGGCAGGGGGCGGGCGATCGGTGCCTGCTTCAGGCTCTTCCAGAATGGCGTGAATACCGAATAAGGCTTGCCCGCGCCGGTGCTGATTTCCCACGGCTCGATCAGCAGATTGGCCGCAAAGCTCGCCACCGTGACGCCGTCGCCGCGCAGCCTGGCCTTGATCGCACTGTCCAGCGCCCGTTCTCCGGGCGCGTAGCGACGGTTCCAGTACACCGCCCCGATGTTCAGCTCGCGCACCAGTCTTGTGAGAATGTCTTCCGGATTGCCGCTGTCCACCACCAGCGCAATGCCATGCGCCGCCAGATCGGCCTCCAGCGCCACCAGGCTCTGGTGCAGCCACCAGCGCGCTGCGCCCCCGGGCGGGCGAATGCCGTCGGCCTGCTCATGAATATAAAGGGCGGTTGTCGCGCCCTCGGCTGCAGCCGCAGCGGCGAGGGCTGGGTTGTCGGTCAGGCGCAGGTCGTTGCGCAGCCAGGCAAGCTGTGTGGTGGTCATTCGGCTACTCCCGCATTCACTACGGGCCAGCCTCCGCGACAGTTCAGCCTATTCGAGCACTTCCGCCAGGTGTTCGAGCGCGGCGTTCCAGGCTTCGATCGAGAAGATGCGCGATTCTGGGTCGGCATGGGCCAGGCCGCGTTCGGTCAAGGTGATCTGCGTCTGCTCGCCGCCGATGTCCTTGAAGCGCACGTCCAGCACGAAGATGAGGTCATCCTCTTCGTCCTCGGCATCCTTGTGCACCCAGCTCATCACCAGCTTCTCGTTCTCGACAAAACCCAGGATCTCGCCGCTGACCGTATGGTCCTCGGGATCCTCGTCATCGCCAAAGGTGGTAAACTTGTATTCGCCGCCCTCGAAGGCATCGAGCTCAGCCTCATCGGCCTGCCATTGCTCGATCAGCGCCGGGTCGGTCCAGGCTTTGAACACATCGTCGATATGCGCATCGATGGTGCGGCTGAGGGTAATCTGGCTTTCATTGTCCAGATCCATGCCATTGCTCATGGGTTACGCCCTTTCTGCCGGTTTCGCACCTGTGCCGGTTTGGCGACAACGCGGTGCACACTTTGCTAGCCCATTGACCCCAGGTGTCACGCTCTGTCGAGTGGCATGCTACTGCACTTAGGGCATGGCAGCACGATACATTGATCAGTCGGTGTTGGCCGCCGTCAAATCTATGCTCATCACCATGTCGGGAAATCTGCCCATCATCGGGCGGGGGAACGAATGGCTCCGCGGGTAGGATTCGAACCTACGACCAATCGGTTAACAGCCGATTGCTCTACCACTGAGCTACCGCGGATCACCTTCGTTGTCCTTCTTGCGAAGGCGAGGGTCATGTACCGAACTTGATTTGGTTTGCCAAGCCCCAATTGCCGCCTGTGTGAATAAGTTGCGACATCGCCCTAGCTTCGCGCGCGATTTTGCAGCGCAATCAAGTCCTTGATCGTGTTGAGATTGGCGAAGGGATTGGCTTGGGCCCAGCCGCTCCAGTCGATCCGAAGAGACCCGAGCGAACTGTGCAGTGCCTTCAGACTACCCGGTTTGCCGGCGTTTCCGGTGGCCGAGAGCATGTCCTGCAGCGCTTCCAGTCGCCAGATCGCATTGGGCGGATAGAAGTCTTCTCCCCAGGCCGCATAGGCCGCGGGGGCATCGCCCAGGGCCAAACTTATCCTCGCCACGAAATCCTCTGGTAGAAAAGGCGTGTCGGCTGCGACCGACACCAAGGTGCCTGTCGTGATTCCGCTGTCTGCCAACTGTTTGGCGGCAGCAAGCAGCCCAGCGAGCGGTCCGCCCGTAGATTCGGGCAGATCGGGGACGGCCTCGCAGGAGGATGGAATCAGGAGCTGCTGCCGTGCCGGTCCAGTGGCGACCATGACGGGGTCACGGACCCCATTCAGCCCGCGTATGACCCGCTCCAGCACTGGCAAACCGCCAATGCGCAGCTCACCCTTGCGCACGCCCCCCAGCCGCGTCCCCCTGCCTCCCGCAATGATCACGGCATAGGGGCGTTCACTCATGTGCCCATGGTCTCTATTGCTGGTTTGATGCCGAGGCGGAGCAGCACCAGCATGGCGATGCCGCCCACCAGCCCCCAGAACGGCGCACCAACGCCCAGCACGGTGATTCCCGAAGCCGTTGTAACGAATGTGAAAATCGCCGGCAGGCGGACATCCTCATGCACCAGCGCCCCGGCCAGGGCCGCAGTCAGGCTCGACAGCAGGGCAAGTCCGGCCACCGCCTGGATCAGAATCGGCGGGGAGGCCGCGATGAAGGCGGCCGCAAGGCTCGCTGCCGGAGCCAGCAGCAGATAGACCACGCCCGCCGAGATCGGCGCCGGCCAGCGCTTGTCGCGATCGGGATGGGCCTCCGGCCCGGCGCAGATTGCTGCCGTGATCGCTGCCAGATTGGTGGTATGGCCGCCAAACAGTGCCGTCGCGGCGCTGGCGATGCCGGTGACAATGAACATCGGCGCCGGTGGCAGGGTGTAGCCATTGGCCTGCATGACGGCCAGGCCCGGCAGGTTCTGCGATGCCATGGTCACGATATAGAGCGGCAATCCGATGCGGATGATGGCGTCCATGGTGAACACCGGCATGACCGGTGCAAACACCGGCCAGCTGCCATCGAGCGCGCCGGCAGGCAGATGCGTGGTCGAGGCCAGCAGCACGCCGGTGACCACCACCGCGATCGGCACGGCAAAGCGGCGGGCAAAGCGCAGCCCGAGCACCCAGGCCAGCAGGATCGGCAGCGCCAGCGCCGGCAGTTCGGCCACGGCCTTGATCGGCGCCAGGCACAGGGTCAGCAGCATGCCCGCCAGCATGGCATTGGCAATCGGTGCGGGGATGGCCGCCACCAGCCGGGCCAGCGGGCGGATCAGCCCGGTGAGCACCAAAAGGCCGGCCGCGACAAGGAAAGCGCCCGCCACCGCGGGGAAGCCGCCCACCGGTTCGCCCACCGTCAGCAGGAAAGCCACGCCCGGCGTTGACCAGGCAAAGCTAGCCGGCAACCGCATGCGGGCGCTGACCACGATATTGAGAATGCCGATGGCAATGCACACCGTCATCAGGCCCGATCCAGCCTGCTGCGGCGTTGCGCCAGACGCGGTCAGCGCGGCCAACACCAGGGTAAAGGTGCTGGCATAGCCGACAATGGCGGCCAGGGCGCCGGCCATGATGGGCTGGAAATAGGTGCGCGCACCTCCACTGGACACTGGCTCGATCTGGCTCACGCGACTCTCCATAGTGAAGGCCACACCCTAGGCAGCCCGGCCCAAGTGGTGAAGCACCAAACGCATCCGCGCTGCGCTAACACTTTGGCAACCTGCTCGCTTGCATATGAACGGGCGGTCGATTAGATAGCGCCGCAGAGGCCTCGTGGCGGAGTGGTTACGCAGCGGATTGCAAATCCGTGTACTCCGGTTCAATTCCGGACGAGGCCTCCATTTTCCCCTTTTCGGTGTTGATCCGGTCCGGCGTTCCGCGCGGTCCCCTGCTTGCACATGGCTCCCATGCGCCATCCTTTTTGTCGCGCCACGCAAAGGTGGCTTGCCAAGCGGGCGGGGGGAGGGATATTCACGTCCAGCATATGACGTATGGGGCGGATGATCGCAGATGACGGATTTCGGGCGGCTTCGGGCCGTGATGGTCGACAATCAGTTGCGGACCAGCGGCGTGACCGATTGGGGCGTTCTGGCGCAGATGGGCGCGGTTCCCCGCGAACGTTTCGTGCCCGCCGAGCGGCAGGCCCTGGCCTATATCGATGATATCCATTGGCTGGGCGGCGGTCGCGAGCGCTTCATGATGGCGCCGGCCACCCTCGCCAAGCTGCTGCAACTGGCCGAAATCAATGATACCGAGAGCGTGCTCGATGTGGGCGCCGGCACCGGCTATGCGACGGCGGTGATTGCCGGGCTCGCTGCCTCCGTGGTCGGGCTCGAGGCCGATGCGGCCCTGGCCCAGGCCGCCAACACCAATCTGACCGGCTTGGGGCTGGCAAATGCCAGCGTGATTGCCGGCGATGTCAGTGCTGTCGGCACCAGGATGTTCGACCTCGTCTTTGTCGAAGGCACGCTCGATGTGGTGGCAGATGCCTTGCTCGGCGTCGTCAAGGACGGCGGCCGGCTGGTCGCCCTGGTGCGCGATGGCGGCGTGAGCGTGGCCAGCGTGTTCGTCAAGACGGGCAGCACGGTGACTGCGCGCGGCGAGTTCAACGCCACGCTGCCCGCACTCGACACCACGCCGCGTACTGTCGAGTTCGTATTTTGATTGCGAGGATGATCCCGTTGCCTCGATGCAACGCTGTGGGATCATCCCTACATTAAACTTTGGTATTGTCGGTCGCCGCAGGTTGTTAACCCGACGAGGGCGGCTATAAAGTCTTGGTGTTCTGGAGGCGGCGATGAGTTTTCGCAAACGTTTGGCGGTTAGCGCCGTGGCTGTGTTGGCAAGCGCGCTTGCCGTGAATGGCGCACAGGCGCAGTCGATCGCCCAGGCACTGACAATTGCCTATGATCATGCGCCGGACCTGCAGTCTGCCCTGCTCAATGCCAAGGCGTCGGCCGAAAACATTGCTCTCGCCAAGGCCGGCACCCGGCCGACACTGGGCGCTTCGGTCAGCGGCAACTACAGCTGGTCGCTCGCCGGCGGCAAATTCACCGACGGCACATCGCTGACCACCGGCCTGTCCTATAGTCAGACCCTTTATGACGGAAACAAGACCAATTCCGAGGTCGAGGCGGCCCGCGCCGGGGCCGAGGCGGCCGAGTACCAGATCCGCAATACCGAGCAGAACGTGCTGCTCGCGGTGGTGCAGGCCTATGTCTCGGTGCTCAGCAACAGCCAGCTGGTGGCGTTGCGGCAGGAAAACCTCTCCTTCTTCCAGGCGCAGTTGCAGTCTGCCCGTGACCGGCTGGACGTCGGCGAAGGCACCCGTATCGATGTGGCTCAGGCCGAGGCCCGTCTGGCCCAGGGCGACGCGACTTATCGCGCAGCCCTGAGCAATCTTGAGACCAGCAAGGCCACGTTCCAGCGCTATGTTGGCCAGGCGCCGCACAATCTGAGCGCCTCTCATAATTTCAGCCGCCTGATCCCCAGCGGCCTGTCGGCTGCCATCGCCGAAGCCGAGACGGGCCATCCGGCCATCCTCATGGCCAAGGCTGCTATCCGTGCGGCCCAGGCCAGCAGCAAGGCTGCCGAAGCCGGCTTCGGGCCCAAGGCATCGCTGAACGGTTCGGTCGGCTCCAAGGTCACCGGGCAGAACGGCTCGCCGACCGACGGCTTCAGCGGGTCGGTGTCCTTCCAGATCACCGTGCCGCTCTATGCGGGCGGCGCCATTGGCGCCAGCGTGCGCAAGGCCAATATCGAGCAGATCAAATCAGAAGTGGACGCCATGTCCTCCTACGACAAGATCCGTGAATCGGTGATTTCGGCCTGGGCCGGTATCCAGAGCGCCGATGCGCAGATCTCGGCCGCCAGCGCTGCTGTGTCCGCCGGCAAGACCGTGCTCGATGGCGTCATCCAGGAACGCGACCTGGGCACCCGCACCACGCTGGACGTGCTCAATTCGCAGGCCGAACTGACCACGGCCCGCGAGGGCCTGATCAATGCCTCGTCCAACAAGGTGCTGGCGACATTCTCCTTGCTGGCCGCCATGGGCCACCTGACGGCAAGCGACCTCGGCCTCAATGTCGAAATCAAGTCCGCAGCACGCTACACCGATGCGGTGGACGACGTCTGGGCGGAACTGCGCACCGTCTCCGAATAGGCACTGTCCCATTATTGACCAGACTTGGTGGCCGGGCTTTGTCCCGGCCACAAGTTTTAGTGGAAGACCTTGTGTGCAACGGCCTGCGCGATTCCTAATTTGTGCCGCGCAGTCTAAGGTATTGTTTACGAATCAGGGATTGGCTGCACTTGCGGAGCGTTGCAAGCCCCCGGATCGAGCGCACGAGTAAGAGGCATCGATGAACAAGCCGGCACCAAAAGAACCGTCCATGGACGAGATCCTGTCGTCCATCAGGCAGATTATCGCCGACGACGACGCCGCCGGCGCGCCGCGCCGGCCCTCCATGCAGGCTGCCGCCGCGCCCATGGAAGCTGCTCCCGCCCGGTCTGCTGCCGGTTCGCTGGATCGTGACCTCAGCGACATGCTCGACGATATCGAGCCGCTGGCGCTGTCGCCCGCCCAGATCGTGTCCGATGACGACGATGTGGGTGGTTTCAGCTTTGACTCCATCCTCGCCGACACCGAACCCGCGGCTGCCGCCGAGGAAGAGGACGATCCCATGGCAGCTGCCATGGCGGCCGTGCCCAATCTGGTCGATCCCGAAGACATCGCCTTTGCGCCCGAGCCAGTGGAAGACGATCTGCCGTCTTTCGATCCGCCGCCGCAGCGCGCGCCGATGGCCGCGCCCAAGCCGCAGCCTGCCGCCGCAGCGCCGGCCCGCGCACCCGTGATGCCGGAGCCGGAGCCCGAACCCGAACCGGCGTTTGACCCCGAGCCGGAGCCGGAACCCGAGTTTTCGCCCGTCGCCGCGATGGAAGAGCCCAGCTTCGATCCCGAGCCGGAAATGGCGGCACCCCCGCCGCGGCCGCAGCCGACAGTTGCCCAGGCGGCGCCCATGCCGGACGCGCGCCTGTCCAGCGACATGGCCGACCAGCTGCTCGAGCCGGCAACCCAGGCTGCCGTGCGCAGCTCGATCACCAAGCTCAATGGCCTGGGGCTGGGCAATGCCGGCGCCACCATCGAGTCGCTGATGCGCGACATGCTGCGCCCCATGCTCAAGGAATGGCTGGACGAGAACCTGCCGTCCGTCGTCGAGCGCATGGTGGAAAAGGAAATCGCCCGCATCTCGCGCGGCGACTGACCTTTCCGGCCGCGCGTGGCCTGTTCGATTGTCCGATGCCGAATTGGCGCGCAGCCTATTGCGCGCCAAAGCGCCGGTTGCAGTTGACCCCGCCAGCCGCATTTGCTTGAAGTCTGCCAACCTTGTTTTTCGGCCCGCCAGCCTCCCTGGCGGGTCTCTGCTGTTGCGAGTGACCCATGCTTGAAAAGTCCTATGAGCCCGGCGCCGTCGAAACGCGCGTCTATGCCGACTGGCTCAAGGCCAATGCCTTTGCCGCCGGGGCAGGGGCCGCGCCCGGCGCCGAGACCTTCACCATCGTCATTCCGCCGCCCAATGTGACGGGCTCGCTGCATATCGGCCACGCGCTCAACAATACCATTCAGGACATCCTGGTGCGGTTCAACCGCATGCTGCGCAAGGATGTGCTCTGGCAGCCGGGCACAGACCATGCCGGCATTGCCACCCAGATGATCGTCGAGCGCCAGCTGATGGAGCGCCAGCAGCCCGGTCGCCGCGAGATGGGCCGCGAGAAATTCGTCGAACGCGTCTGGGAATGGAAGGCCGAGAGCGGCGGCACGATCATGAACCAGCTCAAGCGCCTGGGCGCTTCGGCTGACTTTTCGCGTGAACGCTTCACCATGGGTGAGAACGGCGTCGCCGATGACCAGATGGTGCGCGCCGTCACCAAGGTGTTTGTCGAGCTGCACAAGCGCGGTCTGATCTATCGCGCCAAGCGCCTCGTCAACTGGCACCCTGGCCTGGAAACCGCGATCTCGGACCTCGAGGTCGAGAACATCGAGATCAAGGGCCACATGTGGCACCTGCGCTATCCGCTGGCTGATGGCGTAACCTACCAGTTCCCCATTGCGCATGATGAAGAGGGCAAGCCCACCGAGTGGGAAACCCGCGACTACATCATCGTCGCCACCACGCGCCCCGAAACCATGCTGGGCGACTCCGGCATTGCCGTGCACCCCACCGACGAGCGCTATGCCAGCCTGGTTGGCAAGTTCGTCGAGCTGCCGCTCGTCGGCCGCCGCATTCCCGTCGTCGCCGACGAATATGCCGACCCCGCCCTGGGCACGGGCGCGGTCAAGATCACGCCGGCGCATGACTTCAACGACTTTGAAGTCGGCGTCCGCAACAATCTCGAGCAGATCAACGTATTCACCACCCAGGGCGCGATCATTTCGGCCGATTTCGTGCCGGAAGACCTGCGCGGGCTTGATCGCTTTGCTGCGCGCAAGGCCATCGTCGCCAAGCTGACCGCCCTGGCCGAAGCCGAGCCCACCCGTGGCCTGGCGTTCATCGAAGACAAAAAGATCATGGTGCCGCATGACGAGAAGAGCAAACTCGTCGTCATCGAGCCCTTCCTGACTGACCAGTGGTGGGTCAAGGCCGATGTGCTGGCGCAGCCGGCCATGGCCTCGGTGCGCGAAGGCCGCACCAAATTCGTGCCGCAGCAATATGAGAACACCTATTTCGCCTGGCTGGAGAACATCAAGCCCTGGTGTATTTCGCGCCAGCTGTGGTGGGGTCATCAGATCCCGGCCTGGTATGGCCCGGACAATGAAGCCTTCGTCGCCCAGAGCGAGGCCGAAGCCCAGGCGCTGGCCGATGCCCACTATGGCAAGCCCGTAACGCTCAAGCGCGACGAAGATGTGCTCGATACTTGGTTCTCCTCGGCCCTGTGGCCCTTCTCGACCCTGGGCTGGCCCGACGACACCGCCGAACTGCGTCGTTACTATCCCACCGACGTGCTGGTCACCGGCTTTGACATCATCTTCTTCTGGGTCGCCCGCATGATGATGATGGGGCTCGAATTCCTCAAGGAAGAGCCCTTCCACACTGTCTACATGCACGCCCTGGTCCGCGACGAAAAGGGCCAGAAGATGAGCAAGACCAAGGGCAATGTCATCGATCCGCTGAACCTGATCGACCAGTACGGCGCCGATGCGACGCGCTTCACCCTGGCGGCCATGGCCGCGCAGGGACGCGATCTCAAGCTCTCCATCAGCCGCGTCGAGGGCTATCGCAACTTCGTCACCAAGATCTGGAACGCTGCGCGCTTCCTCGAGATGAACGAATGCCGCCGCGTCGACGGCTTCGATCCCAAGGGCAACACGCTGGCGCTCAACCGCTGGATTGTCGGTGCCACCGCGCGTGCGGCCGCTGCCGTCAGCAAGGGCATCGTCGACTATAAGTTCAACGAAGCCTCCAATGCCGCCTATGACTTCGTCTGGGGCACCTTCTGCGACTGGTATGTCGAATTCGCCAAGCCGGTGTTCATGGGCGAGGACGAGGCCGCCAAGGCCGAGACCCGCGCCACTGCGGCCTGGGCGCTCGACCAGATCCTGTTGATCCTCCATCCCTTCATGCCCTTCGTTACCGAAGAGCTGTGGGCTGAGACCGGCAAGTTCGGCCCGGCGCGTGACAACATGCTGATCCTCTCCGACTGGCCTGATCTGGCGGGCCTCGAGGATGCCGAAGCCGATGCCGAGCTGACCTGGCTGATCGACGTGATCACCAATGTGCGCTCGGTGCGCAGCGAAATGAACGTGCCCGCCGGCGCCAAGCTGCCGCTGGTGGTGGTGGGCGCGGGCGACACCACGCTCAAGCGCCTCGTCGCCGGCACCTCGCTCATCACCCGCCTGGCGCGGCTGGAGAGCATTTCGCCCCAGAACGAGGTGCCCGGCGAGTCGGCGCAGTTCGTCGTCGGCGAAGCCACCTGGGCATTGCCGCTGGCCGAGTTCATCGACATCCCGACCGAAAAGGCGCGGCTGGAAAAGGAAGTCGGCAAGCTCGACGCCGAGGTCAGCCAGATCGACAAGAAGCTCGGCAATGAGCAGTTTGTCGCCAAGGCGCCCGAGGAAGTGATCGAGGAGCAGAAGGCCCGTCGCGAAGCCGCCGTCGAGCGGCGCCACCATATCGCCGAGGCGCTCAAGCGCCTCAGCTAATTCCGGAATCGGACCGGCACCCGCTTTTCGCGGGGCCGGGCCGGTGCGGATTGCTGTCAACCGAAGCGAGATCGAGCATGGATGACACACCCCGCGAACCGCCCACCAGGGCCATGCAGAATGGCATGATCGGCGTCGGCGCTGTGCTGATTTTTGACGGCAAGGGCGGTGTGGTGCGCATCGAGCCGACCGCCGAGACGCCCAGGATTCCGCCGCGCGGCTTCAAGCTGGTCTGCGGCAACTCCAAGGCGCCCGAATTCAAGGTCTGGCTCAAGGAAGAGCTGGGCGTGTTTAACGCCGACCTGCTCACCGTGCCCAGTACGCGCTCGCGCTGCACCGTCATCGAAGACCGCGCCATGGTGGTGATGCGTGTCGCCCGGCCCGGTGCCGAGCCCGACGACATGGGGCGGCAATTGCTGACCCTGTGGATCGAAAAGGGCCGGGTGATCATCGCCTCCGAGCTCAACATTCTGGACTTTCTGGGCCTCACCAAATGGGAAGCCTCCCATCACGCGCCGGTGTCGCCCGCCGATCTGGTTGCCCGCCTGGGCCTGCGCGCGGCCGATCGACTCGAACCCCTCGTTGAGCGTCTCGGCGATCGGCTCGACGAGATCGAGGAATCGCTGATCATCCAGAACACCTCGCGCGCCCAGGGCAAGCTCAGCCATCTGCGCCGCACGCTCATCAGCTTCCGCCGCATCGTCTGGCCGCAGCGCGATGTGCTCAATACGCTCGAAATCGAAGACCTGTCGCATTTCTCCCCGCGCGACCGCATGCGTCTGCGCGAGGCATCGGCCCGCTCGGCCCGGCTGGGTGACGAGTTGCAGGCGTTGTCTGAACGCGCTGTGCTGGTGCATGAGCAGATCATCGACGCCCGCGCCGAACAGATGAACCACACCATGATGGTGCTTGCGGCGGTGACGGTGGTGTTCATGCCGCTGACGCTGCTGACCGGCGCCCTGGGCATGAATGTGTCCGGCATCCCCTTTTCGGATAATCCCCATGCCTTCTGGGTGGTCTGTGCCGCCCTGTTCGGCATGTCGCTGGGCATCATCTGGTGGATGCGCCGTCGCCGCTGGCTCTGACGTAGATGAGGCCCCGTGCGATGCGCCCGGAGCCCATATTTGTCTAGATACGCGCCTGGACGCGATGCAGCCCGGCATAAAGCCCGTCGGCAGCCATCAACTGGTCATGCGTGCCTTCTTCGCCAATGCCATTGGGCGTCAGCACCAGGATGCGGTCGGCCTGTCGGACAGTCGACAGCCGATGCGCAATCACAATGGTGGTGCGCCCCTTGGCCAGCGACAACAGCGACTGTTGCACCGCTCGTTCGCTGTCATTGTCGAGGGCGCTGGTGGCCTCGTCAAAGATCAGGATGGCCGGGTCCTTGAGGAAGGTGCGGGCAATGGTCAGGCGCTGCTTCTGCCCGCCCGAGAGCTTGACGCCGCGTTGGCCGATGTCGGTGTCATAGCCGCGGGGCAGGGCCATGATGAACTCATGCGCATTGGCCGCCTTGGCCGCCGCGATGATGTCGTCATCGCTGGCATCGGGACGACCATAGCGCAGATTGTCCGCCACGGTGCCGCTGAACAGATAGACATCCTGCTGCACCACGCCGATGCTGCGCCGCAGCGAGGCCAGCGTCAGTGACCGCACGTCCCGGCCATCGATGCTGACCGAACCTGATTCCACATCGTAAAAGCGCGGGATCAGCGCACAGAAGGTGCTCTTGCCGACGCCCGATGGTCCGACCAGGGCGACGAATTCGCCCGGCCGGATATCGAGCGACAACCCGTCGAACACCAGCCGCCCATCGCTTTCGTAGCGGAAGGCGACGGTGTCGAAGCGGATCGCCCCGGCCACCTCGCCGATATCGACGGCGCCGGGCGCGTCGACGATGTCGGGCTCTTCCTCCAGCAGCTCCATGGCGCGCACGAAGCCGGTATAGCCCTCCTGCCAGAGGCGGATGAAGTTATCCAGCCGCCGGATGGGGTCGACCAGCACCCCGACGCAGAGCAGGAAGGTCAGCATGTCCGAGACACTGAGCTGGGCATGCAGGATGCGGATCGCGCCCGCAACAATGACCAGAATCGTCACCAGTTGCGAAAACCCATCCATGCCCGACCACAGCAGCGCCTCGCTGCGGTAGCCGTCGCGACGGCTTTCGAAGAAACGCTGGTTCTCGACGTCGAAGCGGCGCAGCTCGTCACCTTCATTAGCGAAGGACTGCACCACCCGGACGCCGGCCAGCGCGTCCTCGACCCGTTCATTGACTGCCGCGATCTGCTCCTTGCTGCCCTTGAGCGCCACATGCATGCGCCGGTTGAAGTGGCGGGCATAGGCCACTGCCAGCGGCGTCAGCAGCACGATCAGGCTGGCCAGCACCGGATCGATGTAGATGAGGACCGCCAGGGCCCCGACGAATTTGAGCAGGCCGATGGCCAGGTCTTCCGGCCCATGGTGGAACAACTCGCCCAGCCAGAGCGAGTCATTGCTGATCCGGCTCATCAACTGCCCGACGCGCTGGCGGTCGTAGAAGCTGAACGACAGCTTCTGGCAATGCTCGAACAGCTCGCGCCGCACATCGGCTTCGATGCGGGCGCCCATCACATGGCCCTTGTAGTCCACGAAATAGGTGGCCAGCGTCTGCACCAGGAAGATGGCCAGCATGATGCCGCCCATGACCAGAATGGGCACAAGCCCATTGTCGCCATCCTTGAGATCAACCAGGTGGCTGGTGATGTAGTTGGCGCAAAGCGGCAGTGCGACAGCCGTCGCTGCCACCAGAACGGCGCAACCGAGGACTGCGGCAAGCAGGGCGCGGTGCGGTCGATAATAGCCCACGAAACGGGCAAAGCGTGGACGCGTCAGCGCCTCGGCAAGGCCCGACGGGCGGTGTTTAGGGAAAAGGCGAGCGAGAAGGCTCTTACGGCTGGCGTCTGTTTGCGCCCCCGTCCACGGAGTTTGAGAGGTCATAACCGATGATGTTCGAATGATGGGAAATGGAGTTCAGAGCGGACAGGGTTTTCATCGGTTGCTCCCAGGCGTGGACGTGCACATGGTTGTGCAGATGGCAGGACCATGAGCGGGCAAAGGCGCGCCGGCAACAGATTTTGTCGAGGTCAGCGACGGAAGGTCGGTGGCTGTGGCAGCCTCGACACGCTTGGCACGGCCCGCAGATGTGACGATTCAGCAACAAAATACGTCAAACGATTTCGCCGGCGCGTTTCGCAACGATTTGGCGATATTTGTCGCCACAATCTGCCGCTATCGAATTTATAGGCATCCGGGGGCGGGTGACTACAGTTGCGGCCATCAGTTCGGCGGGCGCCTGCTTGTGCAGGTCCGGTCGAGCAGCTTGGCTTCTGCTCTCTAGCGAGAGCGACGGCTGTAATGTGGCGGGAAGGCGGGACGGCGACGTGGCCAGCAGATCTGCAGATAGGTCGATAATTCCGATGGCGCTGATCAGCCTGCCACCAAGCGCAATTTTGTGAACGGCTCGGCTTCAATGCGGTCACAAACGAAGTTTACCAAATTCTTAATGCTGGCGTTGCGCGTGGTCAGTCGACACCCGATGATGTGGGTCGGAGGCCATGCGGACGCTGGGGCATCTGGCGCTGCGGCGCCGGGTTTGCCCGGTAACAGAAGTGTTCTGAATGGCGCCCGCGTCTTGGCGGGCGAAAGGAGTATTATGCGCATCGAGAGGGATAAGCCCTTCACGTCCGTTGCGCTGGCAGCCGCCCTGTCCCTGTGTGTGGCTGTGCTGCCCGTGCAGGCCCAGACAGCGGCGGATGCTGCGCTCGACATGGCCAACTTGCTCGACGGTGCTGGTGGTGGTGTGTCAAGCGGCGAGCTGATTGCCGCTTTGCAGAACGCCGCTGACGCAGGTCAGCCCATGGCTATGTGGCAGCTTGGCACCATGTACGAGAACGGTGAGGGCGTGGACCGCGACCCCGCCAAGGCCTTCGGCTATTTTGCCCAGATTGCCAACCAGCACGCCGACACCGCGCCGCGCGGTGTGGAGGCCGACATTGTCGCGCGCTCCTTCGTCAAGGTTGGCGAGTATTACAAGGACGGTCTGCCCGACGCCGGCATTGCCGCGGATTCTGGCCGCGCCCATGCGCTGCTGCTGCATGCCGCGACCTATTTCGGCGACGCGGACGCCCAGTATCGCGTTGGCCTGCTCTATCTCAACGAGGAGGAGCTTGGCGTGAACCCGCTGCAGAGTGCCCGCTGGTTCTCTTTGGCTGCCCGCAAGGGCCATTGCCCGGCGCAGGCGCATCTGGGTGACCTGCTGTTCGCTGGCATGGACGGCATCGCCGCTCAGCCTGTGGAAGGGCTGATGTGGCTGACCATCGCGCAGCAGCGCTGTGCCACCACGTCGGATGCCGCCTGGGTCAACAAGATGTTCGACAATGCCATGTCGCTGTCGACGCCGGATGAACAGACCGAGGCGTCCCAGCTGGCCAAGACCATCGCGCCACAGGTCGCAGGCTTCTGAGCCCTGTGGCCGCGATGCGGCCGTGATCAAAGGCGGAACTGGCCCTCGACCGGCACGTGGTCGCTCGGCTTGTCCCAGCCGCGCACATCCTTGTGGACGGTGACACCATCGAGCAGATCTGCCGCCTGCGGCGACAGCATCAGATGGTCGATGCGGATGCCGGCATTGCGGCGCCATGCGCCCGCCTGGAAATCCCAGAACGTATAGGCGGCCTCTTCCGTGGTCGCGCGCAGCGCATCGGTCATGCCCATGTTGGCCAGCGTGCGGAAGCGTTCGAGGCTCTCCGGACGATAGAGGGCATCGCCCCACCACGCCTGCGGATCATGGGCGTCGATGGGCGAGGGGATCAGGTTGAAGTCACCCAGCAGCACGAAAGGTTCTTCGAGAGCCAGGCGCTCGGCGACGAAATCCTCGAGTCGGCGCATCCAGGCCAGCTTGTAGGGGAATTTCTCGCTGTCCACCGGATTGCCATTGGGCAGATAGATGCCACAGACTCGCACGACGCCGGTTTCCACCGAGAACACGCCTTCGATCAGCCGCGCCTGTTCGTCACTGTCATCTCCCGGCAGTCCGCGGGTGACCTCGTCAAAGGGCAATAGCGACAGGATGGCCACGCCATTCCAGCTCTTCTGGCCATGCGTCTCGACATTATAGCCCAGCGCCTCGATCTCGGCGCGGGGAAAGCCCTCGTCGACCGACTTGATCTCCTGCAGCACGACGATATCGGGCTTCTCCTGCGCCAGCCACGTCAGGAGCAGCTCGAGCCGGGCCTTGATGCCGTTGATGTTCCAGGTCGCAATGCGCATGTCAGCCTCCGTGGTGCCGAACGCTACTCATCCAGCGGGCAGGGGGCAACACTAGAGCGCGGCATAAACCGCGTTACACACCTCTGAACGATAGGCGCCGTCGCTGCCCTCGAGCCCAGTATTGCTCATCGACAGCACGCTGAGGCCCTTGTCGCGGTCGATGAACCAATTGTGCCCATAAATCCCGCCCCAGCGATTGCTGCCCGCCGACAGGGGTAGGCCCGCCACGGCGGGATTGGCAATATAGGCGCCAAAATAGCTGAACATCACGCCCGGCGAGACCGCCTGGGCGAGCTGAGGCGTCTGGTTGCTCAGCCCCTTGTCGACTGTTTCCGGGCGCAGGATCGGCCCGCCACCCGTCCGCAGGGCTTCCAGCAACGCCATGAAATCGGCAGCCGTGCCAGCTGCGCCGCCGCCACCAGACTGGAAGGCCGCGGCATCGAAGATCCGCTCGGGATCATAGCGAACCATGCTGCCCCAGGGACTCATCACCTCATGCACACTGCCCATGCGGGCCGGTTGGCCAGGATGATCGCCATAGGGCGTCGCCAGCCGTGCCGGGTCGCTGACGAAGAAGCCGGTGTCCACCATATGCAACGGGCCGGTTACCCATTTGGCGATGGCGTCTCCGGGCGTGCCGCCGCTCAGCCGCCCCGCGATGACCCCCAGCACATCGATGGATGGCCCATAGTTCCACTGGCTGCCCGGCGCAAACAGCAGCGGCAGTGCCGCCAGTCGGGCAAGCAGTTCGTCGGCATCCAGATGCCAGCGGTTGACCCCGGCCAGTTCCTCGGCGGGCGTCAGGATGGGCCCCGATGCCAGGCCGGAGGTATGGGTCAATAGGTGATGGATGGTGATATCGGGCGTCGAGCCGTCCGCCAGCCGCGGCGCAAAGCCCGGCAGGTGCAGGCTCACCAGATCGTCCAGCCGCAGTTTCCCGGCGTCGGCCAGCGCAAGGATGGTGGCCGCAACAACCGGCTTGGTGAGCGATGAAAAGCGGAAAATCGCGTCGCGCGTCATGGCGCGACCGGCCTCGCGGTCTGCCAGGCCATGGGCCTTGTCGTAGAGCGGCACGCCGTGCTGTTGAACCTTGAGCACGGCCCCGACGATGCGGCCATCGGCAATGGCCTTGGCGACGACGCCATCAAGCGCGGATTCCATGCTCATGGCAGTCTCCTAGAGGGCAGCGTAGACGGCGTCACGAATGGAATCGACATAGGCGCCATTGACGCCGGCCGGCGCCGTATTGCTCATCATCAGCACGGTCAGGTTGCGGGCCCGATCCACGAACCAGGAATGGCCATAGACGCCACCCCAACCCAACGTGCCCGGGCTTTCCGGCGTATTGGCCAGCTTGGGATCGACAATAATGTCCGAGAACAGGCTGAATTTGCAGCCGGGGACGCGATCGACATCGCCGGTTTGCGGGCTGGCCGCCAGGCGGAAGGTCTCCGGCTTGAGCAGCTTGGGCGCCCCGCGGCGGATTTCCTCAAAAAAGGCGAACAGGTCATCGGGCGTGCCCACCATGCCAGCCCCGCCGGACTGGAAGGTCTCAAGATTGAAGGCTCGCGACGGCGAGTAGATCAGCTCATTGCCCTGCTCGTCGCGCTGCGAATAGCTGTCGCCCATGCGCTCGGCGCCGCTGGGAGTATTACCATAATTGGCCGCCAGGCGCCGCGGGTCGGTGACGTGAAAGGCCGTGTCCGACATGCCCAGCGGGCCGGTGACATATTTATGCACGGCCGACTGCAAGGTATCGCCATGCACCTTGGCGACGACCGCGCCCAGCACGTCGATAGCGACCGAATATTCCCAGGCCGTACCCGGTTCGAAATGCAGTTCCAGCGCGGCAAGGCGGGTGAAATTGGTCTCGAAATCGACCGTCTCGTCGCGTAGGCCCGCGGCAACGCCGGTGCCACCATAATTATAGCCGAGCCCAGCCGTGTGGGTCAGCAGATGGCGGATGGTGATGGTCGGGGTGCGGCCCTGGAACTTCGGGGTGAAATAGGGCAGGTGGTCGGCTACGGCGTCGTCCAGCGACAGCTTGCCTGCGTCGCACAGCGCCAGCGCCGTCAACGACACCATGGGCTTGGTGACCGATGCCAGGCGATAGATCGTGTCCAGCGCCGTGGGCGTGCCCGCCTCGCGGTCGGCCAGGCCAAAGCTCTTGCGATAGACCGGCTCACCCCCCAGCGATACCTGGACGGCCCCGCCCACAATGCGGCTCTCGGCCATGGCAGTTGCGGTGATCTGGTCGATGCTGCTGGTCAAACTCATGCTGTGCCTCCGATTCACGGGCAGCATAGGGCACGGCAGCGGCGAAAAAGTCTAGTATGGTAGATCAGACGGCGAAGCTGGTGCCGCAGCCGCACGACGCCACCGCATTGGGATTGCGGATCTGGAAGGCCTGGCCGATCAGGTCATCGACAAAGTCGATCTCCGAGCCGGCCATGAACTCAAGGCTCATGGCGTCGATCAGCACGGTTGCATCGCCCTTTTGCAGGACGGTGTCGTCACTGGCCGGTTGCTCCTGCACCAGATTATACTCGTACTGGAAGCCCGAGCAGCCGCCGCCGGCCACGGAAATGCGCAGGACAGTCCCCTCGGCTTCCTTGGACAGGATGCGCGAAACGCGCTTGGCGGCGCGATCTGTGAGCACCACGGTGCTGGTGGGGGCAGGAGTGGGCGCCAGGGCAATATCGGTCATTTGCAATCCAGGCCTGATGAGAAGACGAGATTTCGTTATGTCATAACGGTCTGGATAAAATAGGAACTCCCTCTGGAATTGAAAAGGGCCTTGTCATCACCGATGTGCGAAACCGCTTCCTACGCCAGCCGATCCGAAGCCTCGCTGGGGCGGCTCTATGACACCGGGCCCAGCCCGACCCGCAGCCAGTATCAGCGCGACCGCGACCGCATCATCCATTCCACCGCCTTTCGCCGCCTGCAGCACAAGACGCAGGTGTTCTTCCGCCATGACGGCAATCATTTCCGCAACCGGCTGACCCATACGCTTGAAGTCAGCCAGATGGCGCGCTCGCTGGCGCGGGCCCTGCGCCTGGACGAGGACCTGGCCGAGGCGGTCGCCCTCTCCCATGATCTTGGCCATACCCCTTTTGGCCACGCCGGTGAGCGCGCCCTGCATGGCGCCATGGCGGCCTATGGTGGCTTTGACCACAATATACAGGCCATGCGCGTGGTCACCCGGCTGGAAAACCGCTACGCCGAGCACGATGGGCTCAACCTGACCTGGGAGACGCTGGAGGGCATCCTCAAGCACAATGGGCCGTTGATCCATTCCGATGGCCGTCCCTTCGGGCGCTATGCCGGGGAGGGCCTGCCAGCCGGTCTTGGCGACATCCCGGCGTCGGCTGATCTGCGCCTCGACAGCTATGCGTCGCTGGAGGCCCAGACCGCGGCGATTGCCGACGACATTGCCTACAATGCCCATGATATTGATGATGCCCTGCGGGCCGGGCTGATCACGCTGGCCGACCTGCGGGACGTGCCCTTGGCCGGTCCCATTGTGGCCGAGGTGCTGGACCGCTACCCCGACATTGCCCCCAAGCGGCAGGCCCACGAAGTGCAGCGGCGGCTGATCACCCGCAACATCGAGGATGTCATTGCTACCACAGATGCCAATATCGCCGCGGCCGGCATCAAGACGGCCGAGGACGTGCGTGCGGCCAGCCAGACCCTCGTCCAGTTTTCGCCCGAGGTCGCCGCGGCCGAAAAAGGTCTCAAGAGCTTCCTGTTCACCCGCGTCTATCGCCATGAGTCGGTGATGGTCTGGGTGCGCCACAGTGAAGATCTGGTGTGCCGGCTGTTCGATCACTACATGTCCAACCGCGATCTCCCTGGCCGCTGGGCAGCCATCGCCCGGGCGCAGGAAAGCGACGCGGCGCTGGCGCGGGTCGTCGCCGACTTCATTGCCGGCATGACCGACCCCTATGCCATGGACGAATATGCCCGCTTGTTTGACGCTAGACCGGAATTCGGTTAACCCCGGCGCACTTCATTAGTCAGGTCTATCATGGACGTTTTTGCACTGTTCTCCGCGCGCGTCGCCAATGCGATGCAGGTACTCTATCCCGAAGTCGGGAATGATCTGCTGGCCCGCATCGTGGTCGAGCCGCCGCGAGACGCTGCGCATGGCGACCTGAGCACCAATGCGGCCATGATCGTGGCCAAACCCATGGGCAAGAACCCGCGCGAGGTCGCCACCGCGCTGGTCGAGCATTTCAAGCACGATGCCGATGTGACCAGCGTGGAAGTGGCCGGCCCGGGCTTTGTCAATTTCCGTCTGGACGCGCCCATCTGGCACCAGGTTTTGCGCGCCATTGCCGAGCAGGGCGCCGACTACGGGCGCAGCAGCCTTGGCGGCGGCGAGCCGGTCAATATCGAATATGTCTCCGCTAATCCCACCGGGCCGATGCACGTCGGCCATACCCGTGGCGCCGTGTTCGGCGACACGCTGGCGGCGCTCATGGCCTTTTCCGGCTTCGACGTGACCCGCGAATACTACATCAACGACGCCGGCAGCCAGATCGACACGCTGGCCCGCTCCACCCTGCTGCGCTATCGCGAGGCGCTGGGCGAGAGCATCGAGATTCCGCCCGGGCTCTATCCCGGTGACTACCTCATCCCGGTAGGCGAAGCCCTTAAGGCCGAGTTTGGCGACACATTGCTGGCGATGCCAGAGGCCGAAGCCATTCCCTTGGCCAAGGATCGCGTGCTCAAGGCCATGCTCGAGCTGATCAAGGCCGACCTGGCCCGGCTTGGCATCCACCACGATGTGTTCTTCTCCGAGCGCCAGTTGCACGGGCAGGGGGGCGATATCGACCTCACGCTCGCCTGGCTGCGCGAGAAGGGCATGGTCTATGAGGGGCGCCTGGAAGCGCCCAAGGGCAAGACCCCCGATGAATGGGAAGACCGCGAGCAGACGCTGTTCCGCGCCACCGACTATGGCGACGACATTGATCGCCCGCTGATCAAGTCGGACGGCTCCTACACCTATTTTGCCGCCGACATTGCCTATCACCGCAACAAATTCCTGCGCGGCTTCAAGCACATGATCAATGTGCTGGGCGCCGATCACTCGGGCTATGTCAAGCGCCTGCAGGCGGCCACCAAGGCCGTCTCGCTCAATGCTGCCGATATGGACGTGCGCATTTGCCAGCTTGTGCGCCTGCTCAAGAATGGTGAGCCGTTCAAGATGAGCAAGCGGTCAGGCGACCTGGTCACTCTGGCCGACGTGGTTGACGAAGTGGGCGCCGACGCCACTCGCTTCATGCTGATGTATCGCCGCAATGATGCGTCCATGGATTTCGACTTTGCCCTGGTCAAGGAGCAGACCAAGGACAATCCGGTGTTCTATGTGCAGTACGCCCATGCCCGGGCCTATTCGATCTTCAAGACCGCCGCCAAGGACATGCCCGAGCTCGACCTGACGCCCAAGGGGCTGGCTGCCGCAGAGGTTGAACTGCTGACCAGCCAGGCCGATCTGGACCTCGTCCGGGTGCTGGCGGCCTGGCCGCGGACGGTGACGGCTGCCGCCATTGCCCATGAGCCGCATCGCATTGCCTTTTACGTCCACGAGCTGGCGGCAGCGCTGCACGCCTTCTGGGCCAAGGGCAAGGATGACCCGCAGTTACGATTTGTTAACCAGCAGGACCCAAAGCTGACGCTAGCGCGACTCGCCTTGGTCGACGCTGTTCGACAGGTCATCGTCAATGGCCTCGGTATCTTGGGCGTATCTGCTCCCACGGAGCTTTCATAATTCGGGCGCAATACCGTGTTGACTCGCGGTATGTGCCAGAAGTGCAAAGTGTGACGTTTGAAGAGGCGCTGCGTAATGCGAGCGAGACCCTAGTCAATGGCCGGACAATCCGACTCAGCCGAGGACCTGATCAACGAGCTTTCCCGGCTCATGGCGCAAGACGCCAGCGGTAGTCGCAGCGAGACTGCGCCAGCGACTGAGCCCGGATTCGCGGTTCGCATACCGGGGGAACCCAAGTCGCAGCCCACGCAGGCTGCCGCGCCGCGACCTGTGGCGCCGGTGCCTGCCGCCAATGCGCCTGCCGCGCCAACGCCGTCCTCCATCGATTTCCTGCGCTCCATCCCCTCGCTGGATGCCGAGCGTCGGAGCTCTGCGCCCGTCGCTCCCGCCGTGAGTGCTGAAACCTCGGCACGTCCCGAGCCGCAGTTTGCCCGCCCTGAGCCGCAGGTGGACCGTCGCGCCAGCGCGCCGGCAGAGACCGAGACCTTCAATTTCGACTTCGATTTCGATCTGGGTGGCAAGTCTGGCGCCGCTGAGCAGCCGGCTTTTCCCGCCTCGCCGGTGCCACCCGCGCCCAAGACCGCAGCCCCGGTGGCTGAAACCACCGTGTCAGCTCCGGCTGCGCCGGCCGTTGATGAACATGACAGCATAGCCGACCTCATTGCCGCAGACCTCGCTGGCGATGCGCCGCCAGCGGCGCCGGCGCCGCGCGTAGACGCGATGTCGTCGCGCAGCGAGCCCGAATTTGCGCCGCAGCCCGAAGCGCCTTCGGCGCGCACAGAGATGCAGCAGCCGCAGGAAGCGCGCGTGCCGCCGCGCCTGGACAATGATCGCTTCAAGGTGCCGCCAGTGTTCGGCCTGGGCTCCAGTGCTGCCCAGTCTGCCCAGCCCGCACCGGGTGTGTCGCCGCAGCCTGGCCCGCCCAAACTGCCGCCACGTCCGGTGATGCCTGTCGCCGAAGCGCCGGCGCAGGCCCACAAGCCGACTCCCATCGAGCCGATCGTGACGCCACCCGCGGCCCCGCCGCCGCAGGACAGTGCCAGCCTCGATCCCATCGATGAAATCGAGAGCCTGATTGGCCGGGCCATGCGGGTGGATCTGTCGCCCGCCGCCAGCGCGCCGGTGGAAGCCGCGCCCGAAGTCAGCCTGCAGCCGGTCCCCGCTCCTGGGCCGACCCCGGCACTGCGCAGCCTGGCGGGCAGTGATGCGCCACAGCCTGAAAAGCGCCGCGCCATGTCGGCTGCTGACGAGGCCATTTTTGCCGCTGCCCAGGCGACCGGAGCACAGATTGGCTGGGTCGACGAGCCCGAACTGCCGCCGACCGAAACCGCAGCGGAAGAGATTGCCCCGCGGCATCGCCGTCGCTTCGGCATCACCCGCGCTGTTGCCGGGCCACTGGTCGCCATCGCCTTGCTGCTTGTGGCCGGATTGGGCCTCTATTGGGTGCTGGGTCTGGGCGGTCGCGAGGCTGGTCCTGCGCCACTGCTGACTGCCGATACCACGCCCACCAAGCAGGACGCTCCGGTCGAGACGACAACACCACAGCAGTCGGTGGTGTTCAACGAGATTGATGGCGTCGCGCCGGGTGCTGAAGAGCAGCTGGTGTCGCGTGATCAGACCGTCACCGATGATGCCGTCCAGACCGCCGCCGCCATTCCCGCCCAGAGCGAAGAAGGCCTGGCCAATCGCAAGGTCCGCACGGTCACCGTGCGGCCCGATGGCACCATTGTTAGCAGCGACCAGGGCGTTGCCGGCAGCTCAATCCTGCCGGTGGATCGCCCCAATGTCCCCGAGGTTCCCGGTGCAACCGATGCCGTGACCGAGCTGTTGGCGGCAACCGAGACAGCGCTCGCAACCCCGAACGCCACGCCTGAAGCGACGACGCCGGCAACGCCTGCGCCTGAGGCCACCGCGACGCCGGTGGTGCCGGGCTCCACCGTCCCCGCAGTCGACCTCACTGGCAACGCCATCGCCGGCAAGACGGCAGTGATTCCGCTGCAGCGACCCAATGGGTTGACGCTGCCAGCAGCTTCGGCCGCCAGTGCCCAGACCTTGGCCCCGACGACCGAGGCTGCCACGACCACGCCAACGGCAGCACCAGCTGCCGCGGTCGAGCAGCCCGTGGCCGCCAGCACGCCTGCCGGCACCGCGCCGGCCTATGTGCAGCTGGCGTCGCAGCGGACCGAGCAGGACGCGCTCAACTCGGCAAACGCCATGGTGCGCCGCTTTGGCCCGCTCTTTGGCGGCGCCAACCTTGAGGTGCAGCGTGTCGATCTGGGCGCCAAGGGCATCTACTATCGCGTCCGCGTTCCCGCCGCATCGGCGGAGCAGGCGGCGATGATCTGCACCAATGTCAAAGCAGCTGGCGGCGACTGTTTCACCATGTGATCGGCCCGGCGGCTGCGGCCGCCGGCACAGCCTCGTGCAGGGCGCTTGACGCTCGCCGAACCGGCAGCCAAGGATGCGCCATGGTCCTGAAACGCCGCAAAAGCTCATGACGTCGCCCCAGCCTGACTGGTTTGAAACGCCCCCGCCGCCAGCCGACGAGGACATTCTCTATGTCGACGTCGACGGCTATGAAGGCCCGCTCGACCTGCTCCTCGATCTCGCGCGCCGCCAGAAAGTCGATTTGTCGGCCATTTCCGTGCTGGCGCTGGCCGAGCAATATCTGGGCTTCATCGAAACCGTGCGCGAAAAGCGCATCGAGGTCGCCGCCGATTATCTGGTGATGGCCGCCTGGCTGGCCTATCTCAAGAGCCGCCTCATGGTGCCGCAGGCGCCGTCCGATGATGAACCGTCCGGCGAGATGCTGGCCGCCATGCTGCAGTTTCGGCTCAAGCGGCTCGAGGCCATGCGCCGCGTGGCCAGCCAGTTGATGAACCGGCCGCGCCTAGGCTTTCAGGTCTATGCCCGGGGCATGGCCGAGCCCTATCAGATTGCGCGCACCAGCCTGTGGGAAGCCTCGCTCTACGACCTGCTCAAGGCCTATGCCGCCCAGCGCGAGCGGGGCATTTCCAGCGACTATGCGCCGATCCAGCGCACGGTCTGGTCGCTGCAGGATGCCCGCGACATTCTGCAACGCCTCATTGGCGACAGCGGCGAATGGGTCGCCATGGACACCTATCTCGCCCATTATCTGACCACACCGTCGGAGCGCGCAACCGTCCGCGCCTCCACCTTCGCGTCGAGCCTGGAGCTGGTGCGCCAGGGCAAGATCGACATGCGCCAGACCGAAACCTTCGGGCCGCTGTTCGTCCGTCGGCGCCGGAGTGACGGGGCATGACAGAGGTCGATGATGAGCGCGCAGAGATCACGGACCGCCATCTGCGCGTGCTTGAGGCGCTGCTGTTTGCGGCCAGCGAGCCGCTGGAGCCGGCCAGCCTGATGCCCTATCTGGGGGAGGGGGCTGACGTGTCGGCGCTGCTGCTGCAACTGCAGGCCCGCTATGCCGGTCGCGGGGTCAACCTGGTCCAGCGCGGCAACGGCTGGGCGTTCCGCACGGCAGAAGATCTCGGCTTCCTGCTGCGCCGCCAGGAGCAGGAAACGCGGCCGCTCTCGCGCCCGGCGCTCGAGACGCTCGCCATCATCGCCTATCATCAGCCCACCACCCGCGCCGAAATCGAGGAGGTGCGCGGAGTTGCCACAGGCAAGGGCACCATTGACCTGCTGATGGAGGCAGGCTGGATCCGCATGCGCGGTCGCCGCCGCACCCCCGGGCGGCCCGTAACCTATGGCACGACCGAAGCTTTTCTCGATCATTTTGGGCTCGAAACCCTGTCCGATCTGCCAGGGCTGGAAGAGCTAAAGGGCTCGGGCTTGCTTTCGGGCCGGTTGCCGCCGTCCATGCAGATACCGCTTCCCTTCGACGGCGCCTTGCGCGAAGACGAAGATCCGCTCGATCCCGACGATCACGATGACGATCGGGATCGCGATGACGATGGCGAGGATGACGACGCATAATGACTGAAGAACTGGCCGGCTGGGGAACCCGCGGCACCACAGGCGTCAGCTTTGCGGCAACGCTGGAATTCGACGCCGTTGACGTCCGGCTTGGGGGCAGGGCGGTTCTCGACCGCTTCAGCCTGACCCTGCGTCCCGGCGAGATCGTCTGCCTGCTCGGCGAATCCGGTTCTGGCAAGTCCACTGCATTGCGCGTGGCGGCGGGCATCCAGCCTATCCATGCCGGCTCGGTCCGCATCAATGGCGAAACGGTGTCACAGCCGGGGCGCACCGTGCCGGCGGATCGACGCGGCATTGGCCTGATGTTCCAGGATTTTGCGCTGTTTCCGCATCTGACTGTATTGCAGAACGTGCTGTTCGGCCTGCGTCGTCTGGGGCGACCGGCGGCCCTGGCGCAGGCGCGGGCGGCGCTGCGCCGTGTCGGACTTGGGGATCGTGAGGCCGACTTTCCGCACATGCTGTCAGGCGGACAGCAACAGCGCCTGGCGCTGGCACGCAGCGTGGCCCCGCGGCCCGGCGTGCTGCTGCTCGATGAACCCTTTTCCAGCCTCGATGCGCGCCTGCGCGAAACCGTGCGCGAGGAAACCCTGGCTGTGCTGCGCGAAACCAATGTGACCAGCCTGATCGTCACCCATGACCCCGAAGAGGCCATGGTGCTGGGCGATCGCGTGGCGCTGCTGCGCCACGGCCGCATTGCCCAGATCGGCACGGCGTCCGACATCTACAGCAATCCCATTGACCTCAATGCGGCGCGCTTTTTCTCACCGCTCAGCGAACTCGAGGCCGTGGTGCGCGACGGCGCGGCCCAAACGCCCCTTGGGGCAGTGCCGACGCCCGGCTTCGCCGACGGCGCCAGGGTGACGGTTGCCATCCGCCCGGCCGGTGGCGCCAGGCTGCGCACAACCGGCCCTGGGACACTTGGCCGCGTCATCGGCAAGCGCGACGCCATCGGCATCGACATCTGCGAGGTCAAGGTCGATGGGCTCGATATCCCAATTGGCGTGCGCCAGCCCGCCAGCCCCAGCATCGTTGCCGGCCAGGACGTATTCGTCACGCTCAATACGGAACACGTTCTTGTGTTTCCCTGCGTTTGAACCTATTTCTGGCCTATATATCCGCGTGTAACGCGTTCGGAAAAAATCTAGGGAGTCCAAAATGCACGCGCCAGGAATTTGGGGCATTCTCGTTGTCGCCGTTGTTGTGATCCTGCTGTTTGGCCGCGGCAAGATCTCCGGTGTGATGGGTGAAGTTGCCACCGGCATCAAGGCCTTCCAGAAGGGCATGCGCGACGACGACAAGCCCGTCGAGCGGGTCGCCACCACCAACGAGGTTCGCGAGCCCGAAAAGAAAGACGTCTAGTTACGTCCTTCCCGGCCGCGCCGCTGACTTGAGGAAATAAGACTATGCTCGGCTTGGGCTGGAGTGAAATGCTGGTGATCGGCGTCGTGGCGCTGATTGTCATAGGCCCGCGAGACTTGCCGGTGGTGATGAGCCGTGTCGGCAAGATCTTTGGCCAGATCAGGCGCATGGGCAATGAGTTCCAGCGCG
The DNA here is from genome assembly GCF_020169335.1 of Devosia aquimaris. Lineage (GTDB taxonomy): Bacteria > Pseudomonadota > Alphaproteobacteria > Rhizobiales > Devosiaceae > Devosia > Devosia aquimaris. Next base: position 1,018,930 of record NZ_JAIEZN010000001.1, read on the forward strand.
AGATCAACCGGTCGACGGGCCTGAGCGAGGTGCGCAATCTGCGCGACTCGATCACCAGTCCGCTCAAGCAGACGGCTGATGAAATCCGCAAGGAATTCAACGCCATGACGCCGACCGGCGCCAAGCCGACCGGGGTCCTCAAGCCCACCGACCCAAAGGTCGAAAGCGTCGTGGACGACATCAAGGCCAAGGCCGGGATGACGACTCCGCCACCGGCGCCGCCAGCCTCGGCTGACGAGGTCGCCAAGGCTGCGGGCTTCAAGCCAGCGGCCCCGGCCCCCACCGAACCCAAGACCACTTTGGCGCCCAAGGCACCGGTCAAGGCCGCCAGGACTGCGACCAAGGCGCCGGCGAAAGCCAAGGCAGTGCCCGGCAGCACTGTGGTTTCGAGCGATCTGCCGCCCGTTGCAACGGCGCCAGAAGCCGAGCCGGCCAAACCCAAGCCTGCTGCCAAGGCGAAAGCGGCCGCAAGCGCAGCCACCAAGGCGCCGACAGGCAAGGTCGCCGCATCCAGGCGCGCGACTGCCGCGACGGCAGCGCAAAAAGACGAAACAGCCAAACCCGCACCGCGCAAGCGCGCGCCGGCCAAGCCAAAGCCTGCGGCTGCCGAAGCAGACAAGGCGGGGGATAACTAGCCATGGCCGATACCAAGCAGATCGAGGACAAATCGGCTCAGGTCGAGGACGAACTGGCCGGCAGCGAGGCCCCGCTGCTCGAGCATCTGGTCGAGCTGCGCAAGCGGCTGATCTATTCGGCCATCACCATTGTGGTCCTGATGGCCTTCTGCTTCATCTTTGCCAGCACGATCTATGAGTGGCTGCTGATCCCCTACAAACGCGCCGTCCCCGGCGCGAACCTGATCTTCACCGCGCCCCAGGAGCTCTTCTTCACCTATCTCAACGTGGCCCTGTTCGGCGCCATGTTCCTGGGCTTCCCCATGATTGCGACGCAGATCTACATGTTCGTCGCGCCCGGGCTCTACAAGCACGAACGCAAGGCCTTCATCCCCTATCTCGTTGCCACGCCCGTCTTCTTCGTGGCGGGCGCCGCCCTGGTCTATCTGGTGGTGCTGCCGATGGCGCTGCACTTCTTTGCCAGCATGCAGACCGAGGACATCGAGATGCTGACCAGCGTCAGCGAGTATCTGGGCCTCGCCATGCTGCTCATCCTGGCCTTCGGCATCTGCTTCCAGCTGCCCGTCGTGCTGACGCTGCTGGCCCAGATCGACCTCGTCGGCGTGGATCTGCTCAAGAAGGGGCGGCGCTATGCGATTGTCGGCATTCTGATCTTTGCCGCCTTCATCACGCCGCCCGATCCGATCTCCCAGCTTGGTCTTGCCCTGCCCATGTACCTGCTCTACGAACTCTCCATCATTTCCGTACGGATGGTGGAGCGGCGTCGCGCGGAAGCGCTGGCAGCCCAGGAAGCCGAACTGACCGGCTCGTCTTCATCCGAATAACCGCCCCCGCCTGATCAAGGGCGAGGGCAATCTGTCCCTCGCGGCCTTGCAGGCGCGTCGCGAGGTCCCGTCAAGCCTGCACCAACCAGAGGCGGGCGGTGCCCGTAACACCCATGTTCGATATCAAGTGGATCAGAGCCAACGCCGAAGCTTTCGACGTCGCCGTGTCGCGGCGCAAGGGAGTCTCCGTTCGCTCCTCTGACCTGCTGGCTATCGACGATCGCCGCCGCGAGATCATTGGCCGGCTCAACGAGGCCCAGGAGCGCCGCAACGCCCTGTCCAAGCAGATCGGCCAGGCCAAGGCCCAGAAGGACGAGGCCCGCGCCGCCGAGCTGATGAGCGAGGTTGCGCGCCTCAAGGATTTCATCCCCCAGGGCGAAGCCGACGAACGCGCGGTCGAGGCCGAATTGCACGCTGCGCTCTCGACCATTCCCAATCTGGTGCTCGATGATGTGCCGGTCGGCACCGACGAGAGCGACAATGTCGAATACTTCGGCCGCAATGGCTCGGCCGAAACGGCGTCCAAGGTGCGTCCGGCCAAGCCGAGCTTCGCCTTTGCCCCCAAGGAGCATTACGAAGTCGGCGTCGCTGCCCGTCAGATGGACTTCGAGACGGCCGCCAAGCTCTCGGGCAGCCGCTTTGTCGTGCTCAAGGGGCAGATTGCGCGGCTCGAACGCGCCCTGGGCCAGTTCATGCTGGATCTGCACACCACCGAGCACGGCTATCTCGAAGTGCAGCCGCCGCTCCTGGTGCGTGACGAGGCCTTGTTCGGCACCAACCAGTTGCCCAAGTTCGAGGAAGATCTGTTCTTCACCCCGCACGGGGACTCGCGCCTGGCGCTGATTCCCACGGCCGAGGTGCCGCTGACCAACATGGTGCGCGAAGCCATCATGGCTGAGGATGAACTGCCCCTGCGCATGACTGCCCTGACGCCATGCTTCCGCTCCGAGGCCGGTTCGGCCGGTCGCGACACGCGCGGCATGCTGCGCCAGCACCAGTTCAACAAGGTCGAGATGGTGTCCATCACCACGCCAGAAACCTCGCTGGACGAGCATGAGCGCATGCTGGACTGTGCCGAGGCCGTGCTGCGCAAGCTGGGCCTGCACTATCGCGTCATGAACCTGTGCACCGGCGACATCGGCTTTGGCGCCCGCCGCACCTATGATCTGGAAGTCTGGCTGCCGGGCCAGAACACCTATCGCGAGATCTCCTCGGTCTCGGTGTGCGGTGATTTCCAGGCGCGCCGCATGGAGGCCCGCTATCGCCCCGCCGGCGAAAAGCAGGCGCCGCGCTATGTGCACACGCTCAATGGCTCCGGCACGGCCGTTGGCCGCTGCCTGATCGCCGTGCTGGAAAACTACCAGCAGGAAGACGGCTCGGTCGCCATTCCCGATGTGCTGCAGCCTTATATGGGTGGCCTCACCGCCATCGGCGGCAACTGATGGGCCTGCGCATCCTCATCACCAATGACGATGGTGTGGATGCGCCCGGCATCGCCATCATGGCCGACATCGCCCGGGCGCTGAGCGATGACGTATGGATCGTCGCGCCGGATGGCAACCAGTCCGGCGCCGGCCATCGGCTCAGCTTCGGGCATGAGCTGACCATCGATCGCCGCGATTCCCGCACCTTTGCGGTAGTCGGCGGCTCGCCCGCCGACTGCGTTGTCGCCGGCATGACCCATCTGCTGGGTGATCGCCCGGCAGATGTCGTGCTCTCGGGCGTCAATGCCGGGCAGAACCTGGGCGACATCGTCAATTGCTCGGGCACAGCCGCGGGCGCGCGCGAAGGCGCCATGCAGGGCGCCATCGGCATCGCCATGAGCCAGGGCATCGACTATTCCGTCAGCCGCGATGTCGACTGGTCCAATGCCATCGCCCATGGCACCGCAACGGCACGGGCCGTGATCGCTGCCGCGCAGGGCAGGGACCACTACTACAACATCAACTTCCCGTTCTGCGATCCGGCGATGACGCGCGGCATCGCCGTTGTGCCGCTGCAGCGCTTCTCGCGCTCGCCCTTCCGCCACTATCCCAGCGACAATGCCGGCAAGTTCTTTGTGGCCATTCCCGATACGCCGCTGCCGCTCGATCCCGGCGCCGATTTCGAGGTCATGCGCCGCGACGGCTATGTCACCGTCACGCCGCTGATGCTGCAGCAGACGGACTTGGATCTGGCCCGCCGCCTCAATGGCACATTGAGCCTGACCTGAGGCTTCGGGCGCCCCCAGCGTCTTAACCTTACCCAATCCGGAATCGGGTGCTGTCGATTTTGCTCAAATCGCATGCGCCTTAAACTCGTCTTTACCTTACTCGCCTAGTCTCAAAATCGTGTTGAGTACCTGCGTACGAGTAAGCTGATGAGTATCCGCGTATCGCGTCGGACGCCCAAGGGTGTCATTGCAATGGCCGGTCTGATGGTTGCCGCCGTCGCCCTGTCTGGATGTTCCAGCTTGGGTCGGAGCGCCTTCCGCGACCAGACCACCACCGGCTCCGTGCCGCAGTCCTCTCCTCAAAGCTATAATCAGGCAATGCCCGCCACGCTGGGTGCCCCCCAGAACAGCGTCGCTGAAAGCCGCTTCCTGCCGCCGGCCAATGTCGGTGGTGGGTTCGCCGGTCAGTCAGCACCTGTGCAGCCGGCATGGAACCAGCCGGCGCAGACGGCCTTCAGCCAGCCGCTCGCGCCCCTGCCCACGGCCACACCGACCGTGCAGTCCCAAAGCCTTCCCGCTCTGAATTCCACGCCCCAGGGGTCCCTGCCAGCCATGCAAGCACAGTCCGCCGTCGCTTCGGCTTCCATGCCGTCACCTGCTGCCCTTGGCAGCCTGCCGACCAACAGTTCGGTTCCCACGCTCGCCTCGGCCACGCCCACCGCGGCCAACGGCACCTTCACCCACACCATCGCCAGCGGCGAGTCTCTCTACACCATCGCGCGCCGCTATGAGATCACCACCCAGGCGCTGGTGCAGGCCAACAATCTCGCCTCGCCCGACAAGATCGTCGTCGGCCAGAAGGTGATCATCCCGGGCCGCGCCGACCTGTTGTCCACCAAGGCGCCGGCAACCCAGGTTGCCTCGGCCACCCCGACCACGGTCGCACCGGTTCCGGCCAGCCAGACCCTGCCGCAGGCGGCCCCCAATGCCCTGCAGGCCAGCACCAAGCCTGCCGCCACGCCGACTGCTGCGCCCGCTCCGGCCCAGGCCGCGCCCGCAAAGGTCACCCAGGTCGCCTCCATACCGACCGCCGAGCCCGCCATGTCGGGCAACGACAAGTTCCGCTGGCCTGTCAGTGGCCGTGTTCTGGTCGATTTCGCCTCGTCCAAGGGCACCGGCATCAATATCGAGGCCAATGACGGTTCTGCCGTCAAGGCTGCCGAAAACGGCACGGTCATCTATGTCGGCTCGGGCGTCGAGGGCTATGGCAACCTGATCCTGATCCGCCACCCCAATGGCTATGTCTCGGCCTATGCCCACCTTGGCGCGATGAGCGTCAGCAAGGGCAGCAACGTCAACCGCGGCGACACCATCGGCGCCGTTGGCAAGACCGGCTCTGTGACCAAGCCGCAACTGCATTTCGAGCTGCGCAAGGGCGCGACCCCGGTGGACCCGGTGCCGCTGCTGGCCAGCTGATAACCTCGCAAACTACGAAGTGAAGCCCCCGCGAAAGCGGGGGTTTTGCTATTGGGGGAATGGCCTCAGGCCGATTTGCCCAGTTCACCGGCCAGCGTGCGCACCAGCTGGATGGCGACGCGGCCCGAACGGGCGCCGCGCGTGGCGGCCCATTCGATAGCCCGGGCGCGCAGGGTCTCGTCGTCAATGCCCAGGCCATAATGGTCGGCATAGCTGCGCACCATGGTCAGGAAGGTCGGCTGGTCGCAATTGTGGAAGCCCAGCCAGAGCCCGAACCGATCCGATAGTGACACTTTTTCCTCCACCGCCTCACCGGGGTTGATCGCGGTCGAGCGTTCGTTCTCGATCATGTCACGCGGCATCAGATGGCGCCGGTTGGAGGTGGCGTAGAACAGCACATTGTCCGGCCGCCCTTCGAGGCCGCCATCCAGGATGGTCTTGAGCGACTTGTAGCTGGTCTCGCCATTGTCGAAGCTCAGGTCGTCGCAGAAGACGATGAAGCGCGCCGTCTCCCCGGCGATCCGGCGCATCAGCACCGGCAGGGATTCGAGGTCTTCGCGGGCAATCTCGATCAGCACCAGCCGTTGAAAGCCTTCGCCGGCACGGTCCACGATATCGCCATGGATGGCCTTGACCAGCGAGCTCTTGCCCATGCCGCGCGCGCCCCACAGCAGGGCATTGTTGGCGCCATGACCCCGGGCAAACTGCTCGGTATTGCGCAACAGAATGTCCTGCACGCTGTCGATGCCCTTGAGCATCGCCAGCGGCACGCGGCTGACCTTGGGCACGGGCAGCAATTGCTTGCTGTCGGCTTCCCAGTGATAGGCATCGGCGGTGCCCAGCGTCGGCGCTGTCGACTCCACTGGCGGGGTCAAGGCCTTGAGTGCGTTGGCAATTGTATCCAGCTTTTCGGCGATTTCGGCCAGGTGGTCTTTGCGTTTCAAGATGGGTGGTTCCTCTGCACGGCGCGGCAATTTGAGCCGCCGTGAATGCCTTTGCAATCACGGGGGGGCAAATGTATAGTCCGCGCGATTTTGACCGGGGTGCAAGTGCATCAAACCCCATATGCGTCCAGTGCCATCGCAAGCGATGACCATGACGGTCGCAGACTCTCCACAATCAAGAAAACCAAGGATTGCGCCTCATGTTTGTAACACCCGCTTATGCCCAAGCAGCAGCCGGAGCCCCCGCAGCGGGTGGCGGTCTCACCGAGATTCTGGTGCAGCTGATGCCCATCCTGCTGCTGGTGGTGATCTTCTGGTTCCTGATTTTCCGTCCGCAGCAGAAGCGCCTGAAAGCCCAGCAGGCCATGCTGGCCGCGATTCGTCGTGGCGACACCGTCGTGACCACCGGCGGCATCGTCGGCAAGGTGACCAAGGCCGTTGATGGCGAAGACCTCGAGGTCGAGATCGCCACTGGCGTCAAGGTCAAGCTCGTGCGCGGCATGATCTCGGATGTGCGCAGCAAGTCCGAACCGGTCAACGACAACAAGCCGGCTTAAGTCCGCGCCCAAGCCTGCCCACCGGAGCCCATGGGCTCCGGTTTTTCCTTTCAGGACGACCCTTTATGCAGTTCTCTCCGATCCGCACCGCCATTATCGCTTTTGTTGCCCTCATTGGCGTGCTGTTTGCGCTGCCCAGCTTCCTGCCGCAGAACGTGCGCGACGCCTGGCCGAGCTTCCTGCCCAAGCAGACCATCGTGCTGGGCCTCGATCTGCAGGGCGGGTCGCACCTGCTGCTCCAGGTGGACGAGCAGGGCATTGTGTCGGAGCGCCTGCAGAGTCTGCGCCGCGACGTGCGCAACACGCTGGCCAATGAGAATGGCATCGGCAACCTCATCACCACCGATGAGGCGACCCGCACGCTGACTGTCGAGCTGACCGACCCGACCCAGCGCGACGCCGCCAGGGCCGCCATCGAGAAGCTGCAGAACACCGTCAGCAATTCGGTGATTTCCGTCGGCGGCGCCAAGGAGCTGGCATTCGGAGAGACTGCGGACGGCAAGCTCACCGTGTCGCTGACGCCCGAAGGGGTCAATGAGCGCCAGTCGGCCCTCGTCGCCCAGTCCATCGAAGTCATCCGCAAGCGCGTCGACGAGCTCGGCACCACCGAGCCGCAGATCCAGCGCCAGGGCACCAACCGTGTCCTCGTCCAGGTGCCCGGCTTTGGCGACAGCCAGCGTCTCAAGGACATCATTTCCAAGACCGCGCGCCTCACCTTCCACATGGTCTATCCCGGCATGACTGCCGCCCAGGCTGAGGCCCAGGGCCTGCCGGCCGGCACCATGATCCTGCCCAGCCAGGACGGTGGCAGCGAGCTGCTCTATGAAGACGTCGCCCTGGGCGGCGAGTCGCTGGTCGATGCACAGCCCAGCTATGACCAGCAGCGCTCCATCCCCGTCGTCAGCTTCCGCTTCGACACCCGCGGCGCCATCACCTTCGGCCAGATCACCTCGGCCAATGTGGGCAAGCGCTTTGCCATCGTGCTCGACAACACCGTCATCACCGCGCCGGTCATCCAGCAGGCCATCACCGGTGGCACCGGCCAGATCAGCGGCAACTTCACCACCGCGACCGCCAATGACCTGGCCGTGTTGCTGCGCGCCGGCGCGCTGCCGGCCTCGCTCGATGTGGTCGAAGAACGCACCGTGGATGCGAGCCTGGGTGCCGACTCCATCCAGCATGGCCTGACCGCCGGTATCGTGGCAGCCACGCTGGTCGTGGCCTTCATGGTCGCCGCTTATGGTCTGTTCGGCGTCTTCGCCAATATCTCGCTGATCCTCAATATCGTGCTGATCTTCGGCGCGCTCTCCATGCTCGGCGCCACGCTGACGCTGCCCGGCATCGCCGGCATCGTGCTCACTATCGGCATGGCCGTGGACGCCAACGTGCTGATCTACGAGCGCATGCGCGAAGAACAAAAGGCGGGCAAGTCACCGCTGCAGGCCATCAACGCCGGCTTCCAGCGCGCCTGGGGCACCATTATCGACTCCCACCTGACGCAGCTGATTGCGGCGACAGTGCTCTATTTCCTGGGTTCCGGCCCGGTGCAGGGCTTTGCGGTGACGCTGGCGCTCGGTATCCTTACCTCGCTGTTCACCTCCTACACCGTCACGCTCTACTTCGTGGGCTGGTGGTTCCGTGCCACACGTCCCAAGACCCTCAAGATCCAGCACTTCCGCTTCATTCCGGACGGCACCAAGATCCCGTTCATGAAGATCAGCCGCTACGTGATCGCGTTCTCGATCGTGGCTAGCGTCCTGTCCATCGGTTCGGCTTATTTCAAGGGCTTCAACCTGGGCATCGACTTCGTCGGCGGCACGGCCATCGTCATCCAGCATGATGGCGGCCCGGCCGATGTTGGCCAGGTGCGCGAACTGCTTGACGGCCTGCAACTGGGCGAAGTCCAGGTCCAGGGCTTCGGCACGCCCGAGGACGTCTTGGTGCGTGTGCAGGCGCAGGAGGGCGGCCAGGATGCCGACCAGGCGGCCGTGGCCAAGGTGCGTGAAGCGCTCGCGACCGAGAACTACACCATCCGCAGCACCGAAGCGGTGAGCGGCACGGTCTCAAGCGAACTGGCGTGGAAGGGCACCATTGCGGTCATCATCTCGCTGATCGCGATCCTGATCTACATCTGGTTCCGCTTCGAGTGGCAGTTCGCCCTCGCGGCAGTCACGACCACCTCGCACGATATCATCATGACCATCGGGCTCTATTCGATCACCGGGCTCGAATTCAACCTCACCTCGATTGCGGCGGTGCTGACCCTGGTGGGCCTGTCGCTGAACGAGACCGTGGTGGTGTCGGACCGCGTGCGCGAGAACCTGCGCAAGCATCGCAAGATGCCGCTGCCCGAGCTGATTGACCTGTCGATCAACCAGACCATCGTGCGCACCTCGCTGACCTCGTTCACCGTGTTCCTGGCGCTGATTCCGCTGGTGGTCTTTGGCGGCGAAGTCATCCGCAGCTTCACCATCGCCATGACCTTCGGCGTGTTCGTGGGCATGTATTCCTCGATCATCGTCAACGGTCCGATCCTGATCAACTTCGGCCTCAAGGCCAAGGCCGAGGAAGACAGCAAACCCAAGTTGACGGACGGCGCCGCCGTCTGAAAGGGCAGGGCATGACGACACCCGAGCCGGGCTTCTACCCCGACCAGGTCGGCATCGATGCCTATGGCAATAGCGGCTTCCGCTTTGCCGACATGTCGCATCGCGGCTCTCTGCTCTGCCTGCCTTCGGGCATGCAGGGCTGGGCCGTGGCGACGCCCGCTGACATCACCATGCAGTCCATGGCGCCTGTCTTTGCAGTCGCTGACCAGATCGACGTGCTGCTGGTCGGGCTGGGGCACGACGTTGTCGGCTTCCCAGCCGATATCCGGGCGGCCCTGCGCGAACGCAATATCATCGTTGAGGCCATCGGCACGGGCGGCGCCGTGCGCACCTACAACGTCCTGCTGGGCGAGCAGCGGGCCGTGGCCGCTGCGCTGATCGCGGTTGAGCGGGCGCGCTGATGGCTCAGGACAGCTTTGAGCATGCCGCACAGGCCCTGCGTGCCGGTGACCGCGATCGCTACCTGTCGACGCTCATCCTCGACGCCGCCCACCGCAATGGCGTCACCGCGCTCTATGCCTTCAACGCCGATGTGGCCTCGATCCGCGCGCGGGTCAGCGATCCAGCGCCGGGTGAGATACGCCTGCAATGGTGGGCCGATGCGCTTGAGGGCGAGGGGCACGGCGCCGTGCGCCAGAACCCGGTGGCCGATGCGCTGCTGCAGACTTTGGGCACCTACAGCCTGCCGGCCGGCACGCTGCTGCGCCTGATCGGCGCCCGCCGCTTTGATCTCTATGACGATCCCATGCCCGATCTCGAGACTTTCGAGGGCTATGCCGGCGAGACCGTCTCGACGCTTTATCAGCTCGCCGCGATGATCCTCAACAACGGCCAGACGGTCGAGACCGGCGACGCCGCCGGCCATCTGGGCGTCGCCCATGCCCTGATCGGCCATCTCCGCGCCTTCGGCAATGTCTCGGCCCAGGGGCGCATCATGTTGCCCTGGTCGATCCTGGCCGCCAATGGCGTGCGCGAAGGGGAAATCTTCTCGGGCACCGAGAGCGAGGGCCTGGCCGCCGCGCTTGGTCAGATCGCCGAACTGGCCGCCGGCCATCTGGCCAAGGCTGAGACGGCCATTGCCCAGCTGCCGGCACAGCTCAAGCCGGCCTTTGCCCCCATTGCTGTGCTCAAGGCGCAGTTCGCCCTGCTGCAGCGCCGCCAGACTGGCCTCTTTGCCCCGGCGCCGGACGATGCCGATTGGCGCAAAATCACCCGTCTGATGTGGTGGAGCCTGACCCGGCCTTAGAGGGTGTCGCCGCCGAAGGCGACAAACTCGCCGCTCAATCGGCCGGAGATCACGCCATCGCAGATGAGTTCGGCGCCCACGCTGATGCGCGCGACGCCGCGCCGGCTGAGCATGCGCAAAAAGCGCTCCCAGTCCTGATCGGGTTCAATGGCCGAGCGCGCGGTGAAGTCGCCGGCCATCGGGGCGAGATACTCCATGGTGTTGCGCTGAATGACGAGGCGGCTGGGCAATCCCAGCGCCGCCAGGCGCACGTGGAGCAGGCTCCAGGCGGCCAGGATCGCAACCGCCGAGGCGCTGCCGCCAAACACCGTGTCGCGGTGATTGATATTGGGCGCCAGCGGCGCCGCCAGTTCGACGCTGTCGGTCTCGATGGCCACCACTGTCACGCCCATGGCCCGCGATTGCGGGATATGGGCATGCAGATAGGCTTCGAGATCCAGCGGTGTCATGCCCAGGCCTTGAGATCCTCAAGCGCCCGGCTCGTGATGGCCTTGCGCTTGGCAATCGTCTTGTCCGGGCCACGCCAGCGGGCAACGCCCTCCGGCTTGGTGATGGTCACCGGCGGGAACAGCCCGAAGTTGACGTTCATCGGCTGGAAGCTGCGCGCGCCGCTATAGCTCTCGGACTCGATATGTCCGCCGGTGATATGGGCGATCAGCGCGCCCAAAGCCGTGGTGTTCGGCGGCGTCGGCATCGGCGTGCCGCGCTCATCGGCCGCCGCCAGGCGCCCCGCGATCAGCCCGACCGCTGCGCTTTCCACATAGCCTTCTACACCGGTCACCTGGCCGGCAAAGCGGATGCGCGGATCAGCTTTCAGTTTGAGGTCCGGCCCCAGCACCTTGGGCGAGTTGATGAAGGTATTGCGATGCAATCCACCCAGCCGGGCAAATTGCGCGTTCTCGAGGCCCGGAATCATGCGCAGGATTTCCGCCTGCACGCCGTAGCGCATCTTGGTCTGGAAACCGACCATGTTCCACAGCGTCCCCAGCGCATTGTCCTGCCGCAGCTGCACGATGGCATAGGGTTTGACCGTGGGGTTGCGCGGATTGGTCAGGCCCACCGGCTTCATCGGCCCATGCCGCAGCGTCTCGACGCCGCGTTCGGCCATCACTTCGATGGGCAAGCAGCCGTCGAAATAGGGGACCTTTTCCCAGTCCTTGAACTCATGCAGCGGCGCGACCTTCAGCGCCTCGACAAAGGCCATGTACTGGTCCTTGTCCATCGGGCAGTTGAGATAGTCGGCGCCCGTGCCGCCGGGCCCCGCCTTGTCATAGCGCGACTGCGCCCAGACAATGTCCATATTGATGCTGTCGTAGTGGACGATCGGCGCAATGGCGTCGAAAAACGCCAGCGAATCCTCGCCCGTCTTGGCCAGAATCGCTTCCGCCAGCGCCGGCGACGTCAGCGGCCCGGTGGCGATGATCACATTGCGCCAGTCCTCCGGCGGCATGCCGGGCACTTCCTCCCGCGCCATGGTGATATTGGGGTGCTGCTCGATGGCCTGGGTGACCGCGGCCGAAAAGCCGTGCCGGTCCACGGCCAGCGCGCCACCGGCCGGCAACTGATGCGCATCGGCGCAGCGCATGATCAGCGAGTTGCAGCGCCGCATTTCCTCATGCAGCAGGCCAACGGCATTCTGCTCGGCATCGTCGGAGCGGAAACTGTTCGAGCAGACCAGCTCGGCAAGGCTGTCGGTCTGGTGCGCATCGGTGGCGCGCACGGGGCGCATTTCATGCAGGATGACCTTGGCGCCAGCCTCTGCAGCCTGCCAGGCGGCTTCCGACCCGGCGAGCCCGCCGCCGATGATATGAATGGGTTCTGATTTTGACATGGCTGGCAGATAGCAAGCGGTACCGCGGGGCGCAACAAATCTTGCGGTTCCCGGCCTGATCACTAGCATGGCGCCGGGCGTTTTGGGGGAGTGCAAGGCGTGGCGGCAGAGCGGACACTATGGGGCAGGGCCAGTTCGGCCAATGTGCAGAAGGCGCTGTGGGCCCTCGATGAGCTGGGCCTGGACTTCGAGCACATTCTGGTTGGCGGCGCCCATGGCGGGCTCGATACGCCCGAATACCTGGCGCTCAATCCCAATGGCCGGGTCCCGACCCTTCGCGAAGCGGGGCTGGTGCTGTGGGAAAGTCACGCCATCCTGCGCTATCTGGCGGCGCGTTATGGTCAGCAGAGCCTCTGGCGGGCCGACCCGGTGGAGCGGGCCATTGTCGACCAATGGACTGACTGGACGGCCACGACCTTTCAGCCGGCCTGGCTAACCCTGTTCTGGCAGAAGGTGCGCACGCCTGCTGCGCTGCACGATGCAAAGGCCATTGCCGAGAGCCATGCCCGCACCATATCCGCCCTGCGCATTCTCGACAGCACGCTGATCGATCGCGACTACGTCGCCGGCGATGCGCTCAGCTATGCCGATATCGCTGCAGGGGTGGCGCTTTATCGCTGGTTCACCATGGATATCGACCGGCCAGCCATGCCGGCCGTTGAAAACTGGTATCGGCGGCTGCAGCTGCGCCCCGGGTTCTGCAAGGCCGTGATGGTCAGCTATGCCGAACTTGTCGGCAGGCTCGCCTATTGATCAGTTCCAGGGCAGAAAAACAAAACAGCCGCATCTCATAGAGAAGCGGCTGTTCGGTTTGCGCTGGCTGAAAGTTTAGATACGCAAATCTTAGAGCGAGCTGGCATGGTCACGAGCGACGCGATTGATATCGGTGCGCGAGATGCCCAGGTCGTTGAGCTGACGATTGTCGAGAGCGGCCAGTTCACGAACGGTCTGCTGGTAAGCGGCCCATTTCTTGAAGGTCTTGCGGATGTCCATTTGAAGTCTCCTTGTGTTTACGAGCCTATATTTACGTCACTGCCGCCAAGATGAGCAGTGGGATAAAGGTCAAATGACCTATGCGTTTTTCGCGGGGCTTGGCGCGATATGATTGACGCTTGGTTAAGTTCTGCGGCAACAAGAAGGCCGCCGGGTGGCAAACCGGCGGCCTGATGGCATTGCGTGCTCTCGCGCATTCAGCGGTCGAAAAGCGACCGCGTCATCTTGGAGAAGTCAGGGCCGGAGAGCCCCAGAAGATCGGCATCCCGCGTCGAGGGCACGTCCATTTCCCGCAACGTTTGCTTGATGTCGACCAGGCGCTTGACGCGCCAGACGGCTCGGACGAACATCGGCATATTCCCTTTGGGCTGTCTGAAGACAAATCCACCATGCGGTGATTTGCCAAGACGCGCCATGCCGTAAACGTCACGCGCTTCATGCAATCAATGCATGGCATTTTCACACCAATGTCGTGATCTCAGTGATTTGCCGCCCGCTCCGGGCCACGCGGCGCCACGGCATTCCGCTCAAACAGGCCGCAAAACCGGGCATTGGCGGTCAAAGGGCCGTCGATGTCGCTCTTGCACGCCTCCGCCTGCCTACGCCGCACCGGGCGATCACGGCAGCACTGCGGCCGGCACTGGAGACATCATGCCGCACGCGCAAATCAGCCGGCGACGCGTTCAGGCGACCGCCGGCTGATCCATTGCTGCTATTCGGCAGCGCGGGTAGCGAAGTGGGGCCGGCGTTCCATGATTTCCTTGAGGAAATGGCCGGTATGCGAGCGCGGGCTCTCGGCCACCTCTTCGGGTGTGCCCATGGCCACGATCTCGCCGCCGCCATCGCCGCCTTCCGGGCCCAGGTCGATCACCCAGTCGGCCGTCTTGATGACTTCCAGATTGTGCTCGATCACCACCACCGTATTGCCGCCATCGACCAACTCATGCAGCACCTCGAGCAGCTTGGCCACGTCGTGGAAATGCAGGCCCGTGGTCGGCTCGTCCAGCATATAGAGCGTGCGGCCCGTGGCGCGCTTGCTCAGTTCCTTGGACAGCTTGACGCGCTGTGCCTCGCCGCCCGAGAGCGTCGTGGCGGGCTGGCCGATCTTCACATAGCCCAGCCCCACGCGCTGCAGCGTGGCGAACTTGTCGCGGATCACCGGCACAGCCGAGAAGAACTCGACGCCCTCGTCGATGGTCATGTCCAGCACGTCCGAGATCGACTTGCCCTTGAACTGCACCTCGAGCGTCTCGCGGTTGTAGCGCTTGCCCTTGCACACATCGCAGGTGACATAGACGTCGGGCAGGAAGTGCATCTCGATCTTGAGCAGGCCATCGCCCTCGCACTTCTCGCAGCGCCCGCCCTTGACGTTGAAGCTGAAGCGCCCCGGCCCATAGCCGCGCGTCTTGGCTTCCGGCAGGCCGGCGAACCACTCGCGCAGCGGCGTGAAGGCGCCGGTATAGGTGGCCGGATTCGACCGCGGCGTGCGCCCGATGGGCGACTGGTCGATGTCGATGACCTTGTCGAGGAATTCGAGGCCCGTCAGCGATTCATGCGGCGCCGGAACGACGCGGGCGCCGTTCAGCCGCCGCGCGATGGCCTGGTACATGGTGTCGATCATCAGCGTCGACTTGCCGCCGCCGGACACACCGGTAATGGCGACAAACAGGCCCAGCGGTACGTCCACCGAGACATTCTTGAGATTGTTGCCGGTCGCGCCCTTGACGCTCAGCGTCTTGCCCGGCTTGCCCTGGCGCCGTTCGGCCGGCATGGCGATGCCGAGCCGCCCGGACAGATATTTGCCGGTCAGCGAGTCGGGGTGGTTGATGATGTCCTGCGGCGTTCCTTCGGCCACGATGGTGCCGCCATGGACCCCTGCGCCCGGGCCGATGTCGACCACGTAGTCTGCCGTCAGGATGGCGTCCTCGTCATGCTCGACCACGATCACCGTATTGCCAATGTCGCGCAGGCGGCGCAGCGTATCGAGCAGCCGCGCATTGTCGCGCTGATGCAGGCCGATGGAGGGCTCGTCGAGCACATAGAGCACGCCGGTCAGGCCCGAGCCGATCTGGCTGGCCAGGCGGATGCGCTGGCTCTCGCCGCCCGACAGCGTGCCGGAGTTGCGCGCCATGGTGAGATAATCGAGACCCACATCGATCAGGAAGTTCAGCCGCTCGCGGATTTCCTTGAGGATGCGCTCGCCGATCTGCTGCTGCGTGGGCGTGAACTTGGCCGGCAGCGCCTCGAACCATTCTGCCGCGGCGCGGATCGACTTCTCGGTCACCTGGCCGACATGCAGCCCGTCGATCTTGACGGCCAGCGCCTCCGGCTTCAGCCGGTAGCCTCCACAGGCCACGCAGGGCTTGGCCGACATATATTTCTCGATTTCTTCGCGCATGCCGGCGCTCTCGGTCTCCTTGTAGCGCCGCTCGAGATTGCCGATCACGCCTTCAAAGACCTTGCTGGTCTTGTACTGCCGCAACCCGTCGTCATAGACGAAGTCGATCTTCTCCTTGCCGGTGCCAAACAGCACGGCATGCTGCACCTCGAACGGCAGATCGTTCCAGGCCGTGCCGGTGGAGGCGCCATAGTGCTTGGCCACAGCCCCCAGGGTCTGCAGGTAGTAGGGGGCGCTTGTCTTGCTCCAGGGCAGGATGGCGCCATCGCGCAGCGACAGCGTGCCGTCCGGCACCACCTGGTCAGGATCGATCTTCTGCTCGGTGCCCAGGCCATCGCAGACCGGGCAGGCGCCGAAGGGATTGTTGAACGAGAACAGCCGCGGCTCGACCTCGGCAATGGTGAAGCCGGAAACCGGGCAGGCGAATTTCTCCGAGAAAGTCTGCTGGCGCGGCTTCCCGTCCTCGCCCTTCTCGTCGGCATATTCGATCAGCGCAATGCCCTCGGCCAGCTTCAGCGCAGTCTCGAAGCTCTCCGCCAGGCGGCCAGAAATGTCGGGACCCACCACCACGCGGTCGACCACCACCTCGATGTCGTGCTTGAGCTTCTTGTCGAGGGCAGGGGCCTCTTCAATCTCGTAGTACTCGCCGTCGATCTTGACGCGCTGGAAGCCCTTGCGCATCAAATCGGCCAGTTCCTTCTTGTATTCGCCCTTGCGGCCGCGCGCGATCGGCGCCAGCAGGTAGAGCCGCGTGCCCTCGGGGATGGCCAGGGTCTTGTCCACCATCTGGCTGACGGTCTGGCTCTCGATCGGCAGGCCCGTGGCGGGCGAATAGGGCACACCGACGCGGGCGAACAGCAGGCGCAGATAGTCGTAAATCTCCGTCACCGTGCCCACGGTCGAGCGCGGATTGCGGCTGGTGGTCTTCTGCTCGATCGAGATCGCCGGCGACAGGCCCTCGATGTGCTCCACATCCGGCTTCTGCATCATTTCGAGGAACTGCCGGGCATAGGCCGACAGCGACTCCACATAGCGGCGCTGCCCCTCGGCATAGATGGTGTCGAAGGCCAGCGAGGACTTGCCCGAGCCGGACAGGCCCGTCATCACGATCAGGCTGTCGCGCGGCAGCTTGATGTCGATGCCCTTGAGATTGTGCTCGCGCGCGCCGCGCACGACGATCTCACGGTTGAGGCTTGGCTTTGGCGTCATCATTGAAGTCCATGGCTCAGTGCGCCGGAGTGGCGGCACAGCGATCAAACAGGCAGTCTGCGGTCGGGAGGAGTCCGAAAATAGGGCGACCTGACGACACCTTCAACCCAGCTATACGCAGGACTGCCCGGCTTGGACCGCAGCAGAGCGATCCCGATGTGCCTGCGTAACTCAGGAACATAAAAGGAACAAGGCAGATTCGGTCAAGCGCTCGCATGCAGCGTCGCTCCATGCCAGGCAGTCAATGCAGCCGCGATCAGGAACAGCAGTCCCGCGCCGCGACCAATCCATATGGTAACCTGCGGATGACCGGTCAGCCCGTCGCGGGCGCGCCCGGCGCCCAGGGCCAGCGCGCCATAGATCAGGCCCTGCATGGCAACGGTCAGACAGCCCAGCACCAGCGCCTGTGACCAGATCGGGCCAAAGGCCGGCCGCATATATTGCGGATAGACCGCCAGCACGAAGAGATAGGCCTTGGGGTTGAGCAGGCACGTGATCGTGCCCTGGCGCAGAATAGCCAGTTCGGACCGCGGCGCCGCGCGCCCCACCTTGGTCACCGTAATGCTGCTCGCCACGAGCCCATAGCCGATCCAGGCCATATAGGCGGCGCCGATCAGCACCATCGCCTGGAACATGGCCATTGGCAGCTGCGCCAGCACACCCACGGCCAGGGCGCCAAACAGCGTATGCACGGCGCCGCCGATCATGATGCCAGCCACCGCCGCCAGGCCGGCCCGGCGCCCGGATGTCAGCGCATTGGCCAGCACGAACAGCATGTCCATGCCCGGCACAACGATGATGCCGAGCAGCAGAACGGTAAAAATCCCCAGCGCCTGTGCATAGTCCATGCCGCATCCCCATCAGAGGTGATGCCATGGCGGAGGTCTGCTGACAGGGCGTGTCAGCAACAGCGGCGAATTGACAATGGCCCTAGAATGAGAACATAATAGGAACAAACGCAGCGACACTTCTGTTCACAACCCTGCTAAGGCAGGCGCGGTGAGCGGCGTGGGGGCGTAAAGTGCCCGCGCTATGTAAGTGAGCGTCCCAAGGGGCAGGGCCCGGGACTGAATTGAGAAGGAATTGAGCGATGGCAGGCAGTGTCAATAAGGTGATCCTGGTCGGCAATCTGGGTGCGGATCCCGAGGTGCGCAACCTCCCCAGCGGCGGCAAGGTGGTCAATCTGTCCATTGCCACCTCCGAGTCCTGGAAGGACCGCAACACCGGCGAGCGCCGCGAGAAGACCGAATGGCACCGCGTGGTGATCTTCTCGGAAGGCCTGACCCGCGTGGCCGAGAGCTATCTGCGCAAGGGCAGCAAGGTCTATATCGAAGGCCAGTTGCAGACCCGCAAATGGCAGGATCAGTCCGGCCAGGACAAGTACAGCACCGAGATCGTGCTGCAGGGCTTCAATTCCAACCTGACGCTGCTCGACGGTCGCGGCGACGGTGAGGGTGCCAGTGGCGGCGAGGGCGGTTTCCGCGGCGTGCGCGACAATTCCGGCGGTGGCTTCGGTGGCGGCAATGGCGGCGGCGGTGCCCGCCGGCCCCAGGCCAATGCGCCGGCCTTCGAGCCCGGCGGCATGGACGACGACATCCCGTTCTGATCGGTTCCGAGCGATGCTGGACGGCGTGCCGGGCAGGACCCGCGGCTACGACTGTCAGCCATATTGAATGCCAGGAGGGGTCGCCATGCGGCCCCTCTTGTTATTTGGTCGAGAGCGGCGTCAGGCCGAGCGCACGCGCGGGCCGTGTACCCGGCTGGTGTTGCGCCCTGCTGCCTTGGCGGCATAAAGCGCCATGTCGGCGCGTCGGAGCAAGTCATCCGCCCCCAGGCCATCGTCATGGGCCAGCCCCACGGAGGCGCTGAGCGCCAGCAATTGCCCGTCACTGACTAAGGGCCGTCCGATGGTTTCGACAATCTGCGCGGCCAGGGCCTGGGCGGCATCGGGCGCCGTGTCCGGCCCCAGCAGCACCGCGAACTCGTCGCCGCCGATGCGGGCGACAAGCTCAGCCCCTTGGCAGCAGCTGGACAGGCGCTGCGCCGCCTCGATCAGGCAGCGGTCGCCCTGCACATGGCCGTGATTGTCGTTGATCTGTTTGAAGCCATCCAGGTCCACCAGCAACATGGCCGAGAGCGGCTGCCGATTGTGCCCGGCATCGGCAAGGTCCAGTCGCGCCTGGAAGCGGCTGCGGTTGGCCAGACCGGTCATCACGTCGGTCTCGGCCAGGTAGCGCGTGCGGTCCGCCAGCAGACGCTGCTCGGTAATGTCCTGCTTCATCCCGAAGATGCGCACGGCCTTGCCGTCGCGTGCTTCCACTGTGCCGGTGATCCGCATCCAGCGCTGGCGGCCTTGCAGGGTAACAATCTCCACCTCGACCGAGAAATCCCCGCATTGGGCGATGGCCCGCGCCCGCGCCGCCGCCATGGCGGCGCGCGACTCCGCAGTATAGCGCTGCAGCGTGCTCTCCCGGTCGATCGGTGCGCCGCGCGGAATTTCGAAGATGTCGTAGACGCCCGACGTCCAGGTCAGGCTCTCGTCGCTGAGCTCGCATTCCCAGATGCCGATGCTGGCCGTCTCGGAGGCGCGCTCGAAGCGCTCGTTCTGGGCCCGCAGCTCGGCCTCATGCCGGCCCCGCTCATGCGCGCGCTGCCGCAACATCCGGCCGATCGTGGCGCGGCTGGTCACCTCGATAGCCATGGCCTCGAGCCGGTGCGCCATGGCCGGGCCGCGCGGTCTGGCGTCGCACAGATGCAGGGTCAGCGCGGGATTGTCAGTGCCGTCCGGCATGGGAATGGCAGCGTAGAAGCGGGTGCGCCCGGGCGCCAGGCCGCGCACGCGCGCCGTGTCGGCAATCACCAGCGGCGCACCAAAGGGGCAGGCCTCAATCGGGTGCGTGGCAATGCAGGCCAGATGCGCCGTGTCGCCGCTGTAGTCGACGATCTCGACAGTCTCGCCTTGCCGCCGTGAGACCGCCACGGCGTCCACCTGCAGCAGTTGCCGCAGGCGCTCAAGCGTGCCGGCCGCCGGCGCGGCGTCCGGCACACCTTCCGGCGCCGTTGACGATTGGGCAGCGGCAGCACCAAGACCAGACAAGACAAACAACCTGTGTTTCCAACCTGCTGGATACACTAGGGTCGTTTCGGTTAAGGCTTTGTGCGCAAACGCCGATCAGCGGCTGAAAGGCACCTCGGCGCGCAGACTGTCGCCATTGTCCACATAGACCACGTCGAAAACGACATGGATGGCGTCCTGGCTGAACTTCATCTGCGCGGAGATGTCGAGATCCTTGCCGGCCTCGTCCTTGTCGCGCTCGTGCATGGTGAAGATCACATTGCCGCCGCGCTTCTGGCCGATGGCGCGGCCGCCGAACTTGGCGTTCGAGCTCATGGCCGCTTCATAGCGCTTGTTGGCCTCCACATAGGCCACCGTGCCGGCGATCGACAGCTGCGTGCCGGCCAGGGTGCAGCGTCCATTGTAGTTGACCATGTCGCGATTGCCCTCCGCCAACGTCAGCCGGCAGACGACGGTCTCGACATTGGCGCCCGTCAAGGTGCCACGCCCGCGCCAGGTGCCAATATAGGATTTCAGCAGTGCCACATCATCGGGAGCGGCAAGCACGGGCGCGCTGCCGGCGCCACTCGCCAACAGAAGGGCCAAAAGACCCAGGGCGCGCACGCCGGGTGCCAAACGTCTCATTCTAGCAAGCCTCCAGAACCATCATGCCCCCCGGCAGATGCGGCCAGCCTGGCGGCGATTTTCGCGCGCCAGAATCGCCGTTCCGCCACTCTAGACGCGGCAGCCATTTGCTCGCAAGCGCCCGCCGGATCCCCCTCTCAGCCAGACCCATGCGGCGCGGCGTCTTCGCCGGTGCGCACACGAATGCGCCCCAGCGGCAGGAAGAACTTGCCGCCTGCCACCAGCAGTGCCGGCAGGATGAACAGGTCGCCAATCACCGCGAAGCCAAGCGTGGACACGAACAGCGTGCCAAACAGCGCCACCTGCGGCAGGTCCGAGAAGGTAACGATGATGACCCCGGAACACAGGATGATCGTGGTGGCGACAATGGCGCCGCCGATGCGGTGCACCGTGTGCTTGATGGCGCCCATGTGGTCCATCTTCTCCTCCCGCCGCGCATGCAGGTAGTGGGAGAGGAAGTGCACCGTGTCGTCCACTGCAATGCCGAAGGCGATGGTGAGCGCGATCACGGTCGTCAATTGCAGCCCCTGGCCGCTGAAATAGAGCCAGGCCTCGGTGCCCAGCACCGGGAAGAGGTTGGGAATGGCGGATGCCAGCGCCACCCGGAACGACTGGAAGGCAAAGCCGATCAGCGCCAGGTTGACCAGCACCGACATGGTGAGGTCGAGCTGCAGCCCACTCACGATCTGGTCGGTGCCATAGGTGGTCAACACGCGGAACCCGCCGATTTCGGCGCCGGCCACGCCGGCCGCCGCCAACTCGGCTTTGACGTCCGTCACCATCTGCTTGAGGTCGTCAGAATCCATGATCGTGGGCATGAAGCCGGTGACCAGCGCCTGGGTGCCATCATCAGTCACAAAGCGCTTGCGCAGGAACGGCCCCACGGAGTCGAACACCTCCTCGCGGGAGAATCCGGCATCGGTATAGTCCGTCATGGCCGCCGCTGAGATCACCTTGTTGTCCCCAATGTGGCCTTCCAGAATGCGATGCACCGTCTGGATGGTCTCGAAGTCGCGCTCGGTGACATTGGGATCGCCATCCTGCAGCGGCACGCGGATATAGAGCGGCGCCACGCCGCCAACCCCCTCGTCGATATTTTCCGCCGCCGACAGCGCCATGGAGTCTTTGGCGATGAAATCCTCGAACGAGAAATGCGGCTTGATCAGCACATAGGGCACGAACAGGCCCACGGTGACGATGATCGCAACCACCGACAGCAGGCGCCCATGGCGGCTGGCGATGAACCAGCTCAGCGGCAGGGCGGCAGTCAGCACCAGGCTGCTGCGCTTGGGCGCCTTGAAACCCATCCGCACGGCGGCTTTGAGCATCAGTGGCAGGAAGGTCATCAGGCATACAAACAGCACGAAGGTGCCGATGGCGCCGGCTATGGAGAACTCGCGAACGCCCTGGCCCGGGGTGAAGGCCAGCGAGGCGAAGCTCACAAACGTGGTGAGCATGGTCAGCGCCGCTGCCGGCCCCACCAGCTTGACGGTGGTATCCACCGCCTCGTCCGGGTCCATTCCGTCGCGCCAATAGGCCAGCCAGTTGAAGACGAAGAACATCGACTCCGCAAAGCTGATCACCAGCACCAGCGTGGTGACGATCACCGTCAGAAAGGTGAACGAGCCAAAGAAGAACAGGATGATCCCCATCGACCACAGTACCGACAGAGCCGGCGTCGCGGCCACCAGCAAGGCGCCGGGCAGGGAGCGCAGTGCCAGAAGCGCAATCAGGGCGCCCAGTCCAAAGCCCCAGATGGTGAACTTGAGCTGGTCGGAAACCGAGGCGTTGATCATCTCGCTGGTCCAGATCGGGGGACCGGTCAGTTCGACGGAGATATTGCCATCCTGATAGGGCGCGATGGTCTCACGCACGCTGGCGATCATCGCCTTGGTGCCATCGCCCCGCGTCATTTCGGGGTTGGGGAACATGATGAGCACAATGCCGGTCAGGTCCGGTGTGATCAGGTTCCGCATCAGCGGGTCGTTCTGCTGCAGGTCACTTAGCGCCACAGCCACTTCGGCGAAATCCTGCATGCCTTCGGGCACAGCCGGCACGGATCCGCCATACTCGCTGGGCCTGCGCAGGGTGAACGGCGACATGGTGCCCACGGCGAAATCGTTGAGCTCGAGGTCGAACGCCAGCTCGCGCACCCGCTCCAGCGTCTCCGGATCGGTCAGAGTGGGCGAGCTGACCAGCACATAGACATCGTTCTCGAAGGTACCGAAGGTCTGCGACAGGTGGTCATAGGCATCATAATACTGGCCGGAGTCGGCATAGATGCGCAGCAGGTCGCCATCGACATTGGCCCGCGGCAACTGGCTGGCGCATAGTCCGGTGACCAGCACCACCAGCAGGGCCACGATCTTGGGGTAGCGCAGCGTGGCGAAACCGAAATACTCCAGTCCGAAGCCGATGGACCGGTCATATGTGATCGTCGCCCATAGACGCTTGAACACAGACCCCACGATATTTGACCCCAGCTTGCACGCGCTGGGGCCAAGCTGCGCGATTCCCAGGGGTTTGTCAGCGGCGGCCGGAGTGCGGGCGGGCCCCGGCGCCAGTCATACACTCATAATGCAGCTGCTGCCCCGCCAGAGTGGCGGGGCAGCAGCTGACGTTGACCTCAGAGGCCGAGGGCAGGGCGGTTCGCCGCCAGGAAATCGGCGAGCGTGGCAGGCTTGCGGCCCGAGTAGCGCTCGACAGTGTCGGTGACCACGCCAAAGTGGCCGGTGACGGCATCCTTCTGGAAGGCCACCAGCGCGCCGGCAAAGCCCTCGGGAATACCGGCAGAGACCATGCCGGCCTGCAGCTGGTCGGGCGCTACGGCAATGACCTGCACCGGCTTGCCACTGATCTGGCTATAGAGCGCTGCGCGGTCGACATTGGTCACAAAGGCGGGGCCGGTCACATCCTCGATGGTCTGGCCCTCGCACTGCAGCAGCGCGCCTGCCGCCGTGCGGGCCGCGTCCGCGCGGGTCACATAGGATGTGCCACGGTCGCCAATCAGGCCGAACAACTGGCCCGAAGCAATGACATGGGCCGCATCGGCCAGGTTGTTTTCGGCATACATGTGGTTGCGCAGGATGGTGAAGCCCAGGCCGCTGTTGGCGATGGCCAGCTCGGTCCAATAATGCTCAAAGCCGATGCCGGCGTCAGGGTTGGGCCGGGCAGCCGGTGCCGAGGTGTAGACGATGTGCTTGACGCCGGCAGCCTTGGCGGCATTGACCGCCGCGGTCTGCTGGGCAACGCGCGAGCCAATGCCGTCCGTGCTGACGATCAGCACGCGATCCACGCCGGCGAAGGCTGCGGTCAGGCTGGCGGCATCGTCGAAATCGACCTTGCGGACCTCAACGCCCCGGGCGGCCAGATCGGCCAGCTTGCTGACGTCGCGCGTGCCGGCAACGATGCGGGTGGCGCCACGCGCCAGCAGCTCTTCCACCGCGATACGGCCGAGATGGCCGGCTGCGCCCGTGACCAGCAGTGTCTGATCCTTGAATTGAGTCATCTTGATCTCCGTGTTGACCAACTCCTCCTTGCAGCGGATGCCGATGGAGAGTAAGTATCGTTTGGAGAGTGCTATCTAGTCTGCTTCCGGGATGACGAAAAGGAGGCACTTTGGCCGCTTAAAGTCACCCACAGGTAACTGCCCAGGAGTACCCAGCCGTGTTGCGCACCCTATCTGAAGAAGCCGCCCTGTACATCGAACGCTGGAACCAGGCGCCGGCTGGTCCGCCCGATGCCTGTCCGGTCCGCGGCGTGCTCGACAAGATCTCCGACAAGTGGAGCATGCTTCTCGTGATGACGCTGGCCAGTGGCCCCCGGCGTTTCAACCAGCTGCGGCGGGAGATTCCCGATATCTCGCAGAAGATGCTGACCCAGACGCTGCGCGACCTGCAGCGCGACGGCATGGTGGCGCGCGCTGTCTTCGACACCAAGCCGCCCTCGGTGGAATACCGCCTGACGTCGCTGGGCGAGTCCATCATTGTGCCGTTTGGGCACCTGATCCAGTGGGCAGGCGAGAACCATCCCCGCATCGACCAGGCCCGCCAGGTGTTCGACAGCGCCAACTGAGGTCTTCCGCGCCGTACCAGAGGCGTCGGCGCTTCAATCGCAAAGAATCGTTTGCAAACGTTTGTTTGCAATATAGTCTGGCCAGCGACAAGGAGATGTCGCATGGCCCGGCGCAGCATTACCCGGATTGCCCCTGATCCCACCGCGCTCAAGGCGCTCGCCCATCCTGTGCGGCTGCGCATGCTCAGCCTGCTGCGTCTCGATGGCCCGGCAACCGCGTCTGGCCTCGCGGCGCGCCTCGGCCTCAACTCGGGCGCCACCAGCTATCATCTGCGGCAACTGGCGCAGCATGGTTTCATCGAGGAAGACAGCGCGCGCGGCAATCAGCGCGACCGCTGGTGGCGCTCCCGGCATGACATGACGACCTTTCTCACCGACAGCGTCGAAGGCGATGCGCTCGAGGCGGGCCTCGCCTTCCAGCAAGCGGCGATCAACTGGCACATGCGGCAGATGCAGGCGGCGCACAATGCCTATCCCGAGCTGCCGCTGGCATGGCGCCAGGCGTTCACCGTCAGCGACTACACCATCGCCATGACGCCCGAGGCCGCCGCCGCGCTGATCGACCAGATCAAGTCGCTGCTCACCGAGGCCATGGCCGCCGCGCCGCCACTGGTCGCGCCGCTGCCGGGTGACCTGCGGCCATTTTCCGTCATCCTCAATGCCGCCCCCTTGATGGCCGATCAGCCGGAGCAGGATCCGTCATGAGCCTGCCCAGACCCTTCCTCGCCCTCTCGGCGGCAACTGTCCTTGCCACCACCGGCACGCGCTTTTCGGCCATCGCCGTGCCCTGGCTGGTACTCGAAACCACCGGTGACCCTGTGCTGACCGGTCTGGCTGGCCTGGCCGAAATGCTGCCCTATGTTCTGGCCAAGGCGCTGGGTGGTCCGCTCATCGACCGCCTTGGCCCGCGGCGCATGGCCATCACCTGCGACCTGCTGTCGACCATGGCGGTCGCGGTGGTGCCACTGCTCTATTGGGCAGGCCTGCTCTCCATCTGGATCTTGTTGCCGGCTCTGGCGTTGATCGGCGTGCTGCGCGCACCCGCCGATGCCAGCAAGCAGGCCATGGTGCCCGCCGTGGCCGCTCTCGGCCACATGCCGCTCGAACGGGTGACGGGCGTGGTCGGCGCTGCGGATCGGCTGGCCGGCACGTTGGGCGCCGCCAGCGCGGGCGCCCTGATCGGTCTGCTGGGCTCCGGCGCGGCGCTCATCGCCAATGCCACGGCCTTCCTGCTCTCGGCTCTCGTGCTGTCCATGGGCGTTCCGCGAACCAATGCTGCCGTCGCTGCCGATGCCACAGCCGAACCCGTCGTACCCATCGGCTATATCGGCCAGTTCGCCGCCGGCTGGCACGTCCTGCGCAGTGACGCCGTGCTCATGGGCCTGGTGCTGATGATCGCCGTGACCAATCTGTTCGATCAGGCCTACTCCATGGTCCTATTGCCCGTCTGGGTTCGCGCCGCCGGTCTTGATGTCACCTGGGTCGGCATCTTCCTGGCCACCTTTTCGGCCTCGGCCATTGCCGGGTCCACCCTCGCGGCGATCTATGGCGCCCGCCTGCCGCGCCTGCTGCTCTATACCCTGGGCTTCCTCTGCGCCGGTCCGCTGGCATTGGGGAGCTTTGCGCTCAACCTGCCGTTGCCCGCCATCATCGCCATTCTGCTGCTGGGCGGTCTGGCCGCGGGCTTCCTCAACCCCATCATCTCGGCCATCCTGCTCGAACGGACGCCCGCGCCGATGGTCGGCCGGGTCATCGCTTTGACCGGCGCGCTCACCTGGTCGCTGATCCCCTTTGGCGGGCTCTACGCGGGTCTTCTGGTCAACAATGTCGGCATCTTGCCGGCCCTGGGTGTAACGGCCACGCTCTATCTCTGCGCCACGCTGCTGCCCCTTGCGATACCCAGCTTTCGCCAGATGGGGCAGGCGAGGGCTGGCGCAACCAGCTGACGGCGCTCAGGGCCGCGGCAGGCGCAGCCTGTCGATGGTCTGGCTCATGCCGGCCTCGATCCCGAGGTTAAACCAGTTGCGGATGGCCTCGTCGTCAAGATGGGGCGGCAAGTCCAGTCGGAGAGTCATTCTTGTGCCGCGATCCAAGGCCTGGAAGTCCAGCGTCACCAGTGGCGCATCCTCGACCCCGTCGGTGAGATCGGGCCAGCCACCCACCGCGCCAAAGGTAAAGGCAAGGCGATGCGGCTTGTCGATCTCGCGATAGATGCCGCCGGTGACATAGGATTTGTCTGCCGTCTCGACCATGTGCAGCCGCCAGGCGCCGCCCACGCGCAAATCAACCTGCGGTGGCCAGGCGATCGGCATGCCGGGATTGAGGAACCAGTCGAGCTTGTCCGGCTCCGTCCAGGCCGCAAAGACCTCAGCCGGCGGCACGGGATAGGTACGCACAAGGGTGAAGCCGCGCCGGGGTCCCGTCATTCTTTCTCTCCTGGGGTCGTCGTCAGTTGCGCGCCAAGCCGATCCAGCCGCTCGGCAAAGAAGCTGCGATAGGTCTCGATCCACGCATCCGCCGCCGCCAGCGGGGCGGGGTCCAGCCGGCAGGGCCGGGATTGCGCATGCCGTTCCTTGCGCAGCAGCCCGGCCTCCTCGAGCACCTTGAGGTGGCGCGACACGGTCGGCAGCGTCAGCGCGAACGGGGCCGCCAGTTCATTGACCGTGGCCGGCCCTTCGGCCAACCGGGCCAGCAGGGCGCGCCGGGTCGGATCGGCCAGCGCGCTGAAGGTGCGGGTGAGGGGATCGCTCATATTTGCTAACCAGAGTAATTGCGTTGGCATGCAAATACAGCGTCAGACGATGGCCGTCAAGCCGGGCATGCCTTGGCAATCCACACCTAACGCGCCGCAAAATTGGTATTCCCGGCCGAAATCGCCTATCTATCGGGCAACAAAACCAACATAGAATCACCCCAGTGACCGATACCAGCGACAACGGATCCGGCGCGCTGCCGCCCTCCGATATCTCGATGATCTCCATCACCGACGAAATGCGGAAGTCCTATCTCGATTACGCCATGAGCGTGATCGTCAGCCGCGCCCTCCCGGACGTGCGCGACGGGCTCAAGCCGGTGCACCGCCGCATCCTGTTTTCGATGAGCGAGAACGGCTACGAATACAACAAGCCCTACCGCAAATCGGCCCGTGTCGTCGGCGACGTGATCGGTAAGTACCATCCGCACGGCGACAGCGCCGTCTACATGGCCCTGGTGCGCATGGCGCAGGATTTCTCCATGGGCGAAATGCTGGTGGAAGGGCAGGGCAACTTCGGCTCGGTCGACGGCGATATGCCCGCCGCCATGCGTTACACCGAAGTGCGCATGCAAAAGATCACCAATTCCATGCTCGATGACCTCGACAAGGATACGGTCGATTTCCGCGACAACTACGATGGCTCCGAAAAGGAGCCCACCGTCCTGCCGGCGCGCTATCCCAACATGCTGGTCAACGGCGGCGGCGGCATCGCCGTGGGCATGGCCACCAATATTCCCACCCACAATCTGGGCGAGACCATCGATGCGGCGCTGCTGGTGCTCGACAATCCGCAGGTGACGGTCGAGGAACTGCTCGGCGTCATGCCGGGCCCCGATTTCCCCACCGGCGGCATCATCCTGGGTCGAGCCGGCATCCGCGCCGCCTATGAGACCGGCCGCGGCTCGGTGGTCATGCGCGGCCGCGTTGCCATCGAAGAGGTGCGCAAGGAGCGCGAAGCCCTCGTCATCACCGAAATTCCCTATCAGGTGAACAAGGCTTCGATGGTCGAAAAGATTGCTGAACTGGTGCGCGACAAGCGCATCGAAGGCATTTCCGACATGCGCGACGAAAGCGACCGCAACGGCATGCGCGTCGTCGTCGAGATCAAGCGCGATGCGCTGGCCGATGTCGTGCTCAACCAGCTCTATCGCTTCACGCCGCTGCAATCCTCCTTCGGCTGCAATTTCGTGGCGCTCAATGGCGGCAAGCCGCAGCTGATGAACCTGCGCGAAATGCTGCAGGCCTTCATCGATTTCCGTCACCAGGTGGTGACGCGTCGCGCCCGCTTCCTGCTCAACAAGGCCCGCGACCGCGCCCATATCCTGGTGGGTCTGGCCGTGGCCGTGGCCAATATCGACGAGGTCATCGCCCTGATCCGCACCGCGCCCGATCCGGCGACGGCGCGTGAACAGCTGATGACCCGCCGCTGGCCGGCCCAGGACGTGGCCCCGCTGATCGCCCTGATCGACGATCCGCGCCACCGCATCAACGACGATGGTACCTTCAATCTGTCCGACGAGCAGGCCCGAGCCATTCTCGAGCTGCGCCTGGCCCGCCTGACGGCGCTGGGTCGCGATGAAATCGGCGACGAACTCAATGGCCTGGGAGCCCAGATCGAGGACTATCTCGATATCCTGCGCAGCCGCGAACGCGTCGTTGAGATCATCCGCACCGAGCTGACCGAGATCAAGGAGCAGTTCGCCACGCCGCGCCGCACCGAGATTTCCGAATCTCTGGGCGATTTCGACGACGAGGACCTGATTGCCCGCGAGGACATGGTCGTCACCGTCAGCCACGAAGGCTATATCAAGCGCGTGCCGCTCTCGACCTATCGGGCGCAGAACCGCGGCGGCAAGGGTCGCTCGGGCATGGCGACGCGCGAAGAAGATTTCGTCGCCCGCCTGTTCGTCGCCAATACCCATACCCCCGTGCTGTTCTTCACCAGCCGCGGCATTGCCTACAAGCTCAAGGTCTGGCGCCTGCCGCTGGCCCAGGCCAATGCGCGCGGCAAGGCGCTCATTAACATCCTGCCGCTCGAGCAGGGTGAGCGCCTGACCACCATCATGCCGCTGCCCGAGGACGAGACCACTTGGGGCAATCTCGACATCATGTTCGCCACCACCCGTGGCACCGTGCGCCGCAACTCGCTGGCCGATTTCGTCGAAGTCCGCCAGAACGGCAAGATCGCCATGAAGCTCGACGAAGGCGATCAGATCGTCGGCGTCGAGACGGCGACCGCCAATGACGACGTCCTGCTCACCACTGCCATGGGGCAAGCAATCCGCTTCCCCGTGGACGATGTGCGCGTGTTCAAGGGCCGCGACTCCATGGGCGTGCGCGGCATCAACCTGGCGCCCGAGGACACGGTGATTTCGATGGCCGTGATCAACCACTCCGACGCCACCGCCGAAGAACGCGCCGCCTATCTCAAGATGAGCCGTGCCGTGCGCGGTGAAGAGCAGAGCGAGGAGGCCGGGTCCGACGAAGGTGATGTCGTGGCCGGCGAACTGCCGCCCGAGCGCTATGCCCTGATGAGCGCCACCGAGCAGTTCATCCTGACCATCTCCGAAAATGGCTATGGCAAGCGCACCTCCAGCCACGAATACCGGATCACCGGTCGCGGCGGCAAAGGCATCGTCGCCATGGCGGTCAACAAGCGCAACGGCAACCTGGTGGCCAGCTTCCCGGTCGCCGATGAAGACCAGATCATGCTGATCTCCGATGGTGGCCAGACCATCCGTCTGCCGGTGGGCGGCGACAAGCCGATCCGCATCGTCAGCCGCGGTAGCCAGGGCGTCATCGTGTTCGACACCGCAGAAGACGAAAAGGTCGTCTCGGTTGAACACATCCGCGAGCCCGAGGCCGACGAAAGCGAAGCCAATGCTGCGCCCGAAGCGCCCGAGGGCGACGCCCCCGGGGCGCCGGACACCCCGGACGCTCCGCAGGAATAGCCGAACACATCTGGAAAAAGGGGCGCTGCGGCGCCCCTTGTTTTTTCTGTCATGGCAGAGATTTGCGCCCGCCACGCATCGGCTGGTTGCCAGATCGGGGCGCTGCTGGCTTTATGGTGTCACCTGGAGTTTTCCCGATGTTCACCCTGACCACGCTGATCCCCTATCTGGGCGCCTGTTTCCTCCTGGCCATTGTGCCCGGACCCACCGTCACCGTCATTGTGGCCAATGCGCTGGCGCGCGGCACCGGGGCAGGGCTGGCCATTGTCGCCGGCACCCAGGCCGGCTTTCTGGTCATGACCCTGGTGGTGGCGCTGGGCATGCAGGCGCTGGTGGCCTTCATGGGCTGGGCCTTCGACGGGATCAAGCTGATTGGCGCCGCCTATCTGGTCTGGCTGGGCTACAAGATGTGGCGCTCCAATGGCGAGCTGGGCGCGGCGCAGGCCGAACGCACCAAGTCCCGCGGCGCCATGGCGCTCGAGGGCTTCCTCGTGATCCTCTCCAATCCCAAGGCACTGATTTTCCTGGGGGCTTTCCTGCCGCAGTTTGTCGACGTCACCCAGCCGACCTTCCCGCAGGTCATGGTGTTGGGCCTCTTCTTCATGCTGGTGGCCGGCTCGACAGACGCCATCTATGCCATTGTGGCCGGACGGGCCCGCGGCCTGCTCAGCGCCGCGCGCGTGCGCTTCGTGTCCCGCGTCTCTGGCCTGATCCTGATGGCCGGGGGGGCCTGGCTGGCGCTGCTCAAGCGCGCATGACCCTCAGAATCGTCAACCTCCGCGACGCCAGGCAGTTCATCCCCGACATCGCCGATCGCATCTGGCATGCCTTTTGGCGCCACGATGGCCATCCGCGTTCGGCCGTTGTCGCGGCCCTGGACGATGTGGTGGCGGCGCCAGCCTTTCCATTTACCCTGGTGGCGCTGACCGACGGCACCTTTGCCGGCACCGTCACCGCCATCGCGTCCGATCTCGCAGAACGCCCCGAACTGGGGCCATGGATCGCCGCGCTCTGGGTGGAGCCGGAGCAGCGTGGCGCTGGCATCGCCAGGGCACTGGTCGATCAGGCCAATGCCACCATGTTCGCCCAGGGCCATGCCCAAATCTATCTCAACGCCAAGCCGACCATGCGGTCGTACTATCTCGGTACTGGCTGGACATTGATGGAGGCCGAGTCCGGCAAGACAAGCGTCGATATCTTCATCCGCGACGTGGCCGCGGGCGCTGGGACCGAACCAGACTAGCCCTTGGCGGCCGCATAGGCTGCCAATAGGTCCGTCACCAGAATGCCATTGATCCGCATGCCTTCAAGATTGACCCGCTCGATGCTGGCGCCAGCCAGATTGGCGTCGGCAATGCGCAAATTGCCCATATTGGCATCGGTAATCACGGCACCGGCAAGGTTGATGTTGTTCAGCGTTGCGCCGCCCAGGTTCACATCCTCAAAGGCTGCCGCGCTGAGGTCCGTGTCGTCGAAGCGGGCGCCGCTCATCAGGGCATAGAAGCGCGCGCCGGACAGGTTCACCCCGTCAAAGTGGCTGCGAGCCATGTCGGCCCGCTGATAGTGCCCGTCCTGCATCTGGGCTCCGGAGAAGGGATCGGCTTCGTTGCTGGTGCTCATGATGTGCTCGCTACAGAGGGGTGTTGCCAGCAGGGTGGCACAATCGGCAGCGCCTTGCCACGGCAACCTGCCCATGACAAAACCCTAGCAACAACAATGGGGGAGGGCGCCATGAGCAAGCTTGTTGGATTCTATCCGGGCTCATTCGATCCGCTGACGAATGGGCATCTGGACGTCATCGAGCGCGCCTGCAAGCTGGTCGACACGCTGGTGGTGGCCGTCGGCATCAACCCCGGCAAGAAGACGCCACTCTTTGCCCATGAGGATCGCCTGCTGATTCTGGAACAGGTGCTGGCCCCGGTTGGCAAGCGCACCGAGACCGAGTTCAAGTTCGTCGATTTCTCCGGCCTGATGGTCAATGCCGCCCGCGAGCACGGCGCCAAGCTGATCATTCGCGGCCTGCGCGACACCACCGACTACAATTATGAGATGCAGATGGTGGGCATGAATGCCCAGATGGCGCCCGACCTGCAGACCGTCTTCCTGCCCTCCAGTCCACCGGTGCGGCATATCTCGGCCACATTGGTGCGCCAGATCGCTGAAATGGGCGGCGACATCTCCGCCTTCGTCCCGCAAATCGTTCTCAAGGCCCTGAAAAGCAAATGATCGCAATCACTCGTCGCCTGTTCGGCGCCCTCGTCATCGGCGCCGCAGCGCTGGCCGCCGCACCCGCCTTTGCCCAGAGCGGCACTCCGCACCTGATCCTGACGCTGGATAAGGGCACGGTCGATATCGAACTGCTCCCCGCCATTGCCCCCAAGCATGTCGAGCGCGTCATCGCCCTGACCAACGAAGGCGCCTATGACGGCGTGGTGTTCCACCGCGTTATCGATGGCTTCATGGCCCAGACCGGCGACGTCAAGTTCGGCAAGACCGGCGGCCCTGATTTCGACCTGACCCGTGCCGGCATGGGCGGTTCCGAAATGCCCGACGTCGAGGCCGAGTTCAACGCCGAGAGCTTCCAGCCCGGCGTGGTCGGCGCGGCCCGGTCGCAGGACCCCAATTCGTTCAACAGCCAGTTCTTCATCACCACGGCTGACGCCAGCTTCCTCAATGGCCAGTACACCGTGTTCGGCAAGGTCGTGAGCGGCATGGAAGCCGTGAATGCGCTTGAGAAGGGTCCCAAGGAGCAGAACGGCGCCGTCGCCAACCCCGACAAGATCGTCAAGGCGACCATCGAGTACAAGTAATCCGCCGGCCACGCCCAGGCGTGGCGGCATGCCGACAGTCAGGTTCGCCGCGATAGACGCGGCGGGCCCCATGGCCGGGCGATAGGCACAAGCGGGCGTGGCAGAGGTTGCGCGTTGCGATCTTTCGCCTTACATGCGGGCCACATTCCCAACCGAAAGTTGCACCAAATGGCTGAATACGCCGATCCCGAAAACACCCTCGTCATCGAAACCACCAAGGGCACGGTCGTGATCGCCATGCGTCCGGACCTGGCTCCGAACCATGTTGCGCACATCAAGAAGCTGGCGCGCGAAGGCTTCTATGACGGCATCGTGTTCCACCGCGTCATCGAGGGCTTCATGGCCCAGACCGGCTGCCCGCAGGGCCGTGGCACCGGCGGTTCGAAGTACCCCGATCTCAAGCAGGAATTCAACGCCGAGCCCCACGTCCGTGGCACCGCCTCGATGGCCCGCGCCCAGAACCCGGATTCGGCCAACTCGCAGTTCTTCATCTGCTTCACCGATGCACCCTTCCTCAACCGTCAGTACACGGTCTGGGGCCAGGTCATCGAAGGCATGGAAAACGTCGACCAGATCAAGCGCGGCGAGCCCGTGGTCAATCCCGACAAGATGGTGTCGGTGAAGGTTGCGGCCGATATCGCCGCCTGATCCCGACTCGTGCCATGATTTTCAGACCCTCGGGCGCCGCCCGGGGGTCTTTTGTTGATGGGGACGTCGCTTGCGGATGGATACCATTCTCTGGGCCCTGATGGGCATTGTCGCCGGGGCCTGCATTGCCGTTCAGGCGCCGATCAATGCCCAGTTGGGGCGCAACCTGGGCGTGCCCATTGCGGCCGCGGGCGTCTCCTTCGTGGCCGGCGCGATCCTGCTCTGGGCTATTGCGCTGATCTATAGCCGCAGCACCGGCATCGCCATCAACTTCGGCGCGCCCGCACCCTGGACGTTTGTCGCCGGCGGCGTGCTGGGCGCCTTCTACGTGTTCTCCAACATCATGCTGACGCCCATGATCGGCGCGGCGGCGGTGATGGCCCTGTCGGTGGCCGGGCAATTGGTCGGCGGCCTGCTGCTCGACAAGTCCGGCTTCATGGGCATGGCCGTGCGCGAGATCTCGCTGGGCCGCATCGCCGGGGCGATGCTGCTTGTGATTGGGGCGTTGATGATCCGGCTGCTATAGCTGATTCAACGCTGATTCCGGCGCCGTTGCCGGACCTGCCATTGGGTCGCCATGCTTGTTTCGGACTTTGATTTCACGCTCCCCGAGGAGCTCATTGCCCTGCATCCGGTCGAGCCGCGCGACAGCGCGCGTCTCCTGCTGGTCGATCCGACCCGCGGGCTGAGCGACAAGCATGTGCCCGATCTGGTGAACCTGCTGCGCGCCGGCGACGTTCTGGTGGTTAATGACACTCGCGTGCTGCCGGCCGAACTCAAGGGCGTCCGCCTGCGCGGCGACACCCGCGCCAATGTCTCGTTCAACCTGCACAAGCGCGACGATGCCCATACCTGGCGCGCCTTTGCCCGCCCGGCCAAGAAACTGCAACTGCTCGATCAGCTAGAACTGGGCAATGGCGCGGGCGATGTGCTGCGCGCCCGTGTGGCCGGCAAGGGCGACACCGGCGAAGTGACCCTCGAATTTGAATTGGGCGGCGCTGCCCTCGACGAAGCCATCAAGGCCCAGGGCGCCATGCCGCTGCCGCCCTATATCGGCGCCAAGCGCGACCTGACCGAGCGCGACAAGACCGACTACCAGACCGTCTATGCCGCCGAGGATGGCGCCGTGGCCGCGCCCACGGCCGGCCTGCATTTCACGCAAAGCCTGCTCGAGCGCATCCAGGAGCGCGGCGTCACCATCGAGCGCGTCACGCTGCATGTCGGGGCAGGGACCTTCCTGCCCATGAAGGTCGACAAGACTGAAGACCATGTCATGCATTCCGAATGGGGCGAGATCGACGCCGCCACGGTCGAGCGCATCAATGCCGCCCGCGAAGCCGGCGGTCGCGTCGTCGCCGTCGGCACCACCAGTCTCCGTCTGCTCGAAAGCGCCTCCCGCGCCACCGGCAAGCTGGCGCCCTTCAGCGGCGATACTGACATCTTCATCACGCCCGGATTCAAATTCGCCACGGTGGACATGCTGATGACCAATTTCCACCTGCCCAAGTCGACCCTCTTCATGCTCGTCAGCGCCTTTGCCGGCTTCGAGACCATGAAGGCGGCCTACGCCCATGCGATTGCAGACGGTTACCGGTTCTACTCCTATGGCGATTCCTCGCTGCTGATCCGGGCAGAGTAGGGACGGGCGGGCGCCGCGCCCTTCGGGGCCGCCGCCGCGCGGGGCACTTCCCACTCGCGGCCCAACCGGCTAGAACCCGCGCCATGAGCACGACAGACAAGCTGGTTACCTTCACCCTTTCGGCCACCGACGGCATGGCGCGGCGCGGCCGCATCGACACGCCGCGCGGCGATATCCAGACCCCGGCCTTCATGCCCGTGGGCACGGCCGGCACGGTCAAAGCCATGTATCCCGAACAGGTGCGCGAGACCGGCGCAGATATCCTGCTGGGTAATACCTATCACCTGATGCTTCGCCCCGGCGCTGAGCGCGTCGCCAGCCAGGGCGGGTTGCACAAGTTCATGGATTGGGAGCGTCCCATCCTCACAGACAGCGGCGGCTTCCAGGTCATGTCGCTGGCCCAGCTGCGCAAGCTCAATGAGTGCGGCGTCACCTTCAAATCCCATATCGACGGCTCGGCCCACGAGCTGACGCCCGAGCGGTCGGTTCAGATCCAGACCCT
Source organism: Devosia aquimaris (assembly GCF_020169335.1). GTDB lineage: Bacteria > Pseudomonadota > Alphaproteobacteria > Rhizobiales > Devosiaceae > Devosia > Devosia aquimaris. Next base: position 1,054,883 of record NZ_JAIEZN010000001.1, read on the forward strand.
GCTCGACAGCGACATCATCATGCAGCTCGACGAGTGCATTTCCCTGCCGGCCGAGCGCAAGGAGATGGAGCGCGCCATGGAGCTGTCGCTCCGCTGGGCCGACCGCTCCAAGATTGCCTTCAACAACCAGCCCAATCGCGCCCTGTTCGGCATTGTGCAGGGCGGCGACGACGCCGAGCTGCGCGCCCGCTCCGCCCAGGGGCTGAAGTCCATCGGCTTTGACGGCTATGCCGTCGGCGGTCTGGCCGTCGGCGAGCCGCAGGACGTCATGTTCCGCGTCATCGAGCAGATCACCCCCGAGCTGCCGACCGACCGTCCGCGCTATCTGATGGGCGTGGGCAAGCCCGACGACATCCTGGGCGCCATCGGCCGCGGCATCGACATGTTCGATTGCGTCCATCCCACCCGCGCCGGCCGCCATGGCCATGTCTATACCCGCTTTGGCGTCATCAACCTGAAGAATGCCCGGCATAGGGATGATCACAGGCCGATTGACGAGGCCTCGCCCAATCCCAATTGCCGCCGCTGGAGCCGCGCCTATCTGCATCACCTTGTTAAGACAGAAGAGATTTTGGGCGCGATGATCCTTTCCCAGATCAACCTGGCCTATTATCAAGAGCTGGTACAGGGCTGCCGCCGGGCGATCGAGGGCGGCCGTTTCACTGATTTTGCGGCAGAGACGCGCGCGGCATGGGCTGCCGGCGACCTGCCGGTTCTCTGACAGACACAAGGGGTCTTCGACATGGCTAAAGCTGGACGCAAGGCAAGTTTCCTCAGCCTGGGCAAACACCGCAAGCGGCTCGAAGATCAGCCCATGCGCGTTCAGTTCGCGGTCGATCCCAACCGCTTCCGCCGCTATTCGGCCACCGGCGCCGGCATCCTGCTCGATTATTCCAAGAACCGCATCGATGGCGACGCCCTGGCGGCGCTGTTCGATCTGGCCCGTGCTGCCGGCGTCGAGGAACGTCGTGACCAGATGTGCGAAGGCGAGCACATCAACATTACTGAAGATCGCGCCGTCATGCACATGGCGCTGCGCTACCAGGGCGACAAGCCCGTGCCGGTCGACGGCAAGGATGTCATGCCCGACGTCCGCGCCGTGCTCAAGGCCATCGAGAGCTACACCAACGACATCCGCAGCGGCGCCATTCGCGGCCACGGCGGCGCCCAGTTCACAGACATCGTCAACATCGGCATTGGCGGCTCCGACCTCGGCCCCGCCATGGTGACCCTGGCGCTCGAGCCCTATACCCGCGCCGATCTGCGCGCCCACTATGTCTCCAATGTCGATGGCGCCCATATCCACGACGTGCTCAAGCGCCTTGATCCCAAGACGACGCTGTTCATCGTCGCCTCCAAGACCTTCACCACCGACGAGACCATGACCAACGCCGGCTCGGCCCGCGATTGGATCGCCGACACGCTGGGCGAAGAGGCCGTGCCCAATCATTTCGCCGCCGTCTCCACCAATATCCCGGCCTGCGCCAAGTTCGGCATCCGCGAAGACCGTATCTTCGGCTTCTGGGATTGGGTCGGCGGCCGCTATTCGGTGTGGTCGGCCATCGGCCTGCCGATTGCCCTGGCCGTCGGCTACGACAATTTCGCCAAATTCCTCCAGGGCGCCGATGCCATGGACCGGCACTTCCTCAGCGCGCCGCTCGAGGAAAACCTGCCCGTCATCATGGCCGTGCTCGGCGTCTGGTACCGCAATGTCTGGGGCTTCTCGACCCATGCCGTGCTGCCCTATGACCAGCGCATGAGCCGCTTTGCCGCCTATCTGCAGCAGCAGGACATGGAGAGCAACGGCAAGTCGGTCACGCTGTCGGGCAAGCCGGTCGGCTGGTCCACCGGCCCCATCGTCTGGGGCGAGCCCGGCACCAATGGCCAGCACGCCTTCTACCAGCTCATCCACCAGGGCACCGACGTCATCCCCTGCGATTTCCTCATTGCCGCCAAGCCGCATGAAAGCCTGCCGCCGCATCACGACAAGCTGGTGGCCAATGTGCTGGCCCAGTCCGAAGCCCTCATGCTCGGCAAGACCGAGGAAGAGGTCGTCGCCGAGCTCAAGGCCCAGGGCCTCGACAAGGCCAAGATCAAGGAACTGACCCCGCACAAGGTGTTCCCCGGCAATCGCCCTTCCAACACCCTGTTCTACGAGCAGCTCACCCCCGAGACGCTGGGCTCGCTGGTCGCGCTCTATGAGCACAAGGTGTTCACCCAGGGGGTGATCTGGAACGTCAATTCCTATGACCAGTGGGGCGTTGAACTGGGCAAGCAGCTCGCCAAGGCCCTGCTGCCCAAGGTGGAAGGCAAGCAGAGCGGCGAAGGCCACGACAGCTCGACCCAGGGCCTGCTCGCCTACTACCTCGCCAACAAGGGCTGACACATGCCCGGGGCCGCGCCGGCTATTGATCGCAATAGCCTGGCGCGGGCCTTCGCCGAACTCGGCCTGGGCGAGCCCGTCGGCTTGACCCTCCTGGAGGGCGGCAGTGCGTTCTCCTACCGGGTTTCCCGGCAAAACGCCGATGAAATTGTCCTCAAGGTCTACAACGACCGGCGCGGAGACAGCTCCGGCAAGGAAGCCTTTGCCGCCGGCCTCCTTGCCAAACTTGGCGTCCCGATAACGCGTGTCATCGCCCGCGACGAGAGCCTCACCCGCCTGCCATTCGGATATGCGGTGTCCAACTATCTGCCCGGCGTCCGGGTGGCCGTCTTCCAGGATGCGCCAGACGCCGCCGACCTCTATCGCGAGATGGGCGGCCTGTTGCGCCAATTGCATGGAGTACGCCTGCCGGCCTTCGGCGCGTTCAACGCCGATGGCATCGTCGACCCCATCGTCTCGCACAGCGACTACATCGTCCAGTTGTGGACGAGCGTCCTGGAACGCTTTCGCCACTTCGGCGCCGCACCGGATCTCGCCGAACGGCTGAACCAGATCGTGAGCGAAAACCTTGGCCTTGTCGCCCACACCAGCGGGCCGGTTTTCGCGCATGACGATTTTCAGCCCAACAACATCTTGGCCGAGCGCAACGCCGCCGGGCGCCTGCGGCTGACCGGGCTGATCGATTTCGGCAATGCCCGCGCGGCCGATGCCATTTTCGATCTGGCCAAGGCCTTATTCTGCTGCGAACACGAGGCGCCGGGCTCGACGCGGCCTATCCTTGAGGGGTATGGACCGATCGATCATCCCGATCCGCAGCGCGCCCTATGGCTCTATACGATGATCCATCGTGTGGTGATGTGGTACTGGCTGCGCCATGTCGGCGTGATCGCGGACGGCGAACAGCACCAGTTGCTTGCAGACCTGCACGCCATGGCAGAGGAAAAAGACGTATGACCATCACCACCGAAGAGCAGCTCGAACAGCTCAAGGCCATTGGCCGCATTTGTGCCTTGGCGCGCGAGACCATGGCTGCGGCGATGGAAGTGGGCATGACCACGCGAGAGCTCGACGAAATCGGCGCGCGCGTGCTGGCCGAGCATGGCGCCCAGTCGGCCCCCATCGTCACCTATGACTTTCCGGGCGCCACCTGCATTTCGGTGAATGAAGAAATCGCCCATGGCATTCCCGGAGACCGGGTGTTCCGCGAGGGCGATCTGGTCAATATCGACGTGTCCGCCGTCAAGGATGAGGTCTTTGCCGATTGCGGCGCCTCCTACATCCTGGGCCAGGGCGACCAGCGCCTGGTCAACCTCTGCCGCGATGGCAAGAAGGCCATGTGGGCCGGCATCAATGCCGTCAAGGCCGGTGCCCCCTTGGGCGATATTGGCGATGCCATCGGCAAGTTCGCCAAAAAGGGCGGCTATACGCTGATCCGCAACCTCGCCAGCCATGGCGTGGGCGATAGCCTGCATGACGAGCCCGGCGAGATCCCCACCTGGCCCGACAGGTCCGAACGCCGCCGCATGGCCAATGGCCTGGTCTTCACCATCGAGCCCTTCCTGTCGCTGGGCGGACGCATGGCCGACCAGAAGTCGGAAGACGATGAGTGGACGCTGATCAGCCGGCCCGCTGCACCCTGTGTGCAGTATGAGCATACCGTGGTGGCCACGCCCCGCGGCGCGGTCGTCGTCACCCTGGCCGCCTAGATAGATTCACTCTTCCGGGGACTTGCGGCTCCTTTGCCTCCCTCCCCCTTGAGGGGAGGGAACGAGGGAGGGGGTCTGTCGGTGGCCCACAAAGCCACCCCCATCTCGACCCTCGCGTCAGGAGCCTGCACTCAGGCGCGCAAAGCGCGACCCGGGCGGGGAGGGGGCGACAGAACCGCGTCAATTCGCGCTCAAAACGATCTAGAGCGCAACGCGAAGAAAATCGCGCAGGGAACTGGAATGATTCGCTAAAGCCAGATCAGCAGCAGCGGCCCCATGACGATGGCTGCGGCGGCGGCCACGAAGCGCATGCGCCCCAACTGGCGCAGGCTGGGCACGCTCAGGATCGACGAGAGCACGAGGAACGCCACCAGCGCGATGGCCACCGGCGTCAGCGGCGCCAGCTTGATCGCCACCGCCTCGCTGAGCTGCAGATAGATCATGTGCCCGCCCACAAAGCCCAACAGGGCCGTGATGACGACGGCCACGGCCTTGGAGGTGATCAGCAGGGCCATGTCGATGGTGTGGCTGGTCAGCAGCAGCGCCAGGCCCGTTGCCGTCACATGCACGGCCGCCAGCGTGGGCAGAATCTGGTTCTGCGCCAGCATGGGCACCATTTCGGGTGGCACGCTGAGCGGCACCGCGCCGATCATGGGCAGGTCCGCGCCATATTGCGACAGCAGGTAGATGACATAGAGCATCACCAGCGTGCTGGCCGCAAACACCAGCAGCGTGGCCACCAGCACCTTGAGCAGATCAATGATATCCTGAGACATGGCAGCGCCCGATCATACTGCGGGAAGAAAATTGGTATGCCGGGAGGGGGTCGAACCCTCGACCATTCGATTAAAAGTCGAATGCTCTACCACTGAGCTACCGGCACGCACCAAGATTGACGCTGCGAGCGTCGCGGCGGAACATAGCCACGTTCCCCCCGCTGTCAACCGCAATTGCGCGCTTCTCAATAGCTGAGCGGTGTTCCGTCGAACGGCATGGGCAGGCACGAAATCGAAATCCGCTCCAGTCGCGTGCACAGGGCGGTCGCTTCCGACAGCTGGGAAATGGGTCCGACGACGATCCGCTTCTCGTCACTATTGGGTTCGTCGGTCAGCAGCGGCGCCAGCCCGAACAGCAGCGGCCCCAGCTTCATGGACAGGTCGCGCCAGGTCTCCGGCGCCTGCTCGAACGATACCGGGCTGCCCAGCGCAATGCCGAATGCCGCCAGGTTGGGGGCGGCCGCAACGGCGACCGGCGCGACAGGCTCGGGCAACGGCTGCTCGGTTTCCACCGGCGCCGGCGACGCAGCCGCCAGTTCCGGCATCGGCTCGCGGGTAATCTTCACCGAACCGCCGTCGGCGTCATAGACAAGCGCTTGCCCGATTGACGCCGTCATCGATGATCGGTCAATGCGCTGGCCGCTGGCCGTGCTTTCCAGGATGCGCGGCAGGCTCACTTCAAGCGCGCCGACGCGCTGCACCACCTGGTTGCCCTGCTGCTCGGCCAGCGCAAAGCGCGTGGCCAGCACGCCATTCTCCCGCCGCAACTGGTTGGTCTGGTCACGCAGGTCGGCGACCTGGCGCCGCAACTGGTCGACGGACGCGCCTTCGATACGGGTCTTGTGCAGGCCGCCCAGGATGGTGGAAGGCACGATGGCCGACACATTGGCGCCCAGCACCGCAATACCGCCCAGAACCAGGGCCACGATGCCCCAGGTGGTCACGTCCGACTGGCGGAACTGTTCCGATGCCTTGGCCAATGTCAAAAAACCCCGATGGCGCAGTCGAATCAGCTATTGCGCTCGACAATAACCATGGGGCAGGCATTAGGTGTTCGCCAACTCTTGCATGCCATAAAACTGTGAAAATGCGCGTGAACAACACGTTGCGTCTCGGGGACCATCAATGACCGAACTGCTGTCCATCATCCTTGCTGCGGGCGAAGGCACCCGCATGCGCTCGGCTATGCCCAAGGTGCTGCATCCGGTGGGCGGTCTTCCCATGGTCGGCCATGTGCTGCGCACCGCCAGGGCTGCAGGCTCCACGTCGATCGCTCTGGTGGTCGGCGCCGCGGGTGAACAGGTGCAGGCTTCCGTGATGGCCACGGCCCCCGACGCCATGGTGGCCGTCCAGGCCGAGCGTCTGGGCACCGGCCACGCCGTGCGCCAGGCCGCCGCCGCCTATGCAAACGCCAAGGGCAATGTCATCGTGCTCTATGCCGACAATCCCCTGGTCTCTCCGGCCACGCTCACCGAAATCGGTACGCGCCTCGACGCCGGCGCCGATATCGTCGTGGTCGCCTATCGCCCCGAAGACCCGACCAATCTGGGGCGCCTCCTCACCGAAAACGGCCGCCTGCTCGCCATCCGCGAGCACAAGGACGCGTCTGACGAAGAACGCCGCATCAATCTGTGCAATTCCGGCATCATGGGCTTTCGGGCCGATGCGCTGCGCGCCGTCATCGACCGCATCGGCAATGCCAATGCCAAGGGCGAATATTATCTCACCGACGCCGTCGAACTGGCCAATGCCGATGGCCGCCGCGTCGAGTTTGTCGAAGCCGATCCCGCCGAAGTGGTCGGCGTCGATGATCGCTCCAGGCTGGCCCAGGCCGAAGCGACCTTCCAGGAGCTGCGCCGCAACGATTTCATGAAGGCTGGCGTCACCCTGCGTGATCCCGCCAGCGTCTGGTTCTCCTGGGACACAGAGATCGGCCGCGACGTCACCATCTTCCCCAATGTGGTCTTTGGCCCTGGCGTCAAAATCGGCGACAATGTCGAAATCCGCGCCTTCTGCGACATCGAAGATGCCGTGATCGGGGAGGGCGCCTCCATCGGTCCCTTCGCCCGCATCCGCGGCGGCGCCGACATCGGCCCCGATGTGCACCTGGGCAATTTCGTCGAGGTCAAGAAATCCCGCATCGGCGCGGGCACCAAGGCCGGTCACCTGAGCTATCTCGGCGACGCGGAAATCGGTGAAAAGACCAATATCGGCGCAGGCACCATCACCTGTAACTATGATGGCGTGAACAAGGACAAGACCATCATCGGCGACAATGTCTTCATCGGCTCCAACGCCTCTCTGGTCGCGCCGGTCACCATCGGCGACGGGGCCTATACGGCGTCGGGCAGCGTGATTACAGAGGACGTGCCGGCCGATGCGCTGGCGCTGGGCCGTGCCCGCCAGGAAAACAAGCCAGGCTATGCGCCCAAGCTGCGCGCAAAGGCCCTCGCCAAAAAAGCAGCCAAGGGGAAATAGTCATGTGCGGTATTGTCGGCATTGTTGGCAGTGAACCGGTTGCCACCCGTCTGGTCGATGCGCTCAAGCGCCTCGAATATCGTGGCTATGACAGCGCGGGTGTGGCGACGCTCGAAGGCGGCGACATCACTCGCCGCCGCGCCGAAGGCAAGCTGGGCAATCTGGCCCAGAAGCTGAGCTTTGAGCCGCTGGCCGGCCGCATCGGCATCGGCCACACCCGCTGGGCCACCCATGGCGCCCCCACAGAACTCAATGCCCATCCCCATGCCACCGATCGCGTCGCCGTGGTGCACAATGGCATCATCGAGAACTACCGCGACATGCTGGCCGACCTCGCCAGGGACGGCTACCTGCCCAAGACGCAGACCGACACCGAATCCGTGGCGCTCTGGGTCACCCGCGAACTGGCCAATGGCGCCGAGCCCGAGCTGGCCGTCTCGCGCACGCTCAAGCATCTGCGCGGCGCCTTTGCCCTGGCCTTCCTCTTCAAGGGCCACGAGGGCCTGCTGATCGCCGCGCGCCACGGTGCGCCGCTGGCTATCGGCTATGGCACATCCGAAATGTACCTCGGCTCAGACGCCATGGCGCTCTCGCCCTTCACCTCGCGCCTGAGCTATCTCGAGGATGGCGACTGGGCGGTGATCACCCATGAGGGCGTCACCATCCGCGATGGCAAGGATGCCATTGTCGAGCGCGAAAAGCTCGTCTCCCAGGCCTCCGCGCTCATGGTCGACAAGGGCAATCACCGCCATTTCATGGCCAAGGAAATCTACGAGCAGCCCGAGACCATCTCGCACACGCTCAGCCACTATGTGGACATGGGCGCCGAGCGCGTCGCCCTGCGCGAGACGCTGCCCTTCAACTTTGCCGATCTGACGCGCCTCACCATCAGTGCCTGCGGCACGGCTTACTTTGCCGGCGCCGTCGCCAAATACTGGTTCGAGAAATATGCCCGCCTGCCGGTGGACATCGATGTGGCCTCCGAGTTCCGCTATCGCGAGCCGCCGCTGGAAAAGGGCGGCCTGTCGCTCTTCATCTCCCAGTCCGGCGAAACGGCCGACACGCTGGCCGCGCTGCGCTATTGCGCCAGCCAGGGCCAGCATGTGGCGAGCCTGGTCAACACCCAGGAATCCACCATCGCCCGCGAATCCGATGTGGTCTTCCCCATCCTTTGCGGCCCCGAGATCGGCGTCGCCTCCACCAAGGCGCTCACCGCCCAGCTCACCGCTTTGGCGAGCCTTGCCGTGGCGGCCGGTCGCGCCCGTGGCGTCATCGATGCCGCCCGCGAGGCCGAACTGGTTCGCGCGCTCATCAGCCTGCCCACCGCCGTGTCCGAGGCCCTGGCCACCGAAGGCCAGATCATCGACATCGCCAAGCGCCTCTCCAAGGCCAAGGACGTGCTTTATCTCGGCCGTGGCCCCATGTTCCCCATCGCCATGGAAGGCGCGCTCAAGCTCAAGGAAATCAGCTATATCCACGCCGAAGGCTATGCCGCCGGCGAACTCAAGCACGGCCCCATCGCCCTGGTGGATGAAGCCATGCCGGTCATCGTCGTCGCCCCCTCCGACGAACTCGTCGACAAGACCCTGAGCAACATGCAGGAAGTCGCCGCCCGCGGCGGCAAGATCATCCTGATCACCGATGCCGAAGGCGCCAAAACCGTCGGCCACGGCGTCGCCGACATCATCGAGATCCCACACGTCTCAAGCTTCGTCGCCCCGATCCTGGCGACAATCCCGGTCCAACTCCTCGCCTACCACACAGCCGTCTTCATGGGCACCGACGTCGACCAGCCGCGCAATCTCGCGAAATCGGTGACGGTGGAATAGGGCGGGGCGCGGACGGCGGTTGCGGATTATTGCAGCCGCTTTCAACCCAGTTCCAGCTATTCGGGGGCCGTGGCTTAAAGCTCGAGAGCTGCCATTGTAGCTGAACGGAGAATGTGCATTGCCGTTGCGGCAGAGATGCAGAAAAGTGATCTTTAGCAGAAAGATCGCGCCCTGCGATCCTGCACCGCCACCTGGGCCAACATATCTCTATTTGTAAAAGTCGATCCGTACTTGCTGAGTAGGTCGCTGATCACGGCGCCTTCTTTCACAGGCACAGCGAATTTAGCACTGTCTGCACCATTTGAAGTTACCAATTTGATGAAATCGGCCGGGGGCGTTGATGTATCTAGAGTCACTTTCCATTCGGAATTTTCGCTGCTTCGGCGATACACCGGTGACGATCCGCTTCAAGCCTGGAACTAACGCCTTCGTCGGAACGAATGGTGCCGGGAAGACCGCGGCACTCGAAGCTCTGAAACGGCTTTTTTCGGCGACACCAGCTGATCGTCAAATTCGCCGGTCCGATATCCACTTCGGTCCGGGCGAGAGTGCGATTACCCTGGACAAACGCGAGGTCGCAATTGATGCGATCTTCGGCTTCGAAACTACGGCTGATGTTTCCCCGGTCTTCAACGATCTTTTTTTTGACGCAGCGGATGCCTCTGTGAAGGTGCGCATCCGTCTGGAGGCGCTGTATCAAAAGTCAGAGTCTGTCGAAGACAACGTCGAGGTCGTCTACTACTCAGTTAAGACGACCGACGAGGTCCCGTTTGGACCGGACGATGAGCGGAAGACCCGGCTCTCCCGTCCAACACAATACGCGGAAGTGGTCTACATCCCGGCGCATCGGGATTCCCGTGGTGTTAGCCAGCATGCGTTAAAAAACGTGCTTCAGCGCCTTGAGTACTCAGCTGACTGGGATCCTGCGACGAGGATAAAGTCGCAACAGTTTGCACAGGATCTGGAGGCAAACCTCAATGCAACGGATGCGGTCACTGCGATCACCACAACTTTGAGAGGGTTTTGGTCGAAGCTCCATGATGGCCACTACGATGCCGAACCGGCATTGAGTGTGGTGGCGGTTGAGTTTGAAAAGCTCATCCGGGAGCTGACACTCAAGTTTGATAAAGCTCCAGGCGGCGGCATCCGCCAGCTCGGAGAACTGAGCGAAGGACAGATGTCCTTGCTCTACTTCGCCCTATCGGCCACACTGCACAACCTGATCTGGGATATGCAGAAGACGCTGCCCGGCTCGGTTAAGGGGTTTAAGGCAGCCGATTTCACTTACCCGGCGCTGACAATCTTCGCGCTGGAAGAGCCAGAGAACCATCTCTCTCCATTCTACCTGCCGCGCTTAATGGCCCTGCTTGAGACGCTAAATGCCAGTGGGGCAGCGCAATCCATTGTCACCAGTCACGCAACGAGCATCCTTTCACGCGTTGATCCAAAGCTCGTGCTCTATTTCCGGATCTGCCCGGTCACCCTTAAGACATCCGTTCTGCCGCTACCGCTTCCTAAAGCAGACGCTGCTGCAGACAAATTCGTGCAGCAAGTCATTCTTGCGAACCCTGAAATATACTTTGCCAGGCTGGTAATTATTGGTGAGGGCGACACGGAGCGCATAGTGATCCCCAAGATCGCGGAAGCGCTTGGGACCAGCCTAGACCCTTCCTTCATCGCCTATGTGTCGATTGGAGGACGGCATGCACAGCATCTCTGGCGCCTCCTAAACGGTCTTCAGATCCCGCACATCACGCTGATCGATTTCGACTTGGGTCGACACAACGGAGGGACCGGACGGATCAAAAACGCTGTGACATGGCTCTCAGATCTCGGGGCGGCCCACATTCCACAAATCCCCGTGACGCCCCCCACCACTCCCCCAACTTTTAGAGCAGCAACGACAGCCGACATACCGGACAATGCTGGGTTGTCGCCCGCAAACTTTGACGGGTGGGTGAAGTGGCTACGTCACAAGGACATCTTCTACTCTTCACCACTAGATCTCGACATGATGATGATGACCGCGTTTCCAGCGGCCTATGTCACAACGCCACTGGACCCGGCGGCAGATAAGGTGAAGCTGGCTGCATCGGTATTTGGCGAGCATGGCAAAGGAAATGCAGAGCTAAAACCTGTTGCGGTGAACTACACAGACCAGGAGCTTTGGAGCTACAAGTCGCTCTTCAAATCGTCGTCCAAGCCTGGATCTCATTTGGAGGCATTTGGAAACTTAACAAAAGCGCAGCTGTCTGCAGGGTGCCCGGAACCTTTGAAGGCACTGATCGAGCGCGCAGGCCATCTCATCGCGCAAAAACCCGCAGTGAAGGTGACACCCTAAATGTTTGCGAAGCCGGAGGACTGGAAACCAACACCTGGAATAGTGATCGAAGGTACGGCGCTTGAGGTCGTAAAATCGACTTCATCTATGTCGGTCTTAGCTGGGCCTGGTGCCGGAAAAACGGAGCTTCTCGCTCAGCGCGCTACGTATCTTCTGAACACCGGTCTTTGCCCTAATCCCAAGCGGATTCTGGCGGTGGCATTTAAGGCAGACGCTGCACGCAATCTACAGGACCGTGTTGCATTGAGATGCGATGCGCAAGAGGCGCGGCGATTTGAATCGCTAACGTTGCATGCTTTTGCGAAGCGAACGCTCGACCAATTCAGGGAGGCGTTGCCAGAGGCCTTACGTCCCTCTCCCGACTATAAAATCATCTTTCCCAATCGCGATTTCTGGGCAGAGTTTCAGGCCGAACACGCGGGGGATTATCCAGATATCCGCGGATTCACGCCTGCTCAGTTTGGCACCTTTGTGCAAGGTGGTGTCCCTGACTTCGACGCCGTCGAGCTAACATCACGCGACAGGCTGCGGCACCTTTGGTGGAAGGCCACTCTCGCGCATGAACCGTCGCAAATCAGTTTCGATATGATGATGCTTCTGGCGATGCATATCGTGCAAACGCAACCCTTGGTGCAAAAAGCTATTGCAGGCACTTACACGCATGTGTTCTTGGATGAGTTCCAGGACGTAACAAGACAACAATACGACCTCATCTGCCGCATCTTCAAAGAGACACCCGCTGTTCTGACGGCGGTTGGTGACACAAACCAGGCGATTATGGGCTGGGCTGGGGCTTTGCCTGATATCTTCAGTACCTTCGGGGAAGATTTCGGTGCTGAGAACCGCAAACTGCTATTTAACTATCGCTCCAACTCCAAGATCGTCGGCCTAATCAACGACCTTTCGAGCTTGCTTACCGACGAGCCGGCTGTCCCTACTGAAAGCGCCCGGAAAGACGATCCACCGTACGATGCCCTTGAAGGTTGGGTTTTCAAGACACGTGATGCCGAGGGCGTCGGTATTGCAAATTTCATCAAGGCCTCACTCGAGGAAAACCCAGAGCTTCGGCCCCATGACTTCGTGATCCTTACTCGCCTCTACGCAAACCAGCTGGAGGATCGATTGCTATCGCACTTTGTTGCAAAGGGACTTCGGCTTCGAAACGAAGCAAGGCAAATCGGCCCGCTTGTCATTCAGGACATCGTAAAAGATCCTGTGTTCCTCTTCCTTACTGCGCTGTTCAAGATGGCCCATGGGGTCAGGGATGGTAGCCCTTTCCAGGTATGCCGCGATACAATCGCCAGCGTTGAGGGCCTAGACCTTGCCACCGATAGAGGTGCAACCCGAAGCCTTCGCTTAGTGCAGGAGTTGGTCGACTTCACGATTAAGGTGACAAAGGACAAGGCACCTACCGACTTCGACATTGCGCAGTTGATTTCGGCGGCTTTCCCTGAAGATCGCCGCGAGAGGTTGACTAGGGTGTATGCGGATTACCGAAATCGCGCATATTTGGCGTCGGTGATCGAAGCCTGCGCAGCATTCTACAACGAGAGTGCTAAGGATGCGCCAGATTGGCGGACACTGATAGGCAACCTCGAAGGCCGGGATGCCGTGAAGATTATGACGATCCACAAGTCCAAAGGCCTTGAGTATCACACGGTGATCTTCGTGGAGTTCAACGACGACGCTTTCTGGAAAAACGCCGATGACGTCAACGTCTTCTTCGTTGCCCTATCACGTGCAAGAGAACGTGTCAGATTCACGTTAACCCGCGATTCAAAGGGCTTTGCTAACGTCCAACGGTTTCTCACCAAGCTGCAGGAATCAGGCGTCGACTTCAAAGAAGTCGCATAGGGCCGTGATGACGCGAGTGATGAACCGGCCCGAAGGTTAAGCGGCCAGAGGCCTAAGTCTATACGGTCCCGCTGCCACCTATGTGGGGTTGCAGCAGGGAGCGCTAGCGGCCACCTTGCCAAAATTGAGGTGCTACGCCGCACATCTTGCATTTCGTAGAACTGCCTCGAACGTTATGGCGCCTTGGGGCCTTCTGCTTTAGCTTTGCGTCGCTCGACATCAATAGCTTCACCGAAGCGTCTGCGTCCTTAATGCAGTGGTCGGAGTACTTTCATCGACACGACGACCAAACCTGGGAAAAGCCTTAGCCGAGTAAGGGTGGCTGTTTAGCTCAAATGCACACCAAAACCTGCTAGTCCGCAACCCGACGCCATCCCCAGCCGCCAATCCCAAATCCCCCTATCCTGCCCGGATCAGCGGAATGGCGAGGTCCTTGCGGAACAGATAGAGCGCCGTCCGCGCCGCTTCGCCATCCTCACCGGTCAGGCCGGGGTTACGGGTCAGCAGGGCCTTGACGTCGTCATGGGCGAAGTCGAGCAGGTGCCGGTGCACATCGGGCACGGCGAGGCGATAGCCGGGCATGCCGGATTGCCGCGTGCCCAGCACGTCGCCCTGGCCGCGCAGCTCCAGGTCGCGTTCGGCGATCTCGAAGCCGTCTTCGGTGGACTTGATGGTGTCGAGCCGCGCCTGCGCCGTCTGGCTGAGATTACCCTTGTAGAGCAACAGACACGACGAGCGGGCCGAGCCACGGCCCACGCGCCCGCGCAACTGGTGCAGCTGCGCCAGGCCGAAGCGCTCGGCATGTTCGATGATCATGATAGAGGCATTGGGCACGTCCACGCCCACCTCGATCACTGTCGTCGCCACCAGCAGCTTCACCTCATTGGCGGCAAAGCGGCCCATCACCGCCTGCTTGGCCGCCGCGCTCATCCGCCCATGCACCAGCGCCACCTGGTCGCCGAACACTTTTGCCAGTTCGGCATAGCGATCCTCGGCGGCCACCACGTCGAGATGCTCGCTCTCTTCCACCAGGGGGCACACCCAGAAGGCCTGGGCGCCATCATCGAGCCTAGCCTTGAGCCGCGCCACCACCCGGTCATACTCGCCGATCGACAGCACCGCCGTATCGATCGGCTGCCGCCCCTTGGGCTTTTCGCGCAGGATGCTCACCGCCATGTCGCCAAAATGGGTCAGCACCAGCGTGCGCGGAATGGGCGTGGCCGTCATCACCAACAGATCCGTATGCTTGCCCTTGTCCGACAGCGCCAGTCGCTGGTGCACGCCGAAGCGATGCTGCTCGTCCACCACCGTCAGGCCCAGATTTTGGAATGCGACGCCGGACTGGAACAGCGCATGCGTGCCCACCACAATGGTCGTCGCCCCGCTAGCAATGCCGGCTAGCTTGGCCCGCCGCTCCGCCGCCGGCATCTTGCCGGTCAAAAGTTCGCAGCCCAGCCCCGCGAGGTCACACAGCGGCTTGAGCGTCTTGTAGTGCTGCGCCGCCAAAAGTTCGGTCGGCGCCATCAATGCCGATTGCGCACCGCTCTCGGCCATGGCCGCCATGGCCATCAGCGCAACCACCGTCTTGCCCGCGCCAACATCGCCCTGCAGCAGGCGCGACATGCGGTCGGGCGAGGCGAGATCGGCGCGGATTTCGTCGACCGCGGCAAGCTGCCCTTGTGTCAATGAAAAGGGTAACACCTTGCTGACCTTTTCGGTGATTTGGCCCGAAAAAACCCGCGCGATGCCACGGTCCGCCACCATGGTCGAGCGGATCAGTTGCAGCGTCAGCTGACCGGCAAAATATTCATCATAGGCAAGCCTTTGCCGGGCAGGGGCCCACAGTTCCGCCTCGCCCGGCGCATCCGGCAGATGCACCATGCGCATGGCGGCGGCAAAGCTCGGCCATTGCCGCTGCCGGAGCGTTCCGGCATCGATCCATTCGGGTAAATCCGGAACACTATCAACGACTTGCCGCACCAGCTTGGCCAGCGCCTTCGAACTCAGCCCCTGCGTCAGCGGATAGACCGGTTCCACCAGCGGCAGGCTCGCAAACTTCTCCGGCTCGACGATATAGTCCGGGTGCGTGATCTGCTTTTCGCCATTGAAAAAGCCAATCGTGCCAGAGACATAGCGATCTTCGCCAATAGGCAATGCCCGCTCCACCCAGCCGCCCTGGGCGCGGAAAAACACCAGTTGCACATCGCCCGTCTCGTCATGGGCGAACACCCGATGGGGAATATGCTCCTTGCCCCGCGGCGGCGGCTGGTGCCGGTCGACATGCAGCTTCAATGTCACGATCTGGTTGAGATAGGCCTCGGCGATGCCCACCTGCCGCCGCCGATCCACCACGCCGGACGGCATATGCATCAATATATCCAAGGCGATAGCGTCCTGGCCCTCTGGCGCGCCAAAGAACCGCGTCAGCAGCGCAGCCAGCTTGTCGCCGACACCCTTGATCGAGCGCAGCGAGCGAAACAGCGGCGAAATGGCTTCCGGGCGGGACACGGGGTGATGATTCTCCTTGTCCGGAGGCTACAGCCCCGCGCCGGGCGTTTGAAGGCATGCCATGGCGGCGCCAGGCGCCGTCGGCCCGATCAGTCGAGACCCTGTTGCTTCTTCCATTTGCGCAGGCGGGCGCGGGCATTGGCATAGGGCGAGGCGGTATTGAACTGCACCATCCGGCCAAGCGTCCATGTCTCATACCAGGGCGCGCCATAAAGCGCGGCGTCGCTCTCGCTCTCGACCAGCGCCACCAGCGCGGTCTTGGTCGCGTCCAGCCGCGCCAGCAGTTCGGGATAGGGTAACTCGGCGTAGTCGCGATAGAGTTTCGCCGCCAGCTGGCCGAGTTCGTTCCACTTAAAGCCCGTCTCGGGAAAGTCGACAGCCTGGCCCGCTGCCCGACCGGCATGCCACTTGAGCACCAGTTCGCCCCAGCCCAGCAGGTAGGCGGCCAGATCATGCACGCTCATCAGCGTGCCCTTGCTGTGGCCCTCTAGGCTCGCTTCGTCCGTGCGCTCGGCGGGAACGCTGGCCAACTCCGGCGCCAGCTTGCGATAGGAATCGGTGATCGCCGTCAGCAGCTCGGCCTTGTTCTGGGGAATCGACATGGTCATGGCCTCCTCGCATTCGTCCCGGCAGTCTAGTGTCTCCAGCAAGTGACGACATGATCGTGGTCAAGCCGCCAAGGGCTGACAAGGCGCTCCAATCCGCGTATGAGAGTGACCAAATCGGGAACAAATTCGGGATCATGGCGCATCAAATGAGTGCCGGTGAAGACATTTCCATGCGCCGCAAGAAGCTGCGCTACCGCGCCTGGCATCGGGGAACCCGCGAGATGGACCTCGTGCTCGGCCCCTATGCCGATGCCCATACCGAGGCCATGGATGCCGCCCAGCTCGACAGGCTCGAGGCGCTGATGAGCGAGGAAGATCCGCCGCTGCTCAAATGGGTCATGGGGCAGGAGACGCCGCCCGACCATATCGACCGCGAGTTCCTCGACCTCGTCATCGCTGACCACCACGCCCGGCTGGCCAAATGAACGACGCTACGCCCCTGCGCCCGGCGCGCACCATTGCCAATGTCCCCGATGGCATGCAGCCCATGGTGCTGGCCAGGCTGATCGAGCAACGTATCAACGCTGCCCCCGAGGATGCGGCCAGCCTGGTCTTTGTCGCCCGTGATGGTCGTCGGCTGCAGCGCATGGCCGAAGTGCTCGGCGCCATGCTGCCTGGCCATACAATCCTCACTCTGCCGGCCTGGGACTGTCTGCCCTATGACCGTGTCTCGCCCAACAATGTGACCATTGCCGCGCGCATGAACACACTGGCGGCGCTCACCAGCGGCGCCAAGGGTGCCGTGGTGCTCACCGCCGTCAACGCACTGATCCAGAAGGTGCCGCCGCGCGATGTTGTGGAGCAGATGTCGTTCTCGGCCATCTCCGGCCGCATGGTGGATAGCGAAAAGCTGATCGCCTGGGCGGCCAATAATGGCTATCTGCGCGTGCCGACGGTGCGCGAAAGCGGCGAGTTTGCCGTCCGCGGTGGCCTCGTCGACCTTTTCCCCGCCAGCGCCGAATCGCCGCTGCGCTTTGACTTCTTTGGCAGCACGCTGGAATCGATCCGCACTTTCGATCCCGACAGCCAGCGCACCACCGGCACGCTCAAGCGTATCGACCTGACGCCAATGAGCGAAGTGGTGCTCACCGAAACCACCATTCGCCGCTTCCGCCAGAACTATACCGCGGCCTTTGGGGGCAACACGGTCGACGACACGCTCTATGCCTCGGTCAGCGGTGGCTCGCGCTATTCGGGTACCGAGCATTGGCTGCCGTTCTTCTACGAGCATCTCGACACCCTGGCCGACTATGTAGGTGACGCCCCGTTTGTTTTCGACGAGCAGGCCATCGAGGCCTATGCCGACCGCGCTACCCAGGTCCGTGACTATTACGAGGCCCGCGAAGCAGCGCGACTGACGCCGACAGTGGCGGGCACCGGCGCGCCCTATAAGCCAATCAAGCCCGAACTGCTTTATGCCGTCGACCAGCACCCCTACGCGTTGGCTGGCGCCTCGG
Organism: Devosia aquimaris; assembly: GCF_020169335.1. Taxonomy (GTDB): domain Bacteria; phylum Pseudomonadota; class Alphaproteobacteria; order Rhizobiales; family Devosiaceae; genus Devosia; species Devosia aquimaris. Next base: position 1,072,823 of record NZ_JAIEZN010000001.1, read on the forward strand.
TGGTCCAGCTCAGCCAGTTCATGGCGCCCGGCACCAAGGCCGCCGACGATGCTGGTGGACACATCGCCCCCAGCTTTGCCGCCGAACGCCAGGCCACCGACACCAATCTCTTCCAGTCCGTCGTTGATCGCCTCCTGGCCGAGCGCCAGAAGGGCCGCCGCGCCGTCGTGGCTTGCTGGAGCACCGGCACGCGCGACCGCATGGTCCAGGTCCTCAAGGACCACGGCCTGACCAATCCGCGCCTGGCGGAAAACTGGCGCGATGCCGAAACCACCAGTGCGGCCACCACCTCGCTGGTCGTTTTGCCGCTGGAATCGGGCTTCGAGACCAAGGACCTGCTGGTCCTCTCCGAGCAGGATATTCTGGGTGAACGCATCCTCCGCCCGCAGCGCAAGAAGAAGGCCAGCGACGCGCTGACCGAGGCCGCGAGCCTGGCCGCCGGCGATCTGGTGGTGCATGTCGACCACGGCATCGGCCGATTCATCGGCCTCAAGGTCATCGAGGCCGGCGGTGCGCCGCATGAATGCGTCGAGCTCGAATATGGCGGCGACACCAAGCTCTACCTGCCGGTCGAAAACATCGAACTGCTCACGCGCTATGGCGCCGACGAGGGCAATGTCACGCTCGACAAGCTGGGCGGCGTCGCCTGGCAGGCCAAGAAGGGCAAGCTCAAGCAGCGCATCCGCGAGATGGCCGAGCAGCTCATCAAGATCGCTGCCGCGCGCTTGCTCACTAAGGCCGATGTCATCGAGATCAGCCCCGGCGCCTATGACGAATTCGCTGCCCGTTTCCCCTATGAGGAAACCGAGGACCAGCTCGCTGCCATTTCGGCGGTGTTCGACGATGTCACCTCCGGCCGCGTCATGGATCGCCTGGTGTGCGGCGACGTCGGCTTCGGCAAGACCGAAGTGGCGCTGCGCGCCGCCTTTGCCGTGGCGCTCAGCGGCAAGCAGGTTGCAGTCGTCGTGCCGACGACGCTGTTGTCACGGCAGCATTTCAAGACCTTCAGCGAGCGCTTTGCCGGCCTGCCGGTGCGCGTGCGCCAGGCCTCGCGCATGGTCGGCGCCGCCGAGCTCAAGGCCACCAAGGAAGGTCTGGCCGATGGTCAGGTCGACATCGTGGTGGGCACACATGCCCTCTTAAGCAAGACCATCAAGTTCCGCGACCTGGGCCTGCTGATCATCGACGAGGAGCAGCACTTCGGCGTCGGCCACAAGGAGCGTCTCAAGGAGCTCAAGGCCAATGTGCATGTGCTGACCCTGACAGCCACGCCCATTCCGCGCACACTGCAGCTGGCGCTCACCGGCGTGCGCGACCTCAGCCTGCTGGCGACCCCGCCGGTCGATCGTCTCGCCATCCGCACCTTCATCTCGCCCTTTGACGCGCTCTCGGTGCGCGAGGCGCTGCTGCGCGAGAAATATCGCGGTGGCCAGAGCTTTTATGTCGTGCCGCGCATCAAGGACCAGGTCGAGATCGCCGAATTCCTCAAGGAGCACGTGCCGGAAGTCTCCTACGTCGTGGCCAATGGTCAGATGGCGCCGGGCGAGCTCGACGACATCATGAATGCCTTTTACGACAACAAGTTCGACGTGCTGGTGGCCACCACCATCGTCGAATCGGGCCTCGATATCCCCAATGCCAATACGCTGATCGTGCATCGCGCCGACCATTTCGGCCTGGCGCAGCTCTACCAGATCCGCGGCCGCATTGGCCGGGCCAAGGCGCGCGCCTATGCGCTGTTCACCGTGCCGCCCGATCGCAAACTCACCGACACCGCCGAGCGGCGCCTCGGCGTGCTGCAATCGCTGGAAAGCCTGGGCGCCGGCTTCCAGCTGGCCAGCCATGACCTCGACATTCGCGGGGCAGGGAACCTGCTGGGCGACGAACAGTCCGGCCATATCCGCGAAGTCGGCTACGAGCTCTATCAGGCCATGCTGGAAGAGGCAGTGGCCAACCTCAAGAACGGCGATGCCGACTATGAGGACAAGAACGAGTGGAGCCCGCAGATCTCGCTGGGCATGCCGGTGATGATTCCCGAGCACTATATTCCCGACCTGCAGCTCCGCATGCAGCTCTATCGGCGCCTGGGTGATCTCACCGATATCCGCGATATCGACGCCGCCGGCGCCGAGCTGATCGACCGCTTCGGCCCGCTGCCCGAGGAAGTCGAATCCCTGCTCAAGGTGATTCTGGTCAAGGCGCTGTGCCGTCAGGCCAATGTGGAAAAGGTGGATGCCGGCCCCAAGGGTGCCGTCATCACTTTGCGCAACAACGAATTTCCCAATCCGGCCGGTCTTGTCCGCATGGTGGGTGACCCGGCCAGCCAGGTTCGCATCAAGCCGGATCAAAAACTGGTGTTCGCGCGAAACTGGCCCACGCCGACAGATCGCCTCAAGGGCGCGGCTGCCATATTGTCGCGGATGGCCAAGCTGGCGGAAAATCCGTCATGAGCCGCGCCGATAAACCCTGTCTTGCCATAATGCTTTGGCAAGGGGTGTTGGTCATGGTATTGCCCGATTTCAGCACTTGAAGGGCAGTTCAGTTATCGAGGTGGCGTCTGTCACCGGGACCGCCAAGGAAGCCAAGGAAATTCTATGAACATCAGGAAACCCCTCGTCGCCGGATTTGCGGTGGCCGCGCTCATGCTGTCCCCGCTGTCTGTCTTTGCCCAGGATGCCGCTCCGGCTGCGCCGGCCGCCGAGACTGCGCCTGCGGCCGACGCCGCCGCAGCGCCGGCAGCTGATGCTGCCCCTGGCGCCGGTTCGCCCTCGACCAACTGGCTCAAGGTCTGTGACCCGTTGCCCGATGGCCAGAAGGCCTGCATCATGCGCCAGGTGATCCTGGCCAATGGCCAGTTCCTCGGCTCGTTCCTGCTGCGCGACGATCCGGGCCAGGAAAGCCGCCTGCTGGCTGTTGCGGCCGTGCCGCTTGGCGTGCTGCTGCCGTTTGGCCTGACCTGGCAGATCGATGGCGCCAAGCCGATCCGGGTGCCCTATATGCTGTGCGACCCCACCTCCTGCGCGACGCAGCTGGTGATCAACGAGCAGTATGTGAACTCGCTCAAGAAGGGCAGCACGCTCAAGCTCACCGCCAAGAATCGCCAGAATCAGGACCTGACCATCGAGATCAGCCTGGCCGGCTTCACCGCGACCTATGATGGTGACGCCGCCCTGACCTTCGACCAGTTCCGCCAGGAAACCTCGGGCGAGAATGCGCTGGAACAGGTTCTGCAGGATCGCGCCGAACAGCTGCGCCAGCAGCTTGAAACGCCGCCGGCCGACGGTGCTGCTGCTCCCGCGGCAGGCACGGACGCTCCCGCGCCGGCCGCCCAGTAAGCCAGGTTTGGCAATCACACGAGATTTTGAATGGGGCGCGGGAAACCGCGCCCCATTTGCTTTGTCTTGATGTCAGCGGAGACCCATGCCGAGGGCAAAGGCCTGCTTGCGCAGGAACGGGGTCAGTTTGAGTGCCCAAAGCCCGCCGGCCCGCAGCGCCTGGGCCGGAATCATGTCGGCCAGCAGCGAGCGGAACAGCGTGTCGACCATGCCGCCAGTCCGCGCAAGATCGGCGGCACGCCGCCGCGCATAGTCAGTGCTGATCGCTACGGCCCAGTCGGCTCGGCTGCGGTCGACCGAACCAATTGCGCGCGCGATGTCGGCAACATCGCGCAATCCAAGGTTCAGCCCTTGGGCGCCGATGGGCGGGAAAGCGTGGCAGGATTCGCCGGCGAGGACGATGCCGTCAGCTCCGGCACGGTCCACGCTCAGGACGCCGAGCGGGAACACGACTGTGGGGCTGACCAGGGCAATGGATCCGAACAGGCGCTGCGACTTTTCCGCGAAACGGGCAAGCAGCGCGTCGGAGCCCTCTGCCTGGGCATCCGCCAGCACTTTCGCGTCATCGATCCAGACCAGATTGGCGCGATTGCCGCCAGCAGGCACCAGGGTGAACGGTCCCTTTGGGTAGTGGAACTCGATAGAGGTGCTGCCGATGGAACGGCCAAGGTCGAGGTCGCAGACCAGTGCGGACTGCTCGAACTGGCGTTCTGTCGCGCGCAATCCGGCCGCGGAGCGGACCATCGACTTCTTGCCGTCGGCGCCAACCACGAGCGGCGCCCGCAGGCTCACACCGTCGCTCTGGCGCACCACCCAGTCGTTGCCGTCGCGCGTCACAGCGCTGGCGCCCACCGGCCTGACGGTCAGATTGGGCAGCGCTGCTGCACTGGCATGGAAACTCTCCAGCAACGGGCCGTTGGCAAAATTCCAACCGAATGCCGGGATACCGGCATCCCGGGAATCAAACAGCGTTTCGGGCGCCCGGATCAGCCTCGGCGTGGAGTCGATGATGCGAATCTGGCTCAGCGCATGGCCCAGGGCTTCTGGCGCGTCGATCAGGCCCGCTGACAGCAAGTAGTTCACGCTGGGCATCATCAGCGCCGAGGTGCGCCGGTCCGGCGGCGCGGTTGGCGCCAGATGCACGGTTTCGAGGCCAGTGCGGGCCACGGCAACGGCAGCCGCGACGCCGGCGAGGCCACCACCCACAACGATGGCTTGGACGGGGGCGCTCATCGGGCATCCGCCAGTCGACGCGCATGCCCGCTGGGAATGAGCATGCTGCCCGAATAGGAGCCGATCAGCATGGTGATGATAAAAATGGCGAGGTTTTCTGGCCCGAACGCCATCAGCGCGATGGCCGGTCCGGGGCAGATGCCGGCCATGCCCCAGCCCATGCCAAATAGGACTGCCCCGCCGATCAGCCGCATGTCGACCTTGTCGTATTCCGGCTGATGGAACACGCTGTCAAACAAGGGCGCCTGCCGGCGCTTGCTCCATTGCACGGCAAGGAACATGACAAGGATGGCTGGCACGATGACAAAGGCCAGGCTCGGATCCCACCCGCCGGACGGAATGGCGGACACGTCGAGAAAGCGGAGCACCTTTTGGGCATCGACCATTTGAGACACATAAAGCCCGGCGCCGAACAAGGCACCGCTGGCTGCCGCCGTCGCGATATAGGGGGCCCTCAGATGCGGCATCACACCACTCCCGTAACAAACACTGTGAGCATAGCGACCCCGAAGAAGACGCCTACGGCCACAAATGACCGGCGCGACAGCCGGGCAATGCCGCACACGCCGTGCCCAGAGGTGCAGCCGTTGCCGATCTTGGTGCCCAGACCGGTCAGCAGCCCAGCGACGGCCAGCCAGGCTGGTGTGGGGATGGACCACGCGGCAGGTGCTTCAACCAGGCTCGCCGGCACATCACCGCCCATGCCAATGGCCGGGAAGAGCCGCGCGGTCCCAAAGGCGGCGCCGACCAGCGCCAGCAGGAACACCACGCGCCAGACGACTGTCTGCGCCGGCGGCAGTAGCTGACCGAAGATGCCAGATATGCCGGCGATTCGGCCATTGCCCAGCCAGAGCACGGCCGCAGCCAGACCAATCAAACTCCCGCCGATCGCGGCCGGGAGCGGAGAAAACGATTCCATTGCAGACTCTTCGGTTCGTGGCCTGCAACGGTTGTATCACTGCGCCCAAGCGCTAAGCCAGTCGATCAACTGTTCAAATCTGCTGCGCAACGCCGCAGTTTGGAGAAAACTCTTGGCCGCTATCTGGCTCAGCGGCAAAGGGCAGACTACAACTTGCGGCGCGTTACCGCGTGGAGGAGTTCGCGATGCTTGAGATGTTGGCTGATCCGAATGTTTGGATCGCTTTTGGCACCCTGACGGTCATGGAGATCGTGCTCGGGATCGACAATATCGTGTTCATTTCCGTGCTGGTATCGCGTCTGCCCCGAGAGCAGGCCGAGTTTGCCCGCAAGCTCGGTATTGGCCTGGCCCTGGTGTTCCGCATTGTGCTGCTGTTCCTGATCAGCTGGATTGTCCAGCTCAAGGACCCGGTCTTTGCCGCCTTTGGCCATGATTTCTCCTGGAAGGACATCATCCTGATCGCCGGTGGCGGTTTCCTGATCTACAAGGCAACGCACGAAATGCATGCCGCCATCGAGGATCATCACGAGGTGAGCGCCGCCAACGTGACCGGCGCAACGCTGCAGGCGATCCTGGTGCAGATCGTGATCATCGACATGGTGTTCTCCATCGATTCCATCATTACCGCAGTGGGCATGGTGCCTGCCGATCAGGTGCTGGTCATGGTCGCTGCCGTGCTGGTGGCTGTTGGCGTCATGTTCGTTGCCTCTGGCCCTATCGCCGGCTTTGTTGCACGCCATCCCACCACCAAGATGCTGGCTCTCGCCTTCCTGCTGTTGATCGGTGTGACCCTGGTGGCCGATGGCACCGGATTCCACATCGAAAAGGGCTACATCTACGCTGCCATGGCCTTCTCGGTGCTGGTCGAGGCCATCAACATCTTTGCAAAGCAGCGCAAGCAGCGCCTGTCGGGCGTCCATTCCGGCGGGACGGACTTCACGCCGTTCACCGGCGATACGGGCTCCGTATCGTCAGACAAGGCTATTGCGGCGCTCAACCGGAGCGGCCAGCCGAACTCCGCCGAGGCTGCAGCACCGCGGCCTGTCGGCACAGCTGCTCGCCCAAGCAACCGTTCGACGCCGGCTGCGCGCGCCCAATCGCGACCCAAGTCGGCGCCGCGCAAGCCCAAGGCACCAAAGTGATGAGCCAGCTTGCTCCCTACGCTGTCGTTGTCGCCAATACGGGTGGCCCGGAGGTCCTGCGCGTGGAGGGTATTGATCCGCCACAGCCCGGCCCAGGGCAGGTTGCGTTGCGCCAGTCGGCGATTGGTCTCAACTTCGTCGATACCTATCAGCGCTCGGGTCTCTATCCCGTGCCAACGCCCTTTGTGGCCGGCAATGAAGGGGTCGGGGTCGTCACGGCCGTTGGCGACGGGGTTGAACATATCTCGGTGGGGGACAGGGTTGCGTACCAGGGGCACGTTGGCGCCTACGCGAGCCACCGCGTCGCCGCAGCCGAGCGCATGGTGCCGGTCCCCGATGCGATTGATGACCAGACGGCAGCCGCCATCATGCTCAAGGGACTGACGGCCTACTATCTGCTGTTCAAGACCTGGCCGCTGGCTGCTGGCGAGACCATTCTCTGGCATGCGGCCGCAGGCGGTACCGGCCTGATCGCGACACAATGGGCAAAGGCCCTGGGCGCGACAGTGATTGGCACGGTTGGTAGCGAGGACAAGGCCAGGCTGGCGCGGGCACATGGCTGCGACCACGTCATCAACTACTCAACCGAAGACTTTGCCGCACGCGTCCGAGAGATCACCAACGGCAGAGGCGTGGACGTCGTCTATGACGGCGTGGGCAAGGCAACATTCGAGAAGTCGCTCGATTGCTTGCGGCCCCGTGGACTCATGGTCAGCTTCGGCAATGCGTCGGGGGTGGTGACCATTCCTGACATCACCTTGCTGTCACGCAAGGGCTCGCTTTATGTCACCCGCCCGACCGGCGTGCATTACCTCAATCAGCGCAGCGATCTTCTCGCTGGCGCAAAGCTGCTCTTCGACGCTGTCGCCTCCGGCGCCATTACAGTCGAGATCAACAAGACATTCCCGTTGACCGAGGCTGCCGATGCCCATCGCGCGCTCGAAAATCGTCAGACCACCGGATCGGTGATCCTCATCCCCTGAGGTCTGGACAGCCAGCCGCTCTGCCGCTAAAGGCTCACCCGTCGGGTGGGTGGCAGAGTGGTCGATTGCTCCGGTCTTGAAAACCGGCGGGCGCGGAAGCGTCCCGGGGGTTCGAATCCCTCCCCACCCGCCATACTTGGCCAATAGTCCCTTCAGACCACGGCGCTTCACCCCATCACTTCACAGACTCGGCTACAATCTGGGTTCACCTTTCCCCGGATGACGTGAGCCATGGCCGAGACCGACCTTTACCTGCCGCTGAAGACCTTCTTGGAAGGCGCCGGCTATGTCGTCAAAGGCGAGGTCAATGACTGCGATCTGGTGGGCGTTAAGGACGGGGATCCGCCTGTTGTCATTGTTTGCGAGCTGAAACTGGCCTTCAACCTCGAACTGGTCATGCAGGGCGTCAAGCGCGCTGCCTTCTGTGATGAGGTCTGGCTGGCCGCCCGTGCTTCCAAGACCAGCAGGGGACGCGAGCACGACGCGCGCTTTCGCAATCTGTGCCGTCGTCTCGGCTTTGGCGCGATCGCCGTTTCCGAGGCAGGCGAGGTATCGGTCATCGTTGCGCCGTTTGCTGCCACGCCACGTCGCGACGCCAAACGCCGCTCGCGTCTTCTCGATGAACACAAGCGCAGGGTGGGTGACCCCCAGGTCGGTGGTGGCCGCGGCAAGCCAATCATGACGGCCTACCGGCAGGATTGCATTGTCTGTGCCACCGCCTTGCTGGCTGGCCCGCAAAGCCCAAAGCAGCTCAAAACTGTCGTGCTTCGGGCTCCCAGCATTTTGCAGAGCAACGTTTATGGCTGGTTCACCCGGGTAAGCAGGGGCATCTATGGGCTGACAGAAGTCGGGCGTGCCGCCGTGCAGCCGCCGCAGGAGTGACCCTGGCAATTTCGGGTTGGACTTCTTTAGACCACTGGTCTAGAGACCGGAATGACCTTGCCACCACGCGGTGTACCAACCATGGATCAGCGACATATGGCGCGCGAACGCTTGCGCCAGCTTCCCGATGAGCAGCGTAGCGCGTGGCTGGACATCGCCGAGGCAGAGTTTCGCGCCCGCGGCTTCGAGGGCGCCTCGCTCAATGGCATTCTGGCACGGGCCGGCATCAGCAAGGGCCAAGCCTACTATTACTTCGCTGACAAGGGTGAGCTCTACCGGGCCGTCATCGATCGGGCGCTGACCGTTCTGGCGGGATTGGTGAAGGCGAAGCCAAATGCTTCGGCCTCGCCACAAGCCTTCTGGAGCGACATGGCTGGCTTTTTTGAGCGGCTGACGACAGTGCTGCAGCAGCGCGACGATCTGGCCGAACTTGGGCGTGGAATCTATCGCGAAGCTTCAGCCCAAGCGGCCATAGCTGACCTGATCGCCGACCTCGAGAGAGGCTTTTCCGGACTGGTCGTGATCGGGCAGGGCGTCGGCGCCATTCGCACCGATCTGCCCCAGGCGTTGTTGGTCGACATGTCCTTTGCGGCCATCCGCGCGGCGGACCAGTGGTTTGCAACCCATGGAGCCGACCTGGAAGCAGCGCAGGCGCAACCCCTCAACCAGCAGGTCCTTGGCCTCTTCATGGCCATGTTGGCGCCGCCAGACGCACCATCCATTTCCCCCGCATTCCTGAAGGATTGACCTTATGCGCTTTGCCCGTACGGCCGTTACCGCCTTGCTCGTCGCTTCAGCCATCAACCTAGCGCTCATGGTGCCTGGCGGCTTCGTCGAGACCCGCGATTTCAGTGCCTACTCGCCATTAGTCCTGGGTGCTTTCAACGTCTTTCTGACGGTCCTGGGCCTGGGCAGTCTTGTTCTAGCCTACGCGGTGTTTCGCACAGGCCGTCTCGCTGGCCTCGTCAGTCTGGCCGGACTGGGCTTTGTGGCCGTCTATCTGCTCGACCTCGGCCGCATTTTTCCCGTGCCGCCCGAACCCATGTCCGCTGTTCTGGCAACGCTGGAGTGGATCGGCACGGTTCTGGGCGCCGCCCTGGTCCTTGCCGCCTATCTGTCCGCCCGGCACTCCGGTGCAAGCACCGGCGATGTGCCGGCGCCAAAACCGTCCATGCCCGCCCTCGTCGGTCTCGCGGCAATCGCGCTGGTCATTGTCGCCTTCGCCACCAAATCTGCCATGGGCGTTTAGGCGTTTCCCGCCAGCCCGCCGCGCCGAGTCAGCGGGCGGCGCTGTCGCTGCCCGACCCTTTCGCCCGCTGATGATAGGTCAGCGCCATGGCCAGGCACATTGCCAGTTCGGTCTCCGGCAGGGGCTCTGCCGTCGGGATCAGGATCGCCCGATTGCCTTGATAGGCAAACGTATCGGCAAACTGCGCGCGAAAACTGTCCACCAAGCTGGTGTGGCAGTTGAAGAACACTGCCGCAGTGTGTTCCTCGCCCTTTGGTACCCCCAGCCTTATGGTGCTGCCACTGCCGGTGGCTGCGGTCAGATAGGCCGGTTCTCCCCATTTGAGCGTTTCGGTCAGCACACCGACCCCCGGCGTCGCATCGGCCACGGCAAAGATCAGCTGGCGAATGCGCAGCAGGTGATCGCGCACTGGCGCTGAAACTGCCGCAAACGCCGGCGAGACCGTGTCTGGAACCGGCGGCGCTGCTGTCAGCTTCTCCATCACATTGCCCGCAGCGGCAGATGGATATCGGTCACCAGCGCCAAGGGCGGCGTGTCACGCGGATCGTTGCGATAGGCCTCGAGCACGGGCGCATCGTCAGCCGCATAGCCCGAGCCGGGCAGCCAGACGCCGAACAGCCAGCGATAGGCATCGCGCATGTCGGCATAGGGCCCCACATAGCGCAGCCGCGCATAGAGCCCGCCGCGCTGAACACTGTCCAGCAGCGGCGGCACCAACCCAACCGCCTCGCCGATCGGCACACGGGCCTGCGATTGCAGGCGATCACTGGCCACTAGGTCGGGATCATCGAAAAACGCCGCCATCATCTGCGGGGCGGCGGGCAGGGCGCCTTGCGCCCCAAGCTGGGCGAACAACTGCCCCATGGCGCGGTCGATCTCGATATAGGTGCCCTGATGCGCCATTGCCGCACAGCGAACTGCTGGCAGGGTCTCGATATAGATTGGAAAGCCCTTGGCATCGCCCGCCCGGTTCGCGGCCTTGAAGGCGGCATGCGATCCTTCGGCGCGATAAGCGGCTGGCGCCAGGCCATAGGCCTCCCGGAAGGCATGCGCAAAGGCATCAGCTGAGCCATAGTGGGCCTGGGCCGCAATGGCCGCCAGTGCCATGTCGGAGTTTGCCAGCCGTTCCGCAGCCCGTGCCAGCCGCAGCCGCCGGATTGTCGCCGTGATGGTCTGGCCCCGCATCGCCACATAGATCCGGTGCCAGTGGTAGGGCGACAGACACGCCACCTCGGCCAGCGTTTCGAACCCGATGTCCTCATCGAGATGGGCATGGATGTGCTCGAGCGCCCTGTCGAGCCGCGACTCGTAAGCTGATTGCGCCATTTCGGTCATTCCTTCTCGCCACTCCGTTTGCATAGCAGCAGGCTGGCACAGGGCCGACCGATAAATCCTGCGGAACTGCCAAGCTCCCGGGTCCGTTCGGTTCGTAGCCCCAGACAAGGTTGGCCCGGGGCGTCCGCGCCCGACGACTGGAGCGATGCCCGCCTCATCCGCCCTGTTTGCTATCCTGACGCGATGACAGCGCCGGCTTGCTCCGCTTGCCGCCGCGCCTTCCCGCCATATCAATGAGCCGCCGAAACGTCGGGCATTCCATATGCGATGGCGCCGCACAATCGGCGACGTGGCGCAGCGTATCGCGCAGCGCTGTCAGCTCATCGATCTGCCGGTCAATGGCATCGGCCCTCTCGCGCAGCACCGCGCGCGGCAGTTCCTTTAGCTCACTCTGCCCAAACATGCCGGCGATCTCGTGCAGCGAAAAGCCCGCCGTCTTGCCCATCGCAATCAGCTTGAGCTGCAGCAGCACCTCAGGCGCAAACTGCCGCCGCAATCCGTGCCGCCGGACGGAGGCGATCAGCCCCGCATCCTCATAATAGCGCAGAGCAGACGGCTGCACGCCACTGCGTGCGGAGACCTCGCCGATATCGAGCAATTCCATGCTTGACCTCAAGTGAACTTGAAGTGGCAGCATGTGCCGATAGCCCTATTTTCGCAAGAGGATCCCCAATGAATTCGCCCGACACGACTGCCACCTCACAGCATCAAGCGCCCCCAATCGTTACAGTGACATTGGCGCTCTGCATGCTCCTGGCCTCCCTGGGGACCAGCATTGCCAACATTGCGCTGCCAAACTTGGCCACGGCCTTTGCCGCGCCCTTCGCCGCCGTGCAAGCCGTTGTTGTCGTCTATCTGACCACCCTAACCATGGCCGTCCTGATGGCCGGGCGCGTGGGCGACCGTTTTGGTTTGCGCGCCATGTTGCGCCTTGGTCTCACGCTCTTCGCGGCGGCGACGGCGCTGTGCGCAGTGGCGCCCACACTCGAATTTCTGGTAGTTGCCCGGGGCCTGCAGGGCGTCGGCGCCGCATTCCTGATGACCTTGGCCATGGCCCTGATGCGACAGACGGCAGGCACGGCGCGCATTGGCCGCGCCATGGGCCTTTTGGGCACGGTGTCGGCCGTGGGGACCGCGCTCGGGCCGACGCTGGGCGGTCTTGTGATTCCACTGGCCGGCTGGCGCGGCATTTTCTGGGCACAATTGCCACTGGCTGGGTTGGCTCTGGTCCTGGCGTTCATCGCGCTGCCACACGCGCCGACGCGCCCTGACCCCACCGCACAGCGTCTTCGCTCGGCGCTGGATTGGGCGCTCCTGCCCAATCTCACACTTAACTTCCTCGTCGCCGCCGTCATGATGACGACACTGGTCGTTGGCCCTTTCTATCTTGGCCTTTCCCTTGGCTTGCCGGCGGAGCAGGTCGGGCTGGTGATGGCGATTGGCCCAGGCATTTCCATCGCGGCCGGCGTACCTGCTGGGCGCCTGGTTGATGCGCGAGGGGCCACTGCCGTTCTCTGGTCTGGACAAAGCCTGATCCTGGCCGGGGCACTGCTCCTGGCCGTGCTACCGGGCTTCATGGGGATGTGGGGTTACGCGCTCGCCATTGCTGTCCTCACTCCCGGATATCAACTGTTTCAGGCGGCCAACAATACGGCCACGCTTGCCGATGTCGCCGGACCCATGCGCGGCACTGTTTCGGGACTATTGGGCCTGTCGCGCAACCTCGGACTGGTTGCTGGGGCGGCTGCCATGGGAGCCATTTTTGCGCAGGCAACTGGTGCGGCAGACCTTGCGCAAGCAGGCCCGGAGGCCATCGCCAGGGGCATGCAGCTCACCTTCCTGATTGCGGCGGCGCTCATGCTGGGCGGTCTGGCTATGCTGGCCTGGCGCGCACAGTCGCCGCGGTGACGGCTGCGGACCATTGCGGGGCAGGGCTGGCATTGCTATGGAGCCAGCCAGTCTTGCCGCCCGCTGTGCGGCTGGACAATGTCAGGACCGCCAGGAGACGGACATGAGCCGCAAGGATTTTGATGCATCCAAGATGCGCCGCCTCAAGCGGATCGCCGGGCGGCACGGCCTGACCATTCTCACGGCCGAAAAGCTTACGGCCAAGATGGGCAAGGGCGGCCACGCCATCCGCGAGGATGCCACACATAAGGTAATCTATGGGGATGACCCATTGCCGTTCTCGGCAACTTTTGAGGACATAGAGGACTATGTCGACAAACTGGAAGCGGCGGAAGAGTAAGCGCGGCTGACCTAGTTGGCAACGCCCCTCCAGCGGCCGACCGGCAAATTTCCGTTATTTATTCTGTAACAGGAATCGCCGCACACTCAGGTCATTGGCATACTTGGAGGCGCGTTATTGTGTTTACTCTGATCAACGCCGACGCCGAAGACGACGACACCGAAATCACCGATCCCCAGGAAATTGCAGAACTGTTTGCTGCCATCGCCGCGGTTGCCATCGAGGCAATCGGTGCGGGGCAGGCACGCCAGCTCTTTGATGCTGTCGTGGAACAGGACGGCAAGGACCCCAACTGACGCCGGACGCACCAGTCCCGGCAGGTCAACTCCGGCCGATGCCAGTCGCTGCGCATCGGCGCTAACGAACGGTCTTCCGAGCGAGGCAGAGCTCCTGCGCTTATGGACCGGATTGACTGTCCCGGGCTGCTCCGACAGGAGTAGCGGCATAGAGCGCGCCGAGGCCGCACCGTGACCGACTTGTCCGCACCCAATGCATTTCCCGTGCCTACCATCGTGCCTCTGGGCGATGCCTGCCTCTTGGTGCGTTTCGGCACGACCTTGACCGATCAGGCCAATCGCGCCGTCATCGCCTTTGCGCGGCTGCTGGAGCGCGAACCGGTGCCCGGCGTGGACGAGGTCATGCCCAATCTTGTCTCGGTGCTGTTGCGCTTTGATCCGCTGCGGGCCCACCCCGCGCAAATCGCCGGGGAAATTCGTCTGCGGCTGTTTGCCCTCGGCGACAGCGACGCAGATGCGCCAGCCCACTGGACCCTTCCGACCGTCTTTGACGGGCCTGACCTGGAAGAGGTTGCCACCCTACTCGGCCTCTCAGCTGCCGCCTTCGTCTCTGCCCATAACAGCCGGACGTTACGCGTTCTGGCCACCGGCTTTGCGCCAGGTTTTGTCTATTGCGGCATGCACGATGACGCTCTCGTACTGCCGCGCCGCACCAGCGTGCGGCCGATGGTCCCGGCCGGCACCGTCCTCTTTGCAGCCGGCCAAACTGCCATCACCGCAACGCCGCTCCCAACAGGCTGGCATGTCCTCGGCCGTACCGATTTTGCCAATTTCGACGCCTCGGCATCCCCGCCCACCCGTTTGAGCCCCGGTGACACAGTTCAGTTCACGGTTGCCACATGAACACGCGCCTGTTCATCACCCGGGCCGGTCCGCTGACAACGATCCAGGACGCTGGCCGCTTCGGCATGCTGCGCCACGGCATCAGCGCCTCGGGGCCGATGGACCGCGCCGCCTATGCCCTGGCTGGACAACTAGCTGGTGGCGGCTCCGGCGCCATCGAAATCACCACCGCCGGGATCGACCTGGTCCTGGACGCCGGCAACTGCCGCCTGGGCCTTGCCGGTGGCGTCTTTACCGCCCGGCACAATGATCGGGTCGTTCCCTGGCCCGGCGTAGTAACACTCTCTGCTGGTGATCGCCTGTCCATCACGCCCGGTCCGGCAGGCAACTATGGCTACCTGCGCTTTGATGCTGACCTCGATTGCCCGCCCGTTCTGGGCAGCGTTGCTACGAGTACCCGCGCTGGCATCGGCGGCTATCGGGGCAGGGCGCTGCTCACAGGCGATAGGGTCGACCTGCGTCCCGTCGCCGAACCCGCGGCGCCTGTCACCGTTACCGTGACTCCTCCAGACAATGGTCCCCTGCGCTTTGTCTGGGGTCTCCATGCCGATCTGTTCAGCCCCACCATTCGCCAGGGCTTCCTGCAGCAGCCTTTTGCTATCGGCCGCCGGCATGACCGGATGGGCATAAGGCTCGATGATCCCCACGGCGTCTTTGCGGAGGCATCCATTCTCTCGCTGGTCTCGGACGCCATTGTGCCCGGAGATATCCAGATCCTGGGCGACGGCACTCCCACCGTGTTGATGCGCGATCACCAGCCCACCGGGGGCTATCCGCGCATTGCCACGGTGATTTCTGCCGATCTCGATCGCCTGGCCCAGATGCGGCCGGGAACAATGCTCAGTTTTGCCGCCATCACGGCGGACCATGCCTTGTCCTTGCTGCGGAGCCAGATTTGATGAGCGTGATCGACCTTAACGCCGATCTGGGCGAGGGGGCAGGCCATGACGAGGACCTGCTGCAGATCGTCTCCAGCGCCTCAATCGCCTGTGGCGCCCATGCTGGCGACGCCGCCACCATCCGCAAGATCCTGCGCATCTGCAAGGCGCGCGGCGTGCGAGCCGGGGCCCATCCCGGCTACGCCGACCCCAAGCGCTTCGGCCGCTTTCGCATTGTCATGCCACTCGACACCTTGCTGGGGCAGATCCGGGAACAGCTGTTTCTCACCCGCTTCATTGCCGACGAGGTTGGCGTACCCTTGGCCTATGTGAAGCTGCATGGCGCCCTGGCCAACCAGACCGCCGAGGAACTGGCCTTTGCCGTGGGGATTTTCGCCACCATCCAGGCCATGGACGCCCGTATGGCCGCATTGGCACTGGACAACAGCCAACAGGTTCGGGCTGCCCGCGCTGTGGGCATGCCCCTGATCCGCGAGGCCTATGCGGATCGCGCCTATACGGCGCAGGGACTGCTGGTACCGCGGAGCGAGGCGGGGGCTGTGATCCACGACGCCGACGCAGTGGTGGCCCAGTGCCTGCGCCTCGCGCGGCATGGAGAGATCGTCGCAATCGATGGTACGGTGATTAAGTCCTCGGCGCGCTCGATCTGTCTGCACGGTGATACGCCCGGTGCCGTCGATCTGGCGCGAGAGATCCGCGATGCCCTCGAGAGTGAGGGCATCACCATCGCACCGGTGCCGCCCGAAGCGCCGGAACCGCCGTCAGCATGAGAATTACCCTGGGCTCAATGGGGGAGAGGTGAAATCGGCGGAATGCCTTTGTCATAGAGCCCAGGGTAGAACGTCTCGGTCAGCTGACCGAAAAGCGTGAAGCGCGAAATGTGCGCTAGATAGCGAGGTATTCGTGCCGTAGCTCGGCGTTGTCGAGCACCTCTTTTGCCGTGCCCGAGAAGGCAACCTCGCCGGTGTCGAGGATCACCGCCCGGTCGGCCAGCTTCAGCGCCGCCACAGCATTCTGCTCGACGATGATGGTGGTGATGCCCAGCGGCTTGATCGAATGCAGAATGCGCTCGATCTCGTGCACGATCACCGGGGCCAGCCCTTCATAGGGCTCGTCGAGCAAAAGCAGCTTGAGGTTGCGCGCCAGCGCCCGGGCAATGGCCAGCATCTGCTGCTCGCCGCCCGAAAGGGTCACACCCTCCTGCTTGCGCCGTTCCGCCAGACGCGGAAAGCTCTGGTAGATCTGGTCAAGGCTCCAGCCGTCGCCCGGCGCCACCTTGGCGAGGATAATATTCTCCTCCACCGTGAGGCCCTGGATGATCCGTCGATCCTCGGGTACCAGCTGAATGCCGGCACGTGCCGCCTGAAAGCTCTTCATGCCATGCACAGCCTGGCCATCGAGCCAGATCTCGCCGCGCTTGAGTTGAGGATCGTCGGTGCGGGCAATGGTCCGCAACGTCGAGGTCTTGCCTGCACCGTTGCGTCCTAGCAATGCCAGAATTTCTCCCTTGCGGATGTCAAGCGAGACGCCCTGAACGATATAGCTTTCGCCGTAGTACGCGTGCACATCGCGCACGGAGAAGAAGGGCTTTTCGGCCTGGTTGGCCGCTGCCGGGGTCGATCTGTTGGCGACGCTGTCCATGCTGCTCATGCTCATCACGCGGTGCCTCCGAGATAGGCTTCCTGAACCTTGGGATTGCCACGAACCTGATCTGGCGTGCCATCGGCGATGATACGGCCCTGCGCCAGCACCGAGATCTTGTCGGCGAGGGAGAACACCACATGCATGTCGTGCTCGATGATCACCTTGGTCATGCCGCGGCTCTTGATCTTCTTGAGCAGCTCGATGGTGGTGTTGGTGTCATGCCGGCTCATGCCGGCAGTCGGTTCATCGAGCAGCAGCAGCCGCGGATGCTGGATCAGGCACATCGCCAGCTCCATCCGGCGCTTGTCACCGCGGCTCAGGCTCCCGGCATGGTCCTCACGAGCGCTGTGCATGCCGACGTCGTGCAGCATGTGTTCGGCCTCGGCGCGGACAGCATGCTCATGTTCAAGCGAGCGCAACATGCTGAGCTTGAACGCGCCGTCGCGCTTGGCCAGCGCCGGGATCATCACATTGTGCAGCACGCTGAGGTCAGCAAAGATCTCCGGCGTCTGGAACACGCGGGCAATGCCAAGCTGGTTGATCTGATATGGCTTCCGTCCGGTCAGCACGGTTCCTTCGAAGACCACCTGGCCGCTGCTGGGTGCCAATTTGCCGATGATCACATTGAGCAGTGTGGATTTCCCTGCGCCATTGGGACCGATGATGGCGTGGGTCTGGCCTTCCTCGACCTGCAGATCGATATCGGCGAGGGCGTGCAGGCCACCGAAGCGCTTGTGGACATCGGCCACATGCAGCACGACATTGGGCAAACTCATGACTGTGGTCCTACTCGGCTGGATGGGGTTTTGAGGCTGTCGTACCGGCACTGGCGGGCGTCGGCTTGTTGGGCCGGAACAGCGCTGCGATGCGCCGAACGCCTTCCATCACACCACCGGGCAGAAAGACCACGATCAACACGAACACCAGGCCCAGTGTGAGGAACCATCCCTCGCCGACGAACTTAGAGCTGATCAACACCGCGGTGTGCTGCGCGCCATCGGGCAGGAAACCCCAGAACTGGGTCAAGATACCGTCGTTGATGGCCGAGAAGATGTTCTCGAAGTATTTGATCAGCCAGGCGCCGATAACCGGGCCCACCAGCGTGCCGGCGCCACCCAGGATGGTCATCAGCACCACTTCGCCCGATGCGGTCCACTGCATGCGCTCGGCGCCCGCCAGCGGGTCGGTAATGGCCAGCAGTGCACCGGCCAGGCCCGCATACATGCCCGAAATCACAAAGGCAGCCAGCGTGTAGGGCCGCGTGTTGACGCCGGTATAATTCATGCGCGTCTGGTTGGACTTGATGCCCTTGAGCATCATCCCAAAGGGCGAACCGGTCACGCGCTGGGCGATGAAGAAGGTTGCGATCAGGAAGAAGGCGCAGAAGTAGAAGGCGACGTAGCCGCTCAGGGGCGTCCCCAGCAGCGTGGGGGAGGGCAGACCCGGACCAGGCTCAGAGAACATCCGATCCAGCACGCGGCTGTCGTTCAGGCTCAGCTGCAGGCCGGTCTCGCCATTGGTGATCGGCGTGAACACCGAATAGGCGAGGTTATAGCTCATCTGCGCAAAGGCCAGCGTGAGGATGGAGAAGTAGATGCCCGAGCGCCGCAGGCTCAGAAAGCCTATGGCCAGGGCGAACAGGCCCGAGACGACAATCGCAAAGACCAGCGCGGGCAGGGCGTCCATGCTCAAAAGCTTGAAGGACCAGACCGCGGCATAGGAACCCACGCCAAAGAAAGCGGCGTGGCCAAAGCTCAGATATCCCGTCAGTCCGAACAGAATGTTGAAGCCGACCGCGAAGATGGCAAAGATCGCAAAGCGGTTCAGCAGATCCGGATAAGCGGCGCCAAATGGTTGCAACCAGATTGGCATTGCCAGCACGACAGCGGCAAAGCCGAGGAACAGGACGACGTCCTTGCGGGGCATGGCCAGCATGTCAGGCCTCCATCACGCCGCGCCGACCCATCAGGCCACGCGGACGAACAAGCAGAATGACGACAGCGACGAGGTAGATGATGACCTGGTCGATACCGGGGACGATGGCCTTGACCTGCGTCATCGACGCAAAGGACTGCAAAATCCCCAACAGGAAGCCGGCGGCGACGGCGCCCGGCAGCGATCCCATGCCGCCCACGACAACCACCACGAAGCTGAGCACGAGGAAGTCCATGCCCATGTGATAGTTTGGCGGCAGCAGCGGCGTGTACATCACACCCGCGATACCGGCGACAACGGCAGCCAGGCCAAACATGATGGTGAAGCGGCGATCGATATTGATGCCCAGCAATCCCACGGTCTCGCGGTCAGCCATGCCGGCGCGGACAACCATGCCGAACGTGGTGAACTGAAGGAAAGCAAAGACACCGCCGATGATGACGCCAGCAAAGAGGAAATAGACCAGGCGCCAGATCGGATAGGTGATCACATTGGCCTGCATGCCGAGCCACACCCCGATATCGGCCGCGCCACGTGCTTCTTCAGGCATCGGCTGCGGAATGGGATTGGCTCCAAAGATGGACTTGATGATCTCCTGCGCGACGATCGCCAGGCCAAAAGTCACAAGAATTTGCTCGGCATGTGGGCGTTTGTAGAAGTGTTTGATGATGCCGCGCTCAAACAGGATGCCGATCACCAGCATCACCGGGATGGTGAGCAGGATCGAGAACGGCACTGAGTAATTGACCAGCACGGCACCGAAATCGCCGAACCAGCTCTGGACCAGCGGTTCCCGGACTTCCAGCGGCGCGCCCCAGGGGGAGAGCTGGGTCGGGTCAAGCGTGACGGTTTCCAGGGTAATCAACTGGCGGAACAGCACGGCACAGAAGGCGCCGAGCATGAACAGCGCGCCATGGGCAAAGTTGACGACCCCCAGGGTGCCAAAAACCAGGGTCAGGCCGAGCGCAATGAGCGCATAGGCGCTGCCCTTATCCAGCCCATTGAGGAACTGCAGAAAGATAGCTTCAAACATGGCGTGCTCCGAGCCGCAGACAGAGGCGTGGTCCGCCCTGACCAAGCAGGGCGGACCGACAGATCAGCACATGGGTGCAGGTTCGGCCGGGCCGAGATCGCCGCCGAAGATGGACGGATCGTAGTCCACGGCGTCGCGCGACACTTCCTGAACGACTTCGAGCACGTCGTATTCACTGGTCGGGTTCTCTGTGCCTCGCACCACCAGCACATTCTTCATGCACTGATGATCTTCGGCACGATAGGTCGTCGGACCATTGCCCATACCGTCGAAGTCGTGACCTTCCAGCGCCTTGATCACTTCGGGCGGATAGAACGTGCCGGCACGCTCGCAGGCGTCGGCATAGAGCAACGTCTGCACATAGCAGGTGTGGGCGGCCTGCGACGGCGGGGCGCCATATTCGGCACCGAACGACTTGGTGAAGGCCTTGGTGCCGGCGTCCTGCAGGTTCCAGTGCCAGTTGGAGGTGCCGAAGATGCCCTTGATATTGGCACCGGCGCCCTTGGCCATCAGTTCGGAGAACAGCGGCACCACGATCTGGAACTGCTTGCCGTTCACTTCGCGGTCCCGCATGCCAAACTGAACGGCCTGGGTCAGCGAGTTGACCATGTCATTGCCGTAGTGGTTCAGGATCAGCACGTCGGCGCCCGAATTGAGCACCGGCGTCAGAAACTGGCTGAAGTCGCCGGCACCCAGGGGCGTGCGAACGGCAGCCACCGTTTCCCAGCCGAGAGCCTCGGTAGCGTTCTTCATCGACTCTTCCTGGGTCCAGCCCCAGGTATAGTCGGCCGTCAGGTGATAGGCCTTGCGGTCCTTGCCATATTCCTGGCCGAGCACCGGCCCGAGTGCCACGCCGGACTGGTAGGCGTTGAAGAAGTGACGGAAGCCGTAGCGCTTCTTGTCCTTGCCGGTGGTGTCGTTGGAGTGCGTCAGGCCGGCCATGAAGATGACGCCCATCTCCTGGCACAGGCCCTGCACCGCAACGGCCACGCCAGAGGACGAGCCGCCAGTAATCATCAGCGCGCCATCGCGCTCGATCATGCGGGTCGCGCCGGCGCGGGCCACGTCGGCCTTGGTCTGGCTGTCGGAGGTCACGAAGGCGACCTTCTTGCCAAGGACGCCGTTGCCCTTCAGGGCGGATGGCTGCAGAACATTGAGCAGGCCGCCATCACCTTCGCCGTTCAGATGCTTGACCGCCAGTTCATAGGCGCGCAGTTCGTCGGCGCCTTCTTCGGCATAAGCGCCGGTCAGCGGCACGTTCAGGCCGATGGTGACCGTGTCACCGGTGGGATTGTTGCAGAACTCCTGCGCCCAGGCGCCCTTGGTGAACATCAGGGGTGCAACGCCGGTACCGATAATACCGGCCATGCCGGTTTGCAGCACCCGACGGCGGCTGAGGCCGCGCTTCAAAAGTGTCATCGATTTCCTCCTTTTGGCGCGGGGCAACTGATGCATAGTCAGCCACTCACCGCAGTCTGAGTATCGACAAAGGAGAAAACGGCTTCAATAGCGCGTTGTAATTGCTGGAATATTCTGTAAATTGTTGTTCTATAATGTCTGAGTATTGGTCAATTCGTTGACAACGAGCTTCCGGGAGGGGGAGGGCTATGCGGGCGCCAATCGGCTTTCGGATAAGCAACAGACGGAAATCATTGAAGATTTCGCAGGCGGGTCTTGCCCGCCTGATTGGTATTTCGCCCAGCTATCTCAATCTCATCGAGAACAACAAACGCGACATAGGTGGCGCTCTGTTGAACCGGGTGGCCGCTCATCTTGATATCGATATCGATGAACTGACCGGTCAGAGCGAGCAGAAGCTTCTGCAGGACCTGGAAGAGGCCTTCGCCGACCCCATGGTCGAGTCGCTGCCATTTCAGCCCGACGAAAGGCGCGAATTGGTGGCGCAGTATCCGGCCAGCGCCGCCGCTTTGGCCCGGCTGCACCGCGCTTATGGCAATGCGGTCTCCAATGCCGATGCCTATGCTGATCGACTGCGGTCAGACCCCTTGCTGAGCCAGTTGCTTCACCGCATCGTCTCAGGTGTAACCGCCATTCGGTCCAGCGCGGAAATCCTGGAGGATGTCCCCGATCTCGATGACGCTGAGCGCCAGCGTTTCCTTTCAGCAATTGGCCGTGAAACGCGCGCCCTGTCTGATGTCGCGCGAAATCTGATCGGCCAGTTCGATACCTCCAGTCAGATCCGCCGGAGCGTCTCCCCTGTGCGCGAGATCGATGACCTGATCATCGAGCGTGACAACCACTTCCCCACTTTGGAGCATGCCGCAGAAGAACTGCGGGCAGAAATCGAGGGGCACGGCGCGTTTGGCGTGGCCACGCTCACCGCGCTCCTCGACAAGCGCTTCGGCGTGACCGTTGTCGTCGGAGGTCCGCCCGATGAAGAGGATTTTCCGGGGCAGTATCGCTTTGAATCCGCTGGTCGTCGCATGTGGTTCCACGGCGCAACCACCCTGGCCACGCGCCAGTTCCAACTTGCGCGGCTATTTGGGGAACTCGCCGCTCCCGATGCCATTGCGGAGGCGCTGCAAAGCGCCGTGCTCTCGACGCCTACGGCCCGGCGACTGGCCTCGCGGGCCATTGGTTCCTATCTCGCTGGCGCGATGGTCTTTCCCTACGAACAGGTCCTCGAAGATGCCGAAGGCTGCGCCTATGACATCGATCATCTCCGGCAGGTCTATCACGCCAGCTACGAGCAGGTTGCCCATCGCCTGGTGACCCTGCGGCGTCCCGGCCAGCAGGGCATCCCCTTCGGCTTCCTGCGCTCGGACCCGGCTGGGCGTCTGACCAAACACTTCCCGTTGCCCGGTCTCTTGCTGCCCAACAGCGGTCATGCCTGTCCGCTCTGGGCAATCTACGGCGCCTTCCGCACGCCTGACGTCTCCACGCGCCAGGTCGTCCGCTTTTCAGATGGCTCGCGCTATCTCTTTCTGGCGCGCACGGTGCAGCGACGCACGGCCTCCTTCCGTGAGCAGGTTGTGGCGTCATCGGTGATGTTGGCCTGCGACGTGCTGCATGCCGACCGGACCATCTACGCCACGGGCCTCGATCTCAACGACCTGTCGGCTGACGTTCCCGTTGGTCCGAGTTGTCGGCTTTGTACTCGGCGCGATTGTGCCAGCCGGCAGGAAGAGACGCTCTCGCCGTCCGGCGATTCCTCGCGGACGCGTGCACCGTTGTTGCCGGCAGCATTTGCGCTTGGCGATCCCGGCTGATTGCGCTTAACTGCGGTACCGCTGCGGAGGGGAGACCGCGGCAGGATCAGGGGGGACTTTGGCAATCGACATTCTCATTGCCGAGGATGAGCCGAGCATTCTGGAATCGCTCGATTTCATCCTGCGCCGGGCTGGCTGGAACGTCAGTGCGGTGACCGATGGCGATTCCGTGCTCGAGGCCGTGCGTCGCCTGAGACCGCGCCTGGTGCTGCTCGATGTCATGCTGCCCAAGCGAAGCGGCTTCGACGTGCTCAAGCAGATTCGCGCCAGTGCCGAGCTCGCTGCCGTGCCGGTGCTCATCCTCACTGCCAAGGGCCAGCAGCAGGATCGCAGGACTGCCGAGGAGCTCGGCGCCGATGGCTTTGTGACCAAGCCCTATGCCAATGCCGATGTTGTCGGCGCTGTGCGCGCTCTGCTGGGTGATATCGGTGGAGCCGCGTAAGCGCGTCAGCGCCATGCTGGCCCTGACCGTCTTCGGTGCTCTTTTGCTCGTCCCGCCCCTGGTGCTGGTATTCAATCAGCCCATCAGCCACTTCGGCGTGCCCCAGATCGTGATCTACCTGTTCCTTGTCTGGCTGGGACTAATCATCGGCACTGCCTGGCTGAGCCGTACGCTGGCCCCCGACACTTCTGGCAAGCCAGACGGCCTGGAGGATGAGTGATGCTGTCGGCTGACTTCGTCATCGCCACCGCCGTAGGCTACGTGGGCCTGCTGTTCGTGCTGGCGTTTTTTGGTGACCGCCGTGCGCGGGCCAATACCAAGTCATTTCTCCATTCGCCCGCGGTCTATACCCTCTCAATCTCGGTTTATTGCACCAGTTGGACTTTCTACGGTGCCGTCGGCAACGCCGCCCGCAGCGGGCTGGAGTTCCTGACCATCTATCTTGGACCCACGCTGGTCTTCGTCGGTTGGTGGTTCTTGCTGCGGCGATTGGTGCGCATAAGCCACGATCAGCGCATCACTTCGCTGGCGGACCTGCTGTCATCGCGCTTCGGCAAGTCCAACCGGCTGGCCGTATTGGTCACCTGTATCGCCGTGATCGGCATAGCGCCCTATATCGCGTTGCAGCTCAAGGCCGTGACGTCCTCGATCCAGGCCGTCGCCGGATCGTCCGAATTCGGCCAGGGGAGCCTAGCCGGCATTGACGATGTCGGACTGGCCTTCGGCATTGCCGCCGCCATGGCGCTGTTCACAATTCTCTTCGGCACACGCCACGTCGACGCCAAGGAGCAACACCATGGCGTTGTGGCCGCTATTGCCTTCGAAGCCGTGGTCAAGCTGGCGGCCCTGCTGGGGGTCGGGATCTTCGTCGTTTACGTCGGCGGGGGCCTTGAGCCGATCTTCCGCCGCGCTGCCGAGATGGGCGTTAGTGCGCCCACCGAGAACAGCTTTGGCGACCGCTGGGTGACCACGCTTGTGCTTTCGGTCGCTGCGATCGTCTGCTTGCCGCGGCAGTTCCAGGTGACGGTGGTTGAGAACTCGGACGAGAGCCACCTGCGCGTCGCCGGCTGGGCCTTTCCGGCCTACATGTTGCTGATGAGCCTGTTCATCCTGCCTATTGCCGTGTTCGGGCTCACCGTCATGCCGGCCGGCTCCAACCCGGACATGTTCGCGCTGACCCTGCCGATGTTCTATGGCCAAAGCCCACTGGCACTGCTGGCGTTTATCGGTGGCTTCTCGTCGGCCACCTCCATGATCATTCTGGAATCGATCGCCCTGTCGATCATGGTCTCCAACCACATTATCATGCCGCTGGTCCTGCGCTTCAGTTCGGGCCAGCCCAGCGCCGACGGGCAGGGGGTCAGCCACCTGCTTCTGGTCGCCCGGCGCGTCTCGATCATTCTCATCCTCTCGCTGGGCTTTTTCTATTTCTTCTTCACCCGCGACTCCAACGCCCTGGCGCCCATTGGACTGATCTCGTTCACCGCCATTGCCCAGTTTTTCCCGGCTGTTCTGGCAGCACTGTTCTGGCGAGATGCGTCGCTCAAGGGCGCGACTGCCGCCATTGCCGCAGGTTTTGTCATCTGGGTCTGGTGCAGCTTTCTGCCATCGTTCGAATCGGTGTCGCCGCAAGTGGCCATGCTGGTGCAGCACGGGCCCTGGGGCATTGCCTGGTTGCGCCCGGAAGCCTTGTTCGGTCTCGACCGCCTCGATCCGCTGTCGCACGCTGCCTTCTGGAGCCTCACCATCAATGTCGTCACGCTCACCGTTGTGTCGCTGCTGACCAAACAATCGGCGCTTGAGCGCATCCAGTCGACGCTCTTTGTCGATGTCTTCCGGCGCGGTGCAGCGCAGCGTGGCAACTTCGTTCGTGGGTCCGCGACAGCCAACGATCTGTTCTTCGTGGCGGAACGCGTCTTGGGTGAGCGGCGTGCCGCGGCGCTCTTCGAGACGGCGGCCCGCGAGATTGGCGTTGATCCCGACATGCTCGAGCCGTCGCCGGCCTTCATTGGCAAGCTCGAGCGGGAACTGGCTGGCTCGATCGGGGCTGCCTCGGCCCATGTCATGCTGTCAAAAGTGGTGTCGGGCAGCGATGTGTCGCTCGAAGAGATGATGCAGATGGCCGATGAGACCCAGCAGGTCATTGAATATTCTCAGCAGCTGGAGAAGACCTCTGCAGAACTGCGTTCCACCGCTCAGAAGCTTGAGGATGCCAACACACAGCTCCGGGAGCTTGATAGCCAGAAGGACGAGTTCCTCAGCCAGGTGAGTCACGAGGTCCGCACACCCATGACCTCGATCCGGTCGTTTTCCGAAATCCTGCTCGATCCGCAGGGGATCGATGACGTCCAGCGGCAACACTTTGTCTCGACAATTCACCAGGAAAGCCTGCGGCTGACCCGACTGCTGGATGAGATCCTTGATCTTTCCGCTCTTGAGCGGGGTGAGCGCAGTTGGGAAAACCGTCCTGTTGATGCCGAAGCCGCATTGGAGCGGGCCCTGCAGGTGTGTGATGCACTGCTGCGGCAGCGGGACATGCGGGTCGAACAGGGGCCGCGCGCTGGCTGCACTATGGTGGAGGGCGACGCAGACCGGTTGTGTCAGGTCTTCATCAACCTGATTTCCAACGCGGTCAAATACAACAATGCCACCAAGGCAGTGCTACGCGTTACCTCGTCCGTTCGCGCCGGAAGCTATGTGGTGGAGATCGCCGACAATGGTCCCGGCATACCCAAGAGCGAGCGCACGCTGATCTTCGAGAAATTTTCGCGCGGGCAACATGGGGCGAGCGACCAGAGCGGCGCAGGCTTGGGCCTGGCGATTTCCCGACAGATCATTGCCCGCATGAACGGCACGCTCGATCTCGTTCCAAGCCCGCTGGGCGGCGCATGCTTCCGCGTGCGCCTTCCAGTCGTTGGCGCAGGCTAATCGCGTCCCTGATCCGGAATATTGAGCACATGACCGCAGGCCTTGCAGTGCACGGCGTCAGGATCATGCTTCTGCAGGCCGCATTGCGGGCAGGGGAAGTGCACCTTGTTGGGGCGAAAGATGGCTTGCGCCAGGCGCACAAACAGCGAGATGCCCACGATCATGATGGCAATCGAGGCCAGTTTCCCGCCAGTGCCGGGAAGGGTGATGTCCCCAAATCCGGTAGTGGTGACGGTGGCGACTGTAAAGTAGAGCGCGTCGACATAGCCGCTGATGCCGGTGTCCCCCCTGTTCGAAAAGGAGACGTAGACAAAGCCCGTGACCACGAATAGGAACACCAACAGGTTGATCACCGCCTGGATGGGTTCGCGATAGCCTATCAGCCCAAGGCGCCGCAGTGGTCGCCAGAACAGCGGGCTTCGGGTCAGCGTCCACAAGCGCAGGATGCGCAGGAACCCCAGGTTGATCAACCAGACGGGCAGCAACAATGAGATCAGGATGAGGAAGTCCAGGATCACTGGCACCTGCTTGGCCCAGCGCACCGTATCCGTTGCGGCAAGGGCCCGCGCCCCCAGGTCCAGCGCCAGTAGCGCGGCAATGGACAGGTCGATCCAGAGGAACGACTCATTCTCGCGCAACAGTGGTGCTGCAATGAAGAACACGACGATCGCCAGATCGACCACCAATACGGCGAACTGGAACCGTTGAGCTGGCCGCGACTGGCTGTGGTAAAGCAGGCGCAGTCTGGAGCGGAGCCGGTGGAATCGGCCGGGAGGATTGGGGCGTGTCGAGGTGGCTTCTGTCTGGGTCATGATACGCACCTCTGCATATGTCGCTCCATTTGACTTGTCACGGTGCTGCAGCAGGCGCATGTGACTGCTGTGTTTCTCGTTCGGCCGGTGCCGTGGCGTCGCATCATGCGCCGATGGTCTTGCCGAACTCTGCACATCGCCAAGCAAGGTAAATTCCGATGACTGTGTCCCTATACGACGTGTCCGTGCCTGTCTTCACCCGCATGCTGACCAATCTGTTGTCCATCATGGACAAAGCCGAGGCCAATGCTGCCGATCGGAAGTTCGACACTTCCGTACTGTCCAACGCCCGTTTGGCGCCCGACATGATCCCGTTCCGCGGCCAGATCATGATCGCAACCGATCACGTCAAGGGCTGCGTCTCGCGCCTTGCCGGTCACGAGGTTCCGTCCTGGCCCGACACCGAGGAGACCTTCGACCAGCTGCGCACCCGTATTCGCAAAGCGCTCGACCTTCTCGCCACCACCAAGCGCGAGGACTTCGTCGACAGCGCCACCCGCCAGGTAACGCTCAAGCTCGGTGGCAACGATGTGACCATGGCGGGGCTTGACTATCTCAACCAGCGCGCCCTGCCGAATTTCTACTTCCACGTGACCACGGCATACGCCATTTTGCGGGCCAATGGGGTGCCGATCGGCAAGCGCGACTACATCGGCTGAACGGTTCGATAGCGCCTTGCGTCGCCCCGTGCTGGCAACAAGCAGTTGCCGCGGGGCGGCGCAAAGGTTATTTGCAGCCACTGCATTCCGCGCGCGGGTTGCGGCGCGCTATGGGAAATAGCGTCCCGGCGACCGTCGCAAAGCCCCGGACCAGCATGAGGCAAGCATGAAACTGGCATTCGTCATTCCGGCCTATAACGAAGAGGCGCTGATCGGCAAATGCCTGGAATCGGTCGTGGCCGAAGTGGCCCGTGCCAAGGTCGACGCCGACATCATCGTCGTCAACAACGCGTCTACTGACCGTACCGGCGAGATTGCTCGTAGTTTCCCCACAGTGCGTGTGGTTGATGAACCCAAGAAGGGGCTGGTCAACGCGCGCGATGCCGGCTTTGCCGCCAGCGAAGGCTTTGACCTCGTCGCCAATATCGACAGCGACACCATCGTCCCGCCCGGCTGGCTCGATACCGTCTTCAGCGAATTCAACCGCGATCCCAAGCTGGTCTGCCTCAGCGGACCCTATGTCTATTATGACATGAGCGCCTGGAACCGCTTCCTGGTGAATGCCTTTTATGGCCTTACTTGGCTGATCTACGTGCTCAACCGCTATGTGCTGCGCGTCGGCTCAGTGGTGCAGGGCGGCAATTTCGTCTTCAAGCGCGCCGCCTGGCAGCAGGTTGGCGGCTATGACCGCTCGATCGAATTCTTCGGCGAAGACACCGACGTGGCCGTGCGCCTCTCCAAGGTCGGCGCGGTCAAATGGACCTTCGCACTCAAGATGAAGACATCCGGCCGTCGTCTTGAGAAGGAAGGCGTCTTCCGCACGGCGGGGACCTATACGCTCAACTTCTTCTGGGTCACCTTCCGCGGCAAGCCGGCCACCAAGGCCTATACCGATATCCGCCCGGACTGATCACAAAAGCGACCAAATCGCGCCGGCGTGGTCACCCGACGTTAAGTCTCCCAAGCGGGACAGAATCAGGCGATGCTAACGCTGCGCTAGACTAGCGCTGCCGCATGGTGCGGCCGGGGCCGGAACGCCATGTCGATCCCCAGCCAGTTCCCCCAGATCATTGCCGCTGCACGCGGAACCGCGCTGCAGGCCTTGGCTTTGCAGGCTGGCCAGACTCTCGAGGGCAAGGTCATCGGCCCGGCGCCAAATGGTGGTACCCAGGTCCAGATCGCCGGCCAGTCGCTCAACTTGCTGTTACCGCTGGCCGCCAAGGCGGGGGACATCCTCAAGTTTGACGTTCAGGGCACCGGCGCACAATTGCGTCTCGCTATCCAGGCCGCAAGCATCAAGGCGCTCTCGCTCCCCGGTGCACCATCGCCCCAGGCCCAACCTGCGCCCCAGGCCAGAACGACCCTGCCTTTGCCCAATGCCGCCACCACGCTCGTTGTTGAGCCCCGCCCAGGCCAGGCGCCGACACCCCAGGGACAAAGCGCAACGCCCCCCGGCACCCAAACCGCGACTACGCTTACTGGCACATCTGCGTCGGCGCCCATCCCCGCCGCCCAGCCAGCGGCAAACCCAGCGCCCCCACCAACCGCCGCATCTGCCGCAACGCCTGCTGCGGCAACGCCTGCTTCCACAACCCCTGCTGCCATCGCGCCATCGCAGGCCGCGCCGCCCGGCGCTGGTGCCGCTTCGCCCGCGTCCACACCGGCAGGCCCTCCTGGTGCCGCCAGTCCGGTCCAGCCTGCACCGCTGACCACAGCCACGCCAACGCCACCAACTACAGCTTCTGCACCAGTGCCCTCAGCCGCGGCACCCGTCACGACCTCGCCCGGTCCAACACCCGGCGCACCGATTCCGTCTGCTGCGCCACCACCGACGCAGGCGACCCCAATGGCGCCCACCGCCGCGCTGCGCACGGCCTATCCCAGCAGCCCGCCACCGGTCACGGCGCCGACAGCGCCGCAGGCTGGAACCCCAGCAATGTTGCCCGGTGCTGTGGCGCCAAACTCTGCAGTCGTTCCTCCACCGCAGGCCACAGCGCCCCAAGCTGCGCTGGCCCAGATGGTGCAAGCTGCGTTGCCACGGCAGAACAGCATCGCCAGTCTGACGGCTGCGCTGACAGCCGTAGCCGGCAAGGTCGCGCTGCCCGAGCCTGTCATTCGCGCCGCCCAGCAGGTATTGGCCAATCGCGTTGTGCTTGATGGTGGCAAGCTCAACGGCGCTGCCTTGCAAAAGGCTGTGCTTGGCTCTGGTATCTTCCAGGAGGCTGCCTTGGGCGATGCCACGGCGCGCTTGCCCACGGCCCAGACTGACATGAAGTCTGCCCTGCTTGGCTTGCGTCAATCCCTTGCTACCTGGCTGGGTCAGCAGGGCGCTTTGGCAGCCGTGGCCCAGCCTCCGCCGCCCTTGCGTGGCCAGGTGCCCCGAGCCAAGGGGCCCTTGCCGGCGCCTGTTGATCCCGCCAGTGGTTCGGAGTCCGTCGGCAAGCAGTTGCTGGACCGTACCGATGCCGCGCTGTCCCGCATGCGCCTGCACCAACACGCATCCTTGCCCGACCCCGCCACCCGCAATGCCGATTGGAGCCTGGACCTGCCGGTGGTCATCTCCGGCCAGCAGACGCTTTTGCAGATGCAGATCCATCGCGATGAACATGGCGCCAGCGAGGACCAAAACGAACGCGGTTGGCAGATGCGCTTTGCCATGAACGTACCCGACATGGGCGAGGTTGGCGCACAGGTCACGCTGCGCGGTCGCACCACCGGCGTGATGCTCTGGGCTGCTGATGCGGAGACATCGGCGGCGCTCGAATCCGAAATCAATGCCCTGCGCGACACTCTGGCGAGCGTCGGTCTGCAACCCGGTTCGGTTATCGTGCGCCATGGTGCGCCGCAGACGCCAGCACCCGGTCCTTCCGGCCATTTCGTGGATGCCCGTTCATGAGCGATGCTCCCAAGGACCGCGCTCTCGCCATAGCCCTTCAATACGAAAGAGGCACGCGCGACGCCCCGCGGGTCGTGGCCAAGGGCAGGGGCCTTGTGGCCGAGCGCATCGTCGCCCTTGCCGAGGAGAATGGCATCATCATCGAAGCCAATCCTGTCCTGGCCCAGGCCCTGAGCAGTGTGCCCATCGACGACAGCATACCGCTAGAGCTCTACGAGGCCGTCGCCATCGTGATCGGCTATGTGTTGCGCACCAGCAAGAAGACCTGAATTGAACGGCTGCCCATTGCAGGGCGGCGTACTGGTTCCCATGTCCTCTCCAGACAGTTTTTGTCACGGAGGTGCATCATGCCCAACCAGCAGGACCAGCAGGCCATCAGTGATCTGTTTGACCGTATCGAGGATGTGGCCCGCACAAGCGCGCCCCGCGACCGCGACGCCGAGCACCTGATCCAGCAGAGGCTGCAGGCCTTCCCGCCCGCACCCTACTATCTGGCCCAGGTGGTGGTGATGCAGGATCAGGCATTGCGCGAGGCCCGCGCGCGCGTTGAAGAACTCGAACGTGAGCGTGAGCGCCCCCGTGGACCATGGGATCGCACTGGCGCGCGTGGCGATTGGGCGGAACAGCCGGCGCGCGGGCAGGGCGGTGGTTTCCTCGCCGGTGCCGCGCAGACGGCCCTGGGCGTCACCGGCGGCATGTTGCTGGGCAGCGCCCTGGCTGGCCTGTTCAGTGGCGGTGCACACGCCAGCGAAACCGATCAGCCCGCTGCTGACGATTCCGGCACAGATGTCGACTCCGGCGGCTTTGACATGGACGACAGCGGCTTTGACATGGGCGGCGATTTCTAGCACGAACCGCCGTCGATTCCGGCCGGCGCGCCGTCAATACTTCTCGTAGAACTCGTTGCCGCCCGCTTCGAGCACATAGTGCATGTTGTTATAGGGAAAGCGCAGCCCGGCAGTGTGAAAATGCTGGGCGGAGCGCACGCCGGGGTGGCGGGCGCCATTGAGCACCTGGTCGGCCATCTGCGAGGCAAGGACAGCGCCGCTGTCCGTCATCCGCTTGGTCATCACGCCTTGGGCAAACTGGTTCTTCTGGCCCACGACGCCGCAGATGGACTTGGGATAGCGCGGATCATTCACCCGGTTCATGACCACTGTGCCGACAGCAAGCATGCCTTCGGCGCTGGAGCGGTTGGATTCGAAATACATGGCCCGCATCAGGCATTCCTTGGGGCTCAATTGCGCCGTGCCGAAACTGATCCCGAACAGGCTGCAGCCACCCAGGCTGGACGCGACGACCGCGAGCGCTGCGGCCTGAAGCACCGCTTTGATCGTGTTTCGCATGGGCAATCCTCAAGTGTTGCAATTGTGCAATTACCCGCGAATATGACTCTTCAGGCTTAAGGAAAGTCTGAGCCGGAAGGTTAGCAAAACCCTAACGTCGCTCCAGGTCGACCTCACCCCCATGTGGCAGGTTCAAAGGCGCACGCCCCCCTTGGAACGCCCTTGCTGTGACACTACATCCAGTTGGATCGCGATCGCCGAAAAGGGACAGTCTGTGGCCAAACACCGTGCACGCCTCGACCGACAGTTTGACAGGCTACAACGCAGCGTGCCGCCTCAGGTTGTGGGCATGCTGAGTAGCCTTCGCCGTCCCGAAGCGCGTTGGATTCGTGTCCCGCTCGGTTTTCTTTTGGTGCTTGGCGGCATTTTCAGCTTCCTGCCGGTCCTGGGCATCTGGATGCTACCCCTAGGGCTCTTGCTGCTGGCCATCGACCTTGCCTTCCTGCAGGGCCCCGTGAATCTCGCCATCGTGAGGGGACTGCGGAAGTGGACAATCTGGCGGCGCGCCCGCCGCGACCGCAAGCTACACCGCTAGGGCAATGTCCCGGCCGATACAGCGGCCTCGATCTGATCAACCGCAGCGGCCAGTCGTTCGTCGATGACATGCAGATATTGCGTCCAATCGGTGACGTGGCTTAGCTCCTGGGCACCGTCGGAGATACCGCGCAAGGCAATCAGCGGAACGTCAAAGACCTGACAGGCACGGAGCACCGCATAGGTCTCCATATCCACCATGTCTGCGTCGATCGCGTCGTAGGCGGCGCCTGACACGATATCGGCGCCTGTCGATAGCCTGGCTTTTGCTATGCCCGGCACACTCAGGGGCAGAGGCTGGACGGGCGCGAGGTCCAGAAACGGTGTCTGTCCCTTGGGAAACCCGAGTGCCGAAGCATCCATGTCCCGGTAGCTGACCGAGCTGGCCTGATAGACACCACACTGCTGCAACATGCGCGAGCCAGCCGACCCCAGCGACACCACCATTTTGGGCAAAGCCGGCGCGGTGGCTAGCGCCCGGGTCACCGCCACTGCCGCCTCTACAGGGCCGACGCCCGTCATCAGCGGCGCAATCCGCGCCCTGAGGTGGGGACCGTATTCGGCTTGTGCAGCCATGACGTAGAGGATGCTCATGCTTGCAAAGCTAGCATAGCTGGCAGGCTTGCGAAGCCGGATTGTTACCGCTTCGGTAAGGAGCGTGTGACAATCTGAAGTTATTGCGCGGCCGCACCGGTCGACAAGGCAGCAGGAACCCAAAGTGCGTTTCGCAGAGATCGGCAATTCCAGGGAATGGACCGAACCAGGCTGGCAGGGGCAGCAATCTGTCAGTGACCGGGTGAGCGTCGAAGACGTCGAGGCAGAGGCCACCCGTCGTCTGCGTGCAGTCCGGCTGCACGAATGGCGACGTCGCGAGTTTCTCACCGGGCTGCCCGTGCCGGAAGATCTGCGGCAATATGCTCAGCAAGTCGAATTTGCCATGAAGGCAATCTGCTGCCTGTCGCGCATTCCTCACGACTTTGACAGCGACGTCTACTGGCCGCGGCAACTCGATCTCTAGGGAGCAAAAGGCGCGACGATCTTGCCGCGCCTGGTGCTGGCGAAGGCTAGTTCGAGAGCAGACGGTGGATACCGTTCGTGCCCAATAGGCCGCGTGTCATGCCACCAACAAGCCATTGGCGCAGGCGGCTGTGGCCGTAGGCGCCGCTAACGACGAGATCGGCACCGGCGTCCTTGGCGGCCTTCGCGATTGTTTCGGCAACGCCACCTTCGTTGGGCAACACGTCACCGCGCGCCTTCACGTCATGAGACTGCAGCCAGGCAACTGCGTCCTGCATGCTGGCGCGCTCGCTTGCCAGGTTGCCTTCGTCGATGACCAGCACCTGAACGTCGCTGGCGGCCTTAAGAAAGGGCAGGGCATCCACGATGGCGCGTCGGGCTTCCTTGGTGTCCTTCCACGCCACTACAATCTTGTCGCCAACAACTTTGCCGGCACCTTCGGCTGCAATCAGGACGGGGCGCCCGGCGCCGAGGAGCACTTCGCCGATATCGATCGCGCTGGCCGCGTCTTGCCCCTTGTTTTCACTTGCGCCCAACACAATCAGGTCTGTTGTGCGCGCCAAATCGATCAGGCCGTTGGCGGGCCACTGCACGCCGCCCACCCATTTGTGGGCAATGGTGTCTGGCACAGCCGCGAGGAAATGCTCCTTGGCGCGGGCAACGCCCTGCTCAATGACCTGCATCTGTTCAACATAGAGCGCTCCCGCCACATCGCCTGCGCCCACAGTGGTTGTCACAGGCGGCTGCGCGGAACTGAACCCGGTCAAAGTGGCTTTGTGCTGGGTCGCCAAGTCGACTGCCAGAGACAGCAGCTCGGGCTGGTCCATCTCAACGTTAAGGCCGACGACGATATTGCGAATGTCCATCTCGGGTCTCCTTCAATGTGGCTCCACCCTAATATGGTGATGCGTCAATTGTTTGATCAGGATCAACCGCAAACAAATTCAGGTCGCGACGGTATCCCTTCAGGTAGGGCAGAGCTGGGCTCATTCCAAGGGATTTGCGCCGGGTCGCACATGCCGCCCGGCGCTAGTTTATTGCCTACGGGGTGACCGGCGGCAGGGTGGCGCCATAGATCTCGGCCAGGTCATCGAGCATCATATAGGCGCAATAGATGCCGCCGCCGGCATTCCAGGCCAGTTCGCTCACGCGCTGCGCCCGGCCAGCCTTCACCGCATCCAGGTTCTGCCACAGCGGGTCAGCAAGCCATTCGTCGAGATTGGCCTTGTCATCCTGGGCGTCATTGTCGGCAGAGAAGTAGAAGATGCGATCGCCGGCCATGTCTGGAATGCGCTCCTTGGTCACCTCCTCGAACGTTTGGTCCTTGTCCTGCGCTGGTGGGCGGGCAAAGCCCACCAGGCCCAGCACCACGCCGGGGAAACTGGCCTTCTGGTAGATGCGCACACGCGACGGCGAGAAGCGCACCATCGAGATCTCGTCCTCGACGCCCTCGCCAATGGCTGCCGCCAACGCATCGGCCCGCGCTTCCAGTTCTGCCACATTGGTCCTGGCCTTGTCGCCCAGCCCCAGCACCTCGCCATAGAACTGGTAGTTTTCCAGCCAGGTGGCGCCCAGTGTCTCCGACATCACCGTGGGGGCAATGGCCGAGAGCTGGGTATAGATCTTCTCCTGACGCACTTTGGAGCCAATGATCAGGTCCGGCTCCAGAGCGGCCACCAATTCGAGATTGATGGCCGTCTCGGTGCCCAGCGATACCGCGTTCCCCAGCAGGGGTTGCAGGTGCGCATAGAACGGGTCGGCGTCCCAGCTTTGCGCCGCTCCCACCGGAACGACACCCAGATGCAACAGCGCCTCGGTGCCCTCATTGGTGAGGATCACCACCCGTTGCGGGTGTTCGGGCACGTCCGTCGTACCCATCGCGTGGGTCACCTCGTGGGCAGAGGCGGGCAGGGCCGCCAGCATAAAGGCAACGGCACAGCCGGCCAGGAAACGCAATGGCATGGTCAAACTCTCAAATAGACTTGGCAATATGCGGCAGGAACGGGATTAGCGGGTCGAGGCGAGGCCGAAATTGGCCTCAAGATCGTCCAGCATCAGGTTGGCGGCGATATAGCCGCCGGCCGTATTCCAGATGGCGTCCGACACCGGATAGGCCTTGCCGGCCTTGACCACGGGCAAGTTCAGCCACAGCGGATCGGCCAGCCAGTCACTGGCTTGGTTGTCGCCGGCGCCGTCGCCGGTCTCATAGACGAAGTAGAACAGGCGGTCGCCGTCCAGGTCCGGGATGCGTTCCTTGCCGATCTCGTCGGCAAACGTGTCCTGGTCCTGAACAGCCGGACGGGCAAAGCCGATCTCCGACAGGATCAGGCCTGCAAAAGTGTCCTTGTAGTACATGCGGGTCATCGATGGCATGAAGCGCGCCAGAGAAATGCGCTCCTTGAGCAGGGGACCGGCTTCCTCGGCCAGCTTCTTCACCCTGGCGTCGAAGGATGCCAGCGCCGCAGCGCCTGCCTCAGCCTTCCCGGCGGCTTCGGTGTAGAGTGCCATGTTGATCTTCCAATCCCCGCGCAGCCGCTCTGACATCACGGTCGGAGCAATGGCCGAGAGCTGCTGGTAGATCTTTTCCTGCCGCGTCTTGTTGCCGATGATCAGATCCGGCTGCAGTGCGGCGATGGCCTCGAGGTCGACCGCTGATTCCTCACCCACCACGGTCACCTCGGCCATCTGGGCGGCGATATGGTCATACCACGGATTGCCAAGCCAGGAGCGCACTGCACCAACCGGCGTGACGCCCACCGCCAGCAGCGCCTCTGTGCCCTCGTTGGTCAGAACGACAATGCGCTGCGGTTCATCGGGAACCTCTGTGACGCCCATGGCGTGGGTGATTTCGCGTGCCATCGCGGTCTGTAGCCCGGCCAGCATGGCCAGCGCCACGATGGCAGCGCGAGTGGATCGAAGCAGGGACATTTGCACTCTCTAACTTGACAAGGTGGGTCATAAAATGATCTGCGCAATCAGACAGAAACTAATATGACTGTCAATCTCAAGTTACGGGTGTCGCCTTGAGCCAAGCCATGACCGTCCCGCGCGTCCAATCGGCCCGGCAAAGCTTTGCAATCACTATTGCAAGCCTCACGCTGCTGCTGATTGCGGCCATGTTGGTCAGCGCCACCGTGGGCTATCGGCTCTATGGGCTTGACCAGCTTTATCAGGCGATTTTCGCCTTCGATGGATCAGAGACGGCGACGGTTCTGGTGAATCTGCGCCTGCCGCGGGCCATCCTTGCTCCAATGGTCGGCGCGGGCCTCGGAGTCGCCGGCGTGCTGGTGCAGACACTCTCGCGCAACCGTATTGCCTCGCCGGATACCCTGGGCCTCAATGCCGGCGCGTCGTTGGCCGTCGTCCTGGCCAGCGCCACGCTGGGCATCAGCTCGCTGGCTGGCCTGTCACTCGTTGCGGCACTCGGCGCGTTGCTCACCAGCATGCTGGTCTTTGCCATAGCGGCTGGGGCAGGGGGCATTTCCCCCATCCGCATCGTCCTCATCGGCGTAACCATTGCCGGGCTCGGCCAGTCCGTGGTGCAACTGATCCTCACCAGCAATGAGGCGCAGATGCAGAACCTCATGTTCTGGCTGGCTGGCTCCTTTGTCGACCGCCCGATGGCCCTGGCCATCAATGGCCTGCCGTTCATTGCGGCCGGCGGTGCCATAGCCTTTGCACTCGTTCGTCCGCTCGACGCACTGCAGGCCGATGACGCAACGGCCGTCAGCCTCGGCGTTCCAGTGAGCCTGGTGCGTGTAGGCTGCTTTCTGGCGATCTCACTGCTTAGCGGCGCCGCTGTGGCCATGGCCGGGCCGGTCAGCTTTGTCGGCCTGGTGGTACCGCACGCGGCGCGTCGCCTCGCTGGCCTGCGCCATGGCCCGCTGATGCTGGCGGCCGCGCTGATCGGCGCGATCTACACCACGCTGGCCGATGTGCTTGCCCGTTTCGTCATCTATCCGGTCGAGGCGCCGGTGGGTGCCGTCACGGCGGTTGTGGGCGGCCTGGTGCTCGTGGTTCTGCTGCGCCGGAGGGCTGCATGAGTTTGTTGGTCACACCCCTTTCAGCGTCCCGCGCGCCCTCCATGCTCGTGGTCATGGCATCTGCCCTTGTCCTGCTCGCGCTCTGTGGCGTTGCCTTCGGCTCGAGCTGGATTCCCATCGACAAGGTGGCCGCCGTGATCCTCGGCGTCGGCGAGAAGACACAGTCCCTCATTGTGCTGCAACTGCGCCTGCCGCGCGTGGTCATCGCCATTCTTGCAGGCGGCGGAATGGCGGTCGCTGGCTTCCTGCTCCAGAAGATCACCCGCAACTCGTTGGCCTCTCCTGGCGTGCTCGGCGTCATCGACGGTGGCGCACTGGGTGTTGTGATCTTCCTGGCTGCGCTCTCCAATGAATCCAACACCCTGGTGACGTCCATCGTGTTTCAGCCCCTGGCAGCCATGGCCGGCGCGACCGTGGGGATCGCCATGGTGTTCCTGCTGAGCGGACGGCAATCTGTCTCAGCCATACGACTGCTGCTGTTTGGCATTGCCGTGGGTGCCGTAGCCAAGGCCCTGGTCATGGTCATGATGCTGATTGGTCCTATCTATCGCACCAGCCAGGCGGCCCGCTGGATTGCGGGCGCCGTCAATGAGGTGAACTGGACGGAAATCCAGATCACCGCTCTACTTCTGCTGCCGTTGCTGATCCTCGCGCTGGCGGTGGCGCGCAAGCTCCCACCCGCCGACCTTGATGAAGTCTCGGCTCGCAGCGTCGGGCTGGACCTGCCGGTGTTCCGCATTCTTGTGTTTGCGGTGGCCGCGGCACTCACCGCCGTTTCGGTGGCCTTTGTCGGCGCCATCGGCTTTGTCGGTCTCATGGCGCCGCATCTGGCGCGGCTTATCGTCGGCCGCTCAACGGTGGCTGGCATCATCGGCAGCTTCCTGCTCGGCGCCTTCATGCTGGTCGGTGCCGATCTGGTGGTGCGCGTGCTGTTCTCGCCCACCGAGGTGCCGGCCGGCACGGTCACGGCCATCATTGGCGCCCCCTATTTCCTCTTCCTGCTCATGAGCAAGCAACGTGATGACGGCTAATTCCGCCCCCAGCATTTCCATTGACGGTCTCACGCTTACCTACCCTGGCAAGACCGTGCTCGACTCCGTGTCGCTGGACATTCCGCGTGGCAAGATCACTGTCCTTGCCGGTCCCAATGGCTGCGGCAAGTCCACCTTGCTGCGCGCGATAAGGCGCCTCCATCGTCCCGCCGCCGGTCGGGTGTTGCTGGAGGAGATGGATGTGGCAGCGCTGTCCGAAAAGGCTCTGGCGCGCCAGATCGGCCTGCTCGCCCAGAACCCCTCGGCGCCAGAGGACATGACGGTAGAAGAGCTGGTTCGTCTCGGCCGCTATCCGCATCAGACCATGCTGCAACGCTGGGACGCGCAGGATACACGCGCGCTCGAGGCCGCCATGGCTGGCACCGGCGTCACCGGCCTGCGCGATCGCCCGCTTGGCTCGCTCTCAGGTGGGCAGCTACAGCGTGTCTGGATCGCCATGGTGCTGGCGCAGGAAACCGAAATCGTCTGCCTCGACGAGCCGGTCAACCATCTCGATCTCGCCCACCAGCTCGATTGTCTCGATCTCGTGCG
The DNA here is from genome assembly GCF_020169335.1 of Devosia aquimaris. GTDB lineage: Bacteria > Pseudomonadota > Alphaproteobacteria > Rhizobiales > Devosiaceae > Devosia > Devosia aquimaris. The sequence goes on from NZ_JAIEZN010000001.1 coordinate 1,112,289, forward strand.
CCAGCTCAACGCCGAATTCGGTCGCACGGTCGTCCTCGTTCTGCACGATCTCAACCTCGCCGCTCGTTATGCCGACCAGCTCGTCTTCATGCGCGATGGCGGTGTTGCCGCCTGCGGCACGCCCGACGAGCTGATGACCGAGGCCCTGATTGCTCAGGTCTTCAATGTCGATGCCATGATCATTACCGACCCGGCCTATGGCCGCCCGCTCTGCCTGCCGCTGCGGACCTGCTAGTTCAGCGTAAACCGAAGGATTGGCGCGGCAGCCCCTAGCGCGACAACGCCTCGCGCAGGGGCAGACCGGTGTTCTGGCGCAGGTCGAGGTCTGCCTCGATGTGATTGATATGGGTGACAAGGAGCTGTGCCGCGCGCTCGCCGTCGCCAGCCTCCAGCGCAGCCAGGATATCGGCATGCTCATTGTGTCCGCAGCTCGATGCGCCCGAATTGCCATAAAGCGCAATCACCAGCGACGAGCGCGCCACCAGTTCTTCCATGAACCGGTGCAGGATCACATTGCCCGCGATGCTCGCCAGTAGCAGGTGAAAATCCCCCGATGCGCGGATCTCAGCGCGTCGGGCGAGGGCGCCTCGCTCGGCCAACAGCCGGCTTTCCTCGATCAACTGCGTGCGAAAGGTCGCGATATCGCTTGGGCTGAGCCGGCCGGCAGCCGCCCGCGCAATGCCGGGCTCGATCAGCCGGCGCGAGTCGAACACCTGGCGCGCCTCTTCCGGGCTTGGATTGGCGACAAAGGCGCCGCGATTGCGTTCCGACTTCACCAGACCCTCAAAGGCCAATGCCTGCAACGCAGCGCGTACCACGGTGCGGCTCACGTCAAACAACGTGCCTACTTCGGCTTCCGACAGTTTGGTGCCCGGTGCCAGCCGGCGATCCACGATGGCATCGCGCAAGTGGTCGCGGATGGTCATGGCGCGGTCTTCGCCAGCCTGGGCCGGTGGCGAGTTCAATTGCGTCAGTTGGGGGTCGGCGATGGTCATGGTTCACCTTGTCGCTCTTTCATAGAAAGAATCCAGCCGAAGCGAAAGGGAATTGTCGCACACGATCTGGTCGCAATATTGCATACAATCTGGGCGAGAAATGTGCGCAACTGCTTAATTTCCAAGCAGAGACGCAATGCGCCTCAAAATAGGGCGGCTGCTGTGCAGTGGTTTTTCCTTTGCGTCGCAACACCTTGGCGCCGCGGCGCGCAATTGGCACGGGTCATGCATAGCAAGAGGCGTTAACCCGGGAGCGCCGCATGACCAAAGCCGCCGAGATTGACCTGGCCTCAGTGTCCAAGATCTACGGCAAGTCGACAGCCGTCGACGCCATATCGCTCAAGATCCCGGCCGGAAGCTATTGCTGTCTGCTCGGGCCCTCAGGTTGCGGCAAGTCCTCAACGCTGCGGATGATTGCCGGGCACGAGAGCGTCTCCATCGGCGACATTCGCCTGGGCAACACCGTGGTCACCAATCTGCCGCCCGCCAAGCGCGGCACGGCCATGATGTTCCAGTCCTATGCGCTGTTCCCCCATCTTGACCTCATCGACAATGTCGCCTTCAGCCTCAAGATGGCCGGCGTGCCCACGGTCGAGCGTCGGGCCCGCGCACTTGAGATGCTCAAGCTGATGCAGATGGATGCCTATGCCGATCGGCGTCCGGCCCAGCTCTCTGGCGGCCAGCAGCAGCGTGTGGCGCTTGCCCGCGCGCTGATCACCGATCCAGAGGCTCTGCTGCTGGACGAACCGCTCTCCGCGCTCGATCCTTTCCTCAAGATTCGTATGCGCGCCGAGCTCAAGAAGCTGCAGAAGCGCCTGGGCATCACCTTTGTTCATGTCACCCATAGCCAGGAAGAGGCCATGGCTCTGGCCGACCTCATCGTGGTGATGAGTGACGGACGCATCGAGCAGGCCGCCGCGCCGCGCGAGGTGTTTGAGCGCCCCGCCACCGCCTTTGTCGCCCGCTTCATGGGTGACCACAATGTCATCTCAGGCGCCGTGACGGCCGCTGCCGATGGCGGCGTGGAAATCGCCGTCGCCGGCGGCGGCACCTTCCTGGTGCGCGGCGAGGCCCAGTCCATCGGCGCACCCGCCGACGCCGCTATCCGTACCGACCACGTCCGCATCGGCGAGAGCCCGGTCAAGGGTCTCGGCTTCACCGGCCTCGTCACCAATGTCGAATACCGCGGCGGCACCGTGAAACTGTCGATCGATGGCGCCGGTGTCGAGGATTTCACAGCGATCGTCGATGACGTGAGCTTCTTTTCAATGCCCGTGTCGGTCGGCGACGCGGTGCCAGTGCATTGGGATGCCTCGGACGCCATCGTCCTTGGCCGCCCCAATTAGGTCGAACCACAACAGGGACAAGGCAATGACTGACATGATCAAAAAGACCGGTATCTCCCGCCGCAATCTGCTCAAGACGGGTGCTGCAGCCGTCGCGGGCGCAGCCGTCGGCTCGGGCGCCATCACTGGCTTCCCCACCATCTGGGCGCAGAACCCGATCACCCTGCGCCAGTTCGGCACAGGCGTGTCCAACCTCAATGCCATTGCGGAAAAGTGCAAGGAAGACCTTGGCATCACGCTGGAAATGACGGCGACCGACTCCGACGCCGCCGCCCAGCGCGCCGTCACCCAGCCCGACAGCTATGACATCGCCGATATCGAGTACTGGATCCTCAAGAAGGTGTTCCCCACCGGCGTTATCCAGCCGATGGAAATCAGCAAGCTGAAGTACTACGACAAGATCGTGCCGCTGTTCAAAACCGGCAAGCTCACCCCCGACAGCGTCATCGCCCAGGGTACTGCGCCGCACACTGTCGGCTTCGTCGAAGCCAAGGACAGCAAGGAATTCGCCAAGGGCGAAACCGAATACTTCACCATGGTGCCCACCATCTACAATGCCGACACCCTCGGCATTCGTCCGGACCTGGTGGGTCGTGAGATCACCACCTGGGCCGACATCATGGATCCGGCCTTCAAGGGCAAGACCTCAATCCTGAACATCCCCTCGATCGGCATCATGGACGCTGCCATGATCATGGAGGCCATGGGCAACATCACCTATGCCGACAAGGGCAACATGACCACCGAGGAAATCGACAAGACGATCGACTTCCTGATCAAGGCCAAGCAGGACGGCCAGTTCCGCGCCTTCTGGAAGAGCTTCGACGAAAGCGTCAACCTGATGGCCTCGGGCGAAGTGGTGATCCAGTCCATGTGGTCGCCGGCCGTTGCCGCCGTCCGCTCCAAGGGCATCGCCTGCAAGTACCAGCCGCTCAAGGAAGGCTATCGCTCCTGGGGTGGTGGTCTGGGTCTTGCTGCCCACCTCGAAGGCGCCCAGCTCGACGCCGCCTATGAATATATCAACTGGTACACCTCCGGCTGGGTCGGTGGTTACCTCAACCGCCAGGGCTATTACTCGGCCGCCATGGACACCGCCAAGGAATACATGTCCGAGGATGAGTGGGGCTATTGGATCGAGGGCAAGCCGGCCCAAGGCGAAATCAAGGCCCCCGATGGCACTGTCATGGAAAAGGCCGGCGCCGTGCGCGATGGCGGCTCGTTCCTGGAACGCATGGGCCATGTCGCCTGCTGGAACTCGGTGATGGACGAAGACCGCTACATGGTCCGCCGCTGGAACGAATTCATCGCTTCCTAAGGCCTCGTCGCTGCATCGATACGAAACGGTACCTCCCCCAACGGGGGAGGTCCACTGCGCCCGCAGGAGAACGATTAGCATGAACAATCTGCTCAGCCGCGCGACGCCCTATCTGCAGGCCACGCCCCTGCTGGTCATTCTCGGCTTCTTCCTGGCGCTGCCCATCCTGCTGCTGCTGGTCGTCAGCTTCTGGGACTATGATTTCGCCGGCATGTATCCCGGCTTCATGACCTTCAACTACGCCGAGACGCTGGGCAGCTGGGTCACCTGGAAGACCTATGGCAATACGTTGAAATTTGCTGCCATCGTCTGGGCCATCACCGCCTTCATCGGCTTCTGGGTCGCCTATTTCCTTGCCTTCCACGTGCGCAAGGCTTCGACGCAGACCGTACTGTTCCTGGTCTGCACCGTGCCCTTCCTCACTTCGAACATCATCCGCATGATCTCCTGGATTCCGGTGCTGGGGCGCAACGGCCTGGTCAACTCCGCACTGGTGGGCGCCGGCATTGTCGACCAGCCGGTCGAATGGCTGCTCTACTCCGATTTCGCGGTAATCCTGGCCATGGTGCATCTCTACACGCTCTTCATGGTCACCCCGATCTTCAACACCATGATGCGCATCGACAAATCCCTGGTCGAGGCCGCCCGCGACGGTGGCGCCAGCGATTGGCAGATCATCTGGAATGTCATCCTGCCCCTGGCCAAGCCCGGCATCGCTATCGGCAGTATCTTCGTCGTGACGCTGGTCATGGCCGATTTCTCCACCGTTCAGGTGATGAGCGGCGGCCAGAGTGCTTCTGTGGCGCTGATGATGCGCAACCAGATGAGCCTGCTGCAGTATCCCGCCGCGGCGGCCAACGCCGTCGTTCTGCTGGTTGTGGTGCTCTCCATGGTCGCAGGCATCCTGCGCATCGTCGACATTCGCAAGGAGCTTTGAGATGGGTCAGGAAAAGCGTTCCCCCGGCTTCTACATCCTCGCCGCCTTCTTCGTCCTCTTTGTGCTGTTCCTCTATGGCCCGCTCTCGGCCATCTTCATCCTGTCCTTCCAGGGGCCCCAGGGCGGGCTGACCTTTCCGCTCAATGGCGTGTCGGTCCGCTGGTTCCAGAACCTGTTTGAGCAGCAGGCCGTCGGCGATTTCGGCGCCAGCTTCTCGCGCTCGCTCACCCTGGGGCTGATGGTCATGGCCGCCACCGTCGTCGTCTCGCTCCTGGCGGGCTTGGCGTTCCGCCGCCGCTTCTTCGGCGCCACCCCGCTGTTCTATTTGACGGTGGCCAGCCTCGTTGTTCCTTCCATCATTGTCTCGCTCGGCATTGGCGTGCTGTTCCAGCAATTGGGCCTGCGCCCGGCCTGGTTCAGCTCGGCCTATGGCGCGCACATGACCTGGACGCTGCCGTTCGGCGTGCTCATCATGTTCGCCGTCTTCAACCGCTTTTCGCCCAGCTATGAGGAAGCCGCACGCGACCTTGGCGCCAATTCCTGGCAGACCTTCCGCCATGTTGTGCTGCCCATGATCGCCCCGAGCCTGATCGGCGTTGGCCTCTTCGGCTTTTCGCTGAGCTATGACGAATTCGCCCGTACATTGATGACCTCGGGCAGCTCCAACACCCTGCCGCTCGAGATCTACGGCATGACCACCAATGTCACGACGCCTGTGCTCTATGCCCTCGGCACAGTCACCACGGTGTTTTCCTTCCTCATCATCCTGCTGACCGTCGGCATCATCTATTTTATCGGCCAGCGGCGGAGCCGTTCATGAGCCGCATCCTCGTCGTCAATCCCAACACCACGACCTCGATGACGCTCACCATCGCCGCCGCGGCGCGGCTGGTGGCAGCCGGCGATACCGAGATCATTCCAGCCACCTCAGCCATGGGGCCAGCCTCCATTGAGGGCTATTATGACGAGGCCTTTGCACTGCCGGGCCTCTTGGCCGAAATCGCCGCCGCCGAGCGCCAAGGCGCAGATGCCGCCGTCATCGCCTGCTTTGACGACACCGGCCTCGACGCCGCCCGCGCCATGGCCCATATCCCGGTGGTCGGCATTTGCGAGGCGGCGCTTGCCACCGCCGCCATGATCGCCAAGCGCTTCACCGTCGTCACCACAATGGAGCGCTCCCGCGTGCCCATTGAGGAACTCGCCCATCGCTATGGACACGCCGGCAAGGCCCGTATCCGCGCCGCCAATATTGCCGTGCTCGCACTTGAAGATCCCAATTCCGGAGCACGCGACCGGCTGCGCAACGAGATCGTCCGCGCCATTGCCGAGGACAGTGCCGAGGCCATCGTGCTCGGTTGCGCCGGCATGGCCGATCTAGCCCATACGCTGAGCCTTGAATTCGGTCTTCCGGTGATCGATGGCGTTGGTGCGGCGGTCAAGCAAGCCGAGGCCCTCGTCGCCCTGGGCCTGCGCACCAGCAAGCGCGGGGCCTATGCACCGCCCGTGCCAAAGGCCTATATGGGGGCCCTTTCGGAGTTTGCCCCCGCGTGACTCGCACAATCCGCAATCTGACCTTGCCAGAGTTGGAAACCCTGCTCGACTGGGCCGCAGCTGAAGGCTGGAACCCCGGTCTCTCCGATGCCAACGCCTTTTATGCCGCCGATCCCAAAGGGTTCCTCGGCGCCTTTGTCGACGGCCAGATGGTCGCCGGCATCGCTGCCGTTGCCTATGACGATACCTATGGCTTCATCGGCCTCTATATCTGCCAGCCGCAATGGCGCGGGCAGGGGCATGGCAAGGCCGTCTGGGACGCCGCCATGGACTATCTCGGCACCCGCACCATCGGCCTTGATGGCGTGCCCGAACAGCAGGCCAACTATGCAAGCATGGGCTTCGTGACCGCCTATGAGACCATCCGCATGTCCGGCACGCTGCGCCCGGCCACTGTGCCGCCAGTCGAGCCGGCACTGACAGCAGACCGGATCATCGCCATGGATCGCCAGTGCTTTCCCGCGGCCCGCCCGGCGTTCCTGGAGCAATGGTTCGCAGCGCCGAATACGCCGCTGGCCATTGCCCGACAGGGGGAGTTGGAAGGCTATGGCGTGTTGCGCCCTTGCCGCGATGCCCGCAAGCTCGGTCCGCTCTTCGCGCCCGGCACCGTTGCTGCAATCAACCTGCTCGAGCAGATCGAAGGCCCCATTCATCTCGACGTGCCCGCTAGGCAGACCGCGTGGCTGGCGGCGCTGGAAGCCCGTGGCTTCGTCGCCGGCTTCCGCACCGCCCGCATGTATCGCGGCACCCCGCCAGACATCGATCAGGCACGAGTCTATGCCGTCACCAGTCTCGAAATGGGCTGAGCGCGACGGGGCTGCCCTCAGGTCAGCCGACCATCTTTCAGCGCCTGCATGATCCAGTCGCGATAGCGCTGCTCTTTGTCATTGATCTCGGGAACGACCTTGGACGCTTCCTGCATAAAGAACAGATAGTCGCGACCCATGTCCTGGCCGCGGCGCGTGTGCATGTCGAGCGCCACATCAGGAATCTCTGGCAGGTTCTCGCCCAGTTCCATTGACCGCTTGGCCCAGTTGACCATGTCGTCGGATGTACGGTCCTTGGTCGATCCAGCCAGCACGCGAATGGCATGCGCCGCAAAGAGAAAACGATCCCCGCTGGGGCGCGGATAGCGCTTGTGCTGCTGATAGAGCGTCTCCACCAGCACCGGCGCCTGCGGATTGCCCATGCCAATGTCCTCGACCGCGATCACGCAAAGGCGTGACCACAGCATTTCCTCCATTTCTGGGCTGGTCACATACATTTCCCAGCCCAGCAGCAGCACATTGTCCACCAGCCCGCGACGCAGGCACTTCTGTAGCGCCGAAATCACCTCGTCGGCCGCCAGCCCATGTTCTGTCGTTGTGCGCTGCCACGGATCGGGCGGCTGCTGTACCTTGACCATCAGTTCTCTCCCGCCGCCCAGCCAACCATCTGCGACCACAGCCGGCCATAGCCGCTCCAGTCCACAAACGGGGGTGGCGCCCAATGCGGTCCACAATCGGACGCAAAGGCCACCGAGCGGCCTTTGCCGAAGCCGCCGGCGACAATGAGCGGATCGGCACCCACGGTCGCGACCACATTGGCGCCCGGCTTGGCCGTGATCTGATTATAGCCGAGAAGGGCCGGCCAGGCTTGGTCGAGCCCTGCCACGATGGCATGGTCACCCGCCACAACCTTTGGCAGCACGCCCTGCGGGCACTCGACCCGGTCGTCGCGGTGAAACAGCGTCACCGGCAGCGCTTCCTCGATTGCCGTGCCAGCATATTGCCCCTTGGCCTCGATTCCCTGAAATGTCAGATACCCGCCGACCATCACAAAGCCGCCGCCAGCCGCCACATAATCACGTATCGCATGAAGTCTGTTCGGCAACACCTTGGAGCGACTAAAGGTGTCGGGATGCAGCAGCAGCGTGTTGGCGCCGATGTCGGAGAGAATGACACAATCGAATTCCGCCAGCGCCTCCGGCGTCGATGGAAAATCCCGAGCCGCCACATGGGCCGGCTGATAGGTCACGCTCCAGCCATCGGCCTCGAGCGCGTCCCTCAGCCAGCGCACCCCTTCGGCATATTCGGTGGTGGTAAAACTGTCGAAACCCTTCTGGTGGATGGAGTGGACCGTCCAGGATTCCCCGGCGATCAGGACGCGACGCAAACTCATCAAATGCTCCTGGAGTGAAATGGGGCCACCGACCGCCGCACCACCAGGTCGACGGGCAGGCGGGTCAATGGGGCGGCAGCAATGCCGTTAAGAAGCGCCATCAACTGGTCCACCGCCATGCGGCCCATCTCGGCCACGGGCTGGCGCACCGTGGTCAGCGGCGGATTGACCATTTCGGCAAATGGCATGTCGTCAAATCCGACCAGCGACATGTCCAGCGGCACTGACAGGCCGGCATTCTGCAGCGCCTGCAACACGCCGACCGCCAGGTAGTCCGAACAGGCAAAAATGGCGCTCGGTGTTCTGGCCTGCGCCAATATCGTCTCGGTCGCTGCGCGACCAAAACTGCGACTGTAATCGTGCAGCATCACGTCGCCTTCCTGGACGGCAAAGCCCGCCTCGGCCATGGCCCGTTCATAGCCCGCAAGCCGCTCGCGTACGCTCATCAGCCCAGGTGGTCCGCCAATCAGCGCAATGTGTCGGTGCCCGGCGGCAATCAGATGCTGGGTCGCGCGATAGGCGCCAACTTCGTTCTCGACGAATACACGCGACAGGCCAACGCCCGGCACGTCCTCATCCATCAGAACCACCTTGTCGTCTTCGCCAAGTAGTCGGGCCAGCGAACCGTCGTCGGGCCGATTGCTCATCAGGATCAACCCATCGACATGGCGATCGCGCATGCGGCGAATGGCTTCGATCTCGCGGGCCCGGTCGCCATGGGTGGATGTCATATAGACCGCGTAGCCATATCGTTCCGCCTGCGCTTCCACCACAGCCGCTAGCTGCGCGAAGAAAGGATTGCCGATGTCCGGGGTCACCAGACCGATAGCCTCGGCGCGTCCTGTGGACAGGCGCTTGGCCAGCAGGTTCGGGCGATAATCCAGTTGTTGGATGGCTGCATCAATCCGTTCGCGCGTGGACGCGGGCAGGGCGATATTGTTGTTGAGATAGCGCGACACCGTGGTCGGCGAAACGCCAGCCGCCGCCGCCACATCGCTCAGCGTCGCCATGCCAGCTCCTTGCCTGCCGCTGTCGCCGGCCAACGCACCATCAGGGGCTCCAACCCACCACAGTCAAACCGACGCCAGGGGCGATTGCGGCCAGCAATTCGGCGGTGCTGCGCCTGTAGTCGACGGCACCTTGGACGACACAACCCAATGTGGCGCCTGTGATGTCACTGTATCGGTACCCACGAGCAAGTAAATCGACGATCGCACCTTGCAGTGGGGATATGCTTGGATTGAACGCAACACTTTCGATAGCGCTGCCGGTGACCCATTGCCCGTCGGCGAGCTCCAGCATTACAGCGCCGGGGCAGCCGCTATACGGCGTGTGTGAGCGCTGCCCAGCAGCCAGCAAGGCGGGCGGCACGCTTTCCGTGCTCCGCACCTCTGGCCAGTTGATCGCACCAGCCACGGCGCCAGTCTGGCCTAAATAGGCTGGGTCAAATGGCCAAGGGTAGAGTGCGCTCAGCGGCAGGCTATGGCCAAGCGGGTCGATCAGCAGCAACGACGGGCCACCAGCAAATTCGGAGAGATACTGTCGGCAGTGGGCGCAGGGATGGGCCTCGCCGATGGCGATCACGCACAGCCGCGTGCCGCTATTGAACGCCCGCGTTGCTACAAAGCCCTCGCCATGCAGCGTGGTGCCCAGATGCGTGCCGGGGAACTCCACATTGCCGCCAAACACCAGGTTGCCGCTCTCCGCCTCAAGCCCGATGGCACCGACCAGGAAGTTGGAGATCGGCGGCTGTGCCAACCCTTTGGCGAAGTCGAGCAGAAGCAGCATCAAATCCGTGACGGAGCCGATGGCGTGGCGGGCGATGAGGTCCTGCGCATCGGCGCCACTCATGATGCCGTCGTGGAGCACTGCGGCTGCGTCTGCAACCAACGCCGCTCTAGCGGCTTCAGAATAGCGGGCGAGGCGGGTCGGCACGGCCATGTCAGCGACAAAGGGATTGCTGCTCATCGGCCCGGGTTCCCGCTGTGTGCGCTGCGCATGGTTGCTACCCACTTGTGCGATTTTCGAAACCGCATATGATTTAGGCAATGGCCCATTGACAGCATATGACAACAGCTCGATAACTGCCGTCAATAAGCTTCGTAAACCGCTTTACCTGCCAGGGTCGCATGAATTCTGTGCTCATAACCGATGCTGTGGTCCTCACCGTGGATGCACAAAATACCGTGCATGACGGCGGCTGGGTCGCCATCCGGGAGGGGCGGATTGCGGGTGTGGGCCCGCGCGAGACTTGTCCTGCGCACTCCGACTTTGACGAAGTTATCGCGCTGCCCGGCCACATCGTCATGCCGGGCCTGGTCAATGCTCATACCCATTCGGCCATGGTGCTGTTTCGCGGCCGCTCCGAGGGCCAGAGCTTGCTGACCATGGAAGGCTGGTACAATTCCATCCGCGAGCCCGAGCTGTCGCTCCTGGCTGAGGACATTGCGCCCGCCGTGTCGCTGAGCTGTGCCGAGATGTTGCTTTCGGGAACGACCACCTTCTGCGACCAGTATTTCTTCGCGGCCGAGATCGCCCAGGCTGCCGGGGCCAGCGGCATCCGTGCCGTTGTTGCCTACGGCATTGTGCAGCTTGGCGATGCCGAGCGCGGCGATGCTGAACTGGCCAATGCCGCCGCCTTTATCGAGCAGCAACGCTCCGCCGATGGCCGCATCATCCCCTGGTTCGGCCCGCACGCCCCCTATGTCGATAACTCCGAGGATCTGCTGCAGGCCGAAGTGGCCATGGCTGTCAAATATGGCGTGGGCATGCACCTGCATATGGCCGCGGGCCCCGAGGACAATGCCGAAACCATGGCCCGCTATGGGCTGACCGCCACGCAGGCGCTGTCGCGCGATGGCTTCTTTGCTGGCCGTGTTCATGCCGCCCATTGCCTCGACCTCTCAGACGAGGACATTGCCATCTTCGCTGCCGCGCCTGCGGCTTCGGTGGCCTATTGCGCAACGGCCGGTCTGCGCTCTGGCCGGGCAGGGGCCTGTCCGGCCGTCAAGCTCAAGGCTGCAGGCGTCACCGTGGCCCTGGGCACCGATAATGTCGCGGCCAACAACGCCTATGACATGATCGCCGAAATGCGGGTGGCCGGCCTTGTTGCCTCGCACCGCGAGGGCGTCGCCCAGCCCATTTCCAGCGCCGAACTCGTTCGCATGGCCACGATCGAGGGCGCCCGGGCGCTCGGCCTCGACCACGAGATCGGTTCCCTCGAAATCGGCAAAGCCGCCGACATCATTGCCGTGGACATGCGCGGACCAGGCTATTCGGAAACCCCCGACTATGAAACCGTTCTGGTCTATTCGGGCAGCGGTCGCGACGTCGCCCATGTCTGGGTCGCTGGCGAGCGCCTGGTCGCCGATCGGGTGTTGCTCAAGCGCGATTATGGCGATATCCGCTCGGCCTATTCAGCGACCTATCGGACCTTCTGGGACCGGGTCGAACACAACAAGAAAGTAGCCTGAGCGTGTCAAACTCCCTCAATCGCCTTATCCTGGATACCGATGGTGGCGTCGACGACGCCCAGGCCCTGCTGATGCTGATCGCCAACGGTCGCACCCCCGACGCCATCACCACTGTCTTCGGCAATGTCGGCCTCGAGGCCGCTACCCGCAATATCCTGACAGTCCTGGCCGTTGTCGGCGCAGACGTGCCGGTTCACGCCGGCGCGGGTCGCCCGCTGACCCAGGCCGTCATTGACGCCAAATACATCCACGGCGAAGACGGCCTGGGCGGCGCGCCACGGCCGGCCACCATCCCGCCCGTCGCCAGCCACGATGGCATCGGCTTTTTGATCGAGACCTTCCGCACTGCTGCCGCAGCCGGCGAAAAGGTCGATATTCTCATGATCGGCCCGCTGACCAATCTTGCTCTGGCGCTGCGTCTTGATCCCAGCATCATCAATGGCATCGGCCAGCTGACCATCATGGGCGGCACCGTCTATGGCCGCGGTAACACCACCCCGGCTGCCGAGTTCAATATCTATGCTGACCCCGAGGCCGCCGCGGTCGTCTTTGGCGCCCAGATCGACATCCTGGTCGCCCCCTGGGAGCCCTGCGTTACCCACAACATGACCGGCGCCGCCGTTGATGCTGCCTTCTCGGCCATCGCCGATGGTCCGGAAAAGGCCTTTTCGGAAGCCCTGGCCGATCATGCCCGGCGCACCAATGCAAGCTATGGCGGCGGCGACGTTTTCCGCTTCGTCGATCCTCTGGCGGCTGCGGCCGTCATTGAACCCTCGATTGTCACCAAGTCCATTCGCGCATCGGTCGATGTGGCCCTGGCGCCGGGCATTGCCCGCGGCATGACCATCGTTGACCCTTCGGGTCGCCTCGGCACACCGATGGTGACCCTGATTGAAGAGGCCCGGCAGGACCGCTTGGTCGCCCTTTACGCCGCCTCGATCGCTTACGTCCCAAAGAAGTCCTGAACCAAACCCCAAGCAGGAGTGCCGTCCATGTCGTCCCCCAAATTCTCCCGCCGCACCGTCTTCGGCCTGATGGCTGCTGCCGGCCTGATGAGCTCGGTGTCTGCCGGTGCCGTCTTCGCCCAGGAATTCACCAAGGAAAACCCGCTCAAGGTCGCCCTCGTGGTGCACGGCAACCTCGGCGACAAGAGCTTCTTCGATAGCGCAGCCGCTGGCCTCGAACGCGCCAAGGCCGACCTGCCCGTGGAAGTGACCGTCATTGAGGCCGGCACCGACCGCGGCCGGTGGGAACCCGCTCTCGCCGACGCTGCCGATCAGGGTTTCAACGTCATCATCGCCGGTACCTGGGAAATGAACGGCTTCATGCAGACGCTGTCGCCTGAGTATCCGGATGCGAAGTTCATCCTGTTCGATGACACTCCAGACTTCAGCGGCGGCGCCTTCCCCAATATCCTCGCTATCACCTACCGCACCTCCACCGCCGCTTATCTGGCTGGCTATGCCGCCGCCAAGATCAGCCAGACCGGGAAGCTCGGTGAAATCCTGGGCGTTGAAGGCGCCACTGTCGTCGAATTCGCCGTCGGCTTCGAGCAGGGCGCCAAGGCCGCCAATCCCGAAGTTGAAGTCACCCGCGCCGTCGCTGGCTCTTTCACCGACCCGGCCAAGGGCAAGGAACTGGCCCTGGCTCAGTTCGCCCAGGGCGTTGACATCGTGTTCCCGATCGCTGGCGGCACCGGTATTGGCGCGCTGCAGGCTGCCCGTGACGAAGGCAAGCTGGCTGTGGGCGTCGACAGCGACCAGGCCGAGATCTTCGCTGCCACCGACCAGGCCCAGGCCGATGTGATCTTCACCTCGGTGGAAAAGAAGGTCGGCGACTCCCTCTACACCGCAATCCAGCAGACCCTGGATGGCACCGCACCCTATGGCTCGACCCTGCTGCTCGGTCTGGCCGATGGCGCCGTCGGCATCGCCAAGAACGCATATTACGAGAAGCTTGTTCCCGCCGAAGTCCGCGCCGAGGTCGACGCCCAGGAAGCCAAGATCATCTCCGGCGAGATCACTGTCGACACCGTGATGCAGTAATCCCTGCGGTCTCGCCGGCCTCCGGCGGGACCGTTCTCTTTCCCAGCAAGGACGCACAATGGCCGCTGTGCTTGAGGCGATTTCCATCGGCAAGACCTATCCGGGTGGCACTGTCGCCAATGACGGGGTTAACCTCTCGGTCGCGGCCGGGGAAGTCCATGCCGTCGTCGGTGAAAACGGTGCCGGCAAATCCACCCTGATGAAGATCCTGTTCGGCATCGAACAGCCCGACAAGGGTGAATTGCGCCTCGAAGGCAAGCCGATCTCTTTCGCCAATCCACGCGAAGCCATCGACAATGGCATCGGCATGGTCTTCCAGCATTTCTCGCTCGTGCCGTCCTTTTCGGTTTATGAAAACGTCGTGCTCGGCTCCGAACCGCGCAATGGCGTCCGCTTTGATCGCGAGAAGGCCATCGCCCAGGTGCGGGCCCTGTCCGAAAAATTCCGCCTGCATGTCGACCCGCTCCCCGCCGTGGGAGATCTGCCGGTCGGCCAGCAGCAGCGTGTCGAGATCCTCAAGGCGCTCTATCGCGACGCCCGCATCCTCATTCTTGATGAGCCCACCGCCGTCCTGGCGCCCCAGGAGGTCGAGGAGCTTTTCGTCGCCGTCCGCGCTTTGGTCGAGCAGGGGCGCACTGTCATCTTCATCGCCCACAAGCTCCCCGAAGTGTTGGAAATTTCCAACCGTATTACCGTCATGCGGGGCGGTAAGACAGTTGGGCAGGTCAACACCAAGGACGTCACCGAAGACAGCCTCGCCACCATGATGGTCGGCCGTGAGATCGCGCTGCGGGTCGATCGTGCCGCGGGCAGGGGTGATGTCGCCTGCGAGATCAAGGCGCTCAAGATCACCAGTGACACCGGCTCGACCATTGCCGAGGACCTCAACCTCCAGGTCCATGCCGGAGAAATCCTTGGTCTCGTCGGGGTCGAAGGCAATGGTCAGGCCGAACTGCTTGAGGCGGTCGCCGGCCTGCGCGATGTGGCCGATGGCGCCATCTATCTCAATGGAGAAAGCCTGCGCCCCCTTAGCGTCATCGAGCGCCGCGCGCGCGGCCTTGCGAGTATTCCCGAGGATCGACTGGCCCGCGGCCTTGCTGCGGGCGCCAGCATTGCCGAGAACATGGTAGCCACCCGCCTGGCTGATCGCCGCTATGTTCGCCATGGCCTGCTCGATCTCAACGCCATCAAGGCCAACGCCCAGGCACTGATCGAGCGCTTCTCCATACGCGCCGGTGGTCCGGCCTTTGCTGTCGGCACGCTCTCCGGAGGCAATATGCAGAAGGTTGTCGTCGCCCGCGAACTGGCCGAACAACCCAAGCTTTTGCTGGTCAATCAGCCCACGCGCGGCGTCGATCTCGGCGCCACCCAATTCATCTGGAAGTCGCTCACCAAGGCCCGCGACGGTGGCGCTGCCGTGCTGCTGAGTTCGGCCGATCTCTCGGAGCTGCTGGCGCTTTCCGATCGTCTCGTGGTCTTTTACCGCGGACGCATCGTCGCCGCCTTCCACAACAGCGATGACCTCACCCCCGAAACGCTGGGCACCTACATGCTCGGCCTTAATACCCAGGAGCCCGAAACCATGCGGGCGGCCCTTCAATGAGTACTCTGGCAAACCAGCGTGGTGCAGCGTTCCTGCGCGAAGTCGGGCGCGCTCTGACAGCCCTCGTCATCGCGCTCATTGTGGCGCTGATCGTCATCTTTGTGACCTCTGCCGATCCGGGCAAGGCCTTCAGCACCCTGGCCTCGGCGCCACTTTCGTCCAACCGCACCATGGGCCTGTGGATCGATGATGTCGCCAAGCTGACCCTCACCGGCCTGGCCTTCAGCCTGGTCTTCCAGGCTCGCCAGTTCTCCATGGGCGTCCAGGGCCAGGTCTATGTCGGCGGGCTTTTTGCTGCCTTTGTTGCCATGTCGCCGCTCGGTGCCACGCCCTTCGCCATTCCGCTGGGCATGCTGGCCGGCATGTTGGCCGGCGCCGTCTATGGCTTCGTTCCCGGCTATGCGAAGGCCCGCTTTGGCGCCAGTGAGATCGTCTCCTCGCTGATGCTCAACTACATCGCCATTCTGGTGGTCAATTATCTCATCCGCGCCCATCTGGCCCCTGCCGGCTCGGGCCAGCTAATGACCGCCAAGTTCCCAGATGCCGCTATCTTTCCCGCTATCATTCCCGGCACCCGCTTTGACCTCGGCATCGCCATCGCCCTGGTCGCGACAGTGATTGTCTGGTTCCTGCTCTACCGGACCAACTGGGGTCTCAAGCTACGGCTGGTGGGTCACAATCCCAAGTTCGCCGAATATGCCGGCATTCGCGCCAGCTTCGTCATGGTCTCGGCCATGACAGTTGCTGGTTCACTTGGTGGCCTGCTGGGTTCGGTCTTCGTGCAGGGCAGGGCCTTTGGCAATCTCGCCCAGAATTTCGATGGCAATCTGGCCTTTGAAGGCATCCTGATTGCCATTGTCGCCCGCTCCCGCCCGCTGGCCGTGCCCTTTGTGGCGCTGGCCTATGGCTATTTGCGCCAGGGCGCCCAGCTCATGGGCATTCGCACCGACGTGCCCACCGAGATGATCGCGGTGGTCCAGGCTATCATCATCCTGCTGGTCGCCTCGTCCTTCTCTCTGCCGGGCAAGGCCCTGTTCAAGCGCCTCCTGGGGCAATCACCGGCATCTGCCGCCAGCGCGGAGGCCGCGAAATGATCGAACTGTTGATGACGGTCTTTTCGGCGACCTTCTTTGTCACCGTGATCCGCACCACCACGCCTTTGCTTTTTGCCACCATGGGCGGCTTGATTGCTGACCTCTCTGGCGCGCTCAATGTCGCGCTCGAAGGCATGATGCTGATTGCCGCGCTCACGGCTGTGATCGTCTCGGTCTATGCGCCCTGGTATGTGGCCGTACTCTCGGGCATGTCGGCAGGTGCGCTGCTGGGCGCGCTCATGGCGCTGTTCCATCTGCGCTTCAAGGCCGACATCATCCTGGTCGGCTTTGCCGTCAACATCCTGGCTGCCGGCGGCACCGTCTTTGCCCTGTCCCAGGCTACGGGGGGTGACAAGGGCACCTCGATCAACCTGCAGTCCAAGGCCATCCCGGCGCTCGACCTCTCCTTGCTTCAGGCGATCCCCGGCGTCGGTCCTCTGCTCAAGAGCCTTTTGTCGGGCCATTCGCTGCTGTCCTGGCTGGCCGTACTCACCGTCATTGCCGTCTGGTTCTTCCTCTATCGCACCCCCTGGGGCCTCTGGCTGCGCGGCGTCGGCGAGTATCCCGCCGCGCCCGAAGCGGCAGGCATTCCGGTCAACAAGGTCCGTGCCTTGAGCCTGATCGCCTCTGGCGCCCTCGTGGGCATCGGCGGGGCACAACTGGCCATGTTCAACTATGTCGGGTTCACGCGTGACATGACGGCCGGTCGCGGCTTCATCGCCTTGGGCGCCGTGCTGCTGGGCGCGCGCCATCCGGTCGGCGCCATGCTCGCAGCGCTGCTCTTCGGCGTCTTTGAGGCGCTGTCGATTGTCATGCCCAATCTGTTCAACTGGATCCCCAGCGAACTCATTCAGACTATTCCCTTTGTCGTCACCATCCTGGCCTTGGTGCTGTTCAGCTATCGCGCCCAGCGGGCCCGGCAACTGCGGACCCTGAGCAAGATATGATCCGTCCCGATGATCTGATCCTCAATGCTGCCGACGAAGTGACAATCCGGCAGCATCTTCTGCTGGTCGCCCTGGGCAAGCGCCCCGCCGACAAGGTGATCGAGGTCGGGCGGCTCCTGGCCGTCTATGCCAACCAGTGGCTCGACAATCAGGAGATCGTCATCTCCGGGCGCCGCATTGCTTACGTTGGCCCCATCGGCTCATACCGGGGCGACGTGTCCGAGCGGTTCAAATACCCCCATCTCTCCGCTGTGCCCGGCTTTGGCGAAGTGCACAAGCACATTGAATCAAGCCATCTGACGCCCGAATTTGAGGCGGCCATGGTCATTCCGCGCGGCAACACCTGGACCTGCGAAGCCAGCCATGAATTCGCCAACGTCAACGGTGCCCGCAATACCGAATTCTGGCAAAAGGCGCGCCTCGCCGGTTCCCCGCTCAAGGTCTTCATCCAGCCCGGCTCCGCCGTGCCGCCCAGTGCCTGGGAAGAGAGCGGCGGCTGGTATGGCTATGAGGAGCAGAAGGACTTCCTGGCCCGCGACCTCAGCGTCACCGGCCTCGATGAAGTCATGGATTGGCCCTCGGTCTGGGACCCCACCAATCCCGGCTATGCCCGCATGTGGGGCATGATCGGCGCGACTTTCGAGCGGCGTGGCGTTGTGGAAGGGCATGGCTCGGGCCTCACCGACCCACATGACATTTCCGCCTTTGCCGCTGCCGGGCTCAGTTCCGATCATGAAGTCTGGGCGCTTGACGAAGCCTGGGATCGCCTGGTGCGGGGCCTCTTCACCGAACTCCGCCCGTTCTCCTACGATGCCATTATTCCCGGCCTGATCGCCCGCGGCCTCAGCGACTGGTCCAACATCGCCTTTACCACCGATGACCGCAGCGCCACCGATACCCTGCGCGATGGTGCCAGCGACTACAATGTTCGCCACGCCATCCATTTTGGCCTGTCGCCCGATATCGCTATCCAGTGCGCCACCATCAATCCGGCGCGTCATATGCGCATTGACCAGTGGGTGGGCTCCATTACCCCCGGCCGCTATGCCGATATCGTCCTTCTCGATGATGTTGCCAGCGTCTCCATCGCCCATGTCTATGCCGATGGCATTCTGTCCTCCGAGGGCACGCGCTTTATTGGCCCGATGCCGCAGATCGCCTGGCCTGATTGGGCCAATCGCACCATGAATATCGGCCGCTTCCTGACCGCCGACGACTTTGCAATTGCGGCCGAACCCGGCCGCAGCAGCATGACCGCTGCAGTGCTGCGTCCGTTCCATTGGAATGAGGATTTCCTCACCGAGGATCTTCCCGTGGTGGACGGCCAGGTGCAGCGCGATACTGCCCGCATGATCACTAAATGGTCCCTCATCGACCGCTACCGCGGCGACGGCGCCGTGGCCTCCATGTTCTGGACCGGCTGCGGCCCCGAGGACGCTGATACGGCGTTGGCCTGCTCGGTCGCCCATGACAGCCACAATGTCTGGTGCATCGGCTCGTCCGACAGCGCCATGGCAAAGGCCGTCAATCATCTGCAGTCCATCGATGGCGGGTGGGTACTGGTGCATCGCGGCGAGGTCGTCGCCGAGGTTCGTCTCGAGATCGCGGGCCTGATGACCGCGCGCCCCGCCGAGGCCTTCGATGCGGACATGCAGGCCTTCCTCGCCCGCGCCAACCAGGTCACCTGGATGTATCAGCCGGCAGCGATGAACCGCTGGAAGCCCGGCTTCCCCGAATTCCTGATCTTTGCCACGCTCACCTGTTCGCCCTGGCGTTGGGTGCTGGTGGCGCCATCCGAGCGGGCGCCCAATGGTTTCGTCAACGTCCAGACCGGCGAAACCCACGCCATAGTCTGGTGACAAAGCGTTGCACTGTGTTGGTTCTGCAGAACGAACCTTTACGGGGCTAAAGTTCTGGCTGCCAAAGGCCAGTGGGGGCCAGTCTCAGGCGCGGTGATGCCAGCGGGGCCACCGTCACGTCCTGGAATTCTGCAAGCCCGGTCCGCCACAGCTCGCCCTGCAACATGGCCGCCCCGATTGCGGCCGGGCGCAGGCCTGCGTCGGACAGCAGGGCCAGGACCGCGACCATCGAAGTGCCAGAACTGATCACATCATCGATGACCGCAATGCGCCGACCCTGCAGAAGCGGCAGCATGCGTGGGTCCAGATAGATGCGCTTCTGCTGGCCCGGACTGGTGATGGAACTCAGTGGGGCCGACAGCTTGTCGTCATACCAGAACTTGCGCGACGTCCCCAGCGGCACCATGCGGACATGGCCAAGGCGGCGCGCGACATTGTTGGCCAAGGTGAGGCCGAGTGTCGGTACGCCAACAATCACGTCGGGCGCCAGCGGCTGCAACTGCTGGGCCAGTGCGCTCGACAAGGCATCCTCGACCGCAAAGCTTGCCTGGTTGATGATCAACGACGCGACAGCCGCTGTGCCATCACCGGGCAACACGCGAATGGGCAGATGTACAAACCGGCCATCCGGCAGGCGGGCAGGGTAGGCCGTCGACCATCCGCCTCCACCAGTGACTACGGGAGTCTCATCAACCTGCTGCCAGAATTGGTGTGGATCCATGGTTCCTCTCTTTAGCGGACAGTCATGTTCCATCAAGTGGCATAGGGGAGGTTCAGCCGGCGATCGGCTGAACCTCCGTTGCATCTGGCGTCACCCGGTCTTCGGGCTTGGGTGGCTGAATACGGAACCACGCAACGTAGAGCGCCGGCAGGAACAGCAGTGTCAGCGCTGTGCCGACAATAATCCCACCCATCATGGCGTAGGCCATGGGACCCCAGAAGACCTCGCGTGAGATGGGGATCAGGGCAAGGCTTGCCGCAAGGGCCGTCAGGATGATCGGTCGCAGGCGGTGTTGCGTGGCTTCTGTCACGGCCTGCCAGGCCTCGACGCCGGTCGAGCGCAGGTGCTCGATCTGCACGACCAGGATCACCGAGTTCCGGATCAGGATACCGATCAGTGCCAGCACGCCAAGCAAGGCAACAAAGCCAAGCGGTGCGCCACTCAGAAGCAAAGCGGCAACCACGCCGATCAGGCCCAGCGGTGCCACAGCAAACACAAGGAACAACCGCTGGAAACTCTGCAACTGCAGCATGAGCAGCGTGGCCATGACGAAGAGCATGAGAGGGGCAATGGCAAAGATCGGCGCCTGGGACTCTGCCGTTGACTCGACCGTGCCACCCACTTCGACGCTGTAGCCTGTCGGGAGCTTACTGACAAAAGACTCGAGGCCTGGCGCCAGATCGGCGGCGATGGTGGCAGCCTGCGTCTTGTCAGTGATGGTGGCCTTGAGGGTTATTGTCGCCTGGCCGCTGCGGCGCTTGATCACCGGCTGCTCAAGCTCATAGCCAAACGTGGCAACGCTCGCCAGAGGGACCGACCCGCGGGCGGTCGTGATGCTGGTGTTGCGCAGCATCTCGATAGAGTTGCGCTCCTGCTCGGTCGCCCGGCCCACGACATTGACGAGATAGGTTGTATCCCGCACCTGTGTCACGGTGACACCACCAACGATGCCGTTCAGAGCATAGCTTATGTCGGCCGATGTCACGCCCAACTGGGCAGCGTTGTCCTGCAGCACATTGACCTTGATCACGCGGGCCGGTTCATTCCAGTCAAAGGTGATTTTGCCCAGGCGCTTGTCCTGCGCCATCACGCCGGCGAACTGGTTGGCAAGCTTGCGGACCGTCTCCGGGTCAGGTCCGGACACTCGATATTGCACCGGCCGACCAACGGGTGGGCCGATATCAAGCAGACGCACGAACACATCGGTGCCGGGCAGGTTCTCATTGGCCCAGGGCTGCAGATCAGCGCGCAGTCGGTCACGGGCCTCCAGGGATTTCGAGACAATGATGACCTGCCCGACGGACGGGTTCTGCGGTTCAGGATCAAATGTCAGCAGGAAGCGGCTGGCGCCCTGGCCAACGTAGGAACTCCAGTGTGCGACATCGTCATTGCCGACGAGCTTTTCCTGTTCGAACTTGTCGAGCACGGCCTTGGTGGCCTGGATGGTACTATCCTTGGGAAGATTGAAGTCCACCACCAGCTCAACGCGATCCGAATTGGGAAAGAACTGCTGTTCCACCAGGCGCAAGCCCCCGATAGATGCGACCAGCGCCACCACGCAGATGCCGATGGTCAGCCATCGTTGCCGCATGCAGACGTCGAGGGCACTGGCAAAGGCTCGGGCCATCCGGCCGGGACCATGGGCCTTATGGGCAATGGTCTTGGGCAGGATGAGCACGCCAAGAAGAGGCGTAAAAAGCACCGCGACCACCCATGACACCACAAGGGACACCGCAATCACCACAAACAGGGTGAAAACGAATTCGCCAGCGGAACTGTCGTTGAGGCCCACGGGGATGTAGCTGGCAACCGTCACCAGGGTACCGGTCAGCATCGGGAAGGCCGTGGACGTATAGACATGGGTTGCTGCCTTGCGCAGCGTGTCGCCGGCTTCGAGCCGTGACACCATCATCTCCACGGCGATCATGGCGTCGTCGACCAGGAGGCCCAGCGCAATGATCAGGGCGCCCAGGGAAATACGCTGCAGCGAGATGCCGAGATACTCCATGATCACGAAGGTGATCGCCAGGACCAGCGGGATAGCCAGGGCCACCACCAGACCGGCCCTGAGCCCCAGGCTGACAAAGCTGACGGCCAACACGATGGCGACGGCTTCCAGCAGGCTCCGAAGAAAGTGCGAAACGGCCTCGTCGACGACTTCGGGCTGGTTGGAGACTTGATGCACGCCCACGCCGACAGGCAGGTCCGCCACGGCTTCGTCAAGCGTCTTTTCCAAAGCCTCGCCGAATTTGAGCAGGTTCGAGTTCGGAATCATGCCGATGGCAAGGCTGATGGCTGGCTGGCCGTTGTAGCGGAACATCGGGCTCGGGGGATCCACATAGCCGCGCGTCACGGTCGCAACGTCCGACAGGCGGAAGAATACGCTACCGACGCGCAGATTGATGCTCTCAAGGCTCTGCTCGGATGTGAAGGCACCCCCGACACGGATGGCCACACGATCGTCGCCGGCTTCAATGACCCCCGACTGCGACACCGAATTCTGCGCCTGCAGGGCCCCGACGATCGATTGGATATCCAGGCCGAAGGCGCGCAGCTTTTGCGTCGAGAACTCAAGGTAGATAACCTCGTCCTGCGTTCCCACGAGGTCAACCCGGCCAACATTGGGGACCTGGAGCACCTTGTCGCGCACCGTCTCCACATAGTCGCGCAGCTGACGCTCTGTCAGCCCGTCGGCAGTGAAGGCATAGATATTGCCGTAGACGTCGCCGAACCGGTCGTTGAAGAAGGGACCCCGTACGCCTTGGGGGAAGGTGCTGGCAATGTCGCCGACCATGTTGCGCACCTGCGTCCATGCCGCTGTGACAGCGCTCCCGCGAACAGTATCCTTGAGGTGAACATAGACAACCGAGGTGCCGGCGGTTGTTGTGCTGTTGGTGTGGTCGAGCTCTGCCAGCTCCACCAGCTTGCTCTCGATGCGATCGGTAACCTGGTTGACCGTCTCGTCCACAGTTGCGCCTGGCCATTGCGCCGCGATGACCATGGTCTTGACGGTGAAGCTGGGGTCTTCCTCGCGCCCCAGGTTCATATAGGACATCACCCCGGCAACCGAGAGGATGATCATGAAGAACCAGACCAGCGACTTGTGGTCCAGCGCCCATTCGGAAAGGTTGAACGTCTTCATCACATCTGTCCTTCGTCAATCCTGACGGCCTGGCCGTCTTCCAGGCTATGCACGCCCGCGACGACCACAATGTCGCCCGCGGACAGGCCGCTGGTGACCTCGACGGTTGCCTCGTCGCGGTCGGCCGTGGTTACGCTTTGCTGCGAAACTGTTTGGGTCTTGGGGTCCACCACCCAGGCAGAGGCAGCTCCATCCCTGTCCAGCACGGCAGACCGTGGCAGCACGAGCTGATCTGGTTCCGCATGGGCCAGGCTGGCCGTGATGGTCGAGCCGATGGTAAAGCTTGCCGAGGCGCCGTTGAGGGCTATCCGCACTTCGAAGCTACGGGTGTTTGGGTCGGCCTGAGGCGCGATCTCGCGCACCGATCCGACCGCAACGATTGCGGGATCAAGCTGCTTGACGATGTCGAAGCGGTCGCCGACCTTGAGGTCGGTCGCAAAAGCCTCGGGCACAGATATCACGGCCTCGCGCTCGTCAGGGCGCACGACGGTGGCAACGACCTGGCCCACACCGATCGTTTGGCCGGGTTCGACGCCAACAGCAGTGACCACGGCTTCTGCATCAGCACGCAGGACAGTGTAGTTCAGCTGTTCGCGCGCCTTGTCGAGTTGCGCCCGAGCCTGGGCGACTGCGGCCGCGCCCGACCGGCTCGCCTGCTGGGCTGTTTCATAGACAATGTCCGAGATCGTGCCGCGTTCCAGCAGGTCCGCCTGGCGCTGTTCGACAGCCAGCAGATTGTTCAGTTGCGCCTCCGCCGATGCCAGATTGGCTTCCGCAGCGCGGACATTGAGCTGTTGGCTGGTGGAATCGAGCTGGGCGATCTGCTGTCCGGTGGTGATCGTGTCGCCGACATTGACCGAGCGCTCGATAACGCGACCGAAGACCTGGAAGCTGAGATCGGTCTGGTAGCGTGGTGCCACCTCGCCGGCAAATCGAACGGTTGGCGCGGCCTCGAGAGTGAGCACTTTGGTCAGGACAGGGCGTACTGGCTCGGGCTTGTCGGCAGCCGGTTGGCAGCCAGCCAGGGCTAGGCTTGCAACAATCGCCAATGCGGCGGGGAAGGGGGCTCTCATGGCTCTATTCCTTGAACGCGACGATCTGTTGCGGATAGATCAGGCTGGCACCATCGGTAACGATGCGCTCACCGGGCGAAACGCCGTCGGTAATGACCAACGACTGGGCGTCGAACTTGTCCATCGTCACCGGGCGCAGAGAGACGGCGTGCGTCTCGGCGTCGACAACCCAAACCGCAGGTTGGCCGTCCGATGAGGTCAGCGCAGATGCCGGCAGTACGATTGCTGAGGTGACCTGGTATTGCGCGGTCGTGCCCACCACCGAGCCAAGCGTCATCTGTGCTGGTGGAGCATCCATCCTGAGCTTCACGCGGACAGATCCCGTGGATTTGTCGATCGTCGGCGCAATTTCGCTGAGCTCTGCTGTTGCAGAGACCTCGGGCCGTTCGAGCAAGCGCACCGTGAAGGTCTGCTTGGCGAATTGGTCGGTCAAGACGCCTTCGTCTACATGAAAGACAGCTTCGCGCGCGCCATCATTGGCAACTGTAAAGGCGTACTGACCTGGCTGTACCACCTGGCCGGGCTCCACCTTGAGGGCCGTCACCGTGCCATCCGCAAAGGACTTCAGTTCCGTGTGCGCCAAAGCCTCGTCGGCGCCATCCAGCGCGGCCTGTGCGCTGTCGACGGCGCTGCGGCTGGTGGCCAGGATTTCTACCGCGCGGTCATAGGCGCTACGCGTTACAAGTCCCTGATCAACAAGGCTCTTTTGTCGATCATGATCAGCTTGCGATTGATTGAGCTGGGACTGCGCAGCAGCCAGCTGGGCTGCCGCTGCGTCACGATCAGCCATCTGCTCGGCCGATCCGACCCGGGCCAATACCTGTCCCGCCTTCACATGGTCTCCGATATCGACCAAGCGCTCCTGCACCTGTCCGCCAACCTGGAAGGCCAGCGCTGCGGAGAACTCGGCTTGCACCTCACCGCTGAGGGCCGTTTCCGTCGGGTACTCCACCAGGCTGGCTACGACGGTGTCGACGTCGACAGCGGCGTTCTTCTGCTCTGGCGGAGGGGCCTGACAGGCACAAAGGCTGAGCGCAACTGCCACCGACGCGGCCAGTGTTCGCAGGTCTCGTCTCTTCGTTCGTACAGCAGCAAACGGTTTGGGAAACATGTTCGTGACCAAGCTGGTTCTCCAATGATCCCTTGCCGACCTAATATTGACTAACTGATTAGTCAATGAAAATATGTGTCACACGGCAACACCGACGACGACGCCCCTCAAGAAAGGCACAAGAACAATGACAAAGGGTTCCCGCGCCGCTGCAAAACAGGCGCGGCCACGCGAGATTCTGGAGGCCGCATTCGAGGAATTCTCTCTTCGCGGCTACGCAGCGACCCGGCTCGACGACATCGCGGCCCGCGTTGGCGTCACCAAGGGTACGATCTACGTCTACTTTGAGAACAAGGAGACGCTGTTCGAGACCATGGTTGTCGAGCTGTCCACGCCGGAACACGACACCACGCCCTATCTTGCAGAACTCGAGACCTCGGCAGCGTCCGCGCTGGAGCACCTGCTGCGCAACGTCTATGCCGAGGCCCTGTCCGATCGCTACTCCCGGGAAATCCTGCGTCTGCTGATTGCTGAGAAGAATACCTTCCAGAGCCTGTCACGGCGTTTCAAGGACAATTTTGCCGGGCCGGTCTTCGGCAGTTTGCAGCAGATTCTGCAAAAGGGCAGCGAGACCGGCGAGTTTGCCCCGCAGGCCGCCAGTATTGATCCCTTTTTCATCCTCAGCCCGTTCCTGGGCTATTTCGTGCTCGATCTGGTGTTGCCGGAAGATAGCCCGGAAGCCGACAGCTTTCTGGGTACACACATCGAAATGGTGAAACGGCTGGTTGCGCCCATCGCAAAGCCGTAGCCGGGCCTTAAGCCCGACTGCATCTCAATCCCGGGAGGGTTTTTCGTCGAGCATTGTTCCGGTCGCCTGCCGGCGCAGGTGCCAGGAAAAGGCCTCTTCAAGCAGATGGGGCGTGTGCCCGCCCCGGGCCGTTGCACGGTCCAAATAGTCTTGCAGTTGCACGCGGTAGCTGGGGTGGACGCAATTGGCGATAATCTGCGCCGCCCGCTCGCGAGGCGCCAGCTCTCGAAGGTCGGCCAGGCCCTGCTCTGTGACGATGATATCGACGTCATGCTCCGTGTGGTCGACATGAGAAACCATGGGCACCACCGATGAAATAGCACCGTCCTTGGCCAGTGATTTCGTGACGAACACCGACAAATAGGCGTTGCGGGCGAAGTCACCTGATCCGCCGATGCCATTCATCATCTGCGTGCCGTTGACATGTGTGGAGTTCACATTTCCATAGATGTCGACTTCCAGGGCGGTGTTGATCGCGATGATCCCCAGTCGCCTGATGACCTCGGGATGATTGCTGATCTCCTGCGGTCGCAGCACGAGGCGATCCTTGTAGGCCGCCAGATTGCCGAACACGCGCCTGGCATAGTCGGCACTCAGCGTGATCGACGAACCCGAGGCGAACAGCAGCTTGCCTGAATCGAGCAGATCGAACGTGCTGTCCTGCAGCACCTCGCTATACATCCGCAGGTGGTGGAAAGGACCGTCCCGCAAGCCAGCGAGAACGCCGTTGGCAATATTGCCGATGCCGGCCTGCAGCGGGTTGAGGCTGAGATCGAGCCGTCCCATACCGACCTCGCGTTCGAGAAAGTCCGTCAGATGCCGGGCAATAGCAGCAGTGTCGGCCTCCGGCGCTTCGAGAACGGCGGGGCTGTCCGCCTGCTGGGTGATCACGATGGCAACGATCTTGTCGGGGTCGATCTGCACATAAGGCAGCCCCACACGGCTGTCGGTTGCTACCACGGGAATGGGCTCGCGCGCCGGACGTCGGGTCGGGATGTAGATATCGTGCAGGCCCTCGAGCTCTGCCGGTTGCCCGAGGTTGATCTCGACGATCAGCTTCTTGGCCAGGATGGCAAAGCTCGCTGAGTTGCCCACAGAAGTGGTCGGCACGATGCCGCCGTCCTCGGTAATGGCAGCGGCCTCGATTACCGCGATGTCCATTGGGCCCAGCTGTCCGGACCGCAGATGCTCCACCGTCTCCGACAGATGCTGGTCGATGAACATCACGTCGCCACGGTTGATGGCAGCCCGGAGCGTGGGATCGGATTGAAAAGGCATCCGCCGCGCCAGCACATGGGCCTCGGTCAGCACGCGGTCAACGTCCTTGCCAAGCGAGGCGCCAGTGACCAGGGAGACCTGGAACGGATGGTCTTTCGCCCGACGGGCCATCGCAAGCGGCACAGCCTTGGCGTCGCCCGCCCGGGTGAAGCCGCTCATGCCCACCACCATGCCGTCGGAGATCAGGCTGGCGGCCTCGTCTGCGGTGACAATTCGCTCAAGCAGGGCTGGCATTCGGATACGCGTCGCTGGCACTTCATTCTCCACATCGGGTGTAGTGACCAAGCTATGCGTTCACGGACCGGACAACGCGTTGATCCAGGTCAACGCCCTGATCTGCATTGAAAATCCGAAGCTAGTGATAAAACGGCGGCGGGAGGCGCTTCTCGCCAGCTTCAATTCGGATCGGCAACACGTTCTCCGGCGGTGGCAACGGACACACGGCGTGCTCGGTGAACGCACAGGGCGGATTGATGGCCTTGTTGAAGTCCAGAACAATTGTGGTGTCTGTAACGTCCTCGCCGTAGAGGAATCGCGAGGCGGGGTAGGTCAAATCGCGTGACGTCAGGTCCCGCAGCACGAACTGCGGTGCGGCCGCCGTGCCATGCGTCGCCAGCAATTCGAACCGTTCACCATTCAGAGTGAACACGGCCTTGTGGGTCACCTGCACATCGGTGGTGATTGATTTCGTAGTGTCCACCGTCATCCCCTGGGGCGCCTCCAGCGCGACCCAGTCGGCGACGATGCGCCAATTCGGATCCAGCGGAAATGTGTCGATGTCCGTCAGTGTCGCTGGCACAGGCGACTCCGTGTCCCGAACCCGCAGCGCATTGTCACCGTTCAGTGAGGTCACCTCCAGCAGCAGCGTTCCGGACTGGAAGCGCGGCGGCTTGGCCTTGTCGAGCTTGAGCTGGATCGGCGCGCTGCCATCAGCTGGCGTGTAAAGCACGCCCTTGTCGTCCTGCGTCAGCGAACCGACATGGGCGGGACCGGCCGAAAGCACCAGATCATTGTCCGCCGCACTCCCGACCGTGACTATGCCGTCTTCCAGCCAGTATCGACCGATGATGTTGAGCCACCCATCTGCAGCTTTCAGATTGGCCAGGCGCTTTGCCCGCCACTGCGCGTACTGCTCGACATAGTTGCTGGATGACGTCATGGCATAAGTCCTTCTGGCATACGGGGGACACTGGCAAGCAGCGCCTGGGTATAGGGGTGCTTTGGGCGCCCGAGTACATCCTGGGTCCGACCGGCCTCCACGATGCGACCGCGCTCCAATACGACGATGTCGCGGCAAAGAGCAGCAACCACCCCAAGATCATGGGAAACGAACACCAGGGTCATGTGTTGCGCCAGGGTCTGCAGCAGGGCGACAATGCGAACGCGGGTTGTCAGGTCAAGCGCACTGACGGCTTCGTCAGCCAGCAACAGCTGGGGACGCGCAACGATGGCGCGGGCTATGGCAATACGCTGGCGTTGCCCACCGGAGAACTGGTGCGGATAGCGCCGCAGACTGTCCTGGGGGAGGCCGACGGAATCAAGCGCAGCGCCGACCATATCCTCATGGTTGCCCGCGACCCGCAGCGAACGCAGCGGCTCCGCGATGATGTCGAATACATTCCGCCGTGGGTCGAGCGAAGAGTAGGGGTCCTGGAACACCGCCTGCACCTGGCGACGATAGCTCCGCATAAAGCCGGCATCGCGCGTATCCACACGTGCACCATTGAGTGCGATCGAGCCTGCACTGGGCTGCGACAGGCCAAGAAGCAAGCGCAGCAAAGTGGTCTTGCCAGATCCAGATTCGCCCACGATGCCAAGGCTTGCGCCGGCTTCAACTGCAAAGGACACCTGCTGCAAGACGGCCTTGTCGCTGCGGTAGGCAAAGTCCACGGCGTTGACGTCAAGAAGGTTCATGCCGCACCTTCCAGTGCGCCATCAAAGCTTCGAGCGGCGGCCACGAGCGAGCGCGTGTAGTCATGTTGCGGCCTTGAGAAGACCTCGCCCACCGGCCCGGCCTCGACGACGACGCCATGCTGCATAACCACCACGCGATCAACGACACGCGCCACGACGGGCAGGTCATGGCTGATGAACAGGAGAGCCATGCCATTGTCCGCGACCAGCTTGGCGAGCAACCGAAGAATTTCCGCCTGTGTTGTAACATCAAGCGCTGTAGTCGGTTCATCGGCAATCAGCAGTTGCGGGCGGCAAGCCAGAGCCATGGCGATGGCAACGCGCTGGCGTTGACCACCCGACAGCTCATGCGGATAGCGCCGCGACAGCGCCAGGGGGTCAGGCAGCGCAACCTGGGCGAGAAGATTTTGCACCCCGGCCGCCACGTCTGTCCGGCCCGCAGCCTCTCCATCGCGCCGAAGGCGCCGGCGAAGGGGCTCGGCAATCTGCCGCCCGACAGGCTGCAGCGGATCGAGCGCGGTGAGCGGCTCCTGGAACACCGTCGCCGTCACATTGCCCCGAAGCGACACCATTGAGCGCTCGCTGGCGCCGATGACGTCCTGACCATCAAGTGAAATCGCCCCCGTTGCGGTCAGGCCGGGCGCGAGCAGGCCAATCGCGGCCAGTGCCGTCAGGGACTTGCCCGATCCGGATTCCCCGATCAGACCCACGCGCTCGCCTGGCGCAATCGAAAGAGACACCTTGTCCAGGAGCGTCTTGCCATTGGCGGCGATGGACAGGTCCGCAATATCGAGAACGGGTCTCATCTCTGTGCGCTCCGCGTTGGGTCCGCAACATCACGCAGGCCATCGGCCAAAAGGTTGATGCCCACAACAAGAATGACTAGCGCCAGTCCCGGCGCAAAGGCGCCGATGGGCGCGGTGTAGACAGTGCCTTGCGCTTCCTGCAGCAGATGTCCCCAGGAGGCATTCGGTGGCGGCGCGCCAAGGCCCAGGTAGGAGAGGGACGCTTCGGCAATGGCCGCCAGCCCAAACTGCAAAGCGAAATTGACCGCCAGCGTCGGCCAGATGTTGGGCAGAACATGGATCAGGACAATGCCCATCCACGAGGTTCCAGACGTGCGCGCGGCCGTGATGTAGTCGAGCAGCAGTACGCGCTTGGCCAGAATGCGGGTCAGGCGGGCCACGATAGCCGACAGGGCAATGCCAATGGCCAGAATGGCCGTGAACAGGTTGGCCTCGTCGCTTGCAGCAACCACCAGCATGGCGATCAGCAGTGTGGGAAAGGCTATCAGGATATCCAGCGTCGCGGCCAAGGCATCGTCAAGCCAGCGGCTGGCGAACGCTGCCAGCAGGCCAAGAGTGACGCCAATCGCGCCGCCGATTGCTACGGCGCCAGCGCCCACGACCAGCGCGATCTGGCTACCCAGCATGATCTGGGTAAAGAAGTCCCGCCCCAGCCGATCTGTTCCAGCCCAATGCGCCCAACTGGGCGCCTCGAGGCGTCCGCCGGTCATTCCGAGGGGATCATACGGTGTCCACACCAGACTAAGCAGGGCGATGGCCACATGCAGCCCCACCAGAACCAACCCCACCCAAAGTGTAGCCGAGACCCTGGGATGCGTTTGTGGAATCGTGAGCTCAGGAGTTGTCATGTCGGGGCCTGCACTCGGTCGCGCAGACGCGGGTCAATCAGGCGCTGCAGCATGTCGGCGGCAAAGCCGATGAGCAGCACCAGCAAGGTCGAAACGATCAGTACGCCCTGCAAGTTTGGGTAGTCACGTTGCTGGATCGCCAGCAACAGCATGGAGCCCATGCCGGGCAGGGTGAAAACACGTTCCACAACCACGGCCCCCAGGAAGGTACTGGCCAGCTCGATACCCAGAACTGAAATGATCGGCACGGACCCGTTACGGATACCGTGCTTGATCAAGGCCTCGGTAAACCCCGATCCGAGAGCCCGCGCGGTGCGGATATAGTCGCTGTCGATGACGTCCAGGGTCGCGGCGCGAACATAGCGCAGCAGCGACGCGCCAATCACCAGTGCGACGGTCAGAACGGGCAGCAACAGGCCAGTTATTGCCTCCAGTGGATTTTGCCAGCCGCGAAGGGGAAAGCCGCCGGACGGCAGCAAACGCAGATTGATGGCAAAAACGGTAACCAGCAGGATACCCAGCCAGAACACCGGGATGGCAATCCCCAACTGCGACACCACCGAGATCAGCCAGCCATACCAGGTCTGGGACTTGACCGCCGCAATCACGCCCAGCGGAATGGCGATGACCAAGGCCAGAACGAAACCCAAGAGAGTCAGCGGCAGCGTGACGGCCATCCGGTTGCCGATTTCATCCAGAACCGGCGCATGGCTGACAAAGGATGTGCCAAGGTCAAACCGCGCCAGACTGTTGAGATAATTGATAAATTGCGTCCCCAGCGGTTGGTCTGAACCGAGCTGGGCCCGGGCCGCCGCGATCTGCTCGGGGGTTGCGCCCACGCCCAATAGCGCGTTTGCCGGATCGCCCGGCAACAGGCGAAGCAAAGCGAAGAGCACCATCGCTGCAATCAGCAGCGACAGCAGCAGAATAACCAGCCGGCGCAGGGTGTAAGCGAGAATGGGAGGACCCTCGTTTGACAGCGTCGCACTGGCTTACAGCACGACGCAATTGGGGTCACCCGCCATTCGAATGCGAGTGACCCTTTCTAGCAAAGCGTCAACAATAGGCTGACGTTTAATTCGCCTTTTCGATGTCATAGGCGAAGAACTGTGCGTTCAGCCCATTGACCGGGTAGCCCGTGACATTGGCCGCCGACACCACGATCTGCGGATAGAGGTACAGCCAGTTGCTGGCGGCGTCCTCGGCGATGATCTCGTTGGCTTCCTTGAGCTTGGCCGTCTGCTCGTCGACCGATGCGGCGGCTTCGGAGTCGGCGATCAGCTTGACCACGTCAGGGTTGTTGTAACCCCAGTAGAAATCTGGATTGCCGTAGAAGACGATATCGCGGTGATTGACGTGTTCCTGCAGCGTCGCCTGGAAATCATGCGCCTGGTAGATCTTGGTGTACCATTCATTGGCGGTGATGATGTTGATGTTCATCTTCACGCCGATCTTGGCATATTCGCCCTGCAGGAACTGCGCCACGATCGGATGTGGATCGTAGTCGGGCGTGTCGAGCGTGAACTCGAAGCCGTCAGGGTAGCCGGCCTCGGCCAGCAGGGCCTTGGCGCTCTCGACGTCATAGGCATCCACGCCGGTGAGGTCGACATACCAGGGATCGGTCGGCGGCACGAAGGAGCCGATCAGCGTGCCATAGTCACCCCAGATGGAGTTGAGCAGCTTGGCCTTGTCGACGGCGCGGGCCAGGGCCTTGCGCACCTTGACGTTGTCGAAGGGGGCCACGCGGTCGTTGTAGGCCAGCAGTTCCTTGGTGGTGGAGGCGCCTTCGGTGACCTTGAAGGCCGGGTTGTCGGCGAACTGGGCCAGCGAATCCGGGCTCTGCACCGAGGTGATGATATCCACCGCATTGGTCAGCAGCGCGTTGTTGAGCGCCGTTGCGTCGGTGAAATACTGGAACAGCACCTGGCCATTTGTCGGCGCGTCGCCCCAATAGCCATCGAACCGGGTCAGGGCGAGGGCAGAGCCGCGGCGCCACTCTTCGAGAGTGTAGGGACCCGTGCCGTCTTCGGTACCGGTGATGTCGGTGGCCGCATCGTTGACGATCCAGACGTAGCTCAGGTTGTAGGGCAGCGAGATCGACCGGCTCGACAGCGTGATGACCACGGTCTTGTCGTCCGGGGTCTCGATGCCGGTGATGGTCGAAAGGCTCTTCTTGCGCGAGCTCTTGGAGGTCTCGGCAGTGACGCGCTCGATCGAGTATTTCACATCGGCCGCAGTGAGCGGTTCGCCGGAGTGGAAGGACACCCCATCGCGCAGGGTGATCGTATAGGTCAGCCCGTCTTCGCTGATGGTGTAGTCGGCGGCCAGCACGGGCTCGACAGAGCCGGCGTCGGTGAGCTGGAAGAGGGCTTCGTAGACATTGCCGTTGAAGGCTTCGTTGATGCCCTGGCCAGCGCCCGCAGTGTTGTCCAGGTTCTGCGGCTCATAGAGAGAGCCAATGCGGATCGTGGCGTCCTTGTCATAGCTCTGGGCCATGGCGGCGCCGGCGGAAACACTGGTGAGCAGCGCAGCAGTCAGCAGCGCGCGACCAAGGCGGACGGCGACCGAACGGGACGGGAAGGTGGACATCGGAATGCTCCTGTTTGCATCTGGCGCGGCAGCCATGGGGGCCTAGCCATTCGCCGTGTTCAATCAATAGACCATATAGGCAGATGCGCTTAGTCGACTTGGTAGACAATTCTTGCGCCGGGCTCGATCGCCCGGAAACACTCTTCGCTTGTCGGAGCTCCGCACGAAATTGCGATCCAAGCGCCTGAAAAATAGGGTTTTTTCAGTAAAAATTCTTTACTTTCGGTTCGTTTCCGCGCCCCTTGCCGTCAAGGCCGATCTGCCAAGCTCAACGCCAGGGCCGCGCTTGCAAGCCAGCCTCTGCCATCCCATTTTAATAGAATGGGCACACACCCAGCATGATGACCGGCTGGCGGCCCGGAGACAAGGGTGTCTGATATGGCTGAGCACAATCACGTTGTTTGTACTTCTTGTGGCGCGGTCAACCGTCTGCCAGCCAGCCATGACGCGACGACAGGCAAGTGTGGCAAGTGCGGAGAACCTCTGTTCAGCGGTCAACCCGCTGAGGTGTCGGCTGTCCAGTTTGATCGGCAAGTTGGAAAGTCGGGGATTCCCGTTCTCGTCGATGTCTGGGCGCCCTGGTGCGGTCCCTGCCGGGTGATGGGGCCGCAGTTTGCCGCCGCCGCCGCCAAGGCCGAGCCGGCAATGCGCTTCATCAAGCTCAACTCCGATGCTGCGCCCGAGCTGTCGGCGCGGCTGGGGATCCGCAGTATCCCGACAATGCTCCTCTTCCAGGATGGCCATGAGATCGCCCGCGTGTCCGGTGCGATGTCATCGGCGGACATCCTCAAGTGGGCAACAGACGCCCGGCGCAACTAGGGTCGGGCATCAGTCGGCGGCAACCGGGACCTTCTTGAACAAGCGGTAGAAATTGGCCGACGTCGTGGTGCCCAGATCAGCCATGGAAACCTTGCGCAAATCGGCCAGCAATGTCGCGACGTCGAGCAGCCGGATCGGCTCATTGCGCTGATCCTGGTCCGGGGCGGGCGCCAGGGACGGGGAGTCTGTTTCAAGCAGGATGCGGTCGGCGGGAACGCTGGCGGCAATCTCCCGCATCTGATGATTGTCCGGATAGGTCAGCAGCCCGCCGAATCCAAGGTAGCCGCCCAGGCTCAGCGCCGTTTCTGCCAGGACCGGCCCGCCGGAGAAGGCGTGCACGACAAAGGGGAACGCGCCCTGACGCGTGCCTTCGCGCAGCATATCAGCCATGGCCTCATCCTGGCGGACCGAGTGGATTACCAGGGGCATCTGGGTCTGCCGCGCTGCATCGATGTGGGCCCGGAAAACCGCGATCTGCGCGTCCCAGGAAGCATTGCCGAAGAAGGTGTCGAGGCCTGCCTCTCCGATCCCAACCACCTTGGGGTGGTGGGTATGCGCAACGATCTCGGCTGCTGTCACATCATGCTCGTCGTCGGCGTGATGGGGCAGGGTGCCCACCGTGCAATAGACATCCCGATAGGCTTCGGCGACGGCCAGCACGCGCGCAAAATCGCGGACACGGATGCCGATGGAGACGAACCGGCCGACCCCGGCCGCCTGCGCCCGCTCGATCACGGCTGCGCGGTCGGCGGAGAACTCGTCGAAATCGAGGTGCAAATGGCTATCGATGAACATGGCAGTGGGTATCCGGGAGACTGTCGGGCGGCGAGATCGGCTTGATGATGACACCTAGCATGGCCCATGCCGATTGGCAGATGCACAAGGCACATGGCAAGTCTGCAGCGGGGCTCGTGCCGCCTAAACAGTGCTGGCGCTCCAGTCCAGACTGACTTCGAAGCCGTCTGTCTGGCCAGCTCTTGGCGACGCCAGCCGCATCCGTCCCCCGGTCTGCTGGACGATAGCATCGACAATTGCCAGGCCCAGCCCTGTCCCACTGGCGCCGGTTTCCCCGCGAGCAAAGCGCGTCCCCAGTTGCGACAGGACCTCTGGTGGCACCACGGCGCCTCGATTTCGCACGATAATGATCGGGCCAGGCAGCGCCGTGATCTCGACAGGTCCGCCTTGCTGGCCATGCAGCAAGGCGTTCTGGATCAGATTGCGCAGCGCGATCGCAAAGGCATCGGGATTGATGCGCGTCTCGAGCTGTACGTTCTCGGCGGCGCTGAACGCCACCCGCCCGGCTGTCGCCTTTGCGGTCTCGAAATCCCGCACCACCAGATCAATGATCGGCCGCAGGGCGACGGGGTCGTCCGACCGCGCGAACCCCGCTTCAAGCCGCGCCAGCTGCAGAAGCTTCTCGGACAAGAGCGAGAGGTGGCGCAACGCGCGCTCGATCTCCTGCACCCGCGCACTCGCGGGGTGCGTGCCCAGTTCCAGTGCCAGCCTCTGGGTCTGTGCCAGGGCGCCGGCAAGGGGCGTGCGCAGTTCGTGCGCACTATTGGCCGCAAAGCTCCGCTCGGCGTCCATGGCACCCTTGAGGCGGTCGAGCAGGGCGGTGACCTCACTGGCGATCGGCGCGAGCTCTATGGGCTGGCCGGCGGCGTCGAGCGGCGCCAGATTGCCACTGTCACGCAGGGCAACATCACGGGAGAACCTGTTGATGGGCTGCATGCCTAGCCGAACGACACCCCAGATGCCGACACCGAGGAGCGGGACAAGCGCCACCAGCGGCCAGAAGAGAGTGCTTGCAGCATCAACCAGCGCATCCTGCCGGTGGTTGGACATTTCCAGCACGACAATGCTCAATCCGCTGCGGCGGTCGCTGATCGAAAAGGCCCGCCGACCGTCGACATCGCTGAAGCCGGTGGAGGTGGGCAGAGTGGTGACGTTCTCAGGCGCGTCCTCGGCGCGCAACAGGATGCGCCCCTTGCCGTCATGCACAAAATAGGTGAAGGCGCTGTTTTCGGGCTCATCCAGGCGCCGCACAGTTTCACGGCGTTCTTCCGGCTCGCGCAGGTCGTGCAGGGCCAACGGCAGCAGGCGATAGGCGCTCTGACTCAGGCTTTCGTCAAAGGCCTCCTGCAATTCGTGCTGCAGCACCGTCGTCGACACCGCCGCCGCGCCGACCCAGAAGACCCCGATGACCAGCGTCAGCAGGAGCGCCAGGCGCAAGGCTATGGACGACGGGCGCCTCACGCCGGCACCTGGTAGCCGAGTCCGCGCAATGTGGTGACAAAGTCCTTGCCCAGTTTCTTGCGAAGGCGGCTAACATAGACTTCCACGGCATTGCTCTCGATTTCGGCGCCGAAGGCATACAGCGAGTCTTCGATGTCTGCCTTGGTCACGATGGCGCCGCGCCGGCTGAGAAGACGCTCGAGCACCGCCCATTCTCGCGCTGTCAAAGTCACCGGCTTCCCATCGAGGGTCACAATTCTTGTGGCCGTGTTGACGGCGACGCTGCCGATGGTGACCACGGGCGACGGACTGCCACCATAGCGGCGGGCAACGGCTGCCAGCCGGGCCGACATTTCGCTGAGGTCATAGGGCTTGACCAGATAGTCATCTGCGCCAGCATTCAGGCCCTCGATCCGGACCGCTATCTGGTCCTGCGCAGTGCTGATGATGACAGGCACATCATTGCCTTTGGCCCTGAGCCCGCGCAACAGGTCGAGGCCGCGTCCATCCGGCAGGTTGAGGTCAAGAAGCACCAGTTGATAGGCAACGGTGTCCAGCGCCGCACGCGCATCGTCCAGACGCTGCATCCAGTCCACGCCGTGGCCCTCGGCCGCAATGTGATCGCGGATGGCTGCGCCCAGCACGTGGTCGTCTTCGATCAACAGAATGCGCACGGATCACTCTCCCCCGCGCCTCTCTATTAGCCCAAGCTGACACCAGGCTGAAGGATGAAAGCCTCGCAGTTCAGGCTGGCGTCAGGAACGCATGGGACAAGCAGTGCAATTCCAACGCATTGGAGCTGTGCCATGCTCAAGAAACTCACCGCCGTATTGCTTTTGGCAACCGCCTTTTCGGTCCCCGGCGTCGCCTATGCCAAAGACGCCACTCTGGCCATTCGGATGACGGGATACCAGGGGCCGCCGGCCTATCTGGCGGTCTACCTCACTAAGCCCGACGGCAGCTATGACTCGACGCTCTGGGTGGCTGGGACGCAGTCCAAATACTACCGCCATCTGCGCGGCTGGATTCAGGGCGTATCGGGCTCAGGCGAGCGACTGGACGGGATCACCGGCGCCAGCGTTGGCAGCGGTCGCACCATGGAAGTGGGCATCACCATCGCTGACGCCCTGATTGACGCCGGCTACACCATACATGTCGACAGCGCTGTTGAGCACGGCGCGGAAAACCAGGACGACGTCGTTCTGCCGCTGACATCGGCGAACTCGGGAACCGTGGTCTCGGGCAGCGGCTATATCTCGGCCATGGCCGTCACCTTCTAGGATCGGGAGGTTCGGCATGATCCGTCGTTTCCATTCCCTGGCCGGGCTCGCCGCTGGCGTGATCGTCGCCTTGATGGCCATCACCGGCGCGGTGCTGTCTCTGCAGCCGGTGCTGGATCACCTGGCCACGCCGTCATCGGGCAGCATGAGCGTGGCCGCTTTGGCCGAGGCGGTGTCCGCCCAGCTGCCGGGCGTGACGCGGATCACCCACGCCGCCTCCGGCGCAATAACGGCCTATTACGATGCTGGGGCAGGAGAGCTGGCGGCGAGCATCGATCCAGCCACAGGCAATGTTCTGGGAGCAACCGCGCCGTCGCCGGTGTTCGCCTTCTTTACCGAGCTGCATCGCTCCTTGTTTCTCAACATGAATGGGCGGGTTGCGTCTGGTCTTGCGGCCCTGGCCATCACCGTGCTGTCGGTGAGCGGCCTGGTCCTGCTGGCCAACCGGCTGGGCGGGTGGCGCAAACTGTTCACCACCGCCAAGGGGACTCTGTCGCAGCGCCTGCATGTCGAACTGGCCCGCATGGGCGTGCTCGGGCTGATTGTGAGCGGCGCCTCGGGCATCGCCATGTCGCTCAACAGCTTTGGCCTGCTGCCCGGCACCGATGCGCCAATGACGGCCTTTCCCAGCAATGTCGACGGCGGCACGCCGGCCGCGATCAGCACACTGTCAGCGCTCCAGGGGCTGGACCTCTCCAGCCTGCGCGAACTCACGTTTCCCTATCTCGGCGATGTCACGGACGTTTTCAGCGTCATCACGGCCAATGGCCAGGGCTATGTCGACCAGGGCACGGGCGCCTGGCTGAGTTTTACCCCCAACGGCCTGGGTCAGACCATCTATGAGACCATCTACATGCTGCACACGGGGCAGGGGCTGTGGTGGTTCGGCGCGCTGCTGGGCCTGGCATCGCTGTCCGTGCCCGCTCTGGCCATCACCGGGGGCCTGATCTGGTGGGTTCGACGCCGCAACCAGCCGCGGCTGGTGGGCAATGTCCCGGCACGCCACGCCGATACCATCATTCTGGTGGGCAGCGAGGGCAATTCGACCTGGGGCTTTGCGACCACGCTGCACGCAGCCCTGACCCAGGCCGGCCACAAGGTTCATGCCGCTGCCATGAACAGCCTTGCCGCCAGCTATCCTTCGGCGCGCCAGATCCTGGTGTTGACCGCCACCTATGGCGACGGCGCCGCGCCCGCCTCTGCGCGCAACTTTGCCGCCCGCCTGCGCCACTTTACGCCCGTGCCGGGCCAGCGCTTTGCCGTGTTGGGATTTGGCGACCGCAGCTTCGCCCAGTTCTGCCACTTCGCCGAAGAGACCCAGCAGGCCATGCTGGACCGAGGGCTCAAGCAGCTACTGACCTATGAGAGCATCGACCGCCAGTCGGCCCAGAGCTTTGCCAAATGGGGCAATGACCTGGGCGCTGCCCTGGGGCACGAACTGACGCTTGTCCATGCGCCCGTGGTGCCGGTGACAAGCACGCTGGCGCTGCTCGACCGCACCGATTTTGGCACCGAGGTGCAGGCGCCCACGGCGGTGCTCCGCTTTGCATTGCCTGCGGGGGAGGTCGGCCTGATCGATCGCCTCCTGGGCCGGACGCAGGCGCTGCGCTTCGAGCCGGGCGATCTGGTCGGCATCGTGCCACCTGGCGAAACCATCCCGCGCTACTATTCGCTGGCGTCGTCGTCGCGCGACGATGTGCTGGAGATCTGCGTGCGCAAGGTGTCGGGCGGCGTGTGCTCGGAATTCCTGCATGGGCTGGAGCCGGGCCAGACAATCTCTGCCTTCATCAAGCGCAACCCCGATTTCCGGCCGCAGCCGGGCCGCGCCCCGGTCATCCTCATCGGCGCCGGGACGGGCATCGGTCCGCTCGCCGGCTTTGTCGATGGCAACCGTCGGCACCAGCCCTACTACCTCTATTTCGGTGGCCGCGACCCGGCATCGGACTTCCTCTATGCGCCCCTGTGGCGGGCGGCACTGGCCGATCATCGGCTGGCCGGCCTGGCGACCGCCTTTTCCCGGGTTGTGGGCGGCCGCTATGTCCAGGACAGCGTGCGCGAAGACGCCGCCAATATTCGCAAGCTCGTGGCCTCGGGTGCGCAGATCCTGGTCTGCGGCGGGCGCGACATGGCCGCCGGCGTCCGCGACAGCATCGATTATTGCCTGGCCCCGGCGGGCGAAACCGTCACCGGCCTGCGGGCAAAGGGCCGCTACCTCGAGGACGTGTACTGAGATGGATCGCCTTGCCCTCAATGGCCCCACCATGGGCACCCGCTGGTCGGCCGTGTTCTCCGCGTCCAAGGCTGAGCAGACAGGTCTGACCGAGGCCCTGCAGGCGGCGGTCGACGCCGTCGACGACACCATGTCGACCTGGAAGCCGGACAGCGCGCTCATGCGGCTCAACCGGACGCCGCCGGGGACGTGGATGCCGGCGTCCCCGCAGCTCTGCGCGATCATGGCGCTGAGCCTGCAGATCGGCCAGGCCTCGCAGGGCGCGTTCGACATCGGCGTGGGCGAAACTGTCAATGCCTGGGGCTTCGGTGCCGCCCGGGCTGAGCCGGATAGTGGAGCTATCGCCTCCCTGCATAGCCAGCAGTCGGCGGACGGCGCGGTGGAGGTCGACATGGACGGCGGGCGGCTCCGTCGGCTGCACGACGTCCAGCTCGACCTCTGCGGCATTGCCAAGGGCCATGGCGTCGACTGTCTGGCCGAGGTTCTGCTGGCGCATGGCATCGAGAGCTTTGTCGTCAGCATCGACGGCGAGGTGCGGGCGCGCGGAACGCGGCCCGACGGCAGCGGTTGGCTGGTGGGACTCGAACGCCCCGAGCGCGACAAGCGCGTCCTGGCCCGCACGATCGCCGTCAGCGACCTGGCCATGGCGACCTCGGGCGACTATCGCCAGTTCCGCCGCCATGGCGACGCCGTGGTGTCGCACACAATCGATCCGCGCAGTGGCGCGCCACTGCAAAGCGCAGTCTGTGCCGTGACCGTGACGGCCGAACATTGTGCCGCCGCAGACGCCTGGGCCACCGCATTGATGGTGCTGGGCGAAGCGGCCGGTCCGGCGATGGCTGCAGAGCAGGGGCTCGACGCCCTCTTCACCCTGCGCCGACCAGAAGGACTGCATGATATCGGCGTCGGCGCATTTGCCGCCCTGAGCACCCACACAACAGGAGGACTTTGAAGTGACGCAGACCCGGACCGACGGCTACGCGCCGATACAGATCGGCTTGCACTGGCTGATGGCAGCCATGGTGCTGTTCCAGCTCATCTTTGGAGAGAGCATGGCCGAAGCCACGGAGGCCGCCGAAGAAGGCGAAGCTTTGAGCAATGGCGACGCCATTCTGGCGACAGCGCACTATTGGGTCGGGGTGGCCATCCTGGTCCTGGTGGCGGCGCGATTGATTGTGCGCCTGCGCTATGGCGCACCAGCCCCGCTCGACAGCAATCCCTTGATGGTGGCGGCAAGCAAGGTGACCCACGGTCTGTTCTACCTGCTGCTGGTCATTGTCCCGATTTCGGGCCTGGTGGCCGTCCATCTCAATCCTGAGGTCGGCGAGATACACGAGCTCGCCAAGCCGGCTTTCATTCTGCTGATCCTGGTGCATGCCGGCGCGGCGCTCTTCCACCATTTTGTCCTCAGAGACCGAACGCTAGTGCGTATGCTCGCACCGACAAAAGCGCGCACCGACAGTCCGTCGGCGTGATCGCTCTGGCGCTGGTCGGTCAGGCGACCGGCGCCGCCCTGCGACAAATTCGCCCGGACTTGACCTGCATCAACCTGCTCCGGGCCGAAATGGCCAATCTGTGGCCAACGAACGGCAGCAGCCGTTCTGCCACGGAGAATCAAAGTGTTTGCTTTCAAAGCCGCTGCGGTTGCAGCTCTCGCCCTTCTGGCCACCCCAGTGTTCGCCGCCAATTTCGAAGTCCACATGCTCAACAAGGGCGCTGATGGTCAGACAATGGTCTTTGAACCGGCGCTGACCAAGGTCGCGGTCGGCGACACGGTCACCTTCCTCCCCACCGACAAGGGCCACAACGCCGAAACCATCAAGGATATCCTTCCCGCCGGCGCAGAACCGTTCAAGGGCGCCATCGGCAAGGAAGTGGTCGTGACCTTCACGGTGCCGGGCGCCTATGGCGTCAAATGCACGCCGCATTTCGGCATGGGCATGGTTGCGCTCATCGTGGTGGGTGATGAGCCCGTGGACGCGGAGGCCATCAAGGCGGTCAAGATGGCCCCAAAGACCCACGAACGCATGGAAGCCATTCTGGAGCAGCTCGAGCACTGACGCGCGGGCCGTCACCCGGCCTGGCGTTCAGACGCAAGAATGACAACGGCCCCATTCGGGGCCGTTCTTTTTTGTCCTGATGCCTACGGTGGCCCAAAGAACCCCTGCGCTTTTGCGCAGGGGTCCGGCAACTAGACAGCCTTTGAGTAGCGGGCCGTGTCCTGTGCCAGATAGGCGTCGAAGCGTGCCGCATAGCTGCGGACAAAGGGGCGGCCGGCAGCGGTCACCTCCATGACGCCGGGCCGCATGGTGATGTGACCGTTCTGGTCTTCCATAGCCATGGCCACGGCCTCGCAGATCACCGGTTCCGCGGCGCCGCCGAAGCGTTGGCGCAGCGCGTTGAAATCCACCTGGAAGTCACACATCAGCCGCTCGATGGCATAGCCCCGCAACCTGTCATCGTCTGTCAGGGCAATTCCCTTCGCCACGGTGCCTTCGC
This sequence comes from Devosia aquimaris, assembly GCF_020169335.1. Classification (GTDB taxonomy): domain Bacteria; phylum Pseudomonadota; class Alphaproteobacteria; order Rhizobiales; family Devosiaceae; genus Devosia; species Devosia aquimaris. The sequence goes on from NZ_JAIEZN010000001.1 coordinate 1,154,907, forward strand.
CGGACAGCGCCCGCCGCTGGTAGTCGCCGGTTGCAACCACATTCTGGATATAGCCCTGCGGCAGGCGTCCGATCGCAGAAGCCCCGAGCCCGATCAGCGCATCATGTTCGTCGACGGTGTAGCCCTGGAAGTTCCGCTGCAGCGTGCCATCGACGGCAGACTTGGCCATGCTGTCGTGGGGCAGGGCGAAGTGGTCAAAGCCGATGCTGACATAGCCAGCCGCGCGAAGAACATCGGCTGCGGCATTGGCCTGGGCAAAGCGCGCCTGGCTGTCGGGCAGGCTGGCCTCCTCGATCATGGTCTGGTGCTTCTTGATCCAGGGAACATGTGCATAGCCGAACAGGGCCACGCGATCGGGACGTAGCGACACCACCTGACGGGCCGTGGACGCCGCGCCTTCGATCGTCTGGTGGGGCAGGCCATAGAGCATGTCGATATTGACCGAGCCGACGCCGCGGCTGCGCATGGCATCGACCACAACCTTGGTCTGTTCAAAGCTCTGCAGCCGATTGATAGCGACCTGGACCTTTGGATCGAAGTCCTGGACACCGATGCTGGCGCGCGTCAGTCCGGCAGCAGCCCAGGCGTCAAACTTGGCGTCTTCCATGTCGCTGGGATCCAGCTCGACGCTGAACTCGGCGGACGGGGTGACGTTGAACACGCTGCGCAGCAGGGCAGTCACCTGGGCAATGTCGTCCGCCGCTAGCAGCGAGGGCGAGCCGCCACCCCAGTGAATGGCGGTGACCGGTCGATTGCCGACAATACCGGCAATCCGCACGATCTCCGCTTTGAGCGCCTCAAGATATTGCGTAACTGGCGCGTAACGATTGATCTGCTTGGTGTGGCAGCCGCAAAACCAGCACAGCCGGTCGCAGAACGGCAGATGGAGATAGAGCGAGACCCGGGCATCCGGTGCAAGCTCCGCCAGCCAGGCCTCATAAGTCCGCTGGTCGATGCCGGCGTGGAAATGCGGGGCCGTGGGATAGCTGGTGTAGCGCGGCACGGGCTTGGTCAGATGGGCGAGTGAATCGGACATTGGCGTTCTCCAGTGTCCCACTGCTAGGGCCTAGTTGCCGCCCCTGCCTTGACCTCGGTCAATGTTCTCCAATGGCTCGTCATTGAGCAGCACGCGCTGACCATCGCCTTCGAGATCGTCATACTGTCCGCTGCGCAACGCCCAGAAGAACGCGAGCAGGGCGAGCGCGCCCAGGCCAATCGCGCAGGGGATGAGAATCAGGAGTCCACTCACGCACTTACCTCCGGCTGGCCGCAAATTCGGACGGCCCGGCGCCCAGGCGCAGCCGCAGGGCATTGAGCACAACGATGACCGACGAGCTCGACATGGCAATGGCCGCAACCAGCGGCGTCACATACCCCAGGATCGCCAGGGGCAAGACGACGGCATTGTAGGCGACGGCAAAGCCGAGATTCTCGCGAACCAGCCGATCGGCCCGACGGGCAACCGATACCACAAACGGCACGCCTGTCAGCTTGTCATTGGTGAGGATGAAGTCTGCCGCGGCCCGGCCGATATCGGCGGCACTGGCTGGCGCTATCGAGACATCGGCAGCCCGTAGGGCCGGCGCGTCATTGATGCCGTCGCCAACCATGAGCACGGCGCCATGGTCGCGGCGAAGGTCGGCAATGGCCGCCTGCTTCTGCTCCGGGGTCAGGCCCGCCAGCCAATTGGTGGCGCCCACCGCGTTGGCCACGTCGGCCACGGCGGCCCCGCGATCGCCGGACAGGACATGCACCGGAACGCCCAGCCGAGCCATGCCGGCAACGGCCGCGGACGCATCGCTGCGCGGGGCATCGCGGAAGAAGAACTGGGCCACCGGCTGGCCATCGCGTGCCAGCCAGACATGGCTGGCGCTGTCGCCATCCTTGTCTTCGGCATTGCAAAAGGCAGCACTCCCCAGCTTCCAGTCAGCATTCCCGATCTGCGCCGAGACACCCTTGCCCGGCACTTCGGTCACGGCGATGGGGTCGACGTTCAGGTGCCCCTCTGCCTCTGCGGCAGCGGCGATGGCGCGGGAGAGCGGGTGGTTGCTCTGCGCCCCCAGTCGGGCCGCAACTGCCAGCAGTGCAGGATCGTCGGGCTCTTGCCGCACCAGGCGTGGCGTGCCCAGTGTCAAGGTGCCGGTCTTGTCAAAGGCAGCGACCCTCACAGCGCCCATGCGTTCCAGCGCCGAGCCCTCGCGCATCACGACGCCATTTGCGAACAGGCGGCCAGCTGCCACGACATGGACGATCGGGACCGCCAAAGCCAGGGCACAGGGGCAGGTGATGATCAGAACGGCAACGGCATTGAGCAATGCGGCGTGCCAGCCCGCTCCCATGACGAGCCAGCCCAGGAAGGTAATGGCCGCCGTCAGATGCACTACGGGCGCATAGAGCTGCGCGGCCCTGTCAGCAATGCGGCGGTATCTGGTTCGGGTGTCCTCTGCCGCTTCGACATAGGCCTGCATCCGCGCGAGAAATGAATCGCGGGCCGGGCGGGCAGCAACGATCTCCAGCGAGCCAAGAAGATTGATGGCGCCGGCAGGCAGGCTCGTGCCGGGAGACGCAGCCAGGGGGATCGACTCACCATTGACCATGGCCATATCGATCTGTCCGTTGCCGTCGACCACCGTGGCGTCGACCGGCACGCGCTCGCCGGCCTTGAGGGCAAATCGCATGCCCGGCACGATGTCAGCCAGGCGGACAAACGCGACGGTGCCGTCATCGAGCAATTGATAGGCCCCGCGCGGCGACAGACGGGCAAGATTGTCGACCGCACTGCGCGCCTGCTTGCGCATCATGTGGTCAAGGGTCCGCCCCGCCAGCAGGAAGAACAGCAGCATCGTGGAGGCATCGAAATAGGCATGCTCGCCGCCGGTCACCGTCTCGAACAGGCTCAGCGCCGTGGTCAGGGTGACACCGATCGAAATTGGTACGTCCATATTGGTCCGCCCGACGCGCAATGCCGACCAGGCCGACCGGAAGAATGGCCGCCCGGCATAGACAATTGCCGGCAGCGCCAGAAGTGCCGAGAGCCAGTGGAAGAGGGCGCGGGTCGCCTCGTCTGCGCCGGCCCAGACCGACACCGAGAACAGCATGATATTGCCGGCGGCAAATCCGGATACGGCCAGCGCGCGGACCAGTTCGGTCAGAGCGGCGTCGTGCTGGGGATCGACCGTGGCGTCCACCGGAAAGTTCCGATAGCCGCTGCGGGTGATGTGCCCGGCAAAGCCGCTGACGTCGGCCGACTGGTCATAGCGGATGAGGACGCGCCGCTGTGACAGGTTCACGCGGGCGCTGCGCACCCCCGCGACATTGGTCAATTCCCCTTCGATTGCCTGGATGCAGGCTGCGCAATAGGCGTCCGGCACGGCAAAGCAAATCTCGCCAGTGCCATCAGCAGCATAGGCGATGAAGGGATCAAGCTCGACTGGCGCGGCGCCCGCTGGCGCCGTCAAGGTTGTCAATTGGCTGTCACCCTGTGCTCATAGGCGATGGCGCCCAATTCGGTGGGATTGGTGGTCACGGTGACATCCCACACCCCGGCCGGCAGCGCGATGGCAGCCTGATAGGCCCCATCCTTGAGGGTCAGGCCCACCGAGGTGTCGTCATGGCCGCCGACCGGCCGCCGGATAAAGGCGCTGACCCCGGTCAGCGCCAGTGGCGCGCCGGATCCGTCGAGCGCCGTGAAGCGCACCAGGCCCGACTCATAGCTGGTCTTGAGCGTCCATCCGGCGGCCTTCTGACGGGCAATGGTGTCCTGGATGGTCTGGAACTCCTGGCTCGCGACATAGCTGTTCTGCACCACCAGGCCAGTCCAGGTGCGGGCCGACGATATGGCCATCGTCAGGTTCGCAGCCACCACGACGGCAAAGAAGCCGACAGTGACCAGGAGCATGTGGCGGCCGGTGAAAGGCTTGGGTGTCGAGGTTGCCATGGCTCAATCCTGTGGGGTTTCAAAGCGGACGGGCGTGCTGGCGCTGACTGTGCCATCGGCGTTCGTCACGGTCATCGTGAAATCGATCTGCCCTGTTGCCTGGGTGGGCGGCGCCTTGACGTAGACGCGCAGCGGCAGAACCAGGTCTGGCTCGACCTCGAGATGGATCTCGTCGCTGGCGGTGCCATCTGCGCCCGATGTCGTGACGGTTGCGCCGGGCAATCCCGAAATGGAGAAGACCATGTCCTGCGGCTGCGTCGTCATATTGAGGATCTTGACGTCATAGCCGTTCTGGATCGAGCCGTCCGAGAGCATCACATAGAGCGGGTTGCGGTCGTGCAGAACATTGATGCCGATGGGTGCGCGCAGCGACAGCACGGTCAGCATGCCCAGGCCGATACCGGCCCAGACGACAAAGTAGACCAGCGTGCGCGGCCGCAAGACCGAGCGCCAGCTGGTGTGCCGAATGGCCGAGACGAAGCGGCCCGTCACCGAGTCGCGCACGCGGGTCGGATCGAGGCGGCCTTCCGGCGCCGCCAGATTCATGTTGGCGTTGTAGTCGGCCAGCGTGGTGTAGGAGATCAGCCCGCGCTCACGGCCGAGCTTGTCCATCACATTGTCGCAGGCATCGATGCACAGGGCGCAGGTGATGCACTCCAGCTGCTGGCCATCGCGGATGTCGATGCCCATCGGGCAGACCACCACGCAGGCGTTACAGTCCACGCAATCGCCCTGGGGCGCACCTGCACTGGCGGCCTTCTTGGCGTGACGACCGCGCGGCTCCCCGCGCCAGTCGTTGTAGGTGACGGTCAGCGAATGCTCATCGAGCATCGCGGCCTGGATGCGCGGCCAGGGGCACATATAGGTACAGACCTGTTCGCGCATCAGCCCGCCGAATGTGTAGGTCGTCGCAGTCAGCAGCGCGATCGTCGCATAGGCCACCATGGGCGCCTGCAGATGCACCACATCACCGAGCAGCGTCGGCGCATCGGCAAAATAGAAGATCCAGGCACCGCCGGTTGCCACACCGATCAGCAGCCACAGCGCGTGCTTGCTGACCCGCTTTACCAGCTTCCCGGCGCTCCAGGGCGCAGCGTCCAGCTTCATGCGGGCGTTACGGTCCCCCTCAATGGCGCGCTCAACCACCAGGAACAGATCGACCCAGACGGTCTGCGGGCAGGCATAGCCACACCAGGCGCGACCCACGGTCGATGTGATCAGGAACAGTCCGACGCCCGCCATCACCAGCAATCCGGCGACGTAGTAGAACTCCTGCGGCCAGATCTCGATGAAGAAGAAGTAGAATCGGCGATTGGCCAGGTCCAGCAGCACGGCCTGGTCGGGGGCATATTCGCCGCGATCCCAGCGCAGCCAGGGCGTCACATAGTAGATCGTCAGTGTGATGGCCATGACCAGCCATTTGAACCGGCGGAAATTGCCTTCAGCCCGCTTGGGGAAAATCTTGCGGCGCGCCGCATACAGAGGCTGTCGCAGCTTGGCTGAGTTGACCGGCTCTACGTCGTGGCGGTCGAGTGGCGGCAGGGGGCTGTCGGTCGTTGTGTTCATGGCGGAGGGACCCTTTCACGCTCCCTTTAAGCATGACGCCGACGCGCTGGATTTGACCTGCATCAAGCCAGGGCAGGGATGCGCAAAGGGGGGCGCCACGACGCCCCCCTCCGCATATCGGTCGGTCAGCCAAAGCTGGAGCCGGCCGCTATTTACTCGCCACCACCCAGGCCGTGCACATAGACGGCCAGTTCCTTGATGGTGCTGTCGTCGAGCTTCTCCGACCAGGCCTGCATGACGCCATGGCGCGGTTTCTCGATCTGGCTCTTGATGGACGCCAGCGAGCCTTCATAGAGCCACAGGGCGTCCGTCAGGTTGGGCCCGCCGACGTCAGTCACCCCGATGCCGCCCTCGCCATGGCAGGCCGCGCAATTGTCGCTGAACAACTGAGCGCCCTCGGGTGTGTTCACCCCGCCTTCGAGGCCCGAGAGGCTGGCCACATACTCTGCCAGGGTGTTGATCGAAGCGGCATCCAGCAGTTCGTCAGCACCGAAGTTCGGCATGATGTTGTAGCGCGTATCCGGATCGGTCGGCGAACGAACGCCATGGGCGATCGTGGTGTAGATGGCGTCGATGGTGCCACCCCAGATCCAGGAGTCGTCGTTCAGGTTCGGATAGCCCGGACCGCCGGCTGCGCCGGTGCCATGGCACTGGGTGCAGTTCACCTTGAAGGCCGATTCGCCAGCCGCAGAGGCAAAGCGGTTCAGCTCGGGATCAGCCAGGATATCGGCCACCGGCAGCTCGGCGATCTTGGAGACGACCGCCTGGTTGCCGACCTGCACTTCGCTCATGGTCTTGGTCAGGTCCGCACGGCTGGAGTAACCCAGCACGCCCGTGGTGGCCGAGCTGAGCATCGGCCAGGCCGGGAAGAAGATCGTGTAGACCAGCGCCCAGACGATACAGCCGTAGAAGGTCCACAACCACCAACGGGGCAGGGGATTGTTGAGCTCCTTGATGCCGTCCCATTCGTGACCGGTGGTTTCCACACCGCTCAGGTCATCGACCGGCTTACCCGTGTTCTTGTTGGTGCTCATTTGCTGTCCACCCTTTCATCGGTATCCCGCAGCGGGATCTGCGCAGCCTCAATTGCGGCTTTCTTGGCGCCGGGGCGGAAGATGTAGACCGCCACGGCCAGGAAGATCACGAACAGATAGACGAGCCCCCAGGAGTCGGCGAAATGGCGTAACGTATTGTAATCCATAACGTTCTCCCTAGCGGTAGTTCGCTTCAGCGTCGTAGCTGTCGAAGTCGACCAGCGTGCCGAGCATCTGCAGATAAGCGACCAGCGCATCCATCTCGGTGATCCGCTGGCTGTCGCCGTCGAAATCGCCGAACACAGCCTTGGGATAGCGATCCGCAACGGCCGAGGTATCGGCGTCTGGCGTCGCCTGGGCGATCAGGTCATTGCTCGCGTTGTCGATCATGTCCTGCGTGTAGGGCACGCCAACGGTGGCATTGGCCTGGAGCATGCCGCCGATCGTGTCGTAATCCAGCGTTGCCTTGGCCAGGAACGCGTAGCTCGGCATGATCGATTCCGGCACCACGGAGCGCGGGTCGGTGAGGTGCTGGACCTGCCATTCGTTGGAATAGCGGCCGCCGACGCGGGCCAGGTCTGGCCCGGTCCGCTTGGAACCCCACTGGAACGGGTGGTCGTACATCGACTCCGCTGCCAGCGAGTAGTTGCCATAGCGCTCGACCTCGTCGCGGAACGGACGGATCATCTGGCTGTGGCAGACGTAGCAGCCTTCACGGATGTAGATGTCGCGGCCAGCCAGCTCGAGCGGTGAATAGGGACGCATCCCCTCCACCTTCTCGATGGTGTTCTGGAAGTAGAACAGTGGCGTGATTTCCACCAGACCGCCGATGCAGACCACCAGCAGCGAGCCCACCAGCAGCAGCGAGGCGTTGCGTTCGATTATGCCATGCTTCTCAATAAGTGACATGGGATACTCCTACTCGGCGGGTTGCAGTTGAGCGGGCGTGGGCATCGGACGTTCTGTCCGCACGCGGCCGGCAATGGTCATGGCGATGTTGAAGGCCATCACCAGGCCACCGGCCAGGTAGAGCAGCCCACCAGCAGCGCGCATCACGTAGTAGGGGTGCATGGCCGCAACCGATTCAGCGAACGAGTAGACCAGGAAGCCCTGACTATCGTACTCGCGCCACATCAGGCCCTGCATGATGCCCGACACCCACATCACGGCCGCGTAGACCACGATGCCAAGGGTCGCCAGCCAGAAGTGCCAGTTGACCATGCGCAGCGAATAGAGGCGTTCACGGCCCCACAGACGCGGCACCAGGAAGTAGATGGCGCCGAACGAGATCATGCCAACCCAACCCAGGGCGCCCGAGTGCACATGGCCGATGGTCCAGTCCGTATAGTGGCTGAGTGCGTTGACCGACTTGATCGACATCACCGGACCTTCGAAGGTCGACATGCCATAGAAGGCCACGGCGATCACCATCATGCGGATGATGGGGTCCGTGCGCATCTTGTCCCAGGCGCCACGCAGCGTCATCAGGCCGTTGATCATGCCGCCCCAGCTGGGCATCCACAGCATGATCGAGAACACCATGCCCAGGGTCTGCGCCCAGTCGGGCAGGGCGGTGTAGTGCAGATGGTGCGGACCGGCCCAGATGTAGAGGAAGATCAGCGCCCAGAAGTGGATGATCGACAGCCGGTAGCTATAGACGGGCCGTTCGGCCTGCTTGGGCAGGAAGTAGTACATCATGCCCAGGAAGCCGGCGGTGAGGAAGAAGCCCACGGCATTGTGGCCATACCACCACTGCGTCAGCGCGTCCTGCACGCCCGAGAACAGCGAATAGCTGCGCGAACCAAAGAACGACACCGGCACGGCCAGATTGTTGACCACATGCAGCAGGGCAACGGTGACGATGAACGCCAGGTAGAACCAGTTGGCGACGTAGATGTGCGGTTCCTTGCGCTTGAGCAAGGTGCCCAGGAAGACCACGAGATAGGCCACCCAGACGACCGTCAGCCACAGGTCGACATACCATTCCGGCTCGGCATATTCGCGGCTCTGCGTGATCCCCAGCAAATAGCCTGTCGCCGCCAGTGCGATGAACAGCTGGTAGCCCCAGAACACGAACCAGGCGAGGTCTCCGCCGAACAGGCGTGCCCGGGTGGTGCGCTGCACCACATAGAAGCTGGTTGTGATCAGCGCCGTGCCGCCGAACGCGAAAATCACGGCGGAGGTGTGCAGGGGCCGAATGCGGCCGAAGTTCAGCCATGGGCCGAAATTCAGTTCCGGAAAGGCCAGCTGCAACGCTGCTACCAGCCCCACGGTGAAGCCGATGATTCCCCAGAATACGGTGAGGATTGAACCGACGCGCACCGGCCCGTCCATATAGCCGGCCGAATGTGCCACGCCCTCAACCGGCGCAGGCAGCCGCATGGCCACCACAACCCCAATGCCCAAGATCAGGGTCAGTATCCCCATGTGGATGCGGAACGCATCGTCGACGGCCAGGGCAGACATGATGAACGCGCCCACCATGCCTATTCCTAGCCCTATAGCCCAGCCCGAGTATCTCACCGGTGCCCCCTAGTTTTTCCGAACTCGCAGCCATGGCTGCTTGGCATCACACTATTGTGAGGGGGAGGGAGTCTCATTGATCTAGGTCAATGTCGGCGGGCCTCGAACACGAGAGGCTGCACCGGTCATGGTCTTGCCGCGACAAGGAGAATTCACACCATGGTCGTGCACATAGATGAGGGCGCGTTGCGCCGCCTGCTGGCCGGACATGATGAGCAACTGGCTATTTGCGATACGCTCGAGCAAATTGCAGATGGTTTGCCGCATGATGTCGACTCGGCACTTTGCCACAGGACGGCAGAGCGTCTTCACGCCGTCATGCAGGAGGCGACGGCAAATGAGCGGGCGATTCTGGGGGCAACGCTGGTCGAAATCGGCACAGTGCGGCACCTGGACGTGAGCCGAACGGCCCGGCGCCTGCTGCGCGAAAGTGACGAGGATCTCAGCCATGCCGAAGAACTGCAGGACGCGCTCAGCACCATCGGCACCGATCGCCCGACCGTTTGCACCGATGCCCTCGGCTATATGCTGCGAGGCTTCTTCGAGGCCCGCAAGCGGCGCATCGCACTGGAGCGTGAGGTGGTGATGGCACTTCTGGGAACCACGGCTCATTGATGCTCGCCAGCGCGGTCATCTGGGGCCTGACCCTGGGGCTGGCATCGAGCCTGCATTGCGCCGGCATGTGCGGCCCCATCGGCTGCACGCTCATGATGCTGGGACCCGCACCGCAGGACAAGGCCTCCGTAGCGCTCCGCCTGGGCTTGCTGCAGCTGGGCCGCATTTCCGCCTATGCGCTCGCGGGCCTGGCCTTTGGCGTCTTCGGCGCCGGTCTCTATGGCCAGTTCAACCTCACGGCAGCCCATGGCGCGCTGCAGGTGGTGGCTGCCGCGGTCATCGTCTGGATGGGGCTGACCACCGCTGGCCTGGTTCCGAGCCTTGCTCTTGCCGATCGCGCGCTCGCGCCCGTGGCTGCCACCATGTCTCGCTGGCGCAGCTCTCCCGTTCTGGGCACGCCGGAGATGGCGATCGTTGCTGGCCTGGCCTGGGGCGCGACGCCTTGTGCCATGGTCTATACAGCGTTGTTCAACTCACTGCTCACCGGCGACCCCCTGTTCGGCGCCGCCCTGATGCTGTCCTTTGGCCTCGGGACTGTGCCAGCCGTGGTGGCCAGTACACTTGCATTTTATGGCTCTGGCCGGGCCCGCCGCCGCCCTGGTCGCCTGGTTGCGGGTGCAACCCTGATCCTGGGCGGTATCCTGGGCCTTCTGCTGACGGCTCCGGGCAGTCCGTTCTGCATCACGGGGGCCTGACGGGGCGCGACGCGACCCGTGCGTGGGGGCAGCCATTGGCCGCCAAAGGTTTACATCCTGGACTCAATACCTACATTGGGCATTCGCTGTCGCGCGCCACATGCGCGGCCTCACTGGATGGACGGGTCGACCGTCCGCAATCGCAGAAGGAAACAGCCATGACCCAAGCCAAGATGGGCGACGTCGTTCGCATCAACTACACGGGGCGCCTTACCAACGGAAAACAGTTCGATTCGTCAGTTGGTCGCGCGCCACTCGAATTCACGCTCGGCGAGGGACAGGTCATCAAGGGCCTTGAGGCTCACGTCGAAGGCATGGCGCCCGGCGCCACCAGCACGGTGACCATTCCCTGCGAACAGGCCTATGGCCCGCACCGCGCAGAAGCCGTCCAGACACTCGATCGCGCCAAGGTTCCGGCCGGCATCGAAGTTCGTCCCGGCACCCAATTGCAGGCGCGCAGCGCCGACGGCAGCGTGATCCCGATCACGGTCGTCGAAATCAACGAGGCGAATGTGAAGGTTGACGCCAACCATCCGCTCGCCGGTCAGGACCTGGTGTTCGACGTTGAACTGATCGAAATCGTCAAGGCCGCCTGAGGCCGCGCGGCGGGCTCAGGGCCCGCCGTTTCTTTATCCGGGGCTGGTCCAGCGTGGCATTGCCACCCCGTAATCTTGGGAGGCCTGCCGGCATCGCCGGCGCGCCTGCCCCTAATCCGCGCAATAGATCCCATACAAAGTCATCAGAACCTGCTGCACGGCCGGCGACGCCAGGCTGTAGTGGACTTGCTGGCCCTCGCGCCGCGTCTTCACAAATCCCCAGGCGCGCAGCTTGGAGAGATGCTGTGACAGCGGCGACTGCGCCAACCCGACTCGCTCGCCCAGCTCGGTCACATTGAGTTCCTGCTCAAGCAGATTGCACAGGATCATCAGGCGCTTGGAATTTGCCATGGCCGTCAGGAGGCGACTGGCCTCCTCGGCATTGACTTCCATTCTTTCGATTTCCATATTGCTCATATTAGAATGTTCTTATATACAACCTGCGGCAGCGTCAATGTCTGCCGATTTCGCGCCTGATTCAAGGAGCTACCCATGTTGGCCAATGTTGGAACCCCCGATCGTATCGCCCGGCTTCTCGCTGGCGTTGCCCTCATCGTCCTGCCCTGGTTGCCCGGGTTGTCCCTGTTTGCCGAGCCTGTCTGGTTCTGGATCGCAACTGTGGTTGGCATTGTCCTGATTGCCACCGCCGTCCTGAGATTTTGCCCGATCTACAGGATTTTTGGTTTCTCTACATCCAAGGTTACCCATAATGACTGAATTTACGCCGGTGCTCTCGCTCGTTGGCGGTGCACTGATTGGCCTGTCGGCCGTGCTGCTGATGGCCACCCATGGCCGCATTGCCGGCATGACCGGTATTCTGACGGGTTTGATTCCGCCGGGATCGACCGATTGGGCCTGGCGGGCGGCCTTTGTTGCCGGCGCCATTATTGCACCCATGCTGATGCTGCAGGTCTCCGAGACGGCCATCGCCTTCGATAGTCCTGTGCCCATGCCCTGGGTCATCATCAGCGGCTTGATCGTCGGCGGCGGCGCCTATTTCGGGTCCGGTTGCACATCCGGCCATGGCGTTTGCGGCCTGGCCCGCCTGTCTCCCCGTTCGCTTGTTGCGACGCTGACCTTCCTTGGCTCTGCGATTGCCACGGTGTTCGTCATTCGCCATGTGCTGGGGGGCTTGTGATGAAACGCACGATTGTTGCTGGCCTCATCGGCCTGGTCTTCGGCGCGGGCATCGCCCTTTCGGGCATGGCCAACCCAGCCAAGGTGCTCAACTTCTTTGATGTCGCCGGGCAGTGGGATCCGTCCCTGCTGGTGGTCATGGTCTCGGCGCTCGCCGTGGCATTCGTCGGCTATCGCCTCGTGCTCCGTCGACCCGGCCCGCTGCTGGAGCCCAGCTTCCACCTGCCGACCAACCGCAGGATTGATCTGCCCCTGGTTGGCGGTTCTGCAGTCTTCGGCCTTGGCTGGGGCATTTCCGGCTTCTGTCCGGGCGGCGCCATACCGGCGCTGGGTCTGGGTGAAGCCACAGCCTGGGCCTTCGTCGGCTCGATGCTGACCGGTCTGTTCATTGCCCGCAGCATTCGCCAGGCCAACGCAGCCAGCGCCGCCACCAAAACCGCGTAAACCCCTCAAGGAGTTCTAAGATGAGCACTCTTCCTTTCGAAGCCGACCTCTCGGTTCATCCTGAAGTGACCGCGTTCTTTGACGCGCCAACCAATACCATCAGCTACGTGGTCAAGGATCCGCAGTCCAACGCCTGCGCCGTGATCGATTCCGTCATGGACATCGACTATGCGGCCGGTCGCATCAGCTATGAGGGCGCCGACGCCATCATCCGCCATATCGAGGAGCATCAGCTCAAGCTCGAGTGCCTGATCGAAACCCATGTGCATGCCGACCACCTGTCAGCAGCGCCCTATATCCAGGGCAAGCTGGGCGGCAAGCTGGGGATCGGCGCCAACATCACCATCGTGCAGGACACCTTCGGCAAGATCTTCAACGAGGGCACCGAATTTCAGCGCGATGGCAGCCAGTTCGACAAGCTGTTTGTCGATGGCGACAGCTATCAGATCGGCGAACTGACCGCGCATGTCCTGCTCACGCCCGGCCACACGCCGGCCTGCATGACCCATGTCATCGGCGACGCGGCCTTTGTTGGCGACACCCTGTTCATGCCCGATGGCGGCTCCGCACGCGCCGACTTCCCGGGCGGCGACGCGCGCGTGCTCTACCGGTCTATCCAGCGCGTGCTCACCCTGCCACGCGAAACGCGCCTGTTCATGTGCCACGACTACGGTCCGAACGGCCGGGACATCCAGTGGGAGACCACGGTCGGCGAGGAGATCGACCACAATATCCACGTTGGCCAGGGCACCGACGAGGACACCTTCGTCAAGATGCGCGAAGCCCGCGACGCTACGCTCAACATGCCGCGCCTGATCATTCCGTCGCTGCAGGTCAACATGCGCGCCGGACGCCTGCCGCCACGGGATTCAAGTGGCAAGACTTTCCTCAAGGTTCCCATCAACGGGCTCTAGCGCCCGGTGCACTGCCTGGCGCAGTGCGCTCAACATCGACGAGACCAACCATGTTTTCCTTTCTCAAGCCCAAGGCCAAGACCATGAACCTCCGCAAGGTCGACGACAATTTCTCCGTGACCGGTCAGATCACTCCCGAGCAGGTCAAGGATGTTTCCGACGCCGGCTTCAAATCCATCGTGTGTGCCCGCCCGGACAATGAAGAGCCCGGCCAGCCGAGCTTTGCCGAAGTGGCCCGCGCCGCTGAAAACCTCGGGCTCAAGATCGTGCACATCCCCGTCTCGGGAATGCTGGGGGAGGGCCAGATCATCCGCTTCCACGACGCCTGGGCGCAGATGCCCAAGCCCATGCTCGGCTATTGCCGCTCGGGCGCGCGCGCCGGCAGCCTGCACAGCACTCTTGGCCGCTGACCCATCTTTCCCGGCCGGCTGCGGGCGCAGCCGGCCCATCTATTCAAGGCGACCGCTTCAATGAACCTCAAGACCTATTTCCCCATCCTGGACTGGGGCCGGCGCTATAACCGGCAAACGCTGACAAGCGATCTCATTGCGGCGGTCATCGTCACCATCATGCTGATCCCCCAGTCGCTGGCCTACGCCTTGCTGGCCGGCCTGCCGCCGGAGGTGGGTCTTTACGCGTCGGTGTTGCCGCTGGTCGCCTATGCCATTTTCGGCACCTCCTCGGCGCTCGCCGTCGGGCCCGTGGCTGTCGTTTCCCTGATGACGGCCACCGCGGTCGGGCGCCTGGCGGCCGAAGGCTCCGTCGACTACACCAGCGCCGCGATCATCCTGGCGCTGCTGTCCGGCGTGATGCTCGCCCTGATGGGCCTGTTTCGCCTGGGCTTTATCGCCAATTTTCTGTCGCATCCGGTGATCTCCGGCTTCATCACTGCGTCAGGCCTGATCATCGCCACCAGCCAGGTGGGCGGCCTGCTCGGTATCAAGACCGAGGGGCACGCCATGCCCGACCTGCTGATGTCGATCATCGAGAATATCGGCCAGATCAATGGCCACACGGTTGCCGTCGGCTTCGTTGCGCTCGCCTTGCTCCTCTGGATCCGTCTTGACCTCAAGAACTGGCTCGCCCGCTTTGGCGTCCCCAAGGGGCCTGCCACCGTGATCGTGCGCGCCGGCCCGGTTCTGGTCGTCTTCCTCACCATGGCCTGGTCCGGCTTGTTGGAGCTTGGCGCCAAGGGCGTTTCGCTGGTCGGGCAGGTGCCGCAAGGGCTGCCTCTGCTGACTTTGCCCAGCTTCAATCTCGACACCGTGCAGCAGCTGCTGGTGCCCGCCCTGATCATCTCGATCGTTGGCTTTGTGGAATCGATCTCTGTCGCCCAGACCCTGGCCGCCAAGCGGCGCGAACGCATCTCGCCCAACCAGGAGCTGATTGGCCTGGGCGCATCCAATATCGCCGCTGCGATCGGCGGCGGCTATCCGGTGACCGGCGGGTTCGCGCGCTCTGTGGTCAACTTCGACGCCGGTGCCGCCACGCCTGCCGCGGGGGCCTTTACCGCCATCGGCATCGCCGCGGCGACATTGCTGCTGACGCCGTTCCTGGCGCTGCTGCCCAAGGCAACGCTGTCGGCAACCATCGTGATCGCCGTGCTCACCCTGGTGGACTTCTCCATTCTGGCGCGCGCCTGGCGCTACTCGAAGGCGGATTTCGCCGCCGTCGCGTTGACTCTGGCCGGGACGCTCTTGCTTGGCGTCGAGATCGGTATCTCGCTGGGCGTTGGTGCCTCGATCCTGATTTTTCTCTATCGCTCCTCGCAGCCACACGCCGCCGTGGTGGGCCTCGTGCCGGGGACGGAGCACTATCGCAACGTCAAGCGCCACAAGGTGGACACTGTCCCCGGGGTGCTTTCCATCCGCATCGACGAAAGCCTCTACTTCGCCAACGCCCACTATCTGGAAGATCTGGTCATCGCCCAGGTTGCCGCTAATCCGGGCCTGACCGATGTCGTGCTGATGTGTTCGGCCGTAAACGCCATCGATATGTCGGCGCTCGAAAGCCTCGAGGCCATTGCCAGCCGCCTCAAGGACATGAATGTCCGCCTGCACCTGTCTGAGGTCAAAGGTCCGGTCATGGATCGGCTGGCGGGGACTGACTTCGTTGCTCATCTCAGCGGACAAGTGCACCTCAGTCAGCACCAGGCGATGCTGGCGATCGCCCAGCATAGGCTGGCCGCTGCCGACGCCGATGGCACGCAGAAGTCCGCGGGCAGGGCGCCCCAACAAGCCGCAACTCATCCGTAACGGAACTGTTGCTGATGGTGGTGGCCAGTGCTGGGAGCCCAGCGCTGGCCACTCCCATTTCAGCCTCCCGTCGCCGAGCGGGCGTCGAGCCCGCGCAGTTCCATGGCCTTGGCCCGCTGCCGTTCGCGGTAGCGGGTGAATTGCTGGTCGGCCAGCACGCCGGCAAGGATTACCGCCCCCATGACGGCGAAGTTGAGCGAGGAGGGAATGCCAAGCAGATTGACGAGGTTCTGCAGCTCCTGCAGCAGTAGCGCCCCCAGCATGACGCCGATGATCGAGCCTTCGCCGCCGCGCAGCGAAAACCCGCCCAAAACAGCTGCTGCGATCGCATAGAGCTCGTAGAAATTGCCGTGCGACGAGGGCTGCACCGAGCGGGTGAACATGGCGAAGTAGATGGCCGCAACCGAAGTCAGCACCGCGCAGATGATATAGGCGGCGATAACAACGGCGTCGGTGCGGATACCGGAATAGCGGGCCGCGTCCTCGTTCTTGCCGACGGCATAAAGATGCCGCCCAAAGACGGAGCGATGCAGGATGACCCAGCAGATGCCGCCCACGACCAGCATGGCAATGAAGGAATGGGGCACGCCAAAGCTGCGTCCGATGGTGATCCATTCCACCTCCGGAAAGCTGGTGCCAAAGGGAAAGCCAGCTGTCGCCTCGCCGGTATAGCCACGGGCGACGCCGCGGTAGATCAGCAAGCCGCAGAGCGTCACGACGAAAGGCTGCATCTTGAGCTTGGTGATGAGCAGGCCGTGCGCCAGGCCCATCAGGGTGCCGGCGGCAACCACAATCAGCATGGCAAGCGGCCAGGGCACGGCATATTTGCCCAGCAGCTCGACGAACAGCACGCCCAGCAAGGCAATCATCGAGCCCACCGAGAGATCAATGCCACCGGTCATGATGACGAAGCCCTGGCCGATGGCAAACAAGCCGAACAGTCCAATGAGATTGGCGGTATTGGCCAGGTTGATGGGCGACAGGAACAGTGGATTGCGCAGGTAAACCACCAGGCCGACGACGATGATCAGGATAGCCAGTCCCAGGTCTTTCTTTTGCATTGTTGGTCCCCTAGTGCGCGCCAACGGCCAGCTTGAGCACGTTGTGTTCAGAAAATTCAGGCCGCTCGAGCTCCCCCGCGACTGCGCCCTCGCGCAGGACAACAATGCGGTCCGACACGCCGATGACCTCTTCCATGTCTGATGAGATCATGAGCACGCCGACGCCGGCATCTGCCAGCGCCCGCATCAGGCGATAGATCTCGGATTTTGCACCCACGTCGATGCCGCGGGTCGGTTCGTCAAAAATGACCATGCGCGGACGCATCGAGAGCCACTTGCCGAGAACGACCTTCTGCTGGTTGCCGCCAGAAAGCTCGGCCGCCACGCGATGGATGTCGGCTGTCTTGATGCCAAGTCTGGTCCGCTGCTCTTCGGCTCGTGCCGCCATGCGCGATCCGGAGACGAGGCCATGACGGACCACGCTGGCGAGATCGGCCATCGAAATGTTCTCGCAAATCGAGCTCTCCAGCACGAGGCCCGTGCGTTTGCGGTCTTCCGGCACGAGATAGACGCCCGCCGCAATCGTGCTTCTGGGCGAGCTGCAGTCGAGCGCGACCCCGTCCAGTTGCACGGTTCCGCCACGCAGCCTGGTGATCCCGAAAACGGCCTCCGCCAGTTCGGTTCGGCCGGCACCGACCAGCCCAGCCACGCCGACAATCTCGCCTGCGCGCACGGCAAGGCTCGCCGCGGCATTGGGGTAGGTGCTGGTCCGAACCGCGTTCAGGTCAAGGATAACGCGGCCCGCGGGCTGAGCCGGGGGTGTGTAGAGTGCCTTGAGGTCGCGCCCGATCATCAAGCGGATCATGGCGTCATGGTTGATCTCATGACGGCTGAGTGCCCCGGCCAGGTGCCCGTCGCGCAATACGACCACCCGGTCTGCACACTGCTCAACTTCGCTCAGGCGGTGCGAGATATAGATCACCGCAATGCCCTGCTGCCTGAGGTCGTCAATGACCTTCATCAGCACCTGGGTTTCCCGCAGTGTCAGCGACGACGTAGGCTCATCCATGATGACGATGCGCGCATCCATGGACAGCGCCTTGGCGATCTCCAGCAATTGCCGCTCGGCAAGGGACAGCTCGGCGACCGGCGTGTCAGGACCAAAGCTTGCGCCGACCCTGTCCAACAGCGGTTGAGCGGCCGCACGAGCGGCCTTCACATCGACCAGGCCAAGAAAACCGCGTCTGATTTCGCGCCCAAGGAACATGTTGGCGGCGACGTCGAGGTTGTCGAATACGTTGAGCTCCTGGTGAACGAAGGCGATTCCCGCAGCTTGTGACTGGCTGACAGTGAGCCGATCATGGGCAACGCCATCGATCACGATCTTGCCGGACGTCGGCTCGATCACCCCACCGAGGATCTTCATGAGCGTCGACTTGCCGGCACCGTTTTCGCCGATCAGGGCCAATACTTCGCCGGGCATGACGCTGATGGTCACGCCGCTCAGTGCTGCCACGCCGGGGTAGGTCTTGGCGATTCTATCGAGCACCAGCAATGGCGCAGGGGCGGTCTCTTTGTTGGTCATTGTTTGGCAATTTCACGCAGTCGGACCCGGGAAGGGTCTGGAAGCAGAAATGTGCACCGGGCCAGGCTGCCGTTCCTGGCCCGGTGCGACATCAGCGGTGAGGATTAGCCGCCAATGCGCGCCTTGAGCTCGGCCTCGAAGGCATCGACATTGTCCTTGTCGATCACCTTGGTGGGCACGATGATCAGCCCATCCGCGGGAACGCCGGACTTGTCGCCCTCAAGATACTTCGCCATCAGGTGCATGCCCTGATAGCCCCACTGGTAGGGGTCCTGCACAACAGTGCCGGCAAAGTTGCCCTCACGCACGGCACCCAGGGTGATGGGGTCTTCGTCAAAGGCGATGACCGTGATCTGCCCCAGCTTGCCCGCTGCCTGCAGCGCCTCATAGATCTTGGGCGGGTTGTAAGAGTAGAAGCCAACCATGCAGTTGATCTCTGGGTTGGCGGCCAGAACGTCATCGACATTGGACCGGGCCCGACCGAAATCCACGTCGTCGCCGCGAACATCGACCAGCTCGATCCCCTTGCCTTCAACGGCCTGGCGGAAGCCGGCAATGCGCTCAACGGCGTTGTCGGCGCCCAGGAAGCCCACAAAGCCCATGCACTTGGCCCCGTCGGGCAGCGCCTTGACCGCGATCTCGCCCGCCTGAACGCCGGCCGCGGTATTGGACGAGCCCAGGTAGGCGATGCGATTGCTGGCTGGGGCATCGCTATCGGTGGTGAACAGGGGCACCTGCGCCGCAATGCGGTTGAACGCATCGATGGAGTTCTTGGGATCCGCCGACGAGATCATGATGGCGTCCGTTCCGGCGGCCACCAGATCGTCCATCAGGGCGTTCTGCAACGCGGCGGTCCCCTGCACAGGATAGCGGAACTGCAGGTCATAACCGGGCAGCTCGTCCTGCGCCTTCTTGACGCCGGCCTCTGCCAGTTTCCAGAAGTCGGAAGCGGCGTTCACCACGAAGGCGAGCTGCGGCTTGTCCTGGGCAAAGGCTGGGCCGGACAGCAGTCCAGCGAGGCTAAGCAGTGAGATGGCAATCTTTGACTTCATGATGATCCTCCCTGTCGAGGGGGCATATTGCTTGCCTCCTCCCGACCTGTTGACGTCACCCACGGCAAACCATTTGCCGTGAGGTGGGCTTACCGCCTGTCCCCCTTTTCCGAACGCACTGCACAGATTGCGGACTTTGGGGTGCGCGGATTCCATTGCCGTATCGTCTAGCCCGGGTACCAGACGATGCGGGGGTCGTCGGGCGCGCGGCGATAGTCCCAGGCGCGCTCGACAAGAAGTTTGGTATCCACCATCGGCCGCCAGTTGAGCAGCAGCCCAGCCTTTGACGTATCGAGCCAATTGCTGTGATAGGGTGTGTTGATGTCGACAGAGGGCAGGCCACGGGTGGCGCGCAGATGCGCAGCCACAAAGCCGTAGTCTACCGGCTGGCTCATGCCGATGTTGAACAGATGACCGCGGGCAGCCTGGTGATCGAGCGCGGTCAGGATGGCGCACACCAGATCCGAGACATGAACGAAATTTCGCCGCAGCGGCGCGCCGTTGAGGTCCCTCAGCAGGGGAACAGTATCTGACGCCGCAAGCCTCTCGATCTCGGACGGCGGCAGCAGTTCGCTCCAGGCCGGGCCGCCGAACTGCTCGCCAAAGCTGAGTGCGTAGCGAAAGTCATCCTTTTCCATGATCCACGGCGCCCGCAGGCAGCAGGTGTTGATGCCATACTGGATCGCGTACTGCTCCAGCATGACCTCCTCGATCACCTTGGTGAGCGCGTAACAGCCGGGATAGGCGCGGCGTGGCGCGGTCTCGGTGATGGGGGCGTCATAGGCGTGGAACATATGCCCCACCGAGCAATCGCCGCCGATCAACATGAACTGCTCTGCATCGGGCGCGCTGCGGAATGCCTCGAGCAGGTTGAACATGCCCTTGACGCCCACATCCATGGCCAGGGCAGGAGACTCCTTTACGGCCGCCATATGGAGCACATGGGTTACCCCTTCCATGGCGCTGCGGACTAGGTCGGCGTCTGAAAGTGACCCCTTCACCACCTCCACGGACGGATGCTCGATGATGCGGTTGTTGCAGATGGCCCGGATTGTCCATCCTGCGAACTTGTTGGCAGACAGAAACGCCGGCAGAAAATTGCTGCCAACCTTCCCGGTAATGCCCGTGACGAGCAACTTCATGAAAGCCGCGCTCGGCCAAAGGAAGAAAGATATACGTACCTCAAAACGGCTCCCCTCCCGTCCCGGTGCACATGCGGCAGCACCGGAAACGTCACATGCCAATCTGGTTTGGTTGCCGAGCGGGCCTCCCCTCCCGCCCGGCTTCGCATCTGCACTTCGACCCAGGCCAGAGCGCAAATATCACGGACCACCGCATCGCGAATGATCATATTATGTGATAATATCAGCATTCAACACGGCATGCCGTCAAGACAGTATTTGCAGGTATAGTGTCAGCACATGAAGCGCTGTCCGCTGGCCTACAAAGTACCGACAATTGCCGACGCGCAGTGCTCACAGCACCGCCGTCTCAGGGGCGCAAATATGGCGTCAATCGAATGCCGCTGCGACCGCTGCAGAACGAGCAAGTTATTGGCCGTGATTGTCTTTTGTGCTGAGCAGTCTATTCCGCCGCTCTGCGTGCCTTGACGGCGTTGGCGGCAAGGCCGGTGGATTCGCGCACGATGAGCTCGCACTCCACCTTGATGCGGGTCGGCGCAATGGGAAGGCCGCCAGAAGCATCAATCAACAGTTCAGCCGCCGTCCGACCCATCTCGTACTGCGGGAGCACCAGCGTGGACAGCGGCGGGTGCATGTATTGCGCGATGTCACGATCATCGAACCCGATCACGGCGACGTCGCCGGGAATGCTCAGCCCGAGTTCCTTGAGCGCCTCATAGCAGCCGACTGCCATCATGTCGTTCGCACAGAATATGGCATCCGGTGGCGCGGGCAGGGCCATCAGCTCGCGCGTCATGTTATAGCCAGCCGAGGGCTCCCAGTTTCCGGGTTTGACCAGCTGTGGATCAAAGCTCATGTCGGCGCTGGCCAAGGCCTGGCGATAGCCCTTGAGGCGATCACGTGCGCCCTCGACGCCATGTTGGCCATTGATGTAGCCGATCCGTCGCCGCCCCATGGCGATCAGGTGCTCGGTGGCCACCCGGCCGCCAACCAAATCGCCCGGCAAGACAGCGCTATGGGCCCGTTCGGCGTCATGGCAGTTCACCAAGACCGTGCGATGTCCGGCAAATGCCTGCGAGAGCTGCACTTCGCGGGTGAGGATGGTCCCATACAAGACCCCGACAAGCCGCTGCCGCGCCGCGCTGGCAATCAGGCTGGCTTCGACCTCGGGGTCGCCGTGGCTAACCCCCAGCGTAACGCTGATGCCCTGTTCCAGGGCAAAGTCGCGGGCGCCCTCGAAGGCCAGCGCCATCCAGGGGTCAGCCGAAATCTCATCCACGACGAACAGGATTGTCGACTGCGCCTCGGGCGCCATGGGCCGCGGCCCCCGGCGGACAAACCGATAGCCCAGCGCATTTGCGGCGTCGACGACGCGCCGCCGTGTTGCTTCCGCCAGCCTCGCGCCCTTGCTGCCGCTGAGCACAAGCGACACCGTCGCCTGGGACACCCCGGCAGCCGCGGCAACATCCATCATGGTGGGCCTGGTCGCGCCCGCCTGTTTTTTGGACTTGGGCATAGGGGCGGGCATCTCCGAACTTGCTGTAGCCGGCGTGCTGGGCGCGACGCCGGACTGTCTGGACGAGTGGTGCGTGGCAGTTGGCCATGCGGGTGACGTCTTCGTCTCCCGCCGAGCCAGTCACGCCCCGTACCCGCCCACCGCAGCCGTGGCCGGATACATGCTGGGCATACTCGCCCATGGGCACACCAAACGTCACGCCTTCAGTGATTTCAAGGATAATATTATCAACTGAACGGCTGGTGGCTCAAACGCGAGCCGGGGCGCTTTTGCCAGCCAGGGCATCACGCTGGCGGTGCTTCGCCTCCAGGGCGTCGACAACGTCCTTCAAGGAGTCGTCGATCAGGATCTCCATTCGGGTTCGTGCCATTTCTGCGTTGCGCTGGCGAATGGCTTCCAGCACGTCGAAGTGCTGCAACAGGCGCGCAGGCTTGGACGCAGCGGATTCGACACCCTGCCACCCCAGGCGGAGAGTCCGCCGCATCACCGTATTGAGCAGCGTGTTGAACGCGCCGATGAACGGATTGTGGGTGGCGCTGACGATCTCGAGGTGAAACCGGAGGTCCGCCGTGAGCAAAGCCTGTTCGTCCCGCCCCGCAGACTTCATCTGCTCATAGGCAAGCTCAAGCCGCTTCAGTTCGGCGTCGGTCCGCACCTGCGCCGCCATGGCTGCCGCGCCCGGCTCAATCATGCGACGCAGCGGATAGATGCTCATGGCAATTTCATCCAGCGGCTTGGCGTCCAGGTGCCATGCCAGGACCTCTGGATCGAGCATGTTCCAGAACATGGGCAGGGTGACGCTGGTGCCGACGCGCGTCTTGGCCACGATCATGCCCTTGGACGTCAACTGGGCATAGGCCTCGCGCAGCCCCGTGCGCGTGACGCCATACCGATCCAGCATGGCGGCTTCGTCGGGCAGGCGGGCGTCAGCGGGGTAGGTGCCAGAGACAATTTCGCGTCCGAGGATGTGGAGCAGGTCATTGTCGTTTCGTCCCTCGCCATGAGGGGTCATCAACCGTTCGACTGCAGGGTTGCGGTCAATGGTTGTGGGGTCGTCCGAGTAGTCACGTAAAGCCATCAGGGGATCGATCGGTGTTGGCCATGCCATGGCCGGCAGGAAGCGGGGCCATTGCGACCCGGGTTCCTTTAGTGTTGCGGCAAAAGGCGCCGGATAGCAATGCTCGTCCGGCGCCTAAACTGCGGCATTTGCCCGCAAAAATGCGGGTGAGACGGTCTAGGGAACGATGCGCTGCTCGGTTGCGCCGTCGAACAGGTGCACCAGATCCATGGCAAAGCCGATACCGATGGTTTCGCCAGGAAGCGTCGTGATCCGCTCCCGGAAGACGCCCACCAGCTCGTGTTGGCCCATCTTGAGAGCCACCTGGGTTTCAGATCCCGTTGGCTCGATCACCAGGACCTCTGCCTTCATGCCCGCTGGATCAAGGCGCAGATGTTCTGGCCGTATGCCCAGCTTGGCTGGCCCCTGGTGCGATGCCGCCGTGTGCGGCTGCAGCGGGATGATGGTGCCGTCGTTTAGCTTGAAGCCGTTGCCCTCGACGATGCCATCCAAGACGTTCATGGCTGGCGATCCGATGAAACCAGCGACGAACAGGTTTGCCGGCGTATCGTAGAGTTCAAGCGGCGTACCGATCTGCTCGACTTCGCCCGAGCGCATGACCACGATGCGGTCGGCCATGGTCATGGCCTCGATCTGGTCGTGCGTCACATAGACAGTGGTGGTGCTGAGTCGCCGATGGTTGAGCTTGATCTCGCTGCGCATCTGCACGCGCAGCTTGGCATCCAGATTGGACAGCGGCTCGTCAAACAGGAACACCTGGGGATTGCGCACGATTGCGCGGCCCATGGCGACACGCTGGCGCTGGCCGCCTGACAGATGCCGGGGGTAGCGCTCGAGATAGGGCTCAAGCCCCAGCACTTGCGCAGCGCTGGCCACGCGGCGACGGATTTCGTCGCGCGGGACACGGCCCAGCTTGAGCGAGAACCCCATGTTCTCTTCAACGGTCATGTGCGGATAGAGCGCATAGGACTGAAACACCATGGCGATGTCGCGGTCTTTGGGGGCGAGGTCATTGACGACCTGGCCGGCAATCTCGATCTCTCCGCCCGAAATATCCTCCAGGCCCGCGATCATCCGCAGGAGGGTCGATTTCCCACATCCTGATGGCCCGACCAGGATGACAAACTCGCCGTCAGCAATGTCGATGGAAACGCCATGCAGCACCTCGACGCTGCCATAGCTCTTGCGCACATCACGGATGGTCACTGCGCCCATATTATCCTCCCCTCAGCGTGGTCGCCAACCGCGGACGACCTTGGTTTTCCGCCTCTTGGGCTGCCGTTCTCTGTTTGCGGACGGCTTTTAACCAAGTGCGAGAGCAAGTTTTTTAGCCCGCAGACTCCACGCGCACAAGTATTTTGTCCGACAATATATTGACGGTCAGAAGGTCGTGACCTAATAATCCGACAATTCGGTGCCAATGCTGGGACAAATAGGGGCAGGGCATCGGATAGGGGCAAGGGAGAAGGCCCCGCCAGGGAGGACTGGGCATCATCTGACATTTCGATTCGTCCGCGCGCTTGATTGTGTGCGGGTGCCCGCCGCCATGTTCCATTGAGGAGGAGACTGGAACCATGACGAAAAATCGTTTCAATCGACGCGATGTTCTGCGCGGCGGCGGTGCGGCTGGCCTGGGCCTTTGGGCCACCAGCCAGGGCCTGCCGGTCTTCGCTCAGGACAAGGCTCCGGAGCTTGACCTGCCGCAGGGTGCCGCAGGCAAGCTGACCGTCATTCACCGGACCGAATATTTCGAAGCCGCCCAAAACCTGTTCCGCGACACCGTGACCACCTTCGCCAAGGCCAACGGTGCGGAACTCGACATCTCGACCACCAATCCGGAGTCGTTCGGCGACTTCCTTGGCAAGATGTCCGCGGCCGTGAAGGCCGGAAATCCACCAGACCTGGCCTATACCAGCAATGTGTCGGTGCCGCAGATGCATCTGCTCGGCCTGCTGGAAGACGTCAACGACGTGGTCGAGGAAGCCATCAGCAAGTACGGCAATGTGATGCGCGGCATCAACGCCGAGAAGACCGGCAAGATCGACGGTCGCTGGGTCGCCATTCCGTTCATTGCCAACACCACTGGCACGTTCTTCCGCGGTGACAAGCTCGCGGAAAAGAACATCGATCCCAGCACCCTGGACACCTGGGAACAGCGCCGCGAAGCAGCCCTGGCTATTTCGGACCCGGCCAATGGCTTCTACGGCTGGGGCCTCACGGTCAACCAGTCCGGCGACGGATGGGGCGTGGCTTCGGGCATTCTCAATGCCTTTGGCGGGCACTTCACCGATGCCTCGGGCACCAAGGTCGAGTTCGACTCGCCTGAGACCGTGGCCGCCTTTGAGTTCGTGCGCGAGACCTATGATCGCAATGGCAAGTACGCGGCCATGCTGCCCCCGGGCGTTGAAAGCTGGGGCGACATTTCCAACAACGAAGCCTACCTCGCCGGCAGCATCGGCTATACGCACAATGCGTTCTCGGTCTATGCGGCAGCAAAGCGCGACAACAACCCGGTGTTCCCGGGCACGATCCTGCTGCGCCAGCCCAATGCCAACAATGGCGACAGTCGCGACGGCGGTGCTGTTGGCGGCTGGCTGACGGTCTTCAAGGGCGCACCCAACGTTGAACTGGCCAAGAAGCTGGCACTCGACCTGCTCGATCCGGCCAACTTCACCCCGATGTCCTCGGTGGCTGGCGGCCTGTTCATGCCCGCCTATGAGAAGCTCTGGACGCCTGAACTGATCGAGGCCGATCCGAACTTCGCCATCATCAAGGACCAGGTCAGCGTTCCCGATCCCTTCATTGGCCCGTCCTGGCCCGCCCAGCCGGCGGCTCAGATCGACGCCATCCGGGCCCAGGGCATCCTCGAGCAGTCGATGGGCAATGTCATTGCCGGCCGCATGACGTCTCAGGAAGCAGTGACCGACGCTCACAACAAGATCGTCCAGCTCTTCGAAGAAGGCGGCATCATGTAAGTCGCGGTGCGGCAGGGGCGGGCAATGTCTCGCCCCTGCCGCTCGCCTGATTGGCGCCCGTGCACCCGGTCGGGTGCTGCGGACGCTTGCCCTTTGTCATCTGCGGGCGCGTTCCCGTTGGAGTTCAAGCCATGGAAGATCGCATGAGCCTGGCCACCGCCATCACCAAGCCTCGTCGCGCACGCGCAAAGCGCATTGACCAGTTCTTCGGCCGTGACTGGAAGGTTGGTTATCTGTTCGTGCTGCCCATGGTCCTGATCATGGCGCTGCTGATCTTCTGGCCGTTTGTCAGCGCCATCATCCAGAGCACCACGTCGCTGAACTTCCTGACGGGCGAGACCACCAATGTGGGCCTGCGCAACTACACGCGCCTGTTCACCAACAGCGACTTCCTGCAGTCCATGCAGAACACGATCGTGTTCACCTTCTGGTCGTTGCTGATCAAGTTCATCGTCGGCCTGTCGGTTGCCCTTATTCTCAACAGCCGCCTGCCGTTTCGCGGTGTGCTCAGCGGCTTGATGCTGCTGCCCTGGATCATTCCCGAGATCGTGACCGCACTGGCCTGGAAGTCCATCTACGACCCGCTGTTCGGTGGCCTCAACCCGATCCTTCAGGGCGCCGGCATCATCGATCGTCCGCTGGGCTGGCTCTCGGACCCCAACATGGCGATGGGCAGCATTATCTCGGTCAACGTCTGGAAGGGGATTCCCTTCTTCGTCCTGCTGTTGCTGGCCGGCCTCAAGGCCGTCGACCGCGAGCAGCTCGAGGCGGCCCAGGTCGATGGCGCCAATGCCATCCAGCGTTTCCGCAACGTTACGCTGCCGAGCCTGCGCTATGTGATCGTGGTCACCCTGCTCTTGTCGTTCATCTCGACATTCAACCAGTTCGGCTTGCCATTCCTGATGACTGGCGGCGGACCGAGCGGTGCGACAAAGCTCTACTCCATTCTCGCCTACGAAAAGGCCATTGCGTCGCTGCAGTACGGCCCCGGTATTGCGATCGCCTTCTCGGTGGCGCCGTTGATGGCCGTGATGATCTGGCTGCTGGCGCGCTTCATGCGTCAGGACGACAAGCGTGACGGCGATTTCAACAAGTCGCCAGGGCTTGCCGACCGCGCCCTGAAGTGGATCGGCAAGGGCATGAACCTGCTGATCGACGCCGTGCTTTGGCCAATCCAGAAGCTGTTTGAACTCTACGAGGCCGGTGTTCGGGCGGTCCGGCGGGCTTCGGGCCGTCGCGTCACCCAGCCCATGACCTCGCAGGCCGTGCGTCGCAATGGCGGGCCCTGGCTGCGCCTGATCGTGCTGCTGCCGGTGATGATCTTTGTGGCCTTTCCATTCTACTGGATCATCACCACATCGCTCAAAACCACCGAGCAGATCAGCCAGCGCGAATCCATCTTCTGGCCACAGCCGGCCACGCTCGACCAATATCGGTCGCTGCTGCAGGATACGCCATTTGTGACCTGGCTGCTCAACTCGGCCTTTGTTGCGGCATCCGCGACCCTGGTCTCGGTGGCGCTGGCGTCCCTGGCTGCCTATGCGCTGTCGCGCCTGCGGTTCCGCGGGGCAGGGCTGCTCACCACGCTGCTGCTCATCACCTATCTTCTGCCGGGCACGCTGCTGTTCATCCCGCTCTACCAGACACTGACGTCGCTGGGCGTGATCAACACGCATGCCGCGCTGATCCTGACCTATCCGACGTTCCTGCTCCCCTTCGCCACTTGGGTGCTCATGGGTTATTTCCGCTCCATTCCGGTGGAGCTGGAGGAGGCTGCCCGCATCGATGGCGCCAGCCGACTCTATATCTTCTGGCGCATTACCTTGCCGCTGGCGGCCCCGGCCATCCTCTCGGTGACGCTGTTTGCCTTCACCAATGCGTGGAACGAGTTCCTGTTCGCCTTCGTGTTCATCACCTCTGAATCCCTGCGGACCTTGCCGATCGGGCTGCAATCCCTGGTGGTGGGCGACATCCTGCCATGGGGCAAGCTGATGGCGGCGTCCCTGCTGACCACTATTCCGGTTGCGGTGCTCTACATCTATGCCCAGCGGTTCCTGGCCGAAGGGCTCACTGTCGGAGCGGTCAAGGGATGAACGACCAGGTGTCGGGCAAGACAGGCAGGGCCAGGGCGGTCACAGCCGAGCGCCCGGCACCATCAGCGGTCGACGCCATGGTGGCCAAGATCCGCGGCCTCATTTCCGATGGTGGCCTGCAGCTGGGCGACAGCCTGCCCACCGAAAAGGAGCTGTGCGAACGCTTCGATGCCGGTCGCAACACGGTTCGCGAGGCCATGCGCATTCTCAAGGCGTACGGCGTCGTTGCCGTGCGCCCCAAGGTGGGCGCGACCCTGATCGATGACCGCATGGAGCGCGCACTCGACCTCTTCTCGTTCAATACGCTCGACATTTCGCGGCGCACCTTCAATGACATTCAGGGGTTCCGAAAGCTGATCGAAGTGGGGTCGGTAGACACCATTTTCGACCATGTCTCGGCCAAGGATGTCGCCGAGCTGCGCGCGCTGAACGCCGCGTTGCGCGAGGCGCCCAGCATCAGCGAGGCGTCGGAGCTGGACTTCCGTTTCCACCTCCGACTGGTTTCAATCCTCGACAATCGCGCGGCGCACGATGTCTACCGCATCATGAAGCCGGTGATCATCCGGATCATGGAGCGCGGCAAGCAGATCCGCGACTTCAATGTCGACACCTTCGAGCAGCACGCCACAGTGGTCGATGCGCTCGAGCTGCGGGATCGCATTCGCTACCAATATGCGCTGATCACGCATTTGCATCTGGGACTTTGGGCCTTCGACGAAGAGGGGGAGGCGGATCGGCCGGCGCTGTGACGCAGGCCGTGGGGAGCAATGTGCAGGCCGCCCGTCTCGCATGGAGCAGGACCGCCTGAACATGGCGTCGGGGAGACGCCAATCTTGGGAGGACGAAAATGAAGACTATGCACGTAGCAACTTTGGTTGTGGCGAGCCTGCTCGCTTCGACCAGCCTCACTCTCGCCGGACCGGAGACCGTCTCCGGCCCTGGTGCCGATCCAACCTGCTTCGCGCCCTGGGGCGATGACGCCAAATACATGCAGTGGCCAGCTCAGGAGGGGCCATACCGCATCGCCGTGGTCAACGGCTTTGTCGGGAACACCTGGCGCATTCAGATGATCAAGACCGCCAAGGCATTTGCCGAGGATCCGGCCATCAAGGACAAGATTGCCGAATTCAAGGTGGTCTCGACCGGGACGGACGCGCCTGCCCAGCTTGGCGCCATCGAGGACTTCATCAACCAGGGCTTTGACGCCATCGTCACCATCGCCGTCTCGCCGGACGGCTTTGATCGCGTGATCCGCCTGGCCGACAAGGAAAACGTCGTTCTGGTGCCGTTCGACAACGTTCTGGATACCGACGCTGTCATGCAGGTCAACGAGGACCAGACCGAAATGGGCCATCGCTGGGCCCAGTTCCTGATCGACGAGCTGGCGGCCCAGGGCAAGACGGGTGGCAAGATCCTTGAAGTGCGCGGCCTTGCCGGTAACTCGGTCGACCGCGACCGATCGGCCGCAATTCACGATGCATTCGCGGCCAGTGGCGGCAATTGGGAGATCGTGGAGGTCGTTGGCAACTGGGATGACGGCACCGCGCAGAAGGTCACCGCAGACGCGATCGCCGTGCATGGTCAGTTCGACGCCATCGCAGCCCAGGGCGGCACCACCGGTGTGGTGCAGGCCATGATCGATGCGGGCCATCCCATGGTGCCCATTGCCGGTGAATCCGAGAATGGCTTCCGCAAACTCGTGGCGGAGCACTCTGCCGACGGACTGAAGGGCATTTCCATTGGCCAGTCGCCAGGCCTCGTGGCCATTGCCATGAAGGCGGCAGTGTCCGCCCTTGAGGGCAATGTCATGCCGCAGCTGATCTCGGTGCCGCTGCCCGTTGCCACCTACGACCAGCTCAAGGATGGCGAGAACTTCTGGTCCGATCTGCCGGACAACTTCTTCACCGTGAACGAGTTCCCGCCCTGCGGCGTCAACATTTCGGGCCCCGCCATCATGGCGCAGTCCGAAGCGGACGTGAAGTAAAGCCATATCGTGGCGGCGCCATTCCCGGGCGCCGCCATACCGGCCCGAGCGGTGGAGATGGCTCAAACATGTCTGAACACCCGTTTTTGCAGCTGACTGGCGTGTCCAAGTATTTCGCCGGTACGCGCGCCCTGGAAAGCGTCGACTTCGCGTGTGAACGCGGGTCGATCCATGCCGTTCTGGGCGAGAACGGCGCCGGCAAGTCGACGCTGATCAAGATCATCTCGGGCGTTCTCAAGCCCGACACCGGGTCGATCAGCATTGACGGCATGCCGGTCGACTACGCCAGTCCGGCCGACGCCAACGCCGCTGGGATTGTCTGCATCTTCCAGGAGCTGTCCCTGGTGCCCGACCTGACGGTCGCCGACAATATCTCGCTGGCGCAGCCTCCGCGCCGGTTTGGAATGATCGATCGTCGCGCACAGCGCGAGATTGCTGAACACCTCCTGGCGCGGATCAAATGCGAAGATGTCGATCCCAACGCCCTGGTACGCGACCTGTCGCTGTCGCGCCGGCAGATGGTGGAAATTGCCAAGGCGCTTGGCAAGCGACCGCGCCTGTTGATCCTGGACGAGGCGACGTCAGCCCTGACCCGTAACGATGTCGAGACGGTTTATGGGCTTCTGGCAGATTTGCGCCAGGATAATGTCGCCAGCCTGTTCATCTCCCATCGCATGAACGAGGTCGAGCGCCTGTGCGACACGCTGTCCGTGTTCCGCAATGGGCGCCATGTCGAGACCTTCGCCAAGGGAGAAAAGACCGATGGCCAGATCGTCCGGCTGATGATTGGTCGCGAAGTCGATGCACAGTTTCCGCCCAAACCCGCGCCAACCGAGCATCCCGCGCATCTGCGGGTCAACGCCCTGAGTTGGGAGAAGCGGCTCAAGGGCGCGTCGCTGACGGTTGGGCGTGGCGAGATCGTCGGCTTGGGCGGCCTGGACGGGCAGGGCCAGAAGGAACTCATGCTGGCCCTGTTCGGCGTGCTGCGAGGCGTGGAGGGCCGCGTGGAGGTTGGCGAGACATCTGGCGTGCCCGGCGACCCCGCCATTGCAAAGCAGGCACCACGGCGCATCGCGCTGGTGCCGGAAGATCGCAAGACAGAAGGCCTGATGCTGCCCATGTCGATTGCCGACAATTTGCTGGCAGCGTCCTATGCCTATGTCTCGGTCGGCCCCTTTATCAGCCCAGCGCTGGAGAGCCAGGCTGTCAGCGAGGCTGTCGCCAGGCTGCAGATCAAGATCGGCGACCCGCAGGACGCCGTTGCCACCCTGTCGGGCGGCAATCAGCAGAAGGTGGTTATCGCCAAATGGCTGATGACCGATCCGGACGTCATTCTGCTCAATGACCCGACCCGCGGCATCGACGTCGGCACCAAACAGGAGATCTATCGCCTCATGCGCCGCCTGGCCGACGAGGGACGAGCCATCCTCTTTTATTCCACCGACTATGCCGAACTCATCGGCTGCTGTGAGCGGGTCGCCATCATGTACGACGGCGCCATTGTCGCTGAACTAACCGGCGACGCGGTGACCGAGGAAGCCATCGTTGCCGCCTCGCTCAATATCCACGCCGGTGCATTCGGGGTGACCCAATGAGCAGCAAGCTAGCCAATCTTGCCAGCAGCATCCGCCAGAACCGGGCCTTTGCCGGCGCCGTCCTCATGCTGCTCGCGCTTTTCGTGCTCTACAACATTCTGCATCCCCGCGGCTTCTCCTCGGCGGTGCTGATTCAGAACGCCAATGAATCGGTGGCCATTGTGTTTGTCGCCATGGCACAGACCATTCCGGTGCTGCTCGGCGGCCTCGATCTCTCGGTCGGCGCCGTCATGACCCTGTCGGCCTGCATAGCCTCCGTCCTGGTCAACGGGTCGCCGCTGCAGATCATCATGGGCATGGTGGCAACGCTTCTGGCCGGCACGGCGTTTGGCTTCTGCAATGGGCTGATCGTGGTCTATGGCCGCTTGCAGCCGATCATTGCCACGCTGGCAACCGGTGCCATCGCCATGGGCCTGGCGCTGTTCATCCGACCCAAGCCGGGCGGAGATGTTGATGGCGACCTCAATTGGGCGGTGACCAATTCACTGTGGGACTTTGTGGACACCTATGGCTTCTTCGATCCCGACGCCGCCTGGTTTGCGCCGGTCGCCTGGATTCCGGTGCCGCTGCTGATCATCCTGGTGTTTGGCGCAGGCGTCTGGCTGCCGTTCCGTCGGACAGTGATTGGCCGAACCATCTATGCCATCGGCTCTGCCGAGGGCGCCGCATATATGTCTGGGCTGCCGATCAATCGCGCCAAGATCGCCGCCTTCACCCTGGCTGGCTTCTTCGCTGCCTGCGGCGGGCTTTACCTCGCCATCCAGACAGCCTCTGGCAACGCCGACATCACCCAGGCCGGCGCCTACACGCTCAATTCAATCGCTGCCGTGGTGTTGGGCGGGACGTCTCTGCTCGGTGGCGTTGGCGGCGCCCTTGGCTCGCTGATTGGCGCACTGATCCTGCGCGTCATCTCCTTCTATTTCCGCATCCTGTCTATTGATCCGCTGCTGCAGCCGCTGGTCGAAGGGCTGGTTCTTCTGGCTGCGGTCAGCCTGGGGGCCGTCCGCGTGTTCCGCATCAAGAACCGCCTCGATCTATTCCGCTAGGAGCTCGACATGACCTCTGCCTTCTCGCGCCTTCGTCCGGACGACAAGCCCGTCGTCATCTCGGCGGCCTTCATCGTCCTGATCCTGATCCTCGGCACGGTCTACACACTGGCAACCCAGGGCACGGCACCGCTGTTCTCGCCAAACTACCTGCTGCAACAGCTGCAGACCGGGGCGTTCCTGGGCATTGTGGCCGCCGGAATGATGATGGTCATTCTGCTCGGCCACATCGATCTTTCTGTCCCCTGGACACTCACCGCCGCAGCGATGATGGCCACGGCTGTGGGCGGCGATATGGCGCTTCCAACCGGTATTGCCGTGGGCGTGGCCGTTGGGCTGATCAACGGCCTGGGCGTGGCCTATCTGCGCATCCCCTCGATGATCTTCACCCTGGGCGTGGATTCAGTCATGCGGGGGCTGATGGTATGGCACACCGGCGGCTTTGCCCCGCAGGATCAGGCGACGCCGCTGATGCGCTTCCTTGCAGCCGAAAAGCTGCTGGGCATTCCCGTCGCCATCTTTGTCTGGCTGTTTGTGTCGGTGGTCATCGTCACCATACTCGGACGCACCGCCTTTGGTCGCTCCATCTATGCCACGGGCAACCGGGAAGCCGCCGCTTACCTCTCCGGCATTCGTACGCGTTGGGTCATCGTTGGCGCCTTTGTCATCTCCGGCGTCTGCGCCGCCATTGCCGGCATCCTGCTGGCCGGCTATTCCACCAAAGCCTATCAGGGCATGGGAAATGCCTTTCTGCTGCCCGCCATTGCCGCGGTCGTCATTGGCGGAACGCGCATTCTGGGCGGACGCGGTCGATATGTCGGCACGGTCGTGGGGGTGACGCTGATTGTCCTGCTCAACTCTGTTCTGTCCATCATGCAGATGCCCGAGGCCGGTCGGCAGGTGATCTACGGCACAGTCATTGTCGGCATGCTGCTGGTCTACGGTCGCGACAAGCAATTGACCGCCTGACCACGGCAGGCCAACTGCGCCGTGTGACTTGGCCCCGTGGCAGGCCTGAGATTGCCGCACACCCTGGTGGCAAGGACGGTTTCACCGGGTTCAGGCACGTGCAATGCGTTACGAGAGCTCGTTGGCGTCTCTGTTTGCGTGCAAATTCCATTTCACAGTATGATGTGCTACAGAATGATCAAATGGGAGCACATGATGCTTCCGTGCGGTCATTCTGTGGAATGTGTCATGTTGGACAACGTCGTGCCGTGCAGCCGGAGTGGTGTGGATCGTACCTGGGCGCGCCGCGCCATCGCCATTCTGGAGGCCGAGGGACGCCGCTCCGCGGACACCCATCTGATTGCCATGCCGGTCGCCGCGTTTCCCGATCTGGCCTTCTATTTCAAGGACGAATCCGCCCATCCCACCGGCAGCCTCAAGCACCGCCTGGCACGGTCGCTGTTTCTCTACGGCATCTGTAACGGCAAGATTACCGAAGGAGTCACGCTGACCGAAGCGTCCTCGGGCTCAACGGCCGTGAGCGAAGCCTATTATGCGCGCCTGCTCGGTCTGAATTTCATCGCGGTTCTTCCAGCCAGCACCAGTCCGCGCAAGATTGAGGCTATCGAACAGCAGGGTGGCCGCTGCCACCTGGTTGCGGACGGCTGCACAATCTATGCCGAGGCGGCACGGCTGGCCGCCGAATGTGGTGGGCACTATCTCGACCAGTTCACCTATGCCGAGCGCGCCACCGATTGGCGCGGCAACAACAATATCGCCGAGTCCATCTTCCGCCAGATGGAGAACGAACCCTTTTCGACACCAAGCTGGATCATTGTCGGCGCCGGCACGGGCGGGACGTCGGCGACCATCGGCCGATACATCCGCTATCGCGGCTGCGAAACGCAGCTTCTGGTGCCCGATGTCGAGCACTCCGCCTTTTACGACGGCTGGACGCACGGGGACATGCAGGCCCGCTGCGCCACGCCGTCCGGCATCGAGGGGGTGGGGCGGCCACAGGTGGAAAAATCCTTTGTTCCCGATGTGGTCGACGAGATGATCAAGGTGCCCGATGCGGCCTCGCTGGGCGCCATGCGTGTATTGTCGCGCCGGCTGGGACGACGCGTCGGTGGCTCCACCGGCACAAATTTCTTCGGCATGTGCTGGGCCGCCGACGGTATGCGCAACCGCGGGGAATGCGGCGCCCTGGTCACGCTGATCTGCGATAGCGGTGAGCGGTACGAAGACAGCTACTACAACGATGCCTGGCTGGCCGCCCGCGGCATCGACACCCGGCCCTATGAAGCCATGGTGGAGAGCTTCCTCGCTGGAGGCCTCTTTCGCGCCAGGTTGGGCAACTAGGCCAGACGATCAGGCACTCGAAAGCCAACACCGCCGGTGTTTGCGGCGGTGTTGGGCGAGACTGGTTCATCGGCCCGGCAGTCTGGCGAGATCGGCGCTGCGGCCGATCAATCCTGATGACGGGCGACCACTGCCACGCCATCTCGCAATGCGGCAACCGGATCGGCTGCAACGTCGAGTTCGATCAGGGCAATGTCGCGACCAGGCGTCTGATTCATGGCCGCCGACCAGGCTGCCCAATCGACAATGCCCTTGCCGAAGTCCGCCATGTAGCGTTGCTGCTGATCATAGATCGTGGAGTCGATTACCAGATGCCCCTCGATGGGGGCGAGGGCGTCCTTCCAATGCGCGAGAGCAATGCGGGGCGCGTGTCGCTGGGCAACGCGAACCGGATCGCCACCGCCGAGGGCAATATGGCAGGAATCCGGGCACAGCCAGACATAGCCAGGGTCGGTCAACCCCATGAACAGATCGACATCGCGTTCGTACCACAAGGCGCTGTTGGATTCGGTGTGGATCGCCAGCTTGATGCCGATGCGGCTCACCGCCTCGCCAACAGCATGGGCAATATCGGCCATGCGCTGCATATAGGGCCCGTCGATAAAGACCGGGGGCTGAACGCCAAACGTCTGCCGCATGGGCAATCCACAGACCAGCAGACCGCCGCCCAGCTCGGACAGGACAGTCGCGCGCCGTTCGGCATCTGCGACGATGTCGGCCAGATTGTCGCCCTGATCCCATTTCGGGCCGTCGGCCACGAAAGCGCTCACAATGCTGACGCCGGCATGATCGAGCGCCGCCTTGAACCCGGCGACATCGCCATAGGCCGCCAGGGCATTGTCGATGCTGCCGGGCCCAAACGTCAGCTCCAGTCCGGTGACGCCCGTGCCTTTGAGTGTGGCGAGCACCTTGTCCCAGAAGGGGCGGGGATTGGCAGCCCCCCAGGCAAGCACCTCACCAAAGTGCGCAACGCCCCAGAAGTCTGGGTGGTAGAAGGTGATAATGTCGGTGGCGATAATTCTGGCCATTGGAATACCCTAGCTGGAACGAAGGTGCGGAACGGCGGCTACTTGATGCCGGTGCCCGCAATACCCTGGACGAAGTACTTCTGGAGAAAGAGGAAAAGGATCAGGACCGGCAACAGCACCACGATGGCGCCTGCGAGAAGCAGGCCATAGTCGGTGGATTTGGCCGCCTGGGACGCCACCGCCAATCCCACGGGCAGCGTATAGGTGTCCTGGTTCTGCGCCACGATCAGCGGCCAGAGGAAATAGTTCCATGAGTTCAGGAACGTGATGATCGCCACCGTGGCGATCGCCGGCCCAACCAGGGGCAGGAAGATCTTGAAGAAGATAGCGAATTCGCCCGCGCCATCGAGCCTTGCGGCTTCCAGGAGTTCGTCCGGAACCGAATTGGCGAACTGGCGCATGATGAACACGCCAATGGGCATGACCGCCATCGGCAGGACCACTGCGGTCAGTGTGTTGACCAGCCCCATCTGGACCACGATGAAGAACTGCGGAACGAACAGGGCGATATAGGGCACCATCATCGCCGCGAGCACACAGCCGAACACCATCTTCTGTCCGGGAAACTCCAGCTTTGCCAGCGCATAGCCCGCCATGGTGGCAAACAGCACATTGGTGATCACCGTTGCCGCCGACACGATCAATGAGTTGATCATGTATCGGCCGAACCGGCGCTCGGAGAACAGGGTGACGAAATTGTCCAGATTGGCAAAGCTGCGCGGCAGCCAGGCCCCGGGCGCTGACATGATTTCGGCTTGCGTCTTGAACGCGCCGAACAGCACCCAGGCGAAGGGCAGCAGGGCGATCACCGCACCGATGGTGAGCAGGCCATAGAGCAGGGCAGTGAGAGCAGGGTGTGGCTTGGTCATCAGTGGGCCCTCAGCAGACGCAGTTGCAGAACGCCGAGCACCACCACAATGGCGAGCATGACATAGGATCCGGCCATGGCGGGCGCGATATTGCCCTGGCCGAACTGCTCATAGACCCACAACGCCACCGACTTGGTGGAACTGAGTGGGCCACCCTTGGTGACGAGGTAGGGCTCGTCGAAGATATTCATGAAGGACACGGTCATCAGCACCGTGACCAACAGGGTTGCGGGCTTGAGCAGGGGCAAGGTGATCGCGCTGAAACGGCGCCAGGCGGAGGCGCCATCGATCCGGGCGGCCTCATAGACATCGCTGGGTATAGCCTGCAGGCCAGCCAGGAACAGCACCATGCAGGTGCCGATATTGCGCCAGACCGCGAGCATGATGACCGTCGGCATGGCCATCCGCGGATCGCCGAGCCAGTTCGGGCCCGTCGCGCCCATGGCCTCGAGCATGGAATTGACCGGTCCGCTCAGCGTGAAGGCGTATTGCCAGATGACGGCGGCCGCCACGATATTGGTGATCACCGGCAGGTAGAACGCGGCCCGATAGGTTGCGCGCAGCTTGGTGATGCCGCTGTTGAGCCCGATGGCCAGCGCCAACCCGATCATCATCGTCAATGGCACGCCGATCAGCACAAACAGTGCCGTGGTCCACACCGACTTGAGAAATCCCGGATTGGTCAGCACGCGCGCGAAGGTCTGGAACGATACGAAATCGACGTCGAGCGGGTGTCGGATGTCGGCAACGCCGATGTCTGTGAAGCTGTAGATCAGCGCCAGCACCGCAGGCACAGCGGTGAAGACCACAAAGATCGTCATGAACGGCGCAACGAACAACCAGGCCGTGGCCGCACGCCAGGGGCTGGGCTCTTGCTTCCAAAGCGCGATGCGGAACACGGCTGGACTCCAGGCTCTAGGGCGTTTGGGAAAGGCTCCGGGGGCAAGCCCCGGAGCCGCTCGGGAGGTCAGTTACCCAGGCCAACGCCTTCGGCGAAGCTCTGGACGTCATCGAGCACATCCTGGGCACTGGCCTGGCCGCGGGCCACCAGTTCCATCTGCTGGCCCATATAGGTCCCGACCTGCGGCCAGGTGGACACCTGCGGAATGTCGACGGCCGTTTGCAGGGCCTCACGCTCTGCGTCCAGCAGCGGATTGGACGCGATGGCGGGATCGTCCCAGGCGGCCTTGACCGCGGGCAGGGAGCCAAACGCCTTGTACCAGGCGATCTGGGTCTCCGGCGTCGTCAGGTAGCGGGCCAGCTTCCAGGCTGCGTCAGGGTTCTTGGCGTCCTTGAGCACGGCAATGCTGCCCGACCCCAGCGCCGAAAAGCTTCCAGCCGGACCGGCGGGCACCTGCGCGGTCGCCAGATGATCCTTCACCCAGTCTGCGCCATTGGCCTCCACGAGCCACTGCTCGAGCCAGGGACCATTGTCCTTGGCGGCAATCTGGCCGGACGTGAACCAGGGGACGGTATCGAGGAACTTCGGCCCGTCTGCGGAAGCGTAGCCTTCCGTGATCAACGAGGCCCAGTATTCCAGCGCCGCGACATTCTCGGGCGAGTTGATGGTCCAGGCGCTGCCATCGGCGGCGATAAAGCTGCCACCGTTCTGATGCACGAATTCGTTCAGCCCCTGTGCGTTGTAGATGTCATATCCGACGTCGAGCGAAATCGGCCACTCGACGCCCTGCGCCTTCATCGCGGCAGCAAATGTCTTGAGCTCGTCCCAGGTCTTTGGAACCGAAACGCCGGCCTTTTCCGCAAGATCCTTGCGATACTGGAAAATGGTGGCGTAGGCGTCCCAAGGCACGCCATAGGCCACGCCGTTCTTGACGTTGGTGTTGTAGGTATTGCTGAAGAACGCATCCGGATCGACCAGGCCCGCCGGAACCTCTGCGAATGCGCCTGTCGCCATCAGGCCAGCCTGGCTCTGCGAATACAGCCGCACCAGATCCGGCACCGTTCCGGCCGCAATCGCGGTGAGCAGCTTGGTGTCAAACTGATCCGACGGAATCTGGGTCACCTCGACCGTGAGGTCCGGATTGGCCGCCTCGAAGTCTGCAAGGAAGGCGGGGAGCTTCTCGCCCTCGGCGCCACCAATCCACACCTGCAGCGAACCGGTGGCCGGGCTATCGTCGATGGCGTCTTGTGCAGAGGCGAACGGGGTCGCGACGGCGGTGGCAGCGAGCAGAGCTGCTGCGATGGCTAGATGCTTCATAAGGGTCCTCCACAAGACCGGGAATGACGACATTCTGGCCCGCCTGAGCGCGGCTTCCCTCCAGCACCGGCTAGACCAACTGAGTTTGGCAATCGATTGCCAACGCGCAATTCATGGCATATGCTGATTTGGTACGCAAGAGTGGTTCGTGCCTTCAAATTAGGCTACTCCGTCGACCAAACGCCGGCGGGAGGAAACAGGCGAAATGGCGAAGCAAGATGACAGGCCCGTTGGGCCATCCATCGCAGATGTGGCCAGGGAGGCGGGCGTGGCCACCTCGACGGTGAGTCGTGCCCTGACCAAGCCAGGCCGGATTGCCGAACCCACTCGGCTAAAGGTCGAGGCCGCGGCCCGCAAGCTGGGCTATACGGTCAATCAGACCGCACGCAGCCTGCGGGTGGGGCAAACTCGCACGGTAATGATCGTATTGCCCGAAAGCCTCTATATCGGCGCCTCGCAGACCGTTCTTGAGGGCCTCGAGTCCGTTGCCAAGACGTTGACCGAGCGCGGCTACCACCTGCTCATCGCCAACGTGTCGCGCGACGCTTCGACAGACGAGCACATCATCACCACGGCCTTTGGCGGCACCATTTGCGGCATCATCCTGATGGCGACGCTGCCGCCGCGGGCAGGGGGGCTGACCGTCGCCGACGCCGGTCTGCCAGTGGTTTCGCTACACTTCGACCAGAGCGGGGATGGCATTCCCAGCGTGGTCAGCAATGATTTTGCCGCCATTGCCCAGGCGGTGCAGGCGCTGTTCGACATGGGGCACCGGCGCTTCATTTATGTCGGTGGTCGCGTGGACAATTATCACGAGCGGCAGCGCGTCTCCGGTGTCCGCAAGACGCTGGCTTCCCTTGGCGTTGCCGATCCGTTTCTCACCGTCATGCGCGGCGACTTCAACTTCGGCGGCGGTGTCCGAGCGGCCGAGCAGTTTCTCGCCACCCCGGCGGCCGAACGCGCCAGCGCTATTGTCTGCGCCAATGACGACACGGCAATTGGCTTCATCAAGACAGTCAGCGACGCGGGCCTGAACGTCCCCGGCGACGTGTCTGTGGTCGGCTTCGACGGTGCCCCGGTGGGCGCCTTCATGGTGCCCAGCCTCTCCACCATCCAGCAGTCAACAACCGAACTTGGCCTGCATGCCGCCGACCTGATCATCCGCATGGTCGAAGGCGAGACAGTTGCCCCCGCAGAGCGCATCGAAGTCCCATGCCAGCTGGTCCTGCGCCAGAGTGTCCGAGAAATCGCATCATGAACCAAGCCGTCCACCCAACACTCCGCGGCAAAGCCATCGTCGGGAACTTCTTCCATGCTCCCGCCATCGACAGGCTAGAGGTGCTCTTCGACACGCTGATCACCATCGATAACGCTGGCAGCATCTCGGGTGTTCTCGGCCCAGATGCACCAGGACGGGCGGAAACGGAGCAGGCACTTGGCGAAGGCGTCGTCCGCCTGCCCAAGCACACCTATTGCATCCCTGGTTTTGTCGATCTGCACGTCCATGCACCGCAGTATCCGCAACTGGGGCTGGCGCTGGACGCGCCGCTCGAAGTCTGGCTGAACACCTACACCTTTCCCCTCGAAGCCCAGTACGCTGACGAGCAACTGGCGGAATCGCGCTATCGGGTGCTCGTGGAGGACCTTTTGGCCAACGGCACCACCACGGCGCTGTACTTCGCCACCCAACATGTCGAGGCCAGCAAGATCCTTGCCGATCTGTGCCTGGAACTGGGGCAGCGGGCGCTGGTGGGCAAGGTTGCCATGGATGATCCGGCAGCCTGTCCGGACAACTACCGCGACGCCGATGCCCAAGCGGCCGTGTCTGGGACCCGCGCCGTGATCGAACACATTCGAGCCCATCCGGACAACGCCGAGGCCCGCGTGCTGCCCGTGGTGACGCCGCGCTTCACGCCATCCTGTTCCGACGCTGCGCTAGCCGGGCTCGGGGCCCTGGCCGAAGAGTTCGGCTGCCATGTGCAGACCCACTGCTCGGAGAGTGACTGGGCCCACGCCCATCCCTTGGCGCGATTCGGCGTCACCGACGCCCAGGCTCTGGACGGCTTTGGCCTGCTCACCCGCCGCACGGTGCTGGCGCACTCCAATTTCCTCACCAGCGATGACATGGATCGCCTTGCCCAGCGCGGGTCCGGCGTGGCGCATTGCGCTCTCTCCAATGTCTATTTTGCCAACAGCGTGTTTCCGCTGCGCAAGGCGCTCGAGCGGCAGGTTCGAGTGGGGCTGGGCACCGATATTTCTGGCGGGCCGTCATCCTCCATGTTCGACGCCTGCCTCACCACGGTGCGGTCATCGCGCATGTTGGAGGAGGGGGTTGATCCCGACCTGCCCGCCGATCGGCGTGGCCGTCCAAACTCCGCCGTTGATCTGGTTGCGGCCTTTCATCTGGCGACCGCGGGCGGCGGCGACGTGCTTGATCTGCCCATCGGGCGGCTCGCAACGGGACAACGCTTCGACGTTGTCGCCATCGATACGGCGGTCCGGGCAGGGGGTATTCGCCTCTTCGACACCGTCGAGCCTGTCGCCATTTTCGAGAAGATCATTCACGGCGCCACGCGGGCCAATGTCGCGTCCGTCTGGGTCGACGGCCATCAGGTCATCGGTTCAACCGGCGCTGAACAGCTTTAGCGCCTGCCGGCGCACATATTTTTCATCCAGCAGATTTTTGGAGCGACTATGCCGGATACTCTCTACGACGCCCTTATTGTTGGGTCAGGCGCATCCGGCATGTTTGCGGCCCAGGAACTGACGGCGCAGGGCCTGCGGGTCGTGCAGCTTGAAGCTGGGCCTGAGATCGGCCCCGGCGATTTTGACCCCTCATCCGTGCGCCGCCAGAGCGACATCAACCTCTGGCAACGCGCCAAGGCGTTTATCGGCGGCCAGGGCATCCAGGCGCGCGCCGCCTTCTTTGACGCCCGGCAGCGGCACCTTTTTGTCAACGACCGGCAATTGCCCTACACGACACCGGCCGATGCCCCTTTCGTCTGGATCCGCAGTCGCCAGGCCGGTGGCCGAACCCATGTGTTCGGTCGTGTCCTGCTGCGCTGGACCGACGACGATTTCAAGGTCCACAGCCGGACCGGGCGCGGCGTCGACTGGCCCATCGGCTATGACGATCTCGTGCCCTATTACGAAGAAGTGGAACGGAGCCTCGCCATCTATGGCGAAGACGACGGCGTGCCCACGCTTCCGGACAGCATCTATGGTCACCGCGCCGAGCTGACGCCGGCCGAACGCATCTTCAAGAACGACGTCGAGAGCCGCTGGCCCGACCGTCGGGTGGTGACGTGGCGCTATATCGGACCAGAGCCGACCCGCGTGCTGCGTCCGTTGCGCGATGCCCTCGCAACCGGGCGTCTCGACATCCGCTACAACAGCATCGTCAGCAAGGTCTTGACTGACGCAACCGGGCAGCGGGCCACAGGCGTGGAGGTCATCGACCGCGTCACGCGCCAGACGACTACCGTCCGCGCCCGTTCGGTGATCCTGTGTGCATCGCCCATCGAAAGCGTGAGGCTGCTGCTCAACTCGGCGTCGACCCAGCACCCCCAGGGACTGGCCAATAGCTCGGGCACGCTGGGACGCTACTTCGTTGACCAATTGCCTTGCGTCGTGGCCGGCACCTATTCCAAGTCCAAGGGCTGGACGACGGCCGATAGCGCCCCCGCCGATAGCTTCTACGGTCCATCCGGTGGCATCTATCTGCCACGCTTCATCGCCGCCGATGGCCAGTCGGCAGCCAATGACTTTGCGTTCCAGGGCAGCATCGGGCGCTACAGCACACCCGAAAATACCGACGCCCGCTTCAGCTTCTTCGGCTACGGCGCCATGGACGCCGTCCCCGACAATCGCATCACCCTTGACCAAAGTCGCCGC
This sequence comes from Devosia aquimaris, assembly GCF_020169335.1. Lineage (GTDB taxonomy): Bacteria > Pseudomonadota > Alphaproteobacteria > Rhizobiales > Devosiaceae > Devosia > Devosia aquimaris. The sequence goes on from NZ_JAIEZN010000001.1 coordinate 1,198,009, forward strand.
GACGCCTGGGGGCTGCCTGTGCCCCACATCCGCTGCAAGATCGGGGACAGCGATCGGCAGACGCTGCGCAACCAGATCGACGCCATCGTCGAGACGATCGAAAGCTCCGGCGGCAAGATCGACTATGTTGGCTCCCCGCTCGGTCTGGAAGAGAAGGGGCGCGGCGCCTATCCCGACGCTGACCCCTTCAGTCGGTTCATCTTCCGAAAGATGTTTCCGCGCACCATGGTGATGGGGGCCGCCATCCACGAGGCGGGCGGCGCCCGCATGGGCAGCGACGCGACTTCGTCCGTGCTCAATGCCTGGAACCAGAGCTGGGACCTCCCCAACCTTCTCGTCACCGACGCCAGCGCCTTTGCCGGAAGCGGCGTCTCAGGCACGACCCTGACCATCATGGCCATGACGGTACGGGCCTGCCGGCGCCTGGCTGCTGACTTGCGGGCCGCGCACTAGACGCCCGCACGTCATCGGCTCCATCGCCTCTTGCTGGGTTGGCGCGCGACATGTGCCCAACAGAGCCCCCGCGCCCTGGTCCAGCCGCACATTCCATGCGGCTGGCCTCCACCATTTCTGGACCAGATGTCGACCGATCCTGCAGGGGGGCGGTGTCTTGTCCTTTTCGCGACCACTCCCGGTCGAAACAAGGAATGGAAATGAAGACCTACTTTGCTGCGGCTCTCGCCGCCATGCTGTTCGCCACCGCTGCAACCCAGGGCTTTGCTGCCGACAAGCTCGACAGCGCCGCCAAGAGCGTGATTGCGCAGCGTCTGCAGGCGCAGGGCGTCAAGGTGGTCGGTGTTGAAGAATGGAGTGGGCTGATCCGCGCCTACGTCGAGGACGAGAACGGGCACCAGACCATGAAGCTCTACACAGCCGGCGACCTGCGTCCTGTCGAACGCCAGTAGCCGGCACCGTGGCGCGGAGACCGGTTCCTCCCCGTTCCCGCGCCACGCAAGCCGCCGGGCAGAATTGACAAGCCCAGTCTTGCCCGTGGCAACACTGCCACCCACATGCCCCGCAGACGCCGGATCTGCAGAGTGCGCTCACCCCCTGGAACTGCCCCGTTCCGAAGCTCTCCATCGCCGATAACCACTGGAATGCATTGCCATTTTATGGCCTACTCCCCACCGCGGCATGAAACATGGCCATGGCAAGTGCGCTTGGACAGTTCGCATGCGGCATGCCGTACTCCGGCGGTTGGATTGGGTCGACGCTGTTTGTGTCGATACATGGGCGTGCGATGGACCAGGTTCTTGCGCTGATCGACGACATCTATGAAGCCGGTGCCGATCCATCGCGGTGGCTGTCGACCATGGAGCGCCTGGCTGACGCGACCGGTGGCTTTGACGCTGTCATTGGCGGCATGAGCGGGGTCAAGGCGCCCGTCTTCATGGCGCCAAGGACGGACCCGGCGATGGTCGCGCTCTATACGTCGCACTATCACGCCAGCAACCCCATGCAGCTGGGCGCGCGAAAACTGCCAGCCGGACGTGCAGCCTTTGACACCGACCTGGTCGACAAGGACACCTTCTACAAGACCGCCTTCTACAACGACTGGTGCGTTCCGCAGGGTCTTCGCCATGGCGTCGCTCTCACGATCGCGACCACCGGCGGCTGGACTGCCAATTTGATGATTTCGGCCAACACGCCGTTCGAACAAGGCGCCGTGGACTTCCTGCAGGCCCTGTCGCCACATCTGACCCGGGCATTCCGCATCAACCAGTTGCTGCACGAGAGCCGTTCGGAAAGCCTGGGCACGTTCTCCGCGCTCGCTTTGGCGGACCGCGGCGTCTTTCTGATTGCTGAAACGGGCTTGTGCATGCCGGCCAACGAAGTCGCCGAGGCCCTGCTGGCCCAGGCTGACGGCATCAGGCTGGTGCAGGGCATGTTGCAGTGCCTGGAGGCGAACGATACGCGCCAGCTCCAGCGCGCCATCTATCACGCCGCCTCCGGCAAATCGGCCACCGCGAGCGCGCCGGTCCTGGTGCAGCGCGGGGCGTCCCGCCTGCCGCTGCAGCTTGTGGCCATTCCTATTCCGGCCGAGGGCTGGAGCAAGAATGGGCACCCGCATCGGGTGATGGTGATTGCAACAAACCAGGAAACCCGACTGCAGCAGCGGACGCAGGAGCTGCGCCAGCGCTATCGACTGACGCCGGCCGAAACTGCCGTGCTCCAGGAGCTGGCCCGTGGTGGCGACCGCGCCGTCATCGCCGACCGGCTGGGGGTTTCGCTGGCGACCGTCAGGACCCAGCTGACCAGCATCTTTGACAAGACCGGCGTGCGCCGCCAGGCCGACGTCATTCGCCTGGTGATGGAACAGGTCTAGGTATTTCCTGTCGTCAGTGGCATCGCCGATATCCCTGTGCCGCGGGGAACATCGCTGTCTGATCCAGCGCGCTAGTCATGGGGCATCGCAACGCCAACCCATGGATAGCCAAGATGATCCGCACCGCCTTTGCCATTGCCCTTGTCGCATCCGCCGTCTTTGCAGCCGCAGGCAAGACCCCGCTGCCCACCAATACCGCCGCAGCACCAACCAGCGCCATTGCCCATTGCGGTCAGGCCGACGCGGCCTGCGAGGACCGAGTTGTCAGCCGCGGCCACGCTGACCTCGATGCGCGCTTGCGCGGCCCCGACCTCTTCGACCGTGTTGCCACGGCCTGACGCCACGCACGCGACAAAGAGGAGACGAAAGTGATCCGCACCCGTGTTCTTGTTCTGGGCCTGAGCCTTGTTGGCCTTGCAGCGCCTGCCATTGCCTCCGAAGGGATGCCTGCTCTCAATGCCCTCGAAACCGAATGTGCCATGCAGGCCGCCAGCAGCTTCGAGCCCGGCTTCGAAACCATTGGTCGCCCGCTATCCATGCTGGACCTCGATGCAACAGTGCAGGCCTGCTGGGCGGCGATGGGGAGCGGCGACAACGATTTCCGGATGAACGCCTGGATGGCCCGGGCCTATTACGCCGCCGGACAATATGCCGACGCCTTCTATTTCGCCGATCGCGCCGCAGAGAACGACGTCCCCCTCGGCCTCTATCTCGCCGGAGTGCTCTATAGCGCTGGCCAGGGTGTCGATGCCGACACCGGTCGTGGTGCTGAGCTGCTGATGGCGGCGGTGGAAGCCGGATTTGCGCCCGCGTTCCATGCGCTGGCGATCAGCCTGCTCAATGGAACCGGCGTCAATGTCGACACCGATCTGGCCGTGGACTTCCTGCAACTGGCCGCCGACGAGGGTTTTGGTCCAGCGGCAACCACTCTGGGCCGCATGTATCTGGCCGGTGTCGGAGTGCCCAGCGACGAGATGGAGGCCTATCGGCTGATGCGCCTTGGCGCGCATTATGGGGACGCCCAAGCTTTCTACGAACTGGGTCACTATGCCGAAGTCGGCATTGCCGGTCCCGTTGACCCGCAGACTGCGGTCTTCAACTATTTCACCGCAGTTGACCTGGGCAACAAGGACGCCCTGTTGCCCCTGGCAAAGCTGCTCCTGACGGGCAAAGGCGTCGACAGGAACCCTGCCGCTGCACGGGAACTGCTGACCCAGGCCGCGGCCGATGGCAGTAGCGAAGCTGTGCAGTTGCTTGACCAGATGGCGCCCTCCTGAGGCGAAGGTGCTGGCGCAAGCTGCACGGTAACCTCCGTCATCGGCGCGAATGACCAGGCGCCCGCCTTTGCGGGCGCCGAAGCGCAGGCCTCAAGGGGTTTGCGCGTAGTAGCGCCGCAACTGTGCGATATCCGCTTCGCCCATCGTACCAGCAGCAGCCGGTATGCCAATCTCAGCCTTGATCGCCGCAAGGTTGCGCGGCGACAGGCCGCTCTCGGGCTGTTGCAGGAAGCTGCCGAGCTCCGTGTCGCGCGCCTTCAGCGCGGCGATCACCAACTGCTCGCTTTCATCCTGTTCTGCCGAATTGCCATCCTGCAACAAGATGCCGAGCTGGAGACCGGCATTTATGTCGCCGTCCTCGGTCGTGGCGCGCCGGAACAGCGCAACAGCCCGATCACGCACTTCAGCGTCAACCTCGCCTTCGAGCAGCAAATATCCAAGGTTGATCATCGCCCAATAGTGGTCCTTGGCGATGGCCTGCTCATAATACTGCTTTGCCTTGGCGGCATCGCGCAACACCAGGCTGCCCTCGTCATAGAGCACGCCAAGGTTGTAGCTGGACCACGCATCGCCCCGCGCCGAGGCCTGCTCATACAAGGCAATGGCCATGCCGGTATCCTGCGGCACCCCATCGCCTTCGGCATAATCCAGGGCAAGGTTGTACATGGCGTTGAGGCTGCCGGCGTCAGCCGCCTCCTTGAGCAGGGCCGCCGCGTGGGCGCGTGCCAGTTCCAGCAGCGTCTGCGCCATGCCGACCTTGGCTTCGACATGCCCAGCGGCCGCGGCCTCGCCGAACAGCGCATTGGCTTCTTCGAGCTTCTGGTCCTGAAACAGCACACGGGCCAGCTGGTATCCAATCCGCGGATCCGCAGTTGCCTCCCACGCCGCGCGGCATGCCGGTTCCGCCGCGGCGATATCAATCTCTTCGAAAGCGACCCCGACCACATCGGCGGGCCGGGCAGTATCGAGTGGGCTCGAGGCCAACGCGTCGCAGACCGCCACCGGATCGTCGGCCAGAACAGGCGCAGCATGGATGGTAGCGGCGAGCAGGAGGGCGGCTGAGCCACATGCAAGTCTGGAGAGCATGGCGAATAACCTTGGCTGATGGGAAGGAATGGGTTTTTGTGCGGGGTCACTCGCAGGCCAAAAGAACCTGGGCGCGGTGATAGCCGCTATGTGGCGCGAACAGCGTTCCGGTCACGGAAACCTCCTGACCGGGCACAAGGGGGGTGTCGGCGCAGGCCAGCTGCACCATGTCGACATCAGTGAGGGCAGGGGTGCCCATCACCGGGTCGGCCACCACACAGATCGGTTGCGACAAATAGAGAAACTGGGCGGTATAGGCGGCATCGCCTTTGGCCACGCTGGCAAATTCGGGCGGCCCGGGAAACACCCCCTCCACCAGAAAGCCCTTAAGTGCCACGGGGAGTGACCATCCGGCGCAGGCAGCCTCATCGGCGAAAGTCGGCAGCGTTGGGCCAACCAGTGCCGCCAGGGCGAGGCAAATTGGGGCTAGGCGGGAGCACATCGGGCAGGCCTCAGCGCAATAGTCAGGGTGAAGTCAGGCAGAAGGCGGTGCCCGAACAGGCCGGACACCGCCGCATCAGGGTCAGTAACCCTTCTTGGTGGTTCCGCCCGAGCAATAGCCGGCGTCGGCGGAAACATAGCGGGCGGCGACCCAGCCCCAGGTGCCGTTCCACTGCACGCGGTACCAGCCATCGCGAGATTCCGTAATGGTGACCTGGACGCAGCGCGCGATGCTGCCCAGCTTGGTGTAATAGGTGCCCGGACCGTCCCGGAAGTTCACCGACCCGGTCGTCCAGCCCGTGCTCGCAGCCATCGAAGCCGAGCTCATGGCCGCAAGAAGCGCCAGGGCAATTGTTGCTTTCTTGATCATTGTGCAGTCCCTCCAGTGTGATGAGGCGACTATAGCGACGCTGCAGCGACCGCCATCGAACACAAGTTCGATGACGTATCGGGCCCCGGGCGCCAACGATATCTGCGTCAACGCAGATATCGGAGACGGCTACCATGAGTGTTCAACAACGCCCGCCCTTTGGTCCAGACTGCGGCTGGCGGCCATCGCGTCGCCAGGTCGTGGCTGCACTGGCTCTGATGGGCGCCGGTGCCCTTGTCCGTCCGGCCTTTGCCAATGTTGCTGTGGGCAAGGTTGTCTCGCTTGAGGGCTCCGTGGCTCTCGAGCGGGCGCGCACAACCCTTGGCATTTCTCCGCAGGACCCGTTGCTGATCGATGATCGCGTGATGACACGAGAGGATGGCTTTGCCCTGCTGCTGCTTGATGATCGGACGCAGATCAATCTCGGCGCGAGCAGCGACCTGACGATCGATCAGTTCATCGTCGAGCAGGGTGGTGTCATCTCCGTGGGCGGGGCGATGCTGTTTGATCGCCCGACAGAATTGCCGCCCACCAACATTTCAATCCTGACCGCTTTTGGCCGGATTGGCGTGCGCGGCACACGCTTCTTTGCCGGCCCGAGCAAGGGCAAGTTCTCCGTGTTCGTCGACCATGGCTCGGTGTCCGTCACCGCGGCCGGCGTTGAACGCATAGTGTCGGACGGAGAGGGTGTGGAGTTTGCGGCCCCGGGCGACCCGCCGGGCGAAGTCGTCAAGTGGGGCGATGCTCGCATTGCCGCCGCCTTCGCCAGCGTGAAGGTTGCGCGCTAGGTCCTTTGTCCGCCTGCTGTCATGCCGGCCGGGGTGAACACGGCAACCGGGCCAAAGCTGCGCAGCTCGATTATGCCCAGGCTATCCAACGGGACATTGGCTGCCGCGCCGGCCGTGGGCCCGATGCAGATGCTGCTGCCGAGCCTCTTGTTGGCCTCCTCCAGCCGGGCCGCCATGTTGATCGCCGCCCCATGCGCCGTGTAGTCAATCTTGTCGGCGGCGCCGACGTCACCCAGGATGACCATGCCGGTTTCGATGCCGATCCGCGTTCGCCCAAAGCGTAACGCCTGCATATCCGGTTGCTGCCGGAACGCCTCTCCGAAGGCATGCATCTCGATCGCGCAGGCGATGGCCTTGTCGACATGGTGGTCAAGATTGGCCGGTGCGTTGAAAAGCGCATGCACGGCGTCGCCCACCAGCTTGTCGATCATGCCGCCGTGCTGCAGCACGATGCGGGTCATCCCCGCAAAATAGGCGTCCAGGATCGCCACGAAGGCGCGCGGCTCCACGCCCTGCAGGGACTGTGTGAATCCCTCGATGTCGGTGAAGAGCGCCGTCACCTGCCGTTCTTCGCCCTCGAGCCGCAGCAGGTCGGGCTGGCGGACGAGCCGGCTGACCACATCCGCCGGCAGCAATTGCGCCATGCGCCGGCGCATCGCCGTCTCCGCCCGGCGGGTTTGCGTCGCCTGTGTCACCATGGCCATCATGCCCGCCAACAGCACCAGCGCACCCGGCGCAACGGGGTCGAACAGCAAGCCGAATTGCACAGCGGCGCCAATGCTTGCCGTTACCCAGACCAACGCCAGTGCCAGCACCAGCAACCCAGCCAATACCGGCGCCACGGCCGCTCCGACGGCGCCGGCGAGCAAGGCGCCCACCATCGCCCCGGTTGCCTCCAGCGCCGCTGCATTGCCCGCGCGCAGCGGCAATGTTCCACCCAACAGGGTCGCTGCTACATCGGCATGGATCTGGACTGAAGGATGGACCGGACTGGCCGCCGTCGCGCGGAGAGCGCCACTGCCGGGATCGCTGCTGCCGATGAAGACGATCTTGCCCTCCAGGGGCCGCGCTGCTGCAGGCAGGGCAAGCAAGGCGGGGGCATCGAGCGTCCTGGCCGCCCATCGTGCCGGCCCACTGGGATGGAACCGAACATGCGCTGAAGGTCCGATCTCGAGGGGCGCGCTGCTCAGGCGCATCCAGGCCGGGTCACCGCCCAGCAACACGGAGCGGCGACCTGCGGAGAGCCGAAGCGCGTCGAGCGCCAGCCCCAGATAGGCGTTCTGACCAACCGCGACCAGCGCCGGCACGTCGCGGATGATGGCATCCATCCCGCCCGCGAGAGCCGTCACAGCGCTGCCCATGGCGGCCTGCTCAAAGATCTGACAGGCATGTTCGGCGCCGGTGGCCTGCCAGATCAGCGGCAGGGCGAGCCCCTCGCTGGCCGCAATGGTCAGATCGGGCTTGGGTGGCACGTTCTCGCGCGGTGCCAGCAGAAAGCCCAGTGTTGTCGGCACCCGCGCCAGGGCATCGGCCAGAGACTGGTTGGTGGCCGTTACGGTGCAATCACTGCCCAGCACGATGTCCAGTGCGACGACAGCAGGCCGCGCCGCCGCTATGTTGTTCAGCAACCGCGCCGTATCGGCCCGCTGCCACGGCGCACCGGTATCCGAAACGGCACCAATATCAACAACCATGATGGCGCTGTCGTCGGGCATCGGCATCAGGGAAACCAGCCGGTCGAAGGCCGGCTCCCGCCAGGGCGCCAGATCCTCGGGCAGGGTGGCAATCACAGCTCCACCGGCAACCGAGAGCGCGACCGCCACGCCGAGTCCCGCGCGCATGCCTCGCCAATCCACCATCCTCAGGCGTCCGGGTCGGCAATGAGGGCCAGTTGGTCGACATCGCACCGCAAGACCGGCCCGTCTCGGGCGATGGCGCCAATATCCTCAAGCGCGAGGATGGCGCGGTTGACCTTCGGTCGGCTGGCGCCGAGCACGCCGGCCAGCTCGCCCTGGCTAAGATCGAGCCGCAATTGCGGGTCATCGGGAATGTCGTCGCCAAAAACATGGCGCAAGGTCACCAGCAGGAAGCGCGCCAGTCGTGCCTCGATCTCGAACAGGGCAATCGATTCCAGCTGCTCGGTCGTATCGCGCAGGCGCTGCACGAGATAGGTGATCAGCGGGCGCGCGGTTTGCGGGCATTGGGCCTGGAGGCGCTCGAAATCCCGCGCCAGCAGCACGAGGCCCTCGGTTGGCGCGCTTGCGGTGGCATCCGCTGATCGGGTGGCGCCATCCATCAACGCCAGTTCGCCCAGCGTGTCGCCGGGTTCGGCATAGCGGAGCACCAGTTCGCGCCCGGACGCGGTGAGCAGCGACAGCTTGATGCGGCCCTGGGTGACCACGACCATATAGTCGCCATCGTCGCCCCGCTGGAAAATGACTTCGCCGACCGACCAGCTGCGTGGGATCGCCATGGCGTCGAGCAGGGCTATGGCAGCCGGATCAAAGCCGTCGAACATGGCGAACGAGCGCCAGAAGGCCTGGCCAGAAGGATTGGGCTTCATCGGTGTCCCTGGCGCCGGCCTGGAGTGACGCGCAATCGGCGCATGCTTGCGGGCCTGTTCCGCAGGGAACTGCGACCCCACCAGCAACCCGGCATTGTGGACCCATCGGATCGCACAGGGTGATCCGCACAGCAAATCGGGAAGACCATCATGTTCAAACGCATCCTGCTCACCGCCGCCGTTCTCGTCGCCACCACCGCCTCCAGCATGGCCGCCACCGGCTGGACCACTGGTGCGGTCAATTTCCGCGACGGTCCGGGCGCCTACTACGCCAAGATCGGCAGCATTGCCCGCTGCGCCAGCGTCCAGCTCGACTACGTGCAGAACGGCTGGTACCGCGTACAGTGGAACGGTCGCTGGGGCTGGGTTGCCCAGCGCTACATCACCGACAGCGCCGGCTATTGCAGCGGTGGCGGCTACACCAAGCACTCCGGCAGCTATTCCAAGCCCGCCAGCGGCGGCTACTGATCGCCCGACGTCCACCAGCCATTCGTCAAATGTCACCCCGCCAGTCTCTGGCGGGGTGGCTTTGCCATGCCAACCATGCCGCCTGTCGGCGCCCTTGCCATCAGACAGATGTTCGACGCCGGCCAATCGGGTGGGCGCTAGCATGGCCCCGGTCCGTTGCTCTGCGCCGACCTGTGCCCGCCCGGCCGGAGCGGTGTTTCCAGCGGAACAGCGGACCACTCCGCCGGCTGGCAATCTGCCTGCATCAGCCGACGCAACCGGCGTCTGGCGCTTCGCTTGAGGATTTTCCCATGTCTGGCTTCACACCCACCCGCGCCCTGGCCATGCTGATGCTGGCCGCATCGACCTTGGCCCTGTCGGTCTCCCTGGCCGCGCCTGCCCAGGCGCAGACCGCCGTGGCAGCGCCGCCTGCTGCCGGCCCCAGCCTCACCGAAGCGCAGTTGATGGACGTGGCGCCCGAACTGTTCGCCTTCCTCAAGGGCAATTTCCCCACCGAATTTGCCGCCTTCGTGCCACAGGCCCAGGCGGCCGTGGCCGGAGGTGCAACGCTCGACGGCGTCGTGATGGACCTGCTCGGTGGCCTGCGCCAGACCTATGGCGCCAGCCTCGCCACCGCGCCCGACGAACTGCTGGGCGCCCTGATGACCACGACCATCGATCTGCAAAAGGCGGTTTTCGAGGGCGAGGGCCCGATTGCCTGCAGCAATTTTGCCATCAACGGCCCAGCCGTGTTTGACGGCACGCCTGCCGCAGCGAAATACCAGGATCTGGTCATGGCCCAGTCCGTGCTGCTGCTGGCCGCGGCCAAGGCCGGGCACGATGCCCCGGTCTCCCGCGACGACGCCAGCCAGGACGATTGGAAGCGCATCACCGACATGGCCGTCGCCGGCGGCGCCACCCAGGCCGGTTTCGAGGCGGTCTCCACCCTCGATGCCACATCGCCCGAACTGTGTCCGACACTGCTTGGCCTGCTGCAATCGATGAACACCGAACAGACCGGCGTCGGCGCCCGCGTCCGCGCGGCCTATCTGGTGTCGGTGAGCGCGATATAGGCTCACCCCAACGCCCATCTTGCCCCTTGCTCAACAGGAGACCGAAATGATGTTCACCCGCTCCATCGTCCTGGGCACTGCCCTTGCCCTGTCCAGCCTCAGCGTCCTGGCCGGCGAACTGGACGCCTTTGTCGCCGCCAGCGACGGCGCCTCGGCCTGCTGGTCCCGCCAATATGATGCCGCCCATCTGGCCGCCCATCCGCACCAGCAGGTCACTGCCATGAGCCTGGCCGTCAGCTATTGGGATGAAACGGCGATCAACCCGGCCCAATATGTGTTCCGCCTGGAAGCAGACCTGCGCGACGGCACCCATGGCACGGCCATAGGCCCGTGCAGTGCCGAGGGCGACAAGATGTGGTGCGGCGTCGAATGCGACGGCGGCGGCGTGCTGGTCAGCACCCGCTCGGGCGGCAATGTCCTGGTCGATCTTGAGACCATCGGTAACATCGCCATGACCAATGGCTGCGCCGAGGCCATCCTCGACGAGGGTTTTGCGCTGCAGTCGGGGGTCGACGACAAGCAGTTCCTGCTCCACGCCCTGCCACCGCGCCAGTGCATCCCCGCACAATATTAGCCCGGCGGCGGCTGGGGCAGGGCCCCGGCCATCCCTACGGGACGATGGGGCAGGTGCAGCCCCTGGCTTTTCGGGCCGATAGACGACGGATAGTCCCGACGTGCGGGCAGCGGCGCTTGCCGCGGCCACTGCTGCCTTGCCCATCCCAATGTGGCGTCGTCCGCCTATGGTAAAGCCGATCGCGAAAGTCTGCCCTCAAAGTAGCATCTTGTTAATTCGACAGTGAAACTGTCGTCGCACTAGCAGTGGAACAGCATGTTCCAATATTTTCATTCTGCCACATTGCCTCAGCCGTGGAATTAATTCCGCGCCATCGATTCTTCAGCAGTCCTTTTATGACTATACGGATTTATTGTGCGCTATATTTATCTCGACGGGCTGCGCGGCGTGATGCTGATCAGCATGGTCCTGAGTCATCTGGGCACCAATCTGTCGCTCGGTGTCACGCAGGGCCTGGTGTTCAAGGCCACTCTCATCAATGACGCTGCCAGCGGCTTTGTGTTTCTCTCCGGCCTGAGCGTGGCGATCGCCTATGCCAATGGCTGGTTCGATCCGGCCAAGGCGGCGCGCAAGAAGGCCCTGGGCAGCCGCACGCTGCGCGTCTTCACCCATCACGTCTTTCTGGTGGTCCTGGTCACCCTGGCTGCCATGGCAGCCATGGCTCTGGGCCGGTCGAGCTGGATCACCGCGGCCTATGGCACGGCGCCGGTCCTGTTCGGCGGCCTGTCCGTCGTCTCGCTTGCGGCCGGCTGGTGCATGGACATTTTGCCCATGTATGTCCTGTTCCTGCTGCTCACGCCCGCCGCCTTTGCGGCCATGGCCAGCGGCAGGCGCTGGCTGGTCATTGCCCTGGTTGCCGCGACCTGGGGTGTCGGACAGACCGGGTTTCTCGAAGCCTCCTGGGACGGGCTGGAAACCGCGCTTGGCCTAGAGCAGCATGCCATTGAACTCGGCCTCTACTTCAATCGCCTGTCCTGGTCGGCGCTCTATTTTGTCGGGCTGATGCTGGGCACCGCCTTCGTGCGCGGCGAGTTGGACCTGTCGGCGCTGACATCGCCGAGATTGCCGCCCCTGGTGCTGGCCACCATCCTGTTCATCGCGGCGTCCATGCTGCTGCTGACGCTCTATCTGTTCGAGCTGGTCACCGACCACCGGTCGACCTATGCCTGGCTGATCAGCAAGCGCAGCCTGGGCCTGGTGTCGCTGCTCAATGTCATGGCGACCGCCTTCGTCATCGCCTGGCTTCTGGTGGCCGGCCCGACATCGCACTATGGCTCGATGCGCATGGCGAGTGCGGGGCTGGGCCGTCTGCTGCGCGCTCGCCCCCTGGTCCTGCTGGGCCAGCATGCGCTCTCGATCTTCACCTTTCACCTGGTCGGCATCTATGCCTTCTACCTGCTGGTCGATACGGACGGCATCGAGCCCCTGGGCGCCAATCTGATCCTGCTCGCCGGCCTGGCAACCCTCGCCATTCCCGTCGCCTATGGCCGCCACCGCAAGGCCAGGCGCCAGCAGGCGGCTGCGACGGCCTAGCGGGCCGGCCATCGCTTGTCGCCGCCGCGCCCGCATGGTTTCCTGCGGCGCACCCAGCGGAGGAGCAAGACCCATGGATCAGGTAACCGGCGGCTGCCGCTGTGGCGCGGTGCGCCTCGTGGCACTGGGCGAGCCCGACCGCGTGGGCATCTGCCATTGCCTCGACTGCCGCAAGGCGCATGGGGCGCTGTTCTACGCCGCCGCCATCTTTCCGCAGGACAGGGTGGCCATCACCGGCGACACAAGCGCCTATCACGGTCGCCATTTCTGTCCCCAATGCGGTTCCCCGGTCTTTGCCCGCTCGGGCGAGGAGGTCGAAGTCCACCTCGGCACGCTGGACGCGCCCAACCAGTTCACCCCGACTTATGAGTGCTGGACGGCGCGGCGAGAGCGCTGGCTGCCGGATTTTGCGGGGATGACGGGTTATGTGGGGGATCGGGAGGGGTAGGGGCGGGCCGCTTGCCCACCCGACAGACCATCGCCTTTTCACCGACCGTCACCCTGGGGCTTGACCCGAGGGCGTTGCACTTGCTGGACGCGCCGCCAATGTAGAGCCCTCGGGTCAAGCCCGAGGGTGACATGCGGAGGAGGTGGGAGCCTCAGCGGGTTGACCACCCTTGGGATTGAACCAGTTCCCCCTGGCGAGCCGCTGCCGGACGTAGTCCTGGAAGGCTTGGGGCGACAGCGGGGTCTTTGACGTGTGCCGCCGCGTATTGCAGAGCCAGCAGGCGGCGACGATGTTCTCCGCTACATCCTCGCCACCATCACATTGCGCCAGCAGGTGCTCAGCGGTGCGCCTGCTTGACCGCTTGTCACTCGCAGCGGCCATGGGTCGCCCACAATACCAGCACAGCCCGCCCTGGCGGTGAAAAGCCTCGTCCCGGAATTTCTTGACGTTCGACATGGGCAACCTTGGGCGACAGACAGGCTAGAAACGGGGCGGCAGAAAATCCTGTCGGTTTGGCGCGGTGCGTCTGGTGCAGTGACTGCCGGATTTTGCGGCTAGGACGGGGTGTGTCGGGGATGACGGCGTATGTGGGGGATCGGGAGGGGTAGAAGTTTTCACCGAAGCCATCCCCAACTGTTGTGTCGCTACCGTTCGAGGCGACGCCAGATCTATGTCACTGGCGGGCTTTGCTCGTGCATTGGCAGGGCATTCATACTAGGCCTCGCGATGAGACATGGCCAGAATAGCTTAGCCAACGCCATCAATGCGCTGGGTTTCCGTGCATACCCAAAATCAAGCGACGGACCTGCTGAATCGGAATGCCATGGGGACTGAAGGAAGGTGGTTCTCAGAGCTGGACATTAATAGCAACCGATTGACGCTGTTGTCCTGGATACCCCCAAAAGGGAAAAGACCAGTGATCTTGCCAATTGTTACAGGGGGCCTCGATTTCCGGATCGACGCTTGCGCAGAGGCATGCGTCTTCATGAACTTTGCTCCAAGGTGCGCCTCAAAATTCTGCCGGCGTGGCTGTCCACCAGCGCTGACTTTGGCAAGGTACGAAGAGGCCTCACGGAAGATGGTCGCATATCCATGGAAAGTGGGGCTACACATCTGATCCGCCAAGTCTTCAAAGCGGTAGCCTATTGAGAACGTGGACTGATCAAGATTTTCAGACAGCTCAGCAAGCAGCGGAGGCATCCCCAACATGATCTTTCTAGATGCACGTTTGAGTTCCCTCCAGCGGTGTTCGCTGTCGGTGACAATGTGTGATCCGGTCGCCTGCGCGATATACATTGCCATCTCGAAATTTGGCGCCAGCCGTGCCAATTGAAATTGGCCGCCTCGGTCAGCTGTTGGGTCTACGTTTCGCAGTGATGCCAGAGGATCAGCTTCGCGTTTTTCAGCAAGGTAACGAATTGCGGCGTTCACATCACCTTGCTCAAGTTCGGGCATGATCTCTGCGAGGTCCCTCCGAAGTTTTGATTCTGGCGTTATCCCTTCGATGCTGCGCCTCATGTCTTGCATCATGATATCCCGGACTGCAGGCTCATCGTCGATGCTCGCCTTCGACTGCTGTGCCCTAATTTCCGCCATGGCCATCATTTGCTCGCGCAGATGAAAATCAAAATCGCAGGGATCGGGAATGAGGTTGATGAAGCCAGCGTCAACAAAGGGCACCACGTTAATAAAGAAGACAACTGCCTTCAAAAATTCATCGCGATATTTACTTGGGAATTTTACCGGGTTGAATTCGTCATTCACAATGCCAGGATGAATGAACGGATTTTCGACGATGATTTGTCCAAAATACGGAGCGGCCCCAAGGGCGAAGTTGGCAATATGGTTTGGGTGAATGAGGCCGGCGTATACCGCCCGTGGTGTGCCATCTGGCTTAGGCAAAAGTGATAGCAAATCCGTCTCAAGAGGCCAGAGCCCCTCATAGAGGCTATATATTTCTGCAATCTTTTCATCGGTAAGCGAACGCCTTACTGAGGCCCAGTCCCGAGTGCCGTCCAACTCGAGAACATTGATGATGCCATTGCACAACATCAGGTTTCTTTCGCGGATGCTCTTCTCTTCCCATGTTGGCCGCAGATTGACAGGCTTCCGGTCACAACAGTCTCGGAATCGGCGACCAGACCCGCACCCGCACCCGTCCTTTGGCTTCAGCGAAGTAGTCGAAACCTGTTTCTTGAGAAACTCTCGCTCCTTTTCCGTCCTACCAAACGAGTCCTGGTAGTGCACATGTCCGCTGTCGAACTTGGCGTACATCTCGCCACCAAAGTGCCAAAGCTGATCCGTCGGCGGAAGAAGTGTTTCCTTGATCTCTGACCAAGACGATGTGACCACTTGCTCGGGGTGCAACCATTCCTTGCGTCCTGCTCCCACATAGCGCTTGGCACTTGCTTTTATGACCAGATTTATCTCGGCCACCTGAAGGTCTGTGAGCTTGCGCTTATGTATGAAGTTGATCGTATTGACCATCGACTGCCGGTAGTTGCGAGGAAATGTACGCTTGGTCAACGGCAAGACACTTGGATCTCGGGCGTATTCCAGGTTGGTCAGGATCAGGCAATGGTCGGGACCCAGAGGGAAGATTGTCTGAGACGCTTTCAGTGCAATTGCCGGGTCGTGGGGACCAAATTTCTCCGGCGGCATTGCGTGGTTGTAAACTGTTACAGGGTGGTCGCTCACCAAGAACTTTGTGCTGACTTCCTCTGCTGAAACGATCTCGCGAACCCCTTCAGTCCATATCGTACAGTTCATCCTGCGAATGCCTTGCATTTCGCGCATGAGCTCGTTCTGGCTGAGTTGTGGGTACTGTGCGCGCAGCCATTGCAGGCCTTTAGGAGTGCGGACCTTCTGGATATCCAGATACTCGAAAAAAGTCAGAAAGTGTGCGTGCCAATTGGTTTCACCGCCTGCGGCGAAGGCCTTAACAGCCACGGCGCCACGCCTGTCGATATCCCCAAAAAGCTTGCGTTCAATCTCATCATTCACCGCGGTTCCGAAGAAGGTTGAGTACAGGTCCTCCTCGAAAAAGGCGCTTATGGGCGCCTTGTCCTCGATTGAACGACCCGTCTGAACTATGCGGCCGTTGGCGAGAACTCTTGTTGGCGGCGATTTGTCGAGGACACTGAGCTTCGACCGACCGTCGACGAGAAACTGCCTCTGATACCACTGAGGCACGAAGTGGTTGTCGCGAGTGATCGGCATTTTGTGTGCATTCTCCGCCGCCCACCGGCCAGTTCATGTATTGTTCTCTCGGAGATTGAGCGGCGAGAAAATCTCGCCGCCGTCTATTTACTTTGAATAACTGCGCTTGATTGTTCGGTTCGTTTAGAGCCTTGCGTCTGAGTTTAAGACTCTAGGCCTCTCACCACATGGAAGCCCAGAATTCTGGGCTTCCTAGATACGCTCAGGACGTGCTGTCCTACCTTAAGTACTTGCAGCGAAATAGGTAGTCTCAGCTACAACCCGTCGTCGTGCCGCACGTATCGCACTTCAGGCACGTGCCGTTCCGGACCATCGTAAAATTGTGGCACTCGGTGCACTGGTCGCCGGTGTAGCCCTTCATCTGGGCTTCGGCACGCAGCAGGCCCGTGTCCTTGGACGGCGGCGGGCTGGGGATCGGGTTCAGTTCCGCCGGCGCGAAGGCCGAGGGGCTGAGCTGGGTGTCGGTCTTGAGGGCTGTCGCCGTCTTGAGGGCCGTCACCGTCGAGGTCTGCATCGCCTGCACCGGATTGAACTGGTGATCGCCCGAGACGATCATCAGGCTCTTGTTGTTGACGCGACCGCGGGTCATGCCGCGCGAGACGAAGCGATCGGCCTGCATGGGAGCGACGGGGGCAGGGGCGGTGCGGCCACCCTTGCTCTCGTCATTGCCCTTGCCCAGCGACGTCGGGCTTTCCGGGTTCACATGGGCCAGGTCGTCGCGGTCCAGATAGGACACGGCCAGCTCGCGGAACACATAGTCGAGGATCGACGTGGCGTTCTTGATCCGGTCATTGCCCATCACCATGCCGGCGGGCTCGAAGCGGGTGAAGGTGAAGGCCTCCACATACTCGTCCAGCGGCACGCCATATTGCAGGCCCAGGGAGATGGCGATGGCGAAATTGTTCATCATCGCGCGGAAGGCGGCACCTTCCTTGTGCATGTCGATGAAGATCTCGCCCAGGCGACCATCGTCATATTCGCCGGTGCGCAGATAGACCTTGTGGCCACCGACAACGGCCTTCTGGGTATAGCCCTTGCGGCGATCGGGCATCTTTTCGCGGTCGCGCACGACCGTTTCAACGATGCGCTCGACAATGCGTTCGGCGACATGGGGCACGCGGGCGGCAGCCGACATGGCCGCCAGTTCCTCGGCAGCCTCATCCTCATCGTCATCGGCCGCGGCCAGGACGGAGGAATTGAGCGGCTGGCTGAGCTTGGACCCGTCGCGATAGAGGGCGTTGGCCTTCAGAGCCAGGCGCCAGCTCATCATATAGGCTTCCTTGGCGTCTTCCACCGTCGCATCATTGGGCATGTTGATGGTCTTGGAGATGGCGCCCGAGATGAACGGCTGAGCCGCCGCCATCATCAGGATGTGGCTCTCGATCGAGAGCGAGCGCTTGCCGATCTTGCCGCAGGGGGCGGCGCAGTCGAACACCGGCAGGTGCTCGGCCTTGAGGTGCGGCGCGCCTTCGAGCGTCATCGCGCCACAGACGTGGATATTGGCGGCCTCGACGTCCTTCTTGGAAAAGCCCAGGAAGCTCAGCAGGTCAAAGCTGAAGTCATTGAGCTGCTCGTCGGTGACGCCCAGGCTCTTGAGGAAATCAGCACCCAGCGTCCACTGGTTGAAGATGAACTTGATGTCGAACGCCGAGGCGGTCGCGGCATTGAGCGCGGCGATCTTGTCGTCGGTAAAGCCCTTGGCGCGCAGCGTCGAGGGGTTGATGCCCGGCGCCTGGTTGAGATTGCCATGGCCGACCGCATAGGCCTCCATCTCGGCAATGTCGCCTTCCGAATAGCCCAGGGTGCGCAGGGCCGGCGGCACGGCGCGGTTGATGATCTTGAAGTAGCCGCCACCGGCCAGCTTCTTGAACTTGACCAGGGCGAAATCGGGCTCGATGCCGGTGGTGTCGCAATCCATCACCAGGCCGATGGTGCCGGTGGGGGCGATAACCGAAACCTGGGCGTTACGGAAGCCATGCTTCTCGCCCAGCGCCAGGGCATTGTCCCAAGCCAGCTTGGCGCGTTCGGACAGAGCCGCATCGCTCAGATTGGCATGGTCCAGCGGCACGGGCGTGATCGAGAGGCCTTCATAGCCCGTCGCATTGCCATGGGCGGCGTTGCGGTGGTTGCGGATGACGCGCAGCATGTGCTTGGCGTTGCGCTTGTAGTCCTTGAACGGGCCCAGCTCCTTGGCCATTTCGGCCGACGTGGCGTAGCTGACGCCGGTCATGATGGCGGTGACGGCACCGGCAATGGCGCGGCCTTCCACCGAGTCATAGGGAATGCCCGAGGTCATCAGGAACCCGCCGATATTGGCATAGCCAATGCCCAGCGTGCGATATTCGAACGAGCGCTCGGCAATCGCCTTGGACGGGAACTGCGCCATCATCACCGAGATTTCGAGCACGATGGTCCACAGGCGCACCGTGTGCTCATAGGCGGCGGTATCGAAGCTGCCATCGGTATTGCGATAGGGCAGCAGGTTCACCGAGGCCAGATTGCAGGCGGTGTCATCCAGGAACATATATTCCGAGCAGGGGTTCGACGCATTGATCGGACCGGCTTCGGGGCTGGTGTGCCACTCATTGATGGTGGTGTGATACTGGATGCCCGGATCGGCCGAGGCCCAGGCGGCATAGCCCACCTGTTCCCACAGGTCGCGCGCCTTGAGCGTCTTGGTCACCTTGCCCGAGGAGCGGGCCTTGAGCTGCCATTCCCCGTCGCCTTCAACGGCGCGCAGGAAATCATCGGTGACGCGCACCGAATTGTTCGAGTTCTGGCCCGAGACGGTGAGGTAGGCTTCGCTGTCCCAATCGGTGTCGTAGACCGGGAATTCGATATCGGTATAGCCCTGCTTGGCGAACTGGATGACGCGGAAGATGTAGTTCTCCGGCACCAGGGCCTTCTTGGCGGCGCGCACTTCGCGCTTGAGGGCCGGGTTCTTGGCCACGTCAAAGCAGTCATCGCCCGAACCGTCGCAGTTGACAGCGGCCTTCATGATAGCCTTGAGGTGCTTGGAGACCACCTTGGAGCCGGTGACGAGCGCGGCGACCTTCTGCTCTTCCTTGACCTTCCAGTTGATATATTCCTCGACATCGGGGTGGTCGATGTCCAGCACCACCATCTTGGCGGCGCGACGGGTGGTGCCGCCCGACTTGATGGCGCCGGCAGCGCGGTCACCGATCTTGAGGAAGCTCATTAGGCCGCTCGACTTGCCGCCGCCCGACAGGCGTTCGCCGGCGCCGCGCAGGGCCGAGAAATTGGTGCCCGTGCCCGAACCATATTTGAACAGGCGGGCTTCGCGGACCCACAGGTCCATGATGCCGTTGTCATTGACCAGATCGTCATTGACCGACTGGATGAAGCAGGCATGCGGCTGCGGATGCTCGTAGGAGCTCTTAGAGCTCACCAGCTTGTGGGTGAAGGGGTCGACATAGAAGTGGCCCTGGCCGGGGCCATCGATGCCATAGGCCCAGTGCAGGCCCGTGTTGAACCACTGCGGGCTGTTGGGCGCCACGCGCTGGGTGGCCAGCATATAGGCCAGCTCGTCAAAGAAGGTGCGCGCATCTTCCTCGCTGTCGAAATAGCCGCCCTTCCAGCCCCAATAGGTCCAGGTGCCGGCCAGGCGATCAAATACCTGGCGGCTGTCCATTTCCGAGCCAAAGCGCTCTGCTTCGGGCAGCTTGGCGAGCGCTGCCTCATCGGGGACCGAGCGCCACAGCCAGCTGGGGACGGAATTCTCCTCAACCTTCTTGAGCACCTTGGCGACGCCGGCCTTGCGGAAATATTTCTGCGCAATGATGTCAGCGGCAACCTGGCTCCAGGTCGACGGAATCGCGATGTCTTCGAGCTTGAAGACCACCGAGCCGTCCGGATTGCGGATCTCGCTGGTGGCCGAGCGGAATTCGATGCCGCTGTAGCGATCCTGGTTGGCTGTCGTGAACCGGCGTTCAATGCGCATAGTCGTCTTAGTCCCCAATGTAGCGGGCACACGAAGGCCCGCGAGCCGAAAACCGGCTTCTCATCCAAATCTGTGTTGACGCGTCACCCACCGAACCCGTGGCCGGGTCCGAAAAACTTGCCTGTGCCCATGCCTGGTGCCGATCTGTTGCCAGCGCTTTCAGCAGGGGTCTTTCGCCCGCAGCGGGAGGCGCCGCGAACTGGCTAAAAACATCTGCCGATTCAAATCCAGCGTCAACGCAAGAAATCACAAGGTGTAGTGGTCGGGCAGGGTCGAGTGACAACGTCTAGTAGGCTCAATATGTGGATTGTGGGGACAAATGGCAAGGAAAACGGGCTCTTGATTGGCCCGCTTGAGGCGGCATTTCATGTCACCTTTCCGTCACATGAACTTGCCGAAAAACCTCCGCTAAGCGCCCGCGAATCCTGGTGTTCCCGGTCGCACCTGGCGGCATTAGCGCATCGCTAACCATGCCGATAAAAGACAGAATCGCCGCCCCAAAAAGCTGTCAAGCGCAGATATTTCGACCCCATCGCGCTTGCCGCCGGCACACAACGGCACACACCAGCGCTTGTGCCTGTCGGTCGCCATGACGCTAAAGGCACTATCTATAGCGGCGTCATCGCCAATGCCCGTGCACCGCAAAAACACCATCAAACCAGCCCGGCAACACTAGGCTGTGCCAGCGACCCATGGTACACCCGCCCCAGCGCATCCTCGACGACGACGGAATCGAAGAATTGGCCAAATCCGGTATCAAGCAGTTCCTGACAGAAATCTTCTCCTGGTGGAGCGGCCAGACGTGGGGCACACGCCTGTGGATCTGGCGCTTTGGCGACTACGTCGGCAGCGATGAATTCGGCAACAAATACTATCAGGATCGCAAGGCGGACCGCCGCTATGTGACCTATGCCGGCTATGCCGACGCCTCCACCATTGGCGAGGGTTGGCACGGCTGGATGCACCACCGTACCGACGTGGTGCCCACCAAGGCGAACTACGTCGCCAAGCCCTGGCAGCTGCCGCACGAGCCCAATCTCACCGGCACCGCAGCCGCCTACCGTCCCGATGGCAGCCTGCTTAGCAAGGGCGAGCGCCCGCGCGTGACCGGCGACTACACCGCCTGGTCGCCCGAATAAGGACGGCGCCTTGCGCCACCGACCCATTCTGACCCGCATGCGCACCATGCTGGGGCCGTTGGCGGCCCTGGCGCTGCTGGCCATGCCCGTTCAGGCGCAGCCGATCGCCAATCCGGTGGCGACCTTCGCCGGGCTCGACAAGATCACCGGTCGAATCACGCGCTTCGACGTCTATATCGACGAGACGGTGCTGTTCGGCGCACTCGAGATCACGCCGCGCGCCTGCTACAACCGCGCAGCCACTGAAACGCAGCGCACCTCAGCCTTCATCGAGGTGGACCAGCGCAGCCTCAATGGCGCCTCCAAGCGCATCTTCACCGGCTGGATGTTCGCCGACAGCCCGGCACTGCACGCCATCGACCACGCGATTTATGACGTGTGGCTGATCGAGTGCAAAACCAGCACGACCGTGCCGCCGCCCAGCGAGCGGCCATAGGGCCCACGAATACCGGTCAAGGGCCTGTCGAAACCGGGCGCCGTGGCTCGTCTTGTCGGCATGACGATGCAGTGCATCATCCAGCCAGAGGAGACCGCCGTGCTCACCGTTCCACAAACTCAGCCCAGGCCCGCCCGGCCTTACGCCTTCATCAGCTATACCGTGCCCATGAGCGCGGTCGCCAAGCCGGCCGACGAAGGCTTCCCGGCCCTGTTCGCCTGGCTGGGTCAGCACGGCATCGCCCCGGTGGGCGCGCCTTTCTACAACTACCGGCGCATCGACATGGCGGCGACGCTTGAGATCGAGGCCGGCGTGGAAGTGGAAGCGGCCGGGCAGGGGGATGGACCGGTGCAGTTCGGCACATTGCCCGCAGGCAATTTTGTCAGCACCACCCATACCGGCCCCTACGACCAGCTCTATGACGCCACCGCCATGCTGATCGGCTGGGCCAAGGAGCGCGGCATTGCATGGGATATGACTCCGGCGGCAGACGGCGACCACTTTGCCTGCCGGCTGGAAATCTACGAAACCGACCCGTCCGAGGTTCCAGACCCGGCTGATTGGGTGACCCGGCTGGAAATAAAGACGGCAGACTAGGGCGTGCCAGTCATTCGCCCCGCCTCTACCCAGGAGAACAGGCAAGCCGGACACCAGGGACAAAAAGAGCCGGACGTCGTCACGCCGACGCCCCAGGATCGCACAGACCAGACTGTGACCGCGCCAGCACGCGAGGGAAGCAGGGCGTGTGCGGCTACGCGCTCACGCCTCAAGACCGATCCGGCTCCGGGCTGAGATGCTCATGCACAATCTGCCAGCCATCGGCACCATCGGCCAGCACCGACGTGCCCCGGCCAATGCCGGTGGTCGGCACTCCATCGACACTGGCGCGCCAGCAAAAGCGATAGACACAGACCGCCGCACGATCGCCGCGCGCGATCCACTCAACATCCTCAAGCCAATAGGTTTCGTCGCTCAACACCCGCCAGGTCGCGGCGAAGGCCCGACTGATGGCAGCATGCCCCCGATGCGAACCATCGCCGAACCAGAAAACAGCCTCATCGGCAATCAGTGGTGCGACCAGCTCAAAGCGATGCGCATTGATGCGCTCCGCATAAAGTGCCATTGCCGCCTCCGGACTGCCGGCGCGCATGGATGTCAGTACTTGCGCAGCAAACCCACCAGCCGTCCCTGCACCTTGACGCGATCGGGCGGGAAGATACGGGTTTCATAAGCCGGATTGGCGGCCTCGAGCGCAACGGTATTGCCCTTGCGGCGCAGGCGCTTGAGCGTGGCTTCCTCATCATCCACCAGAGCCACGATGATCTCGCCGGTGCTGGCCTGATCCTGCTTCTTGATGAGCACGGTGTCGCCATCGAAAATGCCGGCATCGATCATGGAGTCGCCGCGCACTTCGAGCGCATAGTGCTCGCCGCTCCCCAGCATTTCGGGCGGCACCATGATGGTGTGCGAATGGTTCTGGATCGCCTCGATGGGCGTACCGGCCGCGATGCGGCCCATGACCGGAATAGAGATGGGGCGGGCATAGTCTTCGGCAGCGGACATGCGCGCCGGCGGGCTCGCGACCTTGCCCAAGTTGCCCTCGATCACCGCCGGCTCGAAGCGCGCCTTGCGGCCGCCAAGCGAGGGGTTCATCGAGTCCGGCAGCTTGACCACTTCGAGCGCCCGGGCCCGATTGGGCAGGCGGCGGATGAAGCCACGCTCCTCCAGCGCCGTGATCAGCCGGTGAATGCCCGATTTGGACGCCAGATCGAGGGCATCCTTCATCTCATCGAACGACGGCGGGATGC
Source organism: Devosia aquimaris (assembly GCF_020169335.1). GTDB lineage: Bacteria > Pseudomonadota > Alphaproteobacteria > Rhizobiales > Devosiaceae > Devosia > Devosia aquimaris. The sequence continues at coordinate 1,221,498 of NZ_JAIEZN010000001.1, forward strand.
CGCTTTCCTTCATCCGCTCATGGATGAACATCAGCAGCTCGTGTTGTTTGCGCGTGAGCATGGGCCCCTCGGGGAGAGAATCGGAACATAGACAGAACGACTATACGTGTTCCAGTTATGTTCTGCAATATCCCCGCAAAATCCCAGCTTTGCGCCGTCTGGAGCCTCAGAAGGCGTCGATCACCAATGCCTCGACGACTGCGCCGGCCGGCTGGCCGGGATCATGCTCGGGCTGGACGATCAGCAGGTCTGCCGCGGCGAGCGAGGACGTATGCCCGCTGTCGGTCTGGCTGATCGGCCGGGCCATGGGGCCCGATGGTGTATGCACAAGCTCGGCGCGCATGAAGTGGCGCCTTGCGGTGTTGGCCGGCGTCGCGCCGGCCAGCGGCAGATGCCAGACCGGCTGCGGGGCAAGGCCCAGCCAGGCGCGCAGCGCCGGCTTGATGAAGACTATCGCCGTGACCATGGCCGAGACGGGGTTACCCGGCAGGCCGAAGACCAGCGTCTTGCCGCGGGTGCCGAACATCAGTGGCTTGCCCGGCCGCATGTTGATGCGCCAGAAATCCAGCGTCACCCCGAGGTCGAGCAGGATCTCCTGCACGATGTCATGCTCGCCGACACTGGCGCCGCCGGTGGTGATGACCACATCGGGCTCAGTGGCAAAGATGGCTTCGAGCTTGGCCCTGAGCTCGGCGCGATCATCGCGGGCGATGCCGTGGTCGGCGATGGACTCGGCATAGGGGGCGAGCAGTGGCGCCAGGCCAAAACTGTTCGACGCGATAATCTGGTCGGGCCCCAATACGGCGCCCGGCAGTTCGAGTTCGTCGCCGGTGGCCAGCAGCGCAATCCGGGGGCGCCGGGCGACCGAGAGTTCAGGCGCATTGGCGGCGGCGGCCACGGCCAGTTGCATGGCGGTGAGGCGAGTGCCCGGCTCAAGCAGGCGCTGCCCGCGGGCAAAATCACTGCCCAGGGGGCGGACGCTGCGGCCCGGCTGCGGCTGGCTGGAAAAGCGGACCAGATCGCCCTCGGGCTGAGCCTCTTCCTGCATGATGACGGCATCAGCGCCGGCGGGCAGGGGCGCACCCGTGAAAATGCGCACGGTTTCGCCCGCGCCAACACTGCCGGCAAAGCCGGCGCCGGCCTGAGCCATGCCGATCCGGCGCAGGGCATGACCCGGGACGATGTCGGCGGCGCGCACGGCATAGCCATCCATGGCGCTGGCGGAAAACGGCGGCTGGTCATGCCCGGCCAGCAAGGGCGCAAACAGCACGCGACCGGCGGCCTCGGCCAGGGGCACGGCTTCGCCTCGCGAGGCCGGCACCCGCGCCAGAATGGCGGCTATGGCGTCCTCGACCGGCAACAGGCTCATGACGCGTCCGCATCGTCGCGATGAAAGTCGCCCGATTTGCCGCCCGATTTTTCCATCAGGCACACATCGGTCACGACCATGGCGCGGTCGATGGCCTTGGCCATGTCGTAGAGTGTGAGCGCGGCGGTCGAGGCCGCAACCAGCGCTTCCATTTCGACGCCGGTCTGGCCCGTGGTCTCCGCCGTCGCGGCGATCAGGATGGCGTCGTCGCCCTGTTGGGTCAGCTCGACGCTGACCTTGGTCAGCGCAATGGGGTGGCACAGCGGGATCAGCTCGGAAGTCTTCTTGGCGGCCATGATGCCGGCGATGCGGGCAACGGCCAGGGCATCGCCCTTCTTCAGTCCACCGCCCATGATGGTGGCGATGGTCGCCGGCTGGCCGACGAGGCGCGCCTGGGCTACGGCGCGGCGACGGGTAACCGCCTTGTCACCGATATCGACGATATGGGCCTCGCCCTTGTCGTTGAGATGGGTCAGTCCACCGGCCATCAGCGGGCGGCCTGCGGCGCACCCATGAGCAGCGCGCGGGTCGCAGCGGCCACGTCCTCATGCCGCATCAGGCTCTCGCCGACCAGGAATGTGCCAATGCCGGCCTCCTGATCGAGCTTGACCAGATCGTCATGACCGCCGATGCCGCTTTCGCTGACCAGCAGCGTGCCCTTGGGCACGCCGACCGCCAGGTTGATCGAGGTCTGCAGCGTCGTCTCGAACGTGCGCAGATTGCGGTTGTTGATGCCGATGAACCCGGCGCCCAAGGCCAGAGCCCGGTCGAGCTCGAGCTGGTTGTGCACCTCGACCAGGGCATCCATCTTCCATTCCTCGGCCGCGTCGAGCAGATAGCGCGCCACATCGTCGCCCACGGCATCGAGAATAATCAGGATGCAGTCGGCGCCCCAGGCGCGGGCCTCGGCCACCTGATAGGTCTCGAACAGAAAGTCCTTGCGCAGCACGGGGAGCTGCGTGGCCGCGCGGGCCTCGATCAGATAGCTGGGCGAGCCCTGAAAGCTCGGCCGGTCGGTGAGCACCGAGAGGCACGCGGCGCCAGCCATTTCATAGCTGCGGGCGATCTCGGCCGGGTTGAAATCGGCGCGGATCAAGCCCTTGGAGGGGCTGGCCTTCTTCACTTCGGCGATCAAGGCATATTGCCCGGCGGCGCGCTTGGCCTTGATGGCTTTGACGAAGCCGCGCGGGGCGGGCTGGTCATGGGCCTGCGCCACCACCTCGGCCCAGGGCCGCATGGCCTTGGCCGCGGCGATCTCCTCGCGCTTGTACTGCTCGATCTGCTTGAGAATATCGGTCATGCCTGTCGTCCGTTCGATACCGCCACCAGCCGGGCGAGTGTGTCCTTGGCCTTGCCGCTGTCGATGACCTCGCGTGCCATGGCAATGCCGTCTTCGATTGTGGTGACCTTGTCCGCCACCAAAAGGGCCGCCGCGCTGTTCAGCAGCACGATGTCGCGGTAGGCGCTGGGCTTGCCATCGAGCAGGGCGTGCATCGCAACAGCGTTGTCGGCCGGATCGCCGCCGCGCAGATCGTCCAGCGTTGCCCGCGGCAGGCCAAACTGCTCGGGCGTGATTTCAAAGGTGGTCAGGCTCCCGCCCTCGATCTGGGCGACATGGGTCGGCCCGGTCGTGGTGATTTCATCCAGCCCGTCGCTACCATGCACAACCCAGGCCTTGATGGCGCGATTGGCGAGCAGCGCTGCCGCTACCGGCTCGACCCAGCGCTCATCATAGACGCCCAGCAGATAGCGGCGAACGCCAGCTGGATTGGACTGAGGGCCAAGGAGGTTGAACAGCGTTCGCGTGCCGAGCTCAGCGCGCGAGGGGCCGACATGGCGCATGGCCGGATGATGGCTGGGCGCAAACATGAAGCCGATGCCGGCGCTGCCAACGCAGGCGCCGATCTCGGTCGGGGTGAGGTCGAGCTTGACGCCCAGGGCCTCCAGCACCTGTGAGGCGCCAGACTTGGACGACAGCGCGCGATTGCCATGCTTGGCCACCGGAACCCCTGAGGCGGCAACGACAATGGCGCTGGCCGTGGAAATATTGAGCGTACCAGCGCCGTCCCCGCCAGTGCCAACGATGTCGATGGCCCCCTCGGGCGCGGTCACCGGCACCATTTGTTCACGCAAGATGGAAACGGCGGCAGCGATCTCCACCACAGTCTCGCCCTTGACGCGCATGCCCATCAGGAAGGCGCCGATCTGGCTGGGGGTGGCTTCGCCGGCCATGATGATGCGCATGACGCCGCGCATTTCCTCGCCGGTCAGATCGCGACCGTCGGCGATCTTGCTCAGGGCTTGCTTGATGTCCATCAGGCGGCTCGCTTCTGGTTGAAGTCGCGGGCTATGGTGAGGAAGTTCTGCAGCAGGGCATGGCCATTCTCGCTGGCAATGCTCTCGGGATGGAACTGCACGCCATGGATGGGCAGCGTCTTGTGCTGCATGCCCATGATCAGGCCATCATCGGTGGTCGCGGTGACTTCGAGCACATCGGGCAGGCTTTCGCTGCGCACGATCAGCGAGTGATAGCGCGTGGCCTCGAAATCATTGTTGAGGCCGCGGAACAGGCCCTTGCCGGTATGATGGATCTTGGACGTCTTGCCATGCACCAGGTGGGGCGCGCGGATCACCTCGCCACCCAGGGCCTGGCCCATGGCCTGATGGCCCAGGCACACGCCAAGCATGGGGATCTCGCCCTTGAACCGCTCGATGGCGGCCAGGCAGATGCCAGCCTCATTGGGTGTACAGGGGCCGGGCGAGAGCACGATGGCTTCGGGCGCCATGGCGGCGATCTCATCAAGCGTGATCTTGTCGTTGCGCACGACGGTAATGTCGGCGCCCAGCTCGCCCAGGAAATGCACGAGATTGTAGGTGAAGCTGTCGTAATTATCGATGACGAGGGTCTTGGTCATTGGGCCTGTCCCTGAAAAGTGGTTCCGGTACTGTGTTCAGAACCAGCGCCGCCATCGCGATTGAAACCTGCCTGCCGCACTCATTGCCCGATCCTCGCCTCGCCAGCATAGCGTAGCGCTTCCTCGGCGGCGCTGAAAAGGGCGCGGGCCTTGTTTTCGCATTCCATCTGCTCGAGTTCGGGCACGCTGTCGGCAACAATGCCGGCGCCCGACTGCACATAAAGCTTGCCGTCCTTGAGGATGGCTGTGCGCAGCACGATGCAGGTGTCCATGGTGCCGTCGGCGCCGAAATAGCCCACGCAGCCGCCATAGATGCCGCGGCGCGACTTTTCGAGCTCGTCGATGATCTCCATGGCCCGCACTTTTGGTGCACCCGACACGGTGCCGGCGGGAAAACCGGCCGAGAGGGCGTCGACAAAGTCATATTTGGGATCGAGCACGCCCACCACGTTGGAGACGATGTGCATGACGTGGGAATAGTATTCGAGGAAGAACTTGTCGGTGACCTTGACCGTGCCGGTCTTGGCGACACGGCCCACGTCATTGCGGCCCAGATCAAGCAGCATCAGATGCTCGGCCAGCTCCTTGGGGTCGCTGAGCAGTTCGGCCGCCAGTTCCTGATCGCGCGTCGGGGTGGCACCGCGCTTGCGGGTGCCGGCGATCGGCCGGATGGTGACTTCACCATCCTGCACCCGCACCAGGATTTCCGGGCTCGATCCGGCCACGGCAAAGTCGCCGAAATCGAGGAAATACATGTAGGGGCTGGGATTGGTGCGGCGCAGCGCGCGATAGAGCGCGGTGGGCGGCAGGCTGAAATCGGCCGAGAAGCGCTGGCTCAGCACCACCTGGAAGATGTCGCCGGCGGTGATGTAGTCCTTCGCCCGCGCCACCATGGCGAAATACTCGTCCTTGGAGGTGTTGCTGGTAACAGCGATGTTTTCGAGGTCGGGCAGGGCCGGGGTGGTCGGCATGGCGCGACCCAGCCGGTCAATGGCGTCATCGATCCGGCCCTGGGCGGCCTCATGGGCCTGGCGGGCCGACACGCCATGCCGCACATAGACGGGTGCAGTCAGATAGAGCTCATCCTTGAGCGTGTCGAAAATGGCCAGCAGCGACGGGCGCATCAGCACCGCCTCGGGCGTATCGATGTCCTTGGGATTGCTGTCGGGCAGCACTTCCATATAGCGGACCATCTCATAGCCGAGATAGCCATAGACGCCCGCGGACTGCGGCGGCAGGCCGGGCGGCACCTCGATGGCACTGTCGGCGACCAGGCCCCGCAAGGCGTCCAGCGGCAGGTCGGGCAGGGGCTCGAAATGGCTGTCGCCGAGCTGGGCCGAACGATTGATGCTGGCTGCGCCGTCCTCGACCTTGAGGATGACGTCCGGCATCAGGCCGATGATGGAATAGCGGCCGCGCACGGTGGCGTCCTGCACTGACTCGAGCAGGAAGGTGTTCTTCCGGCCCTGGGCCAGCTTGAGATAGGTGCCAACGGGCGTTTCCAGATCGGCCACGATGCGACGCCAGACGATCTGCGACTTCCCGGCATCATATTGCGCGCAGAAGTGCTGAAAATCGACGTCGACCATCGTGTTCATATCCGGTTTGGGGTTGGGCCGGCCTGTGCTTACAGGCCGGTATTGACGGCAAGGATCTGGTTGATCGCCTGCTGGTTGATGCGGAGGCCGGCGTCGTCGCGCACGGCGGTGACGAAATCGCCATAAAGGCCGTTGCGGACTTCGTTCTCGAGGCTCTGCTTGGCATTGGCCTCCAGCCCGCCATCGGCGGCCACAACGTCCACGACCTGGAAGACGACATATTCGCCCGCCTGGCTGACCGACGAGCCGTGGTGTTTGGCGTCGCCGGCAAAGGCAGCGGCGGCAACAGTGGCATCGATCGTCCCGTCTTCGGCGCCGAAGCGGGTGAAGGGCGAGCTGAGCTGGGGGAAGAGGTTGTAGGTCGCGGCGACATCGGCCAGCGGCGTGCCGGCATCGAGCTTGGCCACGGCATCGGCACTGGCCGCCAGCAGAGCATTGTTGCTGCGCTCGGTGGTGATGGCCGTGACAACATCGTCGCGCACCTCGTCCAGCGTCTGGTCGCGGGCGGGGTCGATGGCGGTCAGATCGAAATAGAGATTGCCGCTGCCGGCCAGGGGAATGGCTGACGTCAGCTGGCCCTGTTCGGCCTTGAAGATGGCCTGGCTTACGCGCGGCACGTCGGCGCTGTCCAGGTCGGGCACCACGCTTAGCTCACCGCCGGCGGCTGTGACCTTGGCTTCGTAGATGGGCAGGCCAAAGCGCTGGGCGATCTCGCTCAGCGGGCGGAAAGCGGCGCGCAGTTCCTCGATCTGGTCCTGCACATCGGCGATCTCGTTGCGGGCCTGCACGCGGGCAAGGTCCTGGGCAATCTGCGGGCCGGCTTCTTCCAGCGTGGGAACGCCGCCAGCTTCGATGGCCGAGACGTGCACGGCGCGCTTGCCGGCGACGCCATCGATGACGGTGAAGGCACCATCGGCCAGGCCAAAGGCGGCCGTGGCAAGGTTGGCATCATTGATGTCAGCCTGGGCCAGCGTGCCCAGATCCGTCGCGGTCAGGCCATTGTCGGCCACCAGCGTCTCAAACGGCGTCCCTGCGGCCTGGCCGGCCTCGAAAGCCGTGACCTGGGCGTCGTTGAGTACGACCTGCTGAATGGTGCGGCGCTCGGCCTTGGTCAGATTGGCCTTTGTGCGCTCGTATTCGGCGGCAATGGCCTCGGGCGTAATGACCTTGGTCGCGGCCAGGTCCGCCGGCGACAGGCGCAGCATCTGCACGGTGCGGGTCTCGACGGTGCGGAACTCAGCCTGATGATCCTTGAGATAGGTCGCCAGCTCATCTTCGGTCGGCGCCGCAGGCGCCGGCAGGTTCGCATCCGTCAGCACGAAATAGTCGATCGTGCGCTGATCGGCGGCATAGCGGTTGATCAGGCTCGAGGCGGTGCTGCTGAGCGGGGTATCGCCGAACAGGCTCAGAATCAGCTGCTGGCGACGCGCCGCATCGCGCTGGTCATCGAAATACTCGGCCTCGGTAAAGCCGCTGCGCGCCAGCACCTGCTTGAAGGTGGTGGGATCAAAATTGCCCAGCGTGCCCTGGAAAGCGGGGTCTTGCCGCAGCATTTCGCTGAGCTTCTTGTCAGACGCGCCCAGGCCGAACTGATCGGCCATCTGGTCGAGCGCCGCGTCCTGCGCCAGATCTTGCAGCACCAGGGAGGGAATGCCGAAATTGACGGCCTGCTCGGTCGTCGGCATCTGGCCGATCTGCTGGGCCACCTGGTTGAGCTGGGCCTGGTAGGCGCGCTGGAAGCTCCGCAGCGAGATGTCCTGATTGCCCACCTTGCCAACCGAAGTTGTGTTCAGGCCACCAACCACATTGTTGACGCCAAAGCCGGCTATGCCCACCAAAAGGAACGCACCCATGACTTTGCCGGGCCAGGATTTTGCAAAACCGCGCAAACTATCGAGCATATCGGACGTTCCGTTTCAGAGACTTGAGCCTTTACCACAGCGTGGGCAGGGCATTAGTAATCCATTTTGACAGCCGGGGTTAGGGCAATCCCAGTTCCGGTGCAAGAGGCAGGAGTAGCAAACAGTGACCACGTCAATTTCGCCGCTGATCGCGGGGAACTGGAAAATGAACGGACTGCGGGGGGCCTTGGACGAGATTTCGACGCTCGCCGGACTACTCACCACCGGTGAATCGCCACGTGCGCTGGTGGTCATCTGCCCGCCGGCGACGATCCTCTCCGAAGTGTGCCAGCTGGGCGCCACCTCGGGCATTCTGGCCGGTGGCCAGGATTGCCATTCCCAGGCTGCGGGCGCCCACACCGGCGATATCTCGGCCAGCATGCTCGCTGACGCCGGCGCGCAATATGTGATTGTTGGCCATTCCGAACGCCGCGCCGACCATGGCGAAACCGACGCATTGGTGCGCGCCAAGGCCGAGCAGGCCATCGGCGCCGGCCTCAAGCCGATCATCTGCGTGGGTGAAACCGAGGCCCAGCGCGACAGCGGCCAGGCCGAATCCGTGGTGGCCGAACAGCTCACCGGTTCGGTGCCCGACGCCGCCGGCGTTCACGAGGTTATCATCGCCTATGAGCCCATCTGGGCCATCGGCACCGGGCGTACACCCACCATTGACGACATTACCCGCATGCATGCCAGCATTCGCCAGCAGCTGGTGTCGCGCTTCCCCGAAACGGGCATGAGCATCCGCATTCTCTATGGCGGATCGCTCAAGCCGCAGAACGCACGCGAGATCCTGTCGGTGGACAATGTCAACGGCGGCCTGGTCGGTGGCGCCAGCCTCTTGGCAAAGGACTTCTACACCATTATCTCCGCCGTCTAGGCAATGACGACCCGAGGCCGGCCGGAAAATCCGCCCGGCCTCTGGCAATTGCGACCTGAGGCGTGTATGACGCGCCATCTTTTGACAGACCAATAGACTGAGACACGATGGCGAACGTCCTGATTGTGGCCTATCTGCTGATCGTCCTGGCGCTGATTGTGGTGATCCTGCTGCAGCGTTCCGAGGGCGGCGCACTGGGCATTGGCGGTGGTGGTGGCGGCGGCGGCTTCATGACCGCGCGCGGCTCGGCGAACCTGCTGACCCGCACCACGGCGATCCTGGCCACGCTGTTTTTTGCCACGGCCATTGGCCTGACGATTCTGAGCGAACTTGACCGCGGCACCACCAGCATCATCGATGGTGCAGTGACCACGCCGGACGGCACCGCGCCGGGTAGCGTGCTGGATGCGCTCAATTCCCTGCAGGGCGACAGCACCGCTGACCTGCCTGTACCCGCGTCCAATTCGACCACCACGACCCCGGCCAGCGATACGCCGGCCGCGCCGACCACCGATGCCACCACGGCGCCGGCGGCCAGCACCGCTGCACCTGCTGCCGACACCGCGACCCCGGCGCCCGAGGCGCAAGCTGCGCCTGCAGCCGACGCGCCGGCTGCCAGCGGCACCGACGCCGCTCCGGCCCCCGCCGAGACGCCGGCGGCGCCGACCAACTAACCGCCGCAAGGCGAGACCAAAGAGGGGGATGGAAACATCCCCTTCTTCTTTTTGTGTAGAGCGGCTTGGCGGCTCTACGAATCGATGCTGATGTGATTAAGGTGAGCGCCCATGGCTCGGTACGTATTCATCACCGGAGGCGTGGTCTCCTCATTGGGTAAAGGTCTTGCATCGGCGGCGCTCGGCGCTGTCCTGCAAGCGCGCGGCTACAAGGTCCGCCTGCGCAAGCTCGACCCCTATCTCAATGTCGACCCCGGCACCATGTCCCCTACCCAGCACGGCGAGGTGTTCGTCACCGACGACGGCGCCGAGACGGACCTGGATCTGGGGCACTACGAGCGCTTCACCGGCCGCGCCGCCAACAAGCGCGACAACATCACCACCGGCCGCATTTATTCGGACATCCTGGCCAAGGAGCGGAAGGGCGAATATCTCGGCGCCACCGTCCAGGTCATTCCCCACGTCACCGACGCCATCAAGAACTTCGTCATCGAAGGCAATGAGGACTTCGACTTCGTGCTGGTCGAAATCGGCGGCACGGTCGGCGATATCGAAGGACTGCCGTTCTTCGAGGCCATCCGCCAGCTCGGCAATGATCTGCCCCGCGGCCACGCCTGCTACCTGCACCTGACGCTGATGCCCTATATCCCCTCGGCCGGCGAGCTCAAGACCAAGCCGACCCAGCACTCCGTCAAGGAGCTGCGTTCGATCGGCATTGCTCCCGACGTGCTGCTGGTGCGTTGCGACCGCCCGATTCCGGAGGGCGAGAAGAAGAAGCTCTCCCTGTTCTGCAACGTGCGCGAAAGCGCCGTGATCCAGGGCCTGGACGTCGCCTCGATCTATGACGTGCCGCTGGCCTACCACAATGAGGGCCTCGACCGCGAAGTGCTGGCCGCCTTTGGCATCACCGACGCGCCGGCTCCGGACCTGAGCGCCTGGCAGGATGTGTCGGCCCGGCTGCACAACCCCGAGGGCGAGGTCAATATCGCCATCGTGGGCAAGTACACCGGCCTCAAGGACGCCTACAAATCCCTCTCGGAAGCCCTCAACCACGGCGGCATCGCCAACAAGGTCAAGGTCAACCTGCAGTGGATCGATTCCGAGGTCTTCGAGCGCGATGACCCGGCCCCCTATCTCGAGCATGTGCACGGCATCTTGGTGCCTGGCGGCTTTGGCGAGCGCGGCTCGGCCGGCAAGATCGAGGCGGCCCGCTTTGCCCGCGTCAAGGACGTGCCCTATTTCGGCATCTGCTTTGGCATGCAGATGGCCTGCGTCGAAGCCGCGCGCAACACTGCCGGCATCAAGAATGCCTCGTCGACCGAGTTTGGCCCCACCAAGGAGCCCATCGTCGGCATGATGACCGAATGGGTGAAGGGCAATGACACCGAAAAGCGCGCCAATGACGGCGACCTCGGTGGCACCATGCGCCTGGGCGCCTATCCGGCCCAGCTCACCCGCGGCAGCCGCGTCGCCGACATCTATGGCACCACCCGCATTTCCGAGCGCCATCGTCACCGCTACGAAGTGAACATGGACTATCGCAAACTGCTCGAGAAGAACGGCCTGCTGTTCTCCGGCGTCTCGCCCGATGGCAAGCTGCCCGAGATCGTCGAGCGCACCGACCACCCCTGGTTCATCGGCGTGCAGTTCCACCCCGAACTCAAGTCCAAGCCCTTCGAGCCGCATCCGCTGTTCGCCAGCTTCATCGCGGCGGCCATCGAGCAGAGCCGGCTGGTCTAGTGCACATCCGCACGGAGCGCCTGCTGCTCCGGCGGCCCAGGGCGGGTGATCTCGACGCCTTCTTCGAGATCACCGGCAATCCGCTTGCCATGCGCTATTGGTCGACGCTGCCGCATGCCGATGTGTCGGTGACGCGCACCTGGCTGGACAATATGCTGGCCCGCGAGGCCACCGGCGGCCAGCACTTTGCCATCGAACTCGATGGCAAAGTGATCGGCGAAGTGGGCGCCGGGCGGTTGCCCGATTTCGGCTTCATCCTCCACCCCGATGTCTGGGGCAGGGGCTTTGCCACAGAGGCCTCCAGGGCCGCCATCGCCCATATCTTTGCCGTCACCGATACGCCGGACCTGAGGGCCGATGTCGACCCGCGCAATGCCGCCTCGCTGGCGGTGCTGGCCCGGCTCGGCTTTGTCGAGACCGGCCGGGCCGCGCATACCTTTCTGCTCGGCGAGGAATGGTGCGACAGCATCTATCTGACGCTGGAGCGGCCCGCTGCGGAGCGCGCCTAGAGCTCAGGCGCCGGCGTCGAGGCGCTTGCGCAAGGCCGTCATCGACATCGACAGCGCGCCACCCGGATCCTGCTTGCGCCAATAGCCAATGCCCTGCTTGCCACTGACTTCGTGGTGGCCCAGCACATAGCGGTTGTCGAAGACATTGGGCTTGTTGCTCTTGAGCCAGAGCAGCAGCCGGATCAGGGCCTCTTCCTGCTCTTCGGTATAGGCCTTGTACAGGCCCGTGGGGCAGCCATAGTCCGCCTCGGTCACCTTGCGCGTCTGATCGGCTGGATAGGTCTTGCCGAACCAGCTCTTGCGATTGGAGTCCAGCAGGCCGGCGCCGCACACCTCGATGCCTACCAGCTTGGAGCTGACACTTGATCCCAGCCCGGGCCAATGCGACTCGCCGGCGTGATAACCCCATTCGTCGAGCGGGAAGGACTGGTAGATCTTGCCGGTCGGGCCGATGACGAAGAAGCAGTAGCCCTGTTGCCGGCCCCAGGACAGCGTGCCGCGCGCATCGTCCTCGCTCTGGTCATGCCCGGCCGTGTAGTGGACGATGGCGCCGACCGGATAGTGATTGGCATATTTGCCCCGGGTCTTCATCAGTGGCGTCACCGCCTCGGCCAGCGGATACCACAGCATTCCCGCGCCGCTTTCGCGCACGGATGGGCGAATGGGCTCGCCGGCCATAAACTCTTCCGTCATCTCAGCCTCTCCCGGGACACCATGTCCCCCTGAGGCAGTCAAGGCCGGTCCGGCATGGTCCGCAATTGGTACAACTCCCCGTCAGCACACCGGAAAACTACCGATGTCTTTCCCGGATCGCGGCCGGCGGACTTGGCCGCGACCTGTGCTGCGTGTTAGCCAGAGAGCACCCCAAGCCGGAGCCAACCATGGCCGAGATCATCAACCTGCGCATGGCGCGCAAGCACAAGGCCCGGGCCGACAAAGAGGCGCAGGCCGAGCAGAACCGCATCGCGTTTGGCCGCACCAAGGCGGAAAAACAGCAGACGGCGGCTGAAAAGGCACTCGCGCAAAAGCGCATCGACGGCCATCGCCGCGACGACACCGATGCACACAAAAAGACGACGGAGGACTAGGCCATGAGCAAGATCGCCATAATCGGCGCAACCGGACATATTGGCACCTATCTGGTGCCCCGGCTGATCATGGCCGGGCACGAGGTGATCGCTGTGAGCCGGGGCAGGGCGCAGCCCTATCAGCCCAGTCCGGTCTGGCAACATGCCCGCATGGTGACCATCGACCGCGAGGCCGAGGAGGCCAAGGGCAACTTCGGCCATGCCATTGCCAATCTGGGCGCCGATATCGTGGTGGACTGCATCTGCTTCACGCTGGAGAGCCACAACCAGCTCGCCGATGCCCTCCAGGGCCAGGTGAGCCATTTCATCCATGTGGGCACCATCTGGACCCATGGTGTCTCAACCGTCGTGCCGACGCCGGAATCGGCAGTGAAATTCCCCTTTGGCGACTATGGAACCGCCAAGGCCGACATCGAGGCCGACCTGCTGCGCCGGGCGGCCTTCGAGCAGTTTCCCGCCACCATCGTCCACCCCGGCCATATCGTCGGGCCGGGCTGGGCGCCGCTCAACCCGGCCGGCCATTTCAACCCGGCGGTGTTCAGCACCATTGCGCGTGGCGACGAGCTGGCGCTGGCCAATTTCGGTCTGGAAACCGTGCACCATGTCCATGCCGACGACGTGGCGCAGGTCATCGTGCGCGCCATCGACAACCGTACGGCATCGGTCGGCGAGGCCTTCCACGCCGTCTCCGGCGCGGCAGTGACGCTGCGTGGCTATGCCGAGGCCATGTACCGCTGGTTCGGCCATGAGCCGCGCCTGCGCTTTGCCGGCTTCGAGCAATGGGCCAGCGAGCAGGATCCGGAGGAAGCCAAGGCCACCTGGGAACACATCGCCCGCTCGCCCAATTGCTCGATCGAAAAGGGCCGACGCCTCCTCGGCTACGCGCCGCGCTATACCTCGCTTGAGGCCGTGCAGGAGTCGGTGACCTGGCTCATCGGCGCTGGCCAGGTAACCGCACCGGTGCGCTAGGGCTTACCAGTTCACCTGGCAGACGCCGCCATGCGGCTGAAACTGCCGACTTTCGGGCGTGTACTGGAAGATCTCGATCTTGGCGCCGTCGGGATCGGCGGTCCAGGCCTGCCAGGTGCCATCCACGCCCAGCTTCTTGTCGGTGATGGCAACGCCCTTGGCCCGCACTTGGGCGAGCAGGCCATCGAGGTCCTCGGTCTCAAAGCAGAGATGGTTGATCGGATTGCTGTCGGCGAACTGCACGGCGTCGCGGCGGAACACCTCGACAAAGGTGCGCCCGCCGGTGGCCAGGTAAAAGCCGATCCAGTCCTCGCCGCGGTTGAAGTCGAAGGCTTTCTCCAGCCCCAGCACATCGACATAGAAGGCTTCGGTCTTGGCCAGGTCCTGCGCAAAAACGCAGACATGGGCCACCTGCTTGATGAATCGTTCGCTCATGGGTCCTCCTCGGGATGGCGTTGGTATTAACGATAATCCAACAGGCGAACAACTCCTCCATGCCCCCATCGGGCCCCGATTGCGATGCCAGGCGCATTTTTTCTCGGGTGCCCTCTTTTCTCTGTCATGACCTGCGTCTAACAGAAGGCCAGCAATCGCGTGAACTCCCATCGGGAAGGGCTTTCCATGTCTTCAATCATCCACGTCACCGGCCGCCAGATCTATGACAGCCGCGGCAACCCCACGGTCGAAGTTGATGTGGTGCTCGACGATGGCAGCTTCGGCCGCGCCGCTGTCCCCTCGGGTGCCTCCACCGGCGCGCACGAAGCCGTCGAGCTGCGTGACGGCGGCCCGAAGTACAATGGCAAGGGCGTGACCCAGGCCGTCGAAAACGTCAATTCGGCGATCTTTGACGAGATCCAGGGCATGGACGCCCTCGACCAGCTCGCCGTTGACCAGGCCATGATCGATCTCGATGGCACCCCGAACAAGTCGCGCCTGGGCGCCAACGCCATCCTGGGCGTCTCCCTGGCCGTGGCCAAGGCCGCCGCCGAGTCGAGCGAGCTGCCCTTCTACCGCTATATCGGCGGCCCGAACGCCCATGTGCTGCCCGTGCCGATGATGAACATCATCAATGGCGGCGAGCATGCCGACAACCCGATCGACATGCAGGAATTCATGATCCTGCCCGCCGGCGCCGAGAACCTAGCCGACGCCGTCCGCATCGGCTCTGAAATCTTCCACACGCTCAAGAAGGGCCTCTCCGCCGAGGGCTACAACACCTCCGTGGGTGACGAGGGCGGCTTTGCGCCGAACCTGAAGTCCGCCGACGACGCGCTGGGCTTCATCATGCGCTCGATCGAAAAGGCCGGCTACAAGCCCGGCGAAGACGTGTTCCTGGGGCTCGACTGCGCTGCCACCGAATATTTCAAGGGCGGCAAGTATGAGATGGTCGGCGAGGGCAAGTCGCTGTCCTCCGAGGAAAACGTCAAGTTCCTGGCGGACCTGGCCGCCCGTTACCCCATCATCACCATCGAAGACGGCATGGCCGAGGACGATTGGGAAGGCTGGAAGGCCCTGACCGACGCCATCGGCGACAAGGTACAGCTGGTGGGCGACGACCTCTTCGTCACCAACACCAAGCGCCTCGTCTCGGGCATCAAGATGGGCGTGGCCAATTCCATCCTGGTCAAGGTCAACCAGATCGGCTCGCTCTCCGAGACGCTCAATGCCGTCGATACCGCGCACCGCGCCGGTTACACCTCGGTGATGTCGCATCGCTCGGGCGAAACCGAAGATTCCACCATTGCCGACCTGGCCGTGGCGCTCAACTGCGGTCAGATCAAGACCGGCTCGCTCAGCCGTTCCGATCGCCTGGCCAAGTACAACCAGCTCATCCGCATCGAAGAGCAGCTCGGCACCTCGGCCAAGTACGCCGGCTACTCGGTGGTCAAGGGCCGCTGATCGGTTCGACAGACGTTACGCAAAAGCCCGGTGGTGACACCGGGCTTTTTTGTTGTTTCAGCGAAGGGCCCTAAGCGAGCGATTGGGCAACTGCAAGCAGGACGATCGCCAGCACGCCAGCGAGCCAGGCCAATCCGGTCATTACCATGTACTTGCGGTATTCAGGCTCCCCAACGCGCGCATAAACGGCAAACATAGCATCCGATCGACTTAAGCCCTTGTCGTTCTTGGCATCTTGCAAACCCAGCATCAACAATCGCGCGAGGCCGTAGAAAAACATGCAAAACGCCGCGAGTGCGCAGGCTACCCCCAAAACAGTGAGGACTGATGTGACACTCGGCATTTGCATGAGGACGCCCTACTGAAACGCCGTCTCGGCAAAGCTCCTGAGCTTGCGCGAATGCAGCCGCTCGGCCGGCTGGTCGCGCAGGATTTCCATGGCGCGCAGGCCGATCAACAGGTGCCGATTGATCTGCGTGCGGTAGAAATCCGAGGCCATGCCGGGCAGCTTGAGTTCGCCATGCAGCGGCTTGTCGGAGACGCAGAGCAGCGTGCCGTATGGCACGCGGAAGCGGAACCCATTGGCGGCAATGGTCGCACTCTCCATATCCAGCGCCACCGCGCGTGATTGGCTGAGCCGCTGGGTGATTTCGGCCTGGTCGCGCAGTTCCCAATTGCGATTGTCAAACGTCGCCACCGTGCCGGTGCGCATGATCTTCTTGGTCTCGAGCCCTTCGGTCTGGGTGATCTCGTGCACGGCCTGCTCGAGCGCCACCTGGACCTCGGCCAGCGCCGGGATCGGCACCGACAGCGGCAGGTCGGCATCAAGCACATGGTCCTCGCGCACATAGGCGTGGGCCAGCACATAGTCGCCCAGCTCCTGGGAATTGCGCAGGCCCGCACAGTGGCCGAGCATGATCCAGGCATGCGGCCTGAGCACGGCGATATGATCGGTGATGGTCTTGGCGTTGGAGGGACCCACGCCGATATTGACCATGGTGATGCCACGGCCATTGGGCGCCGTCAGGTGATAGGCCGGCATCTGCGGCGCGCGGGCGGGGGACGTGCCCGCCACCTTGCCGCCGGCCAGCGCATTGTCGGTCACCACATTGCCCGGCTCGATGAAGCTCTCGTAATGCGGATGGCCATCGGCCAGGTACTGCTTGGCGACGCGGCAGAACTCGTCGATGTAAAAGGCGTAGTTGGTGAAGATCACGAAATTCTGGAAGTGGCTGGCGTCTGTGCCGGTGTAGTGGCTGAGCCGGAACAGCGAATAGTCGACGCGCGGCGCGGTGAACGCAGCCAGCGGATAGGGTCCGCCGCGCGGCGGCACAAAGGTGCCATTGGCGATCTCGTCGTCGGTATTGCCCAGGTCGGGCGCATCGAACACATCGCGCAGCGGGATATTGAGCGCATTGAGTGCCTCGCCATCGATCCGCTCATTGGCCGGCACGGCGAAGTGCAGCGGGATGGGCGTGTCGGATTCCCCGATGTCGATCGTGCCGCCGTGGTTCTTGAGGATGACGGCGAACTGCTCCTGGAAATAGCTGCAGAACAGGTCCGGCGCCGTCACCGTGGTGCGGTAGATGCCCGGGGTATGGAGGAACCCATAGGGCAGGGTGCTCTCGCTGCGGCTATAGCTGGTGGAGCGCACCTCGATCTGCGGATAGCAGGCGCGCACCCGGCCCGCCGGAACGATGCCCTTGGCCAGCGACGCCAGGTGGCCACGGATGAAGCCAGTGTTGCGATGGTAGATCTCGGCCAGATAACGCCAGGCCTCCGCAGGCTCGGTGAAGGACTTGGTCTCCAGGCGCGGGGGGCTGATGGTCGTCATCTCTGTTTCTCTTTCATCTCGCGGGTTCCGGATTGAACCCGCCGTCGGCGGAATCGCGCTGCACATTTGGCAGGCACTATCCAATCCAAATGACAGCTTCTCGACGCTGCTTCAACTGCGGCCCCGGAATCCCGCCGCCTTCACTTCGCGGTGATGTGCTCTTTTCTCGCCGCATTTGCACACCATCTTCCTCCTCAGTTCACTGGCACGGCAAGCGACCCATGCAACCGGTGAACCAGGAATGCTGTGTTGGCCGCTTGTCCCCCAAGCCCTCAACAGCGCGGCGAACCTGCATTCCCACCGGCCACCGAAGCAGAGATGCTTCGGTGGTCGTTTCATTTGGGCGCAGCGTCACAACAAAAGCCGCCGCTACGCCAGTAAGCCCATGGACGGGGCGACCAACATTTCCTATTGCATGCCACAACGCCGCCCGGGCCTGCCGCCCGGCGGGCCCATCGATCCACACTGGAGGCGCCCCCATGACAGCCACGAGCACAGCCACGATCATCGACGGCAAGAGCTTTGCCGAGGGCCTGCGCGGCCGCATCGCCGACCATGTCGCCCGGCTCAAGGCCGAGCACGGCATCACGGCGGGCCTGGCCGTCGTCATCGTCGGCCATGATCCGGGCAGCCAGGTCTATGTGGCGCAAAAGGCCAAGCAGACCGTGGAAGTGGGCATGCACTCGGAAAAATACGAGCTGCCCGAGGACACCAGCGAAGCCGAAGTTCTGGCGCTGGTGCACAAGCTCAACGCCGATCCGGCCATCCACGGCATTCTGGTGCAGATGCCGGTGCCCAAGCAGATCGACCCCAACAAGGTCATCGAGGCCATCGACCCGGCCAAGGACGTCGACTGCTTCACGCCCGCCAATGTGGGCAAGGTGCAGATCGGCCTGCCGGGCCCGGTCTCCTGCACGCCGCTGGGGTGCCTCATGCTGCTGCGCGATCACCTCGGCACGCTGGCCGGCAAGCACGCCGTCATCATCGGCCGCTCCAACCTCGTCGGCAAGCCGATGATGCAATTGCTGCTGCGCGACAATTGCACGGTCACCGTCGCGCATTCGCGCACCGTCGACCTGCCGTCCATCGTGCGCCAGGCCGATATTGTCGTCGCCGCCGTGGGCCGGCCCGAGATGATCAAGGGCGACTGGATCAAGCCGGGCGCCACCGTGATCGACGTCGGCATCAACCGCATCGATGCGCCCGAGCGTGGGCCCGGCAAGACCCGCCTTTTGGGTGACGTCGAGTTCGCCAGCGCCAAGGAAGTGGCCGGCGCCATCACCCCGGTGCCGGGTGGCGTTGGGCCGATGACCATCGCCTGCCTTCTGGCCAACACCGTCACCACGGCGTGCCTGATCAATGGTCTGGTGCCCCCGAGCGACCTCACCGCATGACCATCGATGCCCATGATCCGGGCGGCAAGGTGCGCCTGGCGCTGATGCCGGGCGTCAAGGGCGACGCCAGCTTCAGCGCCGATGGCCGCTATCGCCGGCTGATGCGCCGCTGGATCGGCGATGCGTTCCCCTCGCGTTACCTGTTGTTCATCGGCATGAACCCCAGCACGGCCGATGCCATGGTCAATGACCCGACCTGCGCGCGCGAGTGGACCTTCGCCCGGCGCGAAGGTTTCGAGGCCATGGTCAAGGCCAATGTCGGCGACTATCGCGCCACCGACCCCAAGATGCTGCTGGCGCCCGGCGTTGCGGCCGTCTCGCCAGAGAACCTGCCAGCCATCCGTGCGGCGGCTTCGGGCGCGGACCGGGTGATCCTCTGCCACGGCAAGCTCAACAAGGCGCTGGCCCCGGCCGGGCGGGAGCTGGTGGCGGCCCTGAAGGCTGACGGCATCGCCCTCTGGTGCTTTGGCACCAATGCCGATGGCTCACCCAAGCATCCACTCTATCTCCGCGGCGACACGCCGCTGGTGGAATTCTCCGGGGCATAGGACGGCGCCTGTCCTTGCCTGGGCATAGCCAGCACGCCGATATGGAAACGCGAACATACTATAACCGCGATCGCCGTCATCACCCGGCTTGTCCGGGTGATCCAATCGAGATCAGCCGGTTGAACGATGCTGGATTGCCCGGACAAGCCGGGCAATGACGGGAGACTTGTAGTGGCA
This sequence comes from Devosia aquimaris, assembly GCF_020169335.1. Lineage (GTDB taxonomy): Bacteria > Pseudomonadota > Alphaproteobacteria > Rhizobiales > Devosiaceae > Devosia > Devosia aquimaris. The sequence goes on from NZ_JAIEZN010000001.1 coordinate 1,240,993, forward strand.
GACTCCGCCCCTTCAGGGTGAGGGCGTTGGGGCTGCAGCGCTGCAGCCACGCCTAGCGGGGCGCACGCCCAGCCAGCTTAGCCTCGATGATGGGGATGACCCGCTCGGCGGCCGCGCGGCCTTCGGCGATGGCCTCCTGGGCGCGATGAAAATCCATGATGGCAATGTCGACCACGCGCGGCAGCACCATCACATGGGGCGGCTCGCCCGCCAGCCGCGAGCGGGTGATGTGGTCCTGCATGATGTCGATGGCATTGGCCAGCACGTCAAAATAGCCCGGCGTTGACTGGCCGGCTCCAAAGAAATTCATCGTCGACATGCGCGCCTGCACCGAGGCGGGAATGGCCCGCACCATATCGATGAAGCTGCTGGGCTTGGCTGCGGCCTCCGCGGCCAACTCGGCCTTTGCTGCAGCAGCGGCCTCGTCCGAAACCTCCTCGGCAACCAGTCGGCGGCCCAGCAGATCCTCGTTGAGATTGACCGCAATGATGAAGTCGGCGCCCATGGCGCGGGCCAGCGACACCGGCACGGGATTGACCAACCCACCGTCGCTGAGCCAGCGGCCGTCGAGCTTGACCGGGCTGAATACCCCCGGCATGCCAATGGAAGCCCGGATCGATTGGGTCAACGGTCCCGCGCGCATCCAGACTTCGCGGCCGGTGGAAATGTCGGTCGCCACGGCACCGAAGGGCAGCTTGAGGTCTTCGATGTATTCGGCAAGGCCCAGGCCGCCCAGCCAGTCGACGATGCGCACGCCATCAACCAGGCCGCCGGCGAGCAGCCCCACATCGACCATGGACGCCACCACGCGCCAGTCGGCGCCGACGGCCCAGTCGCGCAGCTTGTCGAGTTGGCCGCTGGCATAGACGGCTCCCACCAGGGCCCCCATTGAGGTGCCGCAGACGATGTCGGGGGTGATGCCGGCCTCGACCAGCGCGTCAATGACGCCGATATGGGCCCAGCCACGGGCAGCCCCGCTTCCCAGGGCCAGGGCGACAACGGGTTTGGGCATGGCTGACTCTCCGTGGGATCGGCAGCAGAATAGGCACGCGCAGGGGACCTGTCACGCGGCAAGAGCCCGTCGGGGCAATCCGGTCCTGCGACACAATATCAGGCGGCACCAGCCAGATAGAAGCGCCGGGCGACGCTGTGATCGCGCAGCGCCAGGGCTGGCAGCTTGCCAGTCAGTGCCTCCACGACGACCGACGGATCGGGCAGGGCGCTGGCGTCCACCACCACCCTGCTGAACGCCGGACGGCGGCCCAGCTTGACCTCTTCGAGCATGTCGAACAGCAGCGCGCGCACATCGGTGCGCGTCGCGCAGGCAACGCATGTGCTGCCGTCGGCATGGCCATGGCCGGAATTGGCGGCCAGGCGGAGCAGTGCCGTCTCGGCATCGAGCGCCAGCATGTGGCCGGGCTCGGTGACCAGGGTCACGGGAATGGGTTCTGCGTTGGACATCGAGATTACCCCAACAAAAGCCAGGCCTTACTCCGCTGCCGCGATTGCGGGGCCGGGGATATAGTTCAGCACCGGGCCGAGCCAGCGTTCGACTTCGGCCACGGGCATGTTCTTGCGCGCGGCATAGTCGAGCACCTGGTCGCGCTCCACCTTGGCCACGCCGAAGTAATAGGCCTCGGGATGGGCATAGTAGAAGCCCGACACCGAGGAGCCCGGCCACATGGCATAGCTTTCGGTCAGGGTGACGCCCACGGTGTTCTGCGCGTCCAGCAGGCGGAACAGCGTGGTCTTTTCGGTGTGGTCGGGCTGGGCCGGATAGCCCGGCGCCGGGCGGATGCCGCGATAGGTTTCCCCGATCAGCTCTTCGGGGCTCAGGGCCTCGTCCGGGGCATAGGCCCAGAACTCGCGGCGCACGCGGGCGTGCACATATTCGGCCATTGCCTCGGCATAGCGGTCGGCCAGGGCCTTGACCAGAATGGCGGAGTAGTCGTCATTCTGCTTCTCGAAGCGCTCGGCAATGGCCACTTCCTCGAGGCCCGCCGTCACCACGAAGGCACCCAGATAGTCCGGCTTGCCGGAGTCCACCGGCGCGACGAAATCGCTCAGCGCCATATTGGGCTTGCCGTCGCGCTTGCTCAGCTGCTGGCGCAGGGTGAACAGACGTGCCAGCTCCTCGTCGCGGCCCTCGTTGGTATAGAGGCTGATGTCATCGCCCACGGCATTGGCCGGCCAGAAGCCGACCACGGCGCGCGGCTTGAACCATTTTTCCGCAATGATCTGGTCGAGCATGCGCTTGGCATCGGCAAACAGCTGGCGCGCAGCCTCGCCCTGCCGCTCGTCCTCGAGAATGGCGGGGTAACGGCCCTTGAGTTCCCAGGTCTGGAAGAAGGGCGTCCAGTCAAAATAGGTGGCCAGTTCCGCCAGGTCGAAATCCTCCAGCACCCGGGTGCCCAGGAACGCCGGCTTGGGCGCTGCGTAGGTCGACCAGTCGGGCTTGAAGGCATTGGCGCGCGCCTTTGTCAGCGGCAGGCGCTGCTTTTCCTCTTCAGCACGCTGGTGTGCAGCGGCAGCCTTGGCATATTCCGCGCGGATATCGGCGATAAAGCTGACCTTGGTGTCGGCCGAAAGCAGATTGCCCACCACGCCAACGGCGCGGCTGGCGTCATGCACATGCACGGCCTGGCCCTTGTCGTAGCGCGGATGGATCTTGACCGCCGTATGGACGCGGCTGGTGGTCGCCCCGCCAATCAGCAGGGGGATGTCAAAGCCCTCGCGCTCCATCTCGGCAGCAACATGCACCATTTCGTCCAGCGAGGGCGTGATGAGACCGGACAGGCCGATGATATCCACCTTCTCGTCGCGCGCCACCTGCAGGATCTTGGCCGTGGGCACCATGACGCCCAGGTCGATGATCTCGTAATTGTTGCAGCTCAGCACGACGCCGACGATGTTCTTGCCGATGTCGTGCACGTCGCCCTTGACCGTGGCCATCAGCACCTTGCCCGCGCTCTTGCGGCCGGTGGCATTGCCGTCGGCGTTCTTTTCGGCCTCCATATAGGGCAGCAGCAGCGCCACGGCCTGCTTCATCACGCGGGCGGACTTGACCACCTGGGGCAGGAACATCTTGCCCGAGCCGAACAGGTCACCGACGATGCCCATGCCGGCCATCAGCGGACCCTCGATGACGTGCAGCGGGCGCTCGGCCTTTTGCCGGGCCTCGTCGGTATCGGCGTCGATATATTCGGTGATGCCATTGACCAGGGCGTGGGCAATGCGCTCCTCGACGGACTTCTCGCGCCAGCTCAGATCCTTGGCCGCCGCTTCCTTGCCGGCATTGCCGCGATAGCGCTCGGCAATGTCGAGCAGGCGCTCGGTGGCGTCGGCGCGCCGGTTGAGGATCACGTCCTCGCAGGCGTCGCGCAGCTCGGGATCGATCGATTCATAGACCGCCAACTGACCGGCGTTGACGATGCCCATGTCCATGCCGTTCTGGATGGCATAGTACAAAAAGACTGCGTGCATGGCTTCGCGCACCGGCTCATTGCCGCGGAACGAGAAGCTCAGATTGGAGATACCGCCCGACACATGCACATGGGGCAGGGTGTCGGTGATGGTCTTGGTGGCCTCGATGAAGGCCACGCCATAGCCATTGTGTTCCTCGATGCCGGTGGCAACGGCGAACACATTGGGGTCGAACACGATATCCTCGGGCGGGAAGCCCACGACCTCGGTGAGCAGCTTGTAGGCGCGCGTACAGATGGCGACCTTGCGCTCTTCGGTGTCGGCCTGGCCCTGCTCGTCAAAGGCCATCACCACCACAGCAGCGCCATAGGCGCGCACCAGCCGGGCATATCTAAGGAAGGCTTCTTCGCCCTCCTTCATGGAGATCGAATTGACCAGGGCCTTGCCCTGCACGCATTTCAGGCCCGCCTCGATCACCTCCCATTTGGAGCTGTCGATCATCAGCGGCACCTTGGCGATATCGGGCTCGGCCGCCAACAGGTTGAGATAGTCGATCATCACCTGCTGGGAGTCGATCAGCCCCTCATCCATGTTGATGTCGATGATCTGGGCGCCATTGGCCACCTGGTCGCGCGCCACGTCGAGCGCCGCGGTATAGTCGCCGGCTGTGATCAGCTTGCGGAAACGCGCCGAGCCGGTGACATTGGTGCGCTCGCCGACGTTGACGAAGGGGATTTCCGCCGTCAGCACGAAGGGTTCCAGACCCGACAGGCGCAGGCGGCGCTCGATCTCGGGCACGACGCGCGGCGGGTACTTGCTGACCGCCTCGGCAATGGCGCGGATATGGTCCGGCGTCGAGCCGCAGCAGCCGCCCACGATATTGACCAGGCCTTCGCGCGCAAATTCCTCGAACTGGGCCGCCATCATCTCGGGCGTCTCGTCATAGCCGCCGAACTCGTTGGGCAGGCCGGCATTGGGATAGGCGCAGACAAAGGTGTCGGCGCCGCTCGACAGCTCGGCGATATGGGCGCGCATAAGGTCTGCGCCCAGGGCGCAGTTGAGCCCGATGGTCAGCGGATTGGCATGGCGCACCGAATACCAGAACGCCAGCGGCGTCTGCCCGGACAGCGTGCGGCCGGAGAGATCGGTAATGGTGCCCGAAATCATGATCGGCACATCGATGCCGCGTTCCTCGAACAGCCGCTGGGCGGCAAAGATGCCGGCCTTGGTGTTGAGTGTATCGGTGATGGTCTCGAACAGCAGCAGGTCGGCACCGGCATCGACCAGGCCCCGGATGGCCTCGCCATAAGCCACAACCAGCTGGTCGAAGGTGATGGCGCGATGGCCGGGGCTGTTGACATCCGTCGACATGGACGACGTCTTATTGGTCGGCCCCAGCGCCCCGGCGACAAAGCGCCGGCGCCCGTCGGCGGCCTCGGCGCGCAGCGCCGCGCGCCGCGCCACGACCACCCCCTGGTAGTTGATGTCATAGACCGCGTCTTCGCAGGCATAGTCGGCCTGGGCCACCGAGGTCGCCGAGAAGGTGTTGGTCTCAACGATATCGGCGCCGGCCATGTAATATTCGAAGTGGATGTCTTCGACGGCCTGCGGCTCGGTCAGTACCAGCAGGTCATTGTTGCCCTGCAGCGGCAGTGTCCAGTCCTTGAAGCGCTCGCCGCGGAAGTTCTCTTCGGTGAACTTGCGCCGCTGCAGCATGGTGCCCATGGCGCCGTCCAGAATCAGGATGCGTTCGCTGGCCGCTTTCGCAAGCGCCGCACGCACCTCGTTCCAGTCGGGGAGGACATGCTGATCGGACTGGCTCATGGAGGTTCACCTCGGTTCATTCGGACGTCGGATGTGACATAAAGATATCTTTATATCAACCCTGCTTCAAGGGAAGCCTGCCACACCAGGGCGATCAATGCTTCGTGCACCGTGCCATTCAAATGTCACGCAAACGGCTAACGCTTTGTTGTCTTTAACCTCGCTGAAACCAGAAAACTGTTCTCTGCGCGTCCAAGCCCCTTAGGCGCGCTATGATGGCGCCCGCGCATCTTGATCCGGCCCAAGTTCGAGTACCCTGAGTTTGATTACTGTGACGACACCCTGGCGCCATGCCGTCCGCATCATTGCCCTTGTAGCGCTGATTGCCCCCAGCCTTGCCGCCTGCGGCATCGGCGGATTGGGCGCCACCGTCAAGCGCTCGGCTTTCTCGTCATCAGAATATGGCGTCGGCGTTTCCCCGCGCGTTACCAGCAATCCCAATCCGCCCAAGGGTGGCGGCCGCTACCAGGTCGGCAAGCCCTACACCGTGCGCGGCAAGGTCTATGTCCCCAAGGAAGACCCCACCTATGTCGCCTCGGGTGAGGCCTCCTGGTATGGTTCGGACTTCCATGGCCGCCGCACCGCCAACGGTGAGATTTTCTCGGCCAATGCCATCACCGGCGCTCATCCCACGCTGCCGCTGCCAAGCTATGTGCGCGTGACCAATCAGGAAAACGGTCGCTCCGTAATCGTGCGCGTCAACGATCGCGGCCCCTATATGCCGGGCCGCATCATGGACCTCAGCCATCGCGCGGCAGAAATGCTGGGCTATGTGAACTCCGGCCACGCCCAGATCACTGCGCAGTATGTCGGCCGCGCCCCGCTCGAAGGCGACGACACCCGCATGCTGGTGGCCAGCTATTCCGGCCCGGCCAATTATGGTGCCGGCACCACCCGCGTGGCACAGGTGGACAATACCAATAGCCTGGCTGACATGGCCGGCAATTTCTTCGGCAGTCTGTTCTCCTATGCCGACACGACGCCTGAGGCGCAGGATGCCAATATCGGCACCGCCCACGCCGCTGTCACCGCCATGGCCACGCGCAATCCGGCCCTTCAGGATTGGGCCAAGTCCATGGATGCTGACTCCCGCGACATCAAGATGGGGCTGGGCGTCTTCGCTGACCAGAACAATGCCATCGCCTTGGCCGAGGAGTTCGCCATCCTGGGCGCTGTCGACGAAGAGCCGGTGACCGTCAACGGGCGTGCCGCAACGCGGCTGACCCTGACCCATCTCAAGGCCGGCGTCGCCAAGACCGACGCCCTCGACCTCGCCAGAAAACTTGGCCTCACCGACATAACGCTCTATTAGTCTCAGACACCGGCAGCCCGCCGGTTCACCGGGGGGAAGGCGGAAACGTGAAACGGCTTGGTTACATCCTGGTTGCGCTTCTGGCGCTGGTCTTTCCCGCCTGGGCACAGGTGAGTTTCGAGACCGCTGCCAAATATGCCATCCTGATGGATGCCGAGACCGGCACGGTGATCTTCCAGAAGGATGCCGACCTGCCCATGGAACCGGCCAGCATGGCCAAGCTGATGACCATTGCCGTGGTCTTCAACGAGGTGCGGGCAGGGCGGGTGAAACTGACCGACGAGTTCTTTGTTTCCGAACATGCCTGGCGCACCGGCGGCGCCAGTTCGGGCGGCTCGACAATGTTCGCCGACCTCAATTCCAAAATTCCGGTCAACGACCTGATCCGCTCGGTCATCATCCAGTCGGGCAATGACGCCGCCATCGTTCTCGCCGAAGGCATTGCCGGCAGCGAGGGCAGCTTTGCCAATATGATGAACGAGCTGGCCGACACCATCGGCCTGACATCATCGCATTTCACCAACCCAACCGGCCTGCCGGACCCGGACATGCGCGTCACGGCCCGTGACCTGGCCAATCTGGCGCGCTATCTGATCCACGATTTCCCCGAATACTACCACTACTTCTCCGAGCCGGAGATGGAGTGGAACGGCATCAAGCAACCCAACCGCAACTCGCTGGTCGAAATGGGCATTGGCGTGGATGGGCTCAAGACCGGCCATACGGAAGCTTCGGGTTACGGATCGGTGATCTCGACCGCCGAGGGCGGGCGGCGGCTGATCGGCGTCGTACATGGCCTAACCTCCATGTCGCAGCGGGCCGAAGAGGGCCGCAAGCTCATCACCTGGGGCGCCCGGGCCTTCGAGCGCTTTGACGCCTATCCCGAAGGCGCCGTGGTGGCCTATGCCAAGGTCTATGGTGGGCTGACCGACAGTGTCGCCCTGATCGGCAATGGGCCTATCTCGCTCTACATTCCGCGCGGCAGCCGCAAGTGCCTCAATGGCGAAGTGACCTATATGTCCCCGCTCATGCCGCCGGTCGTGGCCGGCACCAAGATCGCCGAGCTGCGCGTGCTGTGCGACGACCAGCTGGTGCAGACCGCGCCGCTCTATGCCGCCAGTGACGTCGGCGAAGGCGACATCGTGCGCAAGGCGACCGATGCGCTCAAGCAACTGGCTTTCGGCTGGCTCTGAGACTCGGGTACAAGGCTGACCATGCTCGATACGCTTTCCGCCAGACAGGCCCGCTTCATCACCTTTGAGGGTGGCGAAGGCGTCGGCAAATCCACCCAGGTCAAACGCCTGCAGCAGAACCTGCAACGCCATGCCGTCGAGGTGGTGCGCACGCGCGAACCCGGCGGTACGCCCAAGGCCGAAGCCATCCGCTCCTTCATCCTGCAGGGGCGATCGGAAAGCTGGGGGGCAGGGGGCGAAGCTGTGCTGTTCGCCGCGGCCCGGCTCGACCATGTCACCCAGTTGATTGCGCCGAACCTGGCCAATGGCACCTGGGTGCTGTCGGACCGCTTTCATGACTCGACCCGGGCCTATCAGGGCCTGACCGGCGGCGTAGCGCCCAGGCTGATCGCTGCGCTCGAGGAGCTGGCGCTCAACGGCCATACCCCGGACCTGACGCTGGTGCTCGACATGGATCCTGAAAAGGCCTTCAAGCGCGTGGCCGAGCGCGCCATCGAGGACGGGCTGGCCCAGACTGGCGACCGCTTTGAAAAGGAAGAGCTGGACTGGCACATGCGGCTTCGCGAAGGCTTCCTGGCCATCGCCCGCGACAACCCCGACCGCTGCGTGGTGCTCTCGGCCGATCAGTCGCCGGAGGCGCTGGAAGCCGCCATCTGGGACGTGGTCAGCCAGCGCTTTCCCGAACTGCTGGGCGGACAGCCGACGTGAGTGATCCCAACGCCCTGGCCGGCGTGCTGCCGCCCGAACAGCGGCAGCAGGCACGTGGTCATGATGCGGCACGCACCGCCATCTTTGCGCAGATCAGTGGTCGCCGCCTGCCGGGCGCCATCCTGCTGCACGGGCCGCAGGGCATCGGCAAGGCCACCTTTGCCTTCGAGCTGGCCGCCGCCATTCTGACAGCGACGGGTGACGAGGATGCCCATCGCGTGCATCAACAGGTCGCCGCGCTCTCCCACCCCAATGTCTTCCTGCTGCGCCGGCAGCCCAAGGACGCCAAGGGCTACTACACCGTCATCCGCGTCGAGGACGTACGCGACCTGCGCGACAGCCTGCACCATACCCGTGGTCGGGCCGGCCACCGCGTCGCTATCATCGACAGCATTGATGACTGCAATCCCTCCGCCGCCAATGCGCTGCTCAAGACGCTCGAAGAGCCGCCGGCCGATACCACCTTCCTGCTGGTGTCACATCGCCCGGGCCAACTGCTGCCCACCATCAAGTCACGCTGCCACAATCTGGCGCTGCGCCCGATTGCCGATGGCGATGTGCGCGACATTCTGCTTGAGCATGATGCGGCGCTGGGCGCCGAGGCGCTGACCCGCGCCATTGGCCTTGCCGGTGGTCGCCCACGCCGGGCCTTTGAGACATTGGCGCTGGATGCCGACTCCACCCTGGGGGCGCTGCAGGCCTGGCTGGCCAATCCGGCTGCGCATGCGCCGGCGGTGTCGCTGCAACTGGCCGAGGCGCTGGGCGCCGACAGCCAGAGCCCCGAGCTGTCTTTCGCCCGCGAAATGCTGGACGACTGGATTGCCGATGAGGCGCGCAACGCCGCCATGCAGCCCGGCGCCAGGATGCGTCTTGCCTCTGCCAATGAGCTATGGGACAAGGCTCACGCCCTGCTCGCCGACGCCGACAGCATCAATCTGGATATGAAACAGACGCTGGTCGCCATCCTCGATGCGATCAGAAAGCATGTATCGTCGACCGCCCCTGTTTCCGCTGAGTTCTCATGACCGCCAAGCCCTTCTACGTCACCACGGCAATCTCCTATCCCAATGGCGCGCCTCACATCGGGCATGCCTATGAGATGATTGCGACCGACGCGATTGCGCGCTGGAAGCGGCTGGAAGGTCGCGAGGTCTATTTCCTCACCGGCACGGACGAGCACGGCATCAAAATGGTGCAGACCGCGGCCGCCCAGGGGGTCACCCCGCGCGAGTTGGCTGATCGCAATGCTGCCGAGTTCCGCCGCCTGGCTGAAGCGCTCGACATCTCCAATGATGATTTCATCCGTACCACCGAGCCGCGTCACCATGACTCGGCCCAAGCCATCTGGAAGAAGATGGCTGCCAACAACAATGGCGACATTTTCCAGTCCACCTACAAGGGCTGGTATTCGGTGCGCGACGAGGCCTATTTCGACGAGGAAGAGCTGACCGAAAAGGACGGCAAGAAATTTGCCCCCACCGGCGCCGAGGTTAATTGGGTGGAAGAGCCCACCTATTTCTTCCGCCTGTCAGCCTATCAGCAGAAACTGCTCGACCTCTACGAGTCCAATCCTGACTTCATCGCGCCCAAGGAGCGGCGCAATGAGATCATTTCCTTCGTCAAGAGTGGGCTCAAGGACCTGTCGGTCTCCCGTACCACCTTCGACTGGGGCATTCCCGTGCCGGACGCACCGGGTCATGTGATGTATGTCTGGGTCGATGCCCTGACCAATTACATCACCGGCGTGGGCTATCCCGACACCGACAATCCGCTGTTCAAGAAGTTCTGGCCGGCAGACCTGCATGTCATCGGCAAGGACATCATCCGCTTCCATACCGTCTATTGGCCCGCCTTCCTGATGAGCGCCGGCATTGAAGTGCAGCATCGCGTGTTTGCCCATGGCTTTCTGACCGTGGACGGCCAGAAGATGAGCAAGTCCCTTGGCAATGTCATCGACCCCTTTGCCCTGATCGAAGAGTTCGGCACTGACGCGGCGCGCTACTTCTTCCTGCGCGAAGTCTCCTTCGGCAATGATGGCGACTACAGCCATGACAAGCTGGTGCTGCGCGTCAATGCTGACCTGGCCAATAACCTGGGCAACCTGGCACAGCGCTCGCTGTCGATGATCAACAAGAACTGCGACGCCAAGGTGCCCCAGCCCGGCGCGCTGACCGAAGCCGACCAGGCCATGATCGCCGAGGTCGACGAAGCCCTGGCCGCCGCACAGAAGGCCATGGACGAACAGCTGGTGCATGAGGCGAGCGGCGCCATCGTTGCCGCGCTGAGCTCGGCCAATAACTACTTTGCCGGCCAGGAACCCTGGGCGCTCAAGAAGACCGATCCCGATCGCATGGCTACCGTCCTCTATGTGACGGCCGACACCGTGCGGCGCCTGACCATCCCGATGCAGGCCTTTGTTCCGGCTTCCGCCGCGCGCCTGCTGGACCAGCTGGCTGTTCCGGCCGATCAGCGCGGGCTGGGCGACGCTACAGAGGCCAATCGCCTGGTGCCGGGCACCGATCTGCCCGTGCCTCAGGGCGTCTTTGCCCGCCTCGAACGCAAGGCCGAATAGACATGCTGATCGACAGCCACTGCCACCTCGATTTCGAGGCCATGGCCAACGATCTCGACGGTGTGCTGGCCCGCGCAGCGGCCGCCGGCGTCTCCGGCGTGGTGACGATATCCACACATGTGGACAAGTTTTCCACATATGCCGCCATTGCCGATCGCTATCCCAATGTCTGGTGTTCGGTGGGGACTCATCCGCATCACGCCGATGCCGAATTGCATATCACTACGGATGATCTTGTCCGCCTAAGTGCCCACCCGCGCTGCGTTGCCATCGGCGAGGCGGGGCTCGACTACTTCTACGACAACGCCCCACGCGAGGCGCAGGCGACGGGTCTGCGCCGTCATATTGCTGCCGCGCGCATCACCGGTCTTCCACTGGTTATCCACAGCCGCAAGTGCGACGACGACATGGCCGCCATCCTGCGCGAGGAAACCGGGCAGGGGGCTTTCTCCTTCCTGCTGCATTGCTTCACGGCCGGCGTCGACCTGGCCCGCACCGCGCTGGAACTGGGCGGCTATATCTCCTTCTCCGGCATCATCACCTTCAAGAATGCCGAGGAGATCCGCGAGGTCGCCAAATTCGTGCCGGCCGACCGCTATCTGGTCGAGACCGATGCGCCCTATCTGGCGCCGATCCCGCATCGCGGCGCCTCCAACGAGCCGGCCTTCGTGCGCCACACCGCCGAAAAGCTCGCCGAAGTGCGCGGCATCAGCCTGGAGCAGCTCGGCGCCGAGACCACTGCCAATTTCGCCCGCCTCTTTTCCAAGACCGGGCTGGCCTGAGCCATGGCCGTGGCGCAGCGCATCATCGCCACCATTCTGGGCTGCGGCTCCTCGGGCGGCGTGCCGCGCATCGGCAATGACTGGGGCGCCTGTGATCCGCTCGAACCCCGCAACCGCCGCCGCCGCTGCGCGCTGCTGATCGAGGGCTGGACCGACGGCGTGGCAGAGCCCACGCGCGTGCTGATCGACACCGGCTGCGACCTGCGCGAACAGCTGCTGCACGCCGGCGTCGATCGCGTCGATGCCGTGCTCTATACCCATGAGCACGCTGACCACACCCATGGCATTGACGATCTGCGCGTGCTGGCGCTGCACAACCGGCGCCGCGTCGACGTCTATTTCACCCCGGCCTGTGGCGCGCGCCTGCGCGAGGCTTTTGGCTATTGCTTTGAATCACCGCCCGGCAGCGACTATCCGCCCATCCTGACCGCGCATGAGATCGCGCCCGGCGCGAAGCTCGAGATCGACGGCCCCGGCGGCACGCTTGAAGTCTCGGCCTTCCGCCAGGAACACGGCAATATAGACTCGCTGGGCTTCCGCATCGGCGGGCTGGCCTATTGCTGCGACCTCTCGGCCTTTCCGCCGGAGTCATTCGCCGACATCGACGGGCTCGACGTCTGGATCATCGATGCGCTGCGCCAGACGCCACATCCGAGCCATCTGAGCCTGGCCGAAACGTTGGACTGGATCAGCCGCTTCCCACCACGCCAGGCCGTGCTCACCGACATGCACATTGACCTCGACTATGCCACGCTCGACGCAGAAACGCCGGCGCATGTGACGCCGGCGTTTGATGGCATGCAGATCGATGTGGTGACCGGAACGATCCTCAACCGCTGAGCACTCGCTGCTCCTTGCGGAAGCGAGTGCTCAAAGCCCAGCCTTACCGGAACGCCGGGATGACGTGGCGGCCGTAGCCGGCGATGATTTCTTCTTCGTCGCCGCTGTCGAGATAGATGTTGAACTGGGTGACGCCCGCCGCCTTGAGGGCATGCATCTTGGCGATGTGCTCATCCGGCTCGCCCAGCACGCAGAAATTCTCCACCACATCTGGCGTGATGAAGTCGAGGAACGGGTTATCCGCCTGGCCGTGCTTGGAGTAATCGTAACCGCGGCGTTTCTCGATATAGCTGGTCAGGCTCGCCGGCACCTTGTCGCTGTCAGCGCCGTATTTCTCAACAATATCAGCCACATGATTGCCCACCATGGCGGGGAACCACTTGGTCGCCTCGATGGCGCGGGCCTTGTCGCCGAAATAGGCGGGCGCGGCGGCCATGGATCGATAGTTGCTCATGTCGCGGCCAGCAGCCTTGCCGGCGTCAATGCACTGGTCGGTGAACCACTTGCACAGGCCCGGATCGGCCAGCTGCAGCACCACGCCGTCGGCATGTTCGCCAGCGGTCTTGAGCGCCAGCGGGCCATAGGCGGCGATCCAGCTGGGCATGTCATGGCCAACGGCCCAGGGGAACTTCACCGGCTCGTCGATCTCGCCATAGGTGACTTCCTCGCCGCGCACCATGGCGCGGGTCTTGTGGATGAATTCGGCCACCCGGGCCAGGGTCGCCGGCTTCTTGCCCATCACCCGGCGCGAGCTGTCGCCACGGCCGACGGCAAGGTCAAAGCGGCCGCCACTCTGCTTGGCGAGCGAGCCGAACAGCGAGGCCGCCACCGACCAGTCACGCACGTCCGGATTGGTCACCAGCGGGCCAAAGCGCATGTCCTTGGTGTGCTCCATGCACATGGCAATGGCCGCGTAGCAGTCGCGCCACAGGATGTGGGAGTCATAGAACCAGCAATAGCTGAAGCCCGCATATTCCGCCGCGCGCACCAGATAGCGGGCGCGTTCCGCTTCGATAAAGCCCTTGAAGGTGATGCCGAATTCCATGATGCGTTCCGTCTCCCCGTGCCGCAGCAAATTTGACCAGTCGATCAAATTTTTGGTCGTGCCCGGCGCCAATGTCAATCGCCTTTGCTCAACGCGCGTCGGCCAACACCGGGCCATCATAGGCAATGAGCGGTCGCCCGCTGGCCGGATGCGTCAGTACGCTGGCGCTGACGCCATAGACCGATCGCAACAGGGCAGGGGTCAGCACGGTTTCGGGCGTCCCCTGGGCCACCATCCGACCACCGGCCAGCACGATCAACTCGTCACAAAAGCTGGCCGCCAGATTGAGATCATGGATGGCCAGCAGCACCGTGGCGCCGGCCCGGGCCCGCTGCCGCAGCAGTTCGAGAATGGCAAACTGGGCATGGATATCGAGGTGATTTGTGGGCTCGTCCAGCAGCAGGAGCTGCGGCTCTTGCGCCAGGGCACGCGCCACATGCAGCCGCTGCTGCTCGCCACCGGAGAGGCTTTGATAGGCACGCGCCCCCAGAGGCGCCATGCCGACCGCTGCAAGAGCCGCGTCCACGGCGGCATCATCCTCGGGGGAGGGGGCCGACTGCCAGACGGACTGGAAGGGTATGCGCCCCAGCTGCACCACCTCACGGGCGCTGAGATGCACCTCGGCCAGGCCGCTCTGCTCCACTAGCGCCGAAATCCGCGCCCGCGCCCGCCGCGGCATAGTCGGGAGGTCTACGCTTTTGAAGCGGATAGACCCATGGTCGAGCGGGACCAGCGCCAGGGCCGCCTTGAGGAGGCTCGACTTGCCGGCGCCATTGGGACCGATGAGCCCTGTCAGCCGCCCGGCTTCGGCGCCACAGTTGACGCCATCGAGCAGCACAGCCGAACCGGCGCGCACACAAACATCGGAGAAGACAAGGCCCGCGTTCATGTGACCCGCCGATAGCGCAGGAGGACGAGCAGGAAGATCGGCGCGCCCAGCAGCGCCGTGATGATGCCGACGGGCAGTTCGCGCGGGGCGAAGAGGCTGCGCGCCGCCGTATCGGTCCACACCATAAAGCTTGCGCCCACCAGCATGGCGACGGGCAGCATGACGCGGTGGCGCGAGCCAGTGGCCAGCCGCACCACATGCGGCACGATGAGCCCGACAAAGCCGATGGCCCCGCCGACGGCGACCAGCGATCCCGTGAGCAGCGCCGTAGCGCCCAGCAGAAGCCAGCGCAGGCGCGCGACATCGACGCCCAGCGTCGCCGCCGCCGCATCGCCAAAGGCAAAGGCATCAAGCGCCCGGCCGGCAAAAAGCATGGGCACCCCGAGCACAAGGACAGCCGCCAGCACCACGCCGGCGTCGGCCCATCCGGAGCCGCTGAGCGAGCCCATCAGCCAGCTCAGGATCTCGCGGTAGGAATCCCCGGTTGCCGACCAGAAGATGAGAAAGGATGTGGCGGCCGACATCAGCGCCGAAATCGCAATGCCCGAGAGGATCGCCCGCGACGGCGTGGCGCCGCCGAGCAGTCTGGTGATCAGCAGCGTCAGCGCCATGGCCGCTCCGGCACCAGCAAAGGCGCCCAACGGCATCAGCAGCGCCGCGCCGATCAGGAGGAAGACAACCGCGCCCAAAGCCGCGCCGGAGGAAAGGCCGAGGAGGTACGGATCAGCCAGCGGATTGCGCGTCAGCGCCTGCATGATTGCGCCGCAGAGTGCCAGCCCCGCACCAATGCCGGCCGCGACCAGCACGCGCGGCAGGCGCAGATCCCAGATGATGGCGTCGCGCAACCGCGTCACCGGCACCTCGCCGGGCAGGCCCAGATGATGGGCAATGGTCTGCCACACCTCGGTGGCAGCGATGTCGGCGGGACCAAGGGTCACCGCCAACACCAGGCTCAGGGCCAGCAGCGCCCACAAGGCGCCATTCAGCGCACGTTGCGGACCCCGGTTCAGGCTCACGGCGTAAAGGTCAGCGCGGCCAGCTGCGCCGCCATGTCGACGGTGGCGGGCACATTGCGCACACCGGCTTCCGAGGCCGGGAAGGGCACCACGAGGTAGCGCTGGTTGACCACGGCATCGAGCTTGCTGGTGACCGGGTTTTCCGCCAGCAGCTTCTTCTTCTGCGCGGCCGAGTTCCAGGCGGCATCGACCAGCACGATCACATCGGGATTGGCATCGACTATGGCTTCCCAGCTGCTGGCGAACCAGCCGTCATCGACATCGGCGAAGATATTGGTAAGGCCGAGCGCCTCCATGATCATGGCCGGGGCATTGCTGCCGGCGCCGACATAGGGCGCCTTGGTGCCCGAGGAATACCACACGGCGGTGAGCCCGCGCGTATCGGCGGTGACACCGCCCAGGGCCGTGCGTTGTTCTGCGATCAGGGTGTCGGCCGCAGCGCTGGCGTCAAAAATGGTGCCGATCTCGGCAATCTCGGCAAAGACGCCATCAAAGGTCAGCTTGGCCGGCTTGATCGAACGGCAAGCGGCAGGCGCGACATAGCTGGCAACGCCGAGATCCATCAGGCTCTGCCGTTCACCGGCGCCATCGGCGGCAAAATTGCTCTCCCAACCGCCATAGACCAGGTCGGGCTCGGCCTCGAGCACCACTTCCTGGGATGGCACCTTGTCGGCCAGCACGGGCAAGCCGGCAGCAGTAGCGGTCCAGGGCTCGGGCGCCGGATCGTCCTGGAAGCCGACGCCGACGATGCGGTCGGCCAGGCCCAGGGCCAGCAGCATTTCGGTGGTGGACGACTTTATCGTCACCACGCGCTTGGGCGCGGCGGCGAAACTGACCGACACGCCGCAATTGTCGACGGTCAGCGGATAGCTGGTCTCGGCTAATGCGGCTGTGCTCGTCAACGCGGCGAGAGCAAGGGCTAAAAGGGCACGGGAGGCGCGCATGGAATCAATCCTGATGCTGGGCTTGGGGTGGGGAAACGGCCGGCGCATCGTCGCGCCTCTCTGCCTGGGCGGCGGCATAGCCCAGGCGATAGGCCTCGGCGGAGCCAAAGCGGAACATGTCATCTTCCACCGAGCGCACCAGCGTGCGGGCGCCGGGCGCGTCGATATCGACCACCAGCCGGTCCAGCCCGCGCACAATGGCGACCGGAATGCCGCTGGCCTTGCCCTTGACCAGGTCTGCGGCGCCAGCCAGCTCATCGGCCAGCACGGTTATGGTCACCTGCAGCGGCCTGCCATTGGCATCGACGCCGCCGCGCATGTCGTCGGTGACGATGACACCGGCAGCGCCGATCGCCACATCGGTCTGCCCGACGCGCCAGGGGCGCCCGAAGGTGTCGGTGATGATGATGCCCAGTCGCAGGCCGAGCGCGTCCCGCAGGCCGGCGCAGAGCTGGCGCGCGGAGAGATCGGGATCCTCAGGCAGGCGCAGCGCCACGCCGTCGGGCACATTGGAGGTATCGATGCCGGCGGCAGCCATCACCAGGCCCTGGCGGGTCTCGACGATCTGCGTCACGCCACCCGGATGCACGCGCTCGGCCACCACGCGCACGGTATCAAGCGCAATGGCCTTATCCCGATCGGCAACCGGCACCTGGCGTCCCTCGGCCTTGGAGACAATCTTGCTGGTGACCACCAGAATATCGCCGTCGCGCAAGGCGCTCTCGGCATCCTCAAGCGCCTGACGCGCCACAGCATCGGCAATCATCGAGACCAGATCATCGCCGGCCGCGATTTCGGGCAGTCCGGTCAGGCCCCAGACGGAAAAGCGTGGCAAACTCATTGGCAATCGTCCGTGCGTGGCTGGCAGATGGGGCAGGGGGCCTGTTCCCGGCGCTAGAGCGCCTTGAGGCGCGGCAGGATATCGCGCGCGTAAAGCTGGAGGAACCGGCTCTGGTCATCACCGGGCGCATGGAACACCAGGTGATCAAAGCCATAATCGATATAGGTCTTGATCGCGGCGACATGCTCGTCCGGGTCGCTCGAGACAATCCAGCGCTTGGCAATGCGCTCGATGGGCAGCGCCGCAGCCAGCCGTTCCATTTCCTCGGGATCTTCCACCGAGTGCTTTTCCTCGGCCGACAGCGACAGCGCCGCCCAGCCGCGGGTGTTGTTCAGCGCCACTTCCGGATCAGGATCGTAGGAGACTTTCACTTCGATCATGCGCTCGAACGGCTTGTCCGCCAGCGGGGATTCCTGCCGGCCCAGCGCCACATTGGGCAGCAGCTGGTCGACATAGAGCTCGGCGCCCTTGCCGGACGTGCAGATGAAGCCGTCGCCGGCGCGACCGGCATATTTGGCATTGAGCGGCCCGCCGGCCGCCAGATAGATCGGCACCATCTCGTCGGGCTTGTCATAGATGGTTGCGTTCTGCGTCTTGTAGAACTCGCCCTCGAAGCTGACGCGATCCTCGCTCCACAGCTGGCGGATCAGCGCCACGGCCTCGCGCAGCCGCGCCGACCGCTCCTTGAGTTCGGGCCAGACCATGCCTGTGGACGGCACTTCATTGAGTGATTCACCCGTACCGACGCCCAGTATCACGCGATTGGGGAACATGGCGCCCAACGTGCCGAAGGCATGCGCAACAACCGATGGATGTAACCGAAAGGTCGGCGTCAGAACCGAGGTGCCCAGCACGACGCGCTCGGTGCGCGCCAGCACGGCAGCCATCCAGGACGGCGCAAATGGCGCATGGCCATCGGTGTGCTTCCAGGGCTGGAAATGGTCGCTGACGAAGACCGAGTCAAAGCCAGCTTGTTCAGCTTCGACGGCAAAATTGAGCAGTTTGGTGGGCGCGAACTGTTCCGCCGACGCCTTGTATCCGAAGCGCATTGCCATCCTCCATGCCCATGCCGACAACAATACTTTGACCAATTGGTCAAAATTGTCCATCGGATTCTTGCACACCGTGCCGGACAAGAATCCCCAGGCTCAGGGTGGTCATCTGGACAGCGCGGCGCAACCGCAATGATGTCCCGTAGGACAATAGGTCGGACAGATTGCAGGCGCATGGCATTGGCCGCACGTTGCGTACAGAGGCGACGCCTTTTGCGGGCACGCTGACTGGTGGGTGCTGAAAAGCCAGACGGCCATCGCAGCGATCAGACGTCTGCCAGCGGCGCACAATGCTGCGGCACGACGTCGAGCTTGCAATCCGCACGCTGCGCGGCATCGAGCGTGGCGTCTGCCAACGGCACAGCTCTGGTGTCTGGCCGGGCGCCGTACTGCACGACTGAAGTGGACGACAACGGGCCGGAGGACGAACAACGGACTTGCCAGGGGCATTTTGCACAGCAAGATGCGGAAAACCGCATTCGGCACGTTCAAAAGGCCGCTCAACCGCCAAACCTCAGCAAATCAGCCGCTTTCCCATCCACAAAAGTTCCATAATATATATTATGCGAATTACAGATAGCGGCTTGTGTTGGACTATTCGCTGCTGTGTTTGCCCTCCCTCGATCTACCTGTGCTGCCTGGCGCTGCAAACGCCAACACGTTGGCAAGCGGCAATTCCCCAGACGCAGGTCTATCCGGAGCTCCCCCCAACCACGCGCCTGATCCGCCATTGACACGACTCTGTCCGCTGCGCTTTATCACTCGCGTTGAAGGTTCCTCGGCGGTCGATTGCCAACGGGGATTAAAAGGGAACACGGTGCGACGTACCCATCAGGGCGCAAAACCGTGGCTGCCCCCGCAACTGTAAGCGGTGAGCTCTTCCAGGACACCACTGGCCTTTATGGGCTGGGAAGGTTGGAAGCGCTGCGACCCGCGAGCCAGGAGACCTGCCATCGACATCCATGAAACCCGGCCGGGGTGTGCCGAGGGGAACAACGATGGCGCTCGACGACCACCACATCGCAGCATTCTGCCTGATCGGTTCTTTCGCACCGCCCTGCCCATTGGCGGAGCCACGCGATGGATCTGGCGCGACGACTCGTCGGCGATAATCCGGCCCGACTGACTGTCGACAGGCTGAGCTGGGGCCCGAGGGGCCACCAGCCGATCATTGCCGACCTAAATTTCGTTGTCGAGCCCGGTGCCATGCTGGCCGTGATCGGCCCCAATGGCGCCGGAAAATCCAGCCTTTTGCGCTGCCTCTATCGCTATCATCGCCCCACGATGGGCCGCGTGCTGCTCGATGGCGCTGATATCTGGGAGACCCAGCCCAGGGCCCTCGCCCGCCGCGTCGCCACCGTATTGCAGGAATCGGCGTCCGACTTTGGGCTCAGCGTCGCCGAGATCGTCGAGCTTGGCCTGACGCCGCATCAGCAGCGCTTTGGCGCCCCGGCCTACGAGCCCGTTGAGGATGCGCTGGCGCTGATGCAACTTACCACACTGGCGCCTCGCGATTTTGCCTCGCTCTCCGGCGGCGAAAAGCAGCGCGTGATGATTGCCCGGGCACTGGTGCAGAAGCCCGACCTGCTGATCCTCGACGAACCCACCAACCATCTCGACATCCGCCACCAACTCGATGTGCTGGCGCTGCTCGCCGCATTGCCGACAACGGTGGTGGTGTCGCTGCATGACCTTGCGCTGGCCGCCGCCCATGCCGATCGCGTGCTGCTGCTTGATCAGGGCCGCCAGGCCCAGTTCGGCGCGCCACTCGATGTGCTGACACCCCGGGCGATCCGCCAAACCTTTGCCGTCGAGACCGCCGTCGACAGCCATCCGGCCACCGGCCGGCCCCGCTTTTCCTTTCACCGCGATAATTCAGAGATTTAGGAGATTTTGATGCGCGTTTTGCCCCTTTTGATGGCCTCTGCCCTTTTGGCCTGCGCCCTGCCCGTACCGCTGACCATGGCTTCTGGCTTTCCCGTGACGGTGAAGAGCTGTAACCGCGAGGTGACCTTTGACGCGGCACCCCAGCGCGCCATCTCCAACGACGTCAACCTCACCGAGATGATGCTGGCCCTGGGCCTGACCGACCATATGGCGGGCTACACCGGTGTGTCGGACTGGAAAACCCTGGACGAGCGGCTGCGCCAGGGTGTCGCCGCCCTGCCCGAGCTGTCGCCGGATTATCCCAGCAAGGAAGTCCTGCTCGGCGCCGATGCCGATTTCTACTTTGCTGGCTGGAACTACGGCATGAAGGTCGGGGGCGAAGTGACGCCAGAGACGCTCGCACCCTTCGGCATCGCCGTCTATGAGCTGACCGAGAGCTGCATCCACATCATGGACAAGCCCAAGGCATCCATGGACGATCTCTATGCCGATCTGCGGAACCTCGGCCGCATCTTCGGCGTGGCCGAAAAGGCCGAGACCCTCGTGTCCGGCTATCGCCAGGAACTGGCCAATTTCACTGCCACGCTCGACACCAGCGGCACGCCGCCAGCGGTCTTTGTCTATGACTCCGGCGAAGACAAGCCCTTCACTGCCGGACGCTTTGGCATTCCCACGGCGCTGATCGAGGCCGCCGGCGGCCGCAATATCATGGACGATGTGCCATCGAGCTGGGTCAGCATCGGCTGGGAGCCGGTCATCGAGCGCAATCCCGACGTCATCGTCATCGTCAACTATGGCGATGTCACAGCCGATCAGAAGATCGATTTCCTCAAGTCCAACCCGGCCTTCTCGGCCATTCCCGCCGTGGTCAACGACCGCTTCGTCGTGCTCGACTATGTCGAGGCGACGCCCGGTCCACGCAATATCGAGGCCATCAAGCGCCTTGCCGCCGCTTTCCATCCGGCCTGACGGAGATCAGGGCCGGCTTCGCGCCGGCCCGCCACACCAATGTCGCACAAGCACCTCGTCGACGGGCCACGCCACGCCCTGATCCACAACCTGCCGCTCGCCATTGCCGGCTTGCTGCTTCTGCTGTTGCTGGTCGCCATGCTGGCGATCAGCGTCGGTGCCATTGCCATTCCGCCCGACATGGTCTGGCGCGTGGTGGCCAGCCATGTGTTTCCCGGCAGCATCACGCCGGACTGGTCGGCCGGCCGCGACAATATCGTCTGGGAGGTGCGCCTGCCCCGTGTCCTGCTGGGCGCCACGGTCGGCGCGAGCCTCGCCGTCGTTGGCGCCGCGCTGCAGTCAGTGACGCGCAATCCGCTTGCCGACCCGCATCTGCTGGGCGTGTCCTCGGGCGCGGCGCTGGGCGCCATTCTGGTGCTGCTGCACACCGGCATGTTCCTCGGCCTTGTCACCGTGCCGCTGTTCGCCTTTGGCGGCGCGCTGCTCAGCACCGCTCTCGTGGTCGGGGTTGCCAATTTCGCCGGTGCCACCAATGCCAGCCGCCTCGTGCTGACCGGGGTAGCCATTTCCTTTGTCATCACCTCACTGGGGAGCCTCGCCATCTTCCTGGGCGATCCGCGTGCGGCCCATACGGTGATCTTCTGGATGCTGGGCGGCCTGGGCCTGGCGCAATGGGCGCAACTGCCCTACCCGCTCGCCGCCCTTCTTCTGTGCGGCACGGTTCTGCTGGTCAATGCGCGCAATCTCAATGCCATGACGCTGGGCGATGAAAGCGCCACTACGCTTGGTCTGCCCGCCGGGCGCTTCCGGTTGTTGATTTTTGTCGTCTGCGCCCTGCTCACCGGCGCAGCCGTGGCCTTTTCCGGCGTCATTTCCTTTGTCGGGCTGATGATCCCGCATCTGGTGCGCCTGGCCATCGGCGGCGACTATCGGCGCGTGCTGCCGCTCTCGGCACTGGTCGGCGCCATCTTCCTGGTGCTGGCTGACATGGTGGCGCGGGTCATCATCCCGCCGCAGGACCTGCCCATTGGCGTTATCACCGGTCTCGTCGGCGGCGTGTTCTTCATCGCGCTGATGCGTCGCAATGGCCGGCTGGGCTAGGGCCCCACGCCGGCCAACCGCCCCTGCCCTAGCCAGCGCTGTCGCCGACATCCGGTGCAGGCGCAGTCGCGCCACCAAACTGGGCCAACAACCGGCTCAGCAGCGCCGCGCTAAACTCAGCGCTGCTCACGCGCGCCCGCATGGCCTCTGGCGTCTCCGGCTCAGGGACAGGCTCGGCAGGCATGCCGGCGTCAGGACTGCGGGCGGCCCCCTCCTTCGCGATCTGGATCATTTCCCTTTCCGCGTCGGTCATGTCCTCTTCGGCAATCTGCTTGATGGGCATGGCCGTCATGCCCGACGTGTCCAGCCGCTGCGCCACCAAGATATCATCCTTGGTGATGGCGTTGCGATCAGCCCCTTCCCGGAACATCACCGCGATATTGGGTAGTGCCCCATTGTCGAGATAGTTGGCCTGATTCATCACCTTGTCGGCTTCGATCTCCTCGCGGTTCAGCACCCCATTGCCGTCCACATCGACCCGGGCGAAATAGGCGTCCTTGGCCTGTTGCGCCAGTTCGGCCCGCGCCGCAGGGCTCATCGCCTTGTTATCCTGAACCGTCAGAAGCTGGCCGATGACATCGCTCGACAGCAGCTTGCCGGGCCATTCCTCAAGGCTGAGCGCGCCATCCTTGTCGGCATCCTGAGCTGCCATGACCTGCTCAAGCTTGCCCTTCTGCCCCACCTGATCGAGCAGCTCGGACATTTCCGCGCCGGACACCTTTGCGTCCCGGTCCTTGTCCGCCAAAGCGAACAGCCGGTTGAGCAATGTTCCGCCAACACTACTGATCTCCGTCATCCTCTGCCCTCGAATGTTGATTGCTGAGAGGGATTTAGCAATTCTCGTGCCACATGCGCAGGGCGGGATTTCCGGGCTTTTGCCCGCTCTTGTGCTGCAGCCAATGCTGCCTGTGGGCAAGATTTGCCCGACAGACCCGGCAACAATGGCGACTCTGCCTTTGCCGGCGCGCTAGGCTTGGGCAGTGATTCCAACCCGTGAGCCCGCCATGCAGCCCTCCCGCGACCTGTCCCGCCTCATCGAGATCATGGCGGCGCTGCGCAATCCGGTCGGCGGCTGCCCCTGGGACCTCGAGCAGGACTTCGCCAGCATCCGCCACTACACCATTGAGGAGGCCTATGAGGTCGCCGACGCCATCGAGCGCGAGGATTTTGATGATCTGCGCGAGGAACTGGGCGACCTGCTGCTGCAGCCCATCTATCACGCCCAGATGGCCAGCGAGGCCGGCTATTTCGACATTGGCGATGTCATAGAGGCCATCACCGAAAAGCTCATCCGCCGCCATCCCCATGTGTTCGGCGAGGAAGCCGCGCGCAATGCCACAATGGCCAAGGGCCAGTGGGAAGCCATCAAGGTGCAGGAACGCGCCGCCAAGGCCGCGCGCAAGGGCGACAGCACACCCTCATTGCTCGACGACGTTCCCCAGGTGCTGCCCGCCCTCGCCCGGGCGGAAAAGCTGACCAAGCGCGCCGCCAAGGTCGGCTTTGACTGGCCGGACCTCGCTGCCGTGCGCGCCAAGGTCGAGGAAGAACTGGCTGAAGTGGCCGAGGCCGAGGCCGGTGGCAACGCCGCCGCCGTGCATGAGGAAATCGGCGACCTGCTGTTCGCCGTGGCCAATCTGGCGCGCAAGGCAGGCGTCGACGCCGAGGGCGCGCTGCGCGACGCCAATCTCAAGTTCACCCGGCGCTTCCACCATGTCGAGGCCCGCTGCCGCGAGGATGGGCTGGATCCCGCGACGGCTGGCTTGGAGCGGCTGGATGGCTATTGGAACGAGATCCGCGCGGCCGACAAGGCCTGACAGCATTGCACGCCTGAGTGGCCGAAGGGTCATTCAGGCTGAGTCAAAAATGGCGGCTTTCGAACACCGGACCGTACGTTTGGGCACCTGAGGATCGGCAGCGCAGAAAACCGTCATTTTGCAGACCAGCATCAACGGCCTGGCGGCCGCTCAGGCGTCCGAGCCTTCGATGCGGCCGTTGAAGCGTTCGAGGAACGCCGTTTTGTGCCGTGGCTCGATGCGCACCACAAAGCCGGTGCCCGTCTCTGTGGGCTCGTCACGCGAGATCACCTCGGCATGCGAATGCAGCCAGCCGATATCAGCCCCGGCGCTATGCGGCACATGCACGTGATAGGTGCGGCTCTTTTCGCCCAGC
This sequence comes from Devosia aquimaris, assembly GCF_020169335.1. Lineage (GTDB taxonomy): Bacteria > Pseudomonadota > Alphaproteobacteria > Rhizobiales > Devosiaceae > Devosia > Devosia aquimaris. Next base: position 1,265,560 of record NZ_JAIEZN010000001.1, read on the forward strand.
GCGGTTTCGATGGCCAGCAGCAGGGCATCGATCCCCTGCCCCGTCACCGCCGAAACCGGCACGGTCGCCGCGACCTTGCCCGCCGGAGCAATGCCGGCCAGGCGGTCGTCCAGATCCAGTTCGGGCTGGCCGAGCAGGTCGATCTTGTTCCAAACCTCGATGATCGGCGTGGTCTCGGCCGAAACGCCCAGATCACCCAGCACCTTGAGCACGTCATGCGCCTGGGCCAGGTGGTCAGGATTGGCCACGTCGCGGGCATGCAGGATCACATCGGCGTCCAGCACCTCTTCCAGCGTCGCCCGGAAGGCCGCGACCAGGTCGGTCGGCAGGTCGGCGACAAAGCCCACAGTGTCGCTGATCATGATCTCGCGGCCATGCGGCAGCTCGAGCTTGCGCACGGTGGTGTCGAGCGTGGCGAACAGCAGATCCTTGGCGAACACCTCAGCCTTGGTCAGAGCGTTGAACAGGCTCGACTTGCCGGCATTGGTATAGCCCACCAGGGCGACGATGGGCGTGCCGGTCCGCTGCTGGCGCTGCTGCGCGCGGGTCTTCTTGACCTTGTCGAGCCGGTCTTCGAGCAGCACGATCCGGTCCATGATCTGTCGGCGGTCGCTTTCGATCTGCGTTTCGCCGGGACCACCCATGAAGCCGCTGCCGCCGCTGCCGCGCTGGCGTTCAAGGTGGGTCCAGGAGCGGACGAGCCGCCCCTTCTGATAGTTGAGATGCGCCAGCTCGACCTGCAGCACGCCTTCGCGGGTTGCCGCGCGGTCGCCGAAGATTTCCAGGATCAGCCCGGTGCGATCGAGCACCTTGGCCCCGGTCTCGGTTTCCAGATTGCGCTGCTGGATGGCGGTCAGCTGCGCGTCGACAAGCAGCAGGTCGACCTTGTCGGCCTTGACCTTGCCCTTGAGCGTCTCGGCATGGCCGCCACCGATGAAGGTGGCCGGCTTGATCTCGCGCACCTTCACCACATCGACAAAGGCGATATCGAGGCCGATGGCATTGGCTAGACCGACGAATTCGTCGCGACGCGCCTCGATTGCATGCCCGGAGACATGGCCGCGCACATCGGGCACGACGACGCCGGCCCGATACGGATGGGCTTGCTGGTCGATGAACGGCTTGCGGCCGCCCGGCTGGACGGCCTCGTCGTCGTCGAATTCACTCATATGGTGTCAGTCGCTATCGTGGTTCTGTTCGGGATCGAACAGCTGGATCGGCGCGCCAGGCATGATGGTCGAAATGGCGTGCTTGTAGACCAGCTGCGATTGCGCATCGCGGCGCAGCAGCAGGCAGAAATTGTCGAACCAGGTGATGACGCCCTGCAGCTTGACGCCGTTCACGAGAAAGATCGTGACCGGAACCTTCTGCTTGCGGACATGGTTGAGGAAGGAATCCTGGAGATTTTGCTGCTTTTCGCTGGGCATTTTTGGCCTCGTTATTGCGGCATTGCTTTTCGCTGCCGGGCTGCGCTCGCCTGCCAGTCGGCGCCGAACCTGCCGCACAGACCGCGCCGATGTGATTTGTTCACAATTAAGACTATTGCACAGTTCGTTTTTCGTGCCTACCCGAAGCAGCCGCAGGGCTGCCCCGTTTTTTCGCATGGGATCAGATCACAATCCCAGCGACTTGATCTTGCGATGCAGGGCGCTGCGCTCCATGCCCACGAACTCTGCGGTTTTCGAGATATTGCCGCCAAAGCGCTCGATCTGCGCGAGCAGATACTGTCGCTCGAACACCTCGCGGGCCTCGCGCAGCGGCAGGCTCATCAGGTGAGCGGAAGCATCGGTATCGCCTACCGTCGGCAGCACCTCGCCAATGTCGGACGGCAGCATGGTGGCCGTGATCAACCCATCTTCGGGCTGCTGGTCCTTCATCAGGATCATCAGCCGCTCGATGGAATTGCGCAGCTGGCGGGCATTACCCGGCCATTCCTGCGCCTGCAGCACCGCCATGGCGTCATCGCCCACCACCAGGCGCTGCAGATTATGCATCCGCGCCACCTGTTCGATGAAGACATTAACCAGCGGCGGCACGTCCTCGCGGCGTTCCTTGAGCGGGGTCAGCGGCAGCGGCACAATGGAGAGCCGGTGGAAGAGATCGGACCGGAACTCCCCCGATTCCACCTGCGCGGCTACATTCTGCGAACTGGACGCGATGATGCGCACGTCGATCGGCACGGCCTGCGTGCCACCGACGCGGTTGAAGCGGTTTTCCACCAGCGTGCGCAGCAGCAGCGCCTGCGTTTGCTGCGGCAGCGTCGTCACTTCCGACAGGTAGAGCGTGCCGCCATGCGCCTTCTCCAGCGCGCCGACCTCAACCTTGAGGATGCCGTTCTTCTCGCGGGCCTCGCGGCCAAACAGCACCACCGGCACTTCTTCGGGGGCGTAAAGCGAGGCATTGATCTCCACGAACGGCGATTCAACGCGCGGACTGCGCTGGTGGATTAGCCGTGCCACCAGGCCCTTGCCCGCGCCCGACGGGCCGGAGATGAAGATGCGCGAATTGGTCGGCGCCGACTTCTCGATAATGCCACGCACCGCCTGCAAGGCCGGTGACGTGCCGACCATGTCGGCGCTCTTGGTCGCCGAGCGTTCCTTGAGCTCGGCCACTTCGGTGCGCAGGCGCGTGGCTTCCATGGCGCGCTGGGTGATGTGCAGCAGCCGGTCAATCTTGAACGGCTTTTCGATGTAGTCATAGGCGCCGCGGCGAATGGCCGAGACGGCCGTCTCGACATTGCCATGGCCCGAGATCATCACCACCGGCATGTCCGGGTGCTGGCTCTGGAACACATCGAGGAGCTGCAGCCCGTCCAGCCGCGAGCCCTGCATCCAGATGTCGAGGAACACCAGGCTGGGCCGCCGCCGCGCAATTTCGTTCAGCCCGCTGTCGGCGTCATGCGCCTGGCGCGCCTCATAGCCTTCATCCTCCAGGATGCCGGCGATCAGGTCGCGGATATCGTCTTCATCGTCGATGATCAGAATGTCGAGTGCCATTAGTTATGAACCGCCGCTGTGTTGAGCGGCTCCTCCTGTTGGGCGGTGGTGGTAGCGGCCTGAGCTGCCTCCCCTGCCTCTGCTGTCTTGGTCGGCGATTGCAACGGCAATGTGAAGGTCACACAGGCGCCGATGCGGCCGGTGGGATCGGGCTCGGCGTCGACCAGCTCGACGATGCCGCCGTGCTGCTCGATAATCTTGGCCACAATGGCCAGACCAAGGCCGGTCCCCTTCTCGCGGGTGGTCATATAGGGTTCGAGCAGGCGCTGGCGATTGTCCTTGGGCCAACCCTTGCCGTTGTCGGACACCGAAATGCGCGCATGATTGCCTTCGATGTGCCCCTCCACCCTTATGGTGGGCACAATGCCCTCGGCGCGGTCCACGGTCTCGAAGGCTTCAACCGCGTTCTTGATGAGATTGGTGAGGGACTGCGAGATCAGCCGGCTGTCGAACCAGGCAATGATCGGCTCATCGGGCAGCAGGGTGTCGATGGTGATCTCCGGCAGGCGCACGCTCTCGAGGAACACCGCCTGACGCACGGTATCTGACAGGTCCGCAATGTCGGGCGCCGCCTCGGGCATGCGCGCGAAGGCAGAGAACTCATCGACCATGCGGCCGATGTCGCCCACCTGGCGCACGATGGTGTTGATACATTTATCGAAAACCTCGCGGTCGTCTTCCAGCTTGGATCCATAGCGGCGGCGTAGCCGCTCGGCCGAAAGCTGGATAGGCGTCAGCGGGTTCTTGATTTCATGGGCGATGCGGCGCGCCACATCGGCCCAGGCGCTGGTGCGCTGCGCAGACTCGAGATCGGTGATGTCGTCGAAGGTCAGCACATAGCCCTTTGATTCCGTGATCGACCCTTCACGGGTCAGCTGCACCTGATAGGTGCGCCGGTCGGCTTCATTGCCCAGCTCGATCTGGTCGCGCACCTGGCCCCGGCGGGCCGAGCGGGCGCGTTCGAGAATGGGCGCCAGCTGCGGCATGACCACCTCGATCCGCTCGCCCATCAGGGCGATTTCGTCGCGCCCCAGCATTTCGCAGGCCCGCGCATTGGCCAGGGTGACCGTGCCGAACGGATCAAGCCCGATAATGCCAGCCGACACGCCTTCCACCACGGCTTCGGTGAACTGGCGCCGCTTCTCATTCATCTCATTGGCGGCCAAAAGCGCTTCACGTTGCGTCTTAAGCTGGCGCGTCATCGTATTGAAAACATTCGATAGATCGCGCAGGTCGCCGCTGCCTTCACGCACCGGCACCTGCACATCCAGATCGCCGCCGCTGACCCGGGTCGAGGCGATCATCAGGTTACGGATCGGGTCGACGAAGCGGTTGGCCAGGGCAATGCCGATCCACAGCGCGGCCAGCAGCAGCACCACGGCCAGGCCCACATACATGATGGTGAAGGTGATCTGGAACACCAGCCGGTTGGAGGCGTATTGCCGGTATTCGGTGATGTTCTCGTCAGTCAGCCGCATATATTCGAGCACTTCGGCTTCCACCGGGCGCGCCACGAACAGATAGGTGTCGTCATAGCCGCGCAGCTTGATCACCGAGCCCACCAGGTTCACCCGGCCCGGCGCGATTTCGGCCGGGATGCCCTCCACCAGCCCCTCGGTTATCCCATCGGGCAGGCGCGGATAGGCCCCCTGCACCGCAATCTGCGCCCGCATCAGCGTCTCGCCATTGGCATTGACCAGCGAGGTGAAGGGCAGCGAGCGGGTGACCGCCAGGGCCGTCAGAATGCCCTGGAAGCGCTCTCGGTCGCTGTCATAGGTCGGCCGCGCCTGCTCCAGTTCCGTGGCAACCCAGATGACGTCGTCGCGCAGCACCTGTGAGTGTTCCAGCAGATAGGAGCGCGCGACCAGGCGCGAGCTTTCCACCATGGCGCGGGTGCGCTCGGAGAACCATTGGTCCAGGCCCTGGTTGAGGGCGATCGTGGCCACCACGGCCACGATGGCCGCCGGAATGGCCGCCACCAGGGCAAACATGGTCACCATGCGGATCTGCATGCCGGCGCCAGCCTGCTTGTTCACGCGGGCGCGGATCAGCAGCGTCGCCTCGGTCAGCACCAGGGCGATCACCAGCAGGACGAGGATGCCGGTGACAATCCAGATCACCGTCCAGACCGTGGTGGACGGCTCGATATTGGTGGTGCCCGACAGAATCAGGAACGAGATCGACGACAGGATCACCGCCGCGACCACGACCACCAGACCCAACACGCGCAACGGACCAGTCCCGCTGGGGCCGAGTCGCGCGGCGCGCGACGGCCTGGAGGCGGGTTCAGCCCGATCTGCCGGCTTGGCCCCTTCGATCAACGCGGTTTCAGTCATTAGCGGCCCGGGCCACTCCACTTTCGAGCAACAAGGGCTGGAACCTGCCGCAATTCCGGCAACCCTTCAAGACAATTGTTGCCAAAATGTGACACTAACGATCGGCGCACCGCGCCAAATCGCGCCGGTGGCGCGATTTGAGATCGTTAGGCCCGAAGAGCTGCGCTCGAAGGGCAGCACGGCGGCCATGCCACAAAGACACGCCAGCGGCGTGTTTTCAGGCGATCAGACCCGTAGAGCTACGCTCGAAGGGCCCCGACAAGCCGCGAGGGCGATCCAGCCCTAGCTCCGCCGGCTATGCTTGACGATCTCGATGCTGTGCGTGCGGATCTTCTTGCGCAGCGTATTGCGGTTGAGACCCAGCAGGTCCGCGGCCTTGATCTGGTTGCCGCCACAGGCGTTGAGCGCCATGGCGATCAGCGGCGCCTCGACCTTGTCGATCACCCGCTGATAGAGCCCATTTGGCGGCAGATTGGGCTCGTATTCCCGCAGCAACTGGCCCACATGGGTTTCGACGGCCATGGACACGTCCACGGGCCCAGGCGCGCCAGGCGTATTGGGCCGTTCGGCAATGTTGAGCTCGCTCTGGACGATCTCGGCCGAAATGCTCTCGTCGGCATAGAGGGCCGAGAGACGCCGAACCAGGTTCTCCAGCTCGCGCACGTTGCCCGGCCAGGAGTAGTTCTGCATCAGCTTGATGGCTTCAGGCGAAATGGACTTGACCGGTTCGCCCTCGCGCTGCGCCACCTTGAGGAAGTGCATCGCCAGATCGCCAACGTCGTCCACGCGCTCACGCAGGGGCGGCAGGCGGATCGGCACCACATTGAGGCGGTAGTAGAGATCCTCGCGGAACAGGCCCTGGCGGATCATCTGGCTGAGGTCGCGGTGGGTCGCGGCAACGATGCGCACATTGGTCTTGATGGCATTGCGACCACCCACCATGGTGTATTCGCCCTCCTGCAACACGCGCAGCAGGCGCGTCTGGGCGTCCATGGGCATGTCGCCGATCTCGTCGAGGAACAGCGTGCCGCCCTCGGCCTGCTCGAACCGACCCGATGAGCGGGTATTGGCGCCGGTGAAGGCGCCCTTCTCATGGCCGAACAGCTCGGCCTCGATCAGGTCACGCGGAATGGCGGCCATGTTGATGGCCACGAACGGACCATTGCGACGCTTGCCGAAGTCATGCAGCGCCCGCGCCACCAGCTCCTTGCCGGTGCCGCTCTCGCCGGTGATCATCACCGTCAGATCGGTCTGCATCAGCCGCGCCAGGGCGCGATAGATGTCCTGCATGGCAGTGGAGCGCCCCACCAGCGGCATGGTCTCGCCCGGCTCCTCGGCCTTGCGGTCGGCCGTGGTGGGCTTTTTGGCATCGGCCAAGGCCCTGGCCACCACCGAGAGCACTTCCGTGATGTCGAAGGGCTTGGGCAGATATTCATAGGCGCCCACTTCCGAGGCGCGAATGGCGGTCATGAAGGTGTTCTGCGCCGACATCACGATCATCGGCAGATCGGGGCGCAACTTCTTGATCTTGGGCATCACCTCAAAGGCATTGCCGTCCGGCATGGCCACGTCGGTGATCAGGATATCGCCTTCGCCGCGGCTGACCCAGTTCCACATGGTCGAGATATTGCCCGTGGGGCGAACCTCGTAGCCGGCGCGGGTCAGCGCCTGGTTGAGCACCATGCGGATGGCGGCGTCGTCATCGGCGAGCAGAACGACATGGCTCATGGTGCCGTTTCCTCTTCTTGGATGGCTTGGAAAGCCCCGCTCGCAACGGGGAGCAAAATACGGAAGCGCGTGCGGCCGGGGCGGCTGTCGCAATCGATCACCCCGCCATGGTCACCCACGATCTTGGCCACCAGCGCCAGCCCGAGGCCGGACCCATTCTGCTTGGTGGTGACAAAGGGGTCGAACAGGAACGGCAGGATGTCGGGCGGCACGCCCGGGCCATTGTCCTCGATGACGATCTCGAGCGGCAGCGAAATGCGCTCGGAGACACCGGTCACGCTGATGCGGATGCCGGGCCGGAAGGCCGTCGAGAACTTGATTTCAGGTTTCTGTGTTCTTTCAAGGGCTTCCGAGGCGTTCTTCACCAAGTTCAAGATCACCTGGATGAGTTGGTCGCGGTTGCCATAGACCGGCGGCAGCGAGGGGTCATATTCCTCCGAGAAGGTGACGCCGCGCGCCACGCCATTGCGGGCCAGCAGCTTCACCCGGTCCAGGATCACATGGATATTGATCGGCTCGCGCTCCATCGGGCGCTCGTCGCCGAACACTTCCACCCGGTCGAGCAGATGCACGATGCGGTCCGTCTCTTCGCGGATCAGCCGCGCCAGCGGGATCTCGTCACTGCTGACGGTCTGCTCCAGCAGTTGCGCTGCGCCACGGATGCCCGAGAGAGGGTTCTTGATCTCATGGGCCAGCATGGAGGCCAGGCCCGTCACCGAGCGCGCCGCGCCGCGTGACACCATCTGCCGGTCGATCTTGTCGGCCATGGTGCGTTCCTGGATCAGCAGGGCCACCTGCCCCTGGCTGTCAGACAGCGGGCTGGCGAAGACGTCGGCCACCCGTTCGTCACCAAAGCGCGAGGAACCGACGCGCACGCGATATTCGGTCATCGGCGCCTGCCGCAGCACCACGGTTTCAACGAGGCTTATGATGGGCGAACCAAAGGCGATGAGATCGTCCAGCCGCTGGCGGGTCAATACGCTCAGCGAGGCGCCAAAGAAGGCCTCGGCGGCATAGTTCACGAACACGATCTGGCGGTCTTCGCGGCAGACGATGATCGGCTGCGGCAGAGCCTGGATAATGGCGGTGGTCGATGCCGGCGCCAGCGCGGTCTTTGCCTGTTCAGATGTCATGCCGCCACCTTGTAGTCGCCCGAGAACACGGTGCCGATCAGCGCCATGACCTCCTGGGGTGTTTCCGAATTGAGCAATACGGTGCGCATCGGCTTGTCGAGGGCAATGCCCGCCGCATCGACATACCAGCCCAGATGCTTGCGGGCGGCGCGCAGGCCAACGGCCACGCCATATTCGCTCAGCATGTCCTCATAGTGCTCGCGCACCAGGGCCACGAGCTCTGCACCCTCAGGCGCCGCCTGCGGTGCCCTGCCATCGAGCCCGGCGCCGATCTGGCCTACCAGCCAGGGCTGCCCCTGCGCGCCACGCCCCAGCATCACGGCGGCGGCGCCAGACTGCGCCAGCGCGGTCCTTGCCGCAGCGAGGTCGACAATATCGCCATTGACCACCACCGGCACGTCCACGGCCTCGACCACGGCGCGCACCAGCTCCCAGCGGGCGCTGCCCTTGTAGAACTGCTGCCGGGTGCGGCCATGCACGGTAATCATCTGTACCCCGGCGTCGACGGCCCGCCGCGCCATGTCGGCGGCATTGAGACTGTCATCGTCCCAGCCGAGCCGCATCTTGACCGTCACCGGCAGCGGCGTCGCCTTGACCACGGCCTCGACCAGCGTCATGGCATGGTCAGGCACGCGCATCAGCGCAGACCCGGAATAGCCATTGGTCACCCGCTTGGCCGGGCAGCCGAAATTGATGTCGATGATATCGGCGCCCGCGTCATGCACGATCCGCGCCCCGCGCGCCATCCATTCGGCCTCGCAGCCGGCCAGTTGCACCATATGCGGCAGGCGTCCCGGTCGCCCCAGCTTGCGGGCCATTTCGTGATTGCCGACAGCCAGCGCATTGCTGGCAATCATCTCTGACACCACCATGCCCGCGCCAAAGCGCTCGGCCTGCTTGCGAAACGGCCGGTCGGTGATCCCGGCCATTGGCGCGAGAAAAGCACTATTGCCAACGAAGTGGCTCCCGATGCTCAACTTGCAGGCACCTACCGACACAAACATGCCCCAGAAATGGTCAATCCTAAAAATATGCCTGCACAATAGTCAAAACCGCTGCCGGTGCAATCCCTTATCTGGTGACAATCCCGCGCGGGCAGCCCTGCCCTTGCCGCATGACTTGGGCAGCGCTAGACCACGATGACATGACGGTTTCACGTCCGAGTTTGCTTCGTCCATGCGTCAAAAATCCATTGCCGTCATCATCGTCGCCGCCGGTAAGGGCGAGCGCGCCAGCACCGATGGCAGCCCCGATCCAAAGCAGTATCGCCTCCTGGCGGGCAAGCCCATGCTGGCCCATACCGTGGCCGCCTTCCAGGCGCTGCCACAGGTCACCACCATCCTCACGGTCATCCATGCCGACCATCAGGCGCGCTATGCCGCCCTGGGGCTGGACGATCCACGCCTCTTGCCGCCGGTGATCGGCGGCGACAGCCGCCAGGCCTCGGTACTCGAAGGGCTCAAGGCCCTGGCGCCGATGCGGCCAGACCGCGTGCTGATCCACGACGCCGCGCGGCCCTTCGCCAGCCCGCAACTGATTGGCGACGTCATCGCCCTGCTCGATCAATATGACGGCGCCCTGCCCGCTCTGCCGGTCACCGACACCATCAAGCGAACGCTCGATGGTCGCCATGTCGCCACCACCGAGGACCGCAACCAGCTTGCCGCCGCCCAGACACCCCAGGGCTTCCGCTTCGGTCAGATCTTCTCGGCCCATATGCGCGCCGGCACCGTGCGCCGCCAGTTTACCGACGATGCCGAAATCGCCGAATGGGCCGGCCTACGTGTCGCCATGACCATGGGCGATCCCGACAATATCAAGCTCACGTTCAGTCCGGACTTTGCCCGCGCCGAACGCATCCTGTCCGGAGACAGTCTCATGGAAACCCGCATCGGCACCGGCTTTGACGTGCATGCCTTCGTGCCTGGCGATCACGTCTGGCTGGGTGGCGTGCGCATTCCCTATCACCATGCCCTCAATGGCCACTCCGATTCCGACGTGGCCCTGCATGCCCTGACCGATGCGCTCTATGGCAGCATCGGCGCCGGGGACATCGGCGTCCACTTCCCGCCGTCCGACATGCAGTGGAAAGGCGCGGCCTCAACCATCTTTCTCAAGCATGCCGGTGATTTGATCGGCCAGGCGGGGGGGCGCATCGTCAATCTGGACGTGACAATCGTCTGCGAAGGGCCGAAAGTCAGTCCACATGTCGCGGCCATGCGCGCGGTCATCGCCGAGACACTCAACATCGCGCCAGCAAGGATCGCGATCAAGGCAACGACAAGCGAGAAGCTCGGGTTTACCGGGCGGGAGGAAGGTATCGTGGCAATGGCAAGTGCAAGCGTAGAAGTGCCGAGGGTGGAGTCATGATCGCCAAACCCGCAGCAAAAGCCACCGACAAGGCGCGGCAGGTCATCGACCTGCTCACCGAGGTCAATCGCAACATCGTCACCGCCGAGAGCTGCACCGGCGGCATGATCGCTGCCGCGCTCACCGACGTGCCCGGCTCGTCCTCGGCCTTCTATGGCGGTTTCATCACCTATGCCGACACCGCCAAGTCGCGCATGATCCATGTGCAGGCCCGGCTGATCCGCGACTATGGTGCGGTCAGCAACCAGGTCGCCCGCGCCATGGCCGATGGCGCCCGCAACACCGCCCATGCCGACTATGCCGTGGCGGTCACCGGCATCGCCGGCCCCGATGGCGGCTCGGAGAAAAAACCTGTGGGCCTGGTCTATGTCGCGGTGTCGTCCGAACTGGCCACCGTCGTCATCGAGCATCGCTTTGGCGACCTCGGCCGCGACGCCATCCGCGCCGCCAGCGTCGAGGCCGCGCTCGATCTGGTCATCGAAGTGCTCAAGGGCAGCAAGGCCTGAACGCATCTGTCGGCCCCCGTCGACGCCTGCCGGCGGGGCCCGGCCCCTGCCCTTGTGCCAGCCGCTGGGCGGCTAGGCGCCGACCAGCACGAACACATTGCCGTCCGGCGCCAGCATCACCGCCACATGACCGGATTCGGTGGCAAAGGGTTCGCGGATCCAGCTGACGCCGGGCATCTTGCTGATCTCAGCGAAACTGGCGCGCACATCATCGACCGCCAGCTCGATCTCGGTGAAATTGACGTCGGGATTATCGCTCAGCACCAGCTCGGAACTGGCCGCATCGGCGAATTTGAGCCCGAGCAACGTCCAGACGGCCCCATTGGGCAGGCTGCGCTCAATGATCCAGCTGCGCCGCAGCCCCAACGACACATAGAAGGCCTCGGACGCAGCCACGTCCTTGGTCGGGATACAGACACATTCAAGTTTGCGGATCATTCTGCCCTCGATTCCATCGAGAACATATCAGGAACAATCCTGAACCAAAAGACCGATCCGTCAGCCGCCGCTAGGCGCCGAAGCGCCGGTCGGCCTCGTCGGCAAAGGCCTGCATGATCTCGTCCTGCTTGGCGGCAAAGGCCGGCTCGGCAATGGCGGCGATGAACGGGTTGGAGATCTTGAAGTCGATCTCGAAGCGCACCCGCGTGCCCATGCCCTCCGCCTCGAAGCGCCAGAGACTATCGAGATAGGCAAACGGACCATCGACTGCCTTGGCGGCGATGGTCAGCGCGTTGGGGTCACTCGTCACCCGGCTGGTGTAGGCCTGGGTGATTGGTCCGAAATAGAGCGTCATCGTTGCCAGCTTCACCCGTCCGTCGCGCGAGGCCGGGTCATCGCGGACCACCATGGCCTTGCAGTTGGGCACGAAGCGCGGATAGTCCGCCAAGTCGTCGACGATTTCGAACATGCGCTGGGGCAGATGCGGCACATGCCGCTCGAAGAATCGATTCATGGTCTCAGGCTTCTGGCTTTCTTCCGTCCGGCGGCAGCTTGCCCCTCAGCACAATGCCTAGTGACCGAGCTTGGCCATGCGCGCCGCCTTGAGGGCCGCAAAATCCTCGCCGGCATGATGCGACGAGCGCGTCAGCGGGCTCGACGACACCAGCGAGAAGCCCTTGGCCGTCGCTACGGTGGCATAGGACTTGAACTCTTCCGGCGTCACGAAGCGGATCAGCGGCGTGTGCTTCTTGGTCGGCTGCAGATACTGCCCGATGGTCAGGAAATCGACGTCCGCGGTGCGCAGATCGTCCATCAGCGCCAGCACTTCGTTCCGCTCCTCGCCCAGCCCGACCATGATGCCCGACTTGGTGAACATGGTGGGGTCCAGCTCCTTGACCCGCTGCAGCAGGCGGATCGAGTGGAAATAGCGGGCACCCGGCCGCACCTTGAGATAGTTCGACGGCACGGTTTCGAGGTTGTGGTTGAACACATCCGGCTTGGCCGCGACAACGATCTCCAGCGCGCCTTCCTTGCGCAGGAAGTCCGGCGTCAGGATTTCGATGGTGGTCTTGGGGTTCTGCGCCCTTATGGCCAGGATCACATCGGCGAAATGCTGCGCCCCGCCATCGGCCAGGTCATCGCGGTCCACCGAGGTGATCACCACATGCTCGAGGCCGAGTTGCTGGACGGCACGGGCGACCTTTTCCGGCTCGGCCGGATCGAGCGGGCCAGGCATGCCGGTCCGCACGTTGCAGAAGGCGCAGGCGCGGGTGCAGATCTCGCCCATGATCATCATGGTCGCGTGCTTCTTGCTCCAGCACTCCCCGATATTGGGGCAGCCGGCCTCTTCGCACACCGTCACCAGACCGTTCTGGCGCACGATCTCCTGGGTTTCCTTGTACACCGGCGAGCCCGGTGCCTTGACCCGGATCCAGTCGGGCTTGCGCAACACCACGCTCTCCGGCCGGTTCACCTTTTCGGGGTGCCGGGGCCGGGATGCTGCTGTGTCGATCAGTGTGACCACTTGCTTCCTGCCTTCCACGCTTGGCGTGACATATCGCCCGGCAGAGCCGGACCTTCAAGGGGCGCCCGCTAGCGCGCGATGACCCGGGCCACCGCGATCACCACAATGGCGCCGATGGTGGCGGTGATGATCTGGCTCACCAGCACGTTGCCGATCGGCAGCGAGATATTGAGCGCCGACAGCAGCCAGCCGCCGACAAAGGCGCCGATCACGCCAACGATCAGATTGCGCAGCAGACCGCCGCCGCCCAGGATCAGCCCGGCCAGCCAGCCGGCGACCAGCCCGATACCGAGAAAAATCAGCAATTCCTGCATTCCAACACTCATGGTCCGTCTCCTTGGCCTGGGTTTGCGATCCGGTCGGCTCATGCCGCCCGAGCGGCCGGATCAACCCGGCCGACTTGTCCACATACCCATGCAGCCAACTGTGGGAACATTGGGGAAAACCACCGGCAACCCCCAGGCTGCATCAGGTTTTTGCTCAGGGGGCGCAGCCCGTCCCCTGTGGAGATCTTGGGGATAGCCTGTGGAAAAGCTGTGCACGGGCTGTGCACAACCGTCCTCTGGGCCGTCCTAGATATTCAGCGCGCGGCCATAGGCGTCCAGCACGCTTTCCTTCATCGTCTCGCTGAGCGTGGGATGCGGGAAAATCGTGTGGATCAGTTCCTCCTCGGTGGTCTCAAGGTTCATGGCCACCACAAAGCCCTGGATCAGCTCGGTCACCTCGGCGCCCACCATGTGCGCGCCCAGCAGCTCGCCGGTCTTGGCGTCGAAGATGGTCTTGACCAGACCGTCGGGTTCGCCCAACGCAATGGCCTTGCCATTGCCCACGAAGGGGAAGCGCCCCACCTTGATCTCGCGCCCGGCTTCCTTGGCCTTGGCCTCGGTAAGGCCGACGCTGGCCACCTGCGGCTCGCAATAGGTGCAGCCGGGGACCTTGGTCTTGTCAAGCCCGTGCACCTTCATGCCGGCGATCTTCTCGACGGTGATGACAGCCTCGTGCTCGGCCTTGTGCGCCAGCATCGGCGGGCCGGCGACGTCGCCGATAGCCCAGATGCCGTCCACGCTGGTCTTGCCATAGCTATCGATGACAATGGCGCCGCGCTCGGTCTTGACCCCAACGGTCTCAAGGCCCAGCCCTTCGATATTGCACTGCACGCCCACGGCCGAGATCAGCTTGTCGCCCGAAATCTGCTGCTTGCTGCCATCCTTGAGCACCACATGGGCGGTCACGCCTGCGGCGGTCTTTTCGACCTTTTCCACCTTGGTGTCGGTCAGGATCTTGATGCCGCGCTTTTCCAGCCGCTTGCGGGCCAGCGCCGAGATCTCGGCGTCTTCCACCGGCATGATCTGCGGCAACAGCTCGATGATGGTCACCTCGGCGCCCATGGAGCGGTAGAACGAGGCGAATTCGACGCCGATTGCGCCCGAACCCATCACCACCAGGCTCTTGGGCATGGCAGCCGGCTTCATCGCCTCGAAATAGGTCCAGATCTTGTCGCCATCCGGCTCGATGCCGGGCAGCACGCGCGGGCGCGCGCCGGTGGCGATGATGATGTTCTTGGCCTTGTAGGTACCTTCGCCCAGGGCATTCTTGGGCGGCGGCACCTGCGGCTGCTGGATGGTCTTCTTGGTCGGCGCGACCTTGACCTCGCCGGGCTTGGTGATGACCGCCTCGCCCCAGATGATGTCGACCTTGTTCTTCTTCATCAGGAATTGGACGCCATTGTTCATCTGCGCCGCGATGGCGCGGCTGCGCTTGACCACGCCGTCGATGTCGAAGCCGAACTTGTCCGCCGTCAGGCCATAGTCCTTGGCATGGCTCATGTGGCCATAGATTTCGGCCGAGCGCAGCAGTGCCTTGGTCGGGATGCAGCCCCAGTTCGAGCAGATGCCCGCCATGTGCTCGCGCTCGATAATGCCCACCTTCATGCCCAGCTGCGCGCCGCGGATGGCGGCAACATAGCCGCCGGGGCCGGCGCCGATGACGAGAAGATCATATTGGTCAGCCATTTGGGCCTCCAGAAAGTCTATGGAGCCGGCCTAGATTGCCAGCATGGATTTGACGACCGGCACGAGCCCCTCGCCGATCGCGCGTGTATTGGCGGCGTCCAGGTGGACACCGTCCTGCGGGTCCGCCTTGGCCACGGTCGCGGCATCAAAGAACCCGGTGTTCCACTCCTGCGCCCGTCGGGCATAGTGGGCGGCAAACTGGCTGGACTGTTCCAGCCCATGCGCCAGCCCGCCGAAATGGCCCATCATGTCGGCATTGTCGCTGTCACAGAGCAAAGGCGGCGCGACAAGGACGATCTCGGGCGCCGGTTCATTGCGTCCGGCGGCATGGCCACGGATGATCTGCACCAGCCGGCGCATGCCGAACGAGGCCTCGAGCGCCGAGCCACAGATGGCCGGCTTGAGGTCATTGGTGCCCAGCATGATGATGACCATGTCGAGCGGCCCGTGGCTTTCGAGCAGCGTCGGCAGGATGCGCGCGCCATTGCGGTCGGCATTGGCATACCAGTCGTCCGACACCGTCGTGCGACCGCCAAGACCCTCGGCAATCACCCGCGCCTTGCCGCCCAGGCCCTTTTCCAGCGCCGTCGGCCAGCGATCCTCATAGGCATGGCGCGCCCCACCCGACGGATTGGCTCCGAAGGTGAGGCTGTCGCCGTAAGCGAGAATGGTCTTCATGGCGCCCTGCCCCTTAGGCCAGCATCATCACGGGATTTTCGATCAGGCCCTTGAACACACCCAGCAGCTCTGCGCCGAGCGCACCATCGACGGCACGGTGATCGCAGCTCAGCGTCACGGTCATGAACTGGCCGATCTTGATCTGCCCGTTCTCGGGATAGACGCGCTCTTCGCCCGCACCCACGGCCAGGATCGTGCCATGCGGCGGGTTGATGACGGCGGCAAAGTGCTTGATGCCGAACATGCCCAGATTGCTGACCGAGGAGGCGCCGCCCTGATATTCATGCGGGGCGAGCTTCTTGGACTTGGCGCGTGTGGCCAGATCCTTCACCTCGTCGGAAATCTCGCGCAGGCTCTTGGTGTCACAGCTCTTGACCACCGGCGTGAACAGCCCACCAGGCACCGAGACGGCCACGGCCACGTCGCTGCGCTTGTGATAGAGAATGCTGTCACCAGCCCAGGTGGCATTGGCCAGCGGCACCCGCTGCAGCGCCACCGCCCAGGCCTTCATGATGAAATCATTGACCGAGAGCTTGTAGGCCGGCTTGCCATCCTTGCCCTTGGGCGCAGACGCATTGATCTGCTCGCGGGCGGCCATCAGCGCATCGATCTGGCAATCGAGTGTCAGGTAGAAATGCGGCACCGTCTGCTTGGACTCGGTCAGGCGCGCGGCCACCACCTTGCGCATGCCGTCATTGGGCACGAGCTCGTAGCTGCCTTCTTCGAACAGCGCCAGAACCTGGGCCTTGCTCATGCCACCAGCCATGGCAGCACCAGCGGGCGCAGCCGAAGCACCGGCGGCAGGGGCAGACGCCTTGAGCGGCGTCTTGCCGGACTTGGCGGCTTCCACGTCGGCCTTGATCACGCGGCCCTTGGGGCCGGAGCCGGAAATGGCGGCGACATCAATGCCGGCGTCCTTGGCCATACGGCGTGCCAGTGGCGAAGCGAATACCTTGTCACCGCCCGACTTGGCCGGCGCAGGTGCCGCAGCCGGTGCGCTCGAACCCGAATTGCTGTTGCTGGCGGGCGCGGGGTCCGCCTTTGCCGTGGGCGCGGTTTGCGTTGCCGCATTGGCTTCCTTGACGGCCCCGGCGTCAGCCTTGGGCGCTTCCGCCTTTGGCGCCTCGGCTTTCGCCTCAGCCTTGGGTGCGGACATGTCGCCGGCGCTCTCGCCATCCTGCAGCAGGACCGCGATCACGGCATTGACCTTCACATTCTCGGTGCCTTCGGCAACCACGATCTTGCCGATCTTGCCTTCGTCCACGGCCTCGACTTCCATCGTGGCCTTGTCGGTCTCGATCTCGGCAATCACGTCACCGGAGGAGACGCTGTCGCCTTCCTTGACGTGCCATTTGGCGAGCTTGCCCTCTTCCATCGTCGGAGAGAGCGCCGGCATGGTGATATCGATTGGCATCCCGGTTCTCCTTACGAGCGATAGGTCACGGCATTGACCGCCGCGATCACTTCATCAACGTTGGGCAGCGCCAGCTTTTCAAGGTTGGCGGCATAGGGCATGGGCACATCCTTGCCGGTCACGCGCATCACCGGCGCATCGAGATAGTCGAAGGCCTGTTCCATCACGCGGGCGGACAGTTCCGAACCGATGCCGCCCTGCGGCCAGCCCTCTTCCACCGTCACCAGGCGCCCGGTCTTCTTGACCGAGGCGATCACGGTGTCGCTGTCGAGCGGGCGCAGCGTACGCAGGTCGATCAGTTCCACGTCAACGCCGGCAGCAACCAGCTTCTCGGTAGCCTGGGTGGCGTAGCGCATACCCATCGAGAACGACACGATGGTGACATCAGCGCCCTTGCGCGCAATGCGCGCCTTGCCGATCGGCAGCACGAAATCGTCCACCTTGGGAACAAGGCCGGTCGAGCCATAGAGAATTTCGTTCTCGAGGAACACAACCGGATTGGGCGAGCGGATGGCAGCCTTGAGCAGGCCCTTGGCGTCGGCTGCGCTATAGGGCGCGATGACGGTCAGGCCCGGCACATGGCTGTACCATGCCGAATAGTCCTGGCTGTGCTGGGCACCCACGCGGGCGGCCGCGCCATTGGGGCCGCGGAACACCATGGGCGCCGTAACCTGGCCACCGGACATATAGAGCTGCTTGGCCGCCGAGTTGATGATCTGGTCGATCGCCTGCATGGCAAAGTTCCATGTCATGAACTCCACGATCGGCTTGAGGCCGGCAAAGGCCGCGCCAACGGCCAGGCCGGCAAAGCCATGCTCGGTGATCGGCGTATCAATGATGCGCTCGGGGCCGAATTCCTGCAGCAGGTTCTGGGTGATCTTGTAGGCGCCCTGATATTCGGCAACCTCCTCGCCCATCACGAAGACGTCCTTGTCGCGGCGCAGTTCCTCGGCCATGGCCTCGTTCAGCGCCTGGCGCACGGTCATCTCGACCATTTCGACGCCCTCAGGCAGGTCCGGATCGTCCTGCGCGACAAACTTGGGCGCCTCGGCAGCCGCCGGCGCCTTGGCCTCGGCGGGCGCGCTGGCAGCAGCAGCAGGCGCCGCGCTCTCGCTGGCTTCAGCCGGCTGCGGCTTGCTCTCGCCGGCGCTTTCGCCTTCGGCCAGCACCAGGGCGATGGGTGTGTTGACCTTCACCCCCTCGGTGCCTTCCTCGACCAGGATTTCCTTGACCACGCCGCTATCGACCGATTCCACTTCCATGGTGGCCTTGTCGGTCTCGATCTCGGCCAGCACATCGCCGGGCGACACGGTGTCCCCGACCTTGACCAGCCATTTGCTCAGCTTGCCCTCTTCCATCGTGGGCGACAGCGCGGGCATCAGGATTTGGGGCATATCAGCTCTCCAGAAGTGTAGCGCCGGGCATGCTGGCCACGCGGCGAAGGTCAGTATTGAAGGCAATCTTGTTGGCATCGGCCAGTGGCATGAGGATGACGCCATCCAGGCTTGCGACGGGCTGCTCGCCCTCGCTCTGGCTGACCATCCAGCCGCTGAGCATCACGCCCAGCAGCACCAGCACCACAAAGGCAATCGTGGCGCGCTTGTAGATCTGCAGGTTTGTCGCCGCCGCCGGTCCGGCCTTGGCATCGAGCTTGGCGAACTTCCACCAGCCCAGCACCATGAACGGACCGACTTCGGCACTGGCCGGCGCCAGTCGGATGACCGCCCGCGCCTGCGTGATCGCGACGACCAGCGACAGGATGGCAAAGACGGCAATCACGCCCAGCAGCACGGTCATGGACAGGCCCCTCAGGCGCTGATGGTGATGTCGGTCCAGAGCTCTTTGGGATCGGGCTCGGCATCATTGGTGGCAAAGTCAGCCGCCTCGGTGACGATGGCCCGGATCTCGTTCTCGATCGCCTTGAGCGATTCCTCGCTCTGGGCACCCGATTCCAGCAGCCGCGCCTTGACCTGCTCGATCGGGTCGCGCTCCTGGCGATACTTGGTCACTTCGTCCTTGGAGCGATACTTCGCCGGGTCGGACATCGAGTGGCCGCGATAGCGATAGGTCAGCATCTCGAGGATATAGGGGCCCTTGCCCGAGCGGGCATGCTCGATGGCGCGCTGGGCAGCATCATAGACCATGCGCACGTCCATGCCGTCGACCTGCTCGCCCGGAATATCGAACGAGGCACCGCGCATGGAGAAATCGGTCGTCGCGGCAGCGCGCTCGATCGAGGTGCCCATGGCATATTTGTTGTTTTCGATGATGAACACGACCGGCAGCTTCCACAGCTTGGCCATGTTGAAGCTCTCGTAGACCTGGCCCTGGTTGGCCGCGCCGTCGCCGAAATAGGCCAGGCTCACCGAGCCGTCGCCCTTGTACTTCGAAGCGAAGGCTAGCCCGGTGCCCAGCGAAACCTGCGCACCCACGATGCCGTTGCCGCCATAGAAGCGGTGTTCATTGGAGAACATGTGCATCGAGCCGCCCTTGCCGCGGCTGAGCCCGCCCTGGCGACCGGTCAGCTCGGCCATCACACCCTTGGGATCCAGGCCCATCACCAGCATGTGGCCGTGGTCACGATAGCCGGTGATCTGGGCATCCTTGCCCTTCTCGGAGGCCATGGTGACACCCGTCACCACCGCTTCCTGGCCGATATAGAGGTGGCAGAAGCCGCCGATCAGGCCCATGCCATACATCTGGCCAGCCTTTTCTTCGAAACGCCGGATCAGCAGCATTTCGCGATAGGCTTCGAGCTCCTGCTCAGGGCTGAACTGGGGGATATTGGATTGCGTCTTGGCCTTGGTGGCCACAGCCTTACGCGCCATAGAGAACGCTCCGCATCGGAATGGAATTGCCGCTAGTGCCAACATGGCCACATATCGACACTATAGCGCAAGCAAACGCAGCAAAGCAATGCCACAGCTCAGCGCAAAATACGCGCTAGAGAATTGAATCTGCAGCGATAATTGCGTTTAACTGATCTGCGGCTAATTCGTTGAATTTACCGGAAAGTGGTTGACCGGTACTCGGATCGACCATGACCAGCATGTCGTCGGCATTGGCCATGTTGAGCAGCGCCCTGGCACGCTCGGTGACGATATCCGGATCGAGCCGCCGCGGGTCCATCAGCGTCGCACGGTGGCGATAGGCATCGATCTCGGCCTGCAGCGCCGCCGACTTGGCCTTGAGCTGGTCGATATCCAGCATGATCTGCGTCCGACTCTCGATGCCAAACTGTCCACCGATGGCGGAAAAGCCCAGATAGCCCTGGAAACCCAGCAGGGCAACGGTCAGAGCCAGGGGACGCCAGAGCGCAGGTCGTTTGAGACGGGTGGGCATGGAGCAACCGGATTAGGATAGCCAACTATGCCATTGCACTGCTTAACGCGGCGTTGCGATCCCGGCTGGCGCCGCCTGTTCGATCACGCTGTCATCGCTACAGAAATTGCCGGACCAGCAGGAACAGTCCCACACCGATGGCGATGAACACCAGCCAGCTGGCGATGGCCAGCAGCACGATGATGGGCAGCCGCAGCCCGGTGAGCCAATCCAGGCGAGGCCTTGGATCGAAGCGTACACTCAGTTCTTTGATCAGCCTGTCCACTGCAGCACATCAACTCGGACCACTCCGTCAGAATCTTAAGCGCCTGGCCAGGTCTGATTGCAATGAAAAAATCCGCAGGCGCACTTATTTCTGGGGGCGTTGAAAAGCCCGACATGAACCGCCCGGCACATGCGCGGAAAGCGGGACCGCGCATGCGTAATCTGTGCAGAAATGACCCGACGATCAGCCTTCGCTGCCCACGGCCTCGGCGGCGGCAATGGCCGCCATGTTGACGATACCGCGGCTGGTCGTGGAGGGCGCAAGGATATGCGCTGGTGCCCGCGGCCCCATCAGGATCGGCCCCACCGAAAGGGCATTGTTCATTTCCTTGAGCAGCGTCATCGACAGGTTCGCCGCGTCCAGATTCGGGAAAATCAACAGATTGGCTTCCCCGCTCAGCGGCGAGTCGGGCACATAGCGCTCGCGCAGCATCTGGTTGAGCGCCAGATCGCCCTGCATTTCGCCTTCGACGATCATCTCGGGCGCCACCGACTTGAGCCGCTTGTAGACCTCGCGCATTTTGTAGGCGCTGTCGCCATCGCGCGAGCCGAGGTTGGAATAGCTCAGCAGCGCCACCTTGGCCTCGATATTGAAGCGCTTGAGGCTGTCGCGCGCCTTGAGCGTGATGCCCACGATCTCGTCGGGTGTCGGGTCGATGTTCACATAGGTGTCGGCCAGGAAGAAGGCGCCGCGCGGCATGATCAGCATCGACAGCGCCGACACGTCCGTGACGCCATCCTGAAGCCCGATGATCGAGCGGATGTCGCGTACATGCTTGATGAAGCGACCCTGCAAGCCGCAGATCAGCGCATCGGCCTCGCCGCGCTTGACGGCCAGGGCGCCGATGACCGTGGTATTGGTGCGCACCACCTGCCGGGCGGTATCGGGCGTCACGCCGTCGCGGCCCACCAGCGAGTGGAACAGGCTGACATAGTCGCGGTAGCGCGGATCATCGTCCGGATTGATCACCTCGAAGTCCCGGCCCGGCGTCAGGCTCAGGCCGAAGCGCTCGATGCGCGATTCGATCACCGACGGGCGGCCGATGAGGATTGGCCGCGCGATCTTTTCTTCCAGCAGCACCTGGGTGGCGCGCAGAACGCGTTCGTCCTCGCCATCGGCAAAGGCGATGCGCTTGTTCTGCCCCTGCGCCCGATCGATGATCGGCTTCATGACCAGGCCAGAGCGGAAGACGAAGCGGTTGAGGCTATCGAGATAGGCCGCCCAGTCGGTGATCGGGTTCTTGGCGACGCCTGATTCCATGGCGGCGCGCGCCACGGCCGGTGCAATGCGCAGGATCAGCCGCTGGTCAAACGGATTGGGAATGATGTGGTCGGGCCCATAGACCGCCGGCGCGCCCGAGGGCGACACTTCCAGCCCTGGCTCATGCGCCAGCTTGGCAATGGCCCGCACGGCCGCCAGCTTCATCTCTTCGTTGATCGTGGTCGCGCCCACGTCGAGCGCGCCCCGGAAGATGAAGGGGAAGCAAAGCACGTTGTTGACCTGGTTGGGGAAGTCCGACCGGCCCGTGCACACCATGGCGTCCGGGCGGGTGGCCTTGGCCACCTCCGGCATGATTTCGGGATTGGGGTTGGCCAGCGCCAGGATCAGCGGCTTGGGCGCCATCTTGGTCAGCATTTCCGGCTTCAGAGCGCCGGCTGCAGACAGGCCCAGGAAAATATCGGCGCCCTCGATCACCTCGGCCAGCGTGGTCGCGTCGCTTTCGCGGCGGAACTGGCCGCGCCATTTGTCGTTGACGTCATTGCGCTTGTGCGTGACCAGGCCATCCTTGTCGGCCACCCAGATGTTTTCGTGTTTCGCGCCAAGTGCCACCAGCACGTTGAGGCAGGCAATGGCTGCGGCCCCTGCCCCCGACGCACAGATCTTGACGTCCTCGATGCGCTTGCCCTTGAGTTCCAGCCCATTGAGAACAGCGGCACCCACGATGATCGCCGTGCCGTGCTGGTCGTCGTGGAACACCGGAATGGGCATGCGCTCGCGCAGCGCTTCCTCGATCTCGAAACAGTCCGGAGCCCGGATGTCTTCCAGGTTGATGCCGCCAAAGGTCGGCCACAGTGGCGCCACGGCATCGATGAACTTCTGCGGATTGATCTCGTCGATCTCCAGATCGAACACATCGATGCCCGCGAACTTCTTGAACAGGACGGCCTTGCCCTCCATCACCGGCTTGGAGGCCAGGGCGCCGATATTGCCCAGGCCCAGCACGGCGGTGCCATTGGAGATCACAGCAACCAGGTTCTGGCGCGAGGTATAGCGGGCTACGGCGTCCGGATTGGCAGCGATTTCCTCACAGGGCGCAGCAACGCCCGGCGAATAGGCCAGCGCCAGGTCGCGCTGATTGCCGAGCGGCTTGGTCGGCTGGATCTCGAGCTTGCCGGGCTTGGGGAACTCGTGGAAATGCAGCGCCGCTTCGCGCAGGGCCTTCCGCTGTTCGTTGATGTCGCTGGACACTTCAGCCTCCTCTCCCGGCTGCACTCAACACTGTGCATTTCACGTACGGGACCGCGTTCGTGCCACCATTTCCGGGCAATGAAAAGGGTCAAATCCCCCGGGGGCTTGCAACTAAAGTCGCAATGCTCACGCGGCGCTCGCCACCACGGCCTCAATTCGCTGGCGCGGGGCCTGCGTGGCATGCAGCGCGACGGCCAGTTCACGGAAGGCATCGACCTTGAGCGCGGGGGCGAAGATGTAGCCCTGGGCCTGCAGCACGCCGCGGGCACGCAGATAGATGGCCTGTGCTTCGGTCTCGACCCCTTCGGCCACGATCTCGCAATCGAGGTCCTTGGCCATAGCGATCAGCCCGTCCAGCACCGGCACCTGAGTGGTCTCGGGCTTGATCATGTCCACGAAGATGCGGTCGATCTTGATGATGTCGATGCCCAGCGTGCCGAGATAGGCCAGGTTGGAGTGGCCGGTACCGGCATCGTCCATGGCCAGGCGCGAGCCAAGGGCATGCAACCCGGCGATGACACTGTTGGCCACGGCCGAATTGCCCACGGGGTGCCGCTCGGTGATCTCGAACACCAGCTGGCGATAGGAGATGGCGGAATTGCCGAAGATGGCCTGGACGTCTTCCACGATGCTGTCGTCGCGGAAATGCCCCTCGAACAGATTGATGGCCACCTTCATGTCCGGCATCATCGTGCACAGGTCGCCCAGATCGGCCTTGACCTGCTGCATCATCGACAGCGTCATCGGAATGGCCAGGCCCGTCACTTCCGCATAGTCGATGAAGGCGCCGGGCGGCACGATCTTGCCGTTCTTCTTTTCCCAGCGGGCCAGCACTTCGCAGCCGACCAGCGCGCCGGTGCGCAGATTGATCACCGGCTGATAATAGGGCTTGATCTCGCCACGGGCGATGGCGCGTTCCAGATCGAACGCCGGCACCCGCGAGCGCCGCACATAGTGCAGCGCCAGCACCAGGAAGGCGGCGCTCATCAGGCACGCCACGATGGTGAAGCTCACATCCAGATCGGCGAAGCCCGCCCGCACGATGGCAAAGGGCACCGCGTACTCAACCTTGACCGGGAGGGCACCGGCAAAGCTGTCTGCAGAAATGAAATCGGCGTCGATTTCGCGCCGGTCAAAGGCGCCCGGGTCACCCAGGGTCAGGATCGGCGTCCCATTGGTCAGGCTCACCCTCACCATGGCACCGGCATCAAGCCCCTGCTCCATCGTCGCCGTGTTCTGGCTCATCACCGGCAGGAAGGCCGACACGCGCCGCGTTTCGCCAAACGCCTGCGTCAGCTTGAGCACCGGCATGGTCATGTCTGCATATTTCACGACCGTCAGCGATTCCGTCCGGCCCGGAACCGGCAGGCTCTCAGACAGTGGCGAATATTGCACCGTCCGCCCGAAAGCGTCGCAATACTGGACGCCATCGGCATTCTCAACGAGCACCTGCTTCATATTGAGACTGGATTCGATGGCCACCTGGACATTGGCCACAAAGGTCGGCGTACACAGCGACGGACTATCCGCCAGGACCTGGCGCAGCGACGACATGGCGTCGGTCGATGCAGCATCAATCTGTGAAGAAATCGCCGCTACATATTGAGAAGCATCGATTTTCTCTCGCATGCGCACATAGGCATCGAGCAAAAAGTCCACACTCAAGATCGGCACGAACGCCAGGATGGCGCCGAGCAGCATCAGGATATGGGAGTATCGGGACTTCAACTTTGCGAATCCGAATGGGCGACAACACACCTATCGGTATCAATCAGCATTTAACGGATCATTAATGCTGGTTAACCCTCATAAACCACTCCCCCGGCCAAAGGAAAAGGCGGCCACCGATGAGGTGACCGCCTTGTGTAGAAGTCCTTGACCCGCCTGGAGGCGGACTATTTGTCCTGCACGTTCAGCCGGATGCTGAGCTCGCGCAGCTGCTTGGCCGAAGCCGGGCTGGGCGCGCCCATCAGCAGGTCTTCGGCCTGCTGGTTCATCGGGAAGGCCGTGATCTCGCGCAGGTTCTGCACGCCACACAGCAGCATCACGATGCGATCCACGCCGAATGCGGCGCCGCCATGCGGCGGGGCGCCATACTGGAACGCGCGGTAGAGACCACCGAACTGCTCCTCGACCTCGGCGCGGCTCTTGCCGGTCAGCTCGAACGCCTTGACCATGGTGTCGGGCAGCTGGTTACGGATCGAGCCGGAAGCGATCTCATAGCCATTGCAGACCGCATCATACTGATAGGCCTTGATGGTCAGCGGGTCCTGGCTGTTGAGCGCGTCGATCCCGCCCTGCGGCATGGAGAAGGGGTTGTGCGCAAAGTCCACGCGCTTTTCCTCTTCGCTCCACTCGTAGAACGGAAAGTCCACGATCCAGCACAGGGCAAACTGCTCAGTGTCCACCAGGCCGAGATCGGTACCGGCCTTGGTGCGAGCCTCGCCGGCGAACTTGTAGAACTTCTCGGGGCGACCGCAGACAAAGAACACGGCGTCGCCGTCATCGAGGCCCAGCTGGGCCTTGAGGGCCGCCGTACGCTCCTCGCCGATGTTCTTGGCGATGGGGCCACTGCCCTGCCCGTCCTTGAAGAAGATATAGCCCAGGCCCGGCTGGCCCTCGCCCTGCGCCCAGGCGTTCATGCGGTCGCAGAACGCGCGACCGATCGGCTCGGCGCCGGCCTTGTTCTTGGCCGGAATCGCCCAGACTTCCACCTTGGCATCGGCCTCGATCTGGCTGGCAAACACCTTGAAGCCCGAACCGGCAAAATGCTCGGTCACGGCCTGCATCTCGATGGGGTTGCGCAGGTCCGGCTTGTCCGAGCCATACTTGCGGATGGCCGTGTCATAGGGAATGCGCGGCCACTCCTTGGTTACGCGCTTGCCATCGGCGAACTGCTCGAAGATGCCGGTGATGATTGGCGTCATCGTGTTCCAGATGTCTTCCTGCGTCACAAAGCTCATTTCCAGGTCAAGCTGGTAGAACTCGCCCGGCAGGCGATCGGCACGCGGGTCTTCGTCGCGGAAACACGGCGCGATCTGGAAATAGCGGTCAAAGCCAGCCACCATCAGCAGCTGCTTGTACTGCTGCGGCGCCTGCGGCAGCGCGAAGAACTTGCCGGGATGAATACGGCTCGGCACCAGGAAGTCGCGCGCGCCTTCCGGCGAAGACGCCGTCAGGATCGGGGTGGAGTATTCGGCAAAGCCGGCCTCGCCCATGCGCTGGCGCATTGCGCCGATGATCTTGGTCCGCTTGACGATATTGGCATGCAGCTTTTCGCGGCGCAGGTCGACGAAGCGATAGGTCAGGCGCACGTCCTCGGGATATTCCTGGTCGCCGAACACCGGCAGCGGCAATTCCTTGGCCGCCGACAGCACTTCGATCTCGCGGATGAACACCTCAATGGCACCGGTGCTCAGGTTCGGGTTCACGGCAGCGGCGTCGCGCAGCTTCACCTCGCCATCGATGCGGATCACCCATTCCGAGCGCACCTTCTCCACCGCCGAAAAGGCCGGCGAATCGGGATCGACCACCACCTGGGTGAGGCCGTAATGGTCGCGCAGATCGATAAACAGCAGCCCGCCATGGTCACGGATACGATGAACCCACCCGCTCAGGCGGACGGTCTGGCCGGCCTCCTTGGCGGTCAGTGCCCCGCAGGTGTGCGAGCGGTAGCGATGTTCGGTCATGTCAAAAGCTCTGAAAAAAGGCCGGAATCTTGGGCCGGAAAAGCGCACGCGAGGCCAAGATTGTCAAGGTGAAGCCGGCACGGGACCCGATCGGCGCGCGCCAGCGGCTAAGCCATATACAATACAGGGAAATCCGTTCTGGAGTGCACCGAACGCACCTGCTAGGAACAATCGTGACTATTTTGAGACGGACAGACGCATGGACCTCATCGTTTCCACAGACGTGCTCGCCCAATTCTGCGAACGCGCGGCCAAATTCGATTTTGTCACGGTGGATACGGAATTCCTGCGGGAGACCACCTATTGGCCCAAGCTCTGTCTGATCCAGGTCGCCACCGACGACGAGGCCGTGCTGATCGATCCGCTGGTCCCCGGCTTTGATCTCACCCCCTTCTACGACCTCCTGGCCAATCCCGACGTGGTCAAGGTGTTCCACGCCGCCCGGCAGGACATCGAGATTTTCGTCAAGGCCACGGGCAAGGTGCCGGCCAATATCTTCGACACCCAGATTGCCGCCAGCGTCTGCGGCTTCGGCGACAGCGTGTCCTACGACAATCTGGTGCGCTCGATTACCGGCGTCGAACTCGACAAGTCCAGCCGCTTCACCGACTGGTCGGCGCGCCCGCTCACCGAGAAGCAGCGCCTCTACGCCATCGCCGACGTGACCCATCTGCGCGACATCTATCGCGAACTGCGCAAGCAGGTTGCCGCGACCCGTCGCGGCGATTGGGTGGAAGACGAGCTGACCGTCCTGCGCAGCATCGACACCTACATCGTCCAGCCCGACAAGGCCTGGGAACGGCTCAAGATGAAGATCAATCGCCCGCGCGACCTGGCCGCCCTCAAGGCGCTGGCTGCCTGGCGCGAACAGCGCGCGCAGGACACCGACCAGCCCCGCAGCCGCATCATCAAGGATGATGTGCTGTCCGAACTGGCCGTGCAGCGCCCGCTGACCCCCGATGCCTTCGAAAAGCTGCGGGCCGTGCCGCGCGGTTTTGGCCGCAGCAGTGCCGCCGCCGAGATCATCGGCCTGCTCAAGCAGGTCGAGAGCCTCACCAAGGCAGAACTGCCCTCCATGCCCGAGCGGTACCGCGGCCCATCGCCAAAGGGTGCCGTGGGTGACCTGATCCGCGTTCTGTTGAAGTCCGTCGCCGAGGAACATGGCGTCGCCGCCCGGATCCTGGCCACCTCCGACGACATCGATGCCCTGGTGCTGGATGACGAAGCCGACGTGCCGGCCCTGCATGGCTGGCGGCGCAAGCTGTTCGGCGACAAGGCCCTGGCCATCAAGCACGGGCGCATTGGCCTGGCCGCCACCCGCAAGGGCATCGTGCAGTTCGAGGTCAAGCTACCCGAAGCCGCCGAATAGGCGGCTCCGGGCACCCCCTCGGGGTTGCCGGGCATACCCTGGGGTTTGCGCTAGGCCACTACGATTTCGGCGGATTTGAAGCCGGCCACGCCAGCCAGGCTGTCGAAGCGATTCTGCAGATGCTCACCATTGAGAAAGGTGAGATCGGCCGGCAGCACCAGCTTGATCGTGCCGCCATCCAGCTCGAAGCGGATGCGTGGCAGGATTCCCGGCATGGCCGCCGTCATCGGATAGGCGACGCGGAACAGCGCCCCCAGCAGCCGCGCCCGCTCGGTCTGCGCCGGTGTGCCCAGGTCAACCAGCGCTGCCGCCGTCTTGCTCTTGAGCCCGTCGTAGCGAATGGCAATGGTCTGCGCCAGGAAGGTGCGGGCGGGATGGTCGATGCCGCTGAGCGAGCCATAGGCGATCGAATCCACGCTCTGCGCGCCGCGATAGTCCGGATGCGCCCGCCAGCCGATATCCGACAGCAGGCACGCCACCAGCCGCAGCCGACCCTGCTCATCGCTCTCCGCGATGCCGCTGGCTTCGAGAAACTGGCTGGTAAAGCCGATCAGGTCGCCGGCATGTGCCGGGGAGCGCGACCGCAACACCGAAAGCTCCTCGGCCCCCTGGATCAGCGGATCGATGGATTGCTCGCGCGCATCCAGCATGCCGTAGAGATAGCCCTCGCGCACCCCGAGTGCCGAGAACACCACATCCCTGAATTGCCCGGCCTTGAGCACCTCGGCCATCACCGCCGCGCCGAACGGCACCAATTCGCGACGAGACGAGCTGGCATGAGCCGAACCCGGGTAGGATTTGAGCGAGCCCGCCGCGACGATTTCGTTGCAGAAGGCGATCATGTCCTCTGCAGGCACCACATAGTGCTGCACCATGTGCAGCGGGTATTTCGTCATCACCTGGTGGATTTTCGCCAGCGAACGCCAGGTGCCACCGATGGCGGCAAATGATGCGCCCTTGGCCAGGTCCTTGAGCGAGGTTCCCGCCAGCCGTTCGCGCACCATGGCCGCGGCCCGTTCGGCAGAACCGCCGCTATCGTCCTGCAGGCGGATGACGCCCAGCTCGAACGAACATCCGTCGGTGTCGGCGCCATTGGTGATCCGCGAGAGCTCGAGGCTGCCGCCGCCGAGGTCTCCGACGAAGCCGGAAAAGCCCAATATGCCCGCCACGGCGCCCAGCGCGGCGTAGTGCGCTTCCTGCTCGCCGGTGAGCACCTGCACCTTGCTGCCCATCACCGATTCCACGGCGCCGACGAATTCTTCGCGGTTGGCGGCATCGCGCACGGCCGACGTTGCCAGCACGAATACCTTGCCCACCCGCATCATGCGGCACACCAGGGCAAATCGCTTGATGGCGTTGAGTGCCTGGGCCACGTTGGCGTCAGCCAGCCGGCCCGTCTGCCCCACGCCGCGCCCGAGGGCGCAGGCGGATTTTTCGTTGTAGAGCGGGGTCAGCGCGCGGGCATGCCGCTCATAGACCACCAGACGCACCGAGTTGGACCCGATATCAAGCACGGCCACGGGCTTGGCGCCCTTGATGCGGCCCTGCGCCGTCGGATCGGCATCGACGCCCCAGAATTTATTCAACCCTAGCCCTCGTCCGCTTCGACCAACCCGGCGCTGCCGCGACCGGACAGCGAGGGATTGGTCATGAAGTAGTCATGCGCGTTGAAGGGCTCTTCGCCCTCCGCCGCGCGGATACGGTGTGAGCTGCCGTCCGGCAACACTTCCCAGCTCTGCTGGTTGTCACGCAGATAGGCAACCAGAATCCGATCCAGGATCTGCTTATGCACGGTGTTGTTGAGAATGGGCACCATCACCTCGACGCGGCCGTCCAGGTTCCGGCCCATCAGGTCGGCTGAGGAAATATAGACCTTGGCGCGTCGGTTGGGCATGGCCTCGCCATTGCCAAAGCAATAGATGCGGCTGTGCTCGAGGAACCGGCCGACGACCGACTTCACCCGAATATTGTCCGAGAAGCCGGGGATGCCGGGGCGCAGGCAGCAGATGCCCCGCACGATCAGATCCACCTTCACGCCCGCCTGGCTGGCGTCATAGAGCGCATCGATGATCAGCGGATCGACCAGCGAGTTCATCTTGAGCAGGATGCTGGCCGGCTGCCCGTTGCGGGCAAATTCCACCTCGCGGGCAATATCGTCGATCAGCGTCTGCCGCAGGTTCACTGGCGAGACCGCGATGGTTTCGAGCTCGGTCGGTCGTGCATAACCGGTGATGAAGTTGAACACCCGCGCCACGTCGCGCGTGATCGCCGGATCGATCGTGAAATAGCTCAGGTCGGTATAAATCTTGGCGGTGATCGGGTGATAATTGCCCGTGCCGATATGGCAGTAGCTGACCAGCTTGCCCTTTTCGCGCCGCACCACCTGGCTGAGCTTGGCATGGGTCTTGAGCTCGATGAAGCCGAACACCACCTGCGCACCGGCCCGTTCCAGGTCGCGCGCCCAGCGGATATTGGCCTCTTCGTCGAAGCGCGCCTTGAGCTCGACCAGGCAGGTCACCGACTTGCCGGCCTCCGCCGCCAGCACCAGCGCCTTGATGATCGGGCTATCGGCCGACGTGCGATAGAGCGTCTGCTTGATGGCCACGACGTCGGGGTCGCGTGCCGCCTGCATCAAGAACTGCGCCACCACGTCAAAGCTCTCGAACGGGTGGTGCACCAGGATGTCCTTGGCGCGAATGGCGGCGAAGCTGTCGCCATTGTAGTCGCGAATCCGCTCTGGGAACCGGGCATGATAGGGCGTGAACTTGAGGTCCGGGCGGTCGACTTCGCAGACCTTGCTGGCGTCCGCCAGCCCGAGGAAGCCATGCACCTCGAAGACTTCCGACTCCTTGACGCCGAGCTGTTCACCGATCTGCCGCTTGAGGGCGCGCGGCATGGAGCTCTCGATCTCGAGACGGATCACCTGGCCGCGCCGCCGCTGCCGCAAGGCACTTTCAAACTCCACCACCAGGTCGGCCGCTTCGTCGTCGATTTCGATTTCGCTGTCGCGGATCACGCGGAAGGCGCCCGAGCCGACCACTTCGTGGCCGGGAAACATCTTGTGGAAGAACAGCTTGACCAGCGTATCGATGGTCACCACCTCGCTGCGCCCCTCTGACACCAGCGAGCTCGGCAGGTGGATGAAGCGATCGAGATTGCCCGGAATGCGCACCAGCGCGGTCAGGTGCAGGTCCGAGTCCGGCCGCTTGAGCTCAAAGGCCAGCGCCAGGCCCAGATTGGGAATGAAGGGGAAGGGATGCGCCGGGTCCACGGCGATTGGCGTCAGCACCGGGAAGATTTCCTCGCGGAACAGCTTCTGCAGGTAGTTCACCTGGTCCGGCGTCAGATCATCCTGCTCATGGATCACCACATTCTGCGCAAACAGCTCCTCGCGCAGGTCCTGCCAGTGATCCTGCTGTTCAAGCTGCAGATGCTGGGCCAGGGTCGCTATCTCGTCCAACTGTTCGGCCGGGCTGAGACCGTCAGCGCTCTGCTTGGTCATGCCGGCGCGCAACTGGCCCTTGAGCCCGGCCACGCGCACCATGAAGAACTCATCGAGATTGTTCGCCGAGATCGAGACGAAACGGAGGCGCTCCAGCAGCGGATGGTTGGCGTTTCCCGCCTCTTCCAGAACGCGCATGTTGAACTGCAGCCAGCTCACCTCGCGGTTGACGAACCGCGCTGGGCTCGCGCGCAGGGCTTCGGTATCGGGAACCGCTGCGTCGCCTTCGGAGAACTCGCTCATGTCATTCATCGTCTTGACTATCCCACTCCTGTTCGTCGTCCGTCTCCCCGCGGTCGCGTCGGCGACGATCAAGGGCCTGTGCAGCAATGCTGCGGGTCACGGCGGTCCCCTTCTCCAGCGCCAGCCGGTCCATAAGGTCGGCGAGCAGCACGGCCTCTTCCGACGAGCGCTCCATGCGCGCCACCAGATAGGCGATGATCTTGGGGTCCACGGCGACCTGACGGTCGCCGAACAACTTCACGAACATCTGTGACAATTGGATGTCGTCCGTCATCTCCAGGGTAAAGGCCGTGGCGCGCCGCACGCGCGACACCACATCCTGTGTCGACAGCGGCCATTGCGCAACCTCTTCCCGCGCGGTCAGCAGGATCGGCCGGCGATCACGCAGGGATTGGTTGAGCAGGTGGAACAGCCCGGTCTCGTCATAGCCCAGGCGGTCCGCATCCTCCACGATCAGCGGCTGGTTCCCGCCGGCCATGGCCAGCGTTTCCAAGGCATCGATCCCGGCGTAGGCCGCTCCGGCGCGGTCTGCAAAGATGCGCGACAGATGCGATTTCCCTGCCTTAGCGGGGCCCAGCAGCAGGGTCAGCGGCTCGGACCAGTGCGGAAACGCCATGATGCGCGCATGCGCCAGCCGGTTGCCGTCGCCCACCAGGAAGTCGGCTTCCCCCTGTGCGGGCGTATGCTGCAGGTCCAGCGCCAGCTGTCGCGCTGTATCGCCCGGTTCAGGGCGTGCCGGCAGGGTCATTGGCAGTGCTTGCATCGGTGAGGGCGGGCACCTCGCCATTGATGCCCAGATAGAGCGTGCTCGCCTTGTACTTGCCGATGCCATAGCGCACCAGCACGCCCACGATGGCGGCCAGCGGCACGGCCAGCAACAGGCCGACAAAGCCGAACAACGCCCCGAACGCCAGCAGCGCAAACATCAGCCACACCGGATTGATGTTGATGCTCGATCCCACCAGCTTGGGATAGAGCACATTGCCCTCGATGAACTGCCAGCCCAGAAAGATCGCCGCGACAGCCACCACCATCCAGTAGTTGGGCCAGAACTGCACGATGGCAATGCCGATCGACAGCGAGAAACCAAAGGCAAAGCCCACGAAGGGCACAAAGCTCAGCAGCCCGCTGATCAGCCCGACGGCGAGACCGAAGTTGAGCCCGATGAGGCTGAGCGCGGTGGCATAGAAGATCGCGTCGATCACCAGCACACCGCCCTGCCCGCGGATCACCCCGGCCATGGATTTGTCGATGTCGCTGAGAATACGGTTGATCTCGTGCTTGTGGTCGCGTGGCAGCAGGCCCTGCAGGCCCCGCACCATGCCCTCCCAGTCGAGCAGCAGGTAAAAGGCGACCACCGGGGTCACAAGCGTGACGCCGATCACGGCAGCGCCCGTATAGCCGATATTGACCAGCTCGGCCGGCAACGTGGCGATAAAGCCCAGCGCCTGGCGCGTCAGCTCGGTAATCGAGGTCTGGAACTGCGCGGCGCGCTCCGGCCCCAGCCATTCGTTGATTTGTGGCGACCATTCGGTCACCAGCCCCTGCAGCGAGGTCACATAACCCGGCAGGCGCTGGATCAGGCCGATGATCTGCTGCCCCACCAGCGGCAGGAACATCAGGAACACGCCCACAAAGATGGTGATCACCGCCAGCAGGACCACCGCCGTGGCCCATCCCCGGTTGAAATGCCAGCGCTGCAACTGGTTGACGAGCGGATTGAGCAGATAGGCCAGGGCCGCGCCCACCACGAAGGGCAGCAGGATGCCGCGGAACAGCCAAAGCAGCACGATCATGACCACGAGGAACGCGATCCAGATCAGCACTTGATTTCTCAGGGTCATGGTGCCGGGCAGCCCTTGCGCATGTGGGGTGGAGAAGCTATCAGGCCGCATAGCTTCCGGCTCCGGAATTGGCAACCGCCTTGGTCGACCGGTGTCAGCTTTCCGCACGCTTTCCCCATGATGGTCCGAGGCCCATGTCCGATCCGAAAAACCTGACATCAAATGGTCTGTCATACAAGCAGGCCGGAGTCGACATCGATGCTGGCAATGCGCTGGTCGAAGCGATCAAACCTGCCGTGCGCTCCACGCGCCGCTCGGGCGCCGATGGCGAGATCGGCGGCTTTGGCGGCCTGTTCGATCTCAAGGCAGCCGGCTTCACCGATCCCGTGCTCGTCGCGGCCAACGACGGCGTCGGCACCAAGCTCAAGATCGCCATCGATACCGGCAATCACGGCACCATCGGGCAGGACCTGGTGGCCATGTGCGTCAACGACATCATCGTCCAGGGCGCCGAGCCGCTGTTCTTCCTCGACTACTTCGCCACCGGCAAGCTCGACGTCGCCCAGGGCACGGCCATCGTTACCGGCATCGCCGATGGCTGCCGCCTCGCCGGCTGCGCCCTGATCGGCGGCGAAACCGCCGAGATGCCGGGCATGTACCACGGCAATGACTATGACCTGGCCGGCTTTGCCGTCGGCGCTGCCGAGCGCGGCACCCTGCTGCCCCGCGCCGATATCGCCGCCGGCGACACGCTGGTGGCCATCGCCTCCTCGGGCGTCCATTCCAATGGCTATTCGCTGGTCCGCAAGATCGTCGAGGTCTCGGGCCTGGCATGGGACGCCGATGCGCCCTTCGCCCCCGGCACGGCGCTCTCGGAAGCCCTCCTTACCCCCACCCGCATCTATGTGAAGCCGCTGCTCGCCGCCCTCAAGGCGGGCCTGGCCATCAAGGCGCTGGCCCATATCACCGGCGGCGGCTTCATCGACAATATTCCTCGCGTGCTGCCCGACCATCTGGCCGCGCATGTGAACCTGCCGGCCATCACCGTGCCCAAGGTCTTCGGCTGGCTGTCGCGCACCGGCGGCATCGTTGAGCATGAGATGCTACGCACCTTCAACTGCGGCGTCGGCATGCTGGTCGCCGTGGCGCCCGAAGACGCCCAGGCCCTCGTCGACCAGCTCAACGCCGCCGGCGAAATCGCCTCCATCGTCGGCAATCTGACAGAGCGCAGCGGCGAACCGGTGACCTTCGAGGGAAGCCTGGCGCTCTGATATGCGCAACCCGGGCCGGCTGATCATCATCTGCGGCCTGCCCGGCACGGGCAAGTCCACGCTCGCGGCACAACTGGCAAACGAGCACGGGGGCATCATCTATGCCCCTGACGAGTGGATGGACGCCCTCGGCATCGACCTCTGGGACACTGCGGCCCGCGACAGCATAGAGGCGCTGCAGTGGTTGCAGGCGCAGCACGTCCTGCGCCTCGGCGGCGTCGCCATCATTGAATGGGGTACCTGGGCCCGGGCAGAGCGGGACCGGCTTCGCGAGGGCGCGCGTGCCCTCGGCGCACGAGCCGAACTGCACTTTCTCGATGCCGCGCCGGAAATCCTCTACCAGCGGACCTCGGCCCGCGGCCGCGAGAACCCGCCGCTCACCCTGGACGAGCTGCGCCGCTACGCCGACGCCATCGAGCGTCCGACGGCCGAAGAACTCGCTTTGTTCGATCCCTCCCTGGAGCCCAAGTCATGACCCGCAAGCGCGTCGGCATTCTCATTTCCGGTCGCGGCTCCAACATGCGGGCGCTGATCGACGCCGCCAAGGCGCCAGACTATCCCGCCGAGATCGTCGGCGTGCTGTCCAATCGTGCCGCCGCCGAGGGCCTCACCATCGCCGCCAGCCATGGCATCGCCACCGCCTCCCTGGCCCAGAGCAAGTTCCTCACAAGGGACATGTTCGAAGATGTCATGACCCAGATGCTGGAAAGCTGGGACGTCGACATCGTCTGCCTTGCCGGCTTCATGCGCATCCTGGGCGATGACTTCGTCAATCACTGGGCCGGGCGGATGATCAACATCCATCCCTCGCTGCTGCCGCTCTATAAAGGCCTGCACACCCATGAGCGCGCCCTGGCCGACGGCGCCACCACCCATGGCTGCACCGTCCACTTTGTTACCCCCGGCCTCGACGAAGGCGCGCCGATCCTGCAGGCCGAAGTGCCTGTGCTCCCCGGCGACACCCCCGACACTCTCGCCGCCCGCGTGCTGGTCGAAGAGCACCGCATCTATCCCGAAGCCCTGCGCCTCCTCGCCTCCGGGGCCATCAGCGCCCCCTGATCGATCCCCGCGACACCCATCACCGGTTTTGATCGATCCCATCGTCAAAATCGGTTCGATCTTTGTTCCGCTACGGCGTAGCGTCCGCGGACAAGGAGATTCTGATGGTTCGTCGCGACTGGTTCTGGATAATTCTGCTGGGCGCCATATGGGGCTGCTCCTTTATCTTCAACGCCGTGCTCATCCGCGAGATCGGCCCGCTCTGGGTCACCTCCTTCCGCGTCGGCATCGGCGCGCTCGGCTGCTGGTTCGCCATGCTGATCCTGCGCAAGCCTGTCCCGCGAGATCCCATGCTCTGGTTCAAGCTGGGTGCGCTGGGCGTTCTGGCCTACGCCATCCCCTTTGCCCTGTTCCCCCTCGCCCAGGCCAATCTGGCCAGCGGCGTAGCCGCCATCATCAATGCACTGACGCCGATCATGACGGTCATCGTCAGCCATTTCTGGATCGGCGGCGAGAAAGCCTCGCGGGTCAAGTCTGCCGGGGTCGTCGTCGGCTTCGTCGGCGCT
The DNA here is from genome assembly GCF_020169335.1 of Devosia aquimaris. Taxonomy (GTDB): domain Bacteria; phylum Pseudomonadota; class Alphaproteobacteria; order Rhizobiales; family Devosiaceae; genus Devosia; species Devosia aquimaris. Next base: position 1,302,195 of record NZ_JAIEZN010000001.1, read on the forward strand.
GCAATCCTGGCCTCACCCGCCCTGATGGACGGTGGCGATTCCCATCTCTGGGCCATCGGCGCCTGCCTCCTGGCCACCTTGTGCTACGCGCTTTCGCTCAATATCACCCGCAGCTTCAAGGCGGTGGAGCCGACCGCGCTGGCCGCCATCGCCCTCACCGGCGCCGCTATCGTCTCGATTCCGGTCGCCTTTTTCACCGAGGGCGCGCCGGTGCTGCAGCGCCCCGAGACCTGGGCCGCCGCTATCGCCATCGGCCTGGTTTCGACGGCCTTCACCTTCCAGATCATGTATCGCATCCTGCCGCGCGTCGGCCCGACCAACTTTGCCACCACCACCTTCATTGCCCCGATCTCGGCGATCATCCTGGGCGTGGTGGTGCTCAAGGAGAGCGTGCTGCCCATCCAGATCCTGGGCATGCTGGTGATCTTCACCGGTCTGTTGCTGATCGATGGCCGCATCAGCCGACTCTGGCAGCGCGTCGCCGCCTGACCAGCCGACACGCAAGAAAAAACCGGCCGGTGCCCGCGCACCGACCGGTTTGGTCCATTCAGACAATCGGACCTATTCGAGGCCGAGCTTTTTCTTCATCAGCTCGTTGAGCGCCTGCGGATTGGCCTTGCCGCCCGAGGCCTTCATCGCCTGGCCGACAAACCAGCCGATCATGGTCGGCTTGGCGATGACCTTGGCCACCTGGTCGGGATTGGCGGCGATGATCTCGTCCACGATCGCCTCGATGGCGCCCATGTCGGTCACCTGCTTCATGCCGCGGGCTTCCACGATCTCCGCCGGCACGCCCTCGGGCTCTTCGCTGATGATGATGGCCAGGAGATCCTTGGCGCCCTTGGACGAGATGGTCCCGGCTGCCACCAGGTCGACGATTCCCGCGATCTGCGCCGGCTTGAGATGGGTTTCCCAGATGGCCAGGCCCTGGCTATTGGCAAAGGCCGCCACGTCGGCGTTCAGCATATTGGCCACGGCCTTGCCGTCGCGTGCGCTGCCACCGAAATTGACCACGGCCTCGAAATAGTCCGCCGTCTCGCGATCCAGCGTCAGCACCATCGCGTCATAGGGCGTCACGCCGAAATCCCGAATGAAGCGCGCGGTCTTCTCGTCCGGCAGCTCGGGCAGATTGTCAGCCAGCATGGCGACGAAGGCATCGTCGAACTCGAGCGGCAGCAGATCGGGATCGGGGAAATAGCGATAGTCCTGCGCATCTTCCTTCGACCGCATCGACCGCGTCTCGCCCAGCTTGGGGTCATAGAGCCGGGTCTCCTGCTCCACCACGCCGCCATCCTCGAGAATGTCGATCTGCCGGCGGGCTTCGAATTCAATGGCCTGGCCGGCAAAGCGGATCGAGTTGACGTTCTTGATCTCGCAGCGCGTACCGAACTCGCCGCCCGGGCGGCGCACCGAGACGTTGACGTCGGCGCGCATGGAACCCTGCTCCATGTTGCCGTCGCAGGTGCCGAGGTACCGCAGGATCGAGCGCAGCTTGGAGAGATAGGCCTTGGCCTCGTCCGACGAGCGCATGTCGGGCTTGGAGACGATCTCCATCAGCGCCACGCCGGCGCGGTTGAGATCGACAAAGCTCATGTTGGGGTGCTGGTCATGCAGCAGCTTGCCGGCGTCCGTTTCCAGATGCACGCGCTCGATGCCGATCTCGACTTGGTCGCCATTGACGTCGAGCGCCACAACGCCCTCGCCGACGATGGGGTCCTTGTACTGGGAAATCTGATAGCCCGGCGGCTGGTCGGGATAGAAATAGTTCTTGCGGTCAAACACGCTGCGCTTGTTGATCTTGGCCTTGAGGCCCAGACCGGTGCGCACAGCCTGGCGCACGCATTCCTCGTTGATCACGGGCAGCATGCCGGGCATGCCGGCGTCCACGAACGACACGTTGGAATTGGGGGCATTGCCGAACTGCGTCGACGCGCCCGAGAACAGCTTGCTCTCGGACGTCACCTGCGCATGCACTTCCATGCCGATGATCACTTCCCAGTCGCCGGTCGATCCGGCAATGAAGCTCTTGGGGTTGGGCGTGCGCGTGTCGATAAGGGTCAATTGAGACGTCCTGAGGCGAGGCAAAGCGATGCCAAACGCATATTGCCTTGGGCCTGCGGTTGCAATTGCTTTGCGCACTACGGGGCGCAAACAGCCCCTGCCCGGCTCAGTCCTCGTCGATCTCGCCGGTGAACGGCAGCAAGCGCTTTTCCAGGTGCACGCTCATGAAGGCCTCGTGGGCCGCATTGCCATCCTGGCGCAGCGCCAGGATCTGGTAGCCCTGCTTTTCATAGAAGCGCACGGCCGGCACATTGTCCGCCGGGGTTTCGAGATAGACGCGCTCGGCGCCTTCCAGCTCGAGCAGCGATTCCATGCGCCGCAGCAGCATCGAGCCCAGCCCCATGCGCTGCATTTCCGGCGCGACGAAGAGATAGGGAATATAGGCCCGCCGCGCCGCCCGCGAGCACCAGCCGGCCGCCACGCCGCCCACTTCGACCACAATGATGCGGTTGAGCGTCTGCGACACCACCTGGCCCAGGCGGGACTGTTCGGCGGCTTTCAGGCCCGGAAGTGGCGTCAGCAGCGGATAGATGCCGTGTTCCCAGGCGCGATAGGCGATGTCTGCCAGGTGCGGCATGTCATCGGTCACCGCCTTGCGTATGCTGACACCTGCCATCGTAAGCCTCCGGGCTAGCCGCGTCGCCGTGCGGCGATGATGCCCTTCTCGTAGTTGATGTTCCAGTCGATCAGGGTCCGCCACACAAGTTCGGCCTGATCCTCGTCAAGATCAAGGGCCAAACTGCGTTCACGGACCCGGGCGATCACTGCCTCGATGCGCGCCGGGTCGCGTGCCTCATGCGGATCGGTCTTGATCTCGGCCATGCGGGTCACATAGGCGTGCCGCTCCGCAAACAGGGTCAGCAACGCCTGGTCGACGCGGTCGATCTCGGCGCGGACATCGTCCTTGGTCTGGCATTCGGCAGGCAGTTTTGCAGCGGTCACAGCACTATCCACTCAATTGGCTCTGTTGCTGGTTTGCACCGAGTTCGGCGCGAATTCAACCGCCCGCCTTGCGCAATTCGTCCAGTCGGCGCTATCAAGCAGCCATGTGTAAGCAGTCTGAAACCGCCCGAAGCCCCGTCCAACTGCGACGGGGCATTGATGAACCAGCCTGACGCCGTGCGCGATGCCGGTGACGGGCCTTGTTTGTCCGCGGCCCATTTGGGGCCGCCATCAGGCTTCAGACTTCCATGGATATTTCCCGAGACGAACAGCGGGTGCTGCATGCCCTCGCACAGGGCGGCTGTATCGCCCTCATCCGCAATGACGACGGCAAGGTCACCGGCCTTGAATTCTTCAACCGCGACGGCTGGCTGAGCAGCGGCTGCAGCCTGCTGCTGTTCCGCAAGCTCAAGGCCAAAAAGGCGATCAAATCGTCGGGCGGAAAGCCCTACCGCATCACGCGGCGTGGGCTGGAGCTGGTGCGCAGCGAGTATGACAACCGCTAGTCGAACATAAAGGCGCCGTCACTGCCGGGCCGGTCCCCGCAGTGACGGCCCTGCCGTTTCACCGCTGGGGGATTCTCGGCTCGATCCCTTCCCTCCCCCTTGAGGGGAGGGACCGAGGGAGGGGGTCCATCAGTGGCCATCAGCACCAACCCCACCCTCTACGCAAAGAGCAGAGGATGATCGAACCGCATCAATTCGAATTCAAAACGGCCTAGTGCCGCGTCACTTCGCTGAGGGCTGCCGCGATATGTTCCCATTCGCTGGCAACGCTGGCCGTCGCACGCTTCTTGCCGGCGCGGCGATACCAATAGTCGGCATTGCCCATGTCGGCTTCGATCCAGTGCATCAGCGCATGCACCCAGTCAAAGGCCTGCACGCCTTCCATGGCCTGAACGATCACATGCGCCTGTTCCCACTCGGGGCCCACACGCAGGCCACCCTTCTTGAGCCACCACAGAGCCTGCAGCGGCTTGCTCATGTCCTTGGGCGGCTCGGACCAGTCCAGGGTGGTGAAGATATCAGTGGCCATGGGAGTTTCTCTTGTCTGCCCGGACGCCGGACGTGGCGGCGTCACCACCAATTTCAGTTTTCGCATTTCGGCCAAATAAGGCGGATCAGCGGGCGGATCAAGTGGCGCAAGCGGTTTGAGTAAACTCCGGCACCCTTGGCCGTCCCTGGTCCCTCACAGCTGCCGTGAAGGACCCGGTGCGTCGGCGCCGTCACTATTTTGGCGCCGCTTACCACCAGCGCTTGGGCGAAAAATCCATGTCCGCGCTCTTTTCGATCACACGGGCGGCGGCAAACAGCGTCTCTTCGTCAAACGGCTTGCCGATCAGCTGCAGGCCCAGCGGCAGGCCCTTGCCATCCTTGCCGGCGGGCACGGCAATGCCCGGCAGGCCGGCCATGTTGACCGTGACGGTGAATACGTCCTGCAGATACATCGCCACCGGATCGGCAGCCAGCGTCTCGTCGCCAATGCCGAAGGCGGCCGAGGGCGTCGCCGGGGTCAGGATGGCGTCGACGCCGCCGTGGAAGGCGTCTTCGAAATCCTTCTTGATCAGCGTGCGCACCTTCTGGGCCTTGACGTAATAGGCGTCAAAGTAACCGGCAGACAGCACGTATGTGCCGATCATGATGCGGCGCTTCACCTCCCGGCCGAAACCGGCGGCGCGGGTGAGTTCATACATGTCGGTAATATCCTGCCCGCTGACGCGCAGGCCGAACTTGACGCCGTCATAGCGCGCCAGGTTCGACGAGGCCTCGGCCGGCGCCACGATATAATAGGCCGGCAGGGCATATTTGGTGTGCGGCAGGGAGATGTCCTTGATCACCGCGCCTTCGGCCTTGAGCCACTCCAGGCCCTGGGTCCACAGCTTTTCGATCTCGCCCGGCATGCCGTCCATGCGGTATTCGCGCGGCACGCCGATGGTCAGGCCCTTGACGCCGCGTTCCACGGCCGCCGCAAAGTCCGGCACCGCCATATCGACGCTGGTCGAATCCTTGGGGTCAAAGCCGCTCATCGAGGTCATCAGCAGCGCGGCGTCTTCCACCGTGCGGGCAATCGGGCCGGCCTGATCGAGCGAGGAGGCAAAGGCCACCACGCCCCAGCGCGAGCAGCGGCCATAGGTCGGCTTGATGCCAACCGTGCCGGTCAGCGCCGCCGGCTGGCGGATCGAGCCGCCGGTGTCGGTCGCGGTCGCGCCGGCGCAGAGCCAGGCCGCCACGGCCGCAGCCGAACCGCCCGAGGAGCCACCGGGCACCAGATTGGCATTGCTGCCCTCGGCCTTGAACGGGCTGATCACCGGGCCGTAATAGCTGGTCTCGTTGGAAGAGCCCATGGCGAATTCGTCCATGTTCAGCTTGCCCAGCATCACCGCGCCATCGCGCCAGAGATTGGCCGTCACGGTCGATTCATATTCGGGCTTGAACCCATCCAGAATATGGCTGGCCGCCTGGGTGTGGACGCCCTTGGTGCTGAACAGGTCCTTGATCCCGAGCGGAATGCCTTCGAGCGGACCAGCCTGCCCCTTGGCCAGCCGCGCGTCGCTGTCCTTGGCCATGTCCATGGCCTGCTCTGGAGTCACCGCCACATAGGCGTTGATCGCCGGATTGGCGGCCTCGATCGCGCCAAGATAGGCCCCGGTCAGTTCGCTTGCGGTAAAGCTCTTGTCGGTCAGCCCCTTGCGGGCGGCGGCCAGGCTCAGTTTGGTCAGGTCAGTCAACACGGATCTCGCTCAGATTGTCGCAGCGGGTATAAAGGGTCACGCCGGGGTTGCCGGTCGGCTCCGCCCCGTCAACGGGTCGGGACATGGCCATCATGGCGTCATAGGTGGAAACCAACTGAATGGTCTTGGCATCATAGGGGCTGATCGAGAACGTGTCAGGATAAACCTCGCCCGGTGCCTGGCAGATGGCGTCCACGAACAGCATGTTGTTGTTGGGCCGCGACTTGATCTCATAGAGGTCGCAGGTGAATTCCATCGAGTGGATGCCGTCCTTGAACGACAGCACCAGGAAATCGGTATCCATGAAGGCGTCCACGCCCTTTTTCTCGAGCGCCTCACACGCGGCCGGATCGCTCACATAGAGCTTGGACTGGTCGATCGGCAGATCGTCCTGCGCCACGACCGCCAGCGGAAAGCCAGCCAGGCAGACTGCACATGCCAAAAGGGCCTTCATTCCGCCGGCTCCACGCCAACCGTGAGGGGCATCTCGAAAAACGCCGACCACTGGCTCTCGGGATAATCGAGGAACGGCCCGCGCGGCACAAAGCCGCTGCGCGTATAGAGGCGGTGGGCCTCCGGCATGTCCGCCGCGGCGCCGGTCTCGAGCATCAGCACGCTCAGCCCCTTGCTGCGCGCCAGCGCCACGATGGCATCGAGCAGCGCCGAGCCCACCCGCTGCCCGCGCACCGCCGGCAGGGTGAACATGCGCTTGACCTCGCCCATGGTCTCCGAATGCACCTTGAGCGCACCAATGCCCAGCGCCTGGCCGCTCTCGTCGCGCGCCACGAACACGCTGGTGTCGGCGCCCGCCATCTGTTCGACCGTCAGCTTGAACTGGAACTCGGGCGGCGACAGCGGCTGCAGATGCGCATTGAGCGCCGCAACCAGCGTCCGCACATCGTCCTGCAGCGGCGTCTCGATGGCGACGCTGACTGCCATTATTCGACCACCTTGGGCACCATGAAGAAATTGTCTTCCGCCAGCGGCGCATTGGCGACGATCTGCTCGGGATAGCCGCCATCGCTCACCACGTCGTCGCGACGGCGCAGCACCATCGGGCTCACCGAGGTCATCGGCTCGACGCCCGTCACATCCACCTCGGACAGCTGCTCGATGAAGCCCAGGATGGAGTTGATCTCGGACTGGTAGCCCGCCACTTCATGCTCTTCGATGCGGATACGCGCCAGGCGCCCGATGCGCTTTACGGTGGTGGCGTCGACGGACATGGGTCACTCCAGAAAATACGGCCTGTTGGCGCGTTATTAGCAACGGCCCGACCAAAAAGACAATGAAAATGCCTGATGCACGCCATCACCACATGCGTTCACGCGTGCGGCTCAGGCTTCGAGTGCCAGCCCGGCCTCGAGCGCCACCAGCCCCGTGCCATCCAGCCCCGCGCGCAGCCCGTCAATGGCGGTATCCACCGCCGATTCGTCGCCACCCAGCATCACCAGCCGCGGCGCCCGCGTGGCGAGCAGCGCCTGCCCCCGTGCCAACAGCCCTGCCCCGTCGCCAAACAGCGCCACCACGGCCCCATCGGCCCAGCGCCCCATCACCGGCATCTCGCCCGCCACCAGCAGCAGCGGCGCCTCGCCCATGGCGTCGATCACCAGCGCGCCCGGCCCGGCCGACCAGATCATCACATCGGGCAGGCCTTCGCCCTCATCCAGCAGCCGCACCGGCTTGCGCGGCTTGAACGCAGCAGCGTCGATAGTCTCGAGCTCCGCGCCAAAGTCAGCCACCACCTGGTCGGCCCCAGCCACCAGCTCGGCCGCATCGATTCCCGCGGGCGCCCCGGCGGCATCCACCACCACAATGGCCCCGCCAATGTGAATGCGCACCGTCGTGCCGCCAAACCAGGTCAGTTTCATGCCGCGCTTTCCTGTCGCCAAATTGGCCCGCACCCTATAGGACCAAGCCATCATGGCAAGCGAGCCCCCCGCATGACTGACGCAGACAATCCAGAGTTCGCCAATCCGCTGGCCGCCATTCCGCCCAGCGGCCGTATCATGGGGCTGGACCTGGGCACCAAGACCATTGGCGTCGCCGTCTCGGATGGCATGCGCTATTCGGCCACCCCGCTCGAAACCATCAAGCGCACCAAGTTCACCGCCGACGCCATCCGGCTCGACCAGCTCATCGCCGAAAACGCCATCGTCGCCATCATCCTGGGCCTGCCGCTCAATATGGATGGCAGCGAAGGCCCGCGCGTGCAGTCCACCCGCGCCTTTGCCCGGAGCCTCGCGCAGCGCATCACCCTGCCCATCGCCTTTTGGGACGAGCGCCTTTCCACCAGCGCCGTCACCCGCATGATGATCGATGCCGATATGCGCCGCGACCGCCGCGCCGAAGTGGTCGACAAGCTCGCCGCCAGCTACATCCTGCAGGGTGCGCTCGACCGGCTCCGCCCGCGTTAGCCCGGCTTCGGGAAGCGATAGCTGTATGAAAATCGCGCGCCCTCTTGCCCCTGTGGTCCCCCTCCGCTAGACCGCAGCAAATCGATAGGGAATGGGAGCGCATGGCCCAAGCTCGCGCCAGCACAGCCTCGAATTCGCCCGCCGGCACTTCCGGCGATTATCCCCCGTTCAATCAGCGCCATCTGCTCTCGATTGCCGATCTCCAGCAGCATGAGATCATCGATCTGCTCGATCGCGCCGCGGCCATGGTGCCCATCTCCCGCCAGGAGCGGAAGACGCACCCGACCCTGACGGGCAAGACGCAGATCAACCTGTTCTTTGAGCCCTCCACCCGCACCCAGGCCTCTTTCGAGATCGCCGGCAAGCGGCTGGGCGCGCTGGTGATGAACATGTCGGTCAAGACCAGCTCGGTCAGTAAGGGCGAGACACTGGTCGACACCGCCGCCACGCTCAACGCCATGCGCCCCGACGTCATCGTCGTGCGCCATTCGGCCGCCGGCGCGGTCGAACTGCTGAGCCAGAAAGTCGGTTGCGCGGTGATCAATGCCGGCGACGGCGCCCATGAGCATCCCACCCAGGCCCTGCTCGATGCCCTCACCATCCGCAATCACAAGGGCCGCATTGCCGGCCTCACCGTCGCCATCTGCGGCGACATCGGCAATTCCCGCGTCGTGCGCTCGAACCTGCTTCTGCTCGGCGCGCTCAACGTGCGCACCCGCGTCATCGCCCCGCGCAACCTGCTGCCCGCCGGCATCGAAAACCTCGCCACCGAGGTCTTCACTGACATGCGCGAAGGCCTCAAGGACGCTGACGTGGTCATGATGCTGCGCCTGCAGCACGAGCGCGCCAACGGCCGCATGATCCCCTCGATCCGCGAATATTACCACTTCTATGGCCTGGACGCCGAAAAGCTCAGCTACGCCAAGCCCGACGCCATCGTCATGCACCCCGGCCCGATGAACCGCGGCGTCGAGATCGACCCCGCCATTGCCGACGGTCCCGCCTCGGTCATCACCGACCAGGTGGAGATGGGCGTCGCCGTGCGCATGGCCGTGCTCGATGCGCTGCTGCCGGCGAGGAACGAGCCATGAGCGCCGCCATGACCACCACTGCAACGCTGATTGAAAACGCCCGCATCCTTGATCCCGCCACCGGCACCGATCATGCCGGCGCCGTGCTGATCGAGAACGGCGTCATCGCCGAGGTTGCCATCGGCAAGCCCATCGGCGTGCCCGACCACGTCGAGGTCATCAATGCCCGCGGTCTGGCGCTGGCGCCGGGCCTGATCGACATGCGCGTCTTCACCGGCGAGCCCGGCAAGGAATATCGCGAAACTCTGGCCTCGGCCGGCGAGGCCGCCGCTGCCGGCGGCGTCACCAGCTTCGTCATGATGCCCGACACCACCCCTGTGGTCGACGACAGCGCCCTGGTCGATTTCCTCATTCGCCGCGCCAAGGCAACGTCCAAGGTCAATGTCCTGCCTGCTGGGGCCATCACCAAGGGTCTCGGCGGCAAGGAGATGACCGAATTTGGCTTGCTTCGCGAAGCCGGCGTCGTCTGCCTGACCGATGGCCGCCACGCCATCCAGTCGACAAGCCTGTTGCGTACCGCCATGAGCTATGCCGCCAACTACGGCATGACCTTTGTGCATCACTTGCGCGATGCCGATCTCGCCGGCGACGGCGTGATGAACGAGGGGCTGTTTGCCACCATCCTGGGCCTGCGCGGCCAGCCGCGCGAAGCCGAGACCATTCCGCTGGCGCGCGACCTGCAGCTGGCCGGTCTCACGGGTGTCAAATACCATGCCGCCCAGGTCTCCTGCGCCGCCTCCATTGAGCTTTTGGCTGCCGCCAAGAAACGTAACAACTCTGTTACGGCAGGCGTTTCCATCAATAACCTCGCGCTCAACGAGAACGACGTCGGCCGCTACCGCACCTTCTTCAAGCTCTCCACGCCCCTGCGCAGCGAGGATGATCGCCAGGCGGTCATCGAGGGCCTGCGCAACGGCACCATCGACACCATCCATTCCGACCACGATCCGCAGGACACCGAGGTCAAGCGCCAGCCTTTCGCCGAAGCCTCCGATGGCGCCATTGGCCTCGAGACCCTGCTGCCCGCCGCGCTGCGCCTTGTCCATTCCGGCGAGGTCGATCTGCTCACCGTCCTGCGCGCCATGACCAGCCGCCCGGCCGAGATCCTCGGCCTGCCCTCCGGCCGCATCGCCGTGGGCGCCCCGGCCGACCTGATCCTGATTGATCTCGACTATCCCTGGCAGGTCGACGTCCGCCAGCTCCGCTCCCGCTCGCGCAACACCTGCTTCGAAGGCGCCCGCCTCGCCGGCAAGGTCATCCGCACCATCGTCGGTGGCGCCACGGTGTTCGAGCATATCGACTGAGCATTGCCCGGCTCTTCCGGGCAATCCAAACGCCGCGCCGATTGCCTGGTGCGCTCATCTTGCCCCCGTCATTGCCCGGCTTCTCCGGGCAATCCATGTCCGCGCCAGCGCCATCTGCGGGCCGCCTACGCACTCACCCCAGTCGCCCCCTCCAGCACACCCCTTGCCGCCACTGGCCCGCGCGGGGTATTTCTGCCCGCAGGCCCGCAAAGGAATCCCCATGCCCCCTGACGCTCTTCCCCTGCTCTATGCGCTCGTGCTGGGCTATCTGTTCGGCTCCATTCCCTTTGGCCTGCTGCTGACCCGCGCCGCCGGCCTGGGCGACATTCGCGCCATCGGCTCGGGCAATATCGGCGCCACCAATGTGCTGCGCACCGGCAACCGCTGGCTGGCCGCAGGCACCCTGGTCCTCGATGCCGCCAAGGCCGCCCTGCCCGTGCTGATCGCCCGTAGCCTCTGGGGTGACGATGCCGCCATGCTGGCCGCCATCGGCGCCTTCCTTGGCCACTGCTTCCCGGTCTGGCTGGGCTTCAAGGGCGGCAAGGGCGTCGCCGTCATGATCGGCTCGCTCCTGGCGCTGAGCTGGCCGGTTGGCCTCATTTTCTGCGCCGTCTGGCTGCTGATCGCCTTCGCCCGCAAATTCTCCTCGCTGGCTGCGCTCACCGCCGCCGCCACCGCGCCGATCTTTGCCTATGTGGTGGTCAGCGAACGCCTCGCCGGCGCCGTGGCGCTCATGGCGCTGCTGCTGTTCTTCCAGCACCGCGAAAACATCCTGCGCCTTATCCGGGGCACCGAACCCCGGATCGGCGGCAGCAAGAAGGCGTCCTGATCCTTGCGGGGGGCGCCGGGTGCCAAGGGCCTCAGCCCTGCCCAGCGCCTCGCCTGGTTGCGGCTGATCCGCACCGAAAACGTCGGCCCCGCCACTTTCCGCCAATTGCTCAACCGCTTCGGCTCCGCCGAGGCGGCGCTCGACGCCCTGCCCGACATCGCCCGCCGCGCCGGCCGCCCGGTCCACGTGTTCACCCAGACCGAGGCCGAAGACGAACTGGCCGGCCTCAGCCGCTATGGCGCGCGGCTGGTCACCAGCGCCGATCCCGACTATCCGCCGCTGCTCCCTTTTATTGCCGCCGCCCCGCCCGTCCTGACCATTGCCGGCGGCGACAATCGCGACTGGCAGCGCACCGTGGGCCTGGTCGGCGCCCGCAATGCCTCTTCGGCCGGGGTCAAGATGACCCGCCTGTTGGCCGCCGACCTCGGCGCCGCCGGCTATACCGTCATCTCCGGCCTTGCCCGCGGCATTGACGCCGCCGCCCACAAGGCCAGCCTCGATACCGGCACCATCGCCGTCCTCGCCGGTGGGCTCGACCGCATCTATCCCTCAGAGAACATCCCCCTGGCCCATGCGATTCTCGATGCCGGTGGCGCCCTGCTCACCGAAATGCCGCTGGGCTGGGAGCCGCGTGCCCGCGATTTTCCCCGCCGCAACCGGCTGGTGTCGGGTTTGTCTCTGGGGATTGTCGTCGTCGAGGCCGCCCAGCGCAGCGGCTCGCTGATCACAGCGCGCTTGGCGCTGGAGCAGGATCGCGATGTCTTTGCCGTCCCCGGCTCGCCACTCGATCCCCGCGCCGAAGGCGGCAATGCCCTGATCAAGCAGGGCGCCCATCTGGTCACTTCCGCCGCCGACATCATCACGGTGCTCGGCGCCGCCGATCCCGCGCGCACCGCGCTCTTTGACCACGACTGGACCCCGGCCCTCACGCCCGAGCTGCCGCCGCCGTCGCCCGACGACAAATCCCGGCTGCTCGTCGCCCTCAGCGCCACGCCGGTCGCGGTGGACGACCTGGTCGCCCAATCCGGCCTGCCCGCTGCCAATATCCAGATGCTGCTGCTCGAACTCGATCTGGCCGGCCAGATCGAATGGTCCAGCGGCCAGCTGGTCGCGCTGCGCTACTAGCGCACTCGCCGTCCCCATCCCCGTCATTGCCCGGCCCGTCCGGACAATCTACACCGGCCCGCAACTGGATCACCCGGACAAGCCGGGTGATGACGGCGTTCGGAGGTCAGACGCCTCGACTCACTGCGCAACGGGCCTCTCCCCATTCCCGAACCAGCGGATCCATCGTCTCCCTCCCCCTTGAGGGGAGGGATCAAGGGAGGGGGTCGACAGGTTCGAGGACCAACTGTCCCCATCGCACCGTCATTGCCCGGCTTGTCCGGGCAATCCACCACTGGCCCCGCAACTGGATCACCCGGACAAGCCGGGAGATGACGACGGCTTGCGCACGATCTCGCCCCAGCCGCCGCGCACCTCCTCCCCCTCCAGGGGGAGGTCGGGTGGGGGCCGCCCCCCCACCCCAGCTCTCTACCGCCCGCCGCCGATATTGCGGTTGCGCTGGCCGATACCGCCTTCGCCATAGGGATAGTCGCTCATCTCCGGCTTGCTGACCGCGCTCAGCGCCGCCAGCTCTTCCGACGTCAGCACCAGCCCGGCGGCACCCAGATTGTCCTTGAGCTGGTCGGTCGTGCGCGCGCCCAGGATCACCGAGGTCACCGCCGGCTGCGCCGCCACCCAGGCCAGCGCCACCTGGGCCATGCTGGCGCCGCGCGCCTTGGCCAGGTCTTCCACCGCCCCAATCACCTCCCAGGTGCGCAGGTCGCTGTTGCGCTTCTCAAACGCCTCCATGCCGCGCTTGGGGTTTTCGCCCAGACGCGTGGCCCCAGTCGGCATCTGATCGCGCTTGTATTTCCCGCTCAGCCAGCCGCCGCCCAGCGGCGACCAGGGCAACAGGCCGATTTGGGCGTCCTGCGCCGCCGGCACGATCTCGTGCTCGATGTCGCGCACCAGCAGATTGTATTGCGGCTGCAGCGTCACCGGCGGCGCAAAGCCGGCCATCTTGGCGGTCCACACCGCCTTGGTCATCTGCCAGCCCAGGAAGTTGGAGAAGCCATAATAGGCAATCTTGCCGTTACGGATGGCATCATCGAGGAAGCGCAGCGTCTCCTCGATGGGCGTCAGCGCGTCCCAGGCGTGCATCTGGTAGAGATCGATATGCTCGACGGCCAGGCGCTTGAGCGAAGCGTCCAGCGCCTCATTGAGATTCTTGCGAGACAGGCCAAGGTGGTTCGGCCCCTGCCCCATGGGAAAGCGGCCCTTGGTGGTGATCACCAGGTCGCGCAGGATCCCCGGCTTGCTCTTGAGCCAGCGACCCACGATCTCCTCGGAGACCCCGGCGCTATAGACATTGGCCGTATCGATGAAATTGCCGCCCGCCGCCACATAGGCGTCCATCAGCGCGAATGACGTGGCCTCGTCCGATTCCGCGCCAAAGGTCATGGTGCCCAGGCAATAGTTCGAAACGACGGTGCCGCTGTTACCCAGCATGCGATAGTCCATAGCAATCATCTCCTCGTGATCGGCCCGACAGGCAATCGGCGACCGCGCCAGGGAGCGCGGGACAGATTGAGCACGATTGCACTGTGATTGGGTGGGGCGCAGAACGGCGCCGGAACCAAGTCTGCACCCGTCCCGTCTTGTATGCAAGTTTTCTCTCCCCTTCGGGGAGGCGGCGCCCGGCTGCATCGGCGCGCTGGGAGGCCGTTGACACTTTGTTCCGGCTTCACCATGTTGCGCCACTTCCAACAAAGCGGTTGCGGACAGGTATTCCATGAAGGTCGTCGTCGTTGAAAGTCCGGCTAAAGCCAAGACAATCAACAAATATCTCGGGTCGGACTACGAAGTCCTGGCCTCCTTCGGCCATGTCCGCGATCTGCCCGCCAAGGATGGCTCGGTCCGGCCGGACGAAGATTTCGCCATGTCCTGGGAAGTCGACACGGCGTCCAAAAAGCGCGTTGCCGACATTGCCGCCGCCCTCAAGGGCGCTGACGAACTGATCCTGGCAACTGACCCGGATCGCGAAGGCGAGGCCATTTCCTGGCACGTGCTCGATGTGCTGCGCCAGAAGAAGGCCATCAAGAAGGACATGACGGTCCGCCGCGTGCTCTTCAACGCCATCACCAAGGACGCCATCCTGGCGGCCATGCAAGTGCCGCGCGAAATCGACATGCCGCTGGTCGATGCCTATCTGGCCCGCCGCGCCCTCGATTATCTCGTCGGCTTCACCCTCTCGCCCATTCTCTGGCGCAAGCTGCCCGGCTCCCGCTCGGCTGGCCGCGTCCAGTCCGTGGCGCTGCGCCTGGTGTCCGACCGCGAATCCGAGATCGAGAAGTTCAAGCCCGACGAATATTGGTCGGTCGAGGCCAAGCTCAGCCAGTCGGGCAAGAGCTTCCTCGCCCGTCTTCTCTCGGTCGATGGCAAGAAGACAGACAAGCTCGCCATCAAGACCGGCGAGAACGCTGCCGAGCTCAAAAAGCTCATCGAATCCGGCCAGTTCAACGTCTCGGCGGTCGAAAAGAAGCCGACCAAGCGCAATCCCTATGCGCCCTTCACCACCTCTAGCCTGCAGCAGGATGCCTCTTCGCGCCTGGGCCTGAGCCCCAATCGCACCATGCAGATCGCCCAGCGCCTCTACGAAGACGGCCTGATCACCTATATGCGAACCGACGCCGTGCAGATGGCCCCCGAGGGCATTGCCATGGCTCGCTCGGTGATCGGCAAGTATTTCGGCGAGGAATATCTCCCCGAAAAGGCGCGCATCTACCAGACCAAGGCCAAGAACGCCCAGGAAGCGCACGAGGCCATCCGCCCCACCGACATGTTCAAGCGCCCCGAGCAGCTTTCGCTCGATGCCGACCAGGCCAAGCTCTACGGCCTGATCTGGCGCCGGACCCTGGCCAGCCAGATGAAATCGGCCGAGATCGACCGCACCACGGTCGACATCGCCGTCAACGTCCCCGGCCGCGCCGTCGAACTGCGCGCCATCGGCTCGGTTGTCACCTTCCCCGGCTTCCTCAAGCTCTATGGCGTCGAGGCCAAGTCCGACGAGCCCGATGACGAGGATGAGGACACCCGCGAGCTTCCCCCGCTGGCCGTGGGCGACAAGCCCGCGCTCGAAGCGGTCGACATCGAGCAGCATTTCACCCAGCCGCCGTCCCGCTATACCGAGGCGAGCCTGATCAAGAAGATGGAAGAGCTCGGCATTGGCCGGCCGTCCACCTATGCGGCCACGCTCACCACGCTCAAGGACCGCGACTATGTCCGGCTCGAGGGCAAGGCGCTGCATCCCGAGGATCGCGGCCGCATCGTCACGGCGTTCCTCGAAAACTTCTTCACCCGCTATGTCGAATATGGCTTCACGGCGGGCCTCGAAGAACAGCTCGACGAGATTTCCGCCGGCACGCTCGACTACAAGCAGGTGCTGCGTGACTTCTGGAAGGATTTCACCGCCGCCACCGATGAGATCAAGGATCTGCGCGTCTCCGAGGTGCTCGATACCCTCAACGACGCCCTGGCCAGCCGCATCTTCCCGCCGCGGGAAGACGGCTCCGATCCGCGCCGCTGCCCCACCTGCGGCACCGGCCAGCTCTCGCTCAAGCTGGGCAAGTTCGGCGCCTTCATCGGCTGCTCGAACTATCCCGAGTGCAAGCACACCATGCAGCTCTCCGACGCCGCCTCCGGCCAGGCGCCGGAAGCGGCAGCCGGTGACGGCGTGCTCGGCGCCGATCCGGAGAGCGGCGAGGACGTGTTCCTCAAGTCCGGCCGCTTTGGCCCCTATGTGCAGCTCGGCGATGGCAAGGAAGCCAAGCGCAGCTCCATCCCCAAGGGTTGGGACGCGGCCAATCTGACGCTGGAATCCGCGCTCAAGCTCTTGTCACTGCCGCGCGAAGTGGGCCTGCATCCGGAAACCGGCCTGCCCATCTCGGCCGGTCTGGGCCGCTATGGCCCCTTCATCCTGCACGATGGCAAATATGCCAACCTGCCCGATGTCGAGGAGGTCTTCACCGTCGGCCTCAACCGTGCGGTCGATCTGCTCGCGCAAAAGGCCGCTGGCGGCTTCAAGCGCGGCGGCGGTGCTGCCGTTGCCGCCATCCAGACCTTCGAGCACGACAATGGCCCCATCACCGTGCGCGCCGGACGCTATGGTCCCTATGTCAACCAGGGCAAGATCAACGCCACCATCCCCAAGGATGTGCAGCCCGAGGCCGTGACTCTCGACCAGGCCGTCGCCTGGATCGCCGCCCGCGCCGAAGCCACCGGCGCCAAGGTCAAGAAGGCCCCGGCCAAGAAGGCTGCGGCCAAGAAGGCTGCGGCCAAAAAGCCGGCTGCAAAGACCGCAGCCGCCAAGACCACGGCTGACAAGACCACGGCTGACAAGACCACGGCTGCCAAGAAACCTGCCGCAGCCAAAAAGGCCACTGCGGCCAAGAAGCCTGCCACAAAGAAGATCGTCGCCGACGAAGACGTGCCCTTCTAGGCGACCTGGACGTTCGGGCAGCGCCCCTGGCGCTGCCCGCAAACATTCGCCTTGCCCGCCGCAAGAAACGGGATAAGCCTCCGCTCCGGGAGGCTCACATGCGTCGATTTCTGATAACCGGTCTGGCCGTGCTGGCCAGCACGCTGGGTGCCGCGGCCGGCAAGCTGCTTGAGCCGGCGCTCACCGTACCCCCGTCGCACGGCGATCACCCCCGCGTGGCGCTGACGCTCGATGCCTGCATGGGCGACATCGACCATCGCATCCTCGACGTGCTGGTCACCCAGCAGATCCCCACCACCATTTTCGCCACCGCGCGCTGGCTCAGGAACAATCCCGAGACCATCGCCGTGCTCGTGGCCCATCCCGATCTCTTCGACATCGAGGATCATGGCCGCAACCATGTGCCGGCCGTCACCGGCAGCGAAAAGCCCTATGGCATCACCCCCGCCGGCACGCTGGCTGCCGTCGATGACGAAGTGCTGGGCGGCGCCGAGGCGATCCTGGCCAATTTCGGCCGCCAGCCCACCTGGTTCCGCGGCGCCACCGCGCTCTACACGCCTGACGCCATCGCAGAGATCACCCATCTGGACTATCGCGTCGCCGGCTTTTCGCTCAATGCCGATTTCGGCGCCTCGGCCTCGGCGGAAACCGCCCGGAGCCGCATCGCCTCAGCCAGGGACGGCGATGTCATCATCGCCCATATCAACCAGCCCGGCCGCCCGGCCGGCGCCGGCATCGCCAAGGGCCTGCTGGAGCTGCACACCAAGGGCTACGAGTTTGTCCGCCTGGGCGATCTCGCGCCCTGAGCGCAGGCCCGCCCCACACCCACCGTCATTGCCCGGCCTGTCCGGGCAATCCACATCCGGACCATCACACTGGATCGCCCGGACAAGCCGAGTGATGACGACGGCGGGGTAAAGCACCCTCCCCACGCACCGAGGCCCACCTCGCCCCTGAGGGGAGAGGTCGGCGCGCAGCGCCGGGTGAGGGGTTCAGCTTCTCGGCTCCGTCCCACCATCCGCCCACACCCGTCATTGCCCGGCTCGTCCGGGCAATCCACCACCGACCATCACACTGGATCACCCGGACAAGCCGGGTGATGACGGCGTTTTGGGCCCCGACTATGTCCATTTCACCGGGCGCCCCTCCCACTTCAGGGGGAGGCTGGGTGGGGGTGCCACCGCCCCTAGCCGATCGCCCGCTCGATCATGCTTAGCCAATTGCCATAGGCGATCTTGCTGACCAGCGCTTCGCCATAGCCCTTGTCCAACAAGGCCTGCAGCAGCTTGGGAACGCCGGTGACGTCCTTCATCGGCGCGGGCAGCATGGCCCCGTCGAAATCACTGCCCAGCGCCACGCCATCCTCGCCCAGCGCCTCGACCAGCGCATCGACATGGCGCACCACAACCTCCATCTCGGTGTCGACACGCCATTGTCCGTCCGGCCGCAGGAAGCCGGTGGCGTAGTTGACGCCCGCGATGCCCTTGCTTTCGGCAATCGCCTTGAGCTGCCAGTCCACCAGATTGCGCGAGCTGGCGCAGATGGCATGCACATTGGAGTGCGTCGCCACCAGCGGCTTGTCGCTGACTGCCGCCACATCGCGGAACCCGGCGGCATTGATATGGCTGAGATCGATCATGATCCCCCGTGCATTGCATTCGCGCACCAGCGCCTTGCCGGCATCGCTCAGCCCCGGCCCGATCTCGGCATCGGAGGGAAAGCGGAACGGCACGCCGGTGGCAAAGGCGTTGGCCCGGCTCCAAACCAGCCCGATCGAGCGCAATCCGGCGGCATAGAGCACCTCCAGGGCGTTGAACTCGGTGTCGATGGCCTCGGCCCCCTCGATATGCATCACCGCCGCCAGCAGGCCCCGCGCATTGGCCGAGCGCACCTCTGCCGCCGTCCGGCACACCGCCAGCGCCCCGGCCCGCTCCAGTCGCAGCAGAATGGCGCTCATGCCAAAGGTCGACTGCTGCGCATCGGTTACTGCCAGCTCGGGTGGCAAATTGCCGGTGCTGTAGTTGGGCGACGCCACCACGGCATCGAGCCCGGCCTTGAGCGGCGGCGGAAACATCGCGAAGAACCCACCCGCCATCCCGGCCGCCTTGGCCCGCGGCAGGTCGATATCGCCCTTGGGCAGGCCCTCGACAAACAGCGCCGTCCGATCCCCCTCCGCCTCCAGCAGCTTGAGCAGGGTGTCGTTGTGGCCGTCAAAAAAGGGAATGGTCATCGGGAATCGCTTTCAACGCTGAAGCCCCGATACAATCCCCTCACCACGGCCACCTCAAGGCCTGTGCGCACGGCGCCCTCATGCCTGCCTCAGCACCGCCCGTGATTGCCCGGCTTGTCCGGGCAATCCATCGCGACCCGCACCGCCCTTGCCACCCTCCAAAAGCGCCCGCATTTGGCAAAACCCCGCCAATCGCCTACATAGGCCCTGCCCTCCATTGAAATTGATTTATGCCCAAGCCCCCGACCAGCACGCCCAGCCGCAAGCCGAGCCCCAAGAGCAAGAACACCTCCGGCCCCCGCCGCGCCACGGCGCCCCGCGCGGATGCGCTGCCCAGCCGTGAGCAGTTGCTGGCTGCGCTCGCCGAGCAGACCGATATCAAGGGCAAGCGCGATCTGGCCAAGGTCTTCGGCATTCGCGGCGACATGCGGCGCCCCTTCAAGGCCATGCTGGCCGAACTCGAGGGCGAGGGCGTCATCACCCGCACCCGCAAGGCGCTGCGCCGCACCGCCGCCCTGCCCCATGTCACCGTTCTCGACATCCCGTCCGATGCCGACCCCGAGAACATGCACGCCTTCCCCGCCCAGTGGAATGATGAGGAAGGCGAAAAGCCCCGCGTCACCGTACTGACAGGCCGAGACGCCCGCGTCGCACCGGCGCCGGGCGACCGCATTCTGGCCCGCATCGACGCCGGCGATGGCGACGTTCCCGTCTATACCGCCAAGGCGATGAAGATCCTCGACAAGCCGCGCCGCGGCCAGATCGGCATCGTGCGCATGGACGATGATGGCGCCCGCCTCATTCCGGTTGATCGCAAGAACAAGGAAATGCGCATCCCGCTGGGCGATCTGCTCAACGCCTCCGATGGCGATCTCGTCGAAGTCGAGGTCAAGCTGTCCGGTCGGTTGATGATACCCCGCGCCAAGGTCACCGCGGTCATCGGCAACCCCATGAGCGAAGGCGCGGTCAGCCTGATCGCCATCCATAATCTTGAAATCCCCTATCGCTTCCCGCAGTCCGTGCTGCGCGAGGCCGAGGAGGCGAGGGAAGCCACCCTCAAGGGCCGTGAGGACTGGCGCGACCTGCCGCTGATCACCATCGATCCCTTCGATGCCAAGGATCACGACGACGCTGTCTACGCCCAGGCCGACACCGACCCGGCCAATGCGGGCGGCCATATCGTCACTGTCGCTATCGCCGATGTCGCCGCCTATGTCACACCCGGCACCGCGCTCGATCGCGAGGCCTATCTGCGCGGCAATTCGGTCTATTTCCCCGATCGCGTCGTGCCCATGCTGCCCGAGCGCATCTCCAACGAACTGTGTTCGCTCAAGCAGGGCGAGCCCCGCGCCGCCTTGGCCGTACGCATGATCTTTGGCGCCGACGGGCGCAAGCGCAGCCACAGCTTCCATCGCGTGCTGATGCGCTCGGCCGCCAAGCTCAGCTACCAGCAGGCCCAGGCCGCCATCGACGGCAATGCCGATGACCAGACCGGTCCGCTGCTCGACCCCATCCTGCGCCCGCTCTACGCCGCCTATGACACCATGGCCAAGGCGCGCGACCAGCGTGGTCCGCTCGATCTCGACCTGCCCGAGCGCAAGATCGTTCTGGACGACAAAGGCATGGTCAAGGACATCCGCATCCCCGAGCGGCTCGATGCCCATCGCCTGATCGAGGAAATGATGATCGCGGCCAATGTCGCGGCCGCCGAAACCCTCGAACAGCACCGCTCCGCCCTGCTCTATCGCACCCATGACGAGCCCTCGTCCGAAAAGCTCCAGGCCCTGCGCGACTTCCTCGGCTCGCTCGATATCGCCATCAAGAAATCCGACAGCGTCCGCGCCAGCGATTTCAACGGCATCCTGTCCCAGGCCCGCAAGGCCGGCAATGTCGAGCAGGTCAGCGAAATGGTGCTGCGCAGCCAGGCCCAGGCCGAATACAGCGCCGAGAACTACGGCCACTTCGGCCTCAATCTCGACCGCTACGCCCATTTCACCTCGCCCATCCGTCGCTATGCCGATCTCATCGTCCACCGTGCGCTGATCTCGGCGCTGCGCCTGGGCGATGATGGCCTCAGCGAAAACGAGGCCCTTCGTCTGCCCGGCATCGCCCAGCACATCTCGGCCACCGAGCGCCGCGCCATGAATGCCGAGCGCGAGACCGCCGATCGCCTGCTCGCCCAGTTCCTCGCCACCAAGATCGGCGCCCGCTTTGAGGGCCGCATCTCGGGCGTCACGCGATCCGGTCTGTTCGTGCGCCTGTTCGAGACCGGCGCCGATGGCTTCATCCCCGCATCCACCTTGGGCCAGGACTACTATCGCTATGTCGAGGAGCGCCAGGCCATGATCGGCGAGCGCACGGGCGAAAAGTTCGCCCTGGGCGATCGCGTCACCGTCCGGTTACTCGAAGCGGCCCCTGTCGCCGGCGCACTGCGCTTTGAGCTGCTGTCGGAGGGTGTACGCGTCAATCCGTCATCTGTTCGCCGCGACAAGAAGCGCCCATCTAGGTCCTTCGGGCCCAAGGGCCGCAGGAAGAGGTAGAGTGATGGAAAACCAGAGCCGTGCGATTGAACATCGCAGCGTAACCCAGGCCATGTGGCGCGGCACGCTGTGCAAATGCCCCCATTGTGGCCAGGGCAAGATGTTCCGCGCCTATCTCAAGGTTGCCGACCATTGCGACAGCTGCGGCGAACAGCTCAACCTGCATCGCGCCGACGACTTCCCGCCCTATATCGCCATCATGATCGTCGGCCACATCCTGGTCGGCCTGATGCTGCACATGGATATGGTCTGGCATGTCGATCCGCTGACCTATCTCTACACCATGGTGCCCCTGGCGGTGATCATGCCGCTGGCCATGCTGCCCTCGATTAAGGGCGCCATCGTCGGCCTGCAGTGGGCCAATCGCATGTATGGCTTCGGCACCGGCCAGATCGACTGAATGCCGGCTTGACAATCTGCGGTAAATCCGTAGGTTGCGGCCAAATTCCGGCGCCGGGGATTCCGCGGCGCCTTTTGCTTTGTGAAGGACTACAGAATGGCCAAAGCTGCTTCCGTCAAGATCAAGCTCGTGTCGACGGCTGACACCGGCTATTACTACGTCACCAAGAAGAACGCCCGCACCCAGACCGAGAAGCTCTCGTACAACAAGTACGATCCGGTTGTGCGCAAGCATGTCGAATTCAAGGAAGCCAAGATCAAGTAATCTGGCTTTTTTGCTGGAGTCTGAGAAAACCCCGCAAGCAATTGCGGGGTTTTTGTTTTATTTCCGCTGCGGCTTTGTTGACGGATATTGACGATCTCGTGACAGTTTGACTCACCACCGAATAAACGGGGATGAGCATGTCCGAAACACCCCTTCTGCGCACGGCGGCCGGCCTCCTGGTGCGCGACGGCCGTGTGCTCCTGGGCCTCCGCGCCGGCTGGAAGCCGGCCTGGCCCAATCACTGGGACGCTATCGGTGGGCGCCTGGAGCCAGGCGAGACGCCCGACCAGGCCCTGCGCCGGGAGATCCGCGAAGAGGTCGGCGTCGAGGTCGAAACCATCGCATTGCTCTGCGAAGTCACCAATCCCGCCTCGGCCAATGGTCCCCTCTCCACCTCCAGCATCTATGCCGTGCTGGGCTGGACAGGTGGCGAGCCCGCCAATGTCTGCGACGAGCATTCCGAGATTGCCTGGTTCACCCCGGCCGAAATCGCCGGCCTCGACCATCTGGCCGGGCACAGCTATCCGGCGCTGGCCCAGCAGGCTGTCGCATTGGCGAATGTGCGCCCCGGGCGGTGAACCGAGTGCTGACACATTGACTGCAAGTGATGCTGAATTTTGAATGGAGTGGCTGGTCCGGAGCGGCATGTCGAAGAGGCCACTCTGTCCGCGTCCGGACCAACCGCCCTACGGGGCTCAGGAGTTGCGGCGGACCTGAGACGAGCCGTAGGGAACCCTCAACCACAACCCCCTAGGGGTCGCTGTCGGTGTTGGGGGCAACCTACGCTCAAGCCGCCAAAACACAAGGAAAACCGGCCATCTCCAGCCGGCAACCTTTTGTTAATTATAACAAATAACCCTAATGGGTCGAATTGTCGGCATCGGCTAGGCCGCGTCGAACACCACCCGGTTGCGGCCTTCGCGCTTGGCGCGATAGAGCGCCACGTCCGCGCGTTTCACCAGCGACTCCGCGGTGTCGGCGCCGCTCTCGTTAAGCGTCACCCCAGCCGACACCGTCATCGCCAGCGTCTTGCCGCCGCCCAGCTCGAAAGGCCGGTCCGCAATGGATTGCCGCACCCGTTCGGCGACCGCTTCGGCCTGCCGGAATTCGGTATCGGGCATCAGTACCACGAACTCCTCGCCGCCGAATCGGCAAGCTAGATCAATGCCGCGGATGTTTCTCTTCAAGCGGGTTGCGAACTCGCGCAGCACCACGTCGCCGCTATCATGGCCATGGGTATCGTTGACAGCCTTGAAGTGGTCGATGTCCAGGATCATCAGCGCCATGTTGCGATCCTGGTTCTGCGCCTTGCCCAGCATCAGCCCCAGGTGCCGGTCGAAATAACGCCGGTTATACAAGCCGGTAAGCTCATCGGTCACGGCCAGGGCCATAGTATTGGTCACGCTCTGGCGCAGCTCCAGCGCATAGCGCTGCCGGCGGATCTGCGTCCGAACCCGCGCAGCGAGCTCATTACGCTCCACCGGGCGGGAAATGAAATCATTGACGCCCAGGTCCAGCGCCCGCACCACCTTGGGCTTGTCGCTGTCCTCGGCCACCAGGATGATCGGCAGGTGCCGGGTATGCTCAAGCGTGCGGATCTGCGAACACACCCTCAGCGGGTCAAAGTCAGCCAGCGCCATCGATACCAGCGCCAGCTCATACTGCGCCCCGGTCACCTGGAACACCGCGTCGGACGGCTGGGTGAGAATATCCACGTCATGCTCGGGCGTCAGGAAGCTCTTGAGCCGCTCGGCATGGCGCTGATCGGTGTCGATGATCAGTAGCGAGCCACCGCTGGTCGTGATGCGGTCCATCGCCCGCAGCGAATCCTCGACGGCCAGCTGCTGGCCGGTCATCGCGCGGGCGCGCAGCTCATCGGTCAGTGACTTCAGGCGCACCAGGCTCTTCACCCGGGCCATCAACTGCATGTCGTCGACCGGCTTGGTCAGAAAATCATCGGCGCCGACTTCGAGTCCCTTCACCCGGTCCGAGGGCTGGTCGAGCGCCGTCACCATCAATACGGGAATATGCAGGGTCTTTGGATTGGCCTTGAGCCGCCGGCAGACCTCGAAGCCGTCCATGTCCGGCATCATCACGTCGAGCAGGACGATATCGACATCCTGGCTGTCGCAGATGGCCAGCGCCTGCGGGCCCGACGAGGCTGTCACTACGTCATAATATTCCGCCGCCAGCCGCGCCTCGAGCAGGCGGACATTGGTGGGAATATCATCAACGATCAGAACGCGTGCGGTCACTACAAGCCCCGGTATTCACGCCGGCCCCGGCAAGACTGCCAGCCCGGACTCGTCAGCCGGACGGAAACTTGTCGCCAAATCTGTCCGGTCAGGCCGGCCCAATGTAGCGGGCAATAGTTTCCAGAAAGTGAGGCACGGAGATTGGTTTGCTGATGTAACCCTCACATCCGCCTTGCAGAATCCGTTCCTCATCACCCTTCATGGCAAAGGCTGTAACGGCGATAACAGGGATATGCGCCAGCTCGTCGTCGTCCTTGAGCCACTTGGTCACCACCAGCCCGGAAACCTCGGGCAATTGGATATCCATCAGGATCAGATCGGGGTGGTGAGCGCGCGCAAGATCGAGCGCTTCCATTCCATTGCGGGTCTGGATGACGGCATAGCCACGCGATTCGAGCAGATCGTTGAAGAGCTTCATGTTGAGCTCATTGTCTTCAACGATCATCACAGTCTTGGGCATGGGTCCTTCCTCGCGCCGACTGGCGCTGGCGACGCTTCGCTTTGTCGCCTGTTTCAGCTAGCATCAAAACTCTTACAAATCACCAAATGAGCCCGCCTGTGCCGCGCATCGAGAAAGTCCAACACTCTGTCGCGCCGCTGGCCGAAGCCTGCCTGGGCTATCTCATCCAGCACCCCGAGGAGCTGCTGGCCTTCATGCAGCATGCCGGCCTCGATGCCGCCGCTCTTCAGTCCGCTGTGGGCTCCCCCGGCCTGCAGCGGGGCCTCATCGACTATTTTGCGGCAAACGAACCGATTCTGCTCGCCTTTTGCGCCAATGCCGCCATGACGCCCGAAGACTTCATGCGGGTCTGGTACAAGCTCAATCCGGCGGGATGAGCCATGGCTGTCGACTGGCTCTGTCGCGACTGCCTGACCTATGCCAGCACCGAGCCGGTGCCCATGCGCTGCCCGGCCTGCGGCTCGCCGCGGCTGCGTAGCCATGAGGAACTCTTTGCCCTCACCACCGCCCATGTCGATTGCGACGCCTTCTACGCCTCGGTCGAAAAGCGCGATGACCCGAGCCTGGCCGACAAGCCACTGATCATCGGCGGTGGCGTGCGCGGCGTCGTCTCCACCTGCTGCTACATCGCCCGCCAGTCCGGCGTGCGCTCGGCCATGCCCATGTTCAAGGCGCGCCAGCTTTGCCCGGACGCCGTGATCATCAAGCCGAACATGAGCAAATATGTCGGCGTCAGCAAGCAGATCCGCCAGCACATGGATGCGCTGACCCCGCTGGTCGAACCCATCTCGCTCGACGAGGCCTTCCTGGACCTCGCAGGCACCCAGTCGCTCCACAAGGCGCCGCCGGCGGTGGTGCTGGCCCGTTTCGCCCGCACCATCGCCACCGAGATCGGCGTCACCATCTCGGTGGGCCTGAGCCATAACAAATTCCTCGCCAAGGTTGCTTCCGATCTAGACAAGCCGCGCGGCTTCGCCGTCATCGGCAAGGCCGAAACCCTGTCGTTCCTGGCGCCACGCCCCATCAGCCTGATCTACGGCGTCGGCAAGGTGCTGGCCGAAACCCTGCGCAAGGATGGCCTGACCACCATCGGGCAATTGCAGGCTGAACCGCCGGAAACCCTGATTCGCCGTTATGGCGAAACCGGCGCCCGACTCGCTCGCCTGTGCCGTGGCGAGGACAGTCGCCGCATTTCCAGCGACGGCGAGATGAAGACGGTGTCGTCCGAAACCACCTTCAACACCGACATTGCCTCGCTCGAGGGTCTCTCCACCGAGCTGCTCAAGGTCAGCGAACGCCTGTCGGAACGGCTCAAGGCCAAGGGCATTGTTGGCGACACAGTGACGCTCAAGCTCAAGTCGGCCGGTTTCCGCTTGCGTACGCGGGCCAGGCACTTGATGATCCCCACACAGCTTGCCAATGTCATCTATGAGACTGGGCTGCAATTGCTCGAGCGCGAAGTGGATGGCACGGCATTCCGGCTGATCGGAATCGGCGTTTCGGGAATCGACGCTGCTGACGGCAATGATCCGGCCGATCTGCTCGAGCCGATCGTGGCCCGCAAGGCCGCTGCCGAACGCGCCATGGATCGCGTTCGCACCCGCTTCGGCCGTGAAGCCGTGGTACGCGGCAAGCTCTACAAACACGCGCCGGCGCCGCAGCCGGCGACAAATGACGACGACCAGAACCAAGGCAAGACCAAATGACCAGCCCGATCGAAAAGCTCCGCGAATATGGCTACGAGCTCCCTGCGCCCAAGGCCCCCGTCGCCAGCTATGTGCCGGTCACCCGCACCGGCAATATCCTTTATGTCTCCGGCCAGATTTCGAGCAATGAGCACGGCGTCGTCACCGGCCTGCTCGGCGACACCATGAATGTGGTTCAGGGCGGCAATGCCGCCGAACTGGCTGCGCTCAACGTGCTGTCACAGATCGTCCACATGGGTGGCGTACCGCTGGACGAGATCAAGCGGATCCTCAAGGTCACGGTTCTGGTCGCCTCCACGCCCGAGTTCACCGAGCAGCATCTGGTGGCAAACGGCTGTTCCAACCTTCTGGTCGGTGTGCTGGGCGACAAGGGCAAGCATGCCCGCGCCGCCTTTGGCGTAGCGTCCCTGCCCTTCGGCGCTGCCGTCGAGATTGAGGCCGTGGTCGAGGTCTGACGTTACAGCACCGTCACAGTTTGCTGGCAGGTCAGGCGCACAACCAGACGACAGCACGCCAGGACTGAACCATGACTGACAGCAAGACTGAACCCATGTTCCCCCGCCCCATCGCCCATCGCGGCCTGCATGACCGTGCAGCGGGCATCATCGAGAACAGCGCGGCGGCCTTCGAGGCCGCCATCGCCGGCAACTTTGCCATCGAATGCGATGTGCAGCTGACCAGCGATGGCGTGCCGGTCATCTTCCATGATGACGACATGGTCCGCCTGCTCGGCCGCGAGGGCGCCGTCGCCGATACCAGCGCGGGCGACATCACCGCCACGCCCCTACTGGACAGCGCCGCAGGTGACTGTCCGCAGCGCTTCACCGATTTTCTCACCCAGATTGCCGGTCGCACCCTGCTGCAGATCGAGCTCAAGGGCCAGCGCGATGCCGCCGGCACGCAGCTTCTCGCTCGCGCGGTGGCCGAGGCGCTCAAGGCCTATGACGGCCCGGTCACCATCGAATCGTTTGATCCCAACCTGTTGACCGCCATCCGCCAGTTCGGCTTCACCGGTCCGCGCGGCATCATCACCTATGCCTATGATCGCCCTGATTGGGACAGCCAGCTCACCGAGCAGCAGCGCTATCGCCTGCGCCATCTGCTGCACTGGCACGAGACCCAGTTCGACTTCATCTCCTGCCACAGCCAGGCCCTCGACCTACCCGCCATCGTCTTCTGGCGCGCGCTGGGCAAGCCCGTGACAGCCTGGACCATTCGCTCTGTCGATGAAGCCCGTGCCGCTCTGGGCGACGCCGACCAGATCGTGTTTGAAGGCTTTGATGTCGCGCAGATCTAGCGCCGGCATCCTGCTCGCGCCGCTGCTGGCCCTGCCGGTCCAGGCGGCCGAAGTGCGCCTCCCCCCGACCGGCGGGCAATATGATTCCCAGCTCGGCGGCGCCTATGCGCCGCCGCCGGGCACCACGATCGTCAGCCGGGACCGCGAAGCCACGCCTGCCGCCGGCCTCTATTCCATCTGCTACATCAACGCCTTCCAGACCCAGCCGCAGGATGCGGACTGGTGGGCGCAAAACCACCCAGAGCTTCTGCTGACCAGTGCCCAGGGCAATCTCGTCTTCGATCCGGGCTGGCCTGACGAGATGCTGCTGGACACCAGCACGGCCCACAAGCGCGCGGCGCTGCTCGACATTGTTGGCCCCTGGATCGACCAATGCGCTAAGGACGGCTTTCAAGCCATCGAGGCGGACAATCTCGACAGCTATTCGCGCTCGGATGGCGCCCTGAGCATGGCCGGCAACCTCGCCTTCGCCAAAGCCCTGGTGGAGCGCGCCCATGCCCTCGGCCTCGCCTTCAGCCAGAAGAACAGCGTCGAGCTGGGCACCAGAGGCCGCGACATCGGCATAGACTTCGCCATTACCGAATCCTGCCAGCTGTTCGAGGAGTGCGACGACTATGCCGCCGTGTTTGGGCGCCATGTGCTCGATATCGAATATGCGGATACGCCGCTGTCCGCCTTCACCGCGGCCTGCCAGCAATTCGGGTCCCAAATCTCCGTGATCCGGCGCGATCACAACCTTACAATACCGGGCAATGCAGCCTATCTTTATCGAGTCTGCTGATTATCCCCGGATCCTTCGTGCCAGCCAACGCCCTGACGGCCACCATCCATCCGACCACGGCGTCCATCCCCGCCGCGGTCTGGAACAGCCTTGTGCCGTCGACCAGTGGCAAGACGGACAACCCCTTTCTCGACCACGCCTTTTTCCTGGCGTTGGAAGAATCCGGCTGCGCCACGGCCCGCACCGGCTGGCAGCCGCAGCACATCCTGCTCAACGACGCATCCGGCGCGCCGGTCGGGCTGATGCCGCTGTTCCTCAAGTCCCATTCCATGGGCGAATATGTGTTCGACCATGGCTGGGCCGATGCGCTGGAGCGGGCGGGCGGGCACTATTATCCCAAGCTGCAGTGCTCAGTACCCTTTACTCCCGCCACCGCGCCCAAGCTGCTCGTGCCCTCGGGCGCCCCAGCCATCCGCGCCGCCCTGCTGGACGCCGCCCAACAGCTCGCCGAGCAGCGCGATGCGTCTTCGGTCCACGCCACCTTCCTGCCCCAGGCCGAGGCTGACGAAATTGCCGGCGATGGCTGGCTCAAGCGCGTCGATACCCAGTTCCACTGGCACAATGACGGCTATGCCAGCTTTGAGGACTTTCTCGAATCGCTCGCCTCGCGCAAGCGCAAGACCATCCGCCGCGAGCGCCGCGATGCTTTGATCGACGGCCTGACGGTTAAATGGCTGACCGGCTCGGATCTGCGCGAACACCATTGGGACGCCTTCTACGCCTTCTATGAAGATACCGGCGCCCGCAAATGGGGCCGCCCCTATCTCAACCGCGAATTCTTCTCGCGTCTCAACCAGTCCATGGCCGACCGCATCGTCCTCATGCTGGCCTATGACGGGGACGAGGCCATTGCCGGCGCCATCAACTTCCTTGGCCACGATCGCATCTTCGGCCGCAACTGGGGCTGCACCCGCGACGTGCCGTTCCTGCATTTCGAGCTCTGCTATTATCAGGCCATCGACTACGCCATCGCCCACAAGCTGGCGGTCGTCGAGGCGGGCGCCCAGGGCGAGCACAAGCTGGCTCGCGGCTATGCCCCTGCCACCACATACTCCGCCCACTGGATTGCCCATCCGGGCCTGCGCCACGCCGTCGCCGACTATCTCGAGCAGGAGCGTCGCGCCGTTGAGCGCAACCAGGAAATGCTCGA
Organism: Devosia aquimaris; assembly: GCF_020169335.1. GTDB lineage: Bacteria > Pseudomonadota > Alphaproteobacteria > Rhizobiales > Devosiaceae > Devosia > Devosia aquimaris. The sequence goes on from NZ_JAIEZN010000001.1 coordinate 1,332,195, forward strand.
CCAGTTCACCCCCTTCCGCAAGGGCGAACGGCTCGACCGATAATCCCCCTGCGACGCCGCCTGCCCTTTCCCCTGCGCCCATTCCCCTCTATTGAATGACCATGATCTGGGACATTGTCGTTTTCGCGCTGCAGGCTGGTCTGGTTTTCGTGGTCTCCACGGCACTGTTTGACGCCCTGCACTGGACCCTCCATCGCTGGGAGCGTTCGACCAATCCGCTGTTGCGCCGCTTTTCGGCCTGGCACTGGGTGCATCACAAGTTCCTCGGCCTCGATATGCAGGTCAACCCGGCCTATGCCCGGGCCAATATCTGGTTCCATATCCTGCCGGAATATCTCACCTCCTTGGCCGGCACGCTGATCTTCCTCCTCGTCTTCCCCTGGCCGCCCATCGCGCTTGTGGTGGCAGTGCGCACCGTGATGCTGGTGATGACGCTGCGCGAGGAAGGCCTGGACTACAACCACATGTCCATGGACCGCGTCGGCGGCCAGCAGGGGCGGCTATGGGTGGACAACAACTACCACGCCATGCACCACCTCTATCCGCACAACTTCTTCTCCTCCTTCACCAATGTCTTTGACCTGGTGATGGGCACGGGCTGCCAGATCGCCGGGCGGCGCTTCCTTGTCACCGGTGCCAGCGGCGCCTTCGGTTCGGCCATGGTCAAGCGGCTGGAAAAGCTCGGCGGCAGTGTCGAGACCGCCAAGTCGGGTGTCGACTATGCCCCCGGCGACTATGATCGCATGGACGAAAAACTTGCGCGCGCCGATGTGCTGATCCTGTCCCATGGCGCCATCAAGGACGATTGCTGGAACGCCAACTACGTCACCGCCCGCGATCTCACCGAACGCTTCATCGAGATCGGTAGCACCCGCCTGTCGCCGCCAGAGGTCTGGGGCCTGGGCTCGGAGGTCGAGTTCCACGGCGACATGGGCCTTGATTGGCTCAAGGATTACGCCAGCTCCAAGCGCGCCTTCGCTGCCCGTGCGCGCGACTATTACCGCTCCAATGCCCTGATCTACCGGCACATCGTGCCATCGTCCTTCCAGTCGGCCATGGGCCCGGGCAAGATGAGCGCCGAGACCGCGGTCAGCATTGCGCTTTTCTTCATCAAGCGTGACTTCCGCTACGTGCCGGTGACGCTCACCGGCCTGGCCGTGCTCAACTATTTCCGCTTTCGTTTCTTCCAGAAGGAGCAGCCGGACCTTACCCAGCCGGCGGAGTGACCCATGAGCTATGATTCCAGCAATATCTTCGCCCGCATTCTGCGCGGGGAAATCCCGGCGCACCGTGTCTATGAGGACGAAACCGCGCTGGTGATGATGGATATCTTCCCGCAGTCGCGCGGCCACACCCTGGTCATTCCCAAGGCACCCTCGCGCAATCTGCTCGATGCCGATCCGGCGGCCCTGTCAGCCGTCATGCCGCTGGTGCAGCGCATCGCCAATGCCCTCAAGGCTGCCACTGGTGCCGATGGCATTCGCCTGGCCCAGTTCAACGAAGCCCCGGCCGGGCAGACGGTGTTCCATCTGCATTTTCACCTGATCCCGGTCTATGAAGGCATGGCCCTGGCCCCGCACGCCGGCGGCAAGGCCGATGATGCCGAACTGGCCGAACTGGCCAAGGCGATCGCCGCGGCGCTCTAGCGCCGCCGCACACGCCTAGAGTGTGTGATCCACCACCAGCCCGCCCTTGAGCGTGACGATGCGGTCGGCGCGCCGCGCCAGGTCATGGTTATGCGTGGCGATCAGCGCTGCCGCACCCTCATTGCGAATGAGATTGGCCAGTGCGCCGAACACGATCTCGCTGGTTTCCGGGTCCAGATTGCCCGTCGGCTCGTCGGCCAGGATCACCTTGGGATGATTGGCCGCAGCGCGGGCAATGGCCACGCGCTGCTGCTCGCCGCCTGAGAGCTCCGCCGGACGATGGCTGGCCCTCGGGCCCACACCCAGCAGGTCCAGCAGCTCCATGGAGCGCTTGTTGGCTGCCGCCGGCGCCACGCCGGCAATCAGCTGCGGCATGGTGACGTTCTCCAGCGCCGTGAATTCTGGGAGCAGGTGGTGGAACTGATAGACATAGCCCACCGTCGAGCGCCGCAGCTGCGTGCGTCCGCGGTCGCCCAGCTGGCTGGTCTTGTGCCCCACGATCTCCACTTCGCCCGATTGCGGGCTTTCCAGCAGCCCCGACAGGTGCAGCAGCGTGGACTTGCCGGCGCCCGAGGGTGCCACCAGGGCCACCAGCTCACCGCTGTGCACGGTCAGGTTCGCCGCCTCGAGCACGCGCACGATCTTGTCGCCCTGCCCGTAGTGCCGGTGGACGTCGGTGAGGATGAGATGCGGCTTACTCATAACGCAGGGCCTCGACCGGATCATATTGCGCGGCGCGCCAGGCCGGATAAAGCGTCGCGAGGAAGCTCAGCCCCAGCGCCAGGCAGATCACCACGCCCACTTCCACCGGATCGGTCTTGGACGGCAGCGAGGAGAGGTAGAACACTTCTGGCGGGAAGATCGCCACGCCCAGCGTATTGGACAGGAAAGCCCGCAGCGGCTCGGCATTGGCCGCCACGATCAGCCCCAGCACCACGCCCGAAATGGTGCCGATCACGCCTATGGTCGTGCCGGTGATCGAGAAGATGCGCATGATTGCCCCGCGCGTCGCCCCCATGGTGCGCAGCACGGCAATGTCGCTGCTCTTGTCCTTCACCAGCATGATGAGGCTGGAAATGATGTTGAATGCGGCGACAAGGATGATCATCGAGAGAATGGTGAACATCACCACCCGCTCCACCTGCAGCGCCGAGAAGAACGTCTCGTTGCGCTGCTGCCAGTCGGTCAGCACCAGCGGCCGCGTTGCCGGGTCAGCCTGCAGCTTGAGGCGCATATTGGCCACGTCATCGGGGTCCTTGATGAAGATTTCCGCCGCCGAAACCTTGCCCACGCGCTGATAGGCGGCGTCGATCTCTTCGTCGCTCGCCAGCGGGTCCAGCGGCCCCATGCCCGGCTTGAGCACCTCGTCCACCAGCTTGAAATAGTCCTGCGCCGGCTCGAGCGGCATGTACATGAAGAAGCTGTCGAACTCGACCATGCCCAGGTCGAAGATCACATTGACGGGGAAGGACTTGATCTGCGGCGTGGTGCCAAACGGCGTCATCGCCCCGTCCGGGTTGATGATGGTCACTTGGTCGCCCAGCGACACGCCCAGCGTCTGCGCCAAGCGATAGCCGATGGCCACGCCCTTGCTGGTATCCCAATTGTCCCACCCGCCCTGCTTGGCCCCGCCATGCAGCAGCTTGAGCTTCTTGATATTCTCTTCGTCCATGCCGCGCACGGTGACGCCCGTCGAGCTGCCATTGCCGGACGCCAGCACCTGGCCCTCGACGAAATAGACGGCGAAATCCACGCCATCCACCTTCTGCAGCGAGGCAATGGTTTCCTTGTAGTCGGTGAATTCCCGCTCGATTGGGTAGGCCGTGAAATGCCCGTTCAGCCCCAGGATCTTGGTCAGCAGTTCGGCCCGAAATCCGTTCATCACCGACATCACCACGATCAGCGTCGCAACGCCAATCGCCACGCCCACCATGGTCAGGCTTGCGATCACCGAAATGAACGCCTCCTTGCGCCGGGCGCGCAGATAGCGGCCCGCCACGATCCATTCAAAGCGCGAGAAGGCGCGCGTGCCCTTGTTCAGTGCAGGCGTCGCCATCTCGGTCAAATATCGGTCTTTCTCTGCGGTTCGATCAGGCTCTTGAGGCGGGCCACGGCGGCAGCGATCGGCAGCGTTTCACGCTCACCGGTCTTGCGGTGCTTGATCTCGGCTTCGCCCGATTTCAGGCCGCGCGGTCCCAGGATGATCTGATAGGGAATGCCGATCAGGTCCGCCGTGGTGAACTTGGCGCCAGCGCCCTGGTCGCGGTCGTCATAGAGCATGTCGATTCCGGCCGCGGTGAGCTCGGCATAGAGCGCATCGCAGGCAGCGTCGCATTCGGCATCGCCGGCCTTGAGATTGATCAGCACGGCCTCGAACGGCGCCACCGACACCGGCCAGACAATGCCGGCCTCGTCGTGGAACGCTTCGATCAGTGCGGGCACCAGCCGGGTCGGCCCGATGCCATACGATCCCATGTGCACGGTGATTTCCTTGCCATCCGGTCCGGTGACCGTCGCTTTCATGGGCTCGGAATACTTGGTCCCGAAGTAGAAAATATGGCCGACTTCGATGCCGCGCGCCGAAACGCGATTTTCTTCCGGCACGCTGGCCTCGAACTCGGCCATGTCGACCATTTCCTCGGTCGCGGCATAGAGCGAGGTCCAGTCCTCGAAGATCGGCTTGAGGTCGCCACGGAAATCGGTGTCGGGCCCGGGAATGGGCTTGTCGAGCAGGCGCTTGTCGCAGAACACGGCGCTTTCGCCGGTGTCGGCCAGCACGATCCATTCATGGCTGAGGTCACCGCCGATGGGGCCGGTGTCGGCACGCATCGGAATCGCGGTCAGCCCCATGCGCGCATAGGTGCGCATGTAGGCCACGAACATCCGCTCGTAAGCCTTGACGGCGTCTTCCTTGTCCAGGTCGAACGAATAAGCATCCTTCATCAGGAATTCGCGGCTGCGCATGGTGCCGAAGCGCGGGCGCACCTCGTCACGGAACTTCCACTGGATGTGGTACAGGTTCAGCGGCAGGTCCTTGTAGGATTTCACATAGGTGCGGAAGATGTCGGTGATCATCTCCTCATTGGTCGGGCCATAGAGGAATTCGCGCTCGTGCCGGTCCTCGATGCGCAGCATTTCCTTGCCATAGGCATCGTAGCGCCCGCTTTCGCGCCACAGGTCGGCCGACTGGATGGTGGGCATCAGCAATTGCACCGCGCCGGAGCGATTCTGCTCCTCTTCGATGATCTTCTGCACCTTCATCAGCACTTTGTAGCCCAGCGGCAGCCAGGTGTAGAGGCCGGACGCCTGCTGGCGCACCATGCCCGCCCGCAGCATCAGGCGATGCGAGACGATTTCGGCGTCCTTGGGAACGTCGCGCAGCACCGGCAAAAAATAGCGAGACAGGCGCATGTGAACTCCAGAATGACCGTCGACTCGTGACTTTTCTTGATGCCCACTCAAATCCTACTCGTCCATCCGATGCAAGCATGGAAGGCATGCAGAATCTGCGTGACAGCCCGTGTTTGAGTTGTTAGTGTCACGACCAATCAAGCACAGGCGGTCACAATCCGCCGGACGTCGACAACGTCAAGGGAGGAGCGTTGGCCGCCGCTTTCAATAGCGTGCCTAAGACCAGCGTATTGTCGATCAAACTTATGGAGCGGGGCCTTGTGCCCCGCTTTTTTTATGCAGTTGCAGCAGTTTGTCGGGTTTCGGAGGCATTTTCATGGCCACCCAATCAGATCTGCGTCGCCTGGCCCTCGCGCTCCCTGGCACCTCAGAAGCGCCGCACGTCGATCGCCGCGCCTTCAAGGTGCATCGGATCTACGCCACGCTGGCGGCTGATGGCGCGACGGCGAACCTCAAGTTCACGCCGGACGAGCAGTCCCTGAAATGCATGGTTGCGCCGGAGGTCTTTGCCCCGCTCGACAATGCCTGGGGTCGTCAGGGCTGGACGACGCTGACCCTGGCCGCTGCAACCGAGGCCGATCTCGCCGCAGCGCTCGCCATGGCCCTGCCCACGCCATTACCAAGCCAGGCCGCAAACGCTAGTCAGCTCTGCAGGGACTGGCGTGCAATCAGAATCGGAGTTGGCCGATGGGTGTATCCCGTCCCACCGCGCCGCACCTGATTGGTCTCTGTCCGCTAACCGCTGTGCCCGTCATTGCCCGGCTCGTCCGGGGCAAACCTCGCCCATGAACGGGACCAGTCTCTCCCCCTTCAGGGGGAGGCTTTCGAGAGCCCCTGCCCCCGTCGCTGTCCTCAGCGATTCCAGTAGTGGTGCAGTGTCTCGTTGGACATGGCCCACATCAGCAGCGCCGTGAGCAGCATCGCCAGTGCGGTCGCTATCAGCGCCTTGCGCAGAATGCGCGGGCGCATTGGCGCGCCGGGATCGCTACCTGCAACGACTTTCTCGCCGGCCTCGTGAAAGCTCTGGTTGCCGATCGGCAGCACAGCCACGAAGCTGATCCACCACATCACGAAAAACACGGCGATGAGCGACCCGATCTGCATGGTCTGTCCTGACAGCAAGTTGAAAAAGTTTGGGCCGCCAGCATACGCCCGCGGCCCCATGAGGCGATAGCAGCAATCTTGTCGCGGCGCGCGCCATGGCAACCGCCGCGACAACTTAACCGTCAGACGCGGTGTACGAACACCGACACATTGGGCTTGCGGCCCCAATAGGCATTCACCTCGTTGCGAATGGCCTTGAACAGCGCCGAGTTGAGCACTTCGGTGTCGCTGCGCCGCTTGGGCGGCATGGACTTGAGCACGCCATCGATGGTGTCTTCCACCAACTCGGTCAGCGACTCGTCCTCGGTCTCGGGCAGCCCGTCGATCACCAGATCCGGCCCCGACACCACTTGACCGCCGCCATTCACGCACAGGCTCACCACCACATGGCCGCCGAATGACAGCCGGCGCCGGCCCTTGACGCCCGATTCCTCGGGCGTGCACAGCACAAGGCCGTCGAGATAGAGCTCGCCGGTGCGCACTTCGCCCGGCATCAGCATCGGCTCGGGAAAGAGCCGCACCATGTCGCCATTGCGCGCTTCACACACATTGGCGATGCCCGATTCCCGGCCCAGCTTGGCATGGGCGGTCAGATGCACGGCTTCGCCATGCACCGGCACCAGCACGTCGGGCTTGAGCCAGCTGTAGAGCTGGCGGATTTCGTCGCGCCGCGGATGGCCGGTCACATGCACCAGCCCGTCATTGGCGGTGATGACCTCGACGCCCTGGTCGATCAGGCGGTTCTGGATGTCGATGACCTCGCGCTCATTGCCCGGAATGGCCCAGGACGAGAAGATCATCCGGTCGCCCGCCGTCAGCGCGATCACCGGATGGTCGCCGCGCGCGATACGGGCAATGGCGGCCCGCGCCTCGCCCTGGCTGCCGGTGCAGATCAGCACGATCTTGTTGCGCGCAATACTGCGATAGGCGTCCTGGTCGAGCAGCGGCGGCAGGCCTTCCAGCATGCCCAGCTCGCGGGCAATGCCCATGATGCGGTGCAGCGAACGGCCCGACATCACCACCTGGCGCCCGGCCTTCTCGGCGGCACGGACGATTGAGATCACCCGGCCGACGTTGGAGGCAAAGGTGGTCACCGCCACGCGATTGGGTGACTCGGCGATCATGGCCGCCAGATTGGCCGCCACTTCCGCCTCGCTCGGGCTTTCGCCTTCCTTGAGCGCATTGGTGGAATCGCAGATCAGCGCCAGGGGCGTCGAGCGGTCTTCGCCAATGGCCTTGAGGCGCGCCACGTCCGTGGGCGCATTGCCGACCGGCGTGGGGTCGAGCTTCCAGTCGCCGGTGTGCAGTGCGCGGCCGGCCGGCGTCGAGATCAGCAGGGCATTCGATTCCGGAATCGAATGCGCCACATTGATCGCCTCGATGGTGAAGGGCCCGACCGTGAACGGCTTGCCGGGCACCATGATGGTCATGTCGACATTTTCGACAATGCCATCCCCTGCCCGCTTGGCCGCCAACATGGCGGCGGTGAAGCGGGTGGCGAACACCGGCTTCTCAAAGCCCGGCCACAGGTCGAGCACGGCGCCGTAATGGTCTTCGTGGCTATGGGTCAGGATCAGCGCCAGCACGTCGTCGGCGCGTTCCTCCAGAAATTCCGGATCAGCCATGATCAGCTCGATCCCCGGCAGGTCCGGCCCGCCGAAGGTCACGCCGCAGTCGACCACGATCCACTTGCGGGATTTCTCCGGCCCGAAGCCGTAGGCGCCCATATTCATGCCGATCTCGCCGACGCCGCCAAGCGGCACAAATACGAGTTCGTCCCTTTGGGTTTTAGCCATGGGTCTTTCAGTCCTTTCGAGCGCAACGCCGGAGCGATCTTTGGTCGCCGGTCGCCTGCGCAATTGATGGTCAGCTTCGGGCGCTGGCCGTTGCCCCAAAATGCACGTCGCCCGCCGTGATTGCGATCAGGCGGTCGTCTTCCGCGCGGACGATCAGCCGTCCCGCGTCGTCGATGGTTTCAAAAATGCCGCGCAGCACATCACCGTCCTGGGTGACAGCCACCGGTCCACCGATCCCGGCTGCAGAGGCCCGCCAATCGGCCAATACCGACGCCAGGCCCTGCCCGTCATTCCATTGGCCGAACACCTCGGCCCAGGCATCCGAGAGCGCCTCGAACACCTCTTCGGCCGAGCGCGTCACGCCCAGACTGTTTATATAGATCGCCGGATAGGGCAAACCATCAGGCGCCGCCACAACATTGACGCCAATGCCGATGGCCACTGCCGACCGGCCGTCCGGCGTCCGCACGGCTTCGAGCAGGATGCCTGCGAGCTTTGCGCCGTCGGCCAGCATGTCATTGGGCCATTTGAGCGCCATGCGCCCGCGGCCATTGGCACTGTCGGCGCCATCGAGCCCGACCTGAACCAACCCCTTGGGCAAAATAGTGGTGAGCGCCCGGTTGAGCGACACCCCGGCCACAAAGCCCAGCGTTGCCGTCACAGCGGGATCGCAGTCGGGCACCACCAACAGCGTTGCCGCCAGATTGCCATGCGGATTGACCCAGGCCCGGCCACGCCGGCCGCGACCACTGGTCTGCTGCCGCGCCGCGAACCAGATGCCGCCCGGATCGCCGGCGGAGGCAGCCGCCAGCGCTTCCTGATTGGTTGACCCAATGCTGTCAAAGCTGCGCAGCCGATAGCCGGCTGCGCGCGCCTTGGGTCCGAGCGCGAAGTCGGTCACCTAGAACAGGCTTCCTGCGGCGGACTGGGCAAGCCCGGCCAGCGGCCCGGCGACGGTGAAGTAATACGTCACCACCACAAAGCCGGTCACGGCCATGATGATGTTGAGCTCGGCCGGAACCGCCTCGAACTCGCGCACCGGGGCGTCGAAATACATCACCTTGATCACGCGCAGGTAGTAGAAGGCGCTGATGGCCGAAGCCAGCACGCCGATCACCGCCAGCACATAGAGATGCGCATGGATCGCCGCCAGAAACACATGCCACTTGGCGAAGAACCCTGCGAGCGGCGGCATGCCGATCAGCGAGAACATGACGATGGCCATGATCGCCGCGACGAACGGACGGTGCTGGGCGGCGCCAGCCAGATCCTCGATGGTCTCGACATATCCCGCACTGGTGCGCAGCGACAGGATGCAGGCGAACAGCGCGACCGTCATGGTGACATAGATCGCCATATAGATCGCGACGCCTTCAACACCACCCTGCGTTCCCGAGGACAGGCCCACCAAGGCAAAGCCCACGTGACCGATTGAGGAATAGGCAATCAGGCGCTTGATGGACTTCTGCCCGATGGCCGCAAAGGCCGCCAGCACCATCGATGCGATGGAAAGGAAGATGACGATCTGCTGCCAGTCGTGGCTGATGCCCTTGAAGGTATCAGTCACCAGGCGCACCATCAGCGCCATGGCGGCAACCTTGGGCGCAGTGGCAAAGAAGGCCGTCACAGGGGTGGGAGCGCCTTCATACACGTCCGGCGTCCACATGTGGAACGGCACGGCCGAGATCTTGAAGGCCACGCCAGCCAGCAGGAACACCACGCCGAAGATCAGGCCGATCGAACGGCCTTCCTGGGCGATCGCCACCAAGATTTCGCTGAGATTGGTGTGGCCGGTAAAGCCATACACCAGCGACGAGCCATAGAGCAGCATGCCCGAGCTCAGCGCGCCCAACACGAAGTACTTCAGGCCCGCCTCGGTCGCCTTGCTGTCCTCGCGCTTGATGGCCGCCAGCACATAGAGCGACAGCGACTGCAGCTCGAGGCCGACATAAAGGCTCATCAAATCGTTGGCCGACACCATCATCATCATGCCGAGCGTCGCCAGCACGACCAGCACGGCATATTCGTACTTGTGGGTGCCATTTTCCTCGGCCCGCGGCAGCGCCAGCAGCAGCGAGAGGGCCGAGCCCCCCAGCACCAGCGCCTTCATATAGCGGGCGAAGCCATCGGCGATGAACACGCCGTTGAACAGCACGCCGTCCTTGGGCTGCAGGATAACCAGGGCCGCGGTGACAATCAGCAGCAGCACGGCGCCATAGGACACCAGCACCGAGCGCTCCTTGTTGACCACGACACCAATCATCAGAAGCACCACGGCGCCAATCGCCAGCAGCATTTCCGGATAGGCGGGAGCCAGGCTCGCGAAATCGATAACGTCTGAGTTCACGGGACTCTCCTAGTGGGCAGCAGGCGCGGCGGCGGGCTCTTCGGCCGCAGCAACCGGTTCAGCATGGGCAAGGGGCGCCTGCGCCTGGGCAAGCGACACTGCCGGGTCAAGGCCAACGGCCGTGGCATAGTTCGTCACCAGCCGGTTCACAGCCGCCGCCGTCGTATCGAGAATTGGCGCGGGATAGAAGCCGAACACCACCGTCAGCACGATCAGGGGATAGAGCATCACCTTCTCGCGCAGGTTGAGGTCGAGAATGGCCTTGAGGCTATCCTTGGTCAGCGCACCGAAGATCACGCGGCGATAGAGCCACAAGGCATAGGCCGCCGAGAAGATCACGCCAAAGGCGGCGCCAAAGCCGACCCAGGTGTTGACCTGGAACACGCCGAGCATGGTGAGGAATTCACCCACGAAACCCGAGGTGCCCGGCAGGCCCACATTGGCCATGGTGAACACCATGAAGGCGAAGGCATAGCGCGGCATGCGCTCGACCAGACCACCATAGGCTTCGATGTCACGGGTGTGCATGCGGTCGTAGATCACGCCGACACACAGGAACAGCGCGCCCGACACGATGCCGTGCGAGATCATCTGGAACATGGCACCCTGAATGCCCAGGGCATTGCCGGCAAAGATACCCATGGTCACAAAGCCCATGTGCGCCACCGACGAATAGGCGATCAGCTTCTTGATGTCGGTCTGCACCAGGGCCACCAGCGAGGTGACGACGATCGCGGCCACCGACAGGAAGAACACGATATTGGCAAACTGGGCCGAAGCGTCGGGGAACATCGAGATGCTGAAGCGCAGGAAGCCATAGCCGCCCAGCTTGAGCAGGATCGCCGCCAGGATCACGGAGCCAGCGGTCGGCGCCTGCACGTGCGCTTCCGGCAGCCAACGGTGGAACGGCCACATCGGCATCTTGACCGCCAGCGAGGCGAAGAACGCCCACCACAGCCAGGGCTGCCAGGACTTGGGGAAGTCGTGGTCCAGCAGCTTGGTGATGTCGGTCGTGCCGCCATTCCAATACATGGCCATGATGGCCAGCAGCATCAGCACCGAGCCGACGAAGGTGTAGAAGAAGAATTTGTAGCTGGCCTGGATGCGGGCCGCACCACCCCAGATGCCGATGATCAGGAACATCGGCAGCAGCGTGCCTTCGAAGAACACATAGAACATGGCCAGATCGAGCGTGGTGAACACGCCGATCATCAGCGTCTCGAGGATCAGGAACACGATCATGTATTCCTTGACCCGCTCGGTCACCGACTCCCAGCTTGCCAGGATGGCAAACGGCATCAGCAGCGCCGTCAGCACCACGAACAGCACCGAAATGCCGTCCACGCCAACGCGATAGCCGATGGTGTCACCGACCCAGGCCAGGTTCACCACGAACTGGAACCCGTCATTGCTGGGGTCAAAGGCGCGCCACATGGCCAGCGAGAGCACCAGCACCACGCCGGTGACAATCAGGGCCGTCCAGCGGATGGCCGCTTCCGCCGTCCGTGGCGTCAGCAGGATCGCTATGGCCCCCAGCATGGGCAGCCACGTGAGGACTGTGAGAATGGAGTTTTCGAAGGTCATCAGATCAGTCCCCCGGCCGCAATGGCCCAGGTCAGCAGAGCCGCGATGCCGATCAGCATGGCGAAGGCATAATGGTAGAGATAGCCCGACTGGAGCTTGGTAACCCAGCTGGTCACGTTGAGCACGCGCCGGCCGAGGCCGCCGGTGATCTTGTCGTCCACCAGCCAGTCATCAAAGCCCTTCCAGAACGCACGGCCGATCCACAGCGCAGGCTTCACGAAGATGAAGTCATACAGCTCGTCGAAGTACCACTTGTTGAGCAGGAACTTGTAGAGGCCAGGATTGGTCGCGGCCAGCTTGGCCGGGGTCTCCGGACGGCGGATATACATGTACCAGGCGGTTACAAAACCGATCACCATGGCAATCGTCGCGCTCCACTTCACCCACAGCGGCACATGGTGCGCTGCCTCGATGATCTCGTGGTCGACCACGATGGCACCGGCGAAGAAGTGTTCGATATGCTCCACATCGTGGAAGAACATGCCGTAGAACACCGCACCTGCGAGCACCGCACCGACAGCCAGCACATAAAGCGGCACCAGCATCACATTGGGCGCCTCATGGGCATTGTCATAGGCCGAGCCGTGGTGGCCATGGTCGTCATGCGCATGGTCGTCATGGGCATGGTGATCATGCGCCGGCTCGCGCGGCGTGCCGTGGAAGGTCAGGTGGATCAGGCGCCACGAGTAGAAGCTCGTGAACAGCGCCGCAATCACCAGCAGCCAGAAGGCGAACATGCCCGTGTTGCCGCCGACGGCATAGGCCGCCTCGATGATCGAGTCCTTGGAGAAGAAGCCGGCAAAGCCCAGCCATTCCGAACCCGGAATACCCACACCGGTCAGCGCCAGGGTGCCGATCAGCATCATGGCATAGGTGATCGGGATCTTCTTGCGCAGGCCGCCCATGTTCCGCATGTCCTGCTCATGGTGCATGGCATGGATCACCGCGCCAGCGCCCAGGAACAGCAGCGCCTTGAAGAAGGCGTGGGTGAACAGGTGGAACACACCGGCCGAATAGGCCCCTGCCCCAAGCGCCACGAACATGTAGCCGAGCTGCGAACAGGTCGAATAGGCGATCACGCGCTTGATGTCGTTCTGCACCAGGCCCACCGTCGCCGCGAAGAACGCGGTGATGGCGCCGATCACCAGCACGAAAGTCATCGCGGTCGGCGAAGTCTCGAACAGCGGCGACAGGCGCGCCACCATGAACACGCCGGCGGTCACCATGGTGGCCGCGTGGATCAGCGCCGACACCGGGGTCGGGCCTTCCATGGCGTCCGGCAGCCAGGTGTGCAGCAGGAACTGTGCCGACTTGCCCATGGCGCCCATGAACAGCAGCAGGCAGATGACAGTCATGGCGTCGAGCTTCCAGCCGAGGAACTGCATCACCGGCAGGCCGGTGGTGCCGAACTCGCCCACGGCGTGGAACGCGCCGTCGAAGTCGATATGGCCCAGCACCATGAAGGCGCCGAAAATGCCCAGGGCAAAGCCGAAGTCACCCACGCGGTTGACCACGAAGGCCTTCATGGCCGCCGCCGTTGCCGACGGCTTGGTGTACCAGAAGCCGATCAGCAGGTACGAAGCCAGGCCCACGCCTTCCCAGCCGAAGAACATCTGCAGGAAGTTGTCGGCCGTCACCAGCATCAGCATGGCGAAGGTGAACAGGCTCAGATAGGCGAAGAAGCGGCTGCGGTGCGGATCGTCGGCCATGTAGCCGATCGAATAGATGTGCACCAGGCTCGACACCGTGTTGACCACCACCAGCATGATGGCCGTCAGCGTATCGACGCGCAGCACCCAGCGCAGGTCCATGTCGCCGACCTGGATCCAGCGCATCACCTCGACCTTGACCACGGCCGTATGGCCGTCTGCCACGGCACCGGCAAGTCCGCCGCCAAAGGCGACCGGCAGGAACACGACCCAGCTCAGCACCGCTGCAATCAGCAGCAGGCCCGTGGTGATATATTCGCTGGTCCGGTGACCGATGGTCCGACCCAGAAGCCCCGCTATCAGCGCACCGATAAGGGGCAGGAAAACAATCGCTTGAATCATAGCGGTGGTTCTTAGCCCTTCATCGTGTTGACGTCTTCAACCGCGATCGAGCCACGGTTGCGATAGAAAATGACCAGGATGGCCAGGCCGATGGCGGCCTCGGCGGCAGCCACTGTCAGGATCAGCAGCGCAAAGATCTGACCCTGCAGGTCATTGAGCTGCGCACTGAAGGCCACCAGATTGAGGTTCACCGCCAGCAGGATGAGCTCCACCGACATCAGGATGACGATGATGTTCTTGCGGTTGATGAAAATGCCGAACACGCCCAGCGTGAACAGAATGGCTGCTACGGTCAGGTAGTGACCGAGCCCGATACCCAAGCCCATGTTCGCCTCCTACAGCCCTTGACCGCTTTTGACTTTGACGATTTCCAGCGTTTCGGATGGCCGGCGGCCAACCTGCTTGACCGGATCCTGGCGCTTCACATTGCTCTTGTGCTGCAGCGTGAGCACGATGGCGCCGATCATGGCCACCAGCAGCACCGCCGCAGCGCCCAGGAACAGGAACACATAGCGCGTGTAGAGCACCTGGCCGATGGCGCGCATATTGTCCACGCCATCCATCGGCAGCACAGCCGAGGCGGTGACTTCAGGCGATACCACGAAGCTCCCCGCCAGCATCAGCAGCTCGAGCAGCAGCACGGCGCCCACGATCACGCCAATCGGCGCATATTGCAGGAAGCCCTGCCGCAGCGAGGCGAAGTCGACGTCCAGCATCATCACGACGAACAGGAACAGCACCATAACGGCGCCGACATAGACCACGATCAGCATCAGGGCGAGGAACTCGGCCCCGGCCAGCATGAACAGGCCCGCGGCGTTGAAGAACACCAGGATCAGGAACAGCACGGCGTGAATCGGGTTCCGCGCGGAGATCACCATCAGCGCCGAAGCCACGGCAATCGCCGAGAAAACGTAGAAGAAGAACAGTGGAAGTGTCATGCGCTTCCCTCTCAGCGATACGGTGCGTCGGCGGACAGATTGGCAGCGATTTCGCGCTCCCAGCGGTCACCGTTGGCGAGCAGCTTCTCCTTGGAGAAATACAGCTCTTCGCGCGTTTCGGTGGCAAATTCGAAGTTCGGACCTTCCACGATCGCGTCCACCGGGCAGGCTTCCTGGCAGAAGCCGCAATAGATGCACTTGACCATGTCGATGTCGTAGCGAACCGTGCGGCGGGTGCCGTCGTTCTGGCGCGGGCCGGCCTCGATGGTGATGGCCTGCGCCGGGCAGATCGCTTCGCACAGCTTGCAGGCGATGCAGCGCTCTTCCCCGTTGGGGTAGCGGCGCAGTGCATGCTCACCACGGAAGCGCGGGCTGACATGCCCCTTCTCGAACGGATAGTTGATCGTCGGCTTGGCCGTGAAGAAATACCGCATGGTCAGGCCAAAGGCCTTCACCAGCTCGGTGAGCAGCAGCGTATTGACGAACTGGGCGGCGCGCATCAGGCCATCCCTCCATGCCAGCCCCAGCCCGTGAGCTGAAGCACGAATGCAACAATGATGACCATCAGCAGCGACAGCGGCAGGAACAGCTTCCAGCCAATGCGCATCAGCTGGTCATAGCGGTAGCGCGGCACGATGGCCTTGGCCATGGCGAACATGAAGAACACCAGGCTCACCTTGATGAAGAACCACACCACACCCGGGATCCAGGTGAACGGAGGCAGATCGATGGGAGACGTCCAGCCGCCCAGGAACAGCACCGTGGTCATGGCGCACATCAACAGGATCGAGATGTACTCGCCCAGCATGAACAGCATGTAGGGCGTCGCCGAATATTCGGTCATGAAGCCGGCCACCAGCTCGGACTCGCCTTCTGCAAGGTCGAATGGCGGGCGGTTGGTCTCGGCCAGGGCCGAAATGTAGAAGATGACGAACATCGGGAACAGCGGCAGCCAGAACCAGTTCAGGAACGTCAGCTGCGGCAGGCCAATCATATGGGCCAGGCCCATTTCCTGCTGCGCCACGATGATGTCGTTCAGGTTCAGCGAACCCACGCAGAGCAGCACCGTGATGATAACCAGGCCAATCGAGACCTCATAGGACACCATCTGCGCTGCGGCGCGCAGCGAACCCAGGAACGGATACTTCGAGTTCGAAGCCCAGCCGCCAATGATCACGCCATAGACGCCCAACGAAGAGATCGCCAGCAGGTACAGAATACCCAGGTTGATGTCGGCGATCGCCATGCCCGGGCCCACCGGCACCACGACCCAGCCGGTCAGCGCCAGCGTTGCCGTCAGCAGCGGGGCCAGCAGGAACAGGATCTTGTCGGCGCCGCCGGGGATAACCGGCTCCTTGAGCGCGAACTTGATCAGGTCGGCAAAGCTCTGCAGCAGGCCGAAGGGACCCACCACGTTCGGGCCACGGCGCAGCTGCACCGCCGCCCAGATCTTGCGGTCGGCCAGAAGGATAAAGGCGGTAAAGACCAGCAGCGACACCAGCAGCAGCAGGGCCTTGTAGATCAGCCCCACATGCATGCCCCAGCCCAGGGGCGGGATGCCAAGAAGATAGTCGAGGGCAGCCAGAATGAAGTCCATTATGCTCCCCTACTCTGCCGCCTGCCGGAGACCGGCGGCAGTCGCTGCGCATTCGCCCATCACGGCAGACGCGCGGGCAATCGGATTGCTGAGATAGAATTCGCTGACGGGCGAGACAAAGCTTGCCTTCTTGCCCTTGGTCGAACCCTTTGCCAGCTTGCTTATATCGGCCGTCGTGCCCGCTGCAATGGCGTCGATACGCGCCAGGTGCGGATACTGTGCATAGATCGCTGCCCGCAGCTGGGCCAGCGAGTTGAACGGCAGCGCCGAACCGGTCAGTGCCGACAGGGCACGGACGATGGCCCAGTCTTCCTTGGCCTCGCCCGGCGGGAACACGGCGCGGGTGGTCACCTGCACGCGGCCCTCGGTGTTGACATAGGTTGCGCTCTTTTCGGTGTAGGCCGCGGCCGGCAGGATGACGTCGGCACGATGCGCCGCATTGTCACCATGGGTGCCGATATAGACCACCAGCGTATCGCCGACATTAGCCAGGTCGAACTCGTCGGCGCCCAGCAGGAACAGCACGTCGACGCCACCAGCCAGCATGGCGGCCGTATCGGCAGCGCCCTTGGCCGGCACAAAGCCGACATCGAGGGCACCGACGCGGGCAGCCGCATTGTGCAGCACCGCAAAGCCATTCCAGCCTTCCGCAATCTCGGCGTTACCGGTCGCCAGCTTTGCAGCGGCAGCCAGCACGTCGGCGGTGGCGGCGCCCTCGCCCACGATCACCATCGGCGTCTTAGCCTTGGCCCAGGCTTCGGCAAAGCTGCCCTTGCCCTCGACCAGGTCATTCAGGCTCTCCGAGCCATTGCCCAGATGCTGGGTCGGATAGGTCAGGTCGGCGGCTTCGCCGATTACCCCGATCGCCAGGCCCTTGGCGCGCCAGGCCTTGCGGATGCGCGCGTTGAGCACAGCCGCTTCCTTGCGTGGATTGGTGCCGATCAGCAGGATTGCATCAGCCTGCTCAATCCCCGCGATGGTGGGGTTGAAGATATAGCTGGCGCGGCCGGCAGCCGGCGACAGCGCCGAACCCGCCGGGCGTGCATCGACACTGCCCGAACCCAGACCAGCCAGCAGCGCCTTGAGCGCATACATTTCTTCCACGCCAGCCAGGTCGCCGGCGATAGCACCGACGCGGGCGCCGGCCTTCTTGACGGCCTTGGCAACGGTCGAAAGCGCATCGTCCCAGGTGGTCGCCGTCAGCTTCTTGCCCTTGCGGACATAGGGGCGGTCGAGCCGCTGGCTCTTCAGGCCATCCCAGATGAAGCGGGTCTTGTCGGAAATCCACTCTTCGTTGATCGCTTCATTGATGCGCGGCAGAATGCGCATCACTTCGCGACCACGGCTGTCGACGCGGATATTGGAGCCAACGGCATCCATCACGTCGATCGACTCGGTCTTGGTCAGTTCCCACGGGCGGGCATTGAACGCATAGGGCTTGGACGTCAGAGCGCCCACCGGGCACAGATCGATCACATTGCCCTGCAGCTCGCTGCTCAGCGCCTTTTCGAGATAGGTGGTGATCTCGGCGTCTTCGCCGCGACCCAGCAGACCCATTTCGGCAATGCCGGCCACTTCGGTGGTGAAGCGAACGCAGCGCGTGCAGTGGATGCAGCGGTTCATCGAGGTCTTGACCAGCGGGCCAATGTACTTGTCTTCGACGGCGCGCTTGTTCTCGGCGAAACGGTTCTTGTCCACGCCATAGGCCATGGCCTGGTCCTGCAGGTCGCACTCGCCGCCCTGGTCGCAGATCGGGCAATCCAGCGGGTGGTTGATCAGCAGGAATTCCATCACGCCTTCGCGGGCCTTCTTGACCATGGGCGTGTTGGTGAACATTTCAGGCGGCTCGCCATTGGGGCCCGGACGCATGTCCTTGACACCCATGGCGCAGCTGGCCTGCGGCTTGGGCGGACCGCCCTTCACCTCGACCAGGCACATGCGGCAATTGCCGGCAACCGACAGGCGCTCGTGGTAACAGAAGCGCGGGATTTCCGCGCCGGCTGCTTCCGCAGCCTGCATCAGCGTGTAGTGGTCGGGAACTTCGACCAGCTTGCCGTCAACCTTGATACTTGCCATCAGACCTACTCCGCCGCGATCGACGGCACGGCGCCATCGCTGGTGGACGAATATGTGTACTGGTCAATCCGCGCCTCGATGACGTGGCGGAAATTGCGGATCAGACCCTGGATCGGCCAGGCGGCCGCGTCGCCGAGCGCACAGATGGTGTGCCCTTCGATCTGCTTGGTCACCTCGAACAGCATGTCGATTTCGCGCTTCTGCGCACGGCCTTCGACCATGCGTTCCATCACGCGCATCATCCAGCCCGTGCCTTCGCGGCAGGGCGTACACTGGCCGCAGCTCTCGTGCTTGTAGAAAGCCGACAGGCGCCAGATGGCCTTGATGATATCGGTCTGCTTGTCCATCACGATGATGGCAGCCGTACCCATCGACGAGCCCACTTCGCGCAGACCGTCGAAATCGACGATGGCGTTCTGGATCTTTTCGCCGGGCACGCAGGGCACCGAAGCGCCGCCGGGGATCACCGCCAGCAGATTGTCCCAGCCGCCGCGCACGCCGCCGCAATGCTTTTCGATGATGTCCTTGAAGCTTTCGCCCATGGCTTCTTCGAACGTGGCCGGCTTGTTCACATGGCCCGACACGCACATCAGCTTGGTGCCGGTGTTGTTGGCGCGGCCGATGGAGGCAAACCAGGCGCCCGAGCGGCGCAGGATTTCAGGAACAACGGCGATGGATTCGACATTGTTCACGGTCGTCGGGTTGCCATAGACGCCCATGCCCGCCGGGAACGGCGGCTTCAGGCGCGGCTGGCCCTTCTTGCCTTCCAGCGATTCCATCAGTGCGGTTTCTTCACCGCAGATGTAGGCGCCGGCGCCGTGATGGACGATGATGTCCAGGTCCCAGCCGTGGATGTTGTCCTTGCCGATCAGGCGGGCCTCATAGGCCTCCTCGACGGCGCGCTCCAGGTGCTGGCGTTCACGGATGAACTCGCCGCGCACATAGATGAAGGCGGTATGCGCATCCATGGCGCGGGCGGCCAAGAGGCACCCTTCCACCAGGTGATGCGGGTCATGGCGCAGGATTTCGCGGTCCTTGCAGGTGCCCGGCTCGGACTCGTCGGCATTGACCAGCAGGTAATGCGGACGGCCATCGTTGACCTTGGGCATGAAGGTCCATTTCAGCGCCGTCGGGAAACCGGCGCCGCCACGGCCACGCAGGCCCGAAGCCTTGACCTCATTGGTAATCCAGTCACGGCCGGAATCGATGAATTCCTTGGTGCCGACCCAGGCGCCGCGTTCGCGTGCCCCGGCCAGGGTCCAGTCATGCTGGCCATACAGATTGGTGAAAATGCGATCTTTATCAGCGAGCATCGTTCACTCCTACCGCGGCTTCTTGCCGAAGACGCGGACATATTCAGCTTCGCCACCCTTGGCGAGTGCGGCGGCCTGCTTGATCCAATCGTCGCGCGTGATGCGCCCCTTGAAGCTGAGGGCATCGTCGACCTTGGCGATATCGGCCTCGGTAAACGCCGCCACCTGGCTCCAGCGGGTGATGCCGAGCGCGTTGAGCTTGCCTTCCAGCACCGGCCCGACACCCGAGATCAGCTTGAGGTCGTCAGCAGCGCCCTCGGGCGCCGTAAACAGCGGCGCCATGGCTGGCGCTGCCGCGCTTTCGGCCTTCGCGGCCGGCGCGTTGGACGCAATGATGGTCCGGCTCCTCTTGCCGGCCGTCGTGCTGGTGGTCTTGTCCATGTCCTGGGCGGCGGGCGACTCGGCGCCAACGGCGCCTTCGCGCATGGCGTCATTGGGCTTGCCATTGGCCTTGGCCTCGGCATTGGTCGCCTTGCGCTCGCCTTCGGCCTTGGCCTCGGACACCTTGGCCTTGGCTGGCGTGCCCTTGATGGCCGGCGCGGATTCTTCGCTCACGTCCTTGGGCTTGGCGGCCGTGGTCGGCGCCGCAGCGGGTGCGGCGGCAGCAGGCGCAGCGGCGTCGGCGGGCGGCGCAGGCGGAATGAACTTCTCGCGCTTGGCGGTCGGCTTTTCCAGCAGTGTCGTGCGGCCGCCTTCAGCCGCCGAATGCAGCCGGTCAATCTGGGGACCCGGCTTGATCGTCGCGCCTTTGCCCGCGGCAAAAGCATCCACGATCTCTTCGAAGCGCGCGGGCGTCAGGTCTTCATAGGTGTCGTGATAGATCGTCACCATGGGCGCGTTCACGCAGGCCCCGGCGCATTCCACCTCTTCCCAGCTCATGGTGCCATCGGCATTGAGATGGTGCGGATCGTGGTGGATCTTGTTCTTGCAGATCTCGATCAGCTCACCGGCACCGCGCAGCATGCACGGCGTCGTGCCGCACACCTGGATATGGGCATTGCGGCCAACCGGCTGCAGCTGGAACTGGGTATAGAACGTCGCCACTTCCAGCACGCGGATATAGGCCATGCCCAGCATGTCGGCCACGGTCTCGATCGTGGCGCGGCTCACCCAGCCGTCCTGGTCCTGCGCCCGCATCAGCAGCGGAATGACGGCGGATTGCTGGCGACCGGCCGGATACAGACCAATCTTCCATTCCGCCCACTTGGCGTTCTCAGCAGTAAACGCGAACTTGGCCGGCTGAACCGACTCGTCCGCTAGGCGCCGCGCAACCATTAGCGATCAACCTCTCCGAACACGATATCGAGCGAACCAAGGATGGCCGAGACGTCAGCCAGCATGTGGCCGCGACACAGGAAATCCATGGCCGACAAATGCGCAAAACCCGGAGCCCGGATCTTGCAGCGATACGGCTTGTTGGTGCCGTCACTGACCAGATAGACGCCGAATTCGCCCTTGGGCGCTTCGACAGCGGCATAGACCTCGCCGGCGGGCACCTTGTAGCCTTCGGTGTAGAGCTTGAAGTGATGGATCAGTGCTTCCATCGACTGCTTCATCTCACCGCGCTTGGGCGGCACCACCTTGCCATCGAGCGAGGAGACGGGCCCCTTGCCATCGGCGGCATTCAGCTTGTCCACGCACTGCTTCATGATGCGCGTCGACTGGCGCATCTCTTCCATGCGGATCAGGTAACGGTCAAAGCAGTCGCCGTTCTTGCCGATCGGCACATCGAAGTCCATTTCGGCATAGCATTCATAGGGCTGGCTCTTGCGCAGATCCCAGGCCGCGCCCGAGCCGCGGACCATCACGCCCGAGAAGCCCAGGTTCCAGGCGTCTTCGAGCTTGACCACGCCGATGTCGACATTGCGCTGCTTGAAGATGCGGTTCTCGGTCAACAGCGAGTCGATGTCCGCCAGCGCCTTGGGGAAGGTCTCGCAGAACACGCCGATATCGTCGATCAGCGCCTGCGGCAGGTCCTGGTGCACGCCACCGGGACGGAAATAGGCGGCATGCATGCGCGCGCCCGAAGCGCGCTCATAGAACACCATCAGCTTTTCGCGCTGCTCGAAGCCCCACAGCGGCGGCGTCAGCGCGCCAACGTCCATGGCCTGCGTCGTCACGTTCATCAGATGCGCCAACAGGCGACCGATTTCCGAATAGAGCACGCGGATCAGCTGGCCACGACGCGGCACTTCCAGGCCCAGCAGCTTCTCGACGGCCAGGGCAAAGGCATGCTCCTGGTTCATCGGCGCCACATAGTCGAGGCGATCGAAATAGGGCACGGCCTGCAGATAGGTCTTGGATTCGATCAGCTTCTCGGTGCCGCGGTGCAGCAGGCCAATATGCGGATCGACGCGCTCGACGACTTCGCCGTCCAGCTCCAGGATCAGGCGCAGCACGCCATGGGCCGAGGGGTGAACCGGGCCGAAATTGATGGTGAAGTTGCGGACGTTGGCTTCAACGGTCATTGCTTGGCCTTCTCGTCACCGGGCAGCACATAGTCGGTACCCTCCCAAGGCGACAAATAGTCAAAGGTGCGGAATTCCTGCATCAGCTGCACGGGCTCATAGACCACGCGCTTGCGCTCTTCGTCATAGCGAACTTGCACGAAGCCGGTCAGCGGGAAGTCCTTGCGCAGCGGATGGCCGTCAAAACCATAGTCGGTCAGGATGCGGCGCAGGTCCTGGTGACCCGAGAACAGCACGCCGTACAGGTCATAGGTCTCGCGCTCGAACCAGTCGGCACCGCGATAGACACCCGTGATGCTCGGCACCGGGGTCACATCGTCCGTGCTCAGCTTGACGCGCACGCGTTGGTTCAGATGCGGGCTCATGAAGTGGTAGACCACGTCAAAGCGCTCATCACGCTCGGGATAGTCCGCACCGCAGACATCCACGAAGCTGATGAACCGGCATTTCGGATCATCGCGCAGGAACTGCGCCACAGAAACGATCGAATCGCGCGCCACGGTCAGCGTCAATTCGCCGAACAGCACTTCGCGCAGGACGACAGCATCGCCCAGCGCGTCAGCGATATGCTGACCCAGGGCCTCGAGCGGATCAATCTGGACGGCATCATCCATTTTTCAGCGGTCCTATCGTTCGATGGTGCCGGTGCGGCGAATCTTCTTCTGCAGCAACAGGATGCCATACAGAAGTGCTTCGGCGGTCGGAGGGCAGCCGGGAACATAGACGTCCACCGGCAGCACGCGATCGCAACCACGCACCACGGAGTAGGAATAGTGATAATAGCCGCCGCCATTGGCGCAGCTGCCCATCGAGATCACGTAGCGCGGCTCGGGCATCTGGTCATAGACCTTGCGCAGGGCCGGAGCCATCTTGTTGGTCAGCGTGCCGGCAACGATCAGCACGTCGGACTGACGCGGTGAGGCGCGCGGCGCGGTGCCGAAGCGCTCGATGTCGTAGCGGGGCATCGACATCTGCATCATTTCCACGGCGCAGCAGGCCAGGCCCGTCTGCATCCACATCAGCGAGCCCGTGCGCGCCCAGGTCACCAGCTGCGAAACGGTGGAGACAAGGAAACCCTTGTCCGCCAGCTCGTCGGTCACATCGGTGAAGAACGGATCGGTTGCCCCGGCAGGCTTGTTGGTCCGCGGGTCGATCAGGCCGGACGGACGCGGCGCAACCAGGGTATTGTTCTCGTTCAATCCCATTCCAGTGCGCCTTTCCGCCATTCGTAGATAAAGCCGACCGTCAGCACGCCCAGGAAGACCATCATCGCCCAGAAGCCGAACCAGCCGACATCGCGGAAGGCCACGGCCCAGGGAAACAGGAACGCCACTTCAAGGTCGAAGATGATGAACAGGATCGACACCAGGTAGAAGCGAACGTCGAACTTCATGCGGGCGTCATCGAAGGCGTCAAACCCGGCCTCGAAGGCAGATACCTTCTCTGGGTCGGGATTCTTGATCGCAACGATGAACGGGGTCACCAAAAGCGCCATACCAATAACGGCGGCGAGGCCCAGGAAGATGACAATGGGCAAATAGTCGCTGAGCAAATCAGTCATGCGGCAGCCTGTTTTCTAGTCCGGTCGGGCGACCGGCGTCTTGCGAGTTTTGCTCGCAATTGGGGCGAGCAAACCGACGCGACAGTTGGTGTCTGGGCTTAGACCTTTGGCCAAGCGGTTTCAAGGGAAAGAAAATATGACGCAAACAATCATATATGAGCCACCGCAGATCCAGGAGCGGTGCAGCAAGACCCGGCAACCGGCCACATTAGTGCAGAAGCGTGCCGTCTCAGGCGCTTCAACGGGCATGCCGCCTGCCGACCTGCCCTGCCCTCTGTCTGCGCCCGCCGCGGCAGATCAAATTCAGCGCCCCCATCTGGGATCAACATCCCGTTCTACGCCCGCCAGATTTCGCTCAAATGACCCGCATCAGCGGCCCGCCCAGGCAACGACCATCCGCTGATTCTCGGGCGGCACAGCGCCTCTGCTGGGAACGGTGCCAGAACGCCTGCGTCTATTGCACGTACACTGGCCAACGGCTTGCGTCGCATTTTCACCGCCCGGGAAACGCATGCCCAACGCAGGTCGGTGCAACGGTCACGCTTCCGGCACCGATGCACACCCTCGGTGTGGCCCCAAGCCATGGCAATACCGTGAACGGTCCTGAGACCAGACAGAAAGGGCGACAAACCGGTCACGGTTCGTCGCCCAGGCGATATGGCATTGTGAAGCGGCGCTCGGTCGCCTCAGCCGAAGACCAAACTAGAAGTGGTAGAAGACGCCGATGGTGGCCGTCGCGCCTTCAAACAGATTGTCGCCAGCGCCGCCGGTGAAATCACCCTGGGCTACGGCTTCGCCACGGATCGTGACAGCATCGGTCACGGCGAATTCGACGCCACCACCAACCTGGTACATGCCGGTGCTGACGCCAGCAGCCGTGTCGACGCCGATACCGGCAATTGCATAGATCAGCACCGGATCGGTCACGATAGCGCCTGCCTTGATGTTGGCGTAGAAGGCACTGCCCGAAGTGGTGTTGTTCCAGTAGTAGTCGCCGGTGACTTCCAGACCGAGCAGGACCGGATCAGCCGGGATGAAGTTGACACCCACCGCGCCGCCGACCTGGCCGAAGCCAACCTGGGCAGCACCATTGTCGCCATAGGTCGACAGGCTGCCGCGCACACCGACATACAGACCCTCCCAGCTGAACCCACCGGCCTCATAGATCGGCACTGGGGTCGAGGGAATGATCAGGTCAGCGGCCTGAGCCGCACCACCCACAAGAAAGAACGCCGCCGTGGCGGCAGCAAACGAACGTACAAGCATCTTCAGAGCCCTCTGGAAGGAAACTTAGCATTCGAGACAAGCATGCCTCAAATTGTGTTTCCCCACAATCGGCCGCAACGCGCCAAGTTGTTTGTTTTCGCGCTATGGCTGTTCTGCAACAGTAGCAAACCAAGGCTGACAGAAAGCACCCGACTCCCTGTCGCAAGTTGTTGAAGCCTCTCGGCAAGACGTCAAGCCGCACTCTATCCGAGACTTATTTCATACGAACCACTTAGCCTCGTCGGTCCGGCCACGGGCAACAGGCCACCACGGCGTCGACGCGGCTACGTCACGCCGGCACGGATGCCGCGCACAGGACGAACGGCGCGCGGCCAGGCCACGCAGGCGAATGGTCAAACGGGCTGAGAAGATATGCGGGAGTGAAACTCAACCGCGGATGGGCACGACCCTGGCAGTTGCACCCGCCAAAAACCAAAACGACGAACCGCGAGAGCGGTTCGTCGCAATGGGTTGCAAGACTCCGTTCGGAGGGGCGGCAAGGCCGCCCATCCGAGTAGCAATCTTAGAAGTGGTAGAAGACGCCGACGGTGGCCTTGGCGCCGTCGAAGAACTGGTCGCCAGCGGCGTTCGAGAAATCGCCGAGGCCGAGCACTTCGCCACGAACCGACACAGCGTCGGTCACGGCGACTTCAACACCGCCGCCCAGGGCGTAGATGCTGTCGGTGGTGCCAGCCTTGGTGGTCAGACCAACACCGCCAGCTGCGTAGACGAGCACGTTGTCGGTGACAACGGCGCCAACGCGGGCCAGGGCCAGGAACATGCCAGCGCCGTCAACGGCCTGAGCAACGTAGTCACCCTGGACTTCCAGACCCAGCAGGATCGGGTCGGCAACGATGAAGTTCACACCGGCAGCAGCGCCGACCGAGAGCTTCGAGACGTTGACGTCGAGGTTGGTCAGGCCATTGGCGTTGGTGAAGACGCCGCCGAGGTTCACACCGGCATACAGACCTTCCCAGTTGAAGCCAGCAGCTTCATAGATCGGAACCGGGGTCGAGGGAACGATGAGGTCGGCGGCCTGAGCACCACCAGCGAGCAGCGCGGCAGCAGCCACACCGAGAGAAAGCGAACGTACAAACATATCTTGCACTCCCGTATAGGTTAACCGTAGTCGAGCCCTACATGCTCCAACCCGACGCGCGTGACAAGAGCTCGGCGACCTAAACTCGTGGGTGCGGATAAAATTTGATGACCAATAGGGGGCGAGTGTTGCCCCAATGCAGCGCATTTGATCCAATTCGATACAAATGCGACCAAAGCCTGCCCAAATGCGGCGAGATCGTGGCGCAATATGGGCGATGCCGAGGCCTGCCGTCAAGGGGTCCGGTAATCATGCGTACGGCAGCGCCGAATCGAGCCGCCACGGCGGTCGATCGACTCGGTTTCTCGGCCAGCTAAAGGACTGCGGCCGCCCTAGAAGTGGAAATTGGCGCCCAGCGTGAGTTGCTGGGCCGGCGCGCTGCCATCCACTGGAAAGCTGCGCAGGTAACGACCTTCCAGCGACACGGAATCAGTCAGTCCCACTTCAAGGCCGCCGCCAAGCAGACCGGCCCCGTCATTTGGATTATTGAGGGCCAGGCCATAGCCGCCGGCGGCATAGACGAGCACATTGTCGGTCACAACCAGGCCCGCGCGCCCCAGCAACTGGCCGTCGGCGCCGCCACTGCCGGCGCCATCGAGCCCCTGCACCGCAACGTCCGCGCCCACCAGGTAGAAGTCGAACTGCGCGTTCACACCGGCCTGCACGCCAAGCCCGACAGCACCATTGCCGGAGTCGCTCTCGGCCACCCCATAGATGCCGGCGTAGAAACCGGACCAGTCAAAGGCCGAGGGCGCTGCGACCGGCACCTCGGCCTGCGCATTGCTGGAGAGCCCGATTGTTTCGGCAGCCTGGCTTGGCACGCAGGCAAGACACAGCGCCACTGCGGTGGCGTAGCGAATAATTATGCGCATCCCGGCCTCCTGTGCTGTGCAACCAACCCTGCGATCCGTCTCAGGGCACGCGACCATTTCACTCTGACGACCAGTATTCACCCCGGAACTGGCGAAATGCTGCCGACCAGGGGGCAATTTTGCGGCAAATGCGATGCGCCCAAAAGCAGACGGGCCCCGCAGGGCCCTCCGTCAAAAGCAGGCGGGCCCCGCAGGGCCCGCCGTCTCTCTATATATAGGCTGCCTCTAGAGCGTGCCGACCAGCACGGGCGTGTCCCGATACTCCTGCGGAAATATCGCCTTGAGCGCCGCGATCTTGGGCAGGTCATGAACCACGATATAGGGCCAGGTCGGGTTCAGCGTCAGGAAGTCCTGGTGATACTGCTCGGCCGGATAGAAGCCTTGGAACGCCTCAATGGTCGTCACGATTGGCCGCTCGAACAGGCCGGTGGCATTGAGCTCGTTGATATAGGCCTTGGCCGTCTCGGCCTGCGCGTCCGACTGCGGGAAGATGGTCGAGCGATACTGCGTGCCGTGGTCGGGACCCTGGTAGTTCAGCTGGGTCGGGTTGTGCGCCACCGAGAAATAGATGTGCAGCAGGTCGCCATAGCTGACCACGCTCGGGTCATAGGTGACTTCGACGCTTTCCGCATGGCCCGTGGTGCCGCTGCCGGTCAGCTCATAGGTGGCGGTCTCCGCGCTGCCGCCCGAATAGCCCGACACCGCCCGCGTCACGCCCTTGACGTGCTGGAACACGCCCTGCACGCCCCAGAAGCAGCCGCCGGCGAACACTGCCGTGGCGGTACTGCCGGTCTCGGTCAGGTCCTGGCTAGGCGCCGGAATAACGACGGGCGCCTCCTGAGCGCTTGCGCCCACCTGCAGCAGGCCAACCGCCATCGCCGGCAGCACCAGCAGTCCGCCCAGTGCCTTGCGCCAGCCGCTGCGGCGGGCGGGAGTTGCTGTGTCTTGAGTGTGCATTCGCTTAACCTCGCTTGATGAGCTGTGCCCGTCATTTCGCTTTATAGGCGCTTTTGGTTACGCCGGATCAGCGCCATCACGCCGATATGAACGGCCGGCTAGCCCGCCTCTGCCAGCAATTGCTGCACCAGCGGCAGCAGCCGCGCCACGATCACCGCGACGCCCTTCGCATTGGGATGCAGTCCATCGGCCTGGTTGAGCCCGGGATCGAGCGCCACGCCCTCGAGATAGAACGGGTCGAGCAAGGCGCCGTGTTCGGCCGCCAGCGCCGGATAGATCGCATCAAAATCGGCCACATAGTCCGGGCCCAGCCCGCGATTGGCCTTCATGCCCAGCAGCAGCACCGGCACATCCAGCGCATCGATACCGCTCAGCATGGCCTCCAGATTGGCCCGCGTCTCCGCGGGCGGCAGTCCCTGCAGCATATCATTGGCCCCCAGGCCCAGGATCACGGCATCCGCCGGCGTGCCCAGTGTCCACTCCAGCCGCGCCAGTCCATCGGCGCTGGTGTCGCCAGACACGCTGGCATTGACCAGCTTGGCGTCGAGCCCGGCCTTGTCCATGGCGGCCTGCATCTGGCCCATGAAGCCGTCCGCTTCGCTCAGCCCCAGCCCGGCCAGCACGGAATCGCCATAGAGCAGCACAACGCGCGCGTCGGCCAGGGCCGGCAGCGCCAATCCCACAATCATGGTGAGCGCAGCCATTGCAGCGCCGAGCGCCCGGCCCCATCTTGTCATCACGCCTGCCATCCCGCTCGTTCGCTCCTGTTCCCCACACCCCGGCCCCATTCATGACCGACCCCATCGCCCACACCCGGGATATGCACCTGCACCTTAAGTCCGGGGGCGGCAGCCTTCATATCCTCAAGTCCATCACGTTTGCGATAAACCCGGGCGAAGTGGTCTCCATTGTCGGCCCCTCGGGCAGCGGCAAGACCAGCCTGCTCATGGTCATGGGCGGGCTCGAGCGGGCCACATCCGGCGCAGTCTCGGTGGGCGGCACCAGTCTAGCCGGCCTGGGCGAAGACCAACTCGCTGACATGCGCCGGCGCAACATCGGCATCCTGTTCCAGAACTTCCACCTCATCCCCTCAATGACGGCGCTGGAAAACGTCGCCCTGGCGCTGGAGATCGCCTTTGACGATCTGCCGCTCGCCGAGATCCGCGCCCGTGCCCGCGCCGCCCTAGCGGAAGTGGGCCTGTCGGCGCGCGAAAGCCATCTGCCCAGCGCCCTCTCGGGTGGTGAGCAGCAGCGCGTCGGCCTCGCCCGCGCCATCGTCACCCGCCCCCGCCTGCTGCTCGCCGATGAACCCACCGGCAATCTCGATCAGGAGACTGCCGCCGCGGCCATTGAGCTGCTCTTTGATCTCGCCCGTCGCAACACCATGGCCGTGCTGCTCATCACCCATGACAATGCCCTGGCTCGCCGCGCCGACCGACAGATGCGCATGGACCATGGCGAGTTGACCGAACGCGTCGGGGCGCTGGCATGAGACGCCTGCTCGGCTGGCTGCGCGTCGCCCTGGTTGATCTGCGCGGCGGTCTCGCCCGCTTCGGTATTCTGATTGCCTGTCTCGCCCTGGGGGTCGCCGCCATCGGCACCGTGAGCGCGGTGCGCAGCAGCGTCGAGACCGCCGTTGCCCGCGATTCCCGCGTCATCCTGGGCGGCGATCTGGAAATCCGCAGCTTCCGCACAGACCTCGCGACAGACGTTGTCACCGCCCTCGATGGCCTCGGCCAGGTCAGCCGCGAGGTCGAGATCAATGCCCAGGCCAGTGCCAATGGCCAATCCGCATTCCTCACCCTGCGCGCCGTCACCCAGGCCTACCCCCTGGTCGGCAGCGTCACTCTGGCCCCCGGCGGCGAGGTGAGCCCGGCCAGCGCCCTGCTGCCCCCGCGCGACAACATCTATGGCCTCCTGCTCGGCCAGCAGGCGGCCCAGCGCCTGGGCGTCAGCCTTGGCGACACGGTCCGCATCGGCACGCTGGACTTCGCCCTGCGCGGCATCATCATGGAACTGCCCGATCAGGCTACGGCCGGTTTCCAGCTCGGCGCCCCGGCCCTTGTCTCGGCCGACGCCCTTGCCCCCGCCGGCCTGCGCGAAGAAGGCGTGCTCAGCCAGTTCCGCTACAAACTGCTGCTTAGGGATAGCGACATCGAGGCCGCCCGCAACCGGCTCGAGCGCCAGTTTCCCGACCATGACTGGCAGATCCGCTCGCCCAGCCAGGCCACAGCCACCATCGAGCGCTTCATCGCCGTCTTCGGCAATTTCATGCTCTTGGTCGCCCTCTCGTCCATGATCGTGGGCGGGCTGGGCGCGGCCAATGCCGTCACCGCCTATGTCGGCGAGCGCCAGGGTGCCATAGCCACCATGCGCGCGCTGGGTGCGCGCAGCCCACGCATCCTGGTGCATTTCCTCGCCCAGATCGCCGCGCTCTCGCTGCTGGCGACGCT
Organism: Devosia aquimaris; assembly: GCF_020169335.1. Taxonomy (GTDB): domain Bacteria; phylum Pseudomonadota; class Alphaproteobacteria; order Rhizobiales; family Devosiaceae; genus Devosia; species Devosia aquimaris. Next base: position 1,362,737 of record NZ_JAIEZN010000001.1, read on the forward strand.
CATTGGGCTGGTCATTGTCGTCATCGCAACCCTGGCATTGCTGCCGCTGCTGTCCGATCTCATCGGCCTCGATTTGCCTGCCGTGCTCGATCTGCGGGCCATGCTGGTGGCCGGCGCCATTGGCCTTGTCACCGCCTTGCTCTTTTCCTGGATTCCGCTGCGCCAGGCCCAGGCCGTGCGCCCGGCCCTGTTGTTCCGCGCCGGCGCCTCGGGTGCGCCCCTCGCCCTGCCCTGGCGCGCCCTGCTGGCGCCGGGCCTTGTGCTGCCCCTTTTGGCGGGCTTCGTCCTTGTGGTGCTGCTCACCTTGCAGATCGCCAATGACTGGCGGCTGGTCGGCGTCTATTTCGCCGCCACTCTTTTGGCCTTTGGTCTTCTGCGCCTAGCCGCCGCTGGGCTCGCATGGCTGCTGCGTCGCCTGCCGCCGCCACGCCAACGCCTGCTGCGTCAGGCCAGCTCGGCCATCATTCGTCCCGGCGCCCCCACCACCACCGTGCTGGTTTCCATGGGCATGGGCCTGTCATTGCTGCTGCTGATCGTCACCACCCAGTCCAATATCAATAGCCAGATATCGGGCGAGGTCACCGCCGAGGCGCCCGCCTTCGTGCTCTTTGATATGGACCGGGCCACAACCGACGCCGTTACCGGCTTTGCCGCCACAACGCCCGCCATCGAGCAACTGACGACATTCCCCATGCTGCGCGGCACCGTCACCCAGCTCAAAGATGCGCCGCCTCCCTCGGCCGACGATGTCCCGCCCGAGCTCGCCGGCATCTTCCGGGGCGATACCGCACTCAGCTGGTCCGTGGCCCAGCCCGATAAGACCGTCCTTGCTGAAGGCGAGTGGTGGCCCACGCCCTATGATGGTCCGCCGCTCGTCTCGTTGACCACCGAACTGCGCGACGGCCTCGGTCTTGCCCTGGGCGACACCATCACCCTCTCCATCGCTGGCCGACCGCTGACCTTCACCATCGCCAATTTCCGCGCCACCGACCGGCGCAATGCTGCCTTCAGCTTTGATATTCTCGCCTCGCCGGGCCTGATCGAGAAGGCGCCGCAGTCCTATTTCAGCACCGTCATGGCTGCGCCCGCCGATGCCCCCGGGCTCGAGGCCGCGCTGGTCTCAACCTTCCCGCAACTGCGTTTCGTGCCGGTTGGCGATGCCCTGTCGCGCGTGCAGTCCATTTTCGATGGCCTCGTCAACGCCATTGCCCTGGTCAGCGCCACTGCCGTTGTGGCCGGCATTCTGGTTCTGGCCGGCGCCCTCAGCGTCGGCCGCCGCCAGCGCGAGGCCGATGCGGTGCTGATGAAGGTTCTGGGCGCCCGCCGCGGCCAGGTCATTGCCGCCTTCATGCTTGAATATGCCCTGCTCGGCGCAATCGCGGCGCTGGTTGCCGGCGCCATCGCGCTCACCGGCGCCTGGGCGGCAGCCAACTTCCTGCTCGACATCGACTTTGCCGTCCAGCCCGGCCAGTTGGCGCTCCTGACGCTTCTCGTGGTTGCTGTCACTACGCTCACTGGTGCGGCAACCACCTGGTCCGCCATGTCCACGCGCCCGGCCGATCGCCTGCGCGAAGAAGGGTAACGCGTTCATTACCGATAAACCCTTGTGCCGGTGGCATTTCGCGCCTTGGACTTGTCACGGCCATCCCCTAGCATGACGCACACACCCCGAGCGTGAGTATGCCCCTTGAGTGACACCAGCCGCCGCCCCATGGCCAGGACCAGCCTGAAATGGTCCATGATCGAGGAAAAACTCTCGGTCGCCGACACCTTCCGCCTGATTGCCGATCTCGGCTTTGACGGCGTCGAGCTCGACGCACCCAATGACTTGCCGCGCGACGAGGTTCTGGCCGCCCGCGACGCCACCGGCGTCGCCATTCCAGGGGTCATCAATTCGGTGCATTGGAAGACGCCCTTGACCGATCCTGACCCGGCTGTCCGCGAAGCCTGTGTCGCCGCCACCATCGAGGCCATGTCCCTGGCCAAGTCCTATGGCGCACAAACCATGTTGCTGGTCCCCGGCGTCGTCAACGACGCCACCAGCTATGCCGCTGCCTATGACCGCGCCGTCGAGGGCATCGACCGCCTGCTGCCTCATGCCGAGGAGATCGGCATCTCCATCGCGCTTGAGAATGTGTGGAACAATTTCCTGCTCAGCCCGCTCGAGGCCGCCCATCTGGTCGATGGCTTCGACAGTCCCCGCCTCGGCTGGTACTTCGACGTCGGCAATGTCATGCGCTATGGTCGCCCAGCCGACTGGATCGAGGCGCTCGGCAGCCGCATCCTGCGCATCGACATCAAGGAATACAGCCTCACCCGCATGAATGCCGAAGGCCCCTGGAAGGGCTTCGACGTTGCCCTGGGTGAAGGCGATGTCGACTGGGCCGGCGTCAACGCCAGCCTCGCCGCCGTCGGCTATTCCGGCTGGGTTTCAGTCGAAATGCCGGGAGGCGACCGCCACCATCTTGCCGACCTCAAGCAGCGGCTGGACCGGATCGTCAGCCTCTGATTTCGGCCAGCATGCGGCGGGTATTGCCCAGCCCGGTCTCGCAGCCAAACAGCGTGGGCTCATTGCCCTCATATTCGAGCGACAGGAAGCCATCGTAGCCAGACGCTACGATGGCCTTCATCAGTCCGGCCGTATCGAGGTCGCCGTAGCCGAACACGGCGCCGCGGATGAACTGCCCGCCATGTGTCCTCAGCCAGCCCGGGCCCGGCTCGGTCTGGCGCACATAAAAGTCCTTCACGTGCACGAAGCTGGCCAGCGGCAGCGTCCGCCTTGTGGCAACATCGGGATTGTCGTCCACGCACAGGAAATTGCCGACATCCACCGTCAGCTTGAAATTGTCGCGCGCCACCGCGTGGTGCAGGCGCAGCAGGCGCTCGGCCGAGTTCATGAAGAAGCCGTGGTCCTCCACGCTCGTCACCACGCTTAGTCCCTTGGCGAAGTCGGCGACCTCAGCGCAACCCGCAACAATCCCGTCGAATGCCGCCTCAAACTCTGCCGTATCGGTCAGCCGCAGCGACCAGGGCACCACGTCATGGCGCAGGAACCTGGCGCCCAGCCGGTCGCACAGTTCCACATGCCGCTTGACCATGGCCACCTGCGCGGCTCGCTCGTCTGCTGTGCCCAGAAAACTCGCGCCCAGGCAGATGCCAGAGATCGGCACGCCGCTCCGCGCCACCGCAGTCTCGATCCGCGTGATCATTTCCGTGTCCGCCGTCAAGTCATAATTGACCTCCGTCCCGGCGGCCGCAAAGCTGAAACTGGCGATCTCCAGATGCTCGGCCTCATGCGCCACCAGCCAGTCGAACAGGCCCTCCACGGTCATGCTGCCATTGGCCAGCAATGGGCGAAAACTATAGGACGACAGGCCGATCTTCATGGGTATGGCTCCGCAGGACGTGGACACGCATCGATTGGTCGGCATCATGCCATAAATACCAATCTAGGCCACTTGTTTCCTGTGCATGGCGCACAAGCATAGGCAACACAGTAACTTTCCCGATTGCCCCATTGCCGGGCATGCAGACGGTTGATACCAATTCAATGCCACCTATCGAAACCAGCGGATGCGCCATGGCTCCCCAATCCAAAGACGTCGTTATCATCGGCAGCGGTCCTGCCGGCAGCGCCTATGCCAGGCTGATCCGCCGCGATTGGCCCGAGGCCCGCATCCTGATGGTCGAGGCTGGCCCTCAGATCCTGCCGCAGACCGGCGCGCATCTCGACAATATCGTTGATCTCGAGGAGCGTGGCGCATTGGAAGTCTTGGCCCAGGGCGGCGACCGTACCCCGCGCATCCCGATCAACAAGGAAGAATGGGAGGCCCGTCGCGCCGGCGGCTTCGATGCCTCCCAGCTGCGCCGTTCCGGCCTGTTCATCGCCAATGATGCAGACCCCGCCGAAGACCTCTTCGCCGGCTTTTCGGCCGCCAATGTCGGCGGCATGGGCACCAAATGGTCCACCGGCACGCCCACGCCCTCGCTGACCGAGCGCGTGCCCTTCATTCCGGCAGCCGAGATGCAGGCCGCGATCGCCACCGCCGAGATGCTGCTGGGCACGCACAAGGACCCGCGCGCTGGCGACCCGACCGCCATTGCCATGCGCGAGCGCCTTGGCGCCGTGTTCAATCCCGGCCGCACGCCAGACCGTTTCGTGCAGCCCATGCCGCTGGCCGCCACGCCCACCGCCGACGGCCTGCGCTACCATGGCACCGACGTTGTCCTTGGCCCAATGGTCGACGAACCCGCCGAGATCTTCACCATCCTGGCCGAAACCGCCTGCCGCCGCATCGTCCACGAGGACGGCGTGGTCACCGGCGTCGAACTCTGCAGGCCCGGCTCGGACGATAGCTGGTTTGTCGCCGCCGGCACCGTCATCGTCGCCTGCGATGCCCTGCACTCGCCTCAATTGCTGCATGCATCGGGCATCCGCCCCCAGGCCTTGGGCCGCTATATCAACGACCACTACATCATCTCCCAGATCAGCGAGATGACCACCGACGTGCCCATGCAGGCCATGAGCTGGATCCCGGCCACCGAAACCTTCCCCTTCTCGGTCACCATCGCGCCGGCAAGCCTCAACACCATGCCGCTGTCCCCCGATTTCACCGGCCAGCCCATTGGCATGGGCTTTTTCGTGCCTGCGGACATCAGCCCGGACAATCGCGTGCTGTTTGACGACACCCGCCGCGACTGGATGGGGCTGCCCGCCATTTCCATCCGCTGGAAGCAATCCGACGCCGACCGGGCGCGGCTGGAACTGGCCAAGGGCATCGCCCGCCAGATTTCCGGGATCATCGGTCGCCCTGCCCCCGGCTTTGCCACCATCGTGTTGCCAGTCGGCAGCTCGCTGCACTATCAGGGCACCATCCGCATGGGCGAGAGCGACGACGGCACCAGCGTCTGCGATCGCAACAGCCGCGTCTGGGGCTTTGACAATCTCTATGTCGCCGGCAATGGCGTCATCCCCACCGTGACGGCCACCAATCCCACGCTCTATTCGCTGGCCCTGGCCAGTTTCGGGGCCGCCGAGATCGCCAAGGCGCGCCGCACCCATTGATCGCGAGGAGCCAGACTATGACGCATTCCCCCCTCAAGGTTCTGGTTGTCGGCCTCGGCCAGATGGGCAAGAGCCACGCCATCGCCTATCACGCCCATCCCGGCTTCGAGATCGTCGGCCTGGTCAACCGCTCCACCCCGACCCTGCCGGAAGAGCTGTCGACCTATCCGCTGCGGCATGACTTTGCGGCAGCCCTGGCCGAGTTCAAGCCCGATGTGGTCTCGATCGCCACCCACACCAATACCCATGCCGACTATGCCGTCGCCGCCATCGAGGCCGGCGCCCATGTCTTTGTCGAAAAGCCCCTGGCGGCCACCGTCGAAGACGCCCGACGCGTCGTCGCCGCCGCCCAAAAGCACGAGCGCAAGCTCATCGTTGGCTATATCCTGCGCCACCACCCCTCCTGGCTCAAGCTCATCGAGCAGGCCCGTATCCTGGGTGGCCCTTACGTGTTCCGCATGAATCTCAATCAGCAGTCGAGCGGCGCCGCCTGGGACATTCACCGCGCTATCATGCAGACCACTTCGCCCATCGTCGATTGCGGCGTGCACTATGTCGATGTCATGTGCCAGATCACCGATGCCAAGCCGGTCGAGGTGCGCGGCATGGGTCTGCAGCTGGCCAAGGGCCTGCCGCAGGGCATGTACAATTACGGCCAGTTCCAGGTGCTGTTCGATGATGGCAGCGTCGGCTGGTACGAAGCCGGCTGGGGCCCGATGATGTCCGAGACCGCCTTCTTCGTGAAGGATGTGATCTCACCCAATGGCGCCGTGTCCATCGTCATGGATGAAGGCGCCGCCTCCGCCGACATCAACGCCCACACCCAGACCTCGCGCATCCGCGTGCACCATGCTGCCCTCGACGCTGCGAACCAGCCCGCCCGCGCCGATGATTGGCTCGACATGCATGGCGAACCCGATCATCAGGGCCTGTGCGATCGCGAGCAGGATTTCGTCTATCGCGCCATCACCGAGAACTTCGATCTGGAGCGACACATGAGCGACGCGGTCAACTCGCTCCACATCTGTCTGGCCGCCGACGAAAGCGTGCGCTCGGGGCTACCGGTCAAGCTCTGACGCCCAACCGGACGTCGCCCCACTCAAGCGAAAAAATGCCGCGCAAAGCCTATTTTGCGCGGCATACCATAGGTCTTCTCCGGGGCTTTTCCCGCCCTCAGCGCGGCATCGGCACGAACGTGCGCCCCGAGATATTGGCCACCACCATATAGCTCAGCACGCCCAGCCCATAATACGACGCTGCCGAAGCCTCTTCGCGCGGGATGACGATCATCTGGTTCTCCCGGCAGGCATGCAGATAGTCGCAATAGCCCGGCATCACCGTTTCCAGCGCCTTGCGGGCATCGTCAGGCGTTTCCAGCGTATCGGTGCGATAGGTCGCAAACAGGAAGTCTGCATCGAGCGCCGGCAGTTCCTCCGCGCTCATGGTGGCATAGTCGCCTTCGGGAATCGCATCGACGCGCTCCGGAAAGCGGAAACCGGCATCGCGCAGCACCTTGCCCAGCGCGCCATAGGTATGCCAGCTCAGCACCTGGCCATCGACGCCCTGGATGACATTGACGCTGATCGTGTTGGTATCGATCAGGCGCTTGATCTGGGCGATCTGGCCGTCATAGCGGGTCTTGAGCGTCGCCAGTCGGCTTTGCGTGCCGGTAATGTCGGCCAGCACTTCGTGCATGCCCATGTCCTGATGCAGGCTGTCGTCCAGCACCAGCGTCGGCGCAATGGCCTCCAGCTGCTCGAGAGGTGCGCTCTGCCAGGGTGTGGTCAGGATCAGATCGGGCTCCAGAGCCGCCACCGCCTCCACATCGGCCGGCAGATTGCCGACAAAGGCAATGTCGGAATTGTCAAAGTCGACGCCGGTCAGCACCTCGCTGGAGCGGATGAACGGCACGCCGTCCGCCGTGGTGCGGCCATGGCTGCCAATGGGCGTCACGCCCAGCTCCAGCAGCGGCACGGTGATGACGAGATCATGCAGCGACACGATGCGCAGCGGCGCAGCCGGTATGTCGACAGTGCGGCCGGTATCATCGGTAAAGGGCCGCATATCCTGGGCGAACACGGCCGCGGTCAGCATGGCGGCGCTCAAGGCAGCCGCAACTGCGGCGCCCCGGGCAAAGGCATGTAGGGAAAACATCGGATGGGTTTCCTTGCAATATGGGAACATCAGTTGAAAGAGCGGAAGTCCAGCGAGCCCAGGGCCGTGGTGATGGCATAGGCAACCATGGTCAGGCCGGTATAGGAGGTCGCCCAGCCCTCTTCGCGCGGCAGCAGCACCATGCGGCCCTGCTGGCAGGCCACCAACTGCGCGCAATATCCGGGCAGCGTGGTCTCAAGTTCGGCGTGGGCATCGGCGGGCGTCTGGCCCTCGTCGCCCCGGTAGCTGACAAAGATGACGTCGGCATCGAGCTCAGGCAGGACTTCGGCGCTGAGCTGCTCGGACGTGCCGGCGGCCATGTCCGCGATCACGGGCGGAAAGGAAAAGCCTGCGTCCAGCAGGATCTTGCCGAATGCACCATAGGGATTCCACACCGAGAGCTTACCGTTCTGCGCGTGAAAGGTACTGACCGTCCTGTTCACGTCCGCCACGCGCCGCAGCTGCTCGATCTGGGCCTGGTAACGCGCCTTGAGCGTAGCAAGCCGGTCACCGGTCCCGGTGATGCCGGCAAGCAGGTCATAAAGCGCATAGTCGTCGCGAACGCCCGACTGCGTATCGATCACGATCGTAGGCGCGATGAGCTCGAGCTGCTCGACCGGCGCCTTCTGCCACACCGTCGTGATGATCAGGTCGGGCTCCAGCGCCGCCAGCGCCTCGATGTCGATCGGATTGTTGCCCAGATCGGCGATTTGACCGGGCGCCAGGTCCTGCCCGGTCAACAACAGCGACGAGCGGATCGTCTGCGCGCCATCGGCGCCCGGACGCGCGTGGCTGGCAATCACTGGCGCCCCAAGTTCGAGCAGCGGCACGGTCAGCTCGATATCGTGCAGCGCGGCAATCCGTTGCGGCGCCACCGGCACGGCGACCTGCCGACCGAGATCATCGGTAAAACTCTGCGTCTCCTGGGCCACCACGCTGCCGGCGGCCAGCAGCAGCACCCCAGCGAAAAGGAATTTGATCATGGATAGTCTCCAGGCGTTTCAGAATCCAACGGGATTGTGCGCATCGTCGGCGGCGGCGGCGCGGACCTCATCAAGGCACCAGCGCACCACGGTCTCCTCGTGCCCCTCGGCGACAATCTCGCAATTGCCCTGGACGGTGAAATTGCGCGCCAGCAGACGAATAGCCAGCCGCTGGCCGCCCAGTTCTGCGCCGAGCGTCAGGGCCATGCCATCCGCCGCCTCTTCCGGCACTTCGCCGGTCAGTTCGACGCGATCGAGCACCTCGCCGCGCTGAGCGCCCCAGCGCAGGGCGGCGATTTCGGCAACCTGTGCCGGCTCGGGCAGGTCTGCCCGGCCCTTGTAGCCCGGCAGGAAGATTTCGCCGCGCTCGAGGGCGGCCAGGAACGCCGGCGCCAGTCCTGCTGTCATGCGCCCATAGCGCTGGCGCTGTGGCATCACCACCAGCGAGGCGGCAAAGCGACAGCCGCCGATATGAGTTGCCTGCACAATGTTGAACCGCGCCGTATCGGCAACGGCGACCAGGGCCTTGTAGGTCGAAAACCCGTAACGGGCACAACACGCATCACGACGACTGTCTGTACAGCAAATGATCGTCGTGCGCGGATCGGATTCACCGGCAAAGACCTGGCCATCGGCATAGCCATTGATCGCGGCGATCAGGTCCGCCTCATCTTCAAAGCTGGCAAAGATCCCCTCCGGCAGGGCATGGAGCATCGGCAGGCTGCCGGGCGCTTCGACCTTGTCCACAAGGGCCACATGCACACCGGCATGCGCCGCATTGTGGATCGCCTCGGCCAGCGCAGGTGACATGTCGACCGACTCCCAGCGCGGTGTGCGCCAGTGGCCGCGCGGCCACGCCAGCATCAGGATGCGCTGCGGCGCGTGACCGAGCCCCTCGAAGGGCTCGCCACGCTCGCGGCACAGGTCGGTGCAGAAGACGTGCTTGCCCATCACTCGCCCTCGCGTGGGGTGTAGGCACGAGCGGCGATATGGGTCTCCACCAGATCAAGAGCCAGTTCCAACCCGGTCATGGTCGACCCAAAAGTCGGCCCCGGCAGCAGGATGAACTGGCCATTTCGGCAGGCGCTCAGCGCCTCGCACCAGCCCGGCGCAAAGTGTTCATAGGCATCGCGCACCGCTTGTGGCGTGGCGTCCGGCTGCTGACGATAGAAGCCAAAGATGAAATCGGCATCGAGTTGCTGGATCAGCTCAGGGCTCCAGGACGCCTGGGTATCGGGCAGCGCAGCCACCGCCCGCGGCTGCGACACGCCCAGATCCGACAACAGTTGCGAAATGGCGCCCAGTCCGGCGCGATAGACCCAAAGATCCTCGCCATTCGGAAACATGAACGTCAGCGTCGCAGACAGTTTGGACGGGTCACCGATGTAGGATTTGGTGCGCTCGAGATTGCCAAGGTAGCGCTGATACCGCGCCTCGAAATCGCCGGATCTGCCGCTGGCATCCGCCAGGGCCCGCAGCGTACCCACTAGGCCGAGCGCACCATTGTCGATCACAATCGTCGGCGCGATCAGTTGCAACTGCTCGATCTGGGCAGCATCGGTATAGCTGCCTCCAATGATCAGGTCGGGCTGCAGCGACGCGATGGCCTCGATGTCGAGGGCATCAAAGCCGCCGACATAGGTGATGTCGGTATTGGCAAAATCGATCCCCAGCGTGTCCATGCCGCCGCGCAGGTAGACCGTGCCATCCGCCTGGACCCGCCCCGCGCTGCCGACCACCGGCGCGCCCAGTTCATAAAGCGGCAGGGCCACGATCTGGTCGTTGAGCGCCACGATGCGCTGCGGTTGCTCCGGAATGCAGGCAACACCCCGGGCATCGGAAAATGGACGCAGGCCCGCCGCACAATCTTCTGCAGTCGCAGGCGCAACCGAGCCAGCTGCAATCAACAAAACCAACCAAAGCCAACGCATTGGGTTCTCCTTCAATATTGGGCGCGTGCGCTGCGGCGCAGCAGCGCAATGAAGATCGGCACCCCCAAAAGGGCCGTCAGCAGCCCTGCGGGCAGCTGGATGGGCGCAAATGCAGCGCGGCCAATGAGGTCGGCCGCTGCCACCAGAAATGCGCCGCAGAGTGCGGTGAGGACCAGGTGCAAGGCCGGGCCGGTGTGCGCCAGCCGACGCGCTGCATGCGGGGCGACCAGGCCCACAAAGCCGATCGGCCCGACAATGGCAGTGGATACGGCGGCAAGGCCGACGCCGATAGCAACCAGCCCCAGCCGTACCAGACGCACCTCGGCGCCCAGTCCGATCGCCGTCGCCTCCCCCATCCGCAGAGCCGCCATCGAGCGGCTCAGCAACAGCAACACCGCCAGCAGCACAATCGACCAGCTCGAGAGGATGAACACGTCGCGCCAGGTGGCAGCGTTGACGCCGCCGGCAAGCCAGGCGAGCGCCGACATGACCCGGTCGATATTGCCATAGGTCAGCATGGCGGAGGTCAATGAGGAGATAAACGCCGACAGGCCAATGCCGATAAGGATGAAACGCACCGGTGACGGACCACGCTGGCCGGCACTCAGCGCCTGGACCAGACTGGCAACGCAAAGCGCGCCCACAAAGGCCAGCAGCGGTCGAACGTCAGGCGAGAGCCCGGGAAAGACAACGATGGCGCTGACAACCGTCAACGCCGCCCCCTGGCTGATCCCCACCAGCGATGGGTCCGCAAGGCTGTTGCCCGTGACGTTCTGCAGCGCCGCACCCGAACAGGCCATCATGGCGCCGACCAGCATGGCGACAAGAGCGCGCGGCATACGGAACTGCCAGACAACATTGTCGATCGATTTTGACACCGTCTCGCCCGACAGCGTCGCCAGCAGCGTTGGCAGGTCTATGTCATAGCTGCCGATAACCATCGACGCCGCAAACAGCAGCACCAGCCCGCAGACAAGCAATGCCGAGGCAGCCATGCCCCAGACCGGCAGCCGCAGCGCCAGGCCCTGGCGCGACGTACGCAGGATGATATGGCCCTTTTCCGACACCATGCTCATCGCGCCCGCATCCGCACCAGTTGGATGAACACCGGCGCACCGACCATTGCGGTGATGATGCCAGTCGAGATCTCGCGCGGCGGGATGGCTATACGCGCCAGCGTGTCGGTGCCCAGCAGGAAGGCCGCGCCGATCAGCGCCGAAAACGGCACGATCCAGCGATAGTCCGACCCCACCAATAGGCGTGCCACATGTGGAATGACCAGCCCGACAAATCCCAGCGGACCAGCCAGCGCCACGGCGCTGGACGTCAGCACCACCACCACGACAAGCAATTGCAGCTTGAGTTGCCCGGTCTTGATGCCGAGCCCCTTGGCAACATCATCACCCATGGCAAGCGCCGTCACGCGGGGCGCCAAGGCGAGACCCAGCAGCAGCGCAACGATGATCGGCGGCGCTGTGACGCCGAGCGTTTCCAGACTTCGCCCGGACAGCGAACCCGACAGCCAGACCCGCAGATTGTCGAAGCTGTCCTCGTTGAGCAGATGGACAATGCTGACCAGCGCGGCCAGGAACGCCGAGATCACCGCACCCGTAAGCGTCAGTGTCAGCGGCGTTGGCCCGCCCGGCGTCCAATGCGCCACGGCGTAGACGGCAAGCGCCGTGACAAACGCCCCCAGCGCGGCAATCCAGGGCGCCCAATTCGTCATGGCAGGCCCAAACACCAGCGATGTCATCACCACGGCAAACGAAGCGCCAGCCATAAGCCCCAGCAGGCCGGGATCGGCCAGCGGATTGCGGGTCACGCCCTGCATGAGCGCGCCGGACACCGCCAGCGCCGCGCCGACGGTGATGGCAATCAGGGCCCGCGGCAGGCGAAGGTCCCAGATGATGGAATGGTCAAAGGCCTTGGGGTCACGCGCCAGCAGGGCTTCAATCACCGTGCCCAGCGGCAAGGGCTTGGCGCCCACGGCAATATGCAGCGCAAACAGCAGGCAGATGGCGCCAGCCAGGGCCATCAGCAACAGGGCCATGAGCGAACCGGATCGCCTGGCCAAGAGACCTGCGGCTTGTGTCATGCCGCACGGGTCCGGCGGCGCCGCTGCGCCTGCGGTGCAAGGGGCAGACAGACGGGCAGCCCGGTCTCGGCATCCCAGCTGACGCGCGCCTCGAGATCGAACACGGCCTTCAGGCGGTCTGCTGTAAACACCTCATGGGGCGCGCCGGCACACACGATGCGTCCGTCCCGCAGCATCACCAGGGTGTCGGCATAGCTGGCCGCCAGGCTCAAATCATGCAGCACCACCACCAGCGTGCGCCCACCGGTGTGGGCGAGATCAGCCAGCATTTCCATGAGGTCGACCTGCACCTTGAGGTCGAGGAAGGTGGTTGGCTCATCCAGCAGCAGAATCGGCGTCTGCTGGGCCAGCACCATGGCGATCCAGCAGCGTTGCCGCTGGCCGCCCGAAAGACTGTCCACGGCGCGGTCGGCAAAATCGGCAACGCCGGCGGTCGCCAGCGCCTGCCCCACCGCCGCAGCGTCTTCTGCGGTCCACTGCTGCAGCAGGCCCTGATGCGGAAAGCGTCCCTGCGCCACCAGTTCGCGCACGGTCAGCCCCTCTGGAGGCACGGGGCCCTGCGGCAGCAGCCCCAGGCTCCGCGCCACGTCCTTGGTGCTGGACTGATGAATGGCCTTGCCGTCCAGCAGCACCGATCCACGTTCGGGTGCCAGGATGCGCGCCATGGTCTTGAGAAGCGTGGACTTGCCCGAGCCATTGGGCCCGATCAGCGCCGTCAATTGCCCGTCTGGCACCGAAAGCGACACATCCGACAGGATCGGCGTCGCCCCATAGCCAGCCGACACGGACGCGGCACGCAAGCGCGCATTTGTTCGCCCGGCCGCAAGCTGACCCTCGGTCACCGCCATATCTCCTCTGTCGCACCAGTTGTTGACGGGGATAGGCCACTAACATGATTGCATCAATCATGTTTTCTGGGTGCAAGGCGCGCTCAGCCCGGTTTTCTTTGTTGACCACGGTTGTCATATTACTTATGCCGGTCGGCCACGTGTATCTTGTGCGCTAAGTTGGCCCCATCACACAGTTTCTGCACCGCTAGGCCATGCGGTGGTCAGCCGCGGGGGCGGCAATGTCGCCGAAGGCGCGGTGGCAGACCCGTCTAATGCGTGTCTGGCGACAAGCGCGACCGCGTGTTGAACCAAGTCGTCTACCCACCCCATCGGGTCGGTCAGCGGATCAGTAGCCCCGCTGGAATGTTAAATTCCACCGGTGTGTGTTTTCCTGAATATTCAAGCACCGTTTCTTGGCGCCACTGATTGCCTGCGCAACCTCGACTGGACGCTGCTCAAATTGCCAATGATCCATCTGTGGCAGTCGCCTTGCACGGACACGGCACCTGGTGTTCGGCTGCGGCCCACAAAGACTGGCCGGCTGGCCTCTATTTGGCCCGCGACCAGTCGGCGACGCCGCCTCGCGTCTGTGCAGCCGACACCATCTGGATCGACCGACAGGCGCTCAACCCAGGCGCTCAGGAGAGGCGTCCAAAGGCCCTTGAGCCCGACACATGGCGAAGCTCTGAAATTGGAATAAGTTATTCCTAACTGCGTTGACAGTCGGAATATTCACTCATAGCATCCCTGTCAGATTTCAGCGAAGGCGGCATGGTGAAGACGACCCTTATTGCGGAACTGGCGGAGCGCGGAGCCGGGTCATGCATGCGCACTGCCGATGTACTGCGCCAAGCTGGCGATACCCAAACCTGTGCCATAGGCTGAGCTGAACCCATGGATCTGCTTGTCAATCTTTACAGCCGGAAGATGGAAGCGCTCGCCCAGCGCGTCAACAGTACGCCTGCCACCATCCGTGTCGCCCTGCCGCCCGAACAGCACATCATCAAGGACTGGGTGCGCACCCATTTCAGCGAATACTGGGTCAGCGAAGTCACCGCAGCCATGGCGCATCAGCCGCCCGGCTGCCTGATCGCCACCATCGATGGCCAACTGGTCGGCTTCGCCTGTTATGACGCGACGGCCCGCGGCTTCTTTGGCCCCACGGGCGTATCGCAAGATCAGCGCGGCAAAGGCATTGGCCTCGCCCTGCTCTACCACACGCTGATGGCTATGAAGGCGCACGGCTATGCCTATGCCGTCATCGGTTCGGCCGGCCCGGTCGATTTCTACGTCGATGCCGTCAACGCCCTGCCCATCCCGAGCGACCGGGAAGACATCTACCAGGGGCTCCTGCGCATCAAATCCCCCTCGATTTCGGACAAATGACCATGCCTTCGACACCCCCACTGGCCTTGTTTGTCGGCATGCCGGGCCTCTCGCTGTCGCCTTCGGAAATCGCCTTCTTCCGGGAGGCCAATCCCTTCGGCCTGTTCCTGTTTCGCCGAAATCTGGACAATCCTGAGCAGATACGGCGTCTCTGCGCCCAGTTCCGCGAGGCAGTGGGGCGCGAGGACGCGCCAGTCTACATCGACCAGGAAGGCGGCCGCGTTCAGCGGCTCGACAATGGCAACTGGCCCCTCTTCCGCCCGCTGGGAACATTCGGCGCCCTGGCGCGCAAGGATTTCGAGCAGGCCAGCAAGGCGTTGCGCCTGTCGAGCCTGGCCATGGGCACCATGATGGTCGAGCTCGGTCTGGGCAGCGGCACCACCCCGGTCATCGACCTGGCCCGCAAGGACACCCATGACGTCATCGGTCAGCGTGCCTTTGGCGACGATCCCGAGCTGGTGGCCGCCCTTGGGCGCATTGTCGTCGATGCTATGCTTGAGGTCGGCGCCATGCCCATCATCAAGCACATTCCCGGCTATGGCCGCGTGCAGGTCGATCCGCACTTTGACTGCCCGGTCGTTGATGCCGCCGTCGAGGACCTCCGCGGCAGTGACTTCAAGCCATTCGTGGCGCTGCGCGACGCCCCCTGGGCCATGGTCGCCCATCTGGTCTTTACGGCCATCGACAAGACGTTGCCCGCCTCAGTGTCGCCGGCCGTGTGTCGCGTCATCCGCGAGGATATCGGCTACGATGGCGTTCTCATCACCGACTGCCTGACCATGGAGGCCCTTTCGGGCACCTGGCCGGAGCGGGTCCGCGCGGCGCTCGACGCCGGCTACGACATTGCCCTGCACAGCCAGGGCGATCTGACCGCCAGCGAGGCGGCGGCGAAGGCGGCGAACCCGCTGAGCGCAGACAGTCTCGCCCGCATTGCCCGGGGCCAAAGCCGGCTTGGGTCAACCCGCGTCGACGTGCATGCCCTGCATGCCGAGGCGGAACACATTCTGAGGGAAAATGGCTTCGCCTGATGGCAGGGCCATACAAGCAAGGAGAGAACTTTGATGCTGAGAACTTCGCTGTTTGCGGCCCTGTCGGCGGCAGCATTGCTGTCGGCCATTCCGGCCCAGGCGCAGGAGGGCAACGTGCTGACGCTGTCGTCCGAGCAGACCACCACTTTCGTGCGCAACTTCAACCCCTTCGGCCAGACCTCGGCGCGCTACACCACGCTCGACTTCATCTACGAGCCGCTCGTGGTGTTCAATCGCCTCAAGGGCAACACGCCGCACTACCGGCTGGCCGAGAGTTTTGAACTGGCTGACGACCTCAAATCCATCACGTTCACCCTGCGCGACGGGCTGATGTGGTCCGACGGTGAGCCGCTGACGGCCGACGATGTCGTCTTCACCTATGACTACATCAAGAAGTTCCCCGCGCTCGATTTCATCTCGGTTTCGGCCCAGCTGGCGTCGGTGGAAAAGGTTGATGATCGCACCGTTCGCTTCAACCTGAACGAGCCCAACTCCCTGATCGCCAACACCATTGTCGGCATGCCCATCGTGCCGCAGCATGTCTGGGCCGACATCGCTGATCCCGTGACCTTTGCCAATGAGAACCCGGTTGGCTCCGGTCCCATGACCGAGATCACGCGCTTCACCCCCCAGGTCTACGAGCAGTGCCGCAACCCCCATTATTGGGATGCCGACAATCTCCAGGTCGACTGCCTGCGCATGCCCCAGCTGGCAGATAACCCGCAGGTGCTGGCGGCTCTGGCCGATGGCTCGCTTGATTGGGCAACCAGCTTTGTGCCCGACATCGACAACACCTTTGTCGCCAAGGACCCCGAGCACCACAAATACTGGTTCACGCCCTCCAGCCTGGTGTCGTTCCAGCTCAGCCAGGTCACGCCCGACGAGAACAACCGCAAGGCCTTCACCGACGTGAACTTCCGTCGGGCCCTGTCCATGCTGATCGATCGTCAGACCATCGTTGACATTGCCGGCTATGGCTATCCGCTCGTCAACGAGGATCCAGCTTCGCTCGGCCAGCTCTATAGCGCCTTCGCCAATCCCGAAGTCGAGACTGAATACGGCAAGTACGGCAAGTTCGACCTCGACGCCGGCACAGCCCTGCTCGACGAGTCAGGCTATGTCGATGCCGATGGCGACGGCTTCCGCGACAATCCCGATGGCACCCCCATCGCCATCGAGGTGATGGTGCCCAATGGCTGGACGGACTGGATCGATGCCGTTCAGATCGCCATGGAGACCATGACCGAGGCTGGCCTCAACGTGAAGATGAGCACGCCCGAGGCCGCCGTGTGGACCTCCAGCCTGATCGCCGGGGACTATTCCATGACACTCAACGCCCTGGCATCTGCCGCCAACCCCTACTTTCCCTACATTCGTTCGTTCAACCCCGACGACTTCGGCAAGAGCCGCTTCACCGCGCCGCACTGGCAGAATGCCGAAGTGATGGAACTGCTGGGCAAATACACCCAGACCAAGGATGCTGCCGAGCAGAAGACCGCCATGGACCGCATCCAGATGATCGTGGCCGAAGCCATGCCGATCATCCCGGTCTACAACAGCCCGTCGTTCTATGAATACAACACCAGCCGCTTCACCGGCTGGGCCGACGCCGACGATCCGAAGTACTCGCCGGTTGTTTCCAATGCGAACCCGGCACGCCTGCTGCAGCTGCTCGATCTCGAGCCGGTTGCCAAGTAGACGCGCCGACTGGCGGGAGCGTAGCCTTTCGCTCCCGCCACCACTGCCACCTGCCGAACCACGCCGACACCGGGCGCAACACCGGTCCGTCCAGACCCAGGGAGAACACCAAAGCTCATGACCTTCCTGCTCCGGCGTATCGCCTTCTATCTGGCCGCCTTCATCACCGCGGCCACCATCAATTTCTTCCTGCCGCGCCTGATGCCGGGCGATCCGATCGAGATCATGTTTGCCAGTGCCGGCTCGGAGCTCTCGCTGGAAAACCTCAACGCCCTCAAGCTCACCTTCGGCTTCATCGATGCGCCGCTGCATGAGCAGTATCTGGCCTATCTCAAGAGCGTCTTTACCGGCGACCTCGGCCGCTCCATCAAATACTTCCCCCTGCCCGTCTCCGAGCTGCTCGGTCGCGCCCTGGTGTGGACATTGGGCCTGGTCGGCACGGCCACCATCGTCAGCTTCTCCCTGGGCACGATCCTGGGGATCATGGCCGCCTGGCGCCGTGGCAAGCTCTTCGACTCGGTGGTCTCGCTGATCGCCATCTTTTCCAGCTCAGTCCCGGCGATCGTTGTCTCGCTGATCCTGCTGTTCGTTTTCGGCTACACCCTGCGCTGGTTCCCCAACGGCTATGCCGCCGACCCGCTGCTCGATCCGGGCCTGAACTGGACCTATGTGTCTTCGGTGATCTACCACGGCACTCTGCCCATGCTGACGCTGGTGCTCGTGCTCACGGGCGGCTTCGCTGTCACCATGCGCAACAACATGATCAACCTCCTGGGCGAGGATTACATCGTGATGGGCCGCGCCAAGGGCCTGTCCGACAGCCACGTGATGCTCTGGTACGCCGCGCGCAACGCCCTGCTGCCCACCGTATCGAGCCTCGCCATCGCCATGGGCACCGTTCTGGGCGGCTCCCTAATCGTCGAAGTCGTGTTCAACTATCCCGGCTTGGGCAATACGCTCTACCAGGCCATCCTCGCGCGCGACTATCCGGTGATCCAGGGCCAGCTCCTGATCATGACCGGCGCCATGCTCATCTCCAATTTCGTCGTGGATCTCAGCTACCTGCTGCTCGATCCGCGCCTGAAGAAGGCCTAGGCCATGACCCTGCTCAAGCAATTGATGAGCAACCGCAAGGCCGTGGTGGGCCTCACCCTGCTCATCCTCATCATCCTGGTGGCGATCTTTGCGCCAGTGCTGACCGAATACAGCCCCGTCAAGCGCGTCGGGCGACCGCACCAGCCGCCGTCCTGGGACCATTGGCTGGGCACCACGCGCCTGGGCCACGACGTCTTCTCCCGCCTCGTCTATGGCGCACGCGTCTCGCTGGCCGTCGGCTTTGGCGCCGGTCTGATGATCACCGTGGTCGGCACGGTCCTGGGCATCATTGCCGGTTATCGCGGCGGTGTTGTCGACGAGGTCATCAACTTCTTCACCAATATGGTGCTGGTGGTGCCCAACCTGCCGCTGCTGCTGGTGCTCGCCGCCTTCATCGGGCAGGCCAGCCCGCTGGTCATTGCCATCATCCTGGGCGCCACATCCTGGGCCTGGGGCGTGCGCGTCACCCGCGCCGAGACGCTCTCGATCCGGCAGCGGGACTATATCAAGAGCGCCGAGATGCTGGGCGAACCGGCCTGGCGGATTATGGCCTTCGAGATCTTCCCCAACCTGCTCTCCATCGTCGGCATCAACCTGATCGGCAGCGTGATCTTTGCCGTCATTGCCGAAGCCACTCTGGAATTCCTGGGCCTGGGCGACCCCAACACCGTCTCCTGGGGAATCATGCTGTTCAATGCGCAGAACGCCTCCGCCCTGTCGGTCGGCGCCTGGTGGGACCTGCTGTCGCCCTGCCTGGCTCTGGCCCTGCTTGGCCTCAGCCTGGCCCTGCTCAACTTTGCCATCGACGAGGTCGCCAATCCGCGCCTGCGCACCGGCGGCATGCTCAAGTCCTGGACCCGGATGGTCCGCCTCGGTGAGGGCAAGCTATGACCGAACAGGTTCTCTCCATCCGCAACCTGACCATCGACTATGTCGGCGGCGACAGCAATTTCCGTGCCGTCAAAGACGTCAGCTTTGACATCGCGCCCGGCGAGTTCTTTGGCCTGGCGGGTGAGTCCGGCTGTGGCAAGAGCACGATTGCCTTCGCCGTCAGCCGACTGCATCGCCCGCCGGCGCTCATCCGTAGCGGCAGCGAGATCCTGGTTGGTGGACGCAATGTGCTCGACCTCGACGACGAAGCCCTGCGCAGCTTCCGTTGGCGGGAAGTCGCAATGGTGTTTCAAAGTGCGATGAATTCGCTGAACCCAGTGCTAACCATTGCTGATCAGTTTTATGACGTATTGCGGGCCCACAGTCAGGTCACCCGCGAGCAGGCCCGCACACGCGCCGCCGAATTGCTCAAACTGGTCGATATCTCGCCCGACCGCCTCTCGGCCTATCCCCACCAGTGTTCCGGCGGCATGCGCCAGCGCATCGTCATCGCCATCTGCCTGGCACTCAATCCGCGCCTGCTGATCATGGACGAACCCACAACCGCGCTCGATGTGGTGGTGCAGCGCGAAATCCTGCAACGCATTGATGTGCTGCGAAAAAAGCTGGGCTTCGCAGTGCTGTTCATCACCCACGACCTGGGCCTGATGGTGCAGGTCAGCGACCGCATCGGCATCATGCTTGAGGGTGAACTGGTTGAGGTGAACGACGCCATCACCATCTACAACGCGCCCCAGCACCCCTATACCAGGCGCCTCTGGGCCTCGATGCCCCGCCTGCATGGGGAGCAGATCAAGCCGGAGGCCAATCTATGAGCGAGCCCATTCTTCAGCTCGATTCCGTCTCGAAGATTTTCGGGCAGGGACGTGGTCTGGTCCATGCTGCCCGCAATGTCTCACTCACCCTCACGCCTGGACGGACGCTGGCACTGGTCGGCGAATCCGGCTCGGGCAAGACCACCGTGGCGCGCCTGATAATGCGGGAATATGTCCCCGACGGCGGGCGCGTGCTGTATCGGGGCGCAGCCCTCGACGCGCGTGACGCCAAGGCGGTCAAAGCCTACCGTTCCGCCGTCCAGATGGTCTTTCAGGACCCCTTCGCCTCGCTCAACCCCACCCACACCATCCGCTACCATCTCGAGCGCCCGCTGCGGCTGCACCAGCGGCAGCTTTCAGCCAGCGAGCGCCTGGCGCACGCGCGGGAACTGCTTGAGCGGGTCAAGCTCGACCCGGATCAATTGCTGGCCAAGTTTCCGCATGAGCTCTCGGGCGGACAGCGCCAGCGCATTTCAATTGCCCGTGCATTGGCCGTCAATCCACAGGTGATTGTGGCCGACGAGCCCACCTCGATGCTTGACGTCTCGGTCCGCCTGGGTGTGCTGAACCTGCTCAACGATATGCGCAGCCAGCTTGGCCTCGCCCTGCTCTACATCACCCATGATATCGCCACGGCCCGTTTCGTGGCCGGGGAAATCATGGTGATGTATGCCGGACAGGTTGTGGAATGGGGAGACACCGAAAGCGTGCTGAACAATCCGCAGCACCCCTATACGCGCCTGCTGCTGGCGGCCGTGCCCGATCCGGACCGCCGCTTTGCCGACACCCCGCCCGGCACCGAGCTGGAGAGCATTGAAGTCATCCGCGAACAGGCCGCCCGGCCCCAGCCGGAAACGCGGCAGGTAGGCGACAATCACTTCATCCGCCCCATTCCAGTCTAGGCACCAGCCAGTCGCCAACCAGACGCAGGGCGTCGAGCCCGTCTGCCCTAGCAGCGCTGTGACGGGGCTTGGCGCTACGCGCTAAACAGCTCGACGGCGAGCGGCCCGCTTTTTGGCCCCAGCGCAATGCTGGAGGGCGCAAGGCCTATTCCGCTCAGATCATCTCAGCCGCAGCCAAACATGCCGCCAGCGGCGCTCTCAGGGCGACCTAAGCGGATTTGCCGGCACGACCAAACTGACCTGGACGCGATCCGCGCCAACTTAGCCGACCGCCTCGCAAACAAACAATTCAGCAGACCAAGACACGCGCCGACAGATTGGTCGAAACACGAACGACCGCTGGGCACATAGAGATATGGGGGAGATGACGGCGCAAACCCTTGAGAAAGGGTGGCGCGAGAGACGGGGCTCGAACCCGCGACCTCCGGCGTGACAGGCCGGCGCTCTAACCAACTGAGCTACTCCCGCAGCGGCTGATGACTGGTCATCTGCGCAACGTGGGTGTCGTTTACCGACCGGCCATGATCAAGTCAAGCGACCAAATCCACATTGATGCGACATTTTCAAGAAACAGCCATCGGCTGTGGAAAAACCACGCCGGATCAGCCCCTAGCGCGCAATGCTTGATGTGAAACGTCAGATTCGCACTATCCCGCACCACCAGCGCGATGCCAGCGACTCTGTGTGGGATGAAATCTCCGGCGCGATGCGCCGCCTGGGAGGGGAATGGTGGGCGATGACGGGCTCGAACCGCCGACATCTTCGGTGTAAACGAAGCGCTCTACCAACTGAGCTAATCGCCCGCAGGGCATTGCCGCTGCAAGGTGGCCCTGATTAAGGTCCCTGCCCCATGCCGTCAACCGGCAAAATGAAAGGCCCCGGCGCAAAGCGCACGGGGCCGATCAAAAGTTCAAAAAAGAACCGATCTTAGTTGATCGCGTCCTTCAGGCCCTTGCCGGGCTTGAACTTGGCCTGGTTGGAGGCCGGAATCTGAATCTCGGCGCCAGTGGCGGGGTTGCGGCCAGTCGAGGCCTTGCGCTGCGACACGGCAAATGTGCCGAAGCCGACCAGACGAACTTCTTCGCCAGCCTTGAGGGTGTTGGTAATGGCTTCAAACACTGCGTCAACCGCCTCGGCGGCCTGAGCCTTCGTAATCGTCGCTTTGTCGGCGACGACGCCAACCAGATCGTTCTTGTTCATTGCGTTTCCTCACAGTGAAGTGCCCGCCCTCGCTGGCGAACTTTAAAACGCGGCAACCCTTGGTCGATTCTGGACCAAACGCAAGGATTTCCGGGCATAACGCGAGGCCGGACGGTACAAAACCGTTAATGAACCTGAAAAACAGCCCGGGCAAGTCCGGAAAGTGCCTATGCCAAGGTTTTCCGGGCTTTTCCGCGGCTATCCTGCCGCATCGGCGGCTGGCGGCAACACACGCGGCAAACGCCCGATTCCCAGCATGAGCGGCAGGGCCAACAGATAGACCGCAATGGAAACCAGCCAGATCATTCCCGGCCAGCCCGGCCGCACCAGGAAATAGATGGAGCTGAAAAACAGCGGCCCGAACACCGCAGCCAGACTCACCAGGCTGGCCAGAACGCCCTGCAGCTGCCCCTGCCGTTCACCGTCGACCTGACGGGTCGTGAGCGACTGCAAAGCCGGCATGCCAATGCCACCCATGGCGAAGATAGGTGCCATCGCGAACAACACCCAGCCGAATGGCGTCAGCGCCAGCGTGAGCATGGCGCCGATCTCAAAGGCCATGCCCAGCAACAGCGCGCGCCGCTCTCCCAGCCGCGCCACCACTGGCCCGGTCAGGAAGGCCTGTGCCAGGGCATGGAACACGCCAAACGCCCCCAGCGACAGGCCGATGGTCAAACCCGTCCACTGGAATGTGTCCTCGGCATAGATGGCCCAGGTGGTGCCGTAGATCGTGCCGACGAAATTGAGGATGACAAACAGTGCCATCAGCGGAATCAGCGATTTGAAGGTTAGCGCCCAGCGCAAAGGCTTGAAGGGGTTGAGTGTGTCCGGCGTCACCCGTCCACCTGCAAAGCCGCGTCGCGACTCTGGAAGCAGGAACAGCGCCACCGCAAAATTGACGCCATTGAGCAGGGCAGCGGCGATAAACGGCGCCCGCACCCAGGCCTCTCCCAGAATACCGCCCAGCACCGGCCCGATGATGAAGCCGATGCCGAACATGGCGTGGAAATAGCCGAATCGCTTGGCGCGCTGCTCCTCGGTGGAAATGTCGGTGATATAGGCGGTCGCCACCGCCATGTTGGCGCTGGTGATGCCGGCGATAGCGCGCCCCAGCACAAGCATCCATAGCTCTGGTGCGAATGCCATGATGACATAGTCGATCGCCGCGCCGGCCAGGGAGATCAGCAGCACTGGCCGGCGTCCGAACCGATCGCTGAGCACGCCCAAAACTGGCGAGAACAGGAACTGGCAGGCTGCGTACAGCGCCAGCATGAGACCCAGCATGGTTGAAATCTGGCTGGTATGGCCCACTTCGCGCAAAAGTGCCGGCAGAATGGGGAAGATGAGCCCGATCCCCACGGCATCCAGCATCACCGCGCCAAGGATGACGATCAGGGGCTTGTTCACGGCTTCTCTCCTCCACCGCCATTTTGGCGCCTGTGGGCGTAAGGCGTCCGTCGATCCGAGGCAAGGCCTTCCACCGCCTCCGGGTCTATCGCCTTGTGCTGTCAGATCGCGGCAGCACCATTTGGCAGGCGGTGTCTGGCGGTGGGTGTGATAGGCCAGAGCCTCAGAACCTCGAGGAACTTATGGTCGTTGCTTTCATCGTGCAGGGCTTTCAACTCAGGGGCCGCAAATTGCTGCCCGACCAGGCGCGCACCGCCAAGACCCGTGAGGATGCCATTTTGCTGGCTGAACGCATGGCCACCAGCCGCGCCGGCGTCTTCTGCTTCTCCCAGGACGTCGACATCGAGACCGACACCTATGACGAGCCCAAGGTGCTGCTGCGTCTGGGGCAGCTGCCGCCCGGCCTGCCGGAGTAGCCGCCGCCTCAGCCAGCCGGGGCTGCAACGCTCCCCGGCCGCCGGAACGTCGCAAACAATGGCGTCGCCGCGAGATAGAGCCCTGCCCCCACGATCCACACTGTGCCGATCCACACATTGCGGGTCGAAAAGAACACCACTGTAGTCAATACGGGTCCGACAATGCCAGCCAGCCCCATCAGGCTGGCCATCACGCCCTGCAACTGTCCCTGCTGCTCGGCCGTAACGCGGGCCGTCAGCAGCGACTGCAGCGCCGGCATGGCCACGCCCCCCAGGGCAAACAGCGGCGTGACGGCATAACCCATCCAGCCCTGGTTGGCGAAGGCCATGAGCACATAGGCAAGCGCGTCAAACGACACGCCGATCATCAGCGCGCCAAGATCGCCAAAGCGACGCGACAGTGGCCCCACCAGCAGCGCTTGTGCCAGGGCTCCCGAGACGCCAAAGATCGCGAACGACACACCCATGTGTACCGGGTCCCAACCGAAGCGGTCGGCACCATAGACCACCCAGACCGTCCCCGGTATTGCCGCAACCAGGCCAAAGGTCACCGATACCAGCACCAAAGGCAACAGCGCCTTGAAATTCCACAGCCAGACCAATGGCGCCAGGGGATTGAAGTCCTTGAGCGCAAACCTGGTAGGGCTACCTCGCCGGCTCTCGGGCAGAACAAAGAGCGCCACCAGCAGGTTGATGCCGTTGAGAAGGGCAGCCAGCACAAAGGGCGACCGAAGCCACCAGGTCCCCAGTAGGCCGCCGATCACCGGACCGACGATGAAGCCACTGCTCATCACCGCACCGATCAAGCCAAAGCGCTGCGCCCGCTGATCGGGCGGGGTAATGTCCGCGATATAGGCCGATGCAACTGCCATGTTGGCGCTGGTGATGCCGGCCACAGCGCGCCCCATCACCAGCACCCAGCCAAGCGGCGTCAGCGCCATCACCAGATAATCCAGCAGCGTTCCGGCAAGAGACAACAGCAGCACCGGGCGCCGCCCGAACCGGTCGCTCAGGGCCCCGAGCACTGGTGAAAACACGAACTGCATCAACGCATACGCAGCAAGCATCAGGCCAAACAACAGGCCAAAGTCACCACTGCCGGTCACCTCGGTCAGCAGGTCTGGGAGGATGGGAACAATCACCCCTGCGCCAATAGCGTCCAGGGCGACTGTCGCGAGAATGACATACAGGGCCTTGTTCACACAGACCTCCTCAAGTACCTTATCAGCGATAAATTCACTTATCATCGATAAGCGCCTTATCAACGATAAGTCAAGAGGAGAAGACGCATGGCCATAGATCGCGACCACATTGTCGACGAGGCACTGTCGCTGCTGAACGAGGTGGGGATCGACAAACTGACCACGCGCAAGCTCGCCGAACGCCTCGGCGTGGCCCAGCCGGCGCTGTATTGGCACTTCGGCAACAAGTCGGCGCTGCTCGATGCAATGAACAGCGCCATGCTGGCGCGCTACCACACTCATCGCCTGCCCCAGCCAGGCGAGGACTGGATTGCCTTCACCCTGGCAAACGCCCGGAGCATGCGCCACACCCTGCTCTCCGTGCGGGACGGCGCGCGACTGACTGCCGGCACCAGGCCATCGACACCAGACTTTGCCGATACCGAACAGGTGCTCAGGCTCTATGTCGATGCTGGGTTCACCGCTGAAGAGGCACTCAATATCGCCCTGTCGATGGCGCGATATGTGGTTGGCTACGTGCTGGAGGAACAGGGCGAGCGAGCGCGCAACGAGCAGGACACCGCCGACGCAAGCACATTCGACGAAGACCTGGCCGAGTTTCCTCTCCTCCGGCGGGCCGCGCAGTCATTGCTGCAAACCGGAACGATCAACACGGAGAAGGCGTTTGAGAGCGGCTTGCGCTACTTCATCGACGGCATCGCCCAAAGCCTTCGCGCCAGGACACAGCAAAACTAGGACGGCACCAGGCTCAATAAAAAACGGCGGCCCGAAGGCCGCCGTTCTCATTCACTTTACCGCTTTTCAGTGCGGCAGACCGGCAGTGGTATCTTCGCCGCCTGCTTCCACAGTGGTCGACACAGACGGGGTCGTCTCGTCGAAGTTCCACTCGATCGGCTCGGGCTTGCGCACCAGCGCGCGCTCGATCACCTGATCCATGCGGCTGACGGGCACGATCTCCATGCCATCCTTGACGATGTCGGGGATCTCGGCGAGATCGCGAACGTTCTCCTCCGGGATCAGCACGGTCTTGATGCCACCGCGCAATGCGGCCAACAGCTTCTCCTTCAGGCCCCCGATCGGCAACACCCGGCCACGCAGGGTGATTTCGCCGGTCATGGCGACATCATTGCGTACAGCAATACCGGTCATCACCGACACGATCGCGGTCGCCAGACCGATACCGGCCGACGGGCCATCCTTGGGGGTGGCGCCTTCAGGCAGGTGCACGTGGATGTCACGCGTGTCGAACATAGGCGGCTTGATGCCGAAATCGATCGACTTCGAGCGCACATAGGCAGTGGCCGCAGTCAGCGATTCCTTCATCACTTCCTTGATGTTGCCGGTGACCGTCATCCGGCCTTTGCCCGGCGTCATCACGCCTTCGATGGTCAGCAGCTCGCCGCCCACCGACGTCCAGGCCAGGCCTGTCACCAGACCCACCTGAGCTTCGGCTTCGATTTCGCCATGCTTGTAGATGTCCGCCCCCAGATACTGGGTCAGCTTGGCCTCATCGATGACGATGGACTTCACCTTGGTCTTGACGATCTCGGCAACGGCCTTGCGCATCAGCTTGCTGATTTCGCGCTTGAGATTGCGCACGCCCGCTTCACGCGTGTAGCGCTGGATCAAGGCGGTCAGCATCTCGTCGCTCAGCTCGAACTCACCATGGGCCAGCCCGTTTTCCTTGAGCGTTTCCGGGATCAGGTGCTGCTTGGCGATCGCGTGCTTCTCCTGCTCGGTGTAGCCGGACAGGCGAATGATCTCCATGCGGTCCATCAGCGGGCCGGGAATGTTGAGCGTGTTCGAGGTCGTCACGAACATCACGTCGCTCAGGTCATAGTCGACCTCGAGATAGTGATCGGCAAAGGTGTGGTTCTGTTCCGGATCCAGCACTTCAAGCAGCGCCGAAGACGGATCGCCACGGAAGTCCTGGCCCATCTTGTCGATTTCGTCGAGCAGGAACAGCGGGTTGGACTTGCCCACCTTCTTGAGCGACTGAATCACCTTGCCGGGCATCGAGCCGATATAGGTGCGGCGGTGGCCGCGGATTTCGGCTTCGTCCCGAACACCGCCCAGCGCCATGCGCACGAACTCGCGCCCGGTCGCCTTGGCGATCGACTTGCCCAGCGAGGTCTTGCCGACGCCCGGAGGACCAACGAGGCAGAGAATCGGGCCTTTGAGGGTGCCTGTACGACCCTGCACTGCCAGATACTCGAGGATGCGTTCCTTGACCTTCTCGAGGCCATAGTGATCCTCGTCCAGAACCTTCTCGGCCAGGACCAGGTCACGCTTGACCTTGCTCTTCTTGCCCCATGGCAAGCCCAGAAGCGTATCGAGGTAGTTACGCACCACGGTGGCTTCGGCCGACATCGGGCTCATGGCCTTGAGCTTTTTCAACTCAGCCTCGGCCTTGGCCTTGGCTTCCTTGCTCAGGCGAGTCTTGGCAATGCGCTCCTCGATCTCCTGGATCTCATTGGAGCCTTCTTCGCCGTCACCCAGTTCCTTCTGGATCGCCTTCATCTGCTCGTTGAGATAGTACTCGCGCTGGGTCTTCTCCATCTGCCGCTTCACGCGGCTGCGGATGCGCTTTTCCACCTGCAGAACACCGATCTCGCCTTCCATCAGGCCAAGGATCTTCTGGAACCGGTCGACCACCGACACGGTGGACAGCAGGTCTTCCTTCTCATGGATCTTGATCACCAGATGGCTGGCAATGGTGTCGGCCAGCTTGGAGGCGTTCTCGATCTGGCCGACGGCGGCAACCACCTCGGCGGAGATCTTCTTGTTCAGCTTGACGTAGTTCTCGAACTCGTTGACGGCAGAGCGCGACAGCGCCTCGATTTCGGTGGCGTCTTCCACCGGTTCGGGCAGCACCGAGGCTTCCGCCTCGAAATAATCGACGGTCTGCAGATAGCGATCGATGGTCGCGCGGCTCAAGCCCTCGACCAGTACCTTGACGGTACCGTCGGGCAGCTTCAGCAGCTGCAGCACGGTCGCAATGGTGCCGGTCTCATAGATCTGGTCGGGCGCAGGATCATCGTCCTGGGCGTTCTTCTGCGTGACGACAAGAATGTGCTTGTCATCGCGCATGACCTCTTCCAGCGCCTTGACCGATTTCTCGCGGCCGACGAACAGCGGCACGATCATGCCTGGGAAAACGACGATATCGCGCAGCGGAAGCACTGGGTAAACGCGATCCCGGCTGGATTCGCCGCCTGTGGGATTGACGTCCGTCATCTCGTATCCTTTCCGGGGCGCGCGGAGGAAGGGAGAGGTGCGCGCCCGTAGTAGACAGCTCCAAGCCTCAAGGCTGGGCTGATTCCGGTTAATAAATAGGTCCCCCTGAGGCCGCCGCAAGTCAACCTGTCCGGAAAAGTGACAGTTAACGCGACAGTGCACACAAGATATGCTTTTCCCCATGGGAACACCGGTGTGCCTTGGCTTCGGCGTGCATGTGGGGCATCGCCGCGCCCTGTCATGACATCATCCGATTCGTCGGGCAGGAACCGCCTTGCCGTGCGCCTGCATTTGGGCATCATCAGGCCAGCCACAAGGATATCAGCATGACCAGATCGCGCCGCATCGACCTCTACGGCATTCCCACGTCCGCGGGTGCCTCAGTGCGCGGCTGTGGCATGGGACCAGCTGCCATGCGGGTGGCAGGCCTGGCCGACACATTGACGGCGCTCGATCATGCCGTCACCGACTATGGCGACCTCGGCCAGGACATCGGCAGTGCCGCAGAGCAGTCCGGCGCCAGCCTCGAGGCCCGTCGCACCGCAGTCCTGTCCATGGCCGCGCAAAGCCAGTCCAGGGCCCTCGCCAGCCTTGCCAGTGGCGCCCTGCCCGCCTTCATCGGTGGTGACCACAGCCTCTCCATCGGCACGCTCGCAGGCGTTGCCGCCCATTGCAGGGCGGCCAGTCGTCCCCTGCATGTGCTCTGGGTCGACGCTCACGGTGATTTCAACACCCCGGCCAGTTCCGAGACGGGCAATATCCATGGCATGCCGCTGGCCCTGCTCTGCGGTGAACCGGACTTCGGCGCCGACTATGACGGCCCCTGGCGCAATGTCGTGGATCCGCGCAACGTCACCGTTTTCGGTGCCCGCTCCATTGACCGGCCCGAGCGGCAATTGCTGGAACGCCGCGGCGTCACCGTCATCGACATGCGCCAGATCGACGAGATGGGTGTGGTGGCGCTGATGCGCGACGTCCTCTCCCGTGTGACGGCGGCCGGGGCGCATCTGCATGTCAGCCTCGACGTCGATGCGGTTGACCCCGCCATTGCCCCAGGCGCCGGCACGCCTGTCGCTGGCGGTTTGACCTTCCGCGAGGCGCATCTGGCCATGGAGATGATCCACGACAGCGGCACGCTGGGCTCGCTCGATATTGTCGAGCTCAACCCCTATCTCGATCACGCCGGCATGAGCGCCCGCCTGCTGGTCGATCTGACGGCCAGCCTGTTTGGTCGCCAGATTATGCCGCGCCAGACCGTACAGGACGGCATTAGCGAGGCGCCGACCGCCATCTAGCCCGCAGCACCCGGACCAAGATAATGCGCCCGCGGGCGGATCAGCTGCCCGCTGGAAGCCTGTTCAATGCCATGCGCCAACCACCCGACGCTGCGCGCCAGGGCAAACAGAACCAATGGTGCATTGGTGGGCAACTGATAGGCCTTCGCCATGGCCGCCAGAGCAAAGTCCACATTGGGAACGTCCCCCGTTATCGCCTCCGCAGCCGCGCGGAAGGCGATGAAGGCGGGCGGCACGTCAAAGCACTCAAGCAAGGCCGTACTGCGGACATCGCCATCCGGATAGAGCGGATGGCCCATGCCAGGCACCGCGCGCCCCTCGTCCAGCCAGTCACGCAGCGCCGCGCTGGCCCCCGCCGGTTCACTGCCGATATCCTCAGCCAGCGCAGTGACACTGCGCGACGCCAGGCCGTGCCGCGGACCATTGAGCGTCGCCAGCCCGGCCAGCGCCCCGGCCCACAACGACGCCCCGGTCGATACCGCGACGCGCGCGGCAAATGTTGACGCATTGAGCTCGTGGTCCGCCAGCAGCACTAGGCTGCGGCGGATGATGTCAGCAGCCTCCGGTCGCTCCCAGTGTTCTGCCAGCCGCGCATGCAGCGGCAGCCCGAGATCGCTTTGACCGCACAAAGCCGCCGCTACCGCGTCAAGAACAACACCGGCCTGCTGCCCCAGCGCTGCGGGGCCCAGCATCTGTCCTGCTGGCTCGGCGGCTCTAGCCGCCAGCGCCAGGAAGGCGCCGCGCAAACCGTAACCTGTCGATTGCGGACCAGCGTCTCCCACTCGGCACGGCGCCTGCCACAACAGCCGCGCAACATCCTCCAGCGTCGCCGTTTCGGCCAGCACCACAGCGTCTACACCACGATAAAGCAGCCGCCCGCCCTGGACGGTGGAGAGCCTTGTGGGAAGCACGGGCTCGCCCCAGTCGATGGCGGCAGCAGCCACCGCCTCCTGCTTGCGGCGGCCGGCGGCCCGCTGTGCCAGCCGGCGCACGTCATCGCCGCGATAGAGGCTCTTGCGGCTGTCGGCGGGGTCGCGCCGTGCCTTGATGCGGCCCCGGCTGACATTGGCATAGAGCGTCTGCGGCTGCGTGCCCAACAGCGCCAGAGCCTCGGCGGCGGTCAACCAGTCCATGGCAATACATTGATCCAATTGGTCAAGATTGACGTCAATGTAAATGCTCCTAATTTGCCGCGCAACAACCACAGGAGATGACCATGAACTCTGGTCTGGAAGATGTGATCGCTGCTCAGACGGTGCTATCCGATGTCGACGGCAAGAATGGGCGCCTGATCGTGCGCGGGCAGTCCCTCGATGAACTGGTGAGCCACAGCCGCTACGAGGACGTGCTGGCACTGCTGTTTGACGGCTTCTTCACTGAGCCCGATGATCTGCGCCTGGCGCTGGGGCGGGCCCGGGAGACCGTATTTGCTCATGTTGCTGCCGCGGACGCCGCGCTGCTTGCCCTGCCACCTGTTGATGCCATGCGCGCCCTACTGGCTAGGCTGGGCGACGGCGAGGACCTCGACACAGCACTGCAGTTCGTCGCCGGCCCGGCCGTTTTCACCACAGCCTTGCTGCGCCTGCGCGCCGGGAAAACGCCGCTTGCGCCCGATGCCAGCCTCACCCACGCTGCCGATACCCTGCGCATGCTGCACGGCGCCCTACCCAGCCCGCAGCAGACCGCCGCACTTGATCGCTACCTGGTCACCGTTGCCGACCATGGCCTGAATGCCTCGACCTTCGCTGCCCGCGTCGTCGCCTCCACCAAAGCGGGGCTCACGTCATCCGTTCTGGCCGCGCTCAGCGCCCTCAAGGGCCCGCTGCATGGCGGTGCGCCCGGTCCGGTGCTGGACATGCTCGACGGTGTTGGCACGCCCACCAATGCCCGCGCCTGGCTGGAAGCCGCACTCGATGGTGGTGACCGGTTGATGGGCTTCGGCCACCGTGTCTATCGTGTGCGCGACCCCCGTGCCGATGCCCTCAAGGGCGCAGTGAAGATCCTGGCCAGCGGCGGCGCCATCGACGCCGCACGCCTGGCTCTCGCCGAAGCAGTCGAAGCCGCGGCCCTCGTCGTGCTGCGCGAACGCAAGCCCGACCGGGCGCTGGACACCAATGTGGAGTTCTATACCGCCCTGCTGCTCGAGGCCCTGGGCTTCCCGCGCGACGCCTTCACCTGCGTCTTCGCCATGGGCCGCACGGGCGGCTGGCTCGCCCATGCCCGCGAACAGGCAGAGACCGGCCGCCTCATCCGTCCCATGTCCGTC
This sequence comes from Devosia aquimaris, assembly GCF_020169335.1. GTDB lineage: Bacteria > Pseudomonadota > Alphaproteobacteria > Rhizobiales > Devosiaceae > Devosia > Devosia aquimaris. The sequence continues at coordinate 1,394,633 of NZ_JAIEZN010000001.1, forward strand.
TATGTGGGGCCGGTGCCGCAGCAAGCCGCGTGACCGTATCGGAATCCAAAAACAAGAACGCCGGACCCAAGGGCCCGGCGTTTTCAATTCGGTCTGACGAAAACCTTATGCACCAGCGGGCAGGTCTTCCTTCTTGCGCTCCGAGTAGATGTACAGCGGACGCACGTCCTTGCCATTCACCACATCGGCCGAGATCACCACCTCTTCCACGCCTTCCAGCGACGGCAGGTCATACATGGTGTCGAGCAGGATGCCTTCCATGATCGAGCGCAGACCACGCGCGCCGGTCTTGCGCTCAATGGCCTTTTCCGCGATCGCCTTGAGGGCGTCTTCGTGGAACGTCAGCTCGACCTCTTCCATCTGGAACAGGCGCTGGTACTGACGCACCAGGGCGTTCTTGGGCGAGGTCAGGATTTCGATCAGTGCGGCAATGTCCAGGTCTTCCAGCGTTGCCAGCACAGGCAGGCGGCCGATGAATTCCGGGATCAGGCCAAAGCGCACCAGGTCTTCCGGCGCCACATCGGCCAGGATCTGGCCCACGCGACGGTCCTGCGGATCCTTGACGGTAGCGCCAAAGCCGATGCCCGAGCCTTCACCGCGCGCCGAGATGATCTTCTCCAGGCCCGCAAAGGCGCCACCGCAGATGAACAGGATATTGGTCGTGTCCACCTGCAGGAATTCCTGCTGCGGATGCTTGCGGCCACCCTGGGGCGGAACCGAAGCCACGGTACCTTCCATGATCTTGAGCAGCGCCTGCTGCACGCCTTCGCCCGAAACGTCACGGGTGATCGACGGATTGTCGGACTTGCGGCTGATCTTGTCGACTTCGTCGATATAGACGATGCCGCGCTGCGCCTTCTCGACATTGTAGTCGGCAGCCTGCAGCAGCTTGAGGATGATGTTTTCCACGTCCTCGCCGACATAGCCGGCTTCGGTCAGCGTGGTCGCATCGGCCATGGTGAAGGGCACATCCAGAATGCGCGCCAGCGTCTGTGCCAGCAGCGTCTTGCCCGAGCCGGTCGGCCCGATCAGCAGGATGTTAGACTTGCTCAGCTCCACGTCCTGGTTCTTGGTGGCGTGGTGCAAACGCTTGTAGTGATTGTGGACGGCCACGGAGAGCACGCGCTTGGCGCGGAACTGGCCGATGACGTAGTCGTCGAGCACCTTGCAGATATCGGCAGGTGTCGGCACGCCATCGGAGGACTTGACCATGCTGGTCTTGTTCTCTTCGCGGATGATGTCCATGCACAGCTCGACGCATTCATCGCAGATGAAGACGGTCGGGCCGGCGATCAGCTTGCGAACCTCATGCTGGGATTTCCCGCAGAACGAGCAATAAAGCGTGTTCTTGGAGGTTTCGCCGTTCGTTGTCTCTTTGGACATCCTGTTACTCCCGGAGGCAGAGCGCCTCCAAAACCAAGCCATTCCCTGACGGTATCGCTTGAGCCTAAAGAAAGTCTAAGCCGAACCGATCCTAAAGATCGATCCGGCTCGGTGCAATCGCACGCGGATCACAGTCCACGGCGTGTCAGCAATGTGCTTAACGCACGCCCAATCAGCTCGCCGACTCCGGAACGACGCGCTTGTCCCAGACGTTGTCGATCAGGCCAAACGTCTTGGCTTCTTCGGGCGACAGGAAACGATCGCGCTCGAGCGCGTTCTCGATTTCCTCGTAGGTGCGGCCGGTGTGCTTCTCATAAATCTGATTAAGACGCCGCTTCAAACCCTCGACTTCCTTGGCATGAATCAGGATGTCGGTCACCTGACCCTGGAAGCCGCCGGACGGCTGGTGCACCATCACGCGGGCATTGGGGAGCGCAGTGCGCATGCCCGGCTCGCCGGCGGCCAGCAGCAGCGAGCCCATCGAAGCAGCCTGCCCCATCACCATCGTCGCCACCGGTGCGCGAATGAACTGCATGGTGTCGTAGATCGACAGGCCAGCCGTCACAACGCCGCCAGGCGAGTTGATGTAGAGCGAGATTTCCTTTTTCGGGTTCTCTGATTCGAGGAACAGCAGCTGCGCCACGATCAGCGAAGCCATGTTGTCCTCGACAACGCTGGTCACGAAAATGATGCGCTCGCGCAGCAGGCGCGAATAGATGTCGAAGGCGCGCTCGCCCCGGTTGGATTGCTCCACCACCATCGGAACGAGGGTGTTCATATAAGTATCGTGCGGATCCCGCATGGAATGCCCCTTTGCTGTGCCGGGTCGCGGACCGGGCGAGCGGTGTCGTTTGTTTGGGACACGATCAGTGACCGGGGCGAGTGCCCGGACCAGCGCAATCATGTCGAATTCGAATCAGCGGTACTGGTCGATTGCAGACCAGACCGCCTTAACGCGCGGTAAAGGCAGAGATAGGCGGCAATGGCCCCAGCTTCAATAGGCGGTCGGGGCGCTCACCAATTTCTCCCTCGGCGGGGTTAATAGGGCCACTACCCCGTCAGAGCCGCTCCCAGGCCCCGTCAGGCCGAAAAGCCGACGGTGACGCCCTTCTTCTTGAAGTAGGACTGCATGATCTTGCGGCCCTGCCGATTGGGCTGCGCCAGCTTGGACGGCTCGAACACCGCTTCGGTCACGCCTTCGCGAGCCATGGCAGCCTTGAGCGCCGCGATATGGAGGTCAATGTCTTCGTTGTTGTTCTTGATCGAGGCGTAGATCGCATCGATCGCCTGGGAAACGGTGATGTCGCTCATGGCAAAGTCCTTGGTCGTTTGGCCGCCTTCAAGACATGATTGCACGCCCCTTGCCAAGCCCTTTTGACGGCAATGCGGCGCCGGCGCTCAAGCCGTCTGACCGCATTGCCCACTCCGAGACAGTCTCGAAGGCTCACCGCGCCTCAAAATCTGGTCGCGCTACGCCGGTTTCGCTGTGGCGGTGATCCACCATCAGGGGCCGGATCTCGACCCGGGAATAGGCGGCAATCGGGTCATCGTCGAACAGCGCCACCGCCTCGGCCATGTCGGCGGCCTCGATCAGCACAAAACCGCCCACCATTTCCTTGGCTTCGGCAAACGGACCATCCAGCCGGTCCATGGTCATTCGGGTCCGCCGGTCAATATTGACCGCGGTCTCTGGCGCCATCAGCGGCGAGGCAATCAACAAGTGCCCGCTCTCTCGCAGCTTGTGGTCATGGGCAATGGTGGCGTCGTCCAGGCGCCGCATCTCGTCGGGGCTCGCGTCGGCGAAGGCATCGGGCTCGAAATGGACTAGGCAGAGAAACTTCATGGTCAGGTCTCCAGGTGTTGAGCACAGACCCGACGAACGGCTCCGCCTCCAATCGACTATTTTTGTGCGGCCACGCGCAAGTCACACGCAAGAGCAGTTGCAACGGCGCTGCCGCCGCCTATGGTGTCAGCGATTTACCTCGCTTGGACCATCATGGCCGCCATTCTCCAGATCAAGCCGATCACTGACGTTTCCGCCGCCCACCGCGCCAGCGCCGACCCGCGTGATCCTGCCTTCTTTCAGAACCCCTATGCCTTCTATGCCGAGCGACATGCGACAGCACCCAACTTCTTCTGGGAGCAATATGGTCACTGGTGTTTTGCTGGTTTCAAGGAAGTCAGCGCCCTGCTCCGCGACAAGCGCTTCGGCCGCGAAATCCTGCATGTCGCCACACGCGAGGAAATCGGCCTGCCTGAACCCAAGGCCCACACTGCCGCCTTTGACCTGACCGAAAAGCACTCCCTGCTCAATCTCGAGCCCCCAGCCCACACCCGCCTGCGGACCCTCGTCAACCGGGCCTTCGTCTCGCGCCATGTTGAGCAACTGCGTCCGCGCATCATCAAGCTCGCCAACGAAATCATCGACGGCTTCGAGGGCGAGGACAGCGTTGATCTCATCAAGGCTTTCGCCGCGCCGCTGCCGGCGATCATCATTGCCGAAATGATTGGCCTGCCTGCAGAGAGCGCCCCGCAGCTGCTCGCCTGGTCCAACCGCATGGTGGCCATGTATATGTATGGAGTCAGCCACGAAACAGAACTCGATGCCAATCAGGCATCGCAGGACTTCATGGACTATCTGGCCAGCGTGATTGCCGAGCGCCGCAAGCAACCCCGCGAAGACCTGCTGAGCCACATGCTGACCTCAGATCGCGGCGGCGACCGTCTCAGCGACGACGAAGTCATGTCCACCGCCATCCTCCTGCTCAATGCCGGCCATGAGGCCACGGTCCACACCACGGGCAATGGCGTCAAATCGATCCTCGAAAGCGGTATCGATCCAGTTACGCTTTTTGCTACCCCTGAGCAGACCGAAGCGACGGTGGAAGAATGCCTGCGCTTTGATGCGCCGCTGCATCTGTTCACCCGCTATGCCCTGAGCGACTTCGAATACGAGGGCATCCACCTGCGAAAGGGCGATGTCGTCGGCCTCATGCTGGGCGCCGCCAATCGTGACCCTGCCCGCTTTGCCCATGCCGACCGCTTCGACCCGTTCCGTAAGGACGGCGCCAATGTCAGCTTCGGCGCCGGCATCCATTTCTGCATCGGCGCACCGCTGGCCCGCATCGAACTGCAGGTCGCCATGAGCGAGCTGTTCCGCCGCCTGCCCCGGCTACGCCTTGCCGAGGCCCCACGCTACAACGACGTCTACCATTTCCACGGGCTGGAAAAGCTCATGGTGCGCTGGGACTAAAGGCTCGCCAGGACACCCGGGACCAGGAGCGGCAAGTCTTCACTGATCAGCCCTGGGCCGCCGAAGCGGTTGGCGGCCTCGGCATGGATCCAGACCCCGGCACAGGCGGCTTCCCAGCCATCCATGCCTTGCCCCATCAATCCGGCGATCATCCCTGCCAGCACATCGCCCGACCCTGCAGTGCCCAGCCAGGCCGGCGCATTGGCATTGATGGCAGCACGCCCATCCGGGCTGGCGATAACCGTATCGCTGCCCTTGAGCACGACGATGGCCCCACTATGATCCGCCGCGGCGCGCGCCCGCTCCAGCTTGCTGCCCGGCACCGCGCCAAACAGGCGCTCGAACTCGCCCTCATGCGGCGTAATGACCACCGGTTGATCGGCTGCCTTCACAGCCTCGAAAAAAGTCTCGGCACCGCCGGTAAAGCTGGTGAGCCCATCGGCATCCACCACGGCCGCGGCGCCGGATTCGAGCACACTGAGCACTGCCGCGCGCGTCTGCGGGCCGACTCCGGCTGCCGGCCCGATCACGACTGACGTGATCCGGCTGTCGCTCAGCAGGTCCACAAGATCCTCGGGGGCCTCGACGGGCTTGAGCATGACGGCCGTAACATGCGCCGCGTGCACCAGAAGAGCCTCCTCCGACCCGGCCAGTGACACCAGTCCTGCGCCAACCCGGAACGCGCCCATTGCCGCCAGGCGCGCCGCGCCGGTCTGCAGGGCGCCGCCGGAGACCACGATGCAGTGGCCACGGTCGAACTTGTTGCCGCCAGTCTCCGCTGACGGGAGCGTCCAAAGCGTCGAGCTATTCTGCCACGCCCGGGCGCCAATGGTCTCCAGCACGTCTGAGGCAATGCCGATATCGGCCAGCACCACCTCGCCACACAGGTCCCGACCCGGTTGCAACAGATGCCCCGGCTTGAGCCGGAAGAAGGTGACCGTCATCTCGGCAATCATGGCCGTGCCCCGGGCGCGGCCCAGCGCGCCATCCAGGCCGCTGGGGACGTCGATGCTCACCACCGGCCGCGTACTGGCGTTGACGGCCTCGATAATCTCGGCCATTGGGCCCTCGACATCGCGGTCAAGCCCCGCGCCCAAAAGCGCATCGATGACCAGGTCAGCGTCCTCGATATCCTGCACGCTCGGCGCCACGACGCGGCCACTCCACTGCGCCGCCATGGCCGCTGCGTCGCCCTTGAGGGCGGCCATCTCGCCCACCAGACGCACCTGCACTGGCCAGCCCTTGTCCTTGAGCAACCTGGCGACCACAAAGCCGTCGCCGCCATTGTTGCCCGGCCCGCACAGCACCAGCACAGAGCGCTGGTAGTAATGCTCGATCACGGCCTCGGCGACAGCCTTGCCGGCAGACTCCATCAGCTTGAGCGAACGAGTGCCCGCCTCCATGGCGAGGCGATCAGCCTGGGCCATCTGCTGCGGCGTGAGGAGAATATCGATGCTGGTGGGAGCCATGAAAACTCGCTTGGGATACTGGACGCCAGTCACTGGAAACGAAAAAGCCGCCCAATTCTGGGCGGCTTCAAAATCAAGCGCGAGACATCTTAGTGGTGATGCTCTTCGGGAACCTCGTCCTCGTCGGCCTGGATGAGCTTGGCGAGTTCTTCGCGGCTCATGGCCTTCTCGGAGATCTTGCCCTGGTCGATGATGAAGTCGACGACCTTGTTCTCGAACACCGGGGCGCGCAGGCCAGCCAGAGCCTGCGGGTTCTTGCGGTAGTAGTCGTAAACCTGCTGTTCCTGGCCAGGGAAGCGACGCACCTCGGCGATAAGCGCCTGCTGGTGTTCTTCCTCAGTCACATTCACTTCATTCTTGTTGCCGATTTCGGCAACAACCAGGCCCAGACGCACGCGACGCTCGGCAATCGAGCGATACTGCTCACGGGCAGCCTCCTCGGTGGTGCCTTCGTCTTCGAAGGACCGGCCATGGCTCTGCACTTCATGCTCGACGCGCTGCCAGATGGTGGCGAACTCGGCCTCGACCAGCTGGGCGGGGACGTCGAACTTGTGGCCATCGTCCAGGGCATCGAGCACCTGGCGCTTCATGTGCTGGCGGCTCATGGAACCCAGCGCGGCTTCCATCTGGTCCTTGACGGCCTTGCGCAGAGCTTCGACGTTCTCAACACCCAGGCGCTGGGCGAATTCATCGTCCAGCTCGCCGGCATTGGGGCCGTCGATGTGCAGCACGGTCACGTCAAAGGTTGCATCCTTGCCGGCCAGTTCAGCGTTCTGGTAGTCCTTGGGGAAGGTCACCTTCACTTCGCGCGGCTCGCCCTTCTTCATGCCCACCAGCTGCTCTTCGAAGCCGGGGATGAATTCGCCCGAGCCAACGGTCAGATGCGCATGGTCGGAGGAACCGCCGTCAAACGCCTTGCCGTCGATCTTGCCCACGAAGGACAGGCCGAGGCGATCGCCGGTCTCGACGACAGCGCCGTCGCCCTTGTCGGTGTAGCCACGGTTCTGGGCGAACACGCGGTTCACTTCGGCGGTCACTTCCTCATCGGTGATGGCCACGACCGGCTTGGTCAGCGGAACACCCTTGAGGTCCATCAGCGCGACCGGCGGCAGCACTTCGTATTCGACTTCGAAAGCCAGGTCGGCCTTGCCGTCCAGGACGTCGTTGATAACGGCCTGATCGTCGGGCAGGTCAACCTTGGGCTGGGCAGCAGCGCGCTCGTCGCGCTTGTCCAGGGTCTCGGAAACGGTGGTGTTGATGGCGTCGGTCATCACTTCGGACATGGCCGAGCGACCGAACATCTTCTTGATATGCGCCAGCGGAACCTTGCCGGGACGGAAGCCCTTGATGTTGGCCTGGCCCTTGAGCTCTTCGAGCTTGGCGCTCAGGCGCGTATTGAGGTCGGCGGCCGGAATGGTGACGCTCAACTTGCGCTTCAGGCCTTCATTGAGGGTTTCGGTAACCTGCATTCGGTTCAATCCCGTATTCATTGATCAGGGGGCCAGGGCCCATGTTTGGTGCGGGTGAGAGGACTCGAACCTCCACGCCTTGCGGCGCTGGAACCTAAATCCAGTGCGTCTACCAGTTCCGCCACACCCGCAGGGGACCCGTTGGCCGGGTTGGCGTTGCATCTATATGAAGACGGAAAGCCAGTCAAAGCCTTGCTGCGCGTTTTGCGCCGAATGCCAGAGGCCCGACGACGGCTTTGCGCGGCGTTTCATCGATAGCGTCACGACACTGCACAATGTAGCGGCGAAATTGCCACGATCGGCTGGACCAAATCGCCAATTCTGCCTAGTTTGAGTGCATATTGCCTATTTTATGGTCACGCCTTGCCGGCACCACCCCCGTCACAGGCGGCGGAGTTGCGCTTAACACATTGATATAACTAGGCAATTGCATCGCAGATTCAGCTGGCACAGGCCGTGCATACCGGTTTGCGGTATGTGTGCAGATAGACCCGGGAGGCTCAAATGAAGAAAATCGAGGCTATCGTAAAGCCGTTCAAGCTCGACGAAGTCAAAGAAGCACTGCAGGAAGTCGGGCTCCAGGGCATCACCGTCACCGAAGCCAAGGGCTTTGGCCGCCAGAAGGGCCATACCGAACTCTATCGCGGCGCGGAATATGTCGTGGATTTCCTGCCCAAGGTGAAGGTCGAGGTCGTGTGCCCCGACGCCCTGGCAGAAAAGGCCATCGAGGCCATCCGTAACGCTGCGCAAACCGGTCGCATTGGCGATGGCAAGATCTTTGTCTACTCGATCGAGCAGGCCATCCGCATCCGCACCGGAGAATTCGGCGACGACGCACTCTAGGGCAGAAGTCCCGGGCGTTCCGCCGTTCCGACCAACAAGCATTCCGAATTAGACAGGGGAAGACCTCATGACCACCGGAGCCGATATCGTTCAGCGCATGAAGGACGAGAACATCAAGTATCTCGACGTGCGCTTCACCGACCTGCGCGGCAAGCTGCAGCACGTCACCATGGACGCTTCCGTGGTCGATGCCGACATGTTCGAGGAAGGCGTCATGTTTGACGGTTCCTCCATCGCCGGCTGGAAGGCCATCAACGAGTCCGACATGGTGCTGATGCCCGATCCGAACTCGGCCTATATCGACCCCTTCTTCTCGGCCTCGACCCTCGCCATCAACTGCGACATTCTCGAGCCCGCCACCTACCAGCCCTACAACCGCGATCCGCGCTCCATCGCCAAGAAGGCTGAAGCCCTGGTCAAGTCGTCCGGCATCGGCGACGCGGTCGTGTTCGGCCCCGAGCCCGAATTCTTCATCTTCGACGACGTGAAGTATTCCAACACCACCTACAAGGTTGGCTTCCAGGTCGATCACTCCGAGCTGCCGACCAACAACGACAGCGAGTACGAAGGCGGCAACAACGGCCACCACATCGGCCTCAAGAAGGGCTACTTCCCGGTTCCCCCGCTGGACAGCGCCCAGGACATGCGCGGTGAAATGCTCGAGGCCATGGGCCAGATGGGCGTCGTCATCGAGAAGCACCACCACGAAGTGGCGTCGGCTCAGCACGAACTCGGCATCAAGTTCCAGCCGATGATCAAGTCGGCCGACGACGTGCTGATCTACAAGTATGTCATCCAGCAGGTCGCCAATGCCTATGGCAAGTCGGCAACCTTCATGCCCAAGCCCGTCTATGGCGACAACGGCTCGGGCATGCACTGCCACCAGTCGATCTGGAAGGACGGCAAGCCGCTGTTCGCCGGTGACCAGTATGCCGGTCTGTCGATGGATTGCCTGTACTACATCGGCGGCGTGATCAAGCATGCCAAGGCCATCAATGCCTTCACCAACCCGACCACCAACAGCTACAAGCGCCTGGTGCCCGGTTTCGAAGCCCCCGTGCTGCTGGCCTATTCGGCCCGCAACCGTTCGGCGTCCTGCCGTATCCCCTTCGGCCAGTCGCCGAAGGCCAAGCGCGTCGAGGTTCGCTTCCCCGATCCGCTGGCGAACCCCTACCTCGCCTTCACGGCTCTGCTGATGGCTGGCCTGGACGGCATCAAGAACAAGATCCACCCCGGCGATCCGATGGACAAGGACCTCTACGAGCTGCCCAAGGAAGAGCTCAAGGAAATTCCGACCGTGTCCGGCTCGCTGCGTGAAGCCCTGGAAAACCTCGACAAGGACCGTGAGTTCCTCAAGGTCGGCGGCGTCATGGACGACGATTTCATCGACAGCTACATCGACCTCAAGATGCAGGAAGTGGTCAAGTTCGAGCACACCCCGCACCCGGTCGAATACGAAATGTACTACTCGGCCTAAGCGCCCGGTACGAAACGACGAAGGGCCCCGCAAGGGGCCCTTTTTCTTTTGGCTGGCAACCAGGCGGCGCCAGGTACCGTGCGGCTATCCGGATATCTCAGTCACAAAAGCCGATGAGATCGGCGAATTCGATGGTCTCGTCGCTGTCGGCCACCCGTGGCGGCAACACGGCCACCGCCAGCCGCCACTCCTGCGGTGACTCCAGCAGGCTCTCGATCTCCTCGATCGACTGCGGCTCGGCAAAATGCACAGCAAAGCCGACATCGAACAGCCGCACCACATCAGCCTCCACCTGCCCCACCATCACGTGCTCGCCCAGTTCGGGCTGCACCTGCGCAGACACAGCCGCGCCACAAGCCGAATAGTCGACCACCAGGCAGGGCAGCATCTCTTGTGTTTCGCGGATCAGCACCGAGCGCGGTTCGGCCGGCATGAAGCGCTTCTGCGCCCGCTTGTCCGCCATGCCTGTCCATAGCCGGTGCTGATACTGGCCGATGCGGTCGCCCAGCGCCAAGCTCTCGTCTTCTGAACTGTCAAGCGCCACCACAAAGCCATCGGCAACATGCCGGCTGATGTGGCCCCTCAAGGTGCCGAAGGGCGCAAAGCGCAAGCTGATGGGCTCGCCCACCTTGCCCAGAACCGGTGCCGTAGCAATCAGCGAGGTCTCCGAAATGGCGCGTAAGCGGCACGCCAGGATGTTGATCCCGGGAATTTGCGGACGGTCTCCCAACGTATAGCGGCCAGCCACGCTACTGATGTAGTGCAGCTGGTCGGCGGGCGACTTGGCTGTCATGGCAGCACTCCTCCTCCAATCACGTGCTGCCAGCCTAGGCTTATGCCGTAAACGCGGCATTTAATTCGCCCGCGCAAATGGCCCGACCTTTCGGCCGAACCATTCAGGGTTTGCCCCGTTCCGTTAGCTCGCTTCAGCGGCCATCGCTGCAAAGAACGCCTCCGGGCTGGGGACTTCCTTGAGCCGTCGCCGGTCGATCTCGAAGAACCGGCTGCCCAGGCCACGCACGAAACTGCGGTCGTGACTGACCAGGATCGACGTCGCACCGTGGCTGAGGATCTCGTCTTCAAGCCGCTCCTGGCCAGCAATGTCGATGTGGTTGGTTGGCTCGTCCAGCAGATAGAGATTGGGCTCGCTGAGCCGGAGCGCCAGCAGGCCCAGTCGCGCCCGCTGTCCGAACGACAACTCGCTGATCGGCCGTTCCTGCTTTTCCACCACAAAGCCAGCGCCCGCCAGCAGGCTCTTGCTGCGCTGATCGCCCAGGTCGAAGCGCCCGGTGATATAGTCGAGCGGCGAACTCTTGGCCGGCAGATAGGCCATGGCCTGGTCGAGATAGCCGGCCACGATCTGCGGACTGACCCGCATTCCCTCCACCGCCTCTCCCGCCAGCGCCCGGTTGAGCAGGCCCATGAACTGCGACTTGCCCGCGCCATTGCGACCCAGAATGACAATGCGGTCCCCCTGGAAGATGTGCAGCTTTTCGATGCGGAACAGCATCTCACCTGCCGGCGTGGTCACCGCGACATTGTCCACGGCCAGCATCACCCGTGCCTGTGCACCACTATTGCCCAGCCGGATGTCGCCGCTGCGCTCCTTGTGCACCGACTGCAGCGCGGCCTCGATCTTCTCGGCCCGCTCGCGCAGATATTTCGACTTCACGACAAGCAGGTCACTACCCGAGTTGATGCCGACATTGGTCAGCTTGGCGGCTTGCTTGCGCAGCCGGGTGACTTCCTTGAGCTCGCGTTCGCGCTTGGCCTCTGCTGCCTCGTCGGCCTCGGCCAGCGCCAGCCGCGCCTTGCTATAGGGCAAGGCGAAATAGGGGGACGCATCCGGCCGCAGGAACAGCGTGCGGTTGGTCGTGGCGTCAAGGAACTGCCGGTCATGGCTGGCAATGACCACCGGGATAGTGCGCGCCGCCTGATTGATCCAGGCCTCGAGCTGGAACAGCTTTGCCAGGTCCAGATGGTTTGTCGGCTCGTCCAGCAGCAGCGCATCGGGTTGCAGCACCCAGCAGCGGGCAATCAGCGCAATGCGCTGCCATCCGCCGCTGAGCTGGCTGAGCACCCGTCCCCGCAGCGCCTCGGGCGTTTCAAACTCGTCCAGAACGACATCGACCCGCCAGCTGTCGCTGGCTCGGTCGGCTTCCGGCAGCGCGTCGAGCACCGAGTCATAGAGCGTCATACCCATCGCGCTGGCAGGCATATCCTGCTCGACATATCCCACGGTCAGCCCGCGTGAGCGCACAAGCTCACCCGAGGTCAGCTCGCCCTGCCCCGCCATGGCGCGCAGCAACGTGGTCTTGCCGCGACCATTGCCGGCCACCAGACCCACACGGTCGCCGTCGCCGATGACGACATTGAGATTGGAGAAAAGAGTTTCAGTGGCTACCAGGCCAGCATTGCGGAGGCTGATCGAACCCATGTCATGAACTTTCCGGAGTGGCGCCACACAGGCGCCTGTAGACCATCACAAGGCAGTCAAAAGACCGCCACGACGGGCAAACCAGAAAGGGGGATAGCCAAAAGCGTCCGAACCAGCTCCGGTCAGCCCTGCATCAAATGCTGCAGGGCACACACAGGGCCACACTGACGATGATGCTCGAAAACGATCATGCAGCCCTCCTGTGACTGGTGTTGACGACAACACTAGCGATAGCCAAACGGGCCACGGAAATCAATCCGCAGCCAATCAGACCAGGTAAAACAAGGCAGAGACGAGAAAAACCGCCGCGCCACGCGGAACACAGAGCTTGGCCAGCCGGTACGCAATACCAGAAAACCCGGCTTGCGGCCAAACACCGAAGGAAACCGAACCAGCCGGATTCTGATACGCAGAACGAAGAGTCCGATCGGTTCGCATACGGCAACTCCAGACAAAAACCGTATGTCCACTGGTCTATCAGCGGGCGTTTAAGAAAGTGCTCCCAAGAAGCAAACGGAACGTAAATCGGACGCCCGATCTTGGGACGACTTTGTTTCGATCTGGCCTGGTCAGCGCGCCGGCCGAAGCTTGCGATGGCTTTCGATCTGCCCCGTGCAGTAGTTGAAATCGAGCAGATAGACCCAGTTCCCCTTGGTCGCCTGCACCTGCACATGTTTGCTGTCCGGCACATTGAGCAGGATTTGGCTATAACCCCGGTCCGCCACGGCATTGCGAATTTCATAGTCATTCATGCAGCTGATGCGCTCTGGAAAGAAGTCAGAGCGCTCATCGCCGAACATGATGCCGAAGCGCTGGGCCTGAGCCGGGGCCGCCAGGCCCAGACCCAGAACCATCGTCAGCATCATTGCCGATGCCCACTTCATCTTCACATCCTCCTGGCAGCGTCAAAGCCGCCTTCAGTTGCCGAAATTGAACTGGAAGCCGAAGCTGCCACCGTTGTTGTAGCCACCGTTGAAGCCGCCATGCCCGCCACCGATCCGGCCAATGCGCTCGGGCGTGCTCACCCGGCCGGTGCACTTGTCGACACGCATCTCATAGACGTAGCCGCGCTTGACAGCCTGGACCTCAACACGGTCGCGGCGCAGTTCGCGCACGATCTGCACATTGCGATAGCCGTAAGCCGATACGCCGCGGATCACTTCGCGATTGGTCAGGCAGCGCATGTTGTAGCCCGGCCCGTTGTTCCAGCCGCCGTTGTGGCCACCATGGTGACGGTCACCGAACCCCTGGCCACCGTTGCCGCCAGCCTGCATCTGAATGGAGAATTCCTGCGCCGCCACGGGCGCTACGGAAACCGCCGCAAGGCCAAGGCCAAGCGTAACCACGGCGGCACGGGTAGCATTGCGAAAGGCGGAACGGGTCTTGTTGGTCAAGTTGGTCATGGGAAGCTCCTGCTGTCTGGTGGGACGACGCTGGTCCCTTGTGTCCGTTTCTATCTGCGCCCCGTTGAACCGGACACCAACCACCTGTTCATCGGCAGTTCAGCTTTATGGGGAAAGCGTAACCGCAGCGCTGCCGGAGGCCCGCCCCAGCAGGCCCGTCGTTTATGCTAGCGTTCAGAACGCCTGATTCGGGCGCCAAAGACGGAACGTGCATGTCGCAAGCAGAAGATCTATTCGGCGGCGCTGAGCCAGCGCCGCAGCCTTCCGAGACAAACCGGTCACCCTCCAAGCCAGCCGCGCAGGCCGGGGCCTATTCGGCTGCCGACATCGAGGTGCTTGAAGGCCTCGAGCCTGTTCGCCGGCGACCGGGCATGTATATCGGTGGCACCGACACCAATGCGCTGCACCATTTGTTTGCCGAAGTCATCGACAACTCGATGGACGAGGCCATTGCGGGCCATGCCACGCGCATCGAGGTGCATCTGGGCGCAGACGGCTTCATCACCGTCGTCGACAATGGTCGCGGCATTCCCGTAGAGAACCATCCCAAGTTCCCGGGCCGCTCCACGCTTGAGATCGTGCACACCGTGCTTCATGCCGGCGGCAAGTTCGACTCCAAGGCCTATGAGACCTCAGGCGGCCTGCACGGCGTGGGCGTCTCGGTGGTCAATGCCCTCTCCGACAGCATGATCGTGGAAGTGGCGCGGGAGCAGCAGTTGCACCGCTTGGCGTTTTCGCGCGGCAAGCCGGTCGGCGAGATCGAGGCCCTTGGCCGTGTGCAGAATCGCCGCGGCACGAGCACGCGCTTCCACCCCGACCCGCAGATCTTTGGCGAACACGCGCATTTCTCGGCTGCACGCCTTTATCGCATGACGCGGGCAAAGGCCTATCTCTTCGCCGGCGTCGAGCTGCGCTGGAGCTGCGACGAGTCTCTGGTCACCGAGGACGCACCTGCCAAGGCGGTCTTCCACTATCCCAATGGCCTGAAGGACTTCATGGCCGCCCGCATCGAGGGCGAAACCCGCATCGTGGACGACCTGTTTGCCGGCAGCTCGGGCAAGCCAGGCACCCATGGCGCCGTTGAATGGGCCGTCGCATGGACGCTGGGCGATGGTGGCGTCTCCTCCTATTGCAACACCGTCCCCACCCCCGATGGCGGCACGCATGAGGCGGGTCTGCGCAGCGCGCTGCTGCGCGGTCTCAAGAACTATGCCGAACTGACCAAGAACAAGGCCGCGGCAATCCTGACGGCGGAAGACATTTTCGCCCACTGCAACGCCATGCTGTCGGTCTTCGTCCGCGAGCCCGAGTTCGTCGGGCAGACCAAGGACAAGCTGGCATCCGGCGAAGCCACCCGCATCGTCGACACCGCCCTGCGCGACGCTTTCGACCACTGGCTGGCCGCGTCGCCCAATCAGGCCGGCAAGCTTCTCGACTGGGCAGTCGAACGCGCCGAAGAGCGTCTTCGTCGCCGCAAGGAAAAGGAAATCGACCGCGCGAGCGCCACGCGCAAGCTGCGCCTGCCGGGCAAGCTGGCCGACTGCACGCAGACCGCGGCCCAGGGCGCCGAACTCTTCATCGTCGAAGGTGACTCTGCCGGTGGCAGCGCCAAGCAGGCGCGTAGCCGCGCCAGCCAGGCCGTGCTGCCCCTGCGTGGCAAGATCCTCAACGTCGCCGGCGCCACCCGCGACAAGATGGCCGCCAACCAGCTGATCTCGGACATGATCCAGGCGCTTGGCTGCGGCACCCGCGACCGCTATCGCGACGAGGATTTGCGCTACGACAAGATCATCATCATGACCGATGCTGACGTCGACGGCGCCCATATCGCTTCGCTGCTGATCACCTTCTTCTTCCAGGAGATGCCCAAGCTGATCGACAATGGCCACCTGTTCCTGGCCATGCCGCCGCTCTACCGCATCACCCAGGGCGGCAAGACGCTCTATGCCCGCGACGATGCCCATCGCGCCGAGCTGATGGCCACCGAGTTTACAGGTAAGGGAAAGGTCGACATCACCCGATTTAAGGGCCTGGGCGAAATGCCTTTCGCGCATCTGCGCGAAACCACCATGTCACCCAAGAGCCGTACGCTGCTGCAGGTCAAGGTGCGCGACGATCTCGATGCCACGCGCATAACGGTCGATCGGCTGATGGGCACCAAGCCCGAAGCCCGGTTCGAGTTCATTCAGGAGAATGCTGCCTTTGTGACCGACCTCGACATCTAGCCCGGTTGGCGACGATTTCTGTGCTTGTCGGAGCGGCCACAATTAAGACTAAACAACGCAACCCCGTTGACAGACAAGGCCTTTGCGCTATGGTCCGCGCCGCTGGAGCATTTTTTGCTTGACGGCTTGTCACCTCGACAAGGCCCGCCTTAGCCAATGTGCCTCAGGGCCACTCCGTCGTCTCTGCACTTGCTGCATCCCGTCCGGTGGCCACCCCAGTTGTGTACGCAAGTCGCGTCTCCGAGGGCTGCACCACGACTGAACACCCCGGCGCACCGTTCGAATGTCTCGAACTGGAATTGGCCCCGGGCTACGCCTCTCACGTGGATTACAGAATTTGACTGATGATTTTTCCGGGCTGGGTCTTTCCACCAAAGTAGCCGATGCGGTAGCCGCCGCTGGCTACACCAAGCCGACCGAAATCCAGGCCCAGGCTATCCCTCACGTTCTTCAGAAGAAGGACGTCATCGGCATTGCCCAGACAGGCACCGGCAAGACCGCCAGCTTCGTGCTGCCCATGCTGACGCTGCTGGAAAACGGCCGGGCCCGTGCCCGCATGCCGCGCACGCTCATCCTTGAGCCGACGCGCGAACTGGCCGCACAGGTCAGCGAGAACTTCGAGAAATACGGCAAGAACCACCGCCTCACCATGGCGCTGATCATCGGTGGCGTGAGCTTTGAAGACCAGAACAAGAAGCTTGATCGCGGCGTTGACGTGCTGATCGCTACGCCCGGCCGCCTGCTCGACCAGATTGAGCGCGGCAAGATCATGCTCAATGGCGTGGAAATCCTCGTCATCGACGAAGCCGACCGCATGCTCGACATGGGCTTCATCGACGACATCGAAAAGATCGTCAATCGCCTGCCGCCCCGCCGCCAGACACTGCTGTTCTCGGCGACCATGGACGCCCAGATCGAAAAGCTCACCAAGAAGTTCCTCAAGGAACCGGTGCATGTGCAGGTCTCGCGTGCCGCGTCGACCGCGGACACGATCGACCAGAAGCTGGTAAAGGTTGGGTCTAAGCCCGAGGAAAAACGCGCCATGCTGCGCGATCTGATCGCTGCTGCCGACGGGCTGACCAATGCGATCATCTTCTGCAATCGCAAGCGCGATGTGGCCACACTCGCCCGCTCGCTGGAGCGGCATGGCCTGTCCGCCGGCGGTCTTCATGGCGACATGGACCAGAAGAGCCGCACCGAAACCCTCGACGCCTTCAAGAACAACCGGCTGACCCTGCTGGTCGCCAGTGACGTTGCCGCCCGCGGCCTCGACATTCCTGCCGTGAGCCATGTGTTCAACTTCGACGTGCCCGTGCATGCCGAAGACTACGTTCACCGCATCGGCCGCACTGGCCGCGCCGGTCGCTCTGGCGCCGCCTATACCTTTGTGGCCCCCAGCGACAGCAAGCATCTCGACGCCATCCTCAAGTTGATCCAGAAGCCGATCGACTGGCTGGAAGACAAGGCGCGTCGCACCACCCCCGCCGAGGCAACTGTCGCAGCCGGCGGTGACGAGACCGAAGAGCGCCCTGCCCGGCCGGCGCGCAGCCGTCGCGGCGGTCCGCGCACGCGGGCAGCTGCCGAGGCCGCCAACCAGGCTGCCCCAGCACCGGCTGCGGCCGAGCCTGTGGAGGCCCCGAGCGAAAAGCCGCAGAGCCGGCGGCGCCCCGCCAAGTCGGAGCGCCCCGCCCCGAGCGCGACTGAGGCGGAAGCGCCAGCGCCTGAAGCCCGTACTGAACGCAATGAGTCGCGCCCCGCGCGCGGCCGCAATCGCCGCCCCGCCGAAACGCGTGAATCGGAAAACAACAGCGACGACAAGTCACCGTTCGGCAGTGACGGCCCGATTCCGGCGTTCCTGCTGCGTCCAACGCGGATCGTACCCTGAGGAACAGCATAATTACTGTTTAAGCAGCGCTTTATTGCTGTTGGGCAGTTGTGTTCAATTGAGTGTGACCTGTAATTTGGCAAACGGGAATCGCTGAGGGCAGAAGCTCCAAGCGATTCTGGCGCAAGGGCGCGAGGGGTTCGGTGTCTAATCAGGAACTAAAGCGGGCAATGGGCTACGCGAATTCAGCATTCGAATTGCTGAAGCGCAGCTCCATTCCGCCCTATCCGCAGTTTTATGAGCTCCTGTACACCTACGCCTCAGGCGTCAATCCGACCCTGAACAATCGCATCAACGCCATCTTCCGTGGCGGCGACTCGCCCTCGCAACCCTTGGCCGAGGCGCTCTACAACGAATTCCTCAAGGCCGACGTCAGCGACCGCATGTCGGATGTATCCGAGCGCATGCACGCCCGTATCGAGGCCGTGCACGACGCCATCGACACGGCCATGACCACGGCCAACGCCTATTCAGGCTCCCTGCAGATGGCCAGCGGCGATCTCGACCGCGACATCTCCGTGGCGTCGATGAAGGCGCTGGCGCAGAAACTTCTGGCCGAAACCCGGCACATGCAGGAAACCAACCGTTCCCTTGAGCAGAAGCTGGAAGCATCGCGCGACGATATCGCCGCACTGCAGCGCGACCTTGATGATGTGCGCCGCGAGTCGCTGCTCGATCCGCTGACCAAGATCGCCAATCGCAAGAGCTTCGACGAGAGCCTCGACACGGCCATGGCTGAATGCGCCGAGAGTGGCAACCCGCTCTGCCTGATGCTGCTCGACATCGATCACTTCAAGACCTTCAACGACACCTATGGCCACCAGACCGGTGATCAGGTGCTGCGGCTGGTGGCGATGACGCTGAAGTCCAATATCAAGGGCAAGGATCTGGCCGCCCGCTATGGTGGCGAGGAATTCGTCGCCATCCTCCCGGCGACCAGCCTGGAAGGCGCCACGGCGCTTGCCGAAAAGATCCGCAAGGCCATCCAGGCCAAGGAACTGCTCAAGCGCTCGACCAATGAGAAGCTGGGCCGCATCACGGCCTCGTTCGGCCTGGCCGTCTATCACCCGACGGACACCGCTGCCTCGCTCATCGAACGCGCCGACCGGTGTCTTTATGCGGCCAAGCACGCCGGTCGCAACAAGGTCATCAAAGAAGATGACCTGGTGAATATGGCCCCCATCAAGATTACCGCCGCCTGATCCTCAGGCAGCTGGCACCAGTTCGACACCAAGTCCGGACAGCATGTCCCAATAGCCAGGGTAAGTCTTGCCCGTGCATGCCGGGTCAAGGATCACGATTCCAGGGAGCCGCAGGCCCGCCAGGGCAAAGCTCATGGCGATGCGGTGATCGTGATAGGTCTCGATCCGCGCGACGTGGTTCCGTCCTGCCAGCGTGTTGGCCAACTTTGGGTCCGAAGCGACGAGCAGGTCGTCGCCCTCTTCCCTGGCGAGGCCCGGCAAGATGCGGTTGAGCTCATTGGCAACCGCGCGAATGCGGTCGGTCTCTTTCACCCGCAGGTTGGCAATGCCCACGAAGCGCACAGGCTGATTGTTGAACGCTGCCAACACCGCCAAAGTGGGCACGGCATCCTGCATCTGCGAGCCATCAATCACCGCCGGCATATTGGGAAACTGCGCAATCACCGCCTGCGCCGCGGCATCAGGCTGAGTGAAGGCATCTGCCGCCACGCCCAGATCGATCTTGCCGCCGGTCAGAACTTCGGCGCCCCAAAGATAGGTTGCCGCTGAAGCATCGGGCTCGATCAGCAAGTCGCAGGCTTTGTAGCCGCTCGGCTGCACCAGCCAGCTACCGGCATCGATCTGCTCAATCTCGGCGCCAAAGCTGCGCATGGCGGCCAGCGTCAGATCGACATAGCCGCGCGCGCCGATATCTTTGCCAGCCAGCGCCACCTCAATGGGGCCATCTCCCAGCGGCGCCGCCATCAGCAGCGCCGAGACATATTGGCTGGAGAGCCCCGCATCGATCTCGACGCGGCCATGACCGAAATTGCCCTTGCCCCGCACGGTCACCGGCGGACAGCCCGTGGGGCTCGACGCATCAATGCCCAGCGACACCAGCGCATCGACCAGCGGCCCGATCGGACGCAGGCGCATCTCCGCGTCGCCGTCGACAATCACGGTACCATCCACCGTCGCCACCGCCGCCGTGAGGAAGCGCGTCGCGGTGCCGGCATTGCCCAGGAAAAGCGGTTCAGACGGCGCCGTCAAGCGCCCGGGACTGGTGACAACAAAGCTGGTCGCATCCGGCTCTTCGACAGTCACGCCCATCTGACGCAGGGCCGCCGCCATCAGCACGGTGTCCTTGCTCTTGAGCGCGCCGCTGAGCCGGCTGGTGCCATTGGCCAGCGCCGCCAGCAGCAGCGCCCGGTTGGTGATGGACTTCGAGCCCGGCGGCGACACACGCCCGACCAGCTTGTGCGTGGGCGGGATGATGGACAAGGCCGCAGGCAGGTCGGTCATGGGGTGAACTCGGAAACAGGATGGGCCAAAGGCAGAATGTCCCTGCCTGTTAGGCCAATCCCGGCGCGCGCGCAACAGGGCGCGCTGTGCACCGCGTCAGCCGTTGGCGCGGGCCTCGGCGATCGCCTTGAGATCGGCCGGCTTAAGCTGAACGCTCTCCCCGCAGCCACAGGCGCCCGTTTGATTGGGATTGCGGAACGTGAAGCCCGAACTCATCTTGGACTGTTCGAAATCCATCACCGTGCCCAATAGGAACATCGTGGCCTTGGGTTCGACATAGACCTCGACGCCCTTGTCGCTGACGTGGTCATCGCCGGGCACCGGCTCGGTCACATAGTCCAGGGTATAGGCCATGCCGGCACAGCCGGCATTCTTCACGCCGACCCGCACCCCGATCACCGGCTTGTCGGAATCCTCGATGATTTCGGTGATGCGCTCGGCAGCGGCATCGCTCAGCGTCATGATCTTGAAGGCCATGGGCGGATCTTTCTATCGGCGTTTCACGATATATAGGACGAAACGCGCGGGATTACCACCAGTTGAGGGCAACCTGGGCTTCTTCGCTCATCCGCGTGGCGTCCCACGGCGGATCGAACACCATGTTGACCGTGACATCGCGGATGCCCTCGACGCCGCGCGCCGCATTCTCCACCCAACCCGGCATTTCGCCGGCCACCGGGCAGCCAGGGGCCGTCAGCGTCATGTCGATGCTCAGGTTTCGGTCATCATCCAGGTCAACCTTGTAGATCAAGCCCAGCTCGTAGATGTCGACCGGGATTTCCGGGTCATAGACGGTCTTGAGCGCGCCGATCAGATCGGTGGTGATGCGCTCCACCTCATCCTCGGGCAGGCCTGCACCAACCGTCGGGGTGATGCGCGGCTCGGGAATCGTGGGCGCCGGGGCGATCTTGGATTCGTCGATTTCGACTGCAGCGTCTTGGTCGGGTTTGCTCTGGTCGGTCATATTGGTCCTCGCTATCAAGCGAAAAAAGTCTGGGCGCGTTCAATGCCGTCCACCAGCGCGTCGACATCGTCCTTGCCGTTGTAGAGGGCAAGCGATGCACGGCATGTGGAGGTGACACCGAAGCGTTTCAACAGGGGCTGGGCACAATGGGTGCCCGCGCGTACGGCAATGCCGTAGCGGTCGAGAATGGTCGAGACGTCATGGGCATGGGCGCCCTTGAGCTCGAAGGAGAAAATGCCGCCCTTGCCCGGCGCCGTGCCGATCATGCGCAGCGCTTTGATTCGGCCCAGCCGTTCGGCGGCATAGCTGGCGACCGCCGCCTCGTGTTCGGCAATAGCATCGCGCCCCAGACCAGTCATATAGTCCAGCGCGGCGCCCAGGCCCATGGCCTGCACGATCGGCGGCGTACCGGCCTCAAAACGATGCGGCGGGGCATTGTAGGTGACGGTGTCGAGACTGACCGTATCGATCATCTCGCCGCCGCCCTGATAGGGCTGCATCTCGGCCAGCAGGTCATATTTGCCGTAGAGCACGCCGATGCCGGTCGGCCCATAGAGCTTGTGGCCAGTCATGACGTAGAAATCGGCGTCCAGCGCCTGCACGTCCACCGTCGTGTGCACCGCGCCCTGGCTGCCATCGATCAGCACGGGAATGCCGCGCGCATGGGCAATGGCGATCACCTCGGCAATCGGGGTCACCGTGCCCAGCACGTTGGACATATGGGTAACCGCGACCATACGCGTCCGGTCGGTCAGCGTGGCCTCGAAGGCATCGAGGTCAAAGCCGCCGTCATCGGTCACATCGACCCACTTGATCACCGCGCCCTTGCGCTCGCGATGAAAATGCCAGGGCACGATATTGGAATGGTGCTCCATGATGGAGAGCACGATCTCGTCGCCCTCGGCAATCCGCGGCCCGGCAAAGGACGACGCGACCAGATTGATCGCCTCGGTCGCCGAGCGGGTGAAGACGACCTCTTCGGCCCGCTTGGCATTGATGAATCGGCGCACCGACTCGCGCCCCGCCTCAAAGCCTTCGGTGGCGCGATTGGCCAGCGTATGCAGGCCGCGGTGAACATTGGCATATTCATGCCGGAAGGCATGGTCCATGCGGTCGAGCACCTGCACCGGCTTCTGCGCTGACGCGCCGCTGTCCAGATACACCAGGCGCTTGCCATGGATGACCTCGGACAGGATCGGAAAATCGGCACGGACTTTTTCGAGATCGAAGGTCATTGAATCACCGGCCTTGCAGTCTGCCTCCCCTTCCCCTTGAGGGGAGGGGTTGGGGGTTGGGGTCCAACATTGACCCACGCAACTACCCCCTCCGTCGGTCCCTCCCCTCAAGGGAGAGGAAAGGACAAGACACCAAAGTCCCCTGTCCTACTTCCCAAGCAGCCAGCCGTCGACGATGCCGTTGAGCGCTTCGTTCAACGCCTCGTCCTCGATCGGATCGAGCACTTCGGCAATGAAGCCACGCACCAGCATCGTCTCGGCCTCGGCCTTGGGAATGCCGCGGCTCATCAGGTAGAACATCGACTCTTCGTCCAGCTCGCCGCAGGTCGAGCCATGCCCGCACACCACGTCATCGGCATAGATTTCGAGCTCGGGCTTGGAGAGGATTTCCGCCTCGTCCGACAGCATCAGCCCCTGCATCATCATCTTGGCATCGGTCTTTTGCGCATCGCGCTCGACCACGATCTTGCCCTGGAACACCGCCTTGGAGCGGCCGCGCGCGATCTGCTTGTACATTTCCTGGCTGGTGGTGTGGGCCACGCCATGCCGGATATCGATGGTGATGTCATTGTGCTGGCCGTCAGCCACCAGGTTCAGCCCGGTGAAATCGGCGTGCGCCCCTGCTCCGGCAAAGCGCGCAAACACCTGGCTGCGGGACAGGCCGGCGCCAGCATGGATGGTCACCGTGCGCAGCTTGGCGCCTTCGGCCAGGGTATATTCATTGCTGGCGAAATGTGACGACGCCTTTGAGGACAGATCGACGGTGATATGGGTCACCACCGCATTCTTGCCCAGCGCCAGATAGGTGGCATGATTGCCCACATGCGCCGCCTCGGAGCCCGAGAAGGTCTCAAGGATCACCGCTGAGCCATTGTCGGCAACAAAGATTTTCACGGCATCCGCCACATGGGCGGCATCGCCCTCGCAACGGCGGTCGATCTGGATCACCGGATCGACACTGCTCTCGAGCGTCAGCGTCAGCGCCTCGCACGCCAATGCGCCATTGAGATGCACCAGCACATCGTCACGGGTGGACAGGACGCCACCTGTCGTCGTGCCGACGATGACGCCGGCCGGGGCCGTGCTGGCACCCTGCACCACGCCATTGGCGATCATCAGCTGATAGGCACCTGCCACGCGTAGCGCTGGCGCGCTGGCCTGGTTGGCGGGGGTCGCCAGCGGCGGCACCGTCTTCAGCAGGGTCTTGAGGTCGGTATAATGGTAGCTCTCCACGCGGCGCGTCGGCAGGCCGGCGACCGTCATCCGGTCAGCCTCGGCCGATGCGCCCACGCTGTTGAGCTGGGCAATCAAAGTGTCTTCAGCGGGTCCGAGCCGCACGGGCATGGTCTGGCGCATGATCAGGCCGCCGCGCCGTCGAAGTCGGCGTAGCCCTTGGCTTCGAGCTGCAGCGCCAGGTCCTTGTCGCCGCTTTCCACGATGCGCCCGTCGCTGAACACATGCACCACGTCGGGCACGATGTGGTTGAGCAGGCGCTGGTAGTGGGTGATCACCAGCATGGAGCGGTTGGCCGCGCGCAGCGCGTTGACGCCCTTGGAGACAACCTGCAGCGCATCGATGTCGAGCCCGGAATCCGTCTCGTCCAGAATGCACATCTTGGGCTGCAGCAGCGCCATCTGCAGCACTTCGGCGCGCTTCTTCTCGCCACCCGAAAAGCCCACGTTCAGCGGGCGCTTGAGCATGTCGGTATCGACATTGAGTTCCGTGCCGGCGGTCTTTACTGCGCGCATGAAGTCCGGGGTCGACAGTTCGCCCTCGCCGCGCGCCTTGCGCTGGGCGTTGATGGCGGCCTTGAGGAAGGTCATCGTCGCCACGCCGGGGATTTCGATCGGATACTGGAAGGCCAGGAACAGGCCCGCGGCAGCGCGCTCAGCCGGGTCCATCTCCAGCAGGTTCTCGCCGTCGAGCAGCACTTCGCCCTCGGTGATCTCATAGTCTTCCTTGCCAGCCAGCACATAGCTCAGCGTCGACTTGCCCGAGCCGTTGCGGCCCATCACGGCATGCACTTCGCCGGGCGGAATGATCAGGTTCACGCCCTTGAGGATTTCGCGCTCTTCGATGCGCGCATGCAGGTTGCGGATTTCAAGGATTGGGGTGGTCATCTGTAGTCTCCAATTGGAACCCGGTGTCGCTCAGTTGGCGCCGACCGGGCGATAGGTTTTGAGCATTCAGTTACGGCAGGCGGAGCGCCTAGCCCACGCTGCCTTCAAGGCTGATGGCGATCAGTTTCTGCGTCTCCACCATGAATTCCATGGGCAGATGCTGCAGCACGTCGCGCACGAAGCCGTTGACGATCAGGGCCACCGCCTCTTCTTCGTTCAGCCCGCGCTGCTGGCAGTAGAACATCTGGTCGTCCGAAATCTTTGATGTCGTCGCCTCATGCTCGAACACCGCGCTGCCATTGCGGCTCTCGATATAGGGCACCGTGTGAGCCCCGCAGGTATCGCCGATCAGAAGGCTGTCGCACTGGGTGAAGTTGCGGGCGTTCTTGGCCTTGGCATGGGCCGAGACCTGGCCGCGATAGGTATTGTCCGAGAAGCCGGCGGCAATGCCCTTCGAGATGATGCGGCTGGACGTGTTCTTGCCCAGATGGATCATCTTGGTGCCGCTGTCGACCTGCTGGTGACCGTTGGAAATGGCAATCGAATAGAACTCGCCGCGCGAACCATCGCCGCGCAGGATGCAGCTGGGATACTTCCAGGTGATCGCCGAACCAGTTTCGACCTGGGTCCAGGAGATCTTGGAATTGACACCGCGGCAGTCGCCCCGCTTGGTGACGAAATTATAGATGCCGCCCTTGCCGTCCTTGTCGCCGGGATACCAGTTCTGGACGGTGGAGTACTTGATCTCGGCATTGTCGAGCGCCACCAGTTCCACCACGGCGGCATGCAGCTGGTTCTCGTCGCGCATCGGCGCCGTGCAGCCTTCGAGATAGCTCACATAGCTGTCCGCTTCAGCGATGATCAGCGTCCGCTCGAACTGGCCGGTCTTCTTCTCATTGATGCGGAAATAGGTGCTGAGCTCCATCGGGCAGCGCACGCCCTTGGGGATGTAGACAAACGAGCCATCGGTGAAGACGGCGCTGTTGAGCGTGGCGTAGTAATTGTCCGACACCGGCACCACCGACGCCAGGTACTTCTTGACCAGCTCGGGATGCTCGCGGATCGCCTCGGCGATCGAGCAGAAGATGATGCCGACCTTGGCCAGTTCCTCACGGAACGTGGTCACCACCGACACCGAGTCCATCACCGCGTCGACGGCAACATTGGGACGCTCGACGCCGGCCAGGATTTCGCGCTCGCGCAGCGGCACGCCCAGCTTGTCATACATGGCGATCAGCGCCGGATCGACCTCGTCCAGGCTCTTGGGCGCCGGCGTCGATTTGGGCGCGGCGTAGTAGTACATGTCCTGCAGGTCGATCTTGGGATAGTGCACCTTGGCCCAGGTCGGCTCAGTCAGCGTCAGGAACCGACGATAGGCATCCAGCCGCCACTCCAGCATCCATTCGGGCTCATTCTTCTTGGCCGAAATGAAGCGGACCGTATCCTCGCTCAGCCCCTTGGGCGCCATGTCGGATTCGATGTCGGTTTCGAAGCCGTACTTGTACTTGTCCACATCGAGCGACAGCACCGAATCCACGGTGGCCCTGTCGATGTTCTCCTTGAGCGTGGGAATATGGTCGTAGTCCGCCATGATGGCTTCTCCTGATTGCTCCTCGGCGATTCAAGGTCGCCGCGAACCGTAAAACTCTTGCGGCCTAGGCCGCCTGCCCCTGCCGCGCCCGCTGGCGCGTCAGGATGGATTGGTAACCGGCAACAAACGCGTCGATGTCTTCTGCCGTCGAACTCCAGCCCAGGCTGACGCGCAGCGCGCATTCGGCCAGTTCCGGCGTCACGCCCATGGCGGCCAGCACATGGCTGGGGCCCACCTTGCCCGATGAACAGGCCGACCCCGATGAGACCGACAGACCCAGCAGGTCCAGCGCCATCATGGCCGTCGCGCTCTTTACGCCGGGCACGGCGAAATTGATCACATTGCCCAGCCGCGCGCCGCCGAACACCACAGCCTCAGCCGGCAAGGCCGCCTGCAGCTTTGCGGTCAGCGTTTCAACACCGGCCGCCGCATAGCGCGTGGGGAATGCCTCTGCGGCCGCGCCGAACGCCGCAATAAGCGCCGCCGCTTCCGTGCCACCGCGCCGGCCCTGTTCCTGGCCACCGCCAGGGATCAACCGCACCAGATCGGCATGCGCCTTGACCAGCAAAGCACCAACGCCGGCCGGTGCGCCGATCTTGTGGCCACTGATGGCCATCATGTCGGGTGCGGTGCTGGCAAATGCCAGATCCAGCTTGCCAAAGGCCTGCACGGCATCGACGAACAGCGTGTGACGGGTCGGCCCCACCAGCGCATTGATGCGCCCCATGGGCTGCACCACGCCGGTCTCATTGTTCACCCAGCCCAGGGCAACCAGCAAATTGCCCGCATGCGTAGCGACAACCTCGGCAAGTTGATCCAGATCAATGCAGCCATCGCGCAGAAGGCCAATGGTGATGACATCAAGGCCCGTGGCCTCGGCTGCTTTGGTGACTGCCGCGTGTTCGCCCGCGCTGGTCACGATGGCGGTGCTGGCAAAGGCCTTGGCGCCGCCGACGATGGCCTGGGTGATTGCCTCGGTGGCCGAGCCGGTAAAGACCACCTGCTTGCGTTCAGCGCCGGCCAGCTTGGCCACCTGCCCGCGAGCAGTGTCGATCAGATTGCGCAGTGCGCGGCCATGGCCGTGCACCGAGGAGGGATTGCCCACAAGGTCAAGCCCGGCGAGCAATGCCGACCGCGCTTCAGGCAGAAGCGGGGACGCGGCGTTATGATCAAGATAGATCGCCGGTCTGGTCATCGGATTCCCGTCAGGCGCATGTGCGCAGGTCATACCATCCATGTCCGGGCCGGAGCGCTGATGCGCCCTCAACCTCAAACACTTCTTGAAATTTGACGCCCAACTTCATTACAAGGGGCGCTCTTGCAGGCCGCACGCGGCCTCGAAAAATCGAGTTTCGAACAATTCTAAACTGGATTTTGTGACCCATGTTTTAGGCAGCCGGGCGGGCTTAGTCAAGCCGCAAGGCCGCCGCGCGGGCCCCGCGACAGACACGAACAGAGCCGAAACGGCCGGAAGAAGTGAGACCATGCCAGAAGTGATTTTCAACGGACCCGAGGGTCGTCTGGAAGGGCGTTACCAGCCTGGCAAGGAGCCCAATGCTCCCATCGCCATCGTTCTGCATCCCCATCCGCAGTTCGGCGGGACGATGAACAACCAGATCGTCTACAATCTCTTCTACATGTTCGCCGAGCGCGGCTTTGCCGTGCTGCGCTTCAACTCGCGCGGCGTCGGCCGCAGCCAGGGCATGTTCGACCATGGCGTTGGCGAGCTCTCCGATGCCGCCTCGGCGCTTGATTGGCTGCAGACCATCAACCGGGAATCGCGCGGCTGTTGGATTGCCGGCTTCTCCTTTGGCGCCTGGATCGGCATGCAGCTGCTCATGCGCCGGCCGGAAGTCGAGGGCTTCATCTCCGTCGCCCCGCCGGAAAATCTCTATGACTTCTCGTTCCTGGCCCCCTGCCCGTCCTCGGGCCTGATCATCCATGGCGAGAAGGACCGTGTGGCACCGCCCACCTCGGTGCAGAAGCTGGTCGACAAGCTCAAGACCCAGAAGGGCATCACCATCGAGCAGCAGATCGTCGATGGTGCCAACCACTTCTTCGAGGGCAAGGTCGATGAACTGACCACCCGCTGTGCCGAATATCTCGACCGTCGCCGTCAGGAGATCGCCGACGGCGGCGGGCGCTAGGTTTCCAGCGCATTCATTGCGATCTGTTGGAAGGGACCTCATCCTGAGCCTGTCGAAGGACGGGGTCCCCAGTGCACCGACCCCATGGCTCGGCAGGCTCGCCAGGCGGTCTCACTCATCTCAGTGATTGTCCCATGACCAAGTTCAAGTCCGACTTCCTGCGCGTCCTCGACGAGCGCGGCTTCATCCACCAGATTTCCGACCCCGAGGGTCTGGACGCCAAGGCCCACCAGGGCCAGATCTGTGGCTATGTCGGCTATGACGCCACGGCCACCTCGATTCACATCGGCAATCTGATCTCGGTCACCATGCTCTACTGGTTGCAGGAGACCGGTCACAAGGCGATCAGCCTGATGGGCGGCGGCACCTCCATGGTGGGCGACCCATCGTTCCGCGATGACCAGCGCAAGCTGCTCACGGTCGAGCAGATCCAGACCAATATCGACTCCATCCAGCGCGTCTACGGCAATATCCTGAACTATGGCGGCTCCAACCCCGCCATCATGGTCAACAATGCCGACTGGCTGCTCAAGCTCAACTACGTCGAGTTCCTGCGCGACGTGGGCCGCCACTTCTCGGTCAACCGCATGCTCAGCTTTGACTCGGTCAAGCTGCGGCTTGATCGCGAGCAGTCGCTGAGCTTCCTCGAATTCAACTACATGATCATGCAGGGCTACGACTTCACCGAGCTCAACCGCCGCTATGGCACCATCCTGCAGATGGGCGGCTCGGATCAGTGGGGCAATATCATCAACGGCGTCGACCTCAACCACCGCATGGGGGGCGAGCAGCTCTACGCATTGACCACGCCGCTGCTGACCAAGGCCTCGGGTGAGAAGATGGGCAAGTCGGCCTCCGGTGCCGTCTGGCTCAATGGCGACCTCTTCAGCCCCTATGATTTCTGGCAGTACTTCCGCAACACCGAGGACGCTGACGTCGGCAAGTTCCTCAAGATCTTCACCCGCCTGCCCCTGAGCGAGATCGAAAAGCTCGCGGCCCTGGGCGGCAACGAGATCAACGAGGCCAAGAAGGTCCTGGCAACCGAGGTCACGGCCATTGTCCACGGGCGACAGGCCGCCACCGAAGCGGCCCACACTGCCCAGGCAACCTTTGAGTCCGGGGCCATCGATCTGTCGTTGCCCACCGCCACGGTGAGCCATGCCGAGCTGGCGACGGGACTCGGCATCCTGTCGGCTTTGGTCACTGCCGGACTGGCGGCATCCAACGGCGAGGCCCGGCGGCACGTGCAGTCCGGCGCCGTACGCGTCAATGACGCTGTGATCGAGGATGACAAGCTCGCCATTGGCGACAATGCGCTGTTGCCTGAAGGCGTCATCAAGCTCTCGGTTGGCAAGAAGCGCCACGCGCTGATCAAGCCGGTCTGATCCCAGACCAACAGCATTGAAGGGGCGTCGGGCAACCGGCGCCCCGTTTTTTTGCGGCTTATTGCGCCGCCGGCAGCGCCTTGGCGCGGAACTCGAACAGTTCGCGGAACACACCCGGGACCAGCACCGACAGCGGATTGATACGGAACTGCGGGTTCTCCAGCGGCCCATTGACCGCAAAGGTCACACCCACCAGCCCCTCGCCATCGCGTCCACCCAGGATCGGCCCCAGCAGCGGGATCTTCTGAAACACGCTGTTGAGCCCGAACAGCGGCACATAGGTGCCCGTCAGGTCATACTGGCGCTGCGCAGTGTAGATGAAGCCGCGCAGCGTACCGCCCACCGTCGGCCCGGTCAGGATGGCATTGGTGATCTGCACCCGGTCCGAGCTGCGCTGGAAATCCACCTGTGCCGCATCGAAATCGAGCCGCTTGCTCTGCGCCACGCTGGCAAGGGAATCCGAGCGGTTGCCCAGCACCTGCACCACATTGTCCTCGTCCACGATAGCAAAGCTGCGCATCAGCAACTGGCCAGCCTCGACGTCCTGCTTGCCGTCCGTGGTCAGCACCAGGCTCCCCGTGCCGCCAACCAGGCGAGAATAGACGCCCAGGAAGCGCAGGATGGTGCCGGCATCATTGAAGGCCACCGACAATGTCCGCCCCTCGCTGGCGGGATTGGTCGTCACCGACAGACTGTTGGCATCGCTGAAGGTCGTGGTCAGGTTCACGCGCCGCATGTCGCTCCCGGAAAGCAGCATGTCGAGCCCCAGCTTGAATGCCGTCGTGGCGTAGAATCCAGTCGCCCGTTCCAGTTGCACATCCAGCGAGATGGTCTGGTTGAACTGCTCGGTCTGCACTCCGCCCCTGCCTTCTTCGATGCTGAAGAAGCGCTTGAGCACCGGCCGCAGATCGAGCTGGCTGCCACGCACCCGCACCGCAAAGCCGCCGCGGATCGGGGCGACTGCGACCTGCGCATTGTCGCCATCAGCCAGCGCAAAGCGGCTGAAGTCGGCTGCAACCAGGCCATCCTTGGCGTGAAACTCCAGCGCTCCTTCAAGCCGCACCGTGCCGAAGCTCAGCGCGATATCGCCCAGCGTGGTCACCTCTCCATTCTGGCGAATGCTGGCACTCACCGTGCCCGGCGTCCCTGCGGGCTTGCTGATCCCAAGGTCCTTGATGTCGAGCCCCGCGTTTTCAAGGTCGACTGCCATCTTCAGCGACCCGTCGCGCATTGGCTGCGCCACAAATCGCAGGCTGCCGCTCAGGAATGTGGACGCGTCAAAACCCATCTTGGCCAGCCCGGCCACATCAACTGTTGAAGACAGTCGGAAGACCGGGTCGGTCGTGGGCGTGCCGGTGATCTCGACCTGCGCTGGAATGCCGTCGATGTCGGCCGTGCCGCCCAGCTGATAGCCGTCCTGCGATGCGCTGAACGCCAGCTGGCCATTGCTGATCATCCGCTTTTCAATGGGCTCCTTGCTGGCAAAATCCTTGGCATTGCCGTTGAACACATAGTCGAAGCTGGGCGCTTCGCCGCTATCGGCGGCAGGCAGGTGCACCGTTGCCACAAGGCCCGCATCCACCACGCCACTAAGTGCCTTGAGGTCCAGTGGCAGGTCGGCCGTTGCAAGCAGACCCGGCTGCTGTTCGTCCACCAACGCCAGTATGGCCGGAATGCCCCCGGCTATGTCGCCCGAGACTTCCACGATCCCGTCGCCCGGCACCGAGCTGTCGATGATGACCGCAGGGTCTGTCACCGTGATATCGCCAGCCTTGGTCGGCAATGTCCCGCCACCAGCAGAAATGGTCACCTTGTTGTCGCTGATCTGAACGCGCATTTCGCCATCCATGGCAATGGGCGCCATGGTGACCGTCGGCCTGATCGAGACCTCGGTTCCAACCAGATTGATCGCGATTGCGCCCGGCGGCACCGCCTTGTCGGCCTCGCCCGGCCTGGCAATTGTGCCCACCGGGAATTTGAACGCCATGCGCGCCTGCTGCACCGTGCCGGCAGTCACATTGGCCACCACCCAGTCGCGGCTTTCCCGCGCCATCGTGTAGGGCCATAGGCGCTTGAAGTCGTCGGCGGACAGCCCCTGCCCCGCCAGCTCCAGATCCAGCCCCAGCCCGGCCTGCAGCATGTCCACGCGGCCCTTGGCCTCCACCACGGCATCGCCTTTGCGCGCCACCAGCGCGTCAATGCCCAGGGCGCCATAGAGCGGCGCCGACCAGCCGGTAAACTCCATGCTGTCCAGTGGCTGAGCAGGTGCGTCCATGTCATTGGGCTGCACCACCACATCGCGGGCCTTCAGCGCCAGCCCCACTGTCGGGCCATAGCTGGCGTCCAGCCCCATGGCGAACACACCCGACACCTTGGCCGAGCTGTTCCCGATCTGCAGGGCGCCTTCTTCCAGCGTGAACTGTCCTGCCGCCGGCGACCAGTTTATGTCGAGGATCGAGCTGGCGATGGGGAAGTAGGAATCCTCAAGCCGCAGGTCGAGGCCAGTCAGATCCACCTTGAAACGCCCATCCACCAGCTTGCCGCCTGACCGGGCAAAATTGACTTCGATCGATAGTGACCCGGCCCCGCGCAGGGCCGCCATGCTGGTGGGATCATCAATGAATGGCAGGAAGGCCGCAAAATCGATATTGGTGACATCTGCCTCGATGCGCACCGCGCCGGTTTCGTCCACCGTTCTGGCAATGCCACCGGCCATGGTGCGCCCGCCCAGGCTGGCTGAAAAACTGCCCTGGGTATCCCGCAAATTGGCGCTGGGTCCGATCTCCAGATCGATGTTTTCAAAGCGGCGGAACAGGCCGTAGACGCTGTCCGACATGCCCACGATGCCGTCACGCACCCGCAGCCGGGAAAACCGCCCTTGCGCCGTCTGCGCCACCAGGTCTGCAATGCCCTGTTCAGTGGCCTCAAGATTATAGATCAGCCAGTCATTGTCCGAACGCATGGGTGCATGCTGGTCGATCTTGGTGAGGTCAATGCCGCTCGCGCCAATGTTGACCGCCGGAAAGGCCTCTTCTCCTTCCTGCACCCGCACGATGGGGGTGCCGTCGGCGGGATCCTCCACCAGCTCAAGGCTGGTCAGCCGCGGTCCGAACAGATCCTGCACCATCTGCACATGCGGCCGCACGATGGTGACCGTCGCGCCCGGCTGTCCGAACAGCGCCCGCGCCGGCGAGAAGCCGATCTCAAGCGCGGCGATTGACACCTTGGCGCCCGTCTTGCTGTCGGCATAGACCACCGGGGAGAACTGGATGACCGGCCAGACCCCGTCTTCCAGCGCCAGCGACATCTCGCCCAGGCTCAGCGAACTGGTTGGTGGCAGGGCCGAGCGCACCATTGACTGCGCAGCATCGCTGCCGAAAGGCAGCCGCACCGGCGTCACCAGCAACACGGCAAACAGCACCACCAGCAACACCGCCGGAATGCCCAGGATCCACACGGCCAGCTTGGCTGCGTGCCGCGCCCTTGGGCGCCTGACCACAATGGGCGGCGGTATCGGGGTGTCTGCTGGTAAGATCGACGCGCTCACTTGCTTCCGGAACAGGGCTCCGTCGATAGTGTCCGGCGCCCATAAGAATCAACCGCAGTAAGCGATCTCATGCACGATGATACCGGCCACAATCGGGCGCCAACACCCACTATGTCGGCCCCCTGGAACTGATGGAAGCGGCACGATGACACAATTGTATGAAGGCGACCTTGCGCCTGACTTCACCCTGCCCCTCGATGATGGCACCAGTTTCACCCTGTCCGCCCAGCGCGGTCACCCGGTCGTGCTCTATTTCTACCCCGAGGACGATTCCGGCGGCTGCACCGACGAGAATCGCGAATTCTCCGATCGCGCCGCCGCTTTCCACGACCTGGGTGCACGGCTCGTGGGGATTTCGCCCGACCCCATCGAAAAACACGTCAAGTTCCGCGCCAAATATGGCCTGACACTCCCCCTGGCGGCCGATGTCGAGCGGCAGGCCATTGAGGCTTTTGGCCTGTGGCAACTCAAAAAGCTCTATGGCCGCGAGTTCATGGGCTTGATCCGCACCTCTTTCATCATCGGTTCTGATGGTCGCGTGCTGCGCTTCCTGCGCGCGACGCGCATCCTCGGCCACGCACAAAAAGTGCTGGACGCACTTGCGCTTGAGCTGGCCAAGCCTCCAGCAAAATAGCCTTTGTTAACCATGTTGCGGCACACTGCAGCCATCGTGTCAGATGATGTACTGGAGTGCCTTGCGTGCGGAAAACTGCCCATTTTGGCCGAACGGAAAAAGGGGCGTCCGCCAGCCAGAAGCCGGCACGCCACGGCATCCATCCGGCCCTGTTCTATTCCATGTTTGCCATTCTGCTCGGGGGCAACGGCCTGCTCGGTACATCCCTTCTGTTGACCCCGGATATCTCGCGCCTGTTCAGCCAGCAGTCCGAACAGGTCATGGAGGCCTATGAAGATCGGATCGCCCAGCTGCGCGTCGAGGTCGATCGCCTGCATTCGCGCAGCTATGCCCAGGCCGGCGACATCAATCTGCAGCTGCAGGAACTGTCACAGCAGCAACAGGTCCTTCTCGAACAGCACCAGCTCGTCCGCGCCCTGGTCGACAAGGCCGGCGAACTGGGCATTGAACCGGCCACCCTGGCGCGCTCGGACGACCAGACCAGCCCGGTTGCTCTCGCCACACCGACCACGGCCTCGGGCAATCCCGATATCGACGCCACCGCAGCCTCGGTCAGCCAGATGATGGACGAGACCCAGTTCGCCATGGCCTCGATTGCCGAAACAGCCATCGACCGCACCGACAGCATCATGTCTGAACTGTCCGATTTGGGCATCCGCCTGACCCTGCCCGAACCTGAGGACGGTGTTGGCGGCCCCCTGCTGCCGCCGCAGGCCGGCGCCGAATCCAGTCCAATGGTCGATGACGCCAATGCGGTGCTCACCGCTCTGGTCCGCTACAAGGCGGCCCGCGATGGCATCGACCGCGCCCCCGTGCACATGCCGATCACCGGCAATTTCCGCAAAAGCTCTGGTTTCGGCAATCGGACCGATCCATTTTCAGGCGGTCGCGCATTCCATTCCGGGCTCGACTTCGCCGCCCCCTCCGGTTCCACCGTGCTCAGCGCCGGCAAGGGCGTCGTCAGTTTCGTGGGCGAGCGCTCGGGCTATGGCAAGACGGTCGAGGTCACCCATGGCAATGGCCTCATCACCCGCTATGGCCACCTGTCGGCCTATCTGGCGGTTGAGGGGCAGGCCGTCAGCACGGGCACACCGATCGCCAAGGTGGGGTCCACCGGACGCTCCACAGGCCCGCATCTGCATTTTGAAGTGCGCAAGAATGACGTCGCCGTCAATCCGCAGGCCTATCTGAACAGCGGCAAACGCCTGCTGGCGCTGCTCGGCTGATCACCGGCCGCTGAAGACCCATAATCCAAAGAAAAACGCCGCCCGATCGGGCGGCGCTTGCATTAGTCCTCGGCAACCACGTCGGTCGCCACGCCCACGCGCTGGGCCAGCGCGGCCTGCATGAAGGCGTCGAGATCACCGTCGAGGATAGCCGCCGGCTGGCTGCTTTCCACGCCCGTGCGCAGGTCCTTGACCATCTGGTAGGGCTGCAGGACATAAGAGCGGATCTGGTGCCCCCAGCCGATGTCGGTCTTGCTGGCCGCCTGCGCGTTGGCAGCCTCTTCCCGCTTCTGCAGCTCGGCCTCATAGAGGCGGGACTTCAGCATGGCCATGGCCGTAGCGCGGTTCTTGTGCTGACTACGCTCCTGCTGGCACGCCACGATGATCCCCGAGGGTACGTGGGTGATGCGGATGGCCGAGTCGGTGGTGTTCACGTGCTGCCCACCTGCACCCGATGCGCGATAGGTATCGACCTTGAGATCGGATTCGCGGATCTCGATGTCGATCGAGTCATCCACAACCGGGTACACCCAGCAGCTCGAAAAGCTCGTGTGCCGCCGTGCGGCCGAATCATAGGGGCTGATGCGCACCAGCCGGTGCACGCCACTCTCGGTCTTCAGCCAGCCATAGGCATTGTGGCCTTTGACCAGAATGGTCGCCGATTTGATGCCGGCCTCTTCGCCGTCGTGCATTTCGAGCACTTCGACCTTCATCTTCCGGCGTTCGGCCCAGCGCGTATACATGCGCAGCAGCATATTGGCCCAGTCCTGGCTCTCGGTGCCGCCGGCACCGGAGTGGATTTCCACATAGCAGTCGTTGCTGTCGACCTCGCCGGACAGCAGCGTCTCGATCTGCCGCGTGCGCGCCAGGTCAGCCAATTCGATCAACGCCGCCTCGGCATCCTTGACGATGTCGGCGTCGCCCTCGGCCTCGCCAAGTTCGATCAGCTCGACATTGTCGGCAATACCGGCTTCCAGCTCGCGCACCGATTTGACGGCAACATCCAGCTCGTCACGCTCGCGCATGGTGACCCGAGCCTTCTCGGGGTCGTTCCAGAAATCGGGTGATTCTGTTTGCGCCGTCAGCGCATCGAGGCGAAGTTCAGCTGTATCCCAGTCAAAGATGCCTCCTCAGCAGGGTCAGAACCCGCTCGATTTCGGCGACGGTCTTTTCAATTTCCGCACGCATTGCACAATTCCTTCGATTTGGCCGCATCCTGTACCCGACGTGCCCGGATCGATCAACCTAGCGCTGGCTTTTCTGGAACTTGCGCAGCGCTGTCTCGCGCTTGAGCCGCGACAGCCGGTTGAGGAAAAAGACTCCGTTCATCTGGTCGATTTCATGCTGCGCCACCCGGGCAGCAAAGCCCTCGAGCCGCAGGCTCTGCTGGGCGCCATCCCCATCGTCATGGTGCACCATACACCAACCGGCACGGCTGATCGGCACTTCGATCCCCGGCAGGGAAACCGAGCCTTCTGCCCCCGCACTGGCCGTCTCTGAGAGGTTCTCGATCACCGGATTGTAGAGCAGCCGGTAGTCCCGCGCGGCGCCGGGGTCGCTGACACTCACCACAACCACCGGCTCCACCAGGCCTAGATGCGCAGCAGCCAGCCCATAGGCCTGCGCCTCCTGCGCCGCAGCCAGCAGCCGCGTCGCTACGGATCTCAGGCCATCATCGACCGGTCGCGGCTGAGCGACCTGCGTCAGTGCGGCATCCGGCCAGATGACGAAACCGCTCACCTAGAAGAAGCCGCCACGGCCGAGGTTGGGGTCGAGAAAGGTGCCGTTGCCACTTGGACGGGTGATGGCACCGCCATACTGCTGCTGCATCTGCTGCTCGCGCAGGATCGCGTCATAATCGGTCGTCGACAGCCCGATCACCGAGGTCGTCAGGTTCGGGCCGGTGCCGGGCTTGAACGATTCCGCGATGCCGCCCTCGCCGCTATAGGCCTGCGTGCCCGAATTGGGGTCGATCCAGGTCGTGCTCATGCCCGGAGGAACGTTGAACGGTGTCGCCGGCTTGCCGGCCAGCGCCTTCTGCATGAACTCGGTAAAGATCGGCACGGCAAACGTGCCGCCCGTGACCGAACGCCCCATCGAGCGCGGCTTGTCGTAGCCGACATAGACGCCGACGGCCAGTTCCGGCGTAAAGCCGACAAACCAGGCATCCTTGTAGTCATTGGTAGTGCCCGTCTTGCCGGCCACTGGGCGGTTGAGCACCTTGGCTGCGGTGCCGGTGCCACGCTGCACCACGCCTTCCATCATCGAGGTGATCTGATAGGCGGTCATCGGATCGAGCACCTGCTCACGATTGTCGATGATCACCGGCTCGCCCTGTCCATGCCAGTCGCTGGCCTCGCAACCTTGGCACAACCGCTGGTCATGCCGGTAGATGGTCTCACCATAGCGATCCTGCACACGGTCGATCAGCGTCGGCACGATCTTGCGCCCGCCATTGGCGATCGTGGCATAGGCCGCCGTCATGCGCATATCGGTGGTTTCGCCCGCACCCAGCGCCATGGCCAGCACCGGCTGCATGCTGTCATAAACACCAAACATCTTGGCATATTCGGCCACCAGCGGCATGCCGATGTCCTTGGCCAGCCGCACCGTCATCACGTTTCGGCTGCGCTCAATGCCACGCCGCAGCGTCTGCGGCCCGTAGAATTCCTGCGCGTAGTTCTCCGGCCGCCAGATCGAACCGTCGCTGTTGCGGATTTCCACCGGCGCGTCCAGCACCACCGAGGCGGGCGTATAGCCATTGTCCAGCGCTGCCGCATAGACGATCGGCTTGAACGACGACCCAGGCTGGCGCAGCGCCTGGGTGGCGCGGTTGAATTCGCTCAGCGCATAGGAGAAGCCGCCAACCATGGCCAGGACGCGCCCGGTGCGCGGATCCATCGCCACCAGCGCGCCTTCGATCTCGGGCACCTGCTCAAGCGTATAGATGCCAGTCTTGCCCTCCACCGGGGCGACGTAGATCACATCCCCGACTTTAAGAAACTGGTCGACCGGCTTGGAAACCCATTTGATTTCGGGCCCCGACAACGTGCCGACCACGCGATCGGGCGCCACGCCGCCATCGGCCGTGTTGTCCGGGCGCAACCCGATGCGAGCCTCGTTCTTGCCCAGTTCAAGCACCACGGCCAACTGCCACTCCGGAACGTCGCTCAGGGGCGCAATCTTGGCGACGTCGAGGCCCCAGTCCTCGCCCAGTTCAATGCTGGCCACTGGCTCGCGGAAGCCCTTGCCCTGGTCATAGGCAATCAGCCCGTCCATCAGTGCCTTGCGCGCATATTCCTGCATTTGCGGCTCAAGCGTGGTGCGCACCGAAAGACCGCCACCGTAAAGCTGGTCCTCGCCATAGAGCTTGGCGAGTTCGCGCCGCACTTCCTCGGTGAAGTACTCGGCTGAATAGAGCTGGCTGCCACCGGCTCGCGCGATCACGTTGAGCGGCTCTGCCTTGGCCGCCTCGCCTTCTTCGGCGGTCGCATAGCCGTTTTCCACCATGCGATCGATCACCCAGTTGCGGCGCTCGATGGCGGCCTGCGGGCGACGGAACGGATGGTAATTGTTCGGCCCCTTGGGCAGCGCGGCGATATAGGCCGCCTCACTCAGCGTCAGTTGGTACAGCGCCTTGTCGAAATAGTTCAGCGCCGCTGCTGCCACCCCATAGGAGTTCAGGCCAAGGAAGATCTCGTTCAGATAGAGCTCGAGAATGCGATCCTTGGAAAAGGTGGATTCGATACGGATCGCCAGCAGCGCTTCCTGGATCTTGCGGTCCCAGGTCTGCTCCGAGGTGAGCAGGAAGTTCTTGGCCACCTGCTGCGTGATCGAGGAGCCACCACCCTGGATGGCATTATTGCCATCGATGCGTGCCAAAGCATTGTCGCGGATCGCGCGGAACACGCCGTCCAGCGCAATGCCACCATGGGTGTAGAAGTCTTTGTCTTCAGCAGACAGGAACGCGTGGATCACCAGTGGCGGCACCGTCTCGATTGGCTGGAACAGCCTGCGCTCACGGGCGAACTCGGCCAGCAGCGTGCCGTCCGCGGCATGCACGCGCGTGGTCACCGGCGGCTGGTAGTCCTTGAGCACCGTATAGTCCGGCAGCTGTGTCGACACGGTGGTGAGGTAGACTCCGGCGCCTACGACGGCCACCAGGGCCAGAAAAATGCCAAAGCCAAACAGCCAGCCGAACAAGCGCAGCATCAGATCAGTCTCTCCGCAGCGCCGTCCCGCAACACGGCGGCGCGCTTGATGTCAGCACAAGCACCGGAACGGCGACACAGTGCGAAATTAGTCAGAATCATAACAGAATCGGCCTGGTTTGGGCATCACAACGCGTTGCCACGGCAGGGCCGCGCCTGCTTCCGGCAAGACGTGATGGATATGTCACATCACGGCTGCTTGGCCAGGCTGTCGAAATAGGCCGATATGCCGCGTGCCAAGGCCTCGGCCGTCCGGTCCTGCCAGTCGCCCTGCAGCAGATTGGCCATGTCGTCCGCATTGGACAGAAAGCCCAGTTCGACAAGAATCGATGGAACATCAGGGGCTTGCAGCACGAAGAAGTCCGCCTGCCGCACCGGGAACCGCCGCATGGTCACGCTGGGCTCTAGCTGGCGCACGACGTCCTCGGCTAGCGTATAGGACTGGTGGCGCATTTCGCGCCGCATCAGGTCGAGCAGGATATCGACCACTTCCGGCGCCATCTGCGGTGCAGCAAATCCGGCGATAATGTCAGCCTTATTCTCCGATTCAGCTAAC
Source organism: Devosia aquimaris (assembly GCF_020169335.1). Lineage (GTDB taxonomy): Bacteria > Pseudomonadota > Alphaproteobacteria > Rhizobiales > Devosiaceae > Devosia > Devosia aquimaris. The sequence goes on from NZ_JAIEZN010000001.1 coordinate 1,434,576, forward strand.
AACTTGTCCAGCACATCGGTCGCATTTTCGTCGCGCACATAGACGCTGGCGCCACGGATATCGGGTTGCTGGAAACTGTCGGCGTGAATGGAGATGAAGATGTCGGCCTTGTTGGCCCGCGCCAGCGCCACCCGCTCTTCCAGCCGCAGGAAGGAATCGTCCTCGCGGGTCAAAGCCACGTCGAACCGGCCCGAGGCGATCAGCAATTGCTGCAGCTTGAGGGAAAAGGCCAAGACAATGTCCTTTTCCTTGGCGCCGCTGAGCGCCTCGGCGCCACTGTCGATACCGCCATGGCCCGGGTCAATGACCACCAGCGGTCGTGTTGCAATGGGCAGCTCGGAGCCGCCGGCGGGCGTCGAGGTGGTCGCTTGCGGCACGCTGGCCGACGCGACCAGATCCTTGGCAACATTGGCGGCAAATTCCTCTGCTGTCGCCGGAATGATGTCCACCACCAGGCGGGCGGGCTGATCCTCGAACGGGTCGAGCACATAGGCCTGCTGCACCTGGGCAGGCCCGGTGAGTATCAGCGTCGTGCGCACCCGGTCTGGGCCAGCCTGTTCAACCTCGTATTGCTCGATCATGCCCTCGCCCGCCGGCGTCCCCAGTGGTTCGGGCACGGAGAATGTCGCTGCGCGCACATCGATCGCCAGGCGATTGGGGTTGTCGAGCGAAACCAGCGCAAACTCGGTCTTGGCGGCAAGGTCAATCACCAGCCGCGCCCGTTCGGGCGTCGCGGTCACCCGCACATCCATAACATTGGGCAGCCCGATGGGCGCCGCCTCGGCGGCGGTCGCGCTGGCCGCGGCATCCTGCGCAGCCGCTGGCATCGGGCCCAATGCCAGCGTCGCCAGCACCAGCGCCACGGACATCAGGACTTGACGGAATGGTGTGAACACGCGCAGGCCGGCCCCCGGAGACTTGATGATGCCGCAACGCCGGCCCGATGGCACGACTCTGCGGCGCGATCGCTCTTATGCGATGATTTGCAGGCGTGGCCAACCGGCGCACATAAATTTGCCCGGGCGCTCGGATTCTGACTTTCCTGTTGCCAATCGGTCGCAACATCCCTACACGCTAGAGGGGAAGCGCGAGCTTCTCGCTAGACCTGTTTGGGCAGTCTTTGGACCACCACAGCGACGCGGGAGGGGAGCCGTCCGGGAGCGAAGAGTATTCTCCGGGACAGGTTCAGAAGCGGCATTTCCAGCGCTTCGCTACGAATTTCGGTTCCTGTCGGACCGGACGGTTGTCGGCGTGATGTACGTCGCGGACAACCCAATAGGAAGAGGTCAGATGGCCCGCAAGCGGACAAGACGCGACGCGATCGAACATGACGATTGCCGTTTTGCCATGCTGCATCTTTCGGCCCTGATCAATCATACCGGCGCGCATGAGGCAGAGCTTTTGCGCGCACCCACCCCCAAACCATTCGCCTCGCACTGCGCCACCAGAAGGGGTCCGGCTATCCGGAACCCTCTTGTCGGCGCGCGAGCGCGCGGAGTTTTCTATGGCTACCAAGAGAATGCTGGTGGATGCCATCCACCCGGAAGAAACACGGATCGTCGTCACTGAGGGAAACCGTCTCGAAGAATTCGACTTCGAATCAGCGACCCGCCGCCAGTTGCGGGGCAATATTTACCTCGCCAAGGTCACGCGCGTAGAGCCGTCCCTGCAGGCGGCCTTCGTTGAATATGGCGGCAACCGCCACGGCTTCCTCGCTTTCAGCGAAATCCACCCCGACTACTATCAGATCCCCGTTGCCGACCGCGAAGCCCTGCTGCGCGACGAAGAGCACGACGACGATCATGCCGATGAGGCCGAAGAAGCCCCTGCCCCCGCAGAAGCGGCGGCAGAAGGCGACAGCGACGTCGACGCCCATGGTGACGAAGATGCCAGCCACATCGAGCAGGCGCCTGCCAATTCCGAACCGGTGGAATCCATCGGTGGCGCGGACGCGCTTGAAGAAGTGCCCGAGCGTCGCCGCCAGAGCCCCAATCGCCGGCACTACAAGATCCAGGAAGTCATCAAGCGCCGCCAGGTCATGCTGGTGCAGGTCGTCAAGGAAGAACGTGGCAACAAAGGCGCTGCCCTGACCACCTATCTGTCCCTGGCCGGCCGCTATTCGGTGCTGATGCCCAACACCGCCCGTGGCGGCGGCATTTCCCGCAAGATCACCAATGCGGCCGATCGCAAGCGCCTCAAGGAAATCACCTCCGATCTCGAAGTGCCCCAGGGCATGGGCGTGATCCTGCGCACGGCCGGTGCAGCCCGCACCAAGGCCGAGGTCAAGCGCGACTTCGAATATCTGATGCGCCTGTGGGAGAGCGTGCGCGAACTCACCCTCAAGAGCCAGGCTCCCTGCCTGGTCTATGAGGAAGGCTCGCTGATCAAGCGGACCATTCGCGACCTCTACAACAAGGAAATCGACGAAGTCTTCGTGGCCGGCGACGACGCCTATGCCGAGGCGAAGGACTTCATGCGCATGATCATGCCGAGCCACGCCAAGAACGTGCAGCTCTACAAGGATGATCAGCCGCTGTTCTCCAAGTACGGCATCGAAGCCCAGCTCGATTCGATGTTCTCGCCCACGGTCACCCTGCCCTCGGGCGGCTATATCGTGATCAACCCGACCGAGGCGCTGGTTTCCATCGACGTCAACTCGGGTCGCTCCACCAAGGAGCACAATATCGAGGACACCGCGCTCCAGACCAATCTGGAAGCCGCTGAAGAAGTGGCGCGCCAGTTGCGCCTGCGCGACCTCGCGGGCCTGATCGTCATCGACTTCATCGACATGATGGAGAACCGCTCCAACCGGGCCGTCGAGCGCAAGCTCAAGGATTGCCTCAAGGACGACCGCGCCCGCATCCAGGTCGGCCGCATCAGCCATTTCGGCCTGATGGAAATGAGCCGCCAGCGCATCCGCTTTGGCGTGGTGGAAAGCTCCACCCACAAGTGCCCGATGTGCGATGGCACCGGCCTTGTGCGTTCCACCGAGTCGCTGGCGCTGATGATCATGCGCCACATTGAAGATCATGTGCTGCGCCGCCAGGGCCAGTCGATCAACGTCCGCGTGCCGGTCGAGGTTGCCCTGTACATCCTCAACTTCAAGCGCGAGACCCTCATCGCGCTCGAGATGCGCAATCAGCTCTCGATCACCATCACCGCCGACGGCAAGATGACCGGGCACCAGTTCGCCATCGAAAAGGGCGAAGCCCGCGTCATGGCCTATGCCGAACAGCGTGCCACCGAGCATGTCCGCGTCGATAGCGCCGTCATCGATGACGACATCGACGATGATATCGTCGACGAGGCTGAAGACGAAGACACCGAGGCCGAAGCCCGCCCGGCTGCCGCCGAAGCCGGCGAAGGCGAGAACGGCCGTCGCCGCCGCCGTCGCCGCCGTCGTGGCGGTGCCGATCGTGGTGACGACAATGGCGCCCGCCCGCAGCAGCGCGCCGCTCAGGCGGCACCGGTTGATGGCGAAACCGAAGCCGACGCGGAAGAGGCCGAGGGCGAGGATGGCGAAGACGCCGCAGCACGTCCCGCTGGCGAAACCCAGGGCGAGGGCGAACTGCGCAAGCGCCGCCGTCGCGGCCGTCGCGGTGGCCGTCGCAACCGTCGTGATGGCGAAGAGTCCAGCGAACAGGCCGCGGTCGCTGCCGTGGTGAGCGATGCCACCGAGGCAGCGGTCGAAGCGGAACCCGAGGCCAGCGCTGTTGCCGAGGCACCTGCCGAGGCGGCTGAAGTGGCCGTCGAGGCTCCGGTCGTGGCCGAAGAAGCCCCGGCCGAAAAGCCCAAGCGCACTCGCCGCCGCAAGACGGCAGCTTCCGAAGAAGCGCCGGCAGCGGAAACCGCAGAACCCGCTCCCGCCGATGCAGCCGCCCCTGAAGCGGCCGCCGAGGAAAAGCCCAAGCGCAAGCCGCGTGCCCGCAAGCCCAAGGCTGAAGCAACCGAGACCGCGGCGGCTGAAGCCACAGCGCCGGAAGCCGTGGCTGCCCCCGAGCCGGCTCCCGCAGCACCTGCTGCCGCGCCGGCAGAAGAGGCTGCGCCCAAGTCGCGCCGCGTCAAGAAGGAACTGCCGGCCGAAGGCATCGTGGTCTCTTCCAGTGCTGCACCGGCTGAAAAGCCTGCCGGCGAAGAGCCCGAGCCCAAGAAGAAGGCCGGCTGGTGGCAGCGCCGCCTCGGCCTCGGCTAGAACGATCAAGAGGCGGCCCCTGGGCCGCCTCTTTGCTTTTGAGCCACCATGTCCCGTACCAGCCGCCTGCTCGATCTGCTGCAATTGCTCCGCAACCGGTCTACGCCGGTCACCGGGCCTGACCTTGCACGGGAACTGGGCATCTCCATCCGCACGCTCTATCGCGATATTGCCACGCTACAGGGCCAGGGCGCCGACATCGTCGGGGAGCCGGGCCTGGGCTATGTGCTGCGCCCCGGCTTCACGCTGCCGCCGCTGATGTTCTCTGCCGATGAAATCGAGGCCCTGGTGCTCGGCTCACGCTGGGTCGCTGCGCGCTCCGACGACCATCGCCTGAGCCAGTCAGCGCAGCAGGCCCTGTCCAAGATCACCGCCGTCCTGCCCAAGGATCTGCGCGAACGCGCCGAGGCCACCAATCTCCTCGTGGCCCGCAACACGCCAGCGCCCGCCCGGATTGACGCCAGTCTCATCCGCCTTGCCATCCGCAACGAGCACAAGCTGGCCATCACCTATCGTGGCCCCGATGGGGCAGAGACCGAGCGCACCATCTGGCCCTTCCTGATCGGCTTTTTCGACGAAGCCCGCGTGGTCGCCGGCTGGTGCGAACTGCGTCAGGCCTATCGTCATTTCCGCATTGACCGCATCACCGCGCTCACCACGCTGGCGGATCGCTACCCGCGGCGCCGTGGCGTCATGCTCAAGGAATGGCGCGCCATCAACGCCGTGCCGCCGCAGCCCTGACAGCCACTGCCGAAAACTGACAGCGCCGTTGGCTAGGGTCTCCCCATACCCAAGGAGACATCCCATGCCGACCCTCAACTACATCCTGCTCGCCGTCGCCGACCCCGCTGCCAGCGCCCGCTTCTACACCGCCCTGCTCGGCCGCGAACCCGTGGAAAACTCGCCCACCTTCGTGCTCTATGTGCTGCCCAATGGCCTCAAGCTGGGCCTCTGGATCGCCAAAGACATCGTCCCGGCCCCCAAGCCCGCAGGCGGCGTCGAAGTCACCTTCAGCCACGCCACCGACGACGATGTGCGGGCGACCTATGCCGACTGGCAGACCCGGGCAGAAATCCTGCAGCAGCCCACGACCATGGATTTCGGGTTCACCTTTGTCGCCGCCGACCCCGACGGGCACCGTCTGCGGGTCTTTGCACCAGCCGCCAATCCGCGCTAGCGCTGCGGCTCAATGGGCCTTGTGCGCCTCCTGGCGGCGCACAATGGCCACGCCCGCCTCCACCGTGCGCAGAATGGTCAGCCGCGCATGCGGCTCCTCCGGCTTGCGGTGTGGCGACACGGGCTGATGCTTGTCCAGCCGGTGGCGATCCGGCCCCAGATAGTGCCGCGTCTCGATATAGAGATGTTCCTGACCGATCTGGGCAGCCAGCCGCGTCGCGATCGTCCGCCCGTCCTCGGGCACATTGATCACATCGTCAAAGCCCAGCTCGATATTGGCCAACACCTCGTCCGGCTTGGCCTCGCGCAGGAACAGCACCACCGGCGCATAGCTCAGGCTGACTGTTCCGGATTGCCGCACAGCCTGCAGAACCAGCCGCCTTGCAGCCGTGTCGAGATCAAAATGCACCAGGAAGAACACCAACCGGTGGTCGAAGTCATGCGGCACCAGCTTGACCGTCGGCCCCACGACAGCGCCAAACCGCAGCTTCTCGGCCAGTCGCATCAGCGCCGCGCCGTCGGTGTCGTTGCCGGCACGCACAATGGCCACGCAATGGGCCAATATGCCGGGGTCGGCGGGATGGGTATGCATGGTCCGGACCTCCCAATCCTTCCTGCTCCCGCCAATCGTGCCAGCAAGGGCTTAACGATGCGCTATGCCGCTCAGCGCCGTCGTAGCCAGCCGCCCATGCGCTCGATGGCCTGCTCGACGCTTGTGCCCGTCCCGGCATAGGAGAAGCGCACAAAACCATGCCCATCGGTGCGGTCGAAGTCGACGCCCGGCGTCGCCGCCACCCCGGCCTCGTCCAGCATCCGCGCGCAGAAATCCATGGCGTCGTTGGAGAAGGCCGAAATCCCCGCATAGGCATAAAAGGCGCCATCCGACGGTGCGCCAACCTCAAAGCCCAGCTCGGCCAGCCCTGCGGTTAGCCGTAACCGGTTGGTTGCATATGCCGCCTTCTGTTCCTCGGCATAGTCGCGCTCGCCCAGCGCCACCGTGGCGGCGATCTGGCTCAGCGTCGGCGCCGAAATGAACAGGTTCTGCTGCAGGATTTCGGCGCGGCGCACGAAGCGCTCGGGCACCACCATCCAGCCGATGCGCCAGCCGGTCATGCAGTAGTATTTCGAGAAGCTGTTGATGATGATGGCCTGATCGGTCAATTCAAGCGCGCTCACCGACGGGCCGCGATAATCCAGCCCATGGTAGATTTCGTCGGAAATGAAGGTCACGCCCAGCCGCGCGCAGGTCTCGACGATCTCCTGCAGGCCGGCACGATCCACCGCCGCGCCGGTCGGATTGGCCGGGCTGGCAAACAGCAGCCCGTCGAACGGCGCCCGCGCATGGGCTGCGGCGATATCGGCGCCGGTCAGGCGCCAGCCATTGGCCGCGGTCACCGGAATTTCCGCCACGCCAAAGCCCAGGCCCAGCAGTGTGTTCACATAGGCCGGATAGCCCGGGCGGGTGACCGCGATGCGCGCGCCCGGCCGGAAGGCGGCGTGGAACGCCAGGATGAAGCCGGACGACGAGCCCATGGTGCAGATGATGGCCTCGGGATCCACCGCCACGCCGTGCTGGCTCTGGTAGTAGTCCACCAGCCCGGCCCGCAGTTCCGCCAGGCCCTTGGCATTGGTATAGCCCTGCGCTGCCGGCAGCGCCTGGCGCACCGCCTCGAGCACTTTGGGCGCAGGCGGCGCGCCCGGCTCGCCCACCTCAAGGTGGCAGATGCTGCGGCCCGTGGCCTCCAGCGCCTTGGCGCGCTTGAGGATTTCCATCGCCTGAAACGGCATCAGCCCGTCTGTGGTCGGATCGATCATGGCAGGTCCCTTTGCTCCGGCATCGCCTAGCCTGATTGGCGCCCCCTCTCAACAACATTTGATGGGGCGCTGAGCAAGCCGTTCACTCCTGGGTGCTAAACTGGCATCGCGTCTGCTAGAAGGCTGCGCACAGATCCTTCCGGAGTTTCAATCCCTCATGTCGCGCGTATCCATCGCCCTCGTCGCCCTGGCCGGCATCCTTGCAGGCGCCCTGGGCTATTCGGTGCTCAATCGGCCTGCGCCAGAGACCGATACGGCCAGCGTGCAGGCCATGATCGATTCCGCCATCTCCGCCTATGATGCCAAGCGCCTGGCGGAGCAGCCCGCCGCCCCGCAACAGGATGTCGCGGCCATCAGCCAGGACCAGATCAACCCCATGATCGAATCCTTCCTCATGGGCGACCCCACCATCCTGCAGCGCATGTCGGTGGCGCTCGACACCAGGATGCGCGCCGAGGAAAAGGCCAAGGCCACCTCCGCCATCGCCACCATGCGCGACAAGATCTTCAACGACCCACGACAGGTCGTGCTTGGCAACCCCGATGGGGACGTTACCCTGGTCGAGTTCTTCGACTACAACTGCGGCTATTGCCGCTCGGCCCTGCCCGATATGGCTGCACTCCTGGCCGAAGACCCCAATCTGCGCGTCGTGCTCAAGGAATTCCCCATTCTCTCCAACGAATCCATCGATGCGGCCCGCGTGGCCGTGCTGGTGGGCGATGCCGACGTGGACTACTGGAGCTTCCACGAGGCCCTCTTCACCAGCCGCGGCAAGGTGGACAAGCAGGTGGCGCTCGACGCCGCCGCCAATCTCGGCCTGAGCCCGGTGACCCTCGAGCTCGACATGGGCACCCCAACCGTGGCCGAGACCATCCAGACCTCCTATGAGATCGCCAAGGCGCTCAACATCACCGGCACGCCCACCTACATCATCGGCAACGAGATCATTCCGGGCGCCATCGGGCTCGATGAACTGCGCAGCCGCATCGCCAATATGCGCGCCTGTGGCGAGACCGCCTGCGAAGGCTGATCGCGCGCGGCAAGCGCGGCGCTTTGCCTTTTCGGTGCAATTCGTGTAACCGCGCTTGCTTCAGCATCCGGACCCGGTGCACAAGGCACAAACAATGGCAAAGCGCGTTCTCGTCCTCAATGGCCCGAACCTCAACCTGCTCGGCACCCGCGAGCCGGGCATCTATGGTGCGCACACGCTCAAGGACGTCGAAACGCTCTGCAAGCAGACGGCGACGGAACTGGGCCTGACCATCGATTTCAGACAGTCCAACCACGAGGGCGAACTGGTCACCTGGATCCAGGATGCCCGCAAGACGGCGGATGCCATCGTCATAAATCCGGCTGCCTATTCCCATACATCGATTGCCATCCCTGATGCGATCAAGGCTGTGGGCCTGCCCGTGGCCGAAGTCCATCTCAGTAACATCCACCAGCGCGAGGCATTCCGGCACCATTCCTATGTGTCGGCCGCCGCACTGGGCGTCATTTGCGGGTTTGGAGTGACCGGGTATAGACTGGCGCTCATAGCCCTCGCAGAGAAACTCAAATAACGATCAACGCGTACCGCGCGGGAGACCGACAAGAATGACCAAGTCATCGCAAGTGGATCAGGACCTGATCCGTGCCATCGCCGAACTGCTCAACAAGGAAGATCTCGCCGAGATCGAAATCGAGCAGGAGGATTTCCGGGTCCGCGTCACCCGCTCCTATCCCAACGAAGCCGTGACCTATGCCGCGCCGCCGCAGCAGCACTATGTGCAGGCCCCGCAGGCCGCACCGGCCTCTGTCACGCCCGCCGGCTCCGTGCCCGCCGCCGCTCCGGCCGCTGTGGAAGACCTCTCGTCCAACCCCGGCACCCTCACCTCCCCCATGGTCGGCACCGCCTACCGTTCGCCCGAGCCCGGCAAGCCGGCCTTTGTTGAAGTGGGCGCCAAGGTGACCGAAGGTCAGACCATGCTGATCATCGAAGCCATGAAGACCATGAATCAGATCCCGGCCCATCGCTCGGGCACCGTCACGCGCATCCTCGTCCAGGATGCTCAGCCGGTGGAATACGGCGAGCCACTCGTCGTCATCGAGTAAGGGGGACTTCATGTTCCAGAAGGTCCTGATCGCCAACCGCGGCGAAATCGCTCTGCGCATCCTGCGCGCCTGCAAGGAGCTCGGCATCCAGACCGTGGCGGTGCACTCCACCGCCGACGCCAATGCCATGCATGTGCGCCTTGCCGACGAAAGCGTCTGCATTGGCCCGCCGTCCGCCAAGGACAGCTATCTCAACATTCCGTCCATCATGGCGGCCTGCGAGATCACGGGCGCCGATGCCGTCCACCCCGGCTATGGCTTCCTCAGCGAAAACGCCCGCTTTGCCAAGATCCTCACCGAGCACAAGGTGACGTTCATCGGACCTTCCTCGCACCATATCGAGATCATGGGCGACAAGATCACGGCCAAGAAGACGGCCGTCGAGCTGGGCATCCCCGTCGTGCCCGGTTCCGCCGGCGCTGTCGAAACCGATGCCGAGGCGATTAAGACCGCCAAGGAAATCGGCTATCCCGTGCTGATCAAGGCAACGGCCGGTGGCGGTGGTCGCGGCATGAAGGTGGCCCATTCCGAGGCCGATGTGCTGGTGGCCTGGTCCACCGCACGCTCCGAAGCCAAGGCCGCCTTCGGCAATGACTCGGTCTATATGGAAAAATACCTCGGCAAGCCGCGCCACATCGAGGTGCAGGTGCTCGGCGATGGCCAGGGCAATGCCGTCCATCTGGGCGTGCGCGACTGCTCGCTGCAGCGTCGCCACCAGAAGGTCTGGGAAGAGGCCGGCGGCCCCACCATCAAGCCGGAAGAGCGTGACAAGATCGGCGAGATCTGCGCCGCCGCGATGCGCAAGCTGAAGTACTCCGGCGCCGGCACCGTGGAATTCCTCTACGAGAACGGCAATTTCTACTTCATCGAGATGAACACCCGCCTGCAGGTGGAGCATCCCGTCACCGAACGCATCACCGGCATCGACATCGTCTACGAACAGATCCGTGTCGCGTCGGGCGAAAAGCTGTCCATGAAGCAGGAGAATGTGAACTTCTATGGCCATGCCATCGAAGTGCGCATCAATGCCGAGGACCCGCAGACCTTTGCGCCCTCGCCCGGCACCATCACCTTCTACCACCCCGCTGGTGGCGTCGGCGTGCGCGTCGATTCGGCGGTCTACCAGGGCTACAAGATCCCGCCCTATTACGACTCGCTGATCGGCAAGCTGATCGTCTATGGCCGCACCCGCGACGAATGCCTGCAGCGCCTGCGCCGTGCCATCGACGAATTCGTCATCGACGGCATCAAGACCACCCTGCCGCTGTTCCAGCGCCTGATTCGCGAGCCGGACGTTCTGGCCGGCAATTACGACATCCATTGGCTGGAAAAGTTCCTGGCCGAGAACAAGGCCTGACGGCCAAACTGTCGAAATACAAAAGGGGTGCGCTGCACCCCTTTTTCTTTTGATCGCGGCGCCGGACGATCCATGCGCGGGCGCCATGGCAAACGACAGTCCTGTCGCATGGCAAGACGCCGCCCCAGATGTTAGGATTGGACGTTCCGGAGTTCCGCCATGTCGCGCCGTCACGACCCCTTCGACATCGAGATCACGCCCGAATTGATCGTCCGCGCCTACAGCGCCGGCATCTTCCCCATGTCCGAGGACGCCGAAGACGAAAACCTGTTCTGGGTCAGTCCGGAACACCGTGGCGTCATTCCGCTCGATGGCTTTCGCCTGTCGACCAGCCTACGCAAGGCCATCCGCAAATCGGGCTTTACCGTGAAAGTCGACACCGACTTCGCTGCCATCATCCACGGCTGCGCCACGGTGGGGGAAGACCGTGACACCACCTGGATCAATGGCACGATCCGCCAGGTCTATGGCGAGCTCTTCAGCCGGGGTATTGCCCACACCGTCGAGGTCTGGGACGGCAGCGATCTGGTCGGTGGGCTCTATGGCCTGGCCATCGGCGGCGCCTTCTTCGGCGAGTCCATGTTCCATCGCCGCACCAATGCGAGCAAGATCGCCATGGCGCATCTGGTTGCCCGGCTCAACGCCGGCGGCTTCGTGCTGCTCGACACCCAATTCCTGACCGATCACCTGGCCTCGCTCGGCGGCATCGAAATTCCTCGCCGCGATTATGAGGAGCGCCTCGCTGACGCGCTCCTCCACCAGGGCGACTGGGATGCCCTGGATCGGCTGACCCCTAGTCCTTCAGCTTGAACGCCAGTTCAGTCACCCATTTGTCCATGTCGGGCTCGTCATCGGGGTCGGTCACATAGATTTCAAGGCGACAGGCGAAGTGGTCGCCGTCGCTGCGTTCGACCATGTCGAGCACCTGCCCGCTCTGGCGCACCCAGCCGATCAGTACGCCGGTGACCGGCTCGAGCTTGTTGGGGTGCCCGTGCCACGCCAGGGAGACAAAGCGCCCGGCCGGTAGCGTGCCGAACTGCACCCGATCGGTGGGCGTGCCCGCCTGCGCCACAGCTACGCCAGCCTCGATATCGAGCGTGGTGGCCATGTCGATGCGCCGGTAGTTGTAAAAGGCGGGGCCGACCGGCGCGATGCCCTGCTCGGCCAGCGTGGCAAACAGCACCGGAAAGCCCTCGTCGGCCGGTTGCAGCACCTTGTCCATGGGCACGGTGTACTTGATGAACGCATAGGCCTGCGCGGGCCGCGTGATCGTCTCAGGCAAAGTCAGCATCGGTGTCCTCCCCAATGAATGCCGGCCAGTCAAAAATCGTCAGTCGATCAGCGCCCCGCCGGTGGCATTGGCAAAGGTCGCCGTCATGCCGGCCGCCAGATCGCTGGAGAGCAGCACGGCTGCGTCGGCCACCTGCGCCAGCGCGGTGACGCGCCCGAGCGGCACCCCGCTGCCCCATTCCTCTGACAGCTCGTCAAAGGTCTTTCCGATCGCCTTGGCATGCTGCATCCAGGCGTCGCGCACGCCCGGCGCGTCCGGCGAGCCCGGAGAGCGCACCCAGCACACCCGCACGCCCTTTGGACCTTCTTCCTGGCCCAGCTGCCGCAGGAAATTCTCCACCGCCGCACAGGCAATGCCGAAGCCGCCAACATTGGCCATGGTGACCCGACCGACATTGGCCGTGATCCCCACGATCACCCCACCGCCATTGGCGGCCATGTGTTGGGCCATGATCGTCCCGGTGTGGAACCAGGTGGTCAGACCGCCCAGGATCGGCGCCATCATGGCGTCAAATCCCATCTCCGCCATGTGGCTGCCCTGCACATCGTCCCAGAAGGTGCCGTTGAACATGACCTTGATGGGCCCGACCCGACCGGCCACCTCATTCAGATGCTCCCGGATCGACTGGGGGTCGCGCGCATCGACAGTCGTCACCTCGGCGCGGTCACCCGAGGCCGCGATCTGTTCCGCCACCGCTTCCATGGGCGCCCTGTTGCGCGCGGCCAGCACCACATGCGCGCCTTCGCGCGCATAGGCCCTGGCGACCGCCCCACCGACTGCACCGCTGCCCCCATAGACGAGAGCCGTCTTGTCCTTCAACAACATGGTTCTTTTCCTTCCCTGGCCGCCGCCTGCGCGGCCCATTGTCCACCATACTCCGCACGACGAGCGGCACTTTCGCCCTTCGACCGGCACAAAACAAAAAAAGGCCCACCATCTCTGGCGGGCCTTTCGGGTAACCGGAAGCTGACCTCTCGATCAGTGGTTGTCGCGCGGAACGCCGTTCGTCTGGGCGATGCGCTGGTACTTTTCGGCAGGCTTGAGAATGGCGCCGTCGCCGAGCTGGCCGACGATACCACGCTGGATTTCCTGCCACGGCGTCTGGCTCTTGGGGAACTTGTAGCCCCCCATCGATTCCAGATCGGTCCGGCGCTTGGCGATCTCTTCGTCGGAAATCAGGATGTTCGCCTGACCGGTATTGAGATCGATCCGCACGCGGTCACCGGTGCGCAGAATGGCGAGATTGCCACCCGCCGCCGCTTCCGGCGAGGCGTTCAGGATCGACGGCGAGCCCGACGTGCCCGACTGGCGACCGTCACCGATACAGGCCAGCGCCGTGATGCCCTTCTTGATCAGATAGCTCGGTGGCCGCATGTTGACCACTTCGGCCGCACCCGGATAGCCGATCGGACCGGCGCCGCGCATGAACAGCAGCGTGTTCTCGTCGATCTCGAGCGACGGATCGTCGATGCGGTGATGGTAATCCTCCGGACCATCGAACACCACCGCCTTGCCTTCAAACGCACCGGGATTGGCCGGGTTGTTGAGGTAGCGATCACGGAACTCGGACGAGATCACGGATGTCTTCATGATGGCGTTGTCGAACAGATTGCCACGCAGCACCAGGAACCCGGCTTCAGTCTTGAGCGGATTGTCGAAATGCCGGATGACCTTGTCGTCCTGGATCGTCGTCGTCTTGCAGTTCTCGCCAATGGTCTTGCCGTTGACGGTGGGCGCATTCTCGCGGATCAGGCCCTGGCTCATCAGTTCGTTGACCACCGCCGGCACGCCGCCGGCATGGTAGAAGTCCTCGCCCAGGTATTCGCCGGCCGGCTGCAGGTTCACCAGCAGCGGCACCTTGTGCCCATAGGTCTGGAAGTCCTGCAGGTCCAGCTCGACGCCGATGTGCTTGGCAATGGCCTGGATGTGGATCGGGGCATTGGTGGAGCCACCGATGGCCGAATTGACCACGATGGTGTTGATGAAATTGTCCTTGGTCAGGATGTCGGACGGCTTGAGGTCCTCATGCACCATGTCCACGATGCGCTTGCCGGTGCGATAGGCCATTTCCTGGCGATCGCGATAGGGCGCGGGAATCGCCGCCGAACCGGGCAGCTGCATGCCCAGCGACTCGGCCAGCGAGTTCATGGTCGAGGCCGTGCCCATGGTGTTGCAATAGCCGGTCGAGGGGGCGGACGACGCCACCAGCTCGATGAACTGGGCATAGTCGATCTCGCCAGCGGCCATCATCTGGCGCGCCTTCCACACGATGGTGCCAGAGCCGGTGCGCTCGCCCTTGTGCCAGCCGTTCAGCATCGGGCCAACCGACAGGGCAATCGCCGGAATATTGACGGTCGCCGCGCCCATCAGCATGGCCGGGGTGGTCTTGTCGCAGCCGATGGTCAGCACCACGCCATCCAGAGGATAGCCATAGAGCACTTCGACCAGGCCCAGATAGGCCAGGTTGCGGTCAAGGCCAGCGGTGGGACGCTTGCCGGTTTCCTGGATCGGATGCACCGGGAACTCGATGGCGATGCCACCGGCTTCACGGATGCCTTCGCGCACGCGCTCGGCCAGGACCATGTGGTGCCGGTTGCAGGGGCTGAGGTCAGAACCGGTCTGGGCGATGCCGATGATCGGCTTGCCCGACTGCAGCTCTTCGCGCGAAACGCCGAAATTCATGTAGCGCTCGAGGTAAAGCGCGGTCATGTCCGGGTTTTCGGGATTGTCGAACCAGGCGCGCGAGCGCAACTTCTTGGGCGCTGTACCGCCGTTTCCTGCCGTCATTTTGATCTTTCCTTGCTGCTGCCCGACGCAGCAGAGCAGCGTCCGGTTTAGCCTCTTTCTATCATGGCTGGCGGTGCTGTGAATGGGAAACCGCAGAAAAATCATACTTATGCGATTTCCCGGTTCACAGCGCCGGCCGATCTGCCGGAACGCCCCGAAAACCTTACCAATCGAGGAGACGCGCCCATGCGATGCCGCTTTTGTGCCACCCGCTGGCACGTGCGATTCCGGCTTTATGAAAGCGCCCCCAGCCAGTAGGGTCGCGCCGGCTATCGGGCATCAGCGAGGCATTCGTGACGGATTTAGTGGACTGGATTGCGGTGGATTGGGGCACGTCCAATCTGCGCGCCTGGGGCATCGACAAGGACGGCAATGTTGCGGTCGAGCGCAGCTCGCCCAAGGGCATGGGCAAGCTCACACGCGAGGAGTTTCCCACCGCGCTGACGGAACTGCTCGATGGCGTCACCAGCGCCGGCGGCGGTCCGATCGAGGTGCTGATCTGCGGCATGGCCGGTGCTCGCCAGGGTTGGCTTGAGGCCCCCTATCTCGAGGCCCCCACCGATCTCGCCAATCTCTATGCCGGCGCCGTGCGGCCCGCCATGCCCGACCCGCGCCTGGCGCCTGCCATCCTCCCTGGCGTTTGCCAGCGTGGCGGCAGCGACGACGTGATGCGCGGCGAGGAAACCCAGTTGCTGGGCCTGGCGGCGCTGCATCCCGATTTTGCCGGCATAGTCTGCATGCCGGGCACCCATTCGAAATGGGCCCGCCTCGACGGCACCCGCATCGGCCACTTCTCGACGGCCATGACCGGGGAAATGTTCGAACTGCTGCGCAGCCAGTCTGTACTGCGTCATTCGCTCAATGGCGATCTCGACGGGCCCGGCCGCAGCGCCGGCTTCGTCGCGGGCGCCAGAGCCGGTCTGGATCATCCCGATCAGCTGCTGGGCACGCTGTTCAAGGTGCGCGCCAGCGCCCTGCTCTCCGACCGCCAGCCGGACTGGTGCGCGGGCTATCTCTCGGGGCTGCTGATCGGCACCGAGGTGGGCAGCAATCGTCATCTGATTGGTGAGCAACCCGTGCCATTGATCGGCTCGCCGGCCCTGTGCGGTCTCTATGCCCAGGTGCTAGCCATGATCGGCGCCACCGGCGTGCCGCAGGACACCACCAAGATCGTGCTGGCCGGCCTCAAGGCCGCGCGCGGCCGAACCGTTTAGGAGTAGACCATGGACCATCGCCACCTCATTGCCATTCTGCGTGGCATCACACCGGGCGAGACCATTGCGGTCTGCGAGGCGCTCATCAATGCCGGCATCACCATGATCGAGGTGCCGCTCAACTCGCCCGACGCCTTCACCTCCATCGCCATGGCCTCCAATGCCCTGAGCGATCGCTCGGCCATCGGCGCCGGTACCGTGCTGAGCAAGAAGCAGGTCTGGGCCGTTTCCGACGCTGGCGGCACCTTTGTGGTCTCGCCCGACACCAACAAGCAGGTGATCGAGGAAACCGTCCGCCTGCGCATGTTCTCCTTCCCCGGCGTTTTCACCCCCACCGATGCCTTCCGTGCCGTCAAGGCGGGTGCCACTGGGCTGAAATTCTTCCCGGCTGAGGTTCTGGGGCCCAAGGGCATCAAGGCGATGAAGGCGGTGCTGCCGCCCGAACTGCCGCTCTATGCCGTGGGCGGCGCCAACCCGGACAATTTCAACGAGTATTTCGCCGCCGGCTGCGCCGGCTTTGGCCTGGGCACCTATATCTACAAGCCCGGCATGGATGCCAGCCAGGTGGCCGAGCGCGCGGCCGCCGCAGTGGCCGCCTATGACGCGGGGAAGCCAGCATGAACCAGACCGCCCGTCTTCTGATCGACAGCCAATGCGCCCTGGGTGAAGGCCCGATCTGGCACCCCGGACGCCAGCAGCTGTTTTTCTTCGACATCAACAACGAGACGCTGTTCGCCGTGACGGCCGATGGCGAATTCGCCGACAGCTGGATGTTCAACGAGACCGTCGCGGCTGCCGCCATCGTCGATGATGACACGCTGGCGCTGGCCACAGACACCGGCCTCAAGGTCTTCGACCTCGCCACTGGCGGCATGAACCGCATCAACGAGATCGAGGCCGACAAGCCCGCCACCCGCACCAATGACAGCCGTGTGCATCCCTCGGGCGCCTTCTGGATCGGCACCATGGACCGCGGCGCCGAGGAAGCGCCCATTGGCGCGGTCTACCACTACCGGGGAGGCGTGCTGACCACGCTCAAGAGCGATGTGGCCATTCCCAACGCCACCTGCTTCTCGCCGGACGGCCGCATCGCCTATTGGACCGATACCCCCACCCGCCGCATCATGCAGTGCGCAACCGACCCGGATACCGGCATGCCCATTGGCGAATGGACACTGTTTGCCGACGTTTCCGACCAACCCGGCTATCCCGATGGTGCGGTGATCGATAGCGAAGGCTACCTCTGGAACGCCCGCTGGGGCGGCAGCTGCGTCGTGCGCCATGCGCCCGATGGCAGCGTCGACCGCATCATCGATGTGCCCGTCAGCCAGGTCACCTGCCCCGCCTTTGGCGGCAAGGACCTCAAGACGCTGTTCATCACCACGGCCAACAAGAACATGAGCGCCGAACAGCTCGCTGCCGAGAAGGTGGCCGGCGGCCTGTTCGTCATCGACCTCGACATCGCCGGCCTCCCCGAAGCCAAAATCACTCTCTGAGACTTTTGCCCATGACCACCCCTACACTTGGCGTCTGCTACTATCCCGAACACTGGTCCGAAGACGTTTGGGAAACCGACGCCGCCCGCATGGCCGAAGTCGGCATCAAATATGTCCGCATCGGCGAATTCGCCTGGTCGCGCCTGGAGCCCAAGCCCGGCCAGCTGCAGTTTGACTGGCTGATCCGCTCCATGGATGTGCTGGGCCGTCATGGCCTCAAGGTGATCTTCGGCACCCCGACGGCCACGCCGCCGCGCTGGGTCGTCGACAAGCTTCCCGACATGCTTGCCGTGGACGTGCAGGGTCGACGTCGTGGCTTCGGTTCGCGCCGCCACTATGATTTCTCCCACCTCGGCTACCGCGAGGAATGTGCCCGCATCGTGCGCCTGCTGTCGGACGCGATTGGCGACCACCCGGCGCTTGCCGGCTGGCAGACTGACAATGAATACGGCTGCCACCAGACCACGCTGTCCTATTCGCCAGCCGCCAAAGAGGGCTTCCAGCGCTGGCTGGAACAGAAGTACGGCTCCATCGAGGCGCTCAACACCGCCTGGGGCGCAGTGTTCTGGTCGATGGACTATGACCGTTTCGACCAGATCGAGCTCCCGCACCTGCTGGTCACCGATGGCGCCCCGGCCCATCTGCTCGATTTCCGCCGCTACTCCTCTGATCAGGTCAGCGCCTTCAACAAGGTGCAGTATGACATCCTCAAGGCCCGTCGCCCGGACCTGCCGGTGATCCACAATTTCATGGGCCGCTTTGTCGACTTCGATCACTATGACCTGGCGGAAACCCTCGATGTCGCCGCCTGGGACGCCTACCCGCTCGGCCATCTCGATGGCGGTCCGGAGTCCGACGAGGTCAAGCGCGCCTACATGCGCCAGGGCGAGCCGGACTTCCAGGCCTTCTACCACGACCTCTACCGCACCGTCGGCCATGGCCGCTGGTGGATCATGGAGCAGCAGCCCGGTCCGGTGAACTGGGCCACGCACAATCCCGATCCCCTGCCCGGCATGGCCCGTCTCTGGGCCTGGGAAGCCTTTGGCCATGGCGCCGAAGTGGTGTCCTATTTCCGCTGGCGCCAGGCGCCCTTCGCGCAGGAACAGATGCACGCCGGCCTGCTGCGCCCCGATAGCGAACCGGCGCCGGCCTATGACGAAGCCTCCCAGGTCGCCCGCGAACTCAAGCAGATCGGTCTCGCCGGTACGGCAAACAAAGGCCGCGTCGCCATCGTCTATGACTATGAGAGCGAATGGGCCTGGCAGATCCAGCCCCAGGCCGATGGCTTCTCGCATGGCGCCCATGTGCGCGGCATCTACGCCGCCTTCCGCAAGCATGGCGTGGACATCGATATCATCTCGCCCCACACCAAGAGCTTTGCCGGCTATGACATCGTCGCCATTCCGGCACTGTTCAGCTGGAATGACGATCTGCGATCGGCCGTCGAATCCTTTGAAGGTCACCTGCTGATCGGACCGCGCACCGGCTCAAAGACGGAGAACTTCTCCATCCCGGCACGGCTGGCCCCCGACCTGGCCGCCAACCTGCTCGACGTCAAGGTGATGCGCATCGACAGCATCAATCCGGCCGTCGAAGTCGAGGTCAAGGGCGGCGGTGCCGTGACTCACTGGCGCGAGCGCATCGAGACCAAGGCCAATGTGATCTTCGAGGACGTCGAAGGCTGGCCGGTGCTGATGTCGCAGGGCAAGCTGTTCTACCTCGGTGCCGCTGGCACCAAGGCGCTGGTGCAGCGCGTGGTGGACTATCTGATCGCCGAAGCCGACCTGCCGACGCTGGCCCTGCCCGCCGGCGTCCGCTGCCGCACGCGCGATGGCTTCCGCATCTATGTCAACTACGGCGCCCACGCGGCCACTCTGGTGCCGGCCAGCGACGAGGCCGGCTACGCGCTGGGCTCGGCAGAGATGACGCCCGCCGGCGTCACCGTGGCACGACTCGCCAGGGCCTCGTGATACTTGGAATGGCGGCGCGGATAATAAACCGCGCCGCTGCCCTGTCCCATGCCAGCCACTGCACCCCGCCTCTGGCCAGCGTATCGGCATCGATGATCTGACTGCCGCTACAGAAGCGCGGCACGTCCATGCGGGCAATGACCAGATCCACAGCACCACAGTCATCGACAAAGGCCGCCGTGTTCTTGACCACGGCAATGCTGAAGTCGGGGGTGTGGGCGATGCAGCCCAGGCTGTCGCAGCCAAGGTCTGCAAAGCCCTCCGTGATGTCCCACTGATAATGGTCGATCCAGGCCTGCACCACGAAGCTGTTGGCGCTCCCGCTGATCAACCCCATGCCGTCCTGCGTCCGCACGGCCACGGCCTGCGTGCTGTCGGCGACCAGCACATCAGGGCGCGCTTCAAGTCCGGCGATCAGCACCAGCGGCAATGCCGCAGCCGGACCCAGGAAGCGTAGTCGCCCTGGAAAGAAGGCAAACCAGCCCAGGGCAACCAGGCCGATCAGCAGAGCCCAACCGGTCAGCAACGGGTTACCCGTCCAGTTCTCGCTCCACCCTGCGACCAGTGTGGCGACGTCAACCATCCGATCAATGCCCCAGCCCATCATAAGGAGGAACGGCGCCTCTATCCCCAGCGGCATGGCCAGCACCGACAGCACGGCAAAGGGCATGATGATGAGGCCAACCACCGGCAGCACCAGCACATTGCTGATCACGCCCAGCGGCGCGGTTTGCTGAAAATGATAGGCCGAGAACAACAGCGTCGCCGCACCGGCGATCAGGCTGGTCAGCGCCGTCGCCCAGACTGTGTCCCACAGCCGCCCAGGCCACGAGCGCAGAACGGGCAGGCTCTGCCGCGGCATCTCGTAGACGCCGATGAGGGCCACCACTGCGGCGAAGGACAGCTGGAAACTGGCGCGGAACACGCTGGCCGGGTCGATGGCGATAATGACGACGGCGACAATGGCCACATTGCGCATGGTCAGCGCCTGCCGCCCCGCCAGCACGGCACCAAAAATCAGCCCGAGCATCATCGCTGAACGAAGCGCCGGCACATTGGCCAGCCCGCCGGCCAACAGCATATAGCCCATTGCGGCCAGCAGGCCCGCCACGGCAGCGACGCGCTTGACCGGCAGCCGGCCTGTCGTCGCGGGAACTGCCGCCAGAAGCCAGCGCAACAGCCAGAAAATGCCGCCAGCGACGATCGACAGGTGCAGACCCGAGATCGAATAGATATGCGCCAGCCCCGACTGCGCCATGAAGTAGCGTGTCTCGTCGCTGATGGCGCTCTGGTCGCCTACCACCATGGCCCGGCCAATGGCGGCCGACACACCGTCCAGTTGCGCGTCAATGCGCTGCCCAATGCCCATACGCAGCAGTTCGACACCGCGCAGCAGATCATAGCTTGAGCCGGCCTGCACCAGGGCGAAATCGCTGGTGGCAGAGCCATAGGCGCCAACGCCGGCAAAATAGGCATGGAACTGCCCGTCAAAGGCTCCCGGCAGGATCGGGCCCGGCACCGGCGCCAGCCGCATCCGCGCCCGGATGATGTCGCCCGGCGCCAGCGGCGGCTGCGGCGGCACGGTCAACCGCGCCTTGCGGATCGGCACGGCCCGCGTGCCATCAAGCGGCAGAAGCGCCGTGACGATGACGCGCCTGTCCCCATCGGTGGCTGAGACAATCTCGTCGACACGGGCCTCGAACAGCCCGTAGGCGGGCCACGCCAACATGGGTGTGCCAAACAGCCAGCCGTGAATGGGAAGCAGGCAGGCGCCCAACAGCGCCGCAGTCAACAAACCAGCCCAAAGCACCTGCATTGATCGGCGCAGAGCCCCCAGCAAACCGAGCGCCAACAGGACCAACCCGCCCAGCGCGAGCGGACTGGGCTCCTCGGGAAGCTGCACATAGCCAGCAAGCCCCAGGATCATCGCAAAGGGCAGAAGCACGAACACACGCCGTCCGGCGATGGCCGTTGAAAGCGCGGACTGGAGCGATGAAAGCCGAGTGACCGGCACATCGAATGGACGGCGCGGCACCGTCGGTGGCGCCGGCATCAAAGGCAGCGCCACGGCACGCGCAGCCAGCCGATCCGTCTCCAGACTATCGCCCTGCTGCACCGGCCCTGCCCCCGCCCTTGCGCTCGTGCCCTTCTATGCTACACACGGCGCACACTCTCTCCAAGCACTCCGGTCTCATGTCCCAGGTCGTCACCCGTTTCGCCCCCTCGCCCACCGGCTACCTCCACATCGGCGGCGCCCGCACTGCGCTGTTCAGCTGGGCTTTCGCCAAGAACCAGGGCGGCAAGATGCTGCTGCGCATCGAGGACACCGATCGCGAACGCTCGACCGAAGCGGCTGTGATTGCCCTTGTCGATGGCCTGAAATGGCTGGGCCTGGATTGGGATGGCGAGCCGATCAGCCAGTTCGGCCGCGCCGCGCGCCATGCCGAGATCGCTCATGAGCTGGTCAAGCTTGGCCACGCCTACTACTGCTATTGCTCGCCCGCCGAGCTCGACCAGATGCGCGAAGAGGCCCGCGCTGCCGGCAAGCCGCCGCGCTACAACGGCTATTGGCGCGACCGTGACCCGTCCGAGGCGCCGGCCGGCGTCGCACCCGTTATCCGCATCAAGGCTCCGCTGAGCGGCGACATCGTCGTCAACGACCATGTCCAGGGCAAGGTGGTGTTCAAGGCCGAGAACCTGGACGATTTCATCATCCTGCGTTCGGACGGGACCCCGACCTATATGCATGCCGTCGTCGTCGACGACCATGACATGGGCGTCACCCACATCATCCGCGGCGACGATCATCTCACCAATGCAGCCCGCCAGATCGTGATCTACAACGCCATGGGCTGGACGGTGCCGGAAATGGCGCATATCCCGCTGATCCATGGCCCGGACGGCGCCAAGCTGTCCAAGCGCCACGGCGCCCTGGGTGTCGAGGCCTATCGCCAGATGGGTTACCTGCCTGCGGCGCTGCGCAACTACCTGGCGCGCCTGGGCTGGAGCCACGGCGACGACGAGTTCTTCACCACCGACCAGATGGTCGAGTGGTTTAGCCTCGACGCCCTCAACAAGGGCGCGGCACGTTTCGACTTCGTCAAGCTCGAGAACATCAACGGCCATTATATCCGCGAGGCCACGCCCGACTATCTCTATGACGTGATGCTGGCGACCGCCCAGGAACTGGGCCGCGCCATGGACGTCGACGGGCTGACGGCCAACAAGGCCACGGTGCTTTCGGCCCTGCCCGAGCTGCAGCCGCGCGCCAAGACCGTGCTCGAGCTGATCGATCTGGCCCAGTTCATCTATGCGTCACGTCCGCTTACTATTGATGCGGCTGCGTCGGCTCTGCTGACCACCGATTCACGCGCCATTCTGTCCGACATGGCCGAACTGCTGCGCGGGCTCAACGAATGGACGGTGCCCGCAATCGACGCCGCCATGCGCACCCTGGCTGAATCCAAAGGACTCAAGCTTGGCAAGCTGGCGCAACCCCTGCGCGCGGCCCTGACGGGCCGCACCATTTCGCCCGGGATTTTCGAGGTCATGGTGCTGATCGGACGCGACGAGACCATGGCCCGCCTGGGCGATCAAATCGGCACTGTCTAGTGCTATTCGGAGGGTAAGCCTTGCTTACCCATCAGTTGCCTCGGGCCGGCAAAAGCTGATACCTGTCCGAGGACATATGTGACGACCACATAGCCGGCCCCATGACGTGTGCGACTTTGATCGCACGGCGCATTCGGGGCCATCGAGGAGAGCTCAATGACCGACAAAGTCGCCAAACTCGTCATCGGGGACCAGACCCACGAATTCCCAGTTCTGTCCGGCTCGGTGGGCCCGGATGTGATCGACATTCGCACGCTCTATGCCAAGACCGGCATGTTCACCTACGACCCCGGCTTCACCTCTACGGCGGCCTGCGACAGCGCCATCACCTATATCGACGGCGACAAGGGCGAATTGCTCTACCGCGGCTACCCCATTGACCAGCTCTCCGAAAAGAGCAGCTATCTCGAAGTCTGCTACCTGCTGCTCTACGGCGAACTGCCGAACAAGGAAAAGCTGGCCGAGTTCGATGAGCTGGTGACCCGACACACCATGGTGCATGAGCAGATGCACTATTTCTATCGTGGCTTCCGCCGTGACGCCCATCCGATGGCCATCATGACCGGCGTGGTCGGCGCCATGGCCGCCTTCTACCATGACTCCACCGACATCACCGACCCGCGTCAGCGCGAGATCGCCTCGATCCGCATGATCGCCAAGATGCCCACGATCGCTGCCATGGCCTACAAGTATTCGGTCGGCCAGCCCTTCGTCTATCCGCGCAACGATCTCGACTATGCGTCGAACTTCCTGCACATGTGCTTCTCGGTTCCGGCCGAGCAGTATGAGGTGAACCCGACCATCGCCAAGGCGATGGACCTGATCTTCACCCTGCATGCCGACCACGAGCAGAACGCCTCGACCTCGACCGTGCGCCTCGCCGGTTCGTCCGACGCCAACCCCTTCGCCTGTATCGCGGCCGGCGTGGCCTGCCTGTGGGGCCCTGCCCATGGCGGCGCCAATGAAGCCGCGCTCAACATGCTCAAGCAGATCGGCACCGTCGATCGCATTCCCGAGTTCATCGCCCGCGCCAAGGACAAGAGCGACCCGTTCAAGCTGATGGGTTTTGGTCACCGCGTGTACAAGAACTTCGATCCCCGCGCGACGGTGATGCAGAAGACGGCCAAGGAAGTGCTCGACCTGCTGGGCGTGCACAACAACCCGACGCTGCAGGTGGCCCAGGAGCTCGAGAAGATCGCGCTCGAGGACCCCTACTTCATCGAACGCAAGCTCTACCCCAACGTCGACTTCTATTCGGGCATTATCCTGGAAGCCATCGGCTTCCCCACCTCGATGTTCACCGTACTGTTCTCGGTCGCCCGCACCGTTGGCTGGATCAGCCAGTGGAAGGAAATGATCGCCGATCCGCAGAAGAAGATCGGCCGTCCGCGCCAGCTCTACAACGGCGCCCCGATGCGCGACTACGAAAGCGTCGACAACCGCTGAATTCCTGCCCAATGGCTCAGGATCCGGTCCGCCGGGTCCTGACGGGGAAAATCGGGTTCACCGGACTGCATGAGTTCCGAAAGCTCGCCAAAGGCCAGGATCTGGTCATGGCGGGCTTTTTTGTTGTCCAGCAACGCGCGTAGCGCTGAGATGCTCGCATCGGCAACGCCGCCCGCTTGCACGAGCTCGGGCAGCACGGCGCGGCCCAGGATAATATTGGGTAGCGAAACAGCCGGTCTGCCCAACTTGTCAAACGCCCGGGCCTGATGGCTGTCCATCACATAGCAGACCACCATGGGCAGGCGCGCCAGCGCCAGTTCCAGCGTGGCGGTGCCAGAGACACACAGCGCGGCAATGGCACGGCCATAGACCGCCTTGCGCTGGCTGCGTTCGGAGACAATCTCGACCGGAACCGGCCAAGCCGCCGTCTCGCGGCGCAGCCGCTCGGCCAGCGCCGGCAGGGTTGGGATGACAACACCGTCAATGGTGGGATGCTTGCCGAGCGCAGCCAGCACGTCGCGGAACATCGGCAGGTGCCGGCGCAGCTCGCCATCGCGGCTACCGGGCAACAGCATCAGCGGCCCACGCTCTGGCGGCTCAATGGCATCGAGACGCTCCGCCAGGGCCGGATGGCCGACATAGCTGGTGGGCGGGCCGCCCAGGCGCTGCATGACGGCTGGCTCAAACGGCAGCACGGCCATGACTTCGCGGAACAGCGGCGCGAGTCGCGCTGCGCGCTGGGGTGCCCGCGCCCAGACGGAGGGCGCGACATAAAGGATGACCACGCCGGCATAGCCCAATGCCTTGAGGCGCTGGGCCACCAGGCGCGAAAAATCCTGCGCATCGACCAGTACGACGATATCGGGACGCGTCGAGCGGATGAACCGCGCCGTCTGCTCGACGCGCCACAACAGCAGCGGCAACCGGCGCAGCACGTCGCTGATGCCCATGACGGCCAGGTCGCTCATCGGGAACAGCGGCGACAGCCCGCAAGCTTTCAACTCATCGCCACCGACACCACTCAGCGACAGCGACACACGGGCGCGCAGACGCTGCACCAGATCGGCGGCAATACGGTCGCCGGAGGGTTCGCCGGCCAAGATGAAGAGTTTGAGTGGGTCAGTCACGACGTTTGACTCGCCATGCTTTGGCGACCGCAGGCCACGCCGCGCGGCCCGGGCGGCGTCCGGCGCGCGGCCAGTTGCCCCCGGACGCACTGAGCATCAGTCTGCCGTCTGCCCGTCGCGCGGGGTCAGGATCGGCCGATCCGAGGCCGCCATGATGAAGGCCACCACGTCCTGCACCAGGGCATCGTCCTTGAACAGGCTTGCGGCATCCTCGACGCGCTCGCGCAGCGTGCCCTCGTTGGAGAAGATCTGCCGATAGGCAGCGCGCAGGCGATGGATCGCCTCGCGGTCGAACTTGCGGCGCTTGAGCCCGACCAGGTTGAGCCCGGTCAGCGCGGCGCGATTGCCCACGGCCATGCCATAGGGAATGATATCGCCATCCACCATCGACTGCGCGCCGACAAAGGCATGGGCGCCGATGCGGGTGAACTGGTGGATCACGCAGGTGCCGCCAAAGATCACATTGTCACCGATCTGGCAGTGGCCGGCGATGCCGACATAATTGGCCATGATGACATTGTTGCCGATGATGGCATCGTGGGCGACATGCGCGCTGGCCATGATCAGGCAGTCATTGCCGATCTTGGTCAGCATGCCACCGCCTTCAGTCCCCGGATTGATGGTGACCGACTCGCGGATGGTGCAGCGTTCGCCGATTTCCAGACGCGACGCCTCGCCATGGAACTTGAGGTCCTGCGGCACATGACCGACGGATGCGAATGGGAAAATGCGGGTGCCCGCCCCCACTTCGGTGTAGCCGTCGATGGAGACGTGCGAGATCAGTTCCACCCCGTCGTGCAGAACGACATTGGCCCCGACGATGCAATAGGGCCCGATGCGCACGCCATCCCCAAGACGAGCGCCGTCAGCGACGATGGCCGTCGGATGGACGGTCACAGAGCTCACGAAGTCGCCTCAACGATCATGGCGGTGATTTCCGCCTCGGCGATCATGGTGCCGTCGACAATGGCTTCGGCCTTATAGCGACCGACATTGCGGCGGCGCTGGATCTTGGAAATGTGGAACTCGATGACGTCGCCCGGGCCAGCCGGCTTGCGGAACTTGGCCTTGTCGACGCCCAGCATCAGAACGATGTTCTTCCGGCCGCCCGTCGAGTCATGCTTGATCACGATCGCGCCGGCCGTCTGGGCCATGCCTTCAATGATCAGCACGCCCGGGAAAATCGGGTTCTCAGGGAAGTGGCCCTGGAAAATGGGCTCGTTGAACGTGACGTTCTTGATGCCGACCGCACTCTCATCGCCATTGATGTCGATGATCTTGTCGATCATCAGGAATGGATAGCGATGTGGCAGGCTCTTGAGGATCTCGGCAATGCTCATCGCAGTGAGCTCGGTGCTCTCGTTCATCCCCGTTTGTCTCCCTTGGAAAGTCTACGCACGACGGCGATCTCTCGCCAAAAATCTCGAATATCCTGTGCTGGCGCGCCAGCTAGCTTGGAACCCTCGGGCCAGTCCTTGGTGACGGCGGCACGGCCATGCACCACCGACCCCGAACCGATGTTCAGATGGCCCGACGTGCCCACGCCGCCGCCCATCAGCACGCCATCGCCAACAATGGTGGAGCCCGAAAGCCCGGACATGGCCGCGATCAGGCAATTGCGTCCAATCCGACAGTTGTGTCCGATCTGGACCAGATTGTCGATCTTGGTGCCTTCGCCAATCATGGTGTCGCCCAGGGCGCCCCGGTCGATTGTCGAATTGGCCCCGATCTCCACGCGATCCTGGATCAACACACGCCCAAGCTGCGGCACCTTGCGGTTGCCGCGCCCCTGGTCGAGCCAGCCGAAGCCCTCCGTGCCAATACGCGTGCCGGAGTGGATCACCACGTCATTGCCGATATGGGCACAGTCGATGGTGCAGTTGGCGCCAATCATGCTGTTGCGACCAATGGTGACGCCGGTACCGATGACCGTGTTGGCGCCGATGGTCGTCCCACGACCGATTTCGACGCCATCGCCGATCACCACATTGGCCCCGATGGAGACGTCGGCCTCAATGAGCGGTTCACCCAGATCCGGGCGACGACCGGCCATGATGGCACGGGTACTGTTGGGAAACAGCACGTCCAGCAGATCGGCAAACAGGGGATGCGGCTTGTCGCACACGACGGGCACAACGCCCTCGGGGACCAGCTCGAGCAGCGCCGGCAGCACGATGACCACGCCAGCGCCGGTTGCACTCAATTCGGCGCTGTAACTCGAATGGGCCGCCAGGGCGAGATCGCCAGGCCCGGCCAGATCGAGATCCTGCACGCCGGATATCACAAGATCGGCCGCCGGCCCCGACGGGATCAGCTCACTGCGGCCCAGGCCGGCAAGAATATCACGAACCGTTGTCGGACCGGCAAAGCGATGAAAACGAGTATCGACCATGGAGCCACTCAAAAGCATTGAGCCGCGGCGCTACCGCCCCGCGGCTCAATGAACTGTATCACACGATAACGACTAGAGCAGCGTCTGCAGAGTGAGCTGGAACACCTGAGTGCGATCCGAGCTCGACTTGTTGAGAACATGCGCGAAGTCGCCACGCAGAGGACCAAACGGCGAGTCCCAGATCAGGGAGGCACCGATCGACGTCCGCCACGGCACATCCGTGCTGCCTGCATCGACAGGCGACAGGGCTGCTGCGCCGGTGCCGATCTTGGGCAGGCCATCAACCCAGGCCGCATCGGCCCAGATTGCGCCGCTCAGCCCATAGCTCTCGGGCAGTGCCGGGATCGGGAAGCTGATTTCGGCAGACAGGCCGGCGTACATGGTCGCGCCGAGATATTCGCCGCTTGCCAGACGCGGGCCCAGGCCACGGCCTTCAAAGCCACGGATCAGCTGCGAACCAGGGTTGAAGGCTTCCACAGCATGCACACCCGTGCCGCTGAGGTCGTTGATCACGCCAGCCTGGCCCTTCAGGCTTGCCACGATACCGCTGTCCTCCATCAGGGGGACGAAGTAGCGAGCACGGCCTTCGGACTTGATCAGGTTGTGGTCCCAGCCAATGTACTGCTGCGTAAAGGTCGCATACAGGCCAGTGGTCGGCTTCTTGAGATCGTCAAGACCATTCCAGGTCAGCGTGTAGCCGCCATAGGCCTTGAAGAACTCCTGACCATCGACAACCAGCGACGACTGATAGCGCGGATTGTCCTTGGTGTCGGTGATGAGCTTGCGCTCAACGCCACCAAACACGGTTGCGCTCAGATCGGACGTCAGCGGGATGCCAGCGCGCAGCTGACCGCCGGTGGCCTGCGAACCATAGTAGCTCGAGGTCGTCTCTTCGCTGATGCGGTGATACGCATCCACGCCAGCCGACACCTTGAGGCCCATGAAGCGCGGCTCGGTGAAGGAGAAGTCGAACGTACGGCCGGCCTGCGATGCGCCGATGGCGGCACGCAGATACTGGCCACGACCCAGGAAGTTGCGCTCGGTGAGCGACACTTCACCCAGGATACCGTCAGCAGTCGAGTAACCGGCGGTCGCACCATATTCACCGGTGGACTTTTCGGTCAGGGCGACATTGACGACAACCTTGTCAGGCGCCGAACCCGGAGCCGTCGTCACATTCACGGCCGAGAAGAAATCCAGGGCCTGGATGTTGTTGCGACCACGGATGACCAGAGCACGGTTGAAGGGGTCGCCTTCAGCAAACTCCAGCTCGCGACGGATGACGAAGTCACGCGTCTTGTCGTTGCCGGTGATGTTGATGCGCTCAACATACACACGCGGACCTTCGTCAACCAGATAGGTGACCTTGAAGGTGCCGTTGGCGGCATCACGCTCGAGGCGAGCGCGGACGTCGGCAAAGGAGTAACCCTGCGTCGTCGCCTCATAGGTCATGTCTTCGATGGTGGACTGCAGCTCGTTCACCGAGTAGCGGCCGCCCTCGCCCGTCTGCACCACACCCTTGAGGGCATTGGTATTCAGGCCAGGAATGCTGGTTTCGATCCCGACCTGCGAGAAGGAGTACTTCTGGCCTTCGTTGATCGTGAAATTGATGAAATAGGCGTTCTTGGCAGCGTCATACTCGCCAACCGAGGTCACCTGGGTGTCCGGGTAGCCGCGGTTTGCGTAGTACAGGCGGATCCGCTCACGGTCGACGGCGATCTTCTGCTCGTCGTAGCTGTCATCCTTGAGGAGCCAGCTCAGGAAGCCGGTTTCCTTGGTGAGCATGGCACCCTTGAGGTTGCCGCCATTGATGGAATTGTTGCCGGTGAAGTTGATCGCAGCGATACCCGCGCGATTGCCTTCATTGATGGTGAACACCACACGCACACGACCGTCAGCCGTTGCCTCGGTCCGCGGCACCACCGAGATGGAGCGGAAGCCCTCGCGATCATAGGCCTGACGGATGCTCTCCGTGTCGGCTGCCAGACGCTGCTGGGTGAAGATGCCGGAAGCCGACACATCAACCATCGTCAGCAGCTGCGCATCGGTGAAGCGGCGATTGCCCTCGAACAGAACGGAAGCGACCAGCTGGTCCTTCGCCTGCACAGTCGCAACACCCAGAACCGGAACACTGGCGCCAGCAAGTGGAGCAGCCCCGAGTATCGCAAGCGCCAGGAATGCACCGCGCATCGACGTAGTGGGGTGGATCATATTATTTTTGCCTTCTGCGACCGAACCCAGAGAATCGCCATGCACAGCGATCCCCAAGATAACTCCATGACACCGTTTTACCGCCTTTTTAACCAAGGACAAGGTGTAAGCCTCGACGCGGTTAGCAAAAGCTTCGTGCCCTTGTATTCGAGCAACACCTTACGAACCAAGGTTAACAGGGCGTTAACGCAGGATCCCCAGGTACTCAAACAGCGTATCGTTGATGAGCGTGAACACCATCAGACTCAGGACCAGGGTAAATCCGATACGGAACCCGATCTCCTGAACCTTCATGCTGAGCGGACGCCCCCTAACAGCTTCAATCAGATAGTACAGCAGATGTCCGCCGTCGAGCATAGGTACAGGCAAAAGGTTGAATAAACCGATATTTAGCGACAGCAGCGCCATCAGATTTATGAGTGCGACAATTCCCAGAGTCGCCACCTCGCCGGAAACCCGCGCGACCTTGACCGGTCCGCCAAGCTGCTGAACATCACCCTTGCCGACGAAAAAATCACCCATGAACGCGGCGGTGCGCTGCACGATGAACCGAATTTCCTCGGTGGTCATGCCGATCGCCTCGACCGGGTCGGGTCGATACAGACTCACATCGCCATCGCTGACGTCCCGCGCGACCCCGATCCGCCCGATCCGCTGCTCGCTTCCGAACGGACCCTCGACCTTGGTTGCCTCCGGCACCAGCGTGATCGTCTGCGGCTGCTGGTTGCGCGAGATTTCGATGGTGACCTGGCGGTCCGGGCTGGTCGCCACCAGGCGCTGGAAGTCCTCAAAGCCGCGCACCTTGTAGCCATCCACGGCCAGAACAATGTCGCCCGGCTCGATGCCCGCGCTCTCTGCCACCGACCCAGCCACGACATCGCCGATCACCGGCGGGATGGTGTAGCGCCCATAGCCCAGAAGCAGCGCATAGAGCACCACAAAGGTCAGGATGACATTGGCAATTGGCCCGGCAGCCACCACGGCAATGCGCTGCCACACGCCCTTGTTGGCAAACAGGCGCGGCGCCAGCGTCGGATCGGCCTGCGCGATGGCGTCGGTGTCGGGGGCGCTGGCGACATTCATGTCCCCCACGAAACGGACATAGCCGCCCAGGGGGATTGCCGAGAGCCGCCAGCGGGTTCCGTGCTTGTCGGTGCGCCCGATCAACTCCTTGCCGAAGCCGACCGAGAAGGTCTCGATGGCAATGCCGTTCCAGCGCGCGACGAGGTAGTGGCCCATCTCGTGCACGAAGACGATGACCGTCAGGATGGCCAGGAATGGCACCACGAAGGACAGCAGCCAATAGATGTAGTCGATCATGATATTCCTTGTCCGTCCTGACAGGCCTCAGCCTACCAGTAGAGCAGCCCCTGTGCGACCGCATGGAAACCGGCATGCAGCCCGCCCACGAGCAGCACCAGCAAGACGCCGAATGTAAGGCTGTCCAGCCTGTCCATCAGCCCGCCATGTCCGGGAATGATGTCGCCGCTGTCCTTGATGCGGAAATGGCGCTTGATCGCGCTCTCGCCAAGGTCGCCCAACTGGCCCAGCACGCTGATCACTGCCGACAGAACCAGCCCGATCCACCACGGCGAGTCGGTGGCAACCACCCAGACCAGCAGCCCTGCCCCGGTGCCCAGCGCCAGGCCGCCCAGCGCGCCAGACCAGGTCTTGGAGGGCGAGATCTCCGGCGCCAGCTTCTCGCCGCCGATCTGCCGGCCGGCAAAGAACGCCGCCGAATCCGTCATCCACACGACTGTGCCAAGATAGACGCCGGCCAGAACCCCATCGAGCGTATTGCCGCGCATCATCAGCGCAGCGATGATGATGGCACCATAGATGCACAGGCCCAGCACCCGCCACAGCATGCCCTCGCCGCGCGCCGCCAGTGCCAGCAGGCAGGCTATGCCAATGATGGCCACGCTGCCCAGCGGACCGATCGCCGGAAACGCCAGGCCCGACAGCGCCACCAGACCGATCAGCCCATAGCCGACCGGCGTCAGCGGTGCGCGCGAGACCATGGTTTCCCACTCGCGATAGGCGCCGGCGAACACGGCTCCGACCGTCGCCGCAAAAAAATAACTGCCCAGATAGAGCGCCGTGGCCGTGACCAGGATCAGCACAAGCGCGGAAATCAGCCGCGGGCCAAGGTCTGCCCATGACCGCCGGGCAGGCTTTGACGAGTCAGACGCAGGATTGGCAGGGTCACTCAAGGCGTAGCCGCCTCAATGCCACCAAAGCGCCGCTCGCGCCGGGCAAAGGTCTCAAGCACGCGCAGGAAGCTCGCCTCGTCGAAGTCGGGCCAATATTCGTCCACGAATACCAGCTCGGAATAGGCGGCCTGCCACAGCAGGAAATTGGAAATGCGCTGCTCGCCGCTGGTGCGCACGATCAGGTCGGGATCGGGAATGCCACTGGTGTAGAGCGAGGAGGCAATCGTGTCCTCGGTGATATCCTCGGGCTTGAGCCGGCCGGCCGCCACATCGGCAGCAATGCGCCGCGTGGCCTCCACGATCTCGGCCTTGCCGCCATAGTTGAAGGCCACGATCAGCTCGAGCCCGGTATTGCCGGCTGTCTTGGCTTCGACATCATCGATCAGCCGCAGCAGCGAGGCCTCGAGCCCGGCGCGCGTGCCGATGATGCGGACCCGCACATTGTTGCGGATCAGACGCTGAAGGTCTGACGCAACAAAGCGCCGCAGCAGGTTGAAGATAAATGCG
Source organism: Devosia aquimaris (assembly GCF_020169335.1). Taxonomy (GTDB): domain Bacteria; phylum Pseudomonadota; class Alphaproteobacteria; order Rhizobiales; family Devosiaceae; genus Devosia; species Devosia aquimaris. The sequence goes on from NZ_JAIEZN010000001.1 coordinate 1,467,476, forward strand.
ATCTCTTCGCGCGGCCGCGACCAGTTTTCCGAGGAGAAGCTGAAGACCGTCAGATGCGCCACGCCATAGTTGATGCAGAGTTCGACCAAGTTGCGGAGCGACTTGACGCCTTCGATATGGCCTTCAGTGCGGCGCTTGCCACGGGCCTTCGCCCAGCGGCCGTTGCCGTCCATGATGACCCCCATGTGCACAGGGACGCGCAGCGGCTGGCGCTGCGCGGCCGTATTGGCAATGATGGGGTCCAAAGACATCTACGCCCTCCCAGCGCAGCCGAACGGCGTCAAACCTGCATGATTTCGGCTTCCTTGGCCGCCACGATCTGATCGATCTCGGCCACGGCAGCATCGGTCGCCTTCTGCACCAGGTCGGACTGCACGCGGGCGTCGTCCTGGCTCATGTCGCTGTCTTTCTCGGCCTTCTTGAGCGCATCCATGCCATCGCGACGGATATGGCGCACGGCCACGCGCGCGGCCTCGGCATAGTTGTGGGCCACCTTGCTCAGCTCGCGCCGGCGCTCCTGGTTGAGCTCGGGCAGCGGCACGCGGATGATCTGCCCCTCCCCCATCGGGTTCAGGCCCAGGCCGCTGTCGCGGATGGCCTTCTCGACGGCATTGGCCATGCTGCGATCCCACACCTGGACGCTGAGCATGCGCGGCTCGGGCACCGTAACGGTCGCGACCTGGTTGAGCGGCATGCGCGAACCATAGGCTTCCACCGTCACCGGCTCGAGCAGGCTTGCGCTGGCACGCCCGGTCCGCAGGCCGGACAACTCGTCGCGCAGCGACGAGATCGACTTCTGCATGCGGGTCTTGAGGTCAGCGAGATCATAGGCCATTACAGTTTTCCTTCCAGTCTAGAGCGGCTTGCCGACGCGAGTACTGCGCACACGGCCAGCCAGGACGCCGGAAAGACCTTCCTTGTCGTCCAGAGAATACACGATTATCGGCATGTTGTTGTCACGGGCAAGGGCGAATGCCGCCGTATCCATGACCTTGAGGTTCTGCGTGATGACATCTTCATGGCTGATCTGGTCATAACGCGTCGCCTGAGGATCCTTCTTGGGGTCCGCGGAATAGACGCCATCGACATTGGTGCCCTTGAGCACGATATCGCATTCCAGCTCGATCGCGCGCAAGGCAGCAGCGGTATCGGTGGTGAAGAAGGGGTTGCCAATGCCGCCGCCCAGGACGACGACGAATCCGTCCTCAAGCGCCGCCTTGGCTGCGCGGGCGGTATAGGTATCGGCCACCGAAGGCATGGTGGTGGCGCTGAACACCTTGGCCTTGATGCCGATCGATGTCAGGGCGCCGGCAAGGGCCAGGGCGTTGATGACGGTACCCAGCGTGCCCATCATGTCGGCGGTGACCCGGTCACTGCCATTGGCGGCCATGGCCATGCCGCGGAAAATATTGCCACCGCCGGTGACGATGGCCATCTGCACGCCAGAGCGGGCCACTTCGGCGATCTGCTGGGCGACTGCGTCGAGAAATTCGGGCTGAATGCCAAACTGCTGGTCACCTGAAAGCGCTTCGCCGGACACTTTGAGCAGAACGCGTTTGTAGGCAGGCGCCATCGGCGAACCCCTTCTTGAGTTGAGCACAGGGGCGCCGAATCCGGCAGCACCCGGCAGACACTATGGCAAAAGCGCCATCAACAGAAGGCGTGGCGCCGGTCAAAATCAGAATTTGGCAGGGTTTTATGCTCGATCCCTGGCGAGAACATGGCCGCCGGGAGAGCGGCAGGCGGACCCATGGGGCCCGCCCGCCAGATTGGCTTACTTCACGCCGGCAGTTGCGGCGACTTCAGCAGCAAAGTCGGTCTCGACCTTCTCGATGCCTTCGCCCAGGGCGAAACGCACGAAGCGGGTCAGCTTGATCGGCGCGCCGGCATCCTTCTCGGCGTTCTTGATCGCATCGCGGACCTTGGTCTCGCCATCGATCACGAAGGTCTGGGCCAGCAGCGTGACTTCTTCGAAGTACTTGCGCATGCGGCCATCGACCATCTTCTCGGCGATCTCGGCGGACTTGCCCGATTCCTTGACCTGCTCGAGGATGATGGCGCGCTCGCGGGCCACAACCGTCTGGTCGAGATCTTCGGGATCGATCGAGAGCGGGTTGGTGGCAGCGATGTGCATGGCCAGCTGCTTGCCCAGGGTCGAGAGGGCAGCCTTGTCGCCGGTCGATTCCAGCGCGACCAGAATGCCGATCTTGCCCATGCCGGGCTTGACCGCATTGTGGACATAGCTTTCCACCACGCCGTCGGTGACCGACACAAAGGCGGTGCGACGCAGGCCCATGTTCTCGCCGATCTTGGCGACAGCCTCGGTGATCTCGGCGGAAACCGAGTGACCGGTGCCGGGGAACGGCATTTCGCCGAGCTTGACCACGTCGCCATCGGCGTCGAGAGCCAGCTTGGACACGGTGCCCACGATGGTCTGGAACTGCTCGTTGCGGGCAACGAAGTCCGTCTCGGAGTTCACTTCGACCACGGCAGCCGACGTGCCATTGGTGGCAACGCCAACCAGGCCTTCAGCAGCAACGCGATCGGCCTTCTTGGCAGCCTTGGCCAGGCCGCGGGTGCGCAGCCAGTCGACGGCGGCTTCCATGTCGCCATTGGTCTCGGCAAGAGCCTTCTTGCAGTCCATCATGCCCACGCCGGTGGAGTCACGAAGCTGCTTGACCAGGCCCGCAGTAATTTCAACCATGATAATACCTTTCGGCGACCCCTGTCCGGGGCCGCATGGTTCGAATCAAGAATAGACTGGACGTACCAGACTTAGTTGACGGTTGCGTCTTCGGTCGGGAGCTCTTCGGCCGGAGCCTGATCGGCAGCGCCGAGATCAGCACCCAGGGCCGAGGACGAACGGCCGATGCCGTCGATCGCAGCCTTGGAGATCAGCGAGACATAGAGCTCGAGAGCACGCGAGGCGTCGTCATTGCCGGGGATGGCATAGTCGACGGTGTCGGGATCGCAATTGGTGTCAACGATGGCCACGACCGGGATACCCAGGCGACGGGCTTCCTTGATCGCATTGGCTTCCTTGTTGGTGTCGATCACGAACAGCAGCGAGGGAAGGTTGCCCATGTCCTTGATGCCGCCCAGGTCACGCTCAAGGCGTTCCTGCTCGCGGCTCATCATCAGGCGCTCCTTCTTGGTGCGCAGCGCCAGCTCGTCTTCGCTCATGCCTTCGAGTTCACGCAGGCGGGCGATGGACTTGGAGATCGTCTGCCAGTTGGTGAGCGTGCCGCCCAGCCAGCGGGAGTTGACGAAATACTGGGCCGACTGCTTGGCCGCATCGGCCACCAGCGGAGCGGCCTGGCGCTTGGTGCCCACGAACAGCACGCGGCCGCCATCGGCCACGGTGTCGGAGACCAGCTGCAGCGCGCGGCTCAGGGCCGGCACGGTCTGGCTCAGGTCGAGAATGTGAATGTCGTTGCGAACGCCAAAGATGTAGCGTTCCATCTTGGGGTTCCAGCGGTGCTTCTGGTGACCGAAGTGGACGCCAGCTTCAAGCAATTGGCGCATGGAGAAATCGGGCAGTGCCATGTGGGCTGCTCCTTGTTTACCGGTTGATGCCTCCACGAAACGTTGCGACGGTTGCCCGCCACCGGATGGTTTCCCGGTTCCCCGAAAAGCCCGTCTCGTGTGTGAAATCGCGCTGACACGCAGTCAAACGCATCGCGCATATAGGGGAACTGGCCACAAAGGGCAAGAGCAACCCGCATCCCCTGCCCGATTGGCCAGCCGCGATGGCTCAGGACGGGCTGGCCACCGCTGCCCCGCCGCTGGCATCGCCATCGTCGCCCGCGGCATAGGCGCGCGACAGATCGCGATAGGGGCGCGAATTGAAGGCGATGATGGTCACCACCACGCCGACCACGCCGGCAAGGGTGAACACCAGCGCCATGCCGCGGTCGGGACCGGTACCGAACCAGCTACCGATCGATTGTGCCCCTGCCCCGTCGGTCATGAAGGGGATCACCACGAACTGGGTGAGCGGGCCGATAAGGAAGGCCGTCACCGGCGAGGCCGATTGCTCGACGGACTGGGCAAAGCCGAACACCCGGCCCTGCCGCTCCAGCGGCACGACCTTTTGCAGCGTCGTGTGCTCCGCCGCCTCGGCATAGGGCCCCAGCAGCATCCAGACGAAACAGCCGGCGGCCAGCAGCCAGATCGAGGCCTGCAGCGTGAAGACGCAGCACACCGACCAGGTGATGAGATTGACCATGAGCAGCGTGCGCAGCGGGTTCTTGCCCAGCCCGGTCCGGGCAATGATGATGCCGCTCAGGATGAAGGCGGTGGAGAGCGCGCCGAACGTCAGGCCCCAGACCTCGACGCTGACCAGCGACAGGCCATAGGCATCGAGCAGGGCCATGAAGATGCCGCCAAGGAAATTGTTGAAGCAGGCGAAAAGGATCAGGGCAAACAGGCCCGGCACGGCTGAAATCACCCGAATGGTGCCGGCGATATCGACGCGCCGGGGGGCCTCGGGATGCTCGGCGCTCGGCGCCACACGCCCCTCGTCAATGCGCACCAGGCCCAGATGCAGCAGCACCAGAATGGTGAAGCCAAGGGCCAGGCTGATCACGCCCAGCATGCCGGTATAGGCCACCAGAAAGCCCGAGATCACCGAGGTGGTGAGAAAGCCGATGCCCGAGACCATGCCGACGAGGCCATTGGCCTTGTCGCGCTCCTCTTCGGCAATCAGGATCGTTACCAGCGTCGTCAGGGCAATCGAGCGGATATTGCCGGCAATCACCCCCAGCATAACCAGCAGCACAAAGGCCCAGAGATAGGGGCCATAGGGATTGGCAAAGGCCCCCTCCGGCTCCAGCAGCAGCAGCACCAGGCTTGCGGCATAGAACAGTGCCGAAACCAGGCTCGACGCCAGCATGGCCGTCTTTTTGGCATTGTGATCCACGATCGAGCCGAACCAGAACCCGAAGGCCGCCGTGAACACCAGATAGACGCCGGCAATCATGCCGGTCGCGAACACCGACTGGGTCTCGAGATAGGTCCAGAACGTGATGGCGAACCAGACCGTGAAATTGGTGACATTGGCCACAAGGTTATTGGCCAGGATTTGGTGAAACGGCTTCATCGTCTTCGCCCTTTATCCGTCAACCGCGCGCCATGCGGACACGCAAGCTGAGTGTATCCATGCACCGGCGGACTGACGAGACGTGTCAGCAGCCGGCAGCAGGACGACGAACAAGGCACGGGGTTTTCGACCGCCGGTGTGAACCCATGCCTGGCATGAGCCTGGTCCGCCCGGATGAAGCGCAAGCCAAAGCGCCGCCTGAACGCGGTTTCGGGGTAGAGCAGCGGTGGCGAGGCGCTGGCCTCGGGATTGTGGTGGAAAGAGAAGAGGCTCGCGCCCCGCCACCGCGCCGGATTTTTCACACACGCATCGAGCAGCCGCCCTTTCGGGTTGGACAATCCATCCGAAGCGGCTCCGCGCCCTCTTCCTCGGACAGTGTCCGGCTGGTGGTCAGCATCCATGCGGGAGCCTGGCGACCCATGCCCCACCCGGCAGTCCCCACGCTGGATCACTCGTCATGACCGGGCTCCGTGGTGGGCAACGGGGCGAGTGTGGCATGGGAATTTGGGGGTGGGGATAAGGGGGGTAAGGCGCGAGGGTGCAGGGTTGCGTCGGAAATGGGGTGGCTAGCGGAATGGCGGGTCTTAGGCGAGTTCTCTCGGCAGCAGACGTTGGCCACCTATGAGACCGCAGATCGGTGTGGTTGCTGGATGTTGTCTAGTTGGCGCCGCCATTAAGCAGGGTGGCGGTCTCAGGCCCGACCTCATCCGTCGTAATTTCCAGCAGCCTCACATAGTCGTCCACGTCATTCACGTAACGGGCGCTCTTCCGCCAACGTCCGTGTGCAAAGGACTTCTTCTGCACTTGGGTGGTTTTGTCCAAACGTGTAGTCATGAATTCTTCTACGTTTTCGCTGGCCCAAAGCTCAAAGTCAGGAACCAGTTCTCGTGCTTCTGCGATCACCCGGGGCAGCCAATCGGTAAGTCCGTCCTGCCGTCGTCTTTGTAGCAGCCCGCGAACCAAAACCGTGAAAGCCAAATCGTTGGTTACCTTGTCTGCGGCAGTGCTCCACGGCCTCAGTTTGGTGATCTGTGAGTAAATAGTGTGAAGCTCGAGAAATCTGTCAATCACGGCCCCGTCCATGGCCGGTGGGATAATGCCCCCCGTACTTCTCATGATCCGCCGCTCAACCGCCAAAGCATATCGCCCGTTCGCAACACTCATGAGGCGAGTAAAGATTGTTCTGTCGACTATGTCGTTCTCGGTGATGAACCCGCTGCGTAAGGCATCCGCATACTCGCCCCGTTTCGGCTCGTATAGTAGCCCGGTTTTAGCAAAGACCACCTCGGCCACTTGCCGGTTTCCGTCGTTGCTCGCGGTCCGATCGACGTATGAGACTGCTGTTTGTGAGTTCGTTGCTGAAGATATGCTGAGGATCAGGGTCTTTTTCGATGCCTCGTCAACCTGTGGCAACGTGATGATCCGCAAGACCACTTCTTTGCCAGCAAAAAGCCGTGCCCTTTCGATGTCTGAGCTTTCGTCATAGATCCGCGCCAAAGTGAATGCTGTCTGACCACCGTTGATGATCTGAGGATTCACAATTTCAATTTGGGCTTTGTTCTTGGTTCCGACGCGCTCGCTTACGTAGGTATCGTCGGACACCATGGTGATGCCGTTATTAAGGATAGCAAATTCACCCGTCTCAACGCTGACAATGCTCTCGCGGATGCCTTCGTTGGTCCGTTGTTCTTTGAATTCCAGATACGACCGAGGATTATAGCGCAGTATAGAATTCTTGAAGCGCGAGGTTATCTGAGCAATTTCAAGAGTTGGAACGAGGACGACGGTTACTTCGCTTGGGCCATGGGCCGTGTTAATCTCCGCACTCAATCTCGAATAATTTGACTTATTGCTTAGATCGATTTGGAGTCTAAGGCTGGAGGAGTAATGCTGCTCGCCCCTAATCGTGGGCATGACCAACTCGCTGTAGCATCTTTCGAAGTTGACGATGTTGATCTGATCACCTTGAAACAGGCGCTGGGCCAGCGGGTACTGCTCTGACTTGACGTTGGCCAAAATCGTGACCCTGGTTTTGTATCGAGCGATATCGGGTACCTTTTGAACCTTCTCGACAAAGGCGTGAATATATCCATTGTATTTCTTCCCCTCTGCGTTCTCGAGATGTCCGGCGAGGATGCGGTCTAAGTCTATCGCCAGCAGCTCCTCGGGGCTGATGTTCTTCGATTCAAAATTGCTGGATCCCACCCTGAATTTCGATTGTATTACATCTATAATTTTGTTGTCAGCGTCGATGAAGTAGCCGTCGATACCGCCATCATTGCTCGCATCGGTAATTGTAGACTCTCGATCTTCGAAGTCCAGGAGCCCATAGGTAGACGCCAAATAGAGATGGATGAACGCTCTGGCCCTGGCTTGGTTTTGCTTCTCCTCGGTTGTCGTGTCGAACAACGATCGGCGTCTCTTGACGCCTTGTCCCTCTCGAACGTATTCATCGAGAATTCGGGTCAGAATTGCGTATTTCTTGTTTTGGCTCGCCTGCATGCCGCCCCCCCAACTTGGAATTGTTGTACGCAACACGGCGACAACTGGATAGCCTCACAACAGTTCAAATACAGAGTTCGTAACATCGATTTGCGCTTCCGAATTTTAACCTCGGGGTCGCGCAGAGGTTGTAGCTGGACTGCCTAATCGCTGTTGTGGCGCCACTCCTGTATGCGGGCGACGCAGCCTGCCTATCGGTGGAAATCGTGTGACTACTGCAGCTTTGAGCAAACCTCGAAGACCGGTTGAACGACCGCATTGGGGGCGCAAGCTGCCAGCGCCTCTAGCGCCAGCTCAGTCCTCAATGAAACCGCACATCCGTCACGCCATCGAGCGCCTTGATGCCGCCGGCGACTTCTGAGGTCAGGCGGTAGGTGCCGGGGAGTTCGATTTCGTATTCGCGGGCGCCGCCGTCGCGGATGACGACGAAATTGACGCTGCCCTCGCCGCCGCGCTTGAGTTGGGCGCTGATGGGGGCCAGGGCCTTGGCGTCGGCGGCAAAGACGGTCAGGCGGCGCTCGATGCGATCCTCGATGCCATCGATGGGTTGCGCGGAGAGCAGCCGCAGGCTGACGCCTTCGGCGCGCTCGTCGGCGCCTACCTGCAGGATCACCGACTTGCCCGGCTGCAGAATGGCGCCGAATTCGTTGATCTGCTCGGAAAAGGCAATGACTTCAAAACTGCCCGACTGATCGGACAGCGTCAGGATCATCATCGGCGTGCCCTTGCGGGTGCGCCGATCCTGCCGGCCGCTGATGGTGCCGGCCAGGCGCCCGGCGCTGGCCCCGTCTTTCACCGCCCGCTCGAAATCGCCCCAGCGTTGCACGCGCAGCCGCTCGAACATGTCCGAATAGGCATCGAGCGGATGGGCCGAAAGGTGAAAGCCGATGGCGCTGAGCTCGCGATCGGCGCGCTCGGTGGTCGACCAGGCCGGCACGCCCGCCGGCATGCGGATGGGCTCGGGCTCGCCCACGTCGAACATGTTCCACTGCCCCTCGCTGCGCTCGGCGGTGAGCGAATGGGCCATGCCCATCACCGCCTCGATGGCGGCAAAGGCATCTTCGCGGCGCGGTACGATGGTGTCGAAGGCGCCGGCATTGGCCAGCGTCTCCAGCGTGCGCTTGGAGAGGATGCGCGGATCGACCCGGCGGGCGAAATCGCTGAGATCCTTGAACGGGGTATCGCCGCGGGCCTCGACGATATGCTCGGCGACCTGGCGGCCGACGCCTTTGACGGCGCACAGGCCATAAAGGATCTTCTTGTCCTTGACCGAGAACACCACCGCCGAGCGGTTGACGCAGGGCGGCACCAGCTCGATCTTGTTGCGCTTGGCCTCGCTGCGGAACTCGGCGAGCTTGTCGGTATTGCCCATGTCCAGCGTCATCGACGCGGCCAGGAACTCATGGGGGTAATGCGCCTTGAGATAGGCCGTCTGATAGCTGACCAGCGCATAGGTGGCCGCATGGCTCTTGTTGAAGCCATAGTTGGCGAACTTGGCGAGCAGGTCGAAAATCGTGTCGGCCAGGCTCTGCTTGAGGCCATGCTTGATGGCGCCCTCGCGGAAGCGCTCGCGCTGCGCATCCATCTCGGCCTTGATCTTCTTGCCCATGGCGCGGCGCAGCATATCGGCTTCGCCCAGCGAATAGCCCGAGAGGAGCTGGGCGATCTGCATCACCTGCTCCTGATAGACGATGATGCCATAGGTCTCGTCGAGCACCTTGGAGAGGTCGGGATGGGGATATTCCACCTCTTCGCGGCCGTGCTTGCGGTCACAGAACAGCGGGATATTGTCCATCGGACCGGGGCGATAGAGCGCCACGATGGCGATGATGTCCTCGAAACGGTCCGGCTTCATGTCGAGCAACGCCCGGCGCATGCCGGCGCCTTCCACCTGGAACACACCAAAGGTGTCACCCCGGGCATAGAGCTCGTAGGTGGCCTTGTCGTTGATCGGGATATCCTCGATGCGGAAGCTGCCGCCATCGAGATTGACCATGTTGACGGCATATTGCACCGTCGTCAGCGTCTTGAGGCCGAGGAAGTCGAACTTGACCAGGCCCGCCGCCTCGCTCCACTTCATATTGTACTGGCACACCGGCATGTCCGAACGCGGATCGCGGTAGAGCGGCGCCAGATCCTGCAGCGGCCGATCGCCGATGATGATGCCGGCGGCATGGGTCGAGGCGTGACGGAACAGGCCCTCGAGGTTCTTGGCAATGGCCACCAGATCGGCGACGGTCTCGTCCTCGTCGGCCATCTGCTTGAAGGCCGGCACCTCGTTCATGGTGCGCTCGATGGACCAGGGATCGGCCGGATTGGCCGGCACGAGCTTGCAGATGCGGTCGACCTGACCATAGGGCATCTGCAGCACGCGACCGACGTCGCGCAGCACGGCGCGGGCCTGCAGCGTTCCGAAGGTGATGATCTGGCTGACCTGCTCGGTGCCGTATTTGCGCTGCACATAGCGGATCACCTCTTCGCGGCGATCCTGGCAGAAGTCGATGTCAAAGTCCGGCATCGACACGCGTTCCGGATTGAGGAAGCGCTCGAACAGCAGGTTGTAGGCCAGCGGGTCCAGATCGGTGATGGTGGTGGCATAGGCCACCAGCGAGCCGGCGCCCGAGCCGCGGCCCGGCCCCACCGGAATGCCCTGCGCCTTGGACCAGCGGATAAAGTCCGCCACGATGAGGAAATAGCCGGGGAACTTCATGGACTGGATGATGCCCAGCTCGAACTCCAGCCGTTCCCAATATTCCTCGGCCGTCTTGCCCGGCGCCGGGCCGGGATTGGCCAGGCGATTGCGCAGCCCCTCCTCGGCCATGGCGCGCAGCGCATCGGCCTCGGCGGCCACGGCATCGGCATCGCTCAGGTCAGGCGCGGCGGCGAATTTGGGCAGGATCGGCTTGCGCGTGCGCGGGCGATAGGAAATGCGCCGCGCGATCTCGACCGAAGACTCCAGCGCCTCGGGCAGATCGGAGAATAGCGACGCCATTTCGGCGCGGGTCTTGAAATAGTACTGGTCGTTGAGCTTGCGCCGCTCGGTCTGGGCCAGCACGGTGCCGCCGGCAATGGCCAGCAGCGCATCATGCGCCTCGAATTCCTTGACCGATTTGAAGAAGGGCTCGTTGGTGGCGACCAGCGGAATGCCCTTGCGATAGGCATAATCGACCAGACGCGGCTCGACAGCGGCCTCCTGCACCCGGCCATGCCGCTGCAGCTCGATATAGAAACGATCCCCGAAGAGCTCCGCCAGCCGGTCGAGCCGCTTGATGGCGTTGCCGTCCTGCCCCTGGGCAAAGGCCATGTCGATGGCCCCTTCGGGCCCACCGCTGAGGCAGATCAGCCCTTCCAAGCGCTCCGGCGTCAGCCAGCCCAATTGCGCCCGGGCCACGCCGCCATCGCCCTCGATATAGGATTGCGAGACGAGGCGGGAGAGATTGGCAAAGCCGGCTTCCGTCTGGGCCAGCAGCACGACGCTGGACTTGCCCGACCAGGCGCTGTGGCCACGCTCGCTGACGCGCTCCTCGGCGGCCGCAAAATCGATGGCGAGCTCCACCCCGGCCAGCGGCTGGATGCCCTTCTTGCTGGCCTTTTCGGAGAATTCCAGCGCCCCGAACAGATTGCCGGTATCGGCAATGCCCAGCGCCGGCTGCTCATCGGCGGCGGCGAGCTTGAGAATGGTCTCAAGCTGCAACGCGCCCTCGAGCAGCGAATAGGCGGAATGGACGTGAAGATGGATAAAACCGGGGCCTGGCATGATGGAACCTTTATGACCGGCCCGGGACCAGGATCATACTGTCCGCGGGCCGCAATCCACAGCCACGGTCACACGAGTCGGGTCAGCACATCCATCCAGGTCAGCGACCCGATGGTGAAGGCGCCCAGCGTGACGAATGCGGCGAAGTCCTTGATGAAAGTGAGCATCTGCATCTCCCGTGTTGCTATAATGTTCTTATAAGTTCCTTGTTTGTTCCTGTCCAGTGCGCACAGCGGGAACAACGGGGATTGGCCCGCTTTGGTTAGCAAAGCGTTAGGAAAGATTGCCGGCGCGTTGACGAATGGGACGCCGCGCGGGGCCAGACTCAGGGCCGCACGATGACCTTGATTTCGCCCCTCTGCGGCGCGGCGCCGACCACCGCCGCGACGTCTTCGAGCCCGATGACATGGGTGACCAGCCGGTCGAGCTCGAGCACGCCGCTGGCCACCATGGCAGCGGCGCGGGCATGGGTGTGCGGATTGAGATAGGCGGCTTCGAGCCGGATCTCGTTGACGAGGAGATCAAACGGCCGCACCGGGACTTCGACGCCAGACGGCGTGACGCCGAACAGCACCAGCGCCCCGCCGCGCGCCAGCATGCCCAGCCCCTGTTGCAGTGTTTCGGGCACACCGGCGCATTCGAGCACCACATCGACGCCGTGACCATTCAGGGCGCGCACGGCGGCGACCACATCGCCCGCTGCCGGGTCGACGGCCACCGTCGCGCCTAGTTCCAGCGCCAGTGCCCGCCGCGACGCCTGGCGGGTGACCAGCACGACCTCTGCCGCCCCGGCCAGCCGCGCCAATTGCACCATGAGCAGGCCAATCACCCCACCGCCCAGCACAGCCACCGTGCTGCCCGGCACGATGCGCGCGACATCGAGGGCATGGAGGCAACACGCCAGCGGCTCGCTGAAGGCGCCATGCACGGGATCGAGCTCCTCGGGCAGCACAAAGGCCTGCTGCGCCGGCACGGCGACATAGTCGGCAAAGCCACCGTCGCGGAACACGCCGATGGCGAGGAGATTGTCACAGAGATTGACCCGCCCCGCCCGGCAGGCGGGACAGGTGCCGCAGGCGATATTGGGATCGACCGTCACCAGCTCGCCGCCGGCAAAGCCACGCACGCCTTTCCCCACCGCCTCGACACGCCCGCAGAACTCGTGCCCCAGCGTCACCGGCCGCCCGGTGGGATATTCGCCCTTGTACATGTGCCGGTCCGAGCCGCAGATGCCGGCGGCCAGCACGCGCACCAGCACCTCGCCCGGCCCGGCCACGGGCCTTGGCACCTCGCGCAGCGCCATGGCGCGAATGGCTTCCAGCCGCACAGACCGCATCTCGTCTCCCCCCGGCCGGTGTCCGGCTCTGGCTTTGGTTCAGCGGCAAGCCTGCCCGACTTGCCGTCCCCCGCACAAGACCCTTGCATCGGCCCGGCGGGCTTGCCAGTGTCCGGTCCTACCCCGCAACCGGAGTCGACCTTGACCCCCACGCCGCAGCTCAGCCTGGGCCTGCTGCTCACTGCCGCCGCCGGCTTTGCCGATGTGGTGAGCTTTATTGAGCTCAGCGGCCATTTCACCTCCTTCATGAGCGGCAACACCACCCAATTGGGCGATGCGCTGGCACTGGGCAATTGGGCGGTGGTGGGGCTCACCGCCACGCTGGTGATGCTGTTTTTCCTCGGCAGCGTCGCCGGCTCGCTCGTGGCCATCAAGGCGGGACCGCGCTGGGGCTCGGGCGCGGTGACGGCACTGGTGCTGGCAGCCTTTGTGATCACGCTGGCGCTGGCGGCGCTGGGCGTGCCGGCCGCTCAGGTCATCCTGATCCTGGCGGCAGGGGCCGGCGCGCAGAACGCCATCCTGCCTTCCACCGGCTCGGTGCGGCTGGGCACCACCTTTGTCACCGGCACGCTCTTTGCGGCCGGGCAGGACCTCGCCCGCGCCCTCGCCCGCCAGGCGCCACCCTGGCGCTGGGCCCAGCATGTGCTGGTCTGGGCCTCGCTGCTGCTGGGCGGCATGCTCGGCGGCCTGGGCTATGCAGCGCTGGGGCTCTGGGCCCTGCTGGTACCCGTGGCGGTCTATACCGGGTTCCTGATCGCGTTCCTGGTGCGGCGGCCAGGCAAGGTGATCGGCTAGCACGGCCATGGACCGGTGGCAGCGTGCCGCTGAGACGGCCCTGCCCGGACCTTTGACCGAACCGTCACACAGCTGCAATCGATCTGTCATTGGCTCTGCCTAGTGTTCACGCAGCCGTGTTACGGCCGTTCAACGACACCCAGGAAGCTCCCATGACCTCTTTCGCCCGTGCCCTTGTGGCTGGCGTATCCGTGATCGCTCTCACGGTTCCCGCCTTTGCCCAGTCGACTCTGCCGCAGGCTGATGACAGCTACTTCCTCGCCGCCCAGGCTGAACTGGCCGCCAAGGAAGCCGTCAAGCCCAACACCGGCAAGGCCAAGAACGTCATCATGTTCATCGTTGATGGCATGTCTGTTCCCACCATCACCGCCGCCCGTATCCTGGAAGGCCAGAATGCCGGCGTCGACGGCGAGAGCCATTCGCTCGCCTTCGAAAAGCTGCTGCCGCACACCGCCCTGGTCAAGACCTATACCCATGACAGCCAGGTTGCCGATTCTGCGCCGACCGCCACTGCCATCACCTCGGGCATCAAGGCGCTGAACGGCACCATCGGTGTCGACCAGACCGCCGTGCTGGAAGATTGCGCGAGCCAGGCCGGCTCGACCACCAAGTCGATCTTCGAACAGGCCGAGGAAGCCGGCCTTGCCACCGGCGTGATCTCCACCGCTCGCATCACCCACGCCACCCCGGCTGCCGCCTATGCCCACACCGTGGCCCGCGACTGGGAAAACGACACCCAGCTGCCCGAAGATGCCGCTGGCAAGTGCGCCGACATTGCATCGCAGCTGGTCGACTGGTCGTTCGGTGACGGCTTTGAAGTCGTCTTCGGCGGCGGCCGCGCCAACTTCATGCTCGACAGCCAGAAGGATCCCGAAGACGAGACCAAGACGGGCGCGCGCAAGAGCCGCGACCTGATCGCTGACTGGCAGGCCAAGCACAATGACGGCGCCTATGTGTGGAACCAGGAAGGCTTCGACGCCCTGGGCGCCGACACCACCCGCGTGCTGGGCCTCTTCAACGGCAGCCACATGCAGTATGAAGCCGACCGCGCCAAGGATGCCGGTGGCGAACCCTCGATCGCCGAGATGACCACCAAGGCCATCGAGATCCTGAGCAAGAACGACGCCGGCTACGTGCTGATGGTCGAAGGTGGCCGTGTCGACCACGCCCACCACGCCGGCAACGCCGCCCGCGCCCTGACCGACACCATCGCAGTGTCCGAAGCCGTGCAGGCTGCCTATGACGCCGTGAACCCCGAAGACACGCTGATCCTGGTCACCGCTGACCACAGCCACGTCTTCAGCATTGCCGGCTACCCGGTGCGTGGCAACCCGATCCTGGGGCTCGCCGGCACCGCTGACGACGGCAAGGCCTATACCACCCTGGGCTACATGAACGGCCCGGGCGCTGCGTCCTATGACGAAGCCAATCCCCCGACCCGTCCGGAAGGCGCCGATGCCGATGCCCCGCTGACCATCCGCGCTGACCTCAAGGATGTCGACACTACCGATATCGACTTCCTGCAGCAGGCGCTGATCCCCATGGGTTCGGAAAGCCATGCCGGCGACGACGTCACCATCTTCGCCCAGGGCCCGCAGAGCTACCTGTTCGACGGTGTCATCGAGCAGAACATGATCTACCACGTCATGGCCAAGGCGCTTGAACTGAACGCCGCCAAGTAAAACGCTGCCAGATAGGCAGCGCGACCATCGGGGCCGCCGGTTCACGCCGGCGGCCTTGCCGTTTCACAGACAGCGTGAGTGTCACACGCATGCCGTCCAGCCGCGCTATTCTGGAGGTGCAACAGCGGGAAGGATCACGCTCATGGACAGACGCAATTTTCTTGGCGCCCTCGCCACGGCGCCTCTCCTGGCCGGCATCACCCCGGCCTTTGCTAACACGCCCAGCCTGCGCTTCCGCGACATGTATGCGCGCGGCAAGGAGCTCTCCGAGACCGCCATGGCCCTGCAGGGCCAGCGCATCGAAATGACCGGCTACATGGCGCCGCCGCTCAAGCCCGAAATCAATTTCTTCGTGCTGACCAAGATTCCCATGGCCACCTGCCCCTTCTGCAACGATGCGGCGGACTGGCCCGATGATATTGTCGTCTCCTATTTCGAGGGCGACATGGAATTCACCCGCTTCTCCAACCTGATCCGGGTGGAAGGCATTTTTGACACTGGCGTCAAGACCGACGCGGCAACCGGCTTTGTCAGCAAGGTGCGCCTGCTCGAGACCACCTATACCCGCCTCTGAAAGCGCACCATGCCCGGACTGCCGCTGGCCGCCTCTGGCCTGCGCCTCGCCTTTGCCGGCGAAGGCATTATTGACCTGCCAGAGTTGACCCTGGCGCCGGGTACGCTGACGGCCCTGGCTGGTCCGTCCGGCTCGGGCAAGTCCACCCTGCTCTATCTGCTGTCGGGCCTGCTGCGCCCCGATGCCGGCAGCGTCACCTGGGCCGGCCAGGATCTTGCCCGGCTCGGCGAGAGCCAGCGCGACCGCTGGCGCCGCCGGCACGCCGGCTTCATCTTCCAGAATTTTCACCTGATCGAGGAACTGAGCCCGCTCGACAATGTGCTGGTGCCGGTGTGGTTCGACCATGTCTCGGCCAAGGCGGCCCGGCCCCGCGCCATCGCCTTGCTTGACCAGCTCGAGGTGCCGCAGCGTCGCGCCCATGTGGCGCTGCTGTCACGCGGCGAGCAGCAGCGCGTCGCCATTGCCCGGGCGCTGATCGGCGACCCCGCTGTCATCTTTGCCGATGAACCCACCGCCAGCCTCGACGCCGCCGCCGGCCAAACCGTCATCGCTGCGTTACGCGATCTGGCGCTGCACCAGGGCCGCACCGTGCTGGTGGCCACCCATGATGCCGCCCTGCGCGCCCAGGCCGGCACCACTGTGCTGCTCGAACATGGCCGCACCCGCCAGAGCGAGGCGACCGCATGAACCCTTTTCCCATTGCCTGGGCCTCGCTGCGCCGCAACCGCTTCACCGCCATCCTGTTCATCGCCATTGTCGCGCTGACCGTCGCCCTGGGCATTGCCATTTCCGCCCAGGAACGCGCCCTGCGCCTGGGCAGTGCCCGCGCCGCCGACAAGTTCGACCTCATCGTTGCTGCGCCCGGCAGCCACAATGACGTGCTGTTCTCCACCGTCTATCTCGACCCCAGCGCCGTGCCGCTGCTCGATCCGGCCATCACCCGCCTGCTGCTCGAAGACGACCAGGCCGACTTCGTCGCTCCGATCGGCTTTGGGGACGCCATTGGCGATGCGCCGGTCGTGGGCACCACCGCCGCCTTTGTCGAGCATCTGTCGGGCGGCCTGGCCGAGGGCCGCGTCTTTACAGCGCTCGACGAGGCCGTGGTCGGCGCCCTGTCGCCCCATGCCGTCGGCGACCATCTAGAGGTGTCGCACGGCCATGGCGGCGCCACCGGCACCGATGCCGATGCCGCCGCCGACGCCATCGCCGCCGGCGCTGCTGTTCCCGGCGGCGACGGCGACCACCCCACCATCACCATCACTGGCCGCATGCAGCCCACGGGCACGCCCTGGGACCGCGCCGTGGTGGTGCCGATCGAATACAACTGGTCGGCCCATGGCCTGGGCACCGGCCACCGGCCCGGCGACAGCCACATCGGCCCGCCCTTTGACCCCGACAGCCTGCCCGGCCTGCCCGCCGTGGTGGTCAAGCCGGTGGACGTGTCGGCCGCCTATGGCCTGCGCGGCGCCTATCGCACCCCGCAGTCGACGGCGTTTTTTCCCGCAGAAGTGCTGGTCGAACTCTATGCGCTGCTGGGCGACGCCACTGCCATCATGAGTGCGCTGACCCTGGCGGCCCAGGCCCTGGTGGTCGCGGCGATCCTGGCCGGGATCGTGGCCATTCTCGATCTGCAGCGCCGGCAATTTGCCGTGCTGCGGGCGCTGGGGGCGTCACGCGGCTTCGTCTTTGCGACCGTCTGGGTCTATGTCGCCGCGCTCATCGTCACCGGGGCCATCGCGGGCCTGCTGCTCGGCTGGGGCGTTGCCGCCATTGTCTCCGAACTGCTGGCCAACCAAACCGGGGTCGCCATGCGGGCCGAGATCGGCAGCAGCGAATTCCGCCTGGTCGGCGCCCTGGTGGCGCTGGGCCTGGTGCTGGCCAGCCTGCCCGCTGTGCTGATCTATCGCCGGCCGGTCGTCGACGGCCTGCGATAGGACAAGGGGAGCCGCTGACGCGACTCCCCCACCAGAAGCCCGGCGGAGCCAGGAAGCTACGCCTCTCCGCCGGGTTCGGATTGCTTCAGATGCTAGTGGCTGTGGCCGGCATGGCTATGCGCCTTGGCGTCGGCAGCCTCGACTTCGACATGCAGCGCCAGGGGCGCGCCCGTGCCGAAGTTTGCCGTCAGCGCTAAGTCATCGCCCTGCACCAGCGCCTGCGTCAGGCCGGAGAGGCGCAGCCCGAGCCCCTCGGGCTCCAGCGCAAAATGTCCGGGCGCGATCTGCACCGGCCCCACGCTCTGGTAGGTCAAAGTGCCATCATTGCCCAGCGTCGCCCCGACGATCTCGACACCGGCCGCGACGGCGGTGGCCGCACCGGCCAGCTGCACGGCGGCGCCACCATTGTCGATCTCGAAGAACACCAGCGTATCGCCACCGGCCGCGGCGGCCCGCGCCCAGGGATGCACCACGCTCAGGCTGCCAACGCTGGCCACATGGTCATGCTCATCCTCCGCCAGCACCGGTTGCAGCGGCAGCAGGCACAACAGGGCAACAAGGGTGGGGCGCAGCATCGGCCAGTCTCCGTAATGATGTAACATTACTTCGATAGAAGAGCTTGGTGACGCTGGCGTGACAGGCGGCACGGGCACGACGGGCCATGCCGGCCTGCCCTAGCGATCCAGCCCGAACTGGATTTCGATCTCCTGATAGGGCGCACCCGGCCCCTCATAGGGCAGCGGCGCCACCACCGGGCGGCAGATGCGCCGGGCAAACCGTCCAGAAGCGAAAAATCTTGCCCTGGCTGACCAAGATCACTCTCGATGAGACACGTGCTGCGCCCGGCGGGGACGAGACGAATGAGATCGACGCCGGCCTCGACCTTGAGAACCGGCGCACGCTCTACCGGGGCCCTTGCCTAGGCGGCCAAGCCCTTCTGCAGCACGACGAGGGTCATGTCGCCATCGTAGGACGATGCATCAAAGCCCAGTTCCTGTTCGATCTGAATGGCTGACTTGTTGGCGCGGTTCTCGATGCTCATCAGCCGCTTCACACCCTTGGCCTTGGCATAGGCCTCGACATGGCACAGCAGCGCCCAGCCGATGCCGCGATTCTTGTGGTCGCCGCGCACGGAGATGGCGACCTCGCCAGTCTCCAGGGCCGGGTCGCAAGCCAGCATGGCCGCACCCACGATCCTGTCGCTGTCGGTCGCGAAAGCCACGAAGCTCTCGGTCTGCCGGTGGTCGACATGGGTCATTGCCGCCACATGCTCGTTGCCCACGCGCACCATGCTCAGAAAGCGGAAGCGCCGGTCTTCGGCGGTGACGTCAGCAAAGAACTTGGTCAGGGCGACTTCGTCGCCCAGGCGCGCGGGGCGCACCCGCAGCTCCATTCCGCTTCTCGTGGTCAGTCTCGTAAACTCGTCGGCCATGATGTGCCTGCCTTTCCGCTTCATCCTCCCGGCAGGCACGCTACACCCACGCTGCCCCAACCACCTTGACCTGCGTCAAGCTGCGACCGCGCAACAAAAAAGGCCCGGATCGCTCCGGGCCTCTTGTTCATCTTCATAACCTCGTCCGCATCAGCTCTTTTCGGCCGTTGCCTTGGGCTTCTTCGGCTTGGGCAGGGCCTTGGGCTTGGCGGGGCGCGGGGGCACCGCGATCAGCTCGAGCTTGGCGTCGGGGCCCTCGCCCAGCACGGCAACGGTGACCGTGCCGCCATTGACCAGTTCCCCGAACAGCACATGCTCGGCCAGTGGCTTCTTGATGTGCTCCTGGATGACGCGGCCCAGCGGGCGCGCGCCCATGCGCTCGTCATAGCCGCGCTCGGCCAGCCAGTCGGCGGCCTCGGGCTGCAGCACGATGGTGACACCGCGCTCGGCCAGCTGGCCTTCGAGCTGGAGGACGAACTTCTCGACCACGCGACGCACGACTTCGCGCGGCAGCGGGGCGAAGGAAATGATCGCATCCAGACGGTTGCGGAACTCGGGCGTGAAGGTGCGGTTGATCGCATCCTCGTCGTCGCCCTGCTCGCGCTTGCGGCCAAAGCCGATCGGGCTGCGGGCCAGCTCGGCGGCACCCACGTTCGAGGTCATGATCAGGATGACATTGCGGAAATCCACCGACTTGCCGGTGTGATCGGTCAGCTTGCCATGGTCCATGACCTGCAACAGGATGTTGTAGAGATCCGGATGAGCCTTCTCGATTTCGTCGAGCAGCACCACGCAATGCGGGTTCTGGTCAACGCCATCGGTGAGCAGGCCCCCCTGGTCGAACCCGACATAGCCCGGCGGGGCGCCAATCAGCCGGCTGACGGTGTGGCGCTCCATATATTCGGACATGTCGAACCGCAGCAGCTCGACGCCGAGCGTATCGGCCAGTTGCTTGGCGACTTCGGTCTTGCCGACGCCGGTCGGGCCCGTGAACAGGTACGAGCCGATCGGCTTTTCCGGTTCGCGCAGGCCGGCGCGGGCCAGCTTGATGGCCGACGACAGCGCCGTGATGGCCGCATCCTGGCCGAAGACCACGGTCTTGAGGCTCTGCTCGAGACTGCCCAGCAGCTCGGCATCGGACTTGCTGACCGACTTGGGCGGAATGCGCGCAATGGTGGCGATGGTCGCCTCGATGTCCTCGACATCGATGACCTTCTTGCGCTTGTCCTCGGTAACCAGCATCTGCGCCGCGCCGGTTTCATCGAGCACGTCGATGGCCTTGTCGGGCAGCTTCCGGTCGTTGATATAGCGCGCGCTCAGTTCCACGGCCGCCTTGAGGGCGTCGTCGGTGTACTTGACCTTGTGGAACTCCTCGAAATAGGGCCGCAGGCCTTTGACGATCTCGATGGCGTCCGGAACGGTGGGCTCGTTGACGTCGATCTTCTGGAAACGGCGGACCAGCGCCCGGTCCTTTTCGAAGAACTGGCGATATTCCTTGTAGGTGGTCGAGCCGATGCAGCGGATCGCGCCCGAGGCGAGAGCCGGCTTGAGCAGGTTGGAGGCATCGAGCGCACCACCAGAGGTGGCGCCGGCGCCGATCATGGTGTGGATTTCGTCGATGAAGAGCACCGCATGCGGCATCTTCTCGAGTTCCTTCATCACCGCCTTGAGGCGTTCCTCGAAGTCACCGCGATAGCGCGTGCCGGCCAGGAGCGACCCCATGTCGAGCGAATAGATGACCGCTTCCTTGAGCACCTCGGGCACATCGCCCTCGATGATCTTGCGGGCCAGGCCCTCGGCAATGGCCGTCTTGCCCACGCCGGCATCGCCGACATAGAGCGGATTGTTCTTGGACCGGCGGCACAGCACCTGGATGGTGCGGCGCAGCTCGGCATCGCGGCCGATCAGCGGATCGATCTTGCCCAGGCGGGCCTTCTCGTTGAGGTTGACGCAGAAATCGGCCAGGGCCGAGCTCTTCTTGGCCTCGGCACCGCCTTCGCCATGGTTCTCGCCGTCCTCGGCGCCGCGCACCTTGCGCTCTTCGCTGGGGCCCGACTTGGTGATGCCGTGGCTGATGAAATTGACCGCGTCCAGCCGGCTCATGTCCTGCTGTTCGAGGAAATAGGCGGCATGGCTTTCGCGCTCGGCAAAGATGGCGACCAGCACATTGGCACCGGTAACCTCTTCGCGACCGGACGACTGCACATGGATCACCGCGCGCTGGATCACGCGCTGGAAGGCGGCGGTGGGCCGCGCATCCTGGCCATTGGCCACGATCAGGCTGTCGAGCTCTTCATTGATGAAGTCCTCGAGATCGCTCTTGAGCGCGTCGACATCGACGTCGCAGCCCGTGAGCACGGCGATGGTTTCCCGGTCGTCGGTCAGGGCCAGCAAGAGGTGTTCGAGCGTAGCGAACTCATGATTGCGCTCACGCGCCAGGTTCATCGCCTGATGCAGAGCCTTTTCAAGTCCGCGAGAAAATGAGGGCATATGATGTTCCTATTGCTTTTCCATCACGCATTGCAGCGGATGCTGGTTCTTGCGTGCCGTATCCATGACGCGGGTCACCTTGGTTTCGGCGACCTCGTATGGATAGATGCCGCACTCACCCACCCCCTTCTGGTGAACATGCAGCATGATCTGCACGGCCTCTTCACGCGATTTGTTGAAGACGTCCTGCAGAACGAGAATGACGAACTCCATCGGCGTGTAGTCGTCATTGAGGAGCACGACCCGGTAGAGATTGGGCCGCTTGGTCTTGGGCCGGGTCTTGGTGATGGTGCCCGTTTCGGTCCCACCCTTGCCTGGTTCGTTTTTGTCTGGCCCCGCATGGGCGGCAACAGGCGCCAGTCGCAGTGCGGCTGGGGCCTCTTCGGTCAGTGCGAGGAGGTCATCGAAAGTCATGGCGGTACATCTGTCGTGAGAGAAACGAAGCAGCATGGTGAGGAGCATTATGTAGGCAAATTCGGCCCCGTGTTAAGGGGCATCCAGTCCCGAATTTGTGATGCCTGCAATTGCAGGGATTTGACTGGCAAATTGCCCCCATCGCAGCGGCCAAACCAGTGTCATCGGTGGCGGCGAAGGCGGCATCAGCCGGGAAAGTCGGGCTGAGCGTCCGGCCGCGCCTGCGCAAAGGCCTCGAGAGCCGAACACCGCGCATCGATGTCCAAAACCAGCCGATAGGGATCAAGCGCAACCCCCAGGCGGCGTGCGGCAGAAACCTGCGGCACCAGATGCAGGTCTGCCCAGCCGGGGGTATCGCCATAGCAATAGTCAAAGCGCCTTGCCCGCCGCTGCAACAAAGCCTCAAGGCTGGCGAACCCCAAACCCAGCCAATGCCGAACCCAGCGTGCAGCATCGGCGTCCGGAGCCATGGACAACAGCTGCTTTCGAACCCGATTGACTGTCAGGGCATGCATCTCCGAGGCGATGATGGCGCCAAAGGCCAGCGACTGCGCCCGCAGCACAGGATCGTCGGGCAGCAGCGGACGATCCGGAAAGGTCGTCTCGAGAAAATCCAGAATGGCCGATGACTGGGTAATGACGGCGCCATCTGCTTCCAGGGCTGGCATCAGACCCTGCGGATTGATCTCCGCATAGGCAGCACTGCCCAGCGTGTCGACGGCCACATATTGGTAACCGATTGCTTTCAGGTTGAGCGCGATGCGCACCCTCTCGCCGGCCGAATTCTGCCAGCGCGTGTAGAGCCTGAGCGTCATTGCCGCCTCCCTGCCCCGGAATCGCCCGGTCATCGTCACCCAGTTTCCACAGCACGACCAAAATCGACAGCATTTTACGGATTCGTAACGGCAGCTGGGTAGTGTCGGCCTGGTTATCGGCGTGTGCGGGTGCGTGGGGCTCCCCTGTACAGGCCAGTGTTGTTGTTGCGTACGGGCACAGAAGTGCACGAGAGTTTGGAGTATCGGGTGGCTTCCCAGGCGAAAACCCCATGGCGCGTCGTTGTGATGCGCACCCTTGCCACTGTGCTGGTGGCCCTCGCCATCACCGCGCCGACCATGGCGCCCGCCCAAGCTATCGAAAACCTGCGAAAATATGCCGGCATCGTCGTCGACGCCAAATCCGGCAAGGTCATGTATGAAGAGGCCGCCGACAGCCGGCGCTACCCCGCTTCGGTGACCAAGGTCATGACGCTCTATGTCCTGTTCCAGGAACTGAGCGCGGGCAATCTCAAGCTCTCCACCAAGATGACCGTCTCGGGCCACGCCGCGGCGGCCGTGCCGACCAAGCTGGGTCTGCGCGCCGGCAGCACCATTACCGTTGAGGACGCCATCAAGTCGCTGGTGACCCTGTCGGCCAACGACATGGCCCGCGTGATCGCCGAACACATCTCGGGCTCCGAAGAGCGCTTTGCCGAGCGCATGACCGCCACGGCCCGCGCCCTGGGCATGCGCAACACCACCTATCGCAATGCCTCGGGCCTGCCCGACGGCGGCCAGGTGACCACGGTGCGCGACCAGGCCATCCTCGGCATCGCGGTTTATCAGCACTTCCCCAATTACTACGAGTTCTTCCAGACCCGCAGCTTCAGCTACGGCAAGTCCACCTATGGCAACCACAACCGCGTGCTGGGCTATATGGGCGCCGTCGACGGCATCAAGACCGGCTACATCAATGCCGCCGGCTCCAACCTGCTGACCGCCGCCCGCAAGGACGGCCGCCATATCGTCGTTGTCGCCTTCGGCTTCAACTCCGCCGGTTCGCGCGACGAGAAGGTGCGTAACCTGGTTGCAACCTATCTGCCCAAGGCCCGCTCGGGCACCTATCTGGCCCAGATCCCGATGCCGGGCCGCCAGGGCGGCAATGTGCAGGTCGCCGTGGCCCAGTCACCCAGCGCCGCGCCGGTCTTCGTCGTGCCCATGCCCCTGCCCGGCTTCCGCCTGGCCCAGCTGGTCGCCGCCAATGGCGCCCTGCCGCAGGCGCCGCTAACCCAGGTCGCCCTGGCCGAAACCAGCGCGCCCATGCCTGCCCCCATTCCGGCCGACCTCGGCCTGCAGCCCGCCGTGCAGGCCGCCAATACGCTGGCTGCGCCCTCCCAGGCGCCGGCACCGGCCTATCCCAGCCAGGACGTGATCGGCGCCTGGCTGAGCGACACCTACAACCTGGGCGCGCCGCCGTCCGCCCTGGGCCAGACCGCGCCCTCCGCCCCGCTCGACATGGTGCCGCCCGCCAATGTGCAGGCTGCGCCCGCCCCGGTCGACCTGATGACCTCGGGCAGCGTCGACACCGCCGACACCGGCACCGCGCCGGGCAGCTGGGTGGTCCAGATCGGCGCCGGCCCGTCCGAAGACAGCGCTCGCGCCATGCTGGCCGACGCCGCCGGCAAGGCTGGCAAGCTCAGTGATTTCCGCTCCTATGTGGAGCGCTTCGAAAAGAGCGGCCAGGTGTTCTACCGCGCCCGCTTCATCGGCTTCGGCGGCCGCGAGGACGCCACCGCCATGTGCAACCAGCTCAAGCAGCAGAACATGAGCTGCCTGGCCATGCAGAGCTGAGACAGAACGACAAGAACGAGCCGGGGCCAATGCGCTGCCGGCCACCGAGGGGAAGCAAATTGGTGCCTGTGTTTGGAGTAGCCCAATGAGCGAACGTACTGCACTGATCGACCTGGCCCAGTTCGTGGGTCGCTCAAGCCTGTTGTCCGACGATATGGCCGCCCGCAATCGCGTGCTGAACGGCATTACCCAGCGCATGCTGCCGCGCAAGCGCAGCGTCGGCGACCTGCTGGGCGTGGTGATGGCCCTGTCGGCACGCACCCGCCGCATGGTGCAGGACCCCGTGAGCGTGGATATTGACGTGTTCGCGCCCGGCGGCGGCCGCGCGGTGCTGCTGCAACTGGGCAAGCGCTGATCGGGCCACAGGCCCGCCGAACGGCTAGCTGTCGCTGTTCATGATGCTGACAAACCGGCTGCGCGCGTCATTGGCCGATGCGCGGCTCTCGGCAAGCGCCCGGCGTGCTTCCGCCTTTTCGCTGACCGGCAGGTTCAGCGCCTCCACCAGGCTACGATACTCTTCCCGCGCGCCGCTGTGCGACAGCGACGGCAGGCCCGCCAGAGCCTCGTCGTCGAGCGGATCGAACACCGTCAATCCCATCGAGAACAGCGAGCGGAAGATCACCCGCTCGGCAATGCCGTCGGCCACCCGGCAGCCCAGGCGCAGCGCGATCCGCTCGAGCATGGACTGCACCTGGCGCATGTTGCGCGAGCTGAGCATGGAGATGCGGTTGCGCACCAGCACCCAGTCAATCGTCTTGCCATCGATGGCGAGGCGCTCCGAGCGGGCCCGCTGCACCAGCCGGGCATAGTGGCTCATCGCGCGCGGCTCGCCATCGAGTGGGTCGAACTCGGCCATGACATTGAGATCGATCAGGCTGTCATTGACCGGCGTGATCAGCGTATCGGCGAGGGAATGCGCCAGCCGGGTGAGGTTGGTGTCAAAGCCGGGCGTGTCGATGACCAGGAAATCGGCGTCATGCTCCACCTCCCCCACCGCCTGGCGGAACAGGTCGAACTCCACCCTGTTGTTGGCCTTGAGCGAATCCGTCTGGGCCAGCGGCAGATGGAAATGGGTGGTCTGGGGAATGCGCAGTTCGCGGCTGCGCGCCCAATTGCGCCGGTTGCGCACATAATGGGTCAAGGTCTGCTGGCGGCTGTCCACGTCGATCGAGGCGACCTTGTAGCCCAGGTACAGAAGATAGATGGCCAGGTGGAAGGCTGTGGTGGACTTGCCAGACCCACCCTTCTCATTGCCGACGACAATGACGTGTACGCCTTTCCCGCTCACGGTAATCCCCCAGAAATCCGGCACAATTGTCCGGCCTCGGGGCCGCGCTGGCAAGCGGGCTTATGGTCAATAAAGGTTAAACGCTTAACGCGCCTGTCAGGCCGACAGGCGCATCGGCTCAAATACCTGCGGCTGCGGAAGATTCAGCGACAGCACCAGATTGCGATATTCCTGGCGGGCCGCAACATGGGAGACGCTGGCCGCGTCGGACCCCGCCACATCGTCCAGCGGATCGAACACGGTCAGCCCCGAGGGGAACAGCGAGCGGAAGATGACGCGCTCGGCGATACCATCTGCCACGCGGCAACCGAAGCGGGTGCCGATGGCCTCGAGCGTGGCATGCACCTGGCGCGCATTGCGCGAACCGAGCATGGAAATCCGGTTGCGCACCAGCACCCAGTCGACGCTCTCGCCGGTCACGCTCAGCCGCTCCGAGCGGGCGCGCTGCACCAGCCGGGCATAGTGGCTGGTCGAGATCGGCTCGCCCGTCTCCGGGTCCAGCCGGGCCAGCACATTGATGTCGATCAGGCTGTCGTTGACCGGCGTCACCAGCGTGTCGGCCATGGAATGGGCCAGGCGCGTGAGATTGGTATCAAAGCCGGGCGTGTCGATGACAATATAGTCAACGCTGTCCTCGACCTCGCCAATGGCGCGGCGGAACATGTCGAACTCGGCCTGATGGTTCTCCTTGAGGGAATCGCCCCAGGCGGACGGCAGGTGGAAATGCTTGGGATTGGGCAGATCGAGCCCCTTCTCGCGCACATGGGCCCGGCGGTTGCGCACATAATGGGTCAGCGTCTGCTGGCGGCTGTCGACATCGATCGAGGCCACGCGATGCCCGGCATGCAGCAGATAGATGGCCAGATGGAAGGCCGTGGTCGACTTGCCCGACCCGCCCTTCTCATTACCCACCACAATGACATGCGCTCCGCGTCGTGCCATCGCCATCCCCCAAATCAGTGCAAAATGCTCATGCACCAACAAGGGCTTTTATGGTTAACAAGCCCTTAACCGGATGATCCGGAATGGGTTATATCAAGCCAAGTTTGGCCAGGTCCGCAGCAAGGGCCAGCGACTCTGCATTCTCATTGGCGCCCATGTCGGGCGGCGCATCCTCGGGCTTGAGATAGCGCCAGCCCTGGAAGGGACGCTTGGGATAGGGCAGCGTGCGGACAAGCTCGGGCGCCATGATGATGTCGCAGTAATTCTTGCCTTCGGCATCGGTATAGGGCGCCAGCCGCAGAATCAGCTGACGGCACACCACCTGCCCGGCAATGACCCAATAGATCGAGGACTTGCCCTCCATCTCCTCGGCGCGCTTGGGCATCATGCGGGTGCGGTGAACATGGACGTCCTCGCCATAGTCGGCGCCCCACCAGTGCGCGCGTTCGTCGCGATAGCTCTCCAGTTCCTCGAAGCTGGAGACGCCCACGCACAGCTTGACCATGTGGATCATGCCAGCGTCCCCGGCTTGACGCGGCCCTGGATGACGTCGATCTCGTCGTCATCCACGATCCAGGGCTCGTGCAGCGCCTGGGCCAGCCAATCCTGGAAGGCCGGCAGCGCATAGATGGCCTCGACATAGGCGCTGGTCCGGTCCGACACCGCCAGATCATAGGTGCGGATGCGGGTTGCCACGGGCGCATACATGGCGTCTGCGGCAGTGAAGGCGCCAAACAGGAACGGCCCGCCGGAGGCATCCAGCAACCCACCCAACAGCGCTTCCAGCCGCCGCAGGTCACGCGCCACCAGATCGGCATCGACCCGGCCGGGATGGGAGGCGCGCAGGTTCATCGGCGCATGGCTGCGCAGGGCCGAAAAGCCCGAGTGCATCTCGGCTGCCGCCGCGCGGGCCAGCGCCCGCTGCGCCCGGTCCGCCGGCCATATGGCCTTATCGGGAAAGCAATCGGCCAGATATTCGATGATGGCGATGGTCTCGGGCACGACCAGGTCGCCATCGATCAGCACCGGGACACGGCCCGTTGGCGAGCGCTCTGCCAGCCGCTCCCGCCAGCCCGGCCCGGACAGCTGCAGCACCTCGTCCTCGAAGGGAATGCCGAAATGCTTCAGCACCAGCCATGGCCGCAACGACCAGGTGGAATAGTTGCGATTGCCGATCAACAGCTTCATCAGACCGCTCCTGTCTCAAGCAGAAGGGCGCCCCAGTGGCCGGGGCGCCCTTCCAAATCCCTGCAAGTGAATAACCCCGGCGTCAGACGCCAGCAACTACCGTCAATACCAGTCCCATAGAAAGCAGGCAGACCATGGTCCAGGTCGCTGCACGCCACATGGTGGCCTTCGGTTGACTCCGCATCAGTCGCTCCTTGTCAGCCGTTCACGCCGGGTTGCGTGGTGGCGTTGCACGCACACCGCACCCGGTCATAAATCGTTAACCGCGTCACAAAAGCTTTGCAAGCGGCCAAGTTGCCACACTCCTCGCCGGCCCACAGGGCAATTTTGCTCCGGTGGAGCAAAATTAGGCGAGGAGGCCATGAGGGCCACGCCCGAATGGCAACCGGAAACCTATCGCTCACCCGACCCCGCCAGCCGCCGGAAAACCGACGCCCCGCTGCGCACTCGCCAGGCTTCGAGGATAGCCGCGATATTGTCGTCGGCCGACTGCTCGGCATGCACCTCGAAGTCATATTGGCGGCCGACATGGATGGTGGCGAAGTCCTGCGCCGCGCTGCCGACGGGCCGGTCGCCCCGCGCCTGCTCCCGCGCAATCAGCAGCGGCAACGGGCAATGCACCCCGACAAAGAAAACATCCAAGCCCGCGAACAGCGCCACCAGCTGTTCGAGCCAGCCGTCGGTATCGAGGATATGCTCGACGATGAGATTATTGCCGGCCTGGGCATAAGCCGCCAGCGACCGATGAAAGCCGTCGAAGAACGGCGCCCTTGCCGCCTTCCAGTTGAACTCGCCGGATTTGAACCGCGCCGAAGGCAAGACCCCGGCGTCGCGCAGGTGATCGATGGAAATATGCCAGAACGGCGCCTCGATGCGCGCCTGCAGGCCGCGCGCCAGCGTGGACTTGCCGCTGCTGGACGCGCCATGCAGCACAATGATGCGGCCCGGCTCGACCATCTAGAACAGCCCGAACCACAGCCCGGCAATGCCCAGGAAGGCGAAAAAGCCCACCACATCGGTGACCGTGGTCACAAAGACCGCCGAGGCAATGGCGGGGTCGGCCTTGAACTTGTCCAGCGTCAGCGGAATGAGAATGCCCGCCGTGCCGGCAACGATCAGATTGATGATCATGGCCAGGCCAATGACGATCCCCAGTTGCAGGTTTTCAAAGCGCAGCCAGGTGACCAGCCCGATCAGCAGCGCGAACAGCACGCCATTGACCAGCCCCACCACCATCTCGCGCCGCACCAGCCGGCGCACGCGCGAGCCATCCAGTTCGCGCATCGAGAGCGCGCGCACGGTGACGGTCATGGTCTGCGTGCCGGCATTGCCGCCCATGGAGGCAACGATCGGCATCAGCACGGCCAGCGCCACCATCTGCTCGATGGTGGCATTGAACAGGCCAATAACCAGGGACACCATGACGGCGGTGAACAGGTTGATCACCAGCCATGGCACGCGGCTGCGCACGGTATCGACGGTGGAATCGGAAATGTCCTCGTCGCCCACGCCGGCGAGCAGCTTGATGTCCTCGTCGGCCTCCTCGTGGATCACGTCCACCATGTCGTCGATGGTGAGCACGCCGACCAGGCGCTTGCTTTCATCCACCACGCCGACCTCGACCAGGTCGTAGCGTTCGAAATCGCGGGCAGCCTCTTCCTGGTCCTCATTGGCATCGACCAGCACCAGATTGGTGTTCATCAGCGCTTCGATGATGGTGGACCGGCCAGCGCGGATGAACTTGTCCAGCGGCAGCGTCCCCAGCACCTGATAGGACGCGTCCACCACATAGATCTGGTAGAACTCATCGGGCAGGTCGGAATTGGAGCGCAGATAGTCGATCGTCTGCCCCACCGTCCAAAACGGCGGGATGGCGATGAAATCGGTCTGCATCCGCCGACCGGCCGATTCCTCGGGGAAATCGAGACTGCGCTTGAGGCTGAGCCGCTCGAAGGTGGGCAGCTTGGCCAGCACTTCGTCGCGGTCGACCTGTTCGAGATCTTCCAGAATGGTGACGGCGTCGTCGCTGTCCAGGCCGGCCACGCCGCGGGCGATTTCGGTATTGGACAGCGCGTCCGTGATCTCGATACGGACGCTCTCGTCAACCTCGGTCAGCGCCGAATAGTCGAAGCGATCCCCCAGCGACTGCACCAGTTGCAGCCGCTCGTCGGCATCGAGCGATTCCAGCACGTCGCCGACGTCGGCCGCATGCAGCGGCGCCATGACGGTGGCGACATCCTCGGCCCGGTCGGCCGCCAGATAGGCGCGCAGCCGCTCCAGCCAGAACGGACTGATGCGATCCTGCTCATCGCGGAATTCATCCGGTTCGGTCCCGGTGTCGCGATGAGGGTCTGTCTCGAAGTCTGTGCTCATCGGAGCCCCTTGCATAACCGGTCCTGCGGGCAGCCAAGCTGTAGCCAATACGGCAGCGGTTCGCCAGACATAGTCTTGCTGGTGCAGGCCCTTATGCGCGCTTGTTGCGTCGCCGTTGTCGCTGCTGCCGATTGTGGCCGCGCCCGGCACGAGTCCCCGAGAATGCCCGGATTGCGCCCCAAGAGGGTCCAAACTCCGCCCAAATGGACCTCTAGATCACGAATGATTGAAGCAAGGTGATTTCAACACAAGGAAGATAACCAAATGTCCAAGAATCTGCTTGCCCCTGCTGCCGTCGTCCTGGCCCTGGCTCTTGCCGCTTGCGGCGGCGACGCCCCCTCCAACGACGCCAGCACCACTGCACCGGCAACCACCGCTCCGGCCGATACCATGGCCCCGGCGCCCGGCAACACCACCACGCCCGCAGCACCGGCTGATACCATGGCCCCTGCCGAGCCGGCCAACACCATGGCGCCGGCCACGACCAACTAAGAACACCTCAGGCTCCTCCCGGCCGGGCCGCCCTTCGGGGCGGCCTTTCTTTTTGGCGATTGGTTCTAGGCGATGCGCGCCAGCGCCAGCAGCCATGGCAGGCTGACCAGCGCGGAGCCCAGCAGCGTCGCCATCGCCAGCAACGCCGCATCGGCCAAAGCAGTGGCCCCCTGCCTGACGGCCCAGCGCTGCAGGCGATCGATCTTGTCCAGAT
Source organism: Devosia aquimaris (assembly GCF_020169335.1). GTDB lineage: Bacteria > Pseudomonadota > Alphaproteobacteria > Rhizobiales > Devosiaceae > Devosia > Devosia aquimaris. The sequence continues at coordinate 1,498,596 of NZ_JAIEZN010000001.1, forward strand.
TGCCCAGCGCCAGCACCACGACGCCGGCCAGCGCCCAGGCGGATCCACTCAGGGCGCCCACAGCCCCGCCAATGGTCAGCAATCCGCCGAGCGCCCAGCTGGCGCGCGACAGGACCTGCAGGTGACCTGCGGTCAGCGCGGAAAAGAAAAAGGATCTGATGGTCGGCATGGGGCAACTCCGGATCATGCAGACCGGCGGCCTGCTTGCCCGCATAAACTGCCAGCCCACCCAGCAAGGCACCACAATGAGAAAAGGGCCGCCCGGTGGGGCAGCCCTTTTTCTTATGTCATCCCGGGGGATGATTGGTGCGGTCGAGAAGACTCGAACTTCCACGTCTTGCGACACAGCGACCTCAACGCTGCGCGTCTACCAATTCCGCCACGACCGCACACTTTGGTAGAGCCACGCCCGAAGGGGGCGAAGCGAGTGGGGATGTAGCAAAGGTCGGTGGTAACCTCAAGCGCTTAAATCAACTATTGCGCGGCCCTGTGCACAGGCAGGGGCAAAACGACCATCTCAGGCGCTGGGCCGAGGGTCTGCGAGGCGCGGATTCGGGCGTGGCCCAACCCGCGCCAGCGGCGCGCACTAGAAGCGGCGGCGGGATTTTCCGGTGATCTGGACGCGCAGGTGGCCATCTTCCACGCTCACCTCGCCATGGGCGATCAGCGTGCTGTTGGCATAGATGTTGAGCGGATCATTCTCGCTGGCGTCCAGCTCGATCACCGCGCCGCGGCCCATGCGCAGCAGATGGTGAATCGGCATGCTGGTCGCGCCCAGTTCGACCGTGATGTCCACTTCAATATCGTCTAGAGTGTTCATAGATATGTCTGGAACCTGTCCCGGCACGGCAAAGGGTTGCCGCACATCTTTATAGGACGATCCTCCGACACTCATGGTTATGGAACCATTAACAACCGACCCCCAAAGCTGCGAAATCCGTAACAAACTGGCACGCAGCGATGCGCGTCCGGTGGAATGGATCATCTCGCCGGCCACTGTCCCCTATCCCCAGGCACTGGCCGCCATGCGCGCCCGCGCGGCGGCGATTGCCGCCGGAGAGGCCGAAGAAGCCATCTGGCTGCTCGAGCACGAGCCGCTCTACACCGCCGGCACATCATCGGTGCCGACCGACCTGCTGACCAACCGATTCCCGGTGTTCGATGCCGGGCGTGGCGGACAATACACCTATCATGGCCCCGGCCAGCGCGTGGTCTATGTCATGCTCGACCTGACCCAGCGCGGCCGCGACATCCGCTGTCTGGTACAGGGGCTGGAAGACTGGGTGGTCGATACGCTGGCCGGATTCAACGTGGTGGCCGAGAGCCGCCCCGCCCCGCGCATCGGCGTCTGGGTGAAGCGGCCGGAAAAGGGCGTACTCAAGGAGGACAAGATCGCCGCCATCGGCGTGCGCGTCTCCAAATGGGTGACCTTTCACGGCATTTCGCTCAATGTGGCGCCCGACCTCAGCCATTATGACGGCATCGTGCCCTGCGGCATCACCGACCAGGGCGTGACCAGCCTGGAGGACCTTGGCCAGATCGTCTCCATGCCCGAAGTCGATTCGGTGCTGCGTGGCGCCTTCGAGCGTCGCTTCGGCCCCACCATTTCCGCATCCGAGCAAAGCCTGCTAAGGGCTGGATTGCCAGGACAGGGCAACTAAACTGTCTGCACGTGCCCATTTCAGCGCCAACCCAAGGAGCCAGCCATGACGTTGGACGACCTCAAGCGACTCTTCACCCGCCAGACCCTGTTCCGTCTGGACGCGATCCTGTCTCCCAAGCTGGTGCCGATTCTGTACGCGCTGGGCCTGGGCGCCATCCTGCTGTGGGCCGTCAGCCATCTGTTCCTGACCTTCAGCTTCGGCTTCGGCACCGGATTGTGGGGCGTCCTGGAAATTCTGGTGTTTGGCCTGTTGGCACTGGTGGTGCTGCGCATCGCCTGTGAAGCCCTGCTGGTCTGGTTCAAGGCGCATGAGCAGAGCGGCGAGACGGTCAACCGCTCACGCTATTCGGCATCGCTGCTCGATGAGGTGCGCGACGCCATCCGCGAACTGGCCGAGGAAGGCGATGAGCCCGACTATGCCGAGGCCGACGAGTACATCACCCCGGCGACCGAGCCCGCGCCCTATGTGCCCCCCGCGCCGCCTGTAGCCACGGTGACGCCGTCCTCGGCCCCGGCTCAGTCTGCGCCAGCAACGCCATCGGCCACAACCGCGGCAACGGCCACCCCGATCATCAAGACGCCGCGCCGCACGGCCAAGCGCACGCCGCCAGCCAAGGACGACGTCTGACAGCCAGACGGTGCCAGACACAAAAAGGCCGCGCGGACCCAGGGTCGGCGCGGCCTTTTCGTTTCAGTCAGCCAATGGGCTACTTCTTGTTGACGCTCCAGGCGCCCGGGCCGGCAAACACCAGATAGAGGAACACGAAGCAGAACAGCACGGCGGCATCGCCAAAGTTCTGCGTCGGGAAGATGCTGCCGGGGGCATGCACCATCCAATAGGCAACGGCCATGGTGCCCGAGGCGATGAAAGCGGCCGGACGGGTGAAAAAGCCGATGATAATCAGCACGCCCGTGACGATCTCGATGATGCCGGCAGCGCCGAACAGGCTCATCAGCGGCGGGGTGCCGCCGTCCATGGCGGGAAAGCCGATGATCTTCTGGGTGCCATGCAGCAGGAACAGCAGGCCGCTGACGATGCGGAGCACCGCGAGGGCCTGCGGCGCGTAGGCGGAGAGACGGTCGAACATGGGGAGGCTCCGATAGTGGGGTCTGGGGCGCGACGGCATGTCGCGCCGAATGCCATCTACCGGCAAAAGCCGGTGCGACAAACATCTCCACACCGGACGCACTGTTCACTCAAACGAACAGTAAACTTCGCGTGTTCGCCGTTTTCGGAACACCTGATGCGGGCTGGCCGGGACGGTAGTCACATTGCGTAACCGTCTCTATTTCTGTATGACGCAGCCAACTTATCCAACATTGGAACCTCCGCTCTCATGAGCCAAGCGCCAAAAATTGGCCTCGTCAGCCTCGGCTGCCCCAAGGCCCTCGTCGACAGCGAGCGCATCATGTCGACGCTCCGCGCCCAGGGCTATGCCTTCAGCCGCGATTATGCCGGCGCCGACATCGTGCTGGTCAACACCTGCGGCTTCCTCGATTCCGCCAAGCAGGAATCGCTCGAAGCCATCGGCGAAGCCCTCAATGAAAACGGCCGCGTCATCGTCACCGGCTGCCTGGGCGTCGAAGAAGAACTCATCCGCCAGACCCATCCGTCGGTGCTCGCCATCTCCGGCCCGCACCAGTACGAGAACGTGGTCAATGCCGTGCACGAGCACCTGCCGCCCGTGCCCAACCGCTTCGTCGACCTGGTGCCCGAGCAGGGCCTCAAGCTGACGCCGCGCCACTACGCCTATCTCAAGATTTCAGAAGGCTGCAACAACCGCTGCTCGTTCTGCATCATCCCGCAGATCCGCGGCGACCTGGCCAGCCGCCCGGCCGCCGGCATCCTGGGCGAGGCCGAAGGCCTGATCCGCAATGGCGTCAAGGAGTTGCTGGTCATCTCCCAGGACACCAGCGCCTATGGCGTCGACATCAAATATGCCGAAAGCAACTACCGTGGCCGTCCGGTCAAGGCCAAGTTCTATGACCTGGCCAAGGAACTGGGCCAGCTCGGCGCCTGGGTGCGGCTGCACTATGTGTACCCCTATCCCCATGTCGACCAGGTGATGGAGCTGATGGCCGAAGGCCTGGTGCTGCCCTATCTCGACATCCCGTTCCAGCATGCCTCCCCCACCGTGCTCAAGGCCATGCGCCGTCCCGCCCATCAGGACAAGACGCTCAACCGCATCCTGAAGTGGCGCGAGCAGGTGCCGGACCTCACCATCCGCTCGAACTTCATCGTCGGCTTCCCCGGCGAGACCGAAGAAGACTTCGAGATGATGCTCGACTTCATCGAGGAAGCCGAGATCGACCGCGCCGGCTGCTTCAAATATGAGCCCGTGACCGGCGCCCCGGCCAATGAGCTCGAGGGCATCGTGCCCGACGAAGTCATGCAGGACCGCTTCGAGCGCCTGATGGAAGTGGCGCAGAACGTCTCCACCGGCCAGCTGGCCAAGAAGGTGGGCCGCACCATCCAGGTGCTGGTCGACGACGTGCAGCCCGACCAGAACAAGGCCATCGCCCGCTCCAAATGGGATGCGCCCGAGATCGACGGCCAGGTGATCATCGCCAATGCCACCGGCATCAAGCCGGGCGACATGATCGATGTGCTCGTCACCGACAGTGACGAATATGACCTGTTCGCCACGCCTGTCGCAGGCCTGAACTAGAGTCTGATTTCAATGGCTTAGCGGCCGACCCGGACTCAAAAAGAGAGGCGCAGCCAAAAGGTTGCGCCTCTCGTGTTTTGGCCGGCTGGCTGGTCAGTGCCAGCTCTTGAGCCCCAGCAGCTTTTCGCCCAGCGGCGTCAGTCTGGCCGTGGTGGCGTTCTTCTTTTCCCACTCGCGCGGATCGCCGGGGAAGGCATCGCGCTTGGGATGGTCCAGCTCGCGCCACAACCGGATACGCTCGGTGCGCTCGGCGGTATTGGCCTCATCGGCCGGGAACATCGAGATATATTGCGCCATGCGCACTCGCCCGTCGGAATGGTTGGGGCGCACGCCATGGGCCAGCAGCGTGTTGAAGATCATCAGGTCACCGGGCTCCATCTCGATATTGGTGATGGTCAGGCCCGTGGTGTCGGGGTGCATCGGGTCGCGGTCGGCCGGCTGGGTCTTCACCCATTCCTCGAAATTGTAGAACAGCTCGGGAATGCACTGGAAGCCGCCGACGTCGCCATCCTGCTTGACCAGGCTCAGCACGCCCTGCACGCCAATCGGCAGCGGATCGAGCGAGGTGTCGCTGTCCCAATGGATAAAGCCATTGGGATTGCCCTTGACCTTCTTGGGGACGTTCAGATTGGCGCGATCGATGCTGGTCCACAGCTCCTCCATGTCCCAGATGTCGACAAAGGCGTCATAGACGCGCTGCTCCATCCGGTTGTCCCACAGATACTGGTGGTTGTAGATCTCCACCATGCCGGTGCCGTTGAGCTCCTTCATGATGTGATCGCGCCGCTGCGGCGCATACCAGGTGCTCGGGTCAGCCGGATTCTTTTCGTCAAATTCCCAGAGCAAGGCCTTGAGCCGCTCCACATTTTCCTGCGGAACCGCATTGCGAACAATCACATAGCCCTTGGTTATCCAGTGCTGCCAATCCTCGGGGCTCAGCACCCGCAGCGGCAGCTTCTTGACGATGTCCTTGAGCTGGGTGGTGACCACCTGCGTGGTCGGATGGCTGTCGCGTTTGGTGGCCGCCTGCATGTCTGTCTCCCATTTGCCTGCACCTGTGGCGCTTGTTGATGGGAGCAGCCTAGATGGGAGCGTGGCGTTCGGCTTGCCCGCGCATGGCCAAGACTGATACTATTCTGGCGTGGAAGGGGATTGCTGCGCCATATGAAGCCCTATCTGGAGCATCTGACGACGGAAGACGGCGCCTCCTGGGCCCGGCTCAATCGCGCGCTGGACGACGGCATTCCCTTTCAATGGCATCACCATCCCGAGTTCGAGCTGACCCTGACGCTCAATTCGACCGGCCAGCGCTATATCGGCGACCACATCGGGCGCTATGAGGATGGCGACCTGGTGCTGATCGGCCCCTATCTGCCGCACACCTGGCATTCGGTCGACCGCCCCCAACCCGACGCGCCGCACACCGCGCTGGTGATGTGGTTCCAGTCGCTGTGGGCGGAGCGCCTGACAGCCAATGCCGAGCTGGCCGGCGTTGCGGCCATGCTGGACCGCGCCGCAACCGGCCTTGCCTTTTCGGCGCCCATGGCCGCCCGCGCGCGGCCGCTCATCGCCGAACTCTTCGGCCTCCCCGCCGTGGACCGCTTTCTGGCCCTGGTGCGGGTGCTGGCACTGTTGGCCGAGGACCGGCAGGCAACGCCCCTGTCGGCGACGGCACCCGGCATTGCCCCAGCCGCCGGCGAACGCCACCGCATCGACCGCGTGCTGACCCATATCCATGCCCATTTCGCCGAGCCGCTGTCCCTGGCGACACTGGCCGATATCGCCGCGCTCAGCACCTCGGGCCTGCATCGCAGCTTCCTGCGCCACACCCGCCAGACGGTGACGCAATATCTCATCCGCCTGCGCATCGGCCGTGCCTGCGCGCTGCTGTCATCGGGCGACATGCCTGTGGGCATGATTGCCGGCAGCGTCGGCTATGACTCGCTGGCCAATTTCAACCGCCAGTTCAAGGCGCTCAAGGGCATGACGCCGAGCCGGTACAGGGCCAATTTCACCTGATGCCACCAGCGTTTTCTTGTGCTGAGCGCAAGGGGCCGACTGCCCGATTTGCCCAAAGCTGTCCACAGCAATAGCTGGCGTCACAGCGGAATTTACGCTTGCCGCCGCGGCTTCAATGCGATGGTCTGGCGTCACTGCGGCACGACAGGATCGACATGACACTTTCGCAAGCCCTCTCCTTCCTGCTGATCGCCACCATGATGGTGGCGTTCGTCTGGGGCCGGTGGCGCTATGATGTGGTGGCGATCTGTTCGCTGCTTGCCGGCCTGGCCATTGGCGTCATCGCGCCCGGCGAGGCCTTCATCGGCTTTTCCGATGACATCGTCATCATCGTGGGCAGCGCGCTGGTGGTGAGCGCGGCTGTCTCGCGCTCCGGCATCATGGAAGTGGCGGTGCGCCGCTTTGCGCCCAATATCTCGGGGCCGCGCGCGCAACTGCTGTTGCTGACCGCCGTGGTGGCCGTGCTCAGCGCCTTTGTGAAGAACATCGGTGCGCTCGCCATCATGATGCCCATCGCCTTCCAGATGGCGCGGCGCTCCAATGTCTCGCCGTCGCTGTTCCTGATGCCGATGTCCTTCGCTTCGCTGCTGGGCGGGCTGATGACGCAGATCGGCACCTCGCCCAACATTATCGTTTCCCGCGTGCGCATGGAATTGACCGGCACGCCCTTCACCATGTTCGACTACACCCCCGTGGGCCTCGTGCTGACCATCGTGGGCCTGATCTTCCTGGTGATCGCCTATCGCCTGCTGCCCGAGCGCAAGCGCGAGAGCACCGGCCTGGACAGCGCCGTCGAAATCAAGAACTACACCACCGAAGCCCGGGTGACCGACGAATCCCCCGCTATCGGCAAGACCATTGGCGAAATCCAGTCGCTGGCCGACGGCCAGGCCATGGTGACCCGCATCGTCGGCACCGGCGGCCGCAGCCGCACGCCCCTGCCCGACGCCAAGCTGCGCGCCGGCGACATCCTGCTGATCGCCGGCGAGCCCGAGGCCCTCGACAAGATGGTGAACCAGTCCGGCCTCGTCTTCTCCGAGCGCCGTGGCGCAGCCACCAAGGACGCCGCCGATTTCGGCGTCATCGAAGCGGTGATCGGGGAAAGTTCCGGGCTGATCGGCGCTACGGCGCAGGAACTGACCCTGTTTGACCGCACGGGCCTGAACCTCCTGGCCGTCAGCCGCCGCGACGAGCGCTTTACCGAGCGTCTGGGCCAGATCCGCTTCCAGAATGGCGACGTGATCCTGATCCAGGGCCATATCAAGCGCCTGCCCGAACTGCTGCGCGAATGGGACTGCCTGCCGCTGGTGGAGCGCGGGCTGCGCCTGGGCAGCATCCGCAGCGGCCTGCTGCCGCTGGTGATCCTGGCGATAGCCATGGCCTCCACGGCGCTGGGCATCGTGCCGGTGGCACCGGCCTTCTTTGCTGCCGCCGCCGCCATGGTGCTGTTCCGCGCGCTGCCGCTGCGCGACCTCTATACCCAGATTGACGGGCCCATCCTGATCATGCTGGCCTGCCTGATCCCGGTGTCCGACTCCCTGCGCACCACAGGCGCCAGCGACATCGTCGCCAATTGGCTGTCGATGACGGCCAGCACCATGCCCGGCTGGGGCGCCCTGGCACTGATCATGGTCGCGGCCATGGCCGTGACGCCCTTCCTCAACAATGCCGCGACCGTTCTGGTGATGGCACCGATCGCGGCGACCTTTGCCACCGACCTGGGATACCAGCCCGAGGCCTTCCTGCTCGCCGTGGCCATTGGAGCCGGCTGTGACTTCCTCACCCCGATCGGCCACCAGTGCAACACGCTGGTCATGGGCCCGGGCGGCTACAAATTCGGCGACTACTGGCGCCTGGGCGCGCCGCTCTCGATCATGGTGGTGCTGGTTGCCGTGCCCATGCTGATGATCGTCTGGCCGTTCTGAGCCGCCCATGCACACCAGCCATTCCATCGCCCTGCCCGGCCGCCCGCCATTGGCCCTGGGCCGACGCGCCCTGGTGATGGGCATTCTCAATGTCACGCCGGACAGTTTTTCCGACGGCGGCCGCCATGCCGGGGTCGAACGCGCCCGCGCCCATGCCCGACAGATGATCGCCGAGGGCGCCGATATTCTCGATATTGGCGGCGAAAGCACCCGCCCCGGCGCCGCGCCGGTGGGTGTGCAGGAGGAGCTCGACCGGGTGATGCCCGTGCTCGATGCGCTGCGCGCCGACGGGGTGGACCTGCCCATCTCGATCGACACCTATAAGCCGCTGGTGGCCGACCAGGCCATCCAGGCGGGCGCCTCTATCATCAACGACGTGCATGGCCTCCAAGGCGCGCCGGAGATGGCCGAGATCGCCGCCCTCTACCAGGTTCCGGTGATCGCCATGCACTGGCAGCGAAATGCCACCGAGGCCGCTTCGCTGGCCGACGCCATGCAGGCCTATTTCACCGACAGCATCGCCATTGCGGCGGCGGCGGGCCTCCAGCGCGACCGGCTGATCGCCGACCCCGGCTTTGGCTTCGGCAAGTCGCTGGCCGAGAACTATGCCCTGCTCAACGATCTGGCCGCTGCCTGTCCGCCGGGCATGCCGATCCTTGTGGGTACGTCCCGCAAGTCGATGATCGGAAAACTGCTGGACAACCAGGCCGATGAGCGGCTGGCGGGCACCATCGCCACCTCTGTTCTGGGCTATTTGCGCGGCGGCCATATCTTCCGCGTGCATGATGTGCGCGCCAATCGCGACGCCCTTCGCGTGGCCGAGGCAACGCTGTATGGTCCGCCCGTACAACTGGGGTAAGCCCGCATGACCGAGCCATTCACCGGCGACCGTATCATCCTGAAAGACCTAGGCTTTTACGGGTTCCACGGCGTCTTTGCCGAGGAGGCCAAGCTCGGCCAGCGATTCTTCATCGACCTCGAGCTGGGCGCCGACCTGACCGCGCCCGCGACGACGGACAAGCTCAGCACCGGCATTTCCTATGCCGACATCTATGACGTGGTCAAAGCCGCCTTCGAAGGGCAGCGCATGCACCTGCTCGAGGCCGTCGCCAACAATATTGTCGAGGCGCTCTTTGCGGCCTTTCCCGGCGTCACCTGGATCATCATCCGCCTGCGCAAGCCCGAGGCGCCCATAGCGATGGTGCGCGGCGAGGCGGCCATCGAGCTGCACCGCCAGCGGAAGGCCGCGTGATGCCCCGCGCCTGGCTCAGCCTTGGCGCCAATATCGGCGATCCCCGCGGTCAACTGGCCGAGGCGGTGACGCGGCTGGACGCCCATGAGGGCATCTCGGTGGTGCGGCAATCCTCCGTGCTGACCACCAAGCCCTGGGGCAAGACCGACCAGCCTGACTTTGCCAATATGGCGCTGGCCATTGAGACGACCCTGGCGCCCATCGACCTGCTCGACGCCGTGCTCGGGATTGAGCGCGCCATGGGCCGCGTGCGCAAGGAAGTCTGGGGCCCCCGGCTCATCGATATCGACATCATCGCCTATGAGGGCGTGCGGATGAAGACCGATCGCCTGACCCTGCCCCATCCCTTTGCGCATGAACGCGACTTCGTGCTGGTGCCGCTGGGTGAACTCGTCGATGACGTGACGGCGCTGGTCGCGACGACCGACTAAAACCGCAGGGCCTCGAGCACGGCCACGGCGGTGTCGAACTCATTGCGGCGCATGGCGCGGCGTTCGGCGGCTTCCTCGTCCTGGCCCCATTGGGAAATCTGGTAGTCCTCATCGACATGCGCCGCCGCCCAGACCTGGTCGGGTGTCAGCAGCTTGTGCCAATAGCCCAGGGTGAGCAGGCCCGAGCCGGTGAGACCGGTCATCGACACCATCGCGGTGAGGGTAAAGAGGTTTTCGCTTTCCAGCACTTCGGCCAGGCGATCGAGCGTCGTCTGCGGCTGCGGCTGGTGGATGACGCCAAAGGTGGGCTGGAAGCTGACGCCGAAATGCCGCGCGATCCGCACCAGCGCGCCGTCCCAAACCAGCTCCTGCTCGGAGACCAGCTCCTGCGGCGACTCGGCACGATAGAGCAGCAGATCATTGGCGGCGAATTTGACGATCTCGGCCCGGAAGGCCGGCACATTGTCCTCGCCGCTCTCGACAGCCGAATTGATCAGCCGCACGGTCGGCATGGTGGCCGGATTGATGAACTCGCCCTGGCCCAGCCATTCCTCGGCCATGGTGGTGGCAATGGGCGCTGCCGGCACGACGACCGGGATCTTGCGGCCCGGCGTGCGCACCTGGCGGGCGTCGAGGGTGACGGTGAAGCCGCCATCGACCGGGGCGACACCAACATCCTTGTAGAAGCGCTTGGGCAGCTCGACCTTGTTGAGGTGCTGCGCCCGGCCATAGCCATCGTCCAGATGCTTCTGGATGTCTTCGAGCTGGTCGCGCATGGCTTACTCCACGAGTTGACGGATGGCGCCGTCGAGCTGGTCATAGCGGTCGATCATGGTGCTGGCGCCCGCCGCGATCAGTTCGCGCGGGTCGTGATAGCCCCAGGTGACGCCGATGGTGCGGGTGCCAGCGGCCACGCCCATGTCGATATCAAAGGTGGTGTCGCCGATCATGATGGTCTGGTCCGGCGTCGCGCCGGTTTCGGCCATGGCGCGCAGCAGCATGCCCGGATGGGGCTTGCTGGGATTGTGGTCCGGCGTCTGCAGCGTGGTGAAATAGTTCGACACGCCATGCAGCGCCAAGAGGCGGTGAACGCCATTGAGCCCCTTGCCTGTGGCAATGCCCAGGATGACGTCATCGCGGGCATTGAGCCGCTGCAGGGCCTCCAGCGTGCCGGGAAACAGGCCCTCGCGCCCCGCGTCGGTCACCACCGAAGCGCGATAATGCGCGCGATAGGTTTCGACCAGCTGGTCGATCAGCACGGTGTCATCGGTCCCCGCCAGCCGCGCCATGGCGATGGGCAGTGACAGGCCGATGACCCGCCGCCCCTCTTCAGGCGTCGGCGCAACCAGGCCCAAGCTGCGGAAAGTCGCGGCCATATGTTCGGTGATGAGCGCCTGCGAGTCGATCAGCGTCCCATCCATGTCGAACATGACAAGGATCATGCGCCGTCCTCGGGATCGCCGCTGACGTCGTAGCGATCCGGATCAAAGCCCAGGGTCTCAAAGCTGTGGCGCATATGCGGCGGCAGCGGCGCCGAGATATCGAGGCGCTGGCCATTGCGCAGCGGAATGGCAATGCGGCGGGCATGCAGGTGCAGCCCATAGCTCAGGCCCGGGGCACCCTGCCAGTTCTCGATGTTGAAGTAGCGCGGATCGCCGATGATCGGCGTACCGAGCTGCGCCATGTGCACACGCAGCTGGTGCGTGCGACCGGTGACGGGCTTGAGCGTGACCCAGGCGAAGCGGCGGCTGGCCGTATCGGTGGTGGAATAATAGCTCATCGAGTGCTGCGCACCCGGCGTGCCATTCTTGACCACGATCATCTGCTCGCCATCGTCGGTGGACTGGCGCGCGAGGAAGCAGGAAATTTCGCCCTGCGGCGGATGCGGATTGCCGGCGACAATGGCCCAATAGATCTTGCGGGCCGAGCGCGAGCGGAACACCGCGCCGAAATGGCTGGCGGCCGCCTTGGTCTTGGCGACGATCAGGCAGCCGGAGGTATCGCGGTCGAGGCGATGGACCAGGCGCGGCGGCTCGCCCTTCTTGTTGGGCAGGCTCTTGAGCATGCCGTCCAGATGGCGCTTGGTGCCGGTGCCGCCCTGCACGGCTAGGCCATGCGGCTTGTTGAGGACATAGATGTCGTCATCCTCATAAAGGATCATCTCGGCGATCAGCTTGGCGTCTTCGGCATTGACCTTGACCGGCTTGACCGTGTCGGGATCGTCGATAGGCGGAATGCGCACCACCTGCCCCGGCGACAGCCGCGTGCTGGTGGTCACCTTGGCCTTGTCGACCTTGACCTCGCCATTGCGGATCAGCTTTTGCAGCCGGCCAAAGCCGAGCTGGGGAAAATGATGGGCAAACCAGCGATCCAGACGCATGCCGTCTTCGTCGCTCTCTACCTGCCGCTGTTGAACGCCACTCATGCCACGCCTCGGGTCACCAAAAGCCCGAGATAAAGCCCAATGAGACAAACCACAACCGACAACAGCACATAGGCCCCTGCCGCAATGACATCCCCGCGCTCGATCAGCACAATGGTGTCGAGCGAAAAGGACGAAAATGTCGTGAACCCGCCCAACACGCCAACCGCCAGGAACAGCCGCAGCTCGGCCTGCTGCGGCGGCATGAAGCGGGCCAGAAGGCCAATCAGCACGCCCATGAACACCGAGCCCAGGATATTGGTCAGCAGCGTCGCCAGCGGGAAGGCCATGGGCCAGAGGCGGCCGATCAGCACCGAAAGCCCATAGCGGCTCATCGCGCCCAGGGCGCCGCCGGCGCCGACGAGAACAAAGGGAAACATCAATTTGGCTCCGAGGGGGAGATTGGTTCAGGCGGCTGCAGCGCGGCGGCGAGGGAGAGGCGCCGTCCGGAAAGATCTGGCCTCATTCCAGGTTCTCCCGCTTGGCCGCCCGCAGGCGCTCGAAATAGTCGATGCGCTTGCGATAATCGCGCTCGCTGCCGCGTTCGACCGGCTCGTAGAATTTCTGCCGGCCGATGCTCTCGGGGAAATACTCCTGGCCGGAAAAGCCCTCGGGCGTGTCGTGATCATAGATATAGCCATCGCCATAGCCCGACCCCTTCATCAGCTTGGTGGGGGCATTGAGGATGACCATGGGCGGCATGGGCGAGCCGGTGGACTTGGCGACGCCGCTGGCGGCCTTGAAGGCGGTGTAGACGGCGTTCGATTTGGGCGCGAGCGCCAGATAGACCACGGCCTGCGCCAGCGCCAGTTCGCCCTCGGGTGAACCGAGCATCTGATAGGCATCCCGCGCCGCGACGGCCTGCGGCAGCGCCTGCGGATCGGCCAGCCCCACATCCTCCACGGCCATGCGGATCAGCCGGCGCGCCAGGAACAGCGGGTCCTCGCCGGCGTCGAGCATGCGGGCGAAATAATAGAGCGCGGCATCGGGATCGGAGCCGCGGATGGTCTTGTGCAGCGCCGAAATCAGATTGTAGTGCCCGTCCTGCGCCTTGTCATAGATCGGCGCGCGGCGCTGCACGACGGTGAGGAGGCCCGCCGCGTCCAGCGTCTCGTCCTGCCGGACGGAAGCCAGTACCTCTTCCACCAGGCCCAAGAGGGCCCGCCCGTCGCCATCGGCGAGGGTCAGCAGCAATTGCCGCGCCTCGGCATCGAGCGGCAGCGCTGCCCCGGTGAGCGCCTCGGCCCGGGCGACCAGCTTTTCCAGATCCTCAGTCGCCAGCGACTCAAAGCGCAGCACCTGGCTGCGCGACAGCAGAGCGGCATTGAGCTCGAAGCTTGGGTTTTCGGTGGTGGCGCCGACCAGCACCACGGTGCCGTCTTCCATCACCGGCAGGAAACCATCCTGCTGGGCGCGGTTGAAGCGATGGATTTCGTCGACAAACAAAAGCGTCTTGTGGCCGCTGAGACGCTCGAAGCGCGCCTTCTCGAACACCTTCTTGAGATCGGCGACACCGGAGAACACCGCCGAGATCTGCTCGAACGTATAGCCGATCTGGTCGGCCAGCAGCCGCGCCACGGTGGTCTTGCCGGTGCCCGGCGGGCCCCACAGGATCAGCGAACCCAGCCGGCCCGAGGCGATCATGCGGCGCAGCGTGCCGTTGGGGCCCAGCAAATGACTCTGCCCGATCACCTGGTCGAGCGAGCGCGGCCGCAACTGATCGGCCAGCGGCCGGGCGGCATCGGCTTCAACGGCGCTTTCGGGATCAGGAGCGAATAGGTCTGCCATGCCGGATCATCGGTTCTTGGACACTGCTCCTGCCTAGGCCAGCCCGGCGCGGGGAGCAAGGGCGGAGGCCCATGCAAGGTGCAAATCCCCTGCCCGGTCCGCCTCTCCATCAACTGTGGCACAGCGTGCTGCCGCAGACTGTCAGCAGGGCGCCATTAGGACCGGGGTATCAACACACTTTGGGAGCCGACCACCATGTTCGACCACTTTGGCATCACCGTCCGCGATTTCGACCGCGCCCGCCAGTTCTACGATGCCGCGCTGGCGCCACTGGGCTCGAGCTTCCTCGTGCAGGTGCCCGGCGAGTACACCAATGGCGTCAAGGTCGGCGGCTATGGCCAGACTGGCCCGGCCTTCTGGCTGACTGAAGGCGACGCCCAGAAGCCGATCGTCCACATCGCCTTTGCCGCCAAGACCCGCGCCGAGGTCGATGCCTTTTATGCCGCCGCCATGGCCGCCGGCGGCACCGACAATGGCAAGCCGGGCCTGCGCCCGCACTATCACGCCACCTATTACGGCGCCTTCGTGCTCGACCCCGATGGCAACAATATCGAAGCGGTCTGCCACGCCCCGGAATAGGCTTGCCGGCCCGGGCTGGCTCGGCAGACGGCTACACCGTCTTCAGCCAGTCCGCGATTGCCTCGGCCGACTGCAGTGGCGTCAGGCCTGTGGCGTCGAGCTGCAGCAGATTGGGCTCGTCGCCACCGAACAGCGGCTTGGCGCTGGCGTGGTTGCGCCGGGCATAGTCGGGGTCGCGCGGCTTGCGCATCTGGTCGCGGCCCTCGGACTGGATGCGGCGCATGTTCTCATCGAGCGCACAGGCGACGTGGACCACGCAGAACGGCGGCCGTGAACGGCCCAGGGCCGTCATCCGATCCCACTCCGCCACGGCCCAGGGATCATCGCCCGCCAGCACGGTCGTCAGCACGACCGGCACGTCGGCGGGCAATTGGCCGATCAGCTCGTGCCCGAGGGCCTCGACCTTTTCGACCGTGGCCTTGAAGGCAGCCGATTTGAACTCGGTGAGCGCAAAGGCGAGATTGTAGACCGTGTGGATGTCCAGCAGCCGACCCGACAGCAGCCGCGTCAGCTCCCGCCCAATGGTCAGCTTGCCGACACCGGGATAGCCATTGAGCACGACGATCATGGGTTCCCCTCCTGCCCGGCGGCCGGAACGGCCGCATCGCCGATGATGCGCGCCCCATGTCGGCTTGGGAAGACCAGCCTAGCCGCTGATGATGCTGCGGGTGACGCGACCGTCGCGCTGCAGGATGATCTGCCAGGTGCGGACGCGCTGGCTGGCGGTCTGGGCGAAGGCCTTGGCGCTGTCCATGGCGGTATCGTTGAGCTGGAGGATGATGTCGTCGACCTTGAGGCCCATGGCTTCGGCCGGGCTGTTGGGCGCCACTTCGGTGACGATGATGCCCTTGGCGTCATAGGCCAGGCCCTTGACCTCGGCCAGGGCCGGATCGAGCTGGCGCACGGTGGTGCCGGCAAAGCGGGAATCCCCGGTAATGGTGGCCGTGGTGTTGGCATCGGGCACGGGCGCGGCTTCGACAGTGAAATCAATCGACTCGCTGCTTCCGTTGCGCAGGCGCTCAAGCTTGACCGATTGCCCGATGGGCTTGGTGGCCAGGCGGAAGTTGAAGGCGCTGGGGTCATCAACCGCGACACCGTCCACGCTCATGACCACATCGCCCGAGGCAAAGCCGGCGCGGGCCGCCGGGCCATCGGGGGCCACTTCCGTGATCAGCGCGCCATGCGGGGCCACCATATTGAGGCTGGCGGCGATATCGGCCGTTACCGCCTGCATCTTGGCGCCAAACCAGGGGCGCACGATCTGCCCGCCCGAGACGCCGGCCTCGGCCACCAGCTTGGCCATATTGGCCGGAATGGCAAAGCCGATGCCCACCGAGCCGCCCGACTGCGAATAGATGGCGGTATTGATGCCCACCAGATGCCCGGCCATGTCGACCAGGGCGCCGCCCGAATTGCCCGGATTGATGGCGGCATCGGTCTGGATGAAGAACTCATAGTCCGAGCGCTCGACGCCGGTGCGCGCCAGGGCCGAGACAATGCCGCTGGTCACGGTCTGGCCGACGCCAAAGGGATTGCCGATCGCCAGCACCAGGTCGCCCACTTCGAGCGCATCGGAATCGGCAAAGGTGATGGCCGGGAAGTTCGCCTGCCCGGGATCGCGCACGCGCAGCACGGCCAGATCGGTCTGGGCATCCTCGATGACGATGTCGACGGCGAACTCGCGCCCGTCCGAGAGGGCAATGCGGACATCGGTAGCCCCCTCGATGACATGACGATTGGTGAGGATGACGCCGCCGGCATCCACGATCACGCCCGAGCCCAGCGACTGCGACTCGCGCGGCCGGCTCTGGAACTGCCCCTGCCCGAAGAAGCGGGAGAAAAAGGGATCATTGGCGAAGGGCGAGGCCGACTGCTGCTCGATGCGGGTGGCGTAGACATTGACCACCGAGGGCGACACCGATTTCACCACCGGGGCGAAGCTGAGCTTGATCTGTGCATCGCTCTGCGGCACCGCACTGTCAATGAGCGCAGGCACGGCAGCCGGCGGCGCCGCGGTCTGCGCGGTGCTCGGACTGTTCCAGGGTGAAAACGCCAGGGTTCCCGCCACGGCGATCGCCACGACGGCCACACCTGCCAAAATCACTGCGCGCTTGGACACTTGCCTATCTCCTGCCATTGGCCGGGACCCAAAACGGGGTCGCCAGCGGGCTCACGCAAACGCCCGGATTCAGGCACGAAAATGGCGTCACGCAACTGACGCATTTTGTGGCCAAATAAACGTTTGCGTGAGGGGGCTCACCGCCCTATATGCAGCGCTCGTTTTCCGCACTTCCCCCAGCCCGAAAGGCCAGTCGTCCATGACCACCGAGCCGAAGCACGTTTACCCGAACACCTCCGCCCTGATCGCGGCGGAAGCGCCGGATTTCCCGGCCTTCCTGTTCTCTGAACGCGAGCTGCACCGGGCCACAAAGGTCTTCAAGAAGGGCTTTGACGGCCTGCTGACCTATGCGGTGAAGTGCAACCCCTCGCCCCACATCATCGCCCAGCTGCATCGCGAAGGTTTGAAGGCCTTCGACGTGGCCTCCAACACCGAGATGGAACTGGTGCGCGACTACGCCCCCGGCGCAGTGATGCACTACAACAACCCCATCAAGAACAAGCGCGAGATCGCCCGGGCCTACGAAGAGTTCGGCGTGCGCAGCTTCACCATCGACCATCCCCAGCAGCTCGACCAGCTGGCCGCCGTCGTGTCGCCCAGCCGCGACGTCGAAGTGACCACCCGCTTCAAGGCCGGCAAGGCGCTCAAGTCCTATGACTTCGGCATCAAGTTCGGCGTGATGGAACAGGGCGCCGCCGAAATCGTCGCCGCCGTCGAGACCATGGGCTATACCCCCAGCCTGTGCTTCCACGTCGGCAGCCAGTGCGAAGACGCCTATGCCTATGAGCGCCACATCGCTGCGGCCGCCCGCATCGTCGAGGAAGCCGGCATCGAGCTCAAGCGCCTCAACATCGGCGGCGGCTATCCGGCCCCCTACCCGACCAGCGAAGCGCCGCCGATGGACTATTACTTCGAGACCATTGCCACGGCCGTCAGCGATCACTTCGGCGAGAAGCGCAAGCCGGACCTGATCATCGAGCCCGGTCGTGCCCTGGTGACCAGCTCGACCTCGCTGCTGCTGCGCGTCAAGCATCAGCGCGGTGGCCAGTCGGTCTATGTCAACGACGGCGCCTATGGCAGCCTGATGGAAGTCAAGTTCATGCACTTCACCCCGCCGGTGCGCGTCTGGCGCGGCCCGCGCCTGCATGACAACGACCAGGAATTCTCGGACTTCACCATCTGGGGCCCGACCTGCGACAGCTATGACGTGCTGCCCCAGGTGTTCACCCTGCCGGCCGATATCGACGAAGACGACTGGATCGAGTTCGGCCTGATGGGCGCCTATACCCAGGCCTCGCTCACCCCGTTCAACGGCTTTGACCGCCGCGACCAGTTCTGGGTCGAAGATGCCTATACCGGCAAGGACCAGCAGCCCGAATAAGGCGCCCGCCCCGCCCACACGCACAAATCCCCGCTCCGGCGGGGATTTTCGTCTTTACCGCCGTGCCTTTTCCACCCCGATCCCCGCTTTATATCGGAACTGAAAATGCAGACCATTCCGCCCCTGGCCGATCTCGGCCGCCGCATCATGATCCTTGGCCCCAGCAATGCCGGCAAGTCGACACTGGCCGACGCCATTGCCCGCAAGCTCGGCATCGAGGCCATCCACCTGGACGTCTTCTGTCACCAGCCGGGAACCGACTGGGTGCCCCGCGACAAGGCCGAATTCCGTGCGCTGCACGATGCAGCGATCGCGCAGGATTCCTGGGTGATGGACGGCAACTACACCGACATCATGCCGCAACGCTTTGCCCGCGCCAGCGGCGTCATCGTCATCGATGACCATTACCTCAAGCGCTATGTCCGCTATTTCCGCCGCACGCTGTTCCAGAAGCAGCGTCTGGGCGCCCTGCCCGGCAGCCGCGACAGCGTGAAGTGGTCGATGATCAACTGGATCTGGAAGACCCGCAACGCCAGCAAATACTGGCGCATGACGGCGGAAACCGGCTTGCCCAACGTGGTCTGCCACAGCCTGAATGACGTCAATGCGCTCTACGCCGCCTGGCAGCTGAGCAAGCGGCGCTAGAACCGCGCCACGCCCCTACGGGCCGGCATTGGACTGGCGCAGCGCCAGCAGGGTCGACGCACAGCTCAGGATCGCCTCCCGCCCCGGCAGCAGCGGCCGGCCGAGCAGCTTCTCGATCTTGTCGTGCCCATAGTGCTTTTGCTGGCCCAGATCCTCATAGACCACGCGCAGCGGCCCCCCAAAGCGCGCCATCAACCGTACCAGCCAGTCCGGCAGATAGGGCGCCGCGACCGGATGGTCGGGAAACGCACTGCGCAGGATCGTCGCCACTTCGGGCATGGTCAGATAGTCGGAAGCCACCAGATAGCGCTCGCCCACCGAAGCGGGCTTCTGCAGCGCCGCCAGATGGGCGGCGGCGACGTCGCGGACATCGACCACCGAAAACCCGCTGCGCGGCATGGCGGGCCCCGCCCCCACCAGCATATTGCCCACCAGGGCCACCGAGGCGCTGAAATCATCGTCCAGCACCGGCCCCAGGATGGCGCTGGGCAGGATGGTGGTCAGATCGAGTGGCAACGCCCGCGCCAGGGCCCAGGCGGTGCGCTCGGCATTGGTCTTGGCAATATGATAGCTGCTGGGCACCCGCATGCCGGCCAGATTGGTATAGTCGGCCTCGCTATAGGTCTGCACGGCCGACTGGTTCCCGTGACCATAGGCGACCGCCGCGACCGAGGACGTCATGATGACGCGGCGCACGCCGGCCAAAGCGGCAAAGCGCAGGACCCGCTCTGTGCCACCCACGGCTGCAGCCATGAATTTGGATTTGTCGCGCGGCTCGGACGCCTGCACCGGCGCCGCAATGTGCATCACCGCGTCCACGCGGGACATCGCCTTGGACCAGCCATAGTCCAGCAGCAGGTTGAGTTTGACGAAGCTGAGCCGGTAGAGAACATCCTCCCCCAGCTGGCTGACGACCGCCTTCCGCACAGCCTCGGCCTTGTCCTCTGACCGCACGCTGCCGCGCACCGAATAGCCCGCCCGCAGCAGCGCTATAACGGTCCACTTGCCCACAAAGCCACTAGCACCTGTGACAAGCACCAGATCCGACGGCATGCTCACTCCAGCCCAAACGACAAAGCGGCCACGGAATGAACCGCAGCCGCCTTATGATCTTGATGACGTCCGCGCTTACGCGGCTTCGTATTCACCGTCCTGGTCGTCACGCACCTGCACCGGACCGCTGTCCTGGCCCTTGGCGTTGACGTCGCGATCGACGAACTCGATCACGGCCATCGGGGCGTTGTCGCCGTAACGGAAGCCGGCCTTCAGGATGCGGATATAGCCGCCCTGACGTTCCTTGTAGCGCGGGCCAAGCACGGCAAAGAGCTTGGCAACCTGGCCCTCATCGCGCACCTGCGCGATGGCCTGGCGACGCGCATGCAGATCGCCGCGCTTGCCCAGGGTGATGAGCTTCTCGACGATCGGACGCAGGTCCTTGGCCTTGGGAAGCGTGGTGACGATCTGCTCGTGCTTGATCAGCGCGGCGGACATATTTGCGAACATGGCCTTGCGGTGGCTGGCAGTCCGGCTGAGTTTGCGACCTGAATTACCGTGGCGCATGGTGGTCTCCTAAAGTGCTTGGCAGCGCGGGATCAATAGTGATCTTCGTAGCGCTTGGCGAGGTCATCGATATTCTCGGGTGGCCAGTTGGCAACGTCCATTCCGAGATGAAGCCCCATCTGTGCCAGGACTTCCTTGATTTCGTTGAGCGACTTGCGGCCGAAATTCGGGGTCCGCAGCATCTCGGCTTCCGTCTTCTGGATGAGGTCGCCGATGTAAACGATGTTGTCGTTCTTGAGGCAGTTGGCCGAACGAACCGAGAGTTCGAGCTCGTCGACCTTCTTGAGCAGTGCCGGGTTGAAGGCCAGTTCGGGAACCGAATCCTGGGCCTTTTCCTTGCTGGGCTCTTCGAAGTTCACAAAGACCGACAGCTGGTCCTGGAGAATGCGCGCGGCATAGGCCAGCGCATCTTCCGGCGACACGGCGCCATTGGTCTCGATCTGCAGGGTCAGCTTGTCCTTGTCCAGGCTTTCGCCGGCACGGGTCGCATCGACCTTGTAGCTCACGCGGCGAACCGGCGAAAACAGCGAGTCGACCGGGATATAGCCGATCGGTGCGTCTTCGGGACGGTTCTTGTCGGCAGCGACATAGCCCTTGCCGGTGTCCACGGTGAATTCGATGTTGATCTCGGCGCCATCGTCGAGGTGGCAGATCACCAGCTCGGGGTTCAGCACTTCGATGTCACCGGTGACCTTGATGTCACCAGCCGTCACGGCACCCGGACCCTGCTTGGACAGGCCAAGGCGCTTGGGGCCTTCGCCGCCCATGCTCAGCGCGATTTCCTTCACGTTGAGAACGAGGTCGGTGATGTCTTCACGCACGCCCGGAAGCGAGGAGAATTCATGCAGGATGCCATCAATCTGGATTGCAGTCACTGCCGCGCCCTGAAGCGACGACAGCAGCACGCGACGCAGGGCATTACCAAGGGTAAGCCCGTAACCGCGCTCAAGCGGCTCGGCTACGACCGAGGCCACGCGCGCGTTGTCGCTGCCCGAAACAATCTCCAGCTTGGTCGGCTTGATCAGTTCTTGCCAGTTCCTCTGGATCGTCACGGTTATGTCCTTTCAAAATCGCGGCCCCAGCCCGAGCCGCTCCGCCGCAAACGCAATAAGACTCCCGGCCCATTCAATCGGCCGGGAGCTCTCTAAACGGTCTAGACTAGACGCGGCGCCGCTTGCGCGGGCGGCAGCCATTGTGCGGGATCGAGGTGACGTCGCGGATGGACGTGACGTTGAAGCCAGCAGCCTGCAGGGCGCGAAGCGCCGATTCACGGCCCGAACCGGGACCACGCACTTCGACCTCAAGGGTCTTCATGCCGTGTTCCTGGGCCTTCTTGGCGCAATCTTCAGCAGCAACCTGCGCTGCATAGGGGGTCGACTTGCGCGAACCCTTGAAACCCATGACGCCCGAGGACGACCAGGCAATCGTGTTGCCCTGCATGTCCGCAATGGTGATCATGGTGTTGTTGAACGACGCATTCACGTGGGCAACGCCCGAAATGATGTTCTTGCGTTCCTTGCGCTTGACGCGCGCGACTTCAGTCTTAGCCATGTACTTCCTCTATTCGATATCAGCGCTGCCGTCAGCAAAGCCCCGGCAGCTACATCGAAGAACCCAGAATGCGGGTTCTTACTTCTTCTTGCCGGCGATTGCCTTGGCCGGACCCTTGCGGGTGCGGGCATTGGTGTGGGTACGCTGACCGCGCACGGGCAGACCGCGACGGTGGCGCAGGCCACGATAGTTACCCAGGTCCATCAGGCGCTTGATGTTCATCGCCACGCCGCGACGCAGATCACCCTCAACGACATAGTCGCTGTCGATGGTCTCGCGGATCTGGATGACTTCCGCATCGGTGAGTTCGTTCACACGACGCTCCAGCGGAATGCCAACCTTCTTGCAGATATCCTCGGCGAACTTGTCGCCAATCCCATGGATATACTGCAGCGCGATTACAACGCGCTTGTTCGTCGGGATATTGACGCCAGCAATACGAGCCACGTCTGCTCTCCTTCATTCAGCGCGAACCATCACGGCTGGCGCCCTAAAACAACAAGGGACCGGAATTCGACCCCAACTACCTGGAGAACCGAATCCAGCCCAATAATCCGTGAGACTGAAGCGGTTCTTTAAGGGCTCGATTCCGCGGAGTCAACCGCCAAGTCAAGCCCGAAATTTTACGGCGTGATCGCGGCCTTGATGGCAGCGGTCACCTGGTCCACCGGCGCCATGCCGTCGACCGTCTTCACCAGACCGCGCTGACGATAGTAGTCCACCAGCGGCGCGGTATCATTCTTGTAGACGTCCAGGCGCTTGCGGATCACTTCCGGATTGTCATCCGGACGATTGCTTTCCTTGGCGCGGTTGATCACGCGGGCAATCAGGACATCGGCGTCGGCGGTCATCTCGATAACCGCGTCCAGCGTCATGCCCTTCTGCTTGAGCATGCCATCGAGCGCCTCGGCCTGGGCAATGGTGCGCGGAAAGCCATCCAGGATGAACCCGGCTTTGCAGTCCTCGGCGTCCAGACGTTCAGAGACAATGCCATTGACGATGTCGTTGGACACCAGATCGCCGCGATCCATCACTTCCTTGGCCGCAAGGCCAAGGGGTGTGCGATCCTGAATGGCGGCGCGCAGGATATCGCCGGTCGACAGCTGAGGAATGCCATAGGCATCGATCAGGATCTTGGCCTGCGTCCCCTTCCCCGCCCCCGGCGGTCCGAGCAGTATCAACCTCATCGACGCTTGCCTCCTCCAAGACGGGACTTCTTGACCAGCCCCTCATATTGCTGCGCGATCAGATGACTCTGGATCTGGCTGACCGTATCGAGCGTCACCGTGACCATGATCAGCAGCGAGGTGCCGCCGATGAACTGGCTGACGGCCAGCTGGTTGTGCACGACCTCGGGGATCAGTGCGACAACGGTAAGATAGAGCGCGCCAACAACGGTGATGCGGGTCAGCACATAATCGATATGCGCAGCGGTGCGTTCGCCCGGACGATAGCCCGGAATAAAGCCGCCGGAGCGCTTGAGATTGTCTGCCGTCTCGACCGGATTGAACACGATCGCAGTGTAGAAGAACGAGAAGAAGATGATGAAGAAGGCGAACAGCGCCAGATACAGCGGCTGACCGCGTCCCAGCAGCGCCGTGACCACCT
Source organism: Devosia aquimaris (assembly GCF_020169335.1). Taxonomy (GTDB): domain Bacteria; phylum Pseudomonadota; class Alphaproteobacteria; order Rhizobiales; family Devosiaceae; genus Devosia; species Devosia aquimaris. Next base: position 1,522,208 of record NZ_JAIEZN010000001.1, read on the forward strand.
GCAGCCACTCCGGAGCGTTGCCCTGGGCAGCAAACGACGCAATGGTCGCCGGCAGCAGCAGGAGCGACGAGCCAAAGATCACCGGGATAACGCCCGAGGTATTCAGCTTGAGCGGCAGATGCGAGGTGTCCCCCTGGAACATCTTGTTGCCGACCTGGCGCTTCGGATACTGGATCAGAAGGCGACGCTGGGCGCGTTCGAAGAACACGATGCCCGCGATCACCACCAGGGCCAGCAGGAGCACGCCGGCGGCAGCCAGCGGCGGCAGTGCCCCCGTACGGCTCAGCTCGAGGGTCTGCACCACCGTGGTGGGCAGATTGGCCACGATGCCGGCAAAGATGATCAGCGAAATACCATTGCCGACGCCACGCGAGGTGATCTGTTCACCCAGCCACATCAGGAACATGGTGCCACCCACCAGGGTGATGACGGTGGAGATGCGGAAGAACCAGCCCGGATTGAGCACAACGCCCTGGCTGGCCTCGAGGCCCACGGCAATGCCATAAGCCTGCACGACGCAGAAAACCACGGCCAGGTAGCGCGTGTACTGGTTCATCTTGCGACGGCCAGCCTCGCCACCCTCCTTCTTGAGGGCCTCTAGGCGCGGCGACGCGGTGGCAACCACCTGCACCACGATGGACGCGGTAATATAGGGGATCAGGTTCAGCGCGAAGATCGCCATGCGCTGCACAGCGCCACCAGCGAACATGTTGAACATGCCCAGAATGCCCTGCTGCGACGCCTTGAAGGTTTCCGCAAAGGCAGCCGGGTCAATGCCCGGAACCGGAATGAATGTCCCCAGACGATAGACAAGCAGCGCGCCCAGTGTGAACCAGATGCGCTGCTGCAGGGCCTTCGCCTTGGAGAACGTCGAAAAATTGAGATTACGTGCCAGCTGTTCGGCTGCGGACGCCATGTATCGCTCCCTATGGCTTCAATGCCAGGTGCGCTCGGAGCGCTTCAGGACGCAGATGCATCTGCATCCCTAACGCAACAAACCAAAAAAAGGCGCACCCGACCAGCAGCCGGGTGCGCCAAGCCGGATTTAGCCGGCGTATGGGGTCTTCTTCCACGACTCCTTGGCCGGGATGAGATCGATCTTGCCACCGGCAGCTTCGATAGCGGCAGTCGCACCGGCCGTAGCGTAGTTGACGTTAAACGTCACCTTCTTGGCGGTGAAACCGGCCGAACCGATCAGGCGCACGCCGTCCTTGGGACGACGGATGACGCGGGCAGCGATCAGCGCTGCGGCATCGATCACAGCCTTGGGGTCGAGCTTGCCAGCATCGATATAGGCCTGGAGGCGGTCGATACGGACCTCGTTCCAGTCGCCGGGGTTCAGCGCGTTGAAGCCGCGCTTTGGCATACGCATGTGAAGGGGCATCTGGCCGCCTTCAAAGCCGTTGATCGCCACGCCCGAGCGTGCAGTCTGGCCCTTGCCGCCACGACCACCGGTCTTGCCCTTGCCGGAGCCGATACCGCGACCGATGCGGATACGGGTCTTGGAGGAACCGGGGTTGTCGCGAAGTTCGTTCAAACGGGTCATCAGATGGACCTTTCTTACTCGCCGACGACGCGGACGAGGTGCGGCAGCTTGTTGATCATGCCGCGCACTTCTGGCGTATCGAGCAGCTCGCGCTGCTTGTTCATCTTGTTGAGCCCGAGACCGATCAGGGTCGCGCGCTGCACTTTGTCGCGGCGGATCGGCGAACCGATCTGCTCTACGATAAGGGTCTTCTTCTCAGCCATGATGTTTCTCCGGACCTGAGCGATCACGCTTCGACCGCAGTCTCGCCGCGGCGAGCCTGCAGTTCGGAAACCTTCAGACCGCGGCGGGATGCAACCGACCGTGGGCTATCGACGCGCTTGAGCGCATCAAAGGTAGCACGCACCATGTTGTAGGGATTGGCAGTGCCCTGCGACTTGGCAACGATGTCGTTGATGCCAAGCGTTTCGAACACGGCGCGCATCGGACCGCCGGCGATGATGCCGGTACCGGGAACGGCTGCACGCAGGATGACCTTGCCGGCGCCATGGCGACCCTGCACATCGTGGTGCAGCGTGCGGGCATCGCGCAGCGGAACGCGGATCATCTGGCGCTTGGCCTGCTCGGTAGCCTTGCGGATCGCTTCTGGCACTTCACGGGCCTTGCCGTGACCAAAGCCAACGCGGCCCTTCTGGTCGCCGACAACGACGAGTGCGGCAAAACCGAAACGACGGCCGCCCTTGACCACCTTGGCCACGCGGTTGATGTGGACCAGGCGATCGACGAATTCGCTTTCGCGCTCTTGAACGTCTCTGCTCATAATTCTCTTTCCTCGCCGTGTTCTAGAACTGCAGGCCGCCCTCACGGGCAGCGTCTGCAAGGGCCTTCACACGGCCATGATAGATATACGCACCACGATCGAAGATCACTTCAGCGACGCCGGCCTTGGAACCGCGCTCGGCGATCAGCTTGCCGATCGCAGCAGCAGCCTCTGCGGTGCCACCATTCTTGACCGTGGACTTGACGTCCTTGTCGAGCGTGGACGCGGAAGCCAACGTACGGCCGGTCGAATCGTCGATGATCTGGGCGTAGATATTCTTGTCCGAGCGGAAAACGCTGAGACGGGGACGACCGAAGGCACGAGCCTTGAGCGCCTTGCGGACACGAGCCTTGCGGCGCTCCGCACCTTTTGCACTGATAGCCATTGCAGGCGCTCCTTACTTCTTCTTGCCTTCTTTGCGGAAGACGTACTCGTTGGCATAACGGACACCCTTGCCCTTGTAGGGCTCGGGCTTGCGCCATGCACGAATATCAGCCGCAACCTGGCCAACTTGCTGCTTGTCGATGCCCGTCACGACGATTTCCGTCGGGGCCGGAACGGCCAGGGTGATTCCCTTGGGGGCTTCGTAGATCACTTCGTGGCTGAAACCAAGCGACAGCTTGACATCCTTGCCCTGCATAGCGGCGCGATAGCCCACGCCCTGGATGGCCAGCTTCTTTTCAAAGCCGGCCGAGACGCCGGTGACCATGTTCTGGATCAGTGCACGGGTGGTGCCCCAGGCAGCGCGCGCAAAGCGCGTGTCATTGGCCGGAGAAACGACCAGGCCTTCGGCCCCGTTCTCAACATTGACCGAATCCATGAGCACGATGCTCAGTTCACCCTTGGGGCCCTTTGCGGTAACGGTCCGACCATCGATCGTGACCGTAACGCCGCTCACCGGTGCAACCGGTTTCTTGCCAGTACGTGACATTCTATCTTCTTTCTTGAGTAGTCGTCTTACCGCGCCGTCTTAGAAGACGCGGCAGAGTACCTCACCACCAACATTGGCAGCCTTGGCTTCGTGGTCGGCCATCACACCCTTGGGGGTGGAGAGGATCGAGACACCCAGGCCGTTGGCAACCTGCGGAATATTCTTAACCGAAGCGTAAACGCGACGGCCGGGACGCGAGACGCGCTCGATCGTGCGGATGACGGCTTCGTTGTCCGAGTACTTCAGTTCGATTTCATACTCGGAGGCACCGTTTTCGAACTTGGTCTCCGAATAGCCGCGGATGAAACCCTCGGACTGGAGAACGTCCAGCACACGACCACGCAGGGTCGACGCCGGCGTCGAAACGGAATTCTTGCGACGCATCTGGGCGTTGCGGATACGGGTCAGCATGTCGCCGATGGGATCGGAAAAGCTCATCTTCTGTTCTCCTTACCAGCTCGACTTCACGAGGCCCGGGATCATGCCCAGGTTGCCCAGCTGACGCAGCGCGATGCGGCTCAGCTTGAGCTTGCGGTAGAAGCCACGGGGACGACCCGAGACTTCGCAGCGGTTGCGGATGCGAACCTTGGCGGAATTGCGCGGCAGTTCAGCAAGCTTGAGCTGAGCAGCGAAGCGCTGATCCATCGGGATCGACTGATCCTTGGTCGCGGCCTTCAGAGCGGCACGCTTGGCAGCATACTGCTTAACAAGCGCGCGACGCTTTTCGTTCTTAACGGTGGAGCTGGTCTTTGCCATGTCCTGATTCCTTTTCCCTTCCCTATCCGCTTACTGGCGGAAGGGGAAGTTGAATGCCTTCAGCAGCGCACGCGCTTCATCATCGGTCTTGGCCGTCGTGGCAACCACGATGTCCATGCCCCAGATCTGGTCGATCTGATCATAATTGATCTCGGGGAAAATGATGTGTTCCTTGATGCCCATAGCATAGTTGCCACGGCCGTCGAAGGAATTTGCGTTCAGACCACGGAAGTCGCGGACGCGCGGCAGAGCGATGTTCACGAGACGGTCAAGAAACTCGTACATACGAGCCTTGCGCAGCGTGACCTTCACGCCCAGGGGCATGTTCTCGCGCACCTTGAAACCGGCGATCGACTTGCGAGCATAAGTGATGACGGGCTTCTGGCCAGCAATCTTCTCGAGCTCGGCAGCAGCCGACTTCACCTTCTTGGTGTCGTTGACGGCTTCGCCAACGCCGATGTTCAGCACGATCTTGTCCAGACGCGGCAGTTCCATCACGTTCTTGTAGCCGAACTGCTCGCGCAGGGCTGCCTTGATCGTGGTGTCATACTCGGCCCGCAGACGGGGAGTGTAAGCGGTCTCAGCCATCGATCGAATCTCCGGTCGACTTTGCGACGCGCGTCTTGACGCCGTCCTTGATCTGGAAACCAACGCGGGTGGGCTTGCCATCCTTGTCGGCGATCGCGAGGTTCGAAAGATGGATCGGCGCTTCCTTGGTGAAGATGCCGGCATCGGTCGACGCGGTCTGCTTGGTGTGACGACGCACCAGGTTGATACCCTGGACAATCGCCTTCGTTTCGGTCGGGATCACCGACAGGACCTGGCCAGTTTTGCCTTTGTCCTTGCCAGCAAGGACGACGACCTTATCGCCCTTCTTGATCTTGGCAGCCATTACAGCACCTCGGGTGCGAGCGAAATGATCTTCATGTGGTTCTTGGCGCGGAGCTCGCGCGGAACCGGTCCGAAGATACGGGTGCCGATCGGTTCTTTCTGATTGTTGATCAGAACCGCGGCGTTCTTGTCGAAACGGATCACCGTGCCGTCGGGGCGGCGAATGTCGAACGCGGTGCGAACCACCACGGCCTTCATGACCTGACCCTTCTTAACGCGGCCGCGCGGAATAGCGTCTTTGACCGAAACGACGATGATGTCGCCGACCGAAGCGTACTTGCGATGCGAGCCGCCCAGCACCTTGATGCACATGACACGACGCGCGCCGGAGTTATCCGCGACGTCGAGATTTGATTGCATCTGAATCATGACTGGATGCCTTCTTGTTAAATCGACCCGCCGTCCCCGGCTCGTCGACCTTGAAATCTAAACTACGCGGACGGAGCCGATGACTGATCCGTGACAAGCGTCCAGCGCTTGTTCTTGGAAATCGGCGCACATTCCTCGATCCACACGATCTGACCGACCTTGGCCAGGTTGGCCTCGTCGTGAGCGTGATACTTCTTGGACCGACGCACGGTCTTCTTCATGACCGGATGCGTGAAACGGCGCTCGACGCGCACCACGACCGTCTTATCATTGGCGTCGGAGACCACAGTCCCCTGCAAAACGCGCTTTGGCATGGTCGCGGCTCCTTACTTCGCTGCGTTCTTTTCGGCCAAGATCGTCTTGATCCGCGCGATATCGCGGCGAACCTTCTTGACCTCGGTCGGCTTTTCGAGCTGCTGGGTAGCACGCTGGAAACGCAGATTGAACTGTTCTTTCTTCAGGTCGACGAGCTGGTCCTTCAGTTCGTCTGCGGTCTTGCTCCGCACATCACTGGCTTTCATGCTCATCGTCCTTAGTCGGCAATGCGGGTAACAACCCGCGTCATGATCGGGAGCTTCATTGCGCCGAGGCGCAGGGCTTCCTTGGCAACGTCCTCGGGGACGCCGTCGATCTCGAATACGATACGACCGGGCTTGACGCGGGCGGCCCAGAATTCAACAGAACCCTTGCCCTTACCCATACGCACTTCGGTCGGCTTCTTGGACACCGGCAGATCCGGGAAAATACGGATCCACACACGGCCCTGGCGCTTCATTTCACGGGTGATCGCGCGGCGAGCCGCTTCGATCTGACGAGCCGTGACGCGCTCGGGTTCGGTGGCCTTCAAGGCATACTGGCCGAAAGCCAGCTCGGTACCGCCCTTGGCAACGCCATGGATACGGCCCTTGTGAGCCTTGCGGAACTTGGTCTTCTTAGGTTGCAGCATAATGAACTAACCTTCTTATGCGCGTTCGCGATCGCGATCGCCACGCTCGCGGCGCGGTTCGCGCTCAGTACGCTGGCCACCCTGATCGGCACCTTCGGTGGCGCGACGCTCATGAGCGGACGGATCATGCTCAAGGACTTCGCCCTTGAAGATCCACACCTTGATACCAATGATGCCGTAGGTGGTCTTCGCCTCGGCAGTGCCATAGTCGATGTCCGCACGCAGCGTGTGCAGCGGAACGCGACCTTCGCGATACCATTCGGTACGGGCAATGTCGGCGCCGCCAAGACGGCCACCAACGTTGACGCGGATACCGCCGGCGCCCATGCGGATCGAGGTCTGCACGGCGCGCTTCATGGCGCGACGGAAGGCCACGCGGCGTTCCAGCTGCTGGGCAATGCCCTGGGCAACCAGCGTCGCATCGGTCTCGGGCTTGCGCACTTCAACGATGTTGATGTGCACCTCGCTGTCGGTGAACTGCTTCACCTTGGCGCGGATCTTGTCGATGTCAGCGCCCTTCTTGCCGATCACGATGCCCGGACGGGCGGTGTGGATCGACACGCGGCACTTGCGGTGCGGACGCTCGATGACGATCTTGGAGACTGCAGCAGCCTTGAGATCTTCAAGCAGCATGGTGCGGATCTTCAGGTCTTCCTGAAGCAGCGAACCATATTCGCCCTTGTTGGCGTACCAGCGGCTGTCCCAAGTCCGGTTGATGCCCAGACGGAAGCCGATTGGATTGATCTTCTGGCCCATTATGCGGCCTCCTCAACTTGCCGGACGACGATCGTCAGATGCGCAAACGGCTTCTGGATCTGCGAAGACCGGCCACGACCGCGAGCGGTGAAGCGCTTCATGACCAGCGAATTACCAACGAAGGCTTCGGCAACGACGAGGGCGTCGGTATCAAGGCCGTGATTGTTTTCGGCGTTCGCGATGGCGCTTTCCAGCACCTTCTTGACCTGGCCGGAGATCCGCTTGTGGCTGAATTCGAGTTCGGCCAGAGCCTTCTCGACCTTCTTGCCACGGATCAACTGCGCGACGAGGTTCAGCTTCTGAGGGCTGATGCGCAGCATGCGCAGAACAGCCTTAGCCTCGTTGTCCTTGAGAGCGCGCTCAGTTTTTGGCTTGCCCATATTACTTCCTCTTGGCCTTCTTGTCGGCCGCGTGACCGTAGTAGGTACGGGTCGGTGCGAATTCGCCGAACTTGTGACCGATCATGTCTTCGGTGACGCTGACCGGAATGTGCTTCTGGCCATTGTGAACGCCGAACGTGATGCCCACGAACTGCGGCAGGATGGTCGAGCGGCGGCTCCAGATCTTGACCACATCGTTGCGGCCAGATGCCAGGGCCTTCTCGGCCTTCTTGAGCATGTAGCCGTCGACGAACGGCCCCTTCCAGATTGAACGGGTCATGGCTTACCTGCCCTTCTTCACGTGACGGCTGCGAACGATGAACTTGTCCGTTGCCTTGTTGCTGCGGGTCTTCTTGCCCTTGGTCGGCTTGCCCCACGGGGTCACCGGATGACGGCCACCAGACGTGCGACCTTCACCACCACCATGCGGGTGATCGACCGGGTTCATGGTCACGCCGCGGTTGACCGGGCGACGACCGAGCCAACGCGAACGACCGGCCTTGCCGAGCGAGGTGTTGGAGTGGTCCTGGTTGGACACGGCACCGACGGTGGCAAGGCACGAGCCATGCACACGACGCTGCTCACCCGAGTTCAGGCGAAGGATCGCCCAACCCTGGTCGCGACCGACGTACTGGGCATAAGCACCAGCCGAACGGGCCACCTGGCCGCCCTTGCGGGGCTTGAGCTCGATGTTGTGCACGATCGTACCGACCGGCATGCGCTCGAGCGGCATGGCATTGCCCGGCTTCACGTCGACGGTGTTCATCGACGAGATGACCTTGTCGCCGGCCGACAGACGCTGGGGCGCAACGATATAGGCGAGCTCGCCGTCTTCGTACTTCACCAGAGCGATCCAGGCCGTACGGTTCGGATCATATTCCAGGCGCTCGATCGTCCCGACCACGTCAAACTTGACGCGCTTGAAGTCGATCATGCGGTAGGTGCGCTTATGACCGCCACCACGATGGTAGGCAGTGATGCGACCGCGGTTGTTGCGACCACCGGACTTGGAGAGGCCTTCGGTCAGGGTCTTGACCGGCTTGCCCTTCCACAGTTCCGAACGATCGGTCGTCACGAGCTGACGACGGCCTTCGGAGGTGGGATTGTAAGTTTTAAGAGCCATTTTTCTGTCTCTTCCCTTAGAGGCCGGTCGAAATGTCGATCGACTGGCCGTCGACGAGGGTCACGATCGCCTTCTTGACGTCGTTGCGCGTGCCAATCTTGCCACGGAAGCGCTTCACCTTGCCCTTGCGGACCAGGGTGTTGACTGCCTTGACCTTGACCGAGAACAGCTGCTCGACGGCAGCCTTGATGTCGGTCTTGTTGGCATCGATCGCCACGTCGAAAACGACCTGGTTGTTTTCCGAAGCCATCGTGGACTTTTCAGTCACGACGGGGTTCCGAACGATGTCGTATGCGGCAAGCTTGTTCATGCGAACCTCGCTTCGAGCGCTTCGAGCGCTGCCTTGGTCAGGACGAGCTTGTCGCGCTTGAGGATCGACACAACGTTGATCCCCTGCACCGGCAGCACGTCGATGTGCGGGATGTTGCGGGCAGCCAGAGCGAAGTTCTGGTCCACGGCAGCACCGTCGATGATCAGGGCGTTCGACCATTCCAGCTTGCCGAAAGTGGCGAGCAGGCCAGCGGTCTTGGCTTCCTTCTGGGCAACGCTGTCAACGACGATCAGCGAGCCGGACTTGATCTTGGACGACAGCGCATGCTTGAGCGCCAGAGCCCGGACCTTCTTGGGAAGATCGATGGCATGGCTGCGCGGGGTCGGACCGAATGCACGGCCGCCGCCACGGAACTGCGGAGCCTTGCGATCGCCATGACGTGCGCCGCCCGAGCCCTTCTGCTTGACGAACTTCTTGCCCGTGCGGACGCCTTCCGAACGATTCTTGACGTCGTGCGTACCGGCCATCGCCTTGAGCTGCTGGTAGCGAACCATGCGGTGCAGAATATCCTGGCGGACTTCCAGACCGAAGACGTCGTCAGCGAGCTGGATGGTACCAGCGGCCTTGCCGTCGAGGGTTGTGACCTTGAGTTCCATTTAGTTACCTTCCCCCGCGACTTCAGCGGCGGCCTTGAACGAACCCGGGAAAGCAGCGCCCTTGGGGGCAGGCTTCTTCACAGCGTCCTTGATCATGATCCAAGCGCCCTTGGCGCCGGGAACCGAACCCTGGATCATGATCAAACCGCGCTCGACGTCGGTCTTGACGACCTTGACGTTCTGCGTGGTTATGCGACGATCGCCCATGTGGCCCGGCATCTTCTTGTTCTTGAAGGTCTTACCCGGGTCCTGACGACCACCGGTAGAACCGATCGAGCGGTGCGAAACCGACACGCCGTGCGTTGCACGCAGGCCGCCGAAGTTCCAGCGCTTCATACCGCCGGCAAAGCCCTTACCGATCGAAGTGCCGGTGACGTCCACCAGCTGGCCTTCGATGAAGTGGTCTGCCTGCAGCGTTGCGCCAACCTCGATGAGGTTTGCCTCGTCAACGCGGAACTCCGCGACATGACGCTTGGGCTCGACCTTGGCAGCAGCGAACTGGCCGCGCTCGGCCTTGCTCGTGTTCTTCGCCTTGGCCTGGCCTGCGCCAAGCTGCAATGCGACATAGCCGTCCTTGTCAGCCGTCCGCTGGCCCACCACCTGGCAGTTCTGCAGGCCCAGCACCGTCACCGGGACGTGCGAGCCGTCCTCAGCGAAAATGCGGGTCATGCCCAGCTTCTGTGCGATCAATCCAGAACGCATCGGTTATTACCTTCTCTCTTGGCGCCGTACCGGGTCATGGTTTCAGAGGACCCTTTGTTTGGTAGGCGCGGAAACTTCTGTCTTAGAGCTTGATTTCGACGTCGACGCCGGCGGCGAGATCGAGCTTCATCAGCGCATCAACCGTCTGGGGAGTCGGGTCCACAATGTCCAGCAGACGCTTGTGGGTCCGGATCTCGAACTGCTCGCGCGACTTCTTGTCGATGTGCGGCGAGCGGTTGACGGTAAACTTGTCGATTCGCGTCGGCAGCGGGATAGGACCGCGAACCTGCGCGCCCGTACGCTTGGCCGTCGAGACGATCTCACGCGTGGACGCGTCGAGAACGCGATGGTCAAACGCCTTGAGGCGAATGCGAATATTCTGACCGTTCATCTTTGTAAATCCTGACGAAAATGGATCGCAGCGCGCGTTGATCCGCGCGCTGCGAATGTCTCAATAAGGCTTACTTCAGGATCTTCGCGACGACGCCGGCGCCGACGGTGCGGCCACCCTCACGGATAGCGAAGCGGAGCTTCTCTTCCATGGCGATCGGAACGATGAGCTGAACGTTCATGTTGATGTTGTCGCCCGGCATAACCATTTCCGTGCCTTCCGGCAGGGTCACGATGCCCGTCACGTCCGTGGTACGGAAGTAGAACTGGGGACGGTAGTTGCCGAAGAACGGAGTGTGACGGCCGCCTTCTTCCTTGGTGAGGATATAGGCCTCAGCAACGAAGTCGGTGTGCGGGGTAACCGAACCGGGCTTGCACAGCACCTGGCCGCGCTCAACCTGGGTGCGGTCGATACCGCGGATCAGGGCACCGATGTTGTCGCCAGCCTGGCCCGAGTCGAGCAGCTTGCGGAACATTTCGACGCCGGTCACGGTGGTCTTCTGGGTTGCCTTGATGCCGACGATTTCGACTTCTTCGCCAACCTTGACGATGCCGCGTTCGACACGGCCGGTCACCACGGTACCGCGACCCGAGATCGAGAACACGTCTTCGATCGGGAGCAGGAAGGGCTGGTCAACCGGGCGCTCGGGCTGCGGGATGTAGGAGTCCACAGCAGCCATCAGCTCGAGAACGGCGTCATGGCCGAGCTTCTTGTCGGAATCTTCGAGAGCGGCCAGAGCCGAGCCCTTGATGATCGGGATATCGTCGCCGGGGAACTCGTACGAGGACAGCAGTTCACGGACTTCGAGCTCAACGAGTTCGAGCAGTTCCGGATCGTCGACCATGTCGCACTTGTTCAGGAACACCACCAGGGCGGGCACGCCAACCTGACGGGCCAGCAGGATGTGCTCGCGGGTCTGGGGCATCGGGCCGTCGGCAGCCGACACGACCAGGATCGCGCCGTCCATCTGGGCAGCGCCGGTGATCATGTTCTTCACATAGTCGGCGTGGCCGGGGCAGTCCACGTGGGCGTAGTGACGGTTGGTCGTCTCATACTCAACGTGAGCGGTGTTGATGGTGATGCCGCGTGCCTTTTCTTCGGGGGCAGCGTCAATCTGGTCGTACGCCTTGAAGGTCGCGCCACCGGTCTCAGCAAGGATCTTGGTGATCGCTGCGGTCAGCGAGGTCTTGCCATGGTCAACGTGACCGATGGTGCCGATGTTGCAGTGAGGCTTATTGCGGGAAAATTTTTCCTTGCCCATCGCTTCTCTCCGTATTCGTTAGCCCTGCGGCCAACCTTGAGTTTCAGTTTATTGTTTTAGGCGTACTTGGCCTGGACTTCGTCGGCGACTGCCTGCGGAACCTGCTCGTAGTGATCGAACGTCATCGAGTACTGTGCACGGCCCTGGCTCATCGAGCGCAGGGAGTTCACGTAGCCGAACATGTTCGCCAGAGGGACGAAGGCATTCACGACCTGGAGGACGCCACGGCTTTCAGTGCCCTGGATCTGACCACGCCGAGAATTCAGGTCGCCGATGACGTCGCCCATGTAGTCTTCCGGCGTGACAACTTCAACCTTCATGATCGGCTCAAGGATCTTGGGAGATGCCTTGCGGATCGCTTCGTTGAAGCCGGCGCGACCGGCGATTTCGAACGCCAGCACCGAGGAGTCGACGTCGTGGTAAGCGCCTTCGGTGAGCGTCACCTTCACGTCCACGATCGGGAACCCGATCAGCGGACCGGCGCCCATCACCGACTTCACGCCCTTTTCGACGCCCGGGATGTATTCCTTGGGAACCGAACCGCCGACGACGGCGTTGACGAACTCGAGGCCCTTGCCCACTTCGCCCGGCTCGATGGAGAGCTTGACGCGGGCGAACTGACCCGAACCACCCGACTGCTTCTTGTGGGTATAGTCCACATTGGCAGGCTTGGTGATCGTTTCGCGGTAAGCCACCTGCGGCTGACCGACGTTGGCCTCGACCTTGAACTCGCGGCGCATGCGGTCGACGAGAATGTCGAGGTGAAGTTCACCCATGCCCGAGATGATGGTCTGGCCGGATTCTTCGTCGGTCTTGACGCGGAAGCTCGGATCTTCGGCAGCCAGGCGATTGAGCGCCAGGCCCATCTTTTCCTGGTCGGCCTTCGACTTCGGCTCAACCGAGATGTCGATAACCGGCTCGGGGAACACCATGCGCTCCAGGATAACCTGGGAGTTCTGTGCGCACAGGGTATCGCCCGTGGTGGTGTCCTTCAGGCCCACGATGGCCACGATGTCGCCGGCAAAGGCTTCCGTGATCTGCTCGCGGCTGTTGGCGTGCATCTGGAACATACGACCAACGCGTTCGCGCTTTTCCTTGACCGTGTTTTCCAGCATGGCGCCCTGCTCGATGTGACCCGAGTAGATGCGGCAGAAGGTCAGCGAGCCCATGTGCGGGTCGTTGGCGATCTTGAAGGCCAGCATGGACAGCGGCTCGGCATCGTCAGCATGACGCTCGATCGGCTGTTCGGTCTTGGCGTCGATGCCCTGGATGGCAGGAACGTCAGACGGCGACGGCAGGAAGTCGATCACGCCGTCCAGCAGGGGCTGCACGCCCTTGTTCTTGAACGCCGAGCCAGCAAAGATCAGGAAGAACTTCGCATCGATCGTGCCACGGCGCAGCAGGCGACGGATGGTGTCGTTGTTCGGCACTTCGCCGTTCAGGTACGATTCCATCGCATCGTCGTCGAGCTCGACGGCGGCTTCGATCATCTGCTCGCGGTACTTGGCGGCAGCGGCCTTGAGGTCGTCCGGGATCTCGACAACGTCCCACTGGGCACCCAGCTCTTCGTTGCGCCAGACCAGGGCGTTCATCTCGATCAGGTCGACAACGCCCTTGAACTCGTTCTCGGCGCCGATCGGCAGCTGAACGGGAACAGCGCGGGCACCCAGACGGGAGCCGATCATCTCGACGCAGCGATAGAAATCGGCGCCGATCTTGTCCATCTTGTTGACGAACACCAGACGCGGCACGTGGTACTTGTCAGCCTGGCGCCAGACGGTTTCGGTCTGGGGTTCGACACCGGCGTTGGCATCGAGCAGGGCAACAGCACCGTCGAGCACGCGCAGCGAACGCTCGACTTCAATGGTGAAGTCCACGTGGCCGGGGGTGTCGATGATGTTGAAGCGGTGCTGGACGCCCGAACGGTCTTTCCAGAACGTGGTCGTGGCAGCCGAGGTGATGGTGATGCCGCGTTCCTGCTCCTGCTCCATCCAGTCCATGGTCGCAGCGCCGTCGTGGACTTCGCCGATCTTATGGGACTTGCCGGTGTAGTAGAGGATGCGTTCGGTCGTGGTCGTCTTGCCAGCATCGATGTGAGCCATGATGCCGAAGTTACGATACAGCTTAATCGGGTATTCGCGTGCCATGTGGCGCTCCTACTACCAGCGGTAGTGCGAGAAGGCACGGTTGGCGTCAGCCATACGGTGCGTATCTTCGCGCTTCTTGACGGCCTGACCGCGGCCATTGAGGGCATCCATGAGCTCGCCGGAGAGGCGTTCACGCATGGTGTTCTCACCGCGCTTGCGGGCGGATTCGATCAGCCAGCGAATGGCCAGGGCCTGCTGACGATCGGCACGGACTTCAACCGGAACCTGGTACGTGGCACCGCCAACGCGGCGCGAACGCACTTCGACGGAAGGACGGATATTGTCCAGGGCAGTGTGGAACACCGTGATCGGGTCCTGCTTGGACTTGGCTTCGACGATGTCGAAGGCACCGTAAACGATGCTTTCGGCAGCCGACTTCTTGCCGTCCTTCATGAGGGAATTCATGAACTTGGTAAGGACGAGATCGCCGAACTTTGCGTCCGGAATAACGTCACGCTTTTCTGCGCGGTGGCGACGGGACATAGATCTATCTCCTTACTTCGGACGCTTCGCGCCGTACTTGGACCGGCGCTGCTTGCGATCCTTGACGCTCTGCGTGTCGAGGACACCGCGGAGCACGTGGTAGCGAACGCCCGGAAGGTCGCGAACGCGGCCGCCACGGATCAGGACCACGGAGTGTTCCTGCAGGTTGTGGCCTTCGCCCGGAATATACGAGATCACTTCACGCGAATTGGTGAGGCGGACCTTGGCAACCTTACGCAGCGCCGAGTTCGGCTTCTTCGGGGTGGTCGTATACACACGAGAACAAACGCCGCGCTTCTGCGGGTTTGCTTCCATTGCCGGAACCTTGTTCCGCTTTGGCTTGCTGGCGCGTGGTTTGCGGATCAGCTGATTAATGGTGGGCATTTCGCTCTTTCCATCGTCCAAAATTCATTGCGGTCTAAACAAACCAAACCAAAACGGCGCTCATCCGACCCCCTCAAGGGGAACGGCGGCGCCTTAATTGCAGCGGACCACCCCAAAAGGAGCAGTCATGCGCACAAGGATTTGCTTCGTCTAGTTACCCGACAGTGTGTTTGAGTGTCCTGGATGCCCGCACAAGATGGCAGGTACCCGGTGTGACAATCACGACCGACCGCTTAGGTAGGGGCTGTTTAGTGCCGACTCTCTTTTGCGTCAAGGATTCTTTCGTGAAAAAACCGTGCGGCTGCCATGCACAGGCTTGCCATCAGTTCACGATGCTGTCTTGGCCATGCTTGAGGCGGTAGCCCTGCCCCTGCTCTACCCCGCCGACCCGACCATCGTCGAGAGCACCTTTTCGATCCGTCGCTGACGCGTCTCTTCTGTCCTGGCATCGGTGACAGAGAGCACATGGCGTAGCTGCTGGCTGTAGCTGAGGCTTGAAAATGCCGCCTGCGCTGCCGGATTTTCAGCCAGCTTCGCGGCCAGATCCTCTGGAACAACCACTTCACGGGGCGTTTCGTCGCGCTCGAGCTGCACCGTAACGGCATCACCGCCCTTGAGTCCGGACGCCTGCCGGCGCTCGGCACTGAGCGGAATGAGGAATTTGCCGCCCATTACGCCCACGGTACTGCGATAGGTAAAGCTGCCGATCGTTATGACAACGGCCGGTTTCTTGTCGCCACCCAAGGCTTCGATCACCGCCGGCGGCACTTCGATGCCGGTATTGTTGCCCATCTGGGCGATCTGCGTCTCAAAGCTGGGCATGCGGCGACCTCCTCCACGGCGCCAGTCTGCCACGCCGCATCCGCAAGACAATCAGCAAAACCAAGGGGCAAAAAGAAAGGGGACCTTGCGGCCCCCTTCCCTCGATCAATCTTGTGTCGATGCTTACTCGGCGGCGGGCGCCGGGATCTGCACCGTGTTGGCCTGGCGGCGACGCTCGTCCAGGATCAGGTCATCGCGCTTGGAGGCGATGAGCTTGGCCGACGAGATGCCTGCGCCGGTACCGGCCGGGATCAGACGACCCACGATCACGTTCTCCTTGAGGCCTTCGAGCAGGTCGGCCTTGCCGGACACTGCAGCCTCGGTGAGCACGCGGGTGGTTTCCTGGAAGGAAGCCGCCGAAACGAACGAGCGGGTCTGCAGCGACGCCTTGGTGATGCCCAGCAGAACCGGGTTGGCCGTCGCCGGCTTCTTGCCGTCAGCGACCAGGGCGTCGTTGAGCTCGTCAAAGTCCAGCTTGTCGAGCTGCTCGTCCTTGAGCAGGCCGGACTCACCGGGATCGACGATCTCGACCTTCTGCAGCATCTGGCGAACGATCACCTCGATGTGCTTGTCGTTGATCAGCACGCCCTGCAGACGATAGACCTCCTGGATTTCATTGACGAGGTAACGAGCAAGCTCTTCCACGCCCTTGATGGCCAGGATGTCATGCGGCGCCGGGTTGCCGTCCAGGATATATTCACCCTTTTCAATGGCATCGCCTTCCTGAAGGTGGAACGGCTTGCCCTTGGGGATCAGATATTCGACAGGCTCGGCACCCTCATCATGCGGCTCGATGATGACGCGACGCTTGTTCTTGTAGTCGCGGCCAAAGCGGATGGTGCCATCGATCTCGGCGATGATGGCGTGATCCTTGGGACGACGGGCTTCGAACAGTTCCGCCACGCGCGGCAGACCGCCCGTGATGTCCTTGGTCTTGGCGCTTTCCAGCGGAATACGCGCCAGCACGTCACCGGGCGAGACCTTCTCGCCGGGCTCGACCGCGATAACGGCGTCAACCGAGAGCAGGTAACGGGCATCGCCACCACGTTCCACCTTCTGCACGGCACCGCCACGAGCGATGGCGATCGCGGGCTTGAGGCCCTCGCCACGCTGGTTGGTGCGCCAGTCGATGACAACGCGCTTGGTGAAGCCGGTCGCCTCGTCGGTGTTTTCGGCAACCGAAGCGCCGTCCACCAGATCCTCGAACACGACCTCGCCCTCGACCTCGGCCAGAACCGGACGGGTGTAGGGGTCCCATTCGGCCAGGCGCTGACCACGGCGAACCGCGTCACCTTCCTTGACCAGGAGCTTGGAACCATAGGTCACCTTGTGGGTGGCGCGTTCCTTGCCCTCGGCATCCAGGATAGCGAGCGAGACGTTACGGGCCATGACGACGAGCTTGCCGCCCTCGACCTTGACCACGTTCGGGTTGCGGATGGCGATGGTGCCTTCTGCGCCCGACTCCAGGAACGAGGAGTCAACCACCTGTGCCGTGCCACCGATGTGGAACGTGCGCATGGTCAGCTGCGTACCGGGTTCACCGATCGACTGTGCGGCGATAACGCCCACAGCTTCACCCATGTTCACGGGGGTACCGCGAGCAAGGTCACGGCCATAGCAGGCCGCGCAGGTGCCCTGGCGCATGTCGCAGGTCAGCGGGGAGCGGATACGGATCGACTGGATCCGGGCCTCTTCGATGATCTCGACATGCTTTTCTTCCAGCATCGTGCCCTTGGCGGCGATCAGGTCGCCGGTCAGGGGATGGAAGATGTCGTCGGCAGCCGTACGACCCAGAACGCGCTGGCCGATGGAGGCCACAACCTGGCCGGCATCAACGATCGGTTCCATGGTCAGGCCGCGCTCGGTGCCGCAGTCGGTGGACACGATGATCGCGTCCTGCGCCACGTCCACCAGACGACGGGTCAGGTAACCCGAGTTTGCCGTCTTCAGAGCGGTGTCGGCCAGACCCTTGCGGGCACCGTGGGTGGAGTTGAAGTACTCCAGCACGTTCAGGCCTTCCTTGAAGTTAGCCGTGATCGGGGTCTCGATGATCGAGCCGTCCGGACGGGCCATCAGGCCGCGCATGCCGGCCAGCTGCTTCATCTGGGCCGGTGAACCACGGGCGCCGGAGTGGCTCATCATGTAAACCGAGTTGATCGGCTTCTGACGACCCGTCTCCTGGTCGATCTGGACGGTACGGATAGCGTCCATCATCTCTTCGGCGACCTTGTCACCGCACTTGGCCCAGGCGTCGACCACCTTGTTGTACTTCTCGCCCTGAGTGATCAGGCCGTCGTTGTACTGCTGCTCGAACTCTTCGACCTGCTTCCGGGCGGCGTCCACGATGGTGTACTTGGACGCCGGGATCACCATGTCGTCCTTGCCGAACGAGATGCCAGCGTCGCAGGCGTTCTTGAAGCCAAGCTGCATGACGCGGTCACAGAAGATCACGGTCTCCTTCTGACCGCAGCCACGATAAACCGTGTCGATCATCTTGGAGATCATCTTCTTGGTCATCAGCTGGTTGGCCGTCGCGAACGGCACAGCCGGATGCTTGGGCAGGATCTGGCCGATCAGCATGCGACCAGGCGTGGTCTCCACGATCTCGGTGGTTTCCTTGCCGTCCGCGTCGAAGGCCGTGACACGGCCTTTGATCTTGGTGTGCAGCGTGACGATCTTGTTGTCGAGCGCATGCTCGAGCTCGGCATAGGAGCCGAACGCCATGCCCTGACCCGGCTCGTTCTCATTCATGAGCGAGAGGTAGTACAGGCCCAGCACGATGTCCTGGCTCGGCACGATGATCGGCTGGCCGTTGGCAGGGTGCAGGATGTTGTTGGTCGACATCATCAGCACGCGCGCTTCCAGCTGCGCTTCGAGCGACAGCGGGACGTGCACGGCCATCTGGTCGCCGTCGAAGTCGGCATTGAAGGCCGAGCAGACGAGCGGGTGCAGACGGATGGCCTTGCCTTCGATCAGCATGGGCTCGAAGGCCTGGATGCCCAGACGGTGCAGCGTGGGCGCGCGGTTCAGCAGAACCGGGTGCTCGCGGATGACCTCGTCCAGGATATCCCAGACCTCGGGCTTTTCCTTCTCGACCAGCTTCTTGGCCTGCTTGACCGTCGAGCTGAAGCCCTTGGCCTCGAGGCGCGAGTAGATGAAGGGCTTGAACAGCTCAAGCGCCATCTTCTTGGGCAGACCGCACTGGTGCAGCTTCAGGTTCGGACCCACGGTGATCACCGAACGGCCCGAATAGTCCACGCGCTTGCCGAGCAGGTTCTGACGGAAGCGGCCCTGCTTGCCCTTGAGCATGTCGGACAGCGACTTCAGCGGACGCTTGTTGGCACCGGTGATGGTGCGGCCACGGCGGCCGTTGTCGAACAGCGCGTCCACAGCTTCCTGCAGCATGCGCTTTTCGTTGCGGATGATGATGTCAGGCGCACGCAGCTCGATCAGGCGCTTCAAGCGGTTGTTGCGGTTGATGACGCGGCGATAGAGATCGTTCAGGTCCGACGTGGCGAAACGGCCACCATCCAGCGGCACCAGCGGGCGCAGCTCGGGCGGAATGACCGGGATCACCGTCATGATCATCCACTCGGGCTTGTTGCCCGACACGATGAACTGCTCGACGATCTTGAGGCGCTTGGCCAGCTTCTTGGGCTTCAGCTCGGTGGTCGACTCGGCGATTTCCACGCGCAGGTCGGCCGCGATCTTCTCCAGGTCAAGGGCGAGCAGGATGTCGCGAATGGCTTCGGCGCCGATCTTGGCGGTGAAGCTGTCGGCACCATATTCGTCCTGGGCATCCAGATACTGCTCTTCGTTCAGCAGCTCATGCTGGGTGAACGGGGTCAGGCCGGGATCGAGAACGACGTAGTTCTCGAAATACAGGATGCGCTCGATGTCCTTCAGGGTCATGTCGAGCAGCAGCGCGATGCGGGACGGCAGCGACTTCAGGAACCAGATGTGCGCAACCGGAGCGGCCAGCTCGATATGGCCCATGCGCTCACGGCGAACGCGGCTGAGCGTGACTTCAACGCCGCACTTCTCGCAGATCACGCCCTTGAACTTCATGCGCTTGTACTTGCCGCACAGGCACTCATAGTCCTTCACAGGGCCAAAGATGCGCGCGCAGAACAGGCCATCGCGTTCGGGCTTGAACGTACGATAGTTGATGGTTTCCGGCTTCTTGATCTCGCCATAGGACCAGGAAAGGATCTTTTCCGGGCTCGCGATGGAGATCTTCATCTGGTCGAAGGTCTGCACCGGAACGGCCGGGTTGAACGGGTCCATGACGTGGGAATGATGATTCATCAATTCTCTCCTCTTTCCCTCGGGAGGGGCCACCAGGCCCGCTCCCTCAGGAAGTGAATGGGGGTAGGAAGTGCCGGATTATTCCGCCGCTTCCTGAGGAGGTGCGAGCTCCGCTTCGGCCTGATCGGTGCCGTCGCCCAGGTCGCGCATGTCGAGTTCGACATTGAGACCGAGCGAGCGGATTTCCTTGACCAGAACGTTGAAGCTCTCGGGGATACCCGCTTCGAACGTGTCGTCGCCGCGAACGATGGCTTCGTAAACCTTGGTACGGCCGGCAACGTCGTCCGACTTGATGGTGAGCATTTCCTGGAGCGTATAAGCCGCGCCATAGGCTTCCAGAGCCCACACTTCCATCTCGCCGAAGCGCTGACCGCCGAACTGGGCCTTGCCGCCCAGCGGCTGCTGGGTGACCAGGGAGTACGGACCGATCGAACGGGCGTGGATCTTGTTGTCCACCAGGTGGTCGAGCTTGAGCATATAGATATAGCCCACGGTCACCTGACGATCGAACTGCTCACCCGTACGGCCGTCGAACACCGTCGACTGACCCGAGGCCTTCAGCCCTGCCCGCTCCAGCATCACCACGATGTCGGCTTCCTTGGCGCCGTCGAACACCGGCGTCGCGATCGAGACACCCTTGGACAGGTGCTCGCCCAGACGCACAAGGCCGTCGTCGTCGAGGTCGGTGATAGCTTCATCACCAGCAAACAGGTCCTGGATTTCCAGGCGCAGGGGCTTCAGATCGCCATTGCGCTGGTAGGCACGGACCATCTCGTCGATCTTCTTGCCCATGCCGGCGCAAGCCCAGCCCAGGTGCGTCTCGAGGATCTGGCCCACGTTCATGCGCGAGGGCACGCCCAGCGGGTTCAGCACGATGTCGACCGACGTACCATCTTCCAGATACGGCATGTCTTCCACGGGCACGATGCGCGACACCACGCCCTTGTTGCCGTGACGGCCGGCCATCTTGTCGCCCGGCTGGATCTTGCGCTTGGTGGCGATGAAGACCTTGACCATCTTCATCACGCCCGGCGGCAGTTCGTCACCGCGCTGCAGCTTGTCGACCTTGTCGATGAAGCGCTTCTCGAGCAGACGGCGGCTCTCTTCATACTGGGCATGAAGGGCTTCCATCTCGCTCATCACCTTGTCGTCGTCGACGGCAAACTGCCACCACTTCGACCGGGGCTGAGCCTCGAACATCTGGTCATTGAGCTTGGTGCCGACCACATAGCCCTTCGGGCCAGCCGTCGCCGCCTTCCCGAACAGCATTTCCTTCAGACGCGCATAGACGTTGCGGTCCAGGATCGACTGTTCGTCGTCACGGTCCTTGGCGAGACGCTCGATTTCCTCGCGCTCGATGGCCATGGCGCGCTCGTCCTTGTCGATGCCGTGGCGGTTGAACACGCGCACTTCAACGACAGTACCAGCATCGCCCGGCGGCACGCGCAGGGAGGTGTCACGAACGTCAGAGGCCTTCTCGCCGAAGATGGCGCGGAGGAGCTTTTCTTCCGGCGTCATCGGCGATTCACCCTTGGGGGTGATCTTGCCGACCAGGATGTCGCCCGGGGCGACTTCGGCGCCGATGTGCACGATGCCGGCTTCGTCCAGGTTCTTCAGCGCTTCTTCCGACACGTTCGGAATGTCGCGCGTAATTTCCTCAGGACCGAGCTTTGTATCGCGGGCCATCACTTCATATTCCTCGATATGGATCGAGGTGAAGACGTCCTGCATGGCGATCTTTTCGCTCAGCAGAATGGAGTCTTCGAAGTTGTAGCCGTTCCAGGGCATGAACGCGACGAGCACGTTGCGGCCCAGGGCCAGATCGCCCAGCTCGGTCGAGGGACCATCGGCAATGATGTCGCCCTGGTTGACGTGATCGCCCACCACAACCAGCGGACGCTGGTTGATGCAGGTCGACTGGTTCGACCGCTGGAACTTCATCAGGTTGTAGATGTCCACGCCCGACTTGGACGCATCGGTTTCCTCGGTTGCCCGGATAACGATACGCGTCGCGTCCACCTGGTCCACGATGCCCTTGCGCTTGGCCACGATGGCGGCGCCGGAGTCACGGGCCACCACGGCTTCCATGCCCGTGCCCACGAAGGGCGCATGGGCGCGCAGCAGCGGCACAGCCTGACGCTGCATGTTCGAACCCATCAGGGCGCGGTTGGCGTCGTCGTTTTCCAGGAACGGGATCAGCGAAGCGGCCACCGACACCATCTGCTTGGGGGAAACGTCCATCAGATCGACGTTTTCCTTGGGCGTCAGGCCGTTGTCGCCGGCATGGCGGGCCACGACCAGGTCATCGGCCAGCTCGCCATCCTTGGTGAACTTCACGTTCGCCTGGGCAACGTAGTGCTTGGCTTCTTCCATGGCCGACAGATAGACGACATCGTCGGTCAGCTTGCCATTGACGATCTTGCGGTAAGGGGTCTCGATGAAACCGTACTTGTTGACGCGCGCAAAGGTCGACAGCGAGTTGATCAGACCGATATTCGGGCCTTCCGGCGTCTCGATCGGGCAGATGCGGCCATAGTGGGTCGGATGCACGTCACGGACTTCAAAGCCCGCACGCTCACGGGTGAGACCGCCCGGCCCAAGCGCCGACAGGCGACGCTTGTGGGTGATTTCCGAGAGCGGATTGGTCTGGTCCATGAACTGGCTGAGCTGGCTCGAGCCAAAGAACTCGCGCACAGCGGCGGCAGCCGGCTTGGCGTTGATCAGGTCCTGCGGCATGACGGTGTCGATTTCGACCGAGCTCATACGCTCCTTGATCGCGCGCTCCATGCGGAGCAGGCCAAGGCGGTACGAATTCTCCATCAGTTCGCCCACGGAGCGAACGCGACGGTTGCCGAGGTTGTCGATGTCGTCGATCTCGCCGCGGCCGTCACGCAGGTCCACCAGCGTGCGCACGACTTCCACGATGTCTTCCTTGCGCAGGGTGCGCATGGTGTCGGGAGCGTCGAGCTCGAGGCGCATGTTCATCTTCACGCGGCCAACCGCGCTCAGGTCATAGCGCTCGCTGTCGAAGAACAGCGACTGGAACATGGCTTCGGCGGTGTCCACGGTCGGCGGCTCGCCCGGACGCATCACGCGATAGATGTCGAACAGGGCATCTTCACGGGATTCGTTCTTGTCGATCGCCAGCGTGTTGCGGATATAGGCGCCGATGGTGACGTGATCGATGTCCAGGATCGGCAGCTCGTCGAAGCCAAGATCGATCATCTTGGTCAGCGTCTTCTCGTCGAGCTCGTCACCTGCCTCCATATAGACCTCGCCGGTCTTGAGGTTGATCAGGTCTTCGGCGACATACATGCCATAGAGGTCTTCATTGACCGCCAGCAGGTGCGTCAGGCCGTTTTCGGCCAGCTTCTTGGCCTGGCGGGCCGAGAGCTTCTTGCCGGCTTCATGCACGACGTCGCCAGTCTTGGCGTCGATCAGGTCATGGCTCGGCTTGGCATTCTTCATCTTCTCGGCGTCGTAGGGCTTCTGCCAGCCGGTCGACGTCTTCGAATAGGTCACCGTGTTGTAATAGGTGGCCAGGATTTCTTCGGTATCCATGCCCAGCGCCTTGAGCAGGCTGGTCACGGGGATCTTGCGGCGACGGTCGATACGCGCAAACACCACGTCCTTGGCGTCGAATTCGATATCGAGCCACGAGCCGCGGTAGGGAATGATACGGCCGGCAAACAGCAGCTTGCCCGAGGAATGGGTCTTGCCCTTGTCGTGATCGAAGAACACGCCCGGCGAACGGTGCATCTGGGAAACAATGACGCGCTCGGTGCCATTGACGATGAAGGTGCCGTTGCTCGTCATGAAGGGCATGTCGCCCATGTAGACGTCCTGCTCCTTGATGTCCTTGACCGAACGGGCGCCGGTCTCTTCGTCCACCTCGAACACGATCAGGCGCAGCGTCACCTTGAGCGGGGCAGCGAACGTGATGTCGCGCGCACGGCACTCATCGATGTCGTACTTGGGCTGCTCGAATTCGTACTTCACAAATTCGAGAGAGGCGGTGTTCGAAAAGTCGGTGATCGGAAAGACCGAACGGAACACGGACTGAAGCCCTTCGTCGGGACGGCCACCCTTGGGCTCATCCACGAGAAGAAACTGATCATAGGAGGCCTTCTGGACCTCGATCAGATTGGGCATCTCCGTGACTTCGCGAATGGACCCGAAGGACTTGCGTACCTTGCGGCGGCCGTTGAACGTGGTAGCCATGAAAGCTCCTGTTTCTTGCGATTGTCTCGGAGGCAGATATCCAAAAATCCGACTATCAGCCGTCGGGTCTCGGGATATTTGCCCTTGATAGGCACTAGGTTGGGCTGGTGATGCCTGGGCCCTGCCCCAGCCAAGGACAGGAAAAGCACGAAACGCCAAAACACCCCATGGTCAGCAACCACAGGGCAACGTGGACGTCAGCGTGCCTCAGACATCAAATTCGTCATATATTCCGCAAATTGGCGCCAGGGACCCATCCAATCGGTCCGGCGAATCATGTCCCGCAAAACGAGAATGCGAGATGGCACATAAAGCGCCATCTCGCAAATTTCAAGGCAGAAGTCGAAATTACTTGAATTCGACCTTGGCGCCAGCAGCTTCCAGCTTCTTCTTGATGTCTTCGGCTTCAGCCTTGTTGACACCTTCCTTGATAGCCTTGGGAGCAGCTTCAACCAGAGCCTTGGCTTCGCCCAGGCCCAGGCCGGTGATGCCACGGACTTCCTTGATGACGTTGATCTTGTTGTCGCCGAAGGAGGCGAGGATCACGTCAAATTCGGTCTTTTCTTCAGCAGCGGGGGCAGCAGCGCCACCGCCGGCAGCAGCAACGGCAACCGGAGCGGCGGCGGAAACGCCCCACTTCTCTTCGAGCATCTTGGACAGCTCGGAAGCTTCCAGAACGGTCAGGGCAGACAGGTCGTCTACGATCTTGGCGAGATCAGCCATTTGATAAATCTCTCTTTTTAGGTGTTCAGTTCAAACCAGATGGTCCCTTGAGGGGACCGATGGGGGTTACGCTGCTTCGTTGCTCTTTTCCGAATGGGCGGCCAGCACGCGGGCAATGCCGCCTGCAGGTGCCACGATGACCGAAGCGATACGCGTTGCGGGCTGCTTGAGCATCCCGGCCAGCGTGGCGCGCAGTTCATCCAGCGAGGGCATGGTCGCCAGCGCCTTGACGTTGTTCGCGTCAAGAGCGGTCTTGCCCATGGCGCCACCAAGAACGACGTACTTCGCGTTCTTTTCAGCAAACTTCGCCGCAATCTTGGGCGCAGTCATGGGATCGGCCGCATAAGCGATGACGATCGGCCCGGTCAGGAGGGCCGACATGTCCGCATTGTCGGTTTCTTTAAGAGCAAGCTTGGCAAGACGGTTCTTCGCGACCTTGACCTGGCCACCAGCGGCCTTGATTTCGCGGCGAAGCGATTCAAGGTTGGCGACGGTCAGACCGGCATTCTGCGCGAGGACGATCGATCCAGCACCCGACAGGGCTGACTGAAGCGATGCGACAAGCTCACGCTTTTCCGCTCTTTGCACTGCTAGTCTCCACATTGAGCCCGACGAAAGTCTGTCGGGCCGTTGCCAATTGCTGCCCCCTGGTCTCCAGCGATGGAGGAGAGGAGCAACGGTTACATGCCTGTCAACCGTGCTGCCCAAAGGGCAACTGGCCTGGTTCGAACCAGGAGCACCCCTGCCCTTGCGGGCCGGAAATTCCTGGTTGTCACCCCATCTATGCTGGCATCTTGCGATTTTAAGCCAACCCGAATTGGTTGGCACCTGCAGTCTCGGACAGGACTTAACTCCCCTTGCGGGGAGCTATCCGGGCGGCCGAAGCCGCCCGAAATTCTTTTTAGAGAGCCGAAGCCGGCTCCACATGCACGCCCGGGCCCATGGTCGAGGACACGGCAACGCGCTTGACATAGGTACCCTTGGCGCCAGCGGGCTTGGAACGCTGCACGGCGTCGGTGAACGCCTTGATGTTCTGCAGCAGGGCTTCCTCGGAGAAGGACACCTTGCCAACACCAGCGTGCAGGATACCGGCCTTTTCGACGCGGTATTCCACGGCGCCGCCCTTGGCAGCCTTGACGGCGCCGGCAACGTCGGGGGTAACCGTGCCAACCTTGGGGTTCGGCATCAGGTTGCGCGGGCCCAGGATCTTACCCAGACGACCGACCAGCGGCATCATGTCGGGGGTGGCAATGCAGCGATCGAAATCGATCTTGCCGGCCATGATCTGTTCCATCAGGTCTTCGGCGCCAACGATGTCGGCACCGGCAGCCTTGGCTTCGTCAGCCTTGGCATCCTTGGCGAACACGGCGACGCGAACGGTCTTGCCGGTACCATTGGGCAGGGTGACAACGCCACGGACCATCTGGTCGGCGTGACGGGGGTCAACGCCCAGGTTGATGGCGATCTCGACGGTCTCGTCGAACTTGGCCGAGGCGCGTGCCTTGACCATCTTCACGGCCTCATCAAGCTTGTACAGCTTGTTGCGGTCGATGCCCTCGCGGGCCTTGGCGATCTTCTTACCAACGTGTGCCATCTATCAACCCTCGACCTGAATGCCCATGGAACGGGCAGAGCCGGCAATCATCGACACAGCAGCGTCGACGGAGTCAGCGTTGAGATCCTTCATCTTCTTCTGGGCGATGTCGCGCAGCTGAGCCACGGTGATCGTACCAGCCGATTCCTTGCCCGGCAGCTTGCTGCCCGACTTCAGGTTGACGGCCTTCTTGATGAAGTAGGTGACCGGCGGCTGCTTCATCTCGAAGGTGAAGCTCTTGTCGGCATAGGCGGTGATCACGACCGGAATGGGCGAACCCTTTTCCATTTCCTGCGTGGCCGCATTGAAGGCCTTGCAGAATTCCATGATGTTCAGGCCGCGCTGACCGAGAGCCGGCCCGATCGGCGGGGACGGCGTCGCGGAGCCGGCGGGCACCTGCAGCTTTACGTAGCCAACGATTTTCTTTGCCATAATCGTCCTATCTGTGTTCGTCCGCTGTCACGCGGACCGTTTGACGCTGTGGTCCGAGGTGTATCCGGCTGCCTGGCAGCAGCCGCCCTCTTCCACAGATTTTGCCGCCAGCGAACCGACGGCGTGCCGCCGGATATAGCCGACAGCGATCTGGCGCAAGCCAGAATTGGTGTTGGCGCCCGAAAAGGCGCCCGGGGTCAGACCTTTTCGACCTGACCGTATTCCAGCTCCACCGGGGTGGGACGACCAAAGATCGACACTTCCACCTTGAGGCGGGCGCGCTCTTCGTCGACTTCTTCCACCACGCCATTGAAGCTGGCGAAGGGACCGTCGGACACGCGGACATTCTCGCCCACTTCGAACGACACCGACGGCTTGGGATGCTCGACGCCGTCCTGCACCTGCTGCAGGATCGACATGGCTTCCTTTTCCGAGATCGGCATCGGCTTGTTGTCCGAGCCGAGGAAACCGGTGACCTTGGGCGTATTCTTGATCAGGTGGAACGCCTCGTCGGTCATGTCCATCTTGACCAGCACATAGCCGGGAAAGAACTTGCGTTCAGCGTCGACCTTGCGGCCACGGCGGATCTCGACGACCTTTTCGGTCGGAACGATCACGTCTTCAAACAGATGCTCGAGCTTCTTCTGCGCAACCTTTTGACGGATGTCTTCCGCCACCTTGCGCTCGAAGTTCGAGTAAGCTTGAACGATATACCACCGCATGGCCATTAGGCGCCGCCGCTCCTAGAAAGAGATGTATTCAAGAACCCGACTAGCGGATCGACAGCATCAGCCCGACCAGCCAGGAAATGATCTGGTCTGCAGCCAGGAAGAACAGGCTTGCCGCAGTGACCAGCACGATGACCATGATCGTTGAGATCAGGACTTCGTTCCGGCCCGGCCAGGTGACCTTGGAAACTTCCTGCCGCACTTGCTGCAGAAAAGTGATCGGGTTTGTACGGGCCATTGGCAGATCTACTCTTCGTATTTTTTGGCGCAATACCAAAGGCCGCGCAGGATTCCCGCACGGCTCGAATGTGGCTATCTAGAGAAACTCCGGGCCAAATGCAACACGTCCGCCCAAGAATCTGCCCCCGGCATCACCGGCTTTCCAGTGACCGCGCGCTGGCGCGGCTCCACCGGACGTTAACGACAGTGGGAGAACCACACGAATCACACTTGATTCGCCCGATGCATTGGATTTTATAGACATTACCAGGGAACATAATGGCTGCAGGGGGCGTGCCATGACTGCGTCCGCATCCGACTTTGTCGTGAAAAGCTGCGAAATCCGCCATTTCGGACCGCACCGTGCCATTGCCGGCCGGATTACCGGGCTGGTGCGCGTGCACATCGAGGAAACCTTCCTCGGCAATGTGACGAACTACCACCTGGACCTCAAGGTAAAGGCCGACGTCGGCACCGTCTCGACAGCCGAAGTGCGCACCGCGCTGTTGGCCCACGCGGCCCATCAGCTCAACAAGCTCAAGATCCGCCACACCACCAAGCTGGCTGTCGCAGCGGAGTAGCATGGCCCGACCGCCGCCCGGTCACGCGCTTTCCCGTCCCACGCAGGCCTCGCCACGCAGACGCGTCTCTCAGCGCAGCCACACAGCTGCGCCAAACGATCCATCCATGTCACATGATTTGTGCCTGGCAGGGGCTGGGGGACTCGAACCCACGACCCTCGGTTTTGGAGACCGATGCTCTACCAACTGAGCTAAACCCCTTCAGGCGAGGCCGTGTCTAATGGCAAAATGACCGTTTCGCAAGAGCCTTGCGACGCCTAGGCAAAGATATGGGGAACAAGCGGCGCGGCGAGTGCCAACATGCCCAGCACGGCCACCGAAAAGGCCAGCGAGCGCCAGGGCGACAAGGCCCGTAGATAGCACACCACATGCACGACGCGCCCCACGAGGTAGAGCGCAGCGCCGATCAGCGACAGCCAACCCTGCTCGCCCAGCACGATCGACAGCACAGCCAGCGTCAGAAAGATCGGCAGGGTCTCGTGCAGATTGGCCAGCGCGCGGCGCGAGCGGGCCAGAATGGGCGTGGGCGGCGGCAGGTCGTCGCGCGGCCCCATCTGGGCCTGCGGGCCAACCTGGTCGGTCAGAAATTTGCCCGGGAGAAGGGCCTGGACAAAGACTAGGGCAAGAACGAGCAGAATGATCAATAACATCACGGTTACCTGTCAGTTGGGTCGGCAATGGGTGTGCATACGACCATCGGGCGGGCTCCGCCACCCATTCACACAAGCCATGTCGCGACATGGATTTACAAATTCCCGGCATCGTCCAATAAAGACGGGGCGAGTTTGGGAATCCGCGGCGGGCGCCGACATTTATTCACTCAGGGATCGACCGGTCCCGGAAGGAAGCTGATGCGTTTCGTTCTCTCGCTGGCCCTGGTGCTGCTCACCCCCACAATGGCATTCGCCCACCCTGGTCTTGACCATGTGATGGGCTTTTCGCACGGCCTGGCCCATCCGCTGGGCGGGCTGGACCATCTGCTGGCCATGGTGGCGGTCGGCATTCTCGCCGCGGCCATGGGCGGGCGCGCGCTCTGGGCGGTGCCGCTGAGCTTTCTGGCCATGATGGTGGTCGGCTTCGGCGTGGGCATTGCCGGCACAGGCATGCCGCTGGTCGAGACGGGCATCGCCTTCTCCAGCATTGCCATCGGCGCGGCCGCCACGCTGCGTCGCCCCCTGCCCCAGACCGCCGCCATGGCGCTTGTGGGCGTCTTCGCCCTGTTCCACGGCCACGCCCATGGCGCCGAAATGCCGGCATCGGCTGCGGCGCTGGAATATGCCGCCGGTTTCCTCGTTGCCACGGGCCTGCTGCACCTGGCTGGCATCGCCGGCACGCTGGGCCTGACCCGGCTCGCCGGTCGCCATGCCGCTGGGATCACCCGCCTCGCCGGTGGCCTCGCAGCCCTGGGCGGCGTCGGCATCCTGGCTGGCTGGCTCTAGGCCCTACTATCAAAAGATCAAAGGGGAGACGGGCCTAAGCCCTCTCCCCTTTTTCATGTCCAGAGAAATACGTAACGCCAGCGTAACGCTTGCGTTACGCTGATGTTACGCCTGCTGCGCCAGGAAAGCCCGCCAATCGCCCAGATGAGAGATATCCGTGGCGCCCTCGGCGCCGATGGCCTCGCAGATGAAACCCTTGACGCTGCTGCCATCGGCCAGCACCACCGATCCGATACCGAGCGGTGACGGGATGCCGGCGACAAAGTCTCCGAAAGCGGCGCGGGGCAAGGCCCAGATCTCCATCTTGATGGCGCTGCCGCCCGAAGACACCCGCACCATGCCCGGCCGCTTGGGCGGGCCACCGGCCAGCGCATAGAAGCGATATTCCGGCGCACTCTCGACCGCGCGCAGAAAGCGGCCCTTGCGGCTGGTCAGCTGACCATTGAGCGGCAGGCCGGTCATATGCGCGCCGCAGACGGCGATCTCCATCTCGTCGGCCTCGACGGCAGGCGCCACCGGCGCCGCCTCGGCAAAGGCCCAGGCCGTGGCGCCAAGATTGTGCGGGAAATGCCGCTCCAGCCCTTGGGCCACGGCGGCCACCAGCCCATCGGCGCCCGCCGGGGCCAACAGGGTCACGCTGCCCGGCCGGCCATCGCTGCGCCGCGCCGCTGGCACGGCAATGCCGCACATATCGAGCAGATTGACGAAATTGGTATAGGTGCCCAGCCGCGAATTGGGCCCGATGGGATCGGCCTCGAGATCAGCCACCGAATAGAAGGTCGGAATAGTCGGCACGCAGAGCAGGTCCACCCCAGCCAGCGCCGGCTCGGCCAGGCGCTTGAGCTCGGCCAGGCGATAGATGCCCCGGAAGGCATCGGCGGCGCTGAGCTGTTCGGCCGCCGTGATGATCTTGCGGGTCACCGGGTGGATGGCGTCGGGATTGGTCTTGAGCAGATCATCGATCACCGTATAGCGCTCGGCCACCCAGGCGCCCTCATAGAGCATGCGGGCGACGGCATAGAGCGGGGCAAAATCGATCTCGACGATCTCGGCCCCCAATTGCCGCAGCGCATCGACACTGCGCGCAAAGGAGTCTGCCTGCACGCGGTCGCCGAAGAACTCGATGCTGCCGGCATCGGGAATACCCACCCGCAGCCGAGCCGGCGCCGCCGTCAGCGCCCGCGTCGGAAAGCGCCGCGCATAGGCATCGGCGGCGTCATAGGCGTTGGCCACGGAGAACACCGCATAGGCATCGGCCACGGTCAGCGCGAAGATCGAGATGGTATCGAGCGTCCGGCACGCCGGCACCACGCCCGAGGCCGAAAGCGTGCCCAGCGTCGGCTTCAGTCCCACGATATTGTTGAGCGCCGCCGGCACACGGCCCGAGCCCGCCGTGTCGGTGCCGAGCGAAAACGTCACCAGCCCATGGCCCACGGCCACGCCCGACCCGCCCGACGAACCGCCCGGCACGATGGCCGGGTCGATGGAATTGCGCGGCACGCCATAGGGCGAACGCACGCCGACCAGGCCGGTGGCGAACTGGTCGAGATTGGTCTTGCCGATCAAAAGCGCGCCGGCCGCCCGCAATTGCGCGACGACAAAGGCATCCTCGGCGGCGACATATTCATAGGCCGGACAGGCCGCCGTGGTCGGCTTGCCAGCGGCGTCGATATTGTCCTTGATGACATAGGGCACGCCCCAGAGCGGCCGCGTGGGATCATAGGCGCCCAGTGCATCGGCCGCCGCCAACACCTCGGCCTTGTCCAGCAGATGGATGAAGATGGCCGGATCGGCGACAGCGGCTATGCCGGCGAACACCTGTTCGACAATCTCGCGGGGCGATGTCCCCGCCGCATAGGCGGCACGCAGGCTGGGCAGCGTCAGGGCAATGGCAGACATAGGCAAAGTCCTTGCAGTTCAGAAGGTCATACAGTCAGGAAGTCAGCATCCGGACCGGCTTGGCCCAGATGATCAGCACGACGCAGCCCTGCGCCGAGGCGACGGCATGGGATGTGTCGGTGGGGTTGATGACCAGCGCGCCCGCGCCATAGCTGCCGGCATCATCGCTCTGGCCGCCATCGAGCACGAGGATCGTCTCGATGCCCTGGTGCAGGTGGCGCGGCACGCTGGCGCCCTTGGCATAGCGCAGCAGGGCCACCGCCCCGCCCTCGCCCTCATCATGCAGGCGGCAGATCTCGACCCCGGGATGGAAAGGCTCGAAGGGCAAGTCCCGCCAGGCGCCGGCCAGAAAGCCGGGATGGGTAATGCTAGGCGCCATGCAGGGCACTCACAATCTCGTCGGTGGTCGCCAGCCAGCCGACAATGCCACCCTGCGCCGCGATCATCTCCAGCGTCGCCCGCTTGAAGGCGGGGAAATAGCTTTCGGTGGCATCGGTCGCCAGCACGCACTCAAAGCCCCGGTCATTGGCCTCGCGCATGCTGGTCTGCACGCAGACCTCCGTGGTGACCCCGGCAAACACCAGCTGGCGAATATCGCGATCGGCGAGGATTGTGCCCAGCTCGGTGGCGTAGAAGGCCCCCTTGCCCGGCTTGTCGATGACGATCTCGCCGGCAATCGGCGCCAGCTCCGGCACGATGTCGGCGCCGGGCTCCCCGGCCACCAGAATGCGGCCCATCGGACCGGCATCGCCGATGCGCAGCGCCGGATTGCCCCGGTTGCGCTTGGCCGGCGGACAATCGGACAGGTCCGGAGCGTGGCATTCGCGCGTGTGGATCACGGTGACACCCGCCGCGCGGAACCCGGCAATCAGTCGGCCGACCGTGGGGATGATCGCCTGCAGCAGGGTGACATCATTGCCGAGACTCGCGCCAAAGCCACCCGGCTCGACGAAATCGCGCTGCATGTCGATGACGATCAGCGCCGTGCGTGCCGGATCGATGTCGATGGCAAAGGGACGTGCGGAAAGTAGGCTCATGCGTGCCCCGCCATGTGTTGGCCGATTTCGCCAATGTCGGCGGCGCCGATGGGCGTCTCGAAGGCAATGCGTCCTTCCGACATCACCAGCACCCGGTCCGATAGTTCAAGGATTTCATCGAGATCCTCGCTGATCAGTAACACTGCCGTTCCCGAATTGCGCGCGGCCATGATGCGGGCCCGGATTTCGGCCACCGCCGAAAAATCCAGCCCGAAGCAGGGGTTGGAAATCACCAGCAGATCCACCTGCCCCGTCAGCTCGCGCGCCAGCACGGCGCGCTGCACATTGCCGCCCGACAGCGCGGCAATCGGGCTGTCGATCGAGGTGGTCTTGACGTTGTAGGCGGCGACCAGGTCGCGCGCCTTGGCGCGCATGGCGCCGGTGTCGAGCCAGAAGCGCGGCTTGCCCTGCCCGTCCTCGTCAAAATCGCGAAAAGCCATGTTCTGCGCCACGCTCATGCGCGGGGCACAGGCATTGTGCAGCGGCTCCTCGGGCAGATAGCGCACATTGGCCGCACGCGCCTGGGTGCGGCTGGCGTCATAGGGCTGGCCTTTGACTGCGATCGCGCCGGCCTGATAGGGCCGCTGGCCGGCCAAAAGCTCCATCAGCTCGGTCTGGCCATTGCCCGACACCCCGGCCACGCCGACGATCTCGCCGGCACGGACGTCGAGACTGTCGAGGCTGATCTGCTTGAGCCCGGAGCGGTCCACCGCCTGCACGCCGCGCAGGCTGAGCACGGCGTCGCCCGGCACGCCGCTGCGCGCAGCCTTCTGCGACAGCGTCTTTTCGCCGATCATTAGCGCCGCCATATCGGCATGGCTCAGGTCAGAAACCTTGCCGCCGCCAACATAGCGGCCCCGCCGCAGCACCGAGACCTCGTCGGCATAGGCGGTCACTTCGCGGAACTTGTGGGTGATCATCAGCACGGTCAGTCCGGCCTGGACGGTCATCTGCCGCACCATGCCGAGCAATTCGTCGGCTTCCGCTGGCGTCAGCACCGAGGTGGGTTCGTCCAGGATCAGGAACTTGCGCCCGAGATAGAGTTGCTTGAGCAGTTCGAGCTTCTGCTTTTCGCCCGCCGACAGCCGGCTGACCGGCACATCGAGCGGCACGGCAAACGGCATGGTGGCCATGAAGTCGGCCAGCGCGCCGCGCTCATCGGCCCAGTCGATCACCGCCGGCACGTCAGGCCGGTTGATGACGAGATTTTCCGCCCCCGTCAGCGACGGCACCAGGGTAAAATGCTGATAGACCATGCCCAGCCCATGGGCATGGGCAGCACGGGGATCGTCAATGCTGACCTCGCGGTCGCCGACGATGAGCTGGCCCGATGTCGGGTGGTAAAAGCCCATCATGCATTTGACCAGCGTCGATTTGCCGGCGCCATTCTCGCCCAGCAGGGCATGGAATGTGCCGGGGCGTACTTGAATCGATACGTTATCGAGGGCGACGAAGGCCCCGAATTTCATCGTCATTCCGACAGTCTCGACGCCGATGGGCGCCGAATCCGGCTGATCGAGGGCACTCATCTCAGGGCCTCGATGACGGCGGCGCTATTGCTCACCGAGCCGAAGACGCCGCCCTGCATCTTGACCATATGGATGGCCGCCGCGTGATTGCCCGGATCGGTGGCGCCGCAGCAATCCTCGACCAGCACGCATTCATAGCCGCGATCATTGGCCTCGCGCATGGTGGTGTGGACGCACACATCGGTGGTGATGCCGGTGAGCAGCAGGTTCTCGATGCCGCAGTTGCGCAGCAGCAGATCAAGGTCGGTCGCGTAAAAACTGCCCTTGCCCGGTTTGTCGATGATGGCTTCGCCAGGCAGCGGCGCCAGCTCGTCGATGATCTCCCAGCCCGGCTCGCCGCGGATCAGGATCTTGCCGCAGGGACCGGGGTCGCCGATCCCCGCCCCCATCTGGCGCGAGCGCCAGCGCTTGTTGGCCGGCAGGTCGGCCAGATCAGGCCGATGCCCCTCGCGGGTGTGGATGATGTGGAAGCCCTTTTCGCGCATCACCGCCAGCAGCGCCTTGATCGGTTCGATCGGCGCGCGGGTGAGGCTCAGGTCATAGCCCATGGAGTCGACATAGCCGCCCTCCCCGCAGAAATCGGTCTGCATGTCGATGATCACAAGCGCCGTATTCTCGGGCCGCAGATCGCCATTATAGGGCCAGTTATAGGGGTCTGCCGCGATGGTGGGCATGGTGCCGCTCCTATTTGGTAATGCTGAGTTCGCCCGGCGCGCCGGAAATGGCCTGGGTGGGAGAACTGGTTGCCACCAGCAGCCCCAGCGTCAGCACATAGGGCGCCGCGAAAAAGAGGTAATAGCCTTCCGAAACGCCGACCGACTGCAGGGCCGGCCCCAGCGCCCCGGCGCCGCCGAACAGCAGCGCGGCCCACAGGCAATTGATCGGATTCCAGCGGGCAAAGATCACCAGCGCCACGGCCATCAGGCCCTGACCGGAGGAAATGCCCTCGTTCCAGCTGCCGGGATAATAGAGCGAGAGATAAGCCCCGCCGATGCCCGCCAGCGCGCCACCAGCGGCGGTCGACCACAGCCGCACCCAATTGGGATCAAGCCCCATGGCCCGCGCCGCATCGGTGCTGTCGCCGACCACCCGCACGATCAGCCCGACGCGCGTCGCCTTGAACATCCAGGCCATGGCAAAGGCCAGGATCGCGCCGATCACGAACAGCACATTGACGCGCAGCGCCGCCTCGAGCTGGGGAATATCAGTCCACCAGCCCAAAGGAATGGCCGGCAGGTCCGGCGCCACGGGCTGGATATAGGGCTTGCCGAAAAAGAACGCGATGCCGGTTCCGAACAGCATCAGCGCAATGCCCACGGCGATGTCATTGACCTTGGGCAGGCTGCACAGCCAGCCATGCAGCAGGCCAAAGAGCATGCCGGCCAGGGCGGCTGCGGCCACCCCGGCCCAGGGCGAACCGGTATGGAAGGCCACGGCATAGCCAGCCATGGCGCCGAACACCAGCGTGCCCTCGAGGCCCAGATTGATGCGGCCAGACCGCTCGGTCAGGCATTCGCCCAGGCTGACGAAGATAAAGGGGGTGGAGACGCGGATCGCGCCGCCAATGATGGCGATGGGCACGCCCCACCAGCCGATGTCGAGGCCGTTCATGCGCGCACCCATGTTTCTGGTTTGAACAGGCGGAAGCGGCCCACCAGCGTCTCGCTGACGAGGATCGCCACGAACACCAGCCCTTGCAGCACCAGCATGGTGGCATCGGGCAGATCCAGTCGCCGCTGGACGAGACCACTGGAGGCCTCGAAGCCGGCCAGCAGCACCGCCACCGGGATGATGGCCAGGGCGTTGTGGCGGGCGAGGAAGGCGATCAGGATGCCGGTATAGCCATAGCCCGCCGCCAGCGAGCCATTGGCCGAACCGTGCACGGCGCTGACCTCGACCATGCCGGCCAGCCCGGCAAAGCCGCCGGCCAGAGCGGTGAAGCCCAGCACGAGCCGCCCCGTCGGCAGGCCCTGGATCTGCGCCGCCCGCACATTGCCGCCGACGATGCGGGCGGCAAAGCCCCAGGTGGTGCGCTCCATCACGATATAGCTGACGATACAGGCGACCAGGCCGATGCCCAGCCCCCAATGCACCGCCATGCCCGGCATGTCGGCCAGCCGATAGGCTTCCTCCAGCGGGGCGGTGGATGGTTTGTTCAGACTTGCCGGATCGCGGAACACGCTTTCGACGAAATGGTTCATCAGCGCGATGGCGATGTAGGCCATCAAGAGGCTCGATATGGTCTCGTTGACGCCGCGCCGCACGCGCATCCAGCCCACGGCGCCGATCCACAAGGCGCCGGTCAGCGCCCCAGCCACAGCCATCAGGGCAATGCCGCCGATGCCAAGACCCGGAAAGCTGGCGCCGGTGACCCCGGCCGCAACGCCGCCGAGCACAATCGCGCCCTCGCCCCCGATCACCACCAGGCCCAGCCGGGCCGGGATCGCCACGCAGAGTGCGGCCAAGAGCAGCGGCGCTGCCCGCGACAGCGTGTTCTCCCAGGAGAAGGCCGAGCCGAACCCGGCCTGGTACACATAGCCGTAGAATTCGATGGGCGACTTGCCCAGCAGCAGCAGGAAGACGCCGAAGGCCGCGAGGCCCGCAAGCAGCGCCAGCAGCGGCAGGGCCACCGCCTCGCTGCGCCGCATCACGGCCGCCAGGGATGGCCCGGCAGGAGCGGATGCCCCTGCCGTGCTGCTGGAAGACAGGCCCTGTGGAGTGCCCGTGTCCATGGCGTTACGAGATCGACCCGACGACGCCCTCGACGAGATAGTCCATGCTCTCGAGCGCGACATCGTCTTCGGCGAAACTCTGGCCTTCGGTGGCGATCACATTGCCCTTGTTGTCCTTGAGCGGGCCCTTGATGGCGGCAAAGCCGCCCTTCATGATCTCAGCCTGGGTAGCCTCGAACTGGGCGCGCGCCTCGGCCGACACCGCCGGACCCAGCGGGCTCATCTTGATGAAGCCCTGGGCCAGCCCGCCGCGCACGAAATTGGGAATGGTCTCGCCCGCCAGCATGGTGTTGACCATCTCGGTATAGACCTGCGCCCAGTTCCATTCCGCGCCGGTGAGATATTTGTCCGGCGCCAGCGAGGCCTGGCTGGCGTGATAGCCGCACAGGAACATGCCGCGACCGGCGCCGGTTTCCATCACCACCTTGGGGCCATCGACATGGCAGGTGACGACGTCAGCGCCCTGGTCGGCCAGCGCATTGACCGCCTCGGCTTCCTTGACTGCCATCGACCATTCGCCGGTGAAGATCACCTGGCAGGTGATGGTGGGATCAACCGAGCGCGCACCCAGCAGGAACGAGTTGATGTTGAGCAGCACCTGCGGAATGGGCTTGGCCGCGACAAAGCCGATCTTCTTGGTTTTGGTGGCATGGCCGGCGGCAATGCCGTTCAGATACTGGCCCATGCCGATGTAGCCGAAATACGAGCCGACATTCATCGGATGCTTGTCGGCGCTCCACATGCCACCGGCATGCTGGAAGCGGACATCGGGGTATTTCGGCGCCATGGCCAGGATATGGGGGTCGAAATAGCCGAAGGAGGTCGGGAAGATCAGGCTCGCACCATCAAAATTGATCATGCTCTCCATGGTCTTTTGCACATCGACCGTCTCGGGGACGTTTTCTTCCTCGACCAGGGTCACGCCCTCGATGGCCTTGAGCGCCGCGGCGCCTTCGGCATGGGCCTGGTTGTAGCCAAAGTCATCCTTGGCCCCGACATAGATGAAGCCCACCGTGAGCGGCGCGGCGCGTGCGGCCGACAGCGGCAGCAGGCTGCCCGCGGCCGCCAGACCCACCAGGCTTGCGCCCGACTTCAGGAACCCACGGCGATTGAATTGACGGTCATCGATCATTGTCTCTGCCTCCAGCTGGCGGAAAACTGCTGCGTCCACAGATCGGGCGGTGCCCCCAAGGCCCGCGCTTCGACCCGCACTGTTATTCCGAGGCCGACGATTTCAGATGTTAGTGCGCATGTCTGGTGCTATCTTTTGGCTTGAGTGCTGCAAAAAATGCAGCAGTCCAATCCCAGTGCCCGGAGACCGCCATGCGCTACCTGACATCGGCCCGCTATATCGTCGCCGTGGCCAAGGCCGGCTCCATCCGCAAGGCCGCCGAGGCGCTCTCGATCACCTCGACAGCGCTCAACCGGCGCATTCTCGACCTCGAGGAAGAGCTGGGCGCGCCGATCTTCGAGCGCCTGCCGCGCGGCGTGCGCCTCAGCAGCGCCGGGGAAATCCTGATCCACTCCCTCCGCAACCAGCTCAGCGACATGGACCGGGTGCGCTCGCAGATCGCCGACCTCTCCGGCGTTCGCCGCGGCCATGTCTCGATTGCCTGCAGCCAGGCGCTGGTGCCCTATTTCCTGCCCAGCCAGATCGCGCACTATCGCCAGGCCCATCCCAATGTGAGCTTTGGCGTACATGTGCGCGACCGCGAGGCGGCGGAACGGGCGCTGGCCGACCACACCGCCGACATCGCCATCGTCTTCGAGCCCGTGCGCATGGCCGAATTCCACACCATCATCAGCGTGCGCCAGCCCGTGCATGCCGTGATGGCCCGCAACCACCCGCTGGCCGACAAGCAAACCCTCAGGCTGGGTGATTGCCTCAACTACCCCATTGCCCTGCCGACCCTACCCTATGGCGTGCGCAATCTGATGGAGCTGGCCGCCTTGCGCACCGCGCGCGCGCTGACGCCCATGATTGAATCGGACAGCTTCGATTTCCTGCGCCACTACGCTGCCCAGGAACATCTGGTGTCGTTCCAGATCCCCATCGGCCTGTCGCTGGCCAAGACCGGCGGCATGGTGATCTCCACCCCGCTCGACACCCGCGACGTGCCCGCCGGCATTTTGTACATGGGCCAGCTCAAGGGGCGCACCCTGCCCGTCGCCGCCGCCCGCTTCGCCGCGCAGCTCTCCTCGGCTTTTGCCGATGAATACGAGCTGGCCTGACGTCAGCGTCACCGCCATTTGTGCTGGTCTGTCAGTGCATTGCAGCAGTTTGCGGATTCACCGTCTGCTGACTCGATTCCGGGAGTCGAGAATACGATGCTCCCCTGTCTGGTCCGCGCGGCAAGTTTATCCCCCTCCGGCCCGATAATGGATAAGCCATCGCCAGACAGCGCCGTCCCCCCTGTCCTAGGATTGCGGCAACACTGGTTCTGGAGTTCAAAGATGCAGTTCGCAAAGTTTGCCGCCGTGGCGGTTGTTGGTTTCGCTGCGCTGGTTGGCGGCGCCCATGCCGAACGCCTGACGGATGCCCCTCTGGTCGACGCCGCCTGGCTGCAGGATCACCTCGGCAATGAAAGCCTGGTGGTTCTGGACGTCCGCGATGCCGTCGAAAACGTGCTGCCCTACACCACCGCCCATATCCCCGGCGCAATCTCGGCACCCTATGGCACCGCGGGCTGGCGCCAGGAAGTCCAGGGCGTGCCGGCCCAGTTCCCCGGCGCCGATGTGGCCGCCAAGCTGATCGGCGACCTGGGCATCAGCAATGACAAGCATGTCGTCATCGTCTCGCAGGGCACCAATTCCTCCGAGTTCGGCGCCGCCACCCGCGTCTACTGGACCTTCAAGGTGCTCGGCCACGACGCCGTGTCGATCCTCAATGGCGGCGCGCGCGCCTGGGATGCAGCCGGCGGCGAGGTGACCGAGGTCGCCACCACGCTTGAGCCCGCCCAGTTCACCGCCAATTTCCAGCAGCAGCTGCTGGCCACCACCGCCGACGTCGAAGCCGCCATCGCCAATGGCACCAAGCTCGTCGATGGTCGTCCGGTCGCGCAGTATCGTGGCGAAGGCAAGAGCCCGGTCGTGCGCGTCCCCGGCACCATCCCCGGCGCCGTCAACATCGACAACGGCCAGCTCTATAGCGCCGACAACGCCACTTTCGTCAGCGCCGACACCGTCGCCAACCTGGCGTCTGGCGTGGGCCTGGGCGCCGATGAGGCCAACATCGCCTTCTGCAACACCGGCCACTGGGCGTCCATCGTCTGGTTCGGCCTGTCCGAAGTGCAGGGCAACAAGAACACCCGCATGTACGACGGCTCGATGGCCGAATGGGCTGCCGACGAATCCCGCCCGGTCGTCAACGGCCTCTGATATCTCACGATCAACCTGATTACGGGCGGTGTCCGGGCTTAAGGCCTGGACACCGCCTGACTTTTTCGGCCACCAAACATCTGATGCATTGAGGAGATTCGTTGATGAGCCAGCTGTCCGCGACAGCGCCGGGGTCCGCGCCGACATTGCCCGCCCCATCGGTGGACAAGAGCGTCGCCCTGGTGGTGAGCCTGCTGATCGTGATCGGCGTCCAGCTGATCGGCCAATTGGTGTCGCCCCGCCAGTCGCTGCTGTTCCTCATCGGCGGCCTGCTCGGCGCGACGCTCTATCACGCCTCCTTCGGCTTCACCGGCGGCTGGCGCCGCATGGTGGTTGAAAAGCGCGGCCGCGCCATGCGCGCCCAGATGCTGATGATCGCTGTCGCCGCCATTGCCTTCATCCCCCTGCTCGCCATGGGCAGCGTTGGCGGCCAGGCCCTGGTGGGCGCAACAGCGCCAGTCGGCGTCTCCGTGCTGTTCGGCGCCGCTCTCTTTGGCCTGGGCATGCAATTGGGCGGCGGTTGCGGCTCGGGCACGCTGTTCACCGTTGGCGGCGGCAGCGCCCGCATGCTGGTGACGCTGGTCTTCTTCATCGTCGGCGCGGTATTGGGCACCGCCCACCTGCCCTATTGGCTGACGCTGCCCGCCTTGCCGCCAACGAGCCTGGGCACCGTGCTCGGTGTGCCGGGCGGCCTGGCCGTCACGCTGCTGGGCCTTGCCGCCGTCGCCGCGATCACGGCTGTGATCGAGCGGCGCAGCCATGGGTCGCTGGAGCGCGAACCGGCCACGAGCCGCAAGGGCATCGAGCGCCTGCTGCATGGTCCCTGGCCGCTGGTCGGCGCAGGCCTCGCCCTTGCCCTCCTCAATATCGCCACGCTCCTCGTGGCCGGCCACCCCTGGTCGATCACCTATGGCTTTGGCCTGTGGGGCGCCAAGATCGCCCAGGCTGTCGGCATCGATGTCGCCAGCTGGGAATTCTGGACCTGGCCGGCCCAGGCCAAGGCGCTCAATTCCAGCGTCTTGCAGGATGTCACCTCGGTGATGGACTTCGGCATCATTCTGGGCGCCGCGCTGGCGGCGGCCCTGGCCGGCAAGTTTGCGCCCAAGGCCAAGCTGCCACTGGGCTCGTTGCTGGCGGC
The DNA here is from genome assembly GCF_020169335.1 of Devosia aquimaris. GTDB lineage: Bacteria > Pseudomonadota > Alphaproteobacteria > Rhizobiales > Devosiaceae > Devosia > Devosia aquimaris. The sequence continues at coordinate 1,563,741 of NZ_JAIEZN010000001.1, forward strand.
GATCATCGGCGGACTGATCATGGGCTATGGTGCCCGGCTGTCGTTTGGCTGCAATATCGGCGCGCTGTTCTCCGGCATTGCCTCGGGCAGCCTGCACGGCTGGCTCTGGTTCGCCGCCGCCTTCGGTGGCAGCCTGGTCGGGGTCTTTGCCCGGCCGCTCTTTGGTCTGGATGGGTTCAAGCGCTCATGAGCAATCGCAATACACTGTTGTTCGGCGCCGCCCTCGTCGCCGCCACCGGCGCCATTGCCGCCGATCATGTGAGCCATCGCGCCGCGCCGGCGGCCCCCGCAGCCATGGCGGCCAGCGCCGCCCCCTGTGCCGCCAATCCCTGTGGGGCCGGCAATCCCTGCGCGGCTGCTGCGCCATGCGCCGCCGCGTCCCCGGCAGCATCGCCCTGCGCGGCAGCGCCCTGCGCCGCGGCCAACCCATGTTCGGCAGCAGCTCCCTGCGCCGCTGCCGCGCCTTGCTCAGCCGCAGCACCCTGTTCCGCCGCTGCTCCGGCAGCCGTTGCTGCACCATGCGCAGCGGCAGCGCCCTGCTCGGCAGCCGCACCGTGTTCAGCTGCGGCCCCCTGTGCCGCGGCTGCACCGGCGCCTGTGGCTGCGCCCTGCGCTGCTGCGGCGCCCTGCGCGGCCATGGGGCAATAGGCCCAGCCATGAGCGACCTGCAGCGCGCCGCCCAGGAAGCCCTGTTCTGCCAGACCATTCTGGCCAAGAGCGGCGACAATGTGCTGCTCGAAACCCTGCGCGGCGCCGCACCGGTCACCTGGGCGCATTATCCGCCCGGCGATGTCTTCGATCCCGACAGCGGCGCGCAATGGTATTACCACTGCCACGATGCCAGCCCCCATGCCGCCGAGCACGGGCATTTCCACTGCTTCATCCGGCCACAGGGCAAGACCGGTCCGATCCACCATCTGGTCGGCGTCGGTGTCGATGCCTATGGCCGGCTGGTGCGGCTGTTCACCGTCAATCACTGGGTGGTCGGTGACGACTGGGCCGATGCTGCCACCACCACGCCGCTGCTCGAGCGCTTTGACGTGCACATGGCGCGGCCATCCTATCTGGTCAATCGCTGGCTCACCGCTGTCCTGAGCCTCTACCAGGCCGAGATTGCCCAGCTCATCGCACAGCGCGACGCCTGCCTGGACCGGCACCAGCCGCCTGAGGGCATCGCCACCCGCGAGGATCGCAGCCTCGAAGTCACCTCCGAGCTGATGGTGGACCTGGCAGCCCGCGCCAAAGCGCTGGGCGTCTAGATCGTTTCAAGTTCAGACCGGCGCGGTTCTGTCGCCCCTCCCCCTTGAGGGGCCTCGAGGCGAGCGAAGGTCAAATTGCGCCAGCGGCGCGATTTGAGCCGACAAGGCCATGAGACCTATGGTCGAATGGCTGGCCCGGGTGGGGTCGTTCGCTGGCCCTCAGAACCACCCGCAACCTGACAAATAAGTAAAGCTCGGGCGAGGTGCAGGCAAACTCACCCGCCTAAACCTGTTTGTGTTGATGCAGATGCATCGACCGCGACCGGCCAACGGTTTCTCCGCCCCGATCCGTTTCAAGCCTCGCAATAGGAGATCAAAATGAAGAGCTTTGCCAAAATCGCCTCCCCCGCCATTGTTGCCTTTGCCGTGGTCGTTTCGGCGGGCGCGGCTTTCGCCGCCCCCACGTTCACCACGGCCACCCCCGGCAGCGGCATGGCGATCGCGGATTTCGGCAGCCAGCTGGGCGTCTTCAACCCGACCGAAGTGACCGACCTGGCAGCCGCCAAGTCCGTCACGGTCGTCAAGTATGACACGGCCTGGACCAAGGACGACGACACCGCCAAGGCGGTCGACCTGCTGACGGCCGATGCGCAGTCGATCGGCCAGCTGCGTGAGGCGCTCAAGGCCAATCCCGAAGCGTCCAAGTTGCTCGAAGCCAACCACATCGCCATCAATGACGTTGTCGACCTGGTGTCGGACGGCGCGGGCAATGTGTCGATCTACGTCTCGTAAGCGATCCCAGCGGTCGGAACTGCGGCGCGAACCTCCCGCGCGTTGCAACTGACCGCTGGCCAGGACGGCCAGACGATGTCCCGCGTCTGCGCCGCCCCTGACGGCCAAACGCCCCGGCAAGCCCTCTGCCGGGGCGTTTTGCTATGCGCAATCCTGCGCATCAGCCACGAAGCGAAATGGCGAAATCCTGTTCCCGCCAGGCCTGGCGCTCGGTGAAGAACACAGTGAAGCGCAACGTGCCAAGCCGAACCAGCACATCCGCCTCTACCGTGACGCCATGCATGCCGAACCCCACAGGCATCGAATCCCGCTCGCTGACCTGTTTCCAGTCGGCGTCGCCGAAATGCAGCACGAAGGGCTCTTCGCACTCGACGCGCACATCCCGGCCTTTCGGCACGCCGGCAAACGCACTGCTTTCCCGCCAGATCCAGCAGTCCGCCTGGGGCGACTGCCCGCCATAGCGGGTTTCGACCTGGGCAAAGCTCTCCGCACAGCGGCCGGTCACCGAGGCGGCCAGTAGCTTGAGCAGTTCGCCATGCGCCCAGACCAGCGGCATGGCGCTGCCGCTCGGCTTGCCGGGTTCCAGGCCCCGCTCGGGAATGGCGGCGCTGTCCCAGATCTGCTCGGGCAAGAGCCCCCCAGGCCCGGCCATACGCACCATGGCGTCGAGATAGGGTTGCGCATCTTCACCAGCCGCCACGGCATAGTGGCCGCGCTCGCCGGTCAGCAGCGGCCAGAGCCGGCCGACGCCGATGCCGTCAAAGGCGCTGCCGTCATCCTTTTCGCCATAGCCGTCGCCATTATAGCGATAGTAGCTGGGCCCGCTGGGCGTCTCGCGCCGCAGCACGCTGTCGACCAGCTTGACCGTATCGACGATGCGCTGGTCATGCGGCGAGCGCAGCCCGGTGCGCACCAGATAGAGGAACTCCATGCCCAGCAGAGCCTTGGCCGCGACGCGGCCATGCGCGACATTGCGCCGGTCGATTGCCCCGGCCAGCCCGCCTTCGGCCGGGCGCGGCGACATACGGACATAATAGCCCGCAATGCCGGCATCAGCGGCGAGCGGTCCCTGGGCGGCATAGGTCCAGTCCTCGATGCGCTCGTTCCAGCAATCGGCCAGTGCCAGGAGATAGTCGCGTTCGGCCTCGGCAAAATAATCTGCCGCCACCACAAGGGCCGAGATCACCACCGACAGGGTGAAGGGACTGGCGCCGGCGTTTTCTTCCCAGCGATCCTGATCGCTCATCGGCCCGTTGCGAACGATAAAGCCAATCGCCTTGCGCACCATGTTCTGTTCGGGCGCGCTGAAGGTCAAATGCCCTGCCGCCTGCAGCTTGGCCGCCAGCAGCACCGGCAGCGCCACCTCGTCGAGCTGCTTGCCCGTCCAATAGCCGCGGCCATCAGGGAAATAGTTCTGAGCCCAGCTGCCATCCTCGGCCTGGGTGCCGATGAGATAATCGAGCGTGCGCCCGGCATCTTCGAGCTTGCCGATGGTGACAAGCGCAAACGCCGCCTCGACCGTGTCGCGCGTCCACACCAGATGGTAGCCGCCGGCATCATCATGGCTGCTGCCCCAGGGCACGCTGAGGCTGGCCACCACGGCGCCGGCATAGGTGCGGTCCTCATGCACCTTGATCACCGCAGCCGACAGCTCCGCTGCCCGCTGCAATTGCGGTGTCGTATAGGGAATGCGCAACCCGGCCGTCCACTGCCGCCACTGTTCGACAAAGAGGTCGACCGTTTCATCATAGTCATCCGCCAGGCCCGAGCGCGACAGCGTCCGTGCGCCCTCCGCCGTTTCGGCAAAGCCGAGCGACAGCGTGCCGCTATTGGCCGCCAGCTCGCCCATCAGTGACACATTACCATCCCGCGCCTCGGGATAGCTCCAGGTCATGGCGCCATTGGCGTGAAAATCCTGCCAGCCATCGGAGGAGCCGACATAGCCGGCGCTGCTGCGCGAAAAGCCGCTATCGGCGCGCAGGCACAGCGCCACATTGGCGCCCAGCGCCGACAGCTCCTCGCTGGCAAAGGCATCATTGCTGCCGCTGCCACCCAGATGCGGGGCCAAGAGCGCATAAAGGCGCACACCATCGCCCGAAAGCGCATAGCGGATCAGCAGCGTGTCGCGCAGCGGATGGCAGAGGAATTCCAGTTCCAGCCGATAGCCCGGCCCCTCATGCACCACCTTGGGCAGCGGCACCCCGTCATGCGGCGTGGAAATGGCATAGCGATTGGCCCGCTTGATTTCGGTCCAGCCATCGGGGCCGGCGACGATGAAGCCGAGGTCACGGATCTGTGGATGGCCGGTCGAGGGCCAATAGACCTCGTTGACAATGCCATGGCCAACGGTCGCCCAGATACGGCTGCTGCCCAGCGACGTGGTCACCGCATCCTTGTCGCTGGACGACCAGGTGGGGGCAATTCCGGGAGCACCGGGCGGCGTGTTCTTGATCGGCTGCTGTTCGGTCACTCTTCGGTCAACCCTTTGTTGGCCCAAACGCGGAATCCGCCAGCGAAGGCGTTGTCATTGTCGCCACGACGGCACTTGGGCGGAAGCTCCTTGAGATGATCGACATTGCCGCCCCCGATCACCACATAGTCGGGCTCCAGCGCTGCTGTGATGCGCTCGACAATGTCGAAGACCGTCTTGCGCCAATGCTTGTTGCCGCGCTTCTTGCGGCTGGCTTCGCCGACATAATCCTCAAACGTCTTGCCCTTCTTGTAGGGCAGATGCGCCAGTTCCATCGGCTCGGCAATACCATCGACAATCATCGCCGCACCCAGGCCGGTGCCCAGCCCCAGGAACAGCATGCGGCCACCGTCATAGCTGCCAAGTGCTTGCATCAGCGCATCATTTACGATCCGCACCGGCTTGCCCAGCGCGGCCGCATAGTCAAAGCCGACCCAGCCCGACCCCAGATTATGCGGCTCCGAAATCGGCCGATTGTGTATCACCGGACCGGGGAACCCGATGGTGACACAGTCATAGTGCTGCCCCGCCATCATGTCGTTGACGGCGTCGCACATCTGGCTGGCGCTCATTTTGGAGCCGGAATCCGCCTTTTGTGGCGTGCCACCAGCACTGGTCAGGCATTTCACATGCGAGCCGCCCACATCCACGCTGAGGACGATCCGGCTCGTTTTACTCGTGTCGTCCATTCTGGCGTGTCCTCTCAAGTCAGCGTAAGGCGGGCGGACTTGGCGGCAGGACTGTGGTCCATTTGCGGCCGGCGCAAGTATCGGGCCAATCTTGCAGATTTGTAAGGCTGACGCCAATTGCGCGTTTGGCTGGCCATGCCATGATAGGGTTATGAGTGCAGTCCAGACTGCCCGGCCGGAGAGGCAGCCATGAAGATATTGATCGCCGAAGATGACCGGACCTCGGCCCAGTTCCTGATCAATGGCCTGAGCCAGGAGGGCCACAGCGTCGAGCATGTGACGGATGGGCGCGACGCGCTGTCATTCTGCCTCTACAACCCCTGCGATCTGCTGATCCTGGACCGCATGATGCCCGGCATGGACGGGCTGTCGGTCCTCAAGGCGCTCCGCGCGGCTGCCAGCAAGGTACCGGTGATCTTCCTGACCGCCATGGGCGACGTCGATGACCGCGTCGAGGGCCTTTTGGCGGGCGGCGACGACTATCTGGTCAAGCCCTTCCACTTCTCCGAACTGATGGCCCGCATCACTGCCCTCACCCGCCGCCCGCAGGAAGCCACCCAGACGACGCGGCTGACCGTGCATGATCTGGAACTTGACCTGCTCACGCATGCGGCGCGACGCGGCGGCCAGCAGATTGAGCTTCTGGCCAAGGAATATGCTTTGCTTGAAGTGCTGATGCGCAACGCCGGACGCATCCTGACCAAGACCATGCTGCTTGAGCAGGTCTGGGATTTCAACTTCGACCCCCGCACCACGGTGGTGGAAACCCATATGAGCCGGCTGCGCAGCAAGGTCGACAAACCCTTCGACGTGCCGCTCATCCACACCACGAGGAATTCGGGCTATTCGATTCACGCACCACGCTAATGTGACATCGGGCGACACCTTTCGCTCCATGCTGCTGGTGACGGCTGTGCTCGTCATCGTGCTCAGCATTGCCGGCCTGTTCGCCTATGACCGCATCACCAGCGCCCTGACGGACCAGTTGCGCGCCAGCGTCGCCGAGGACTTCGTGCTGATGCAGGATGCCGAGCAGCGCGCGGGCGAACTGGGCCTGGCGCAGTTCATCACCTGGGCCAGCGCAACCCGCGCCGCGCCGACCTTTGCCTTCGGGCTGTTCACCCAGTCCGGCGTCCACGTTGCCGGCAATATCGCCAGCGCTCCCGACTTCACCGGTTGGGGCACCATCACCCTGCCCGCCAGCACCAGCGAGCCAGCGCGCGACATGCTGGCGCGCGCTGGCGTCATCGGCGACCATGTTGTGGTGGTGGCCAGCACCAATGACGACGCGGCAACTGTCGGCGCTGTGGTGCTGGAAACCCTCGCCATCGCGGGCCTGGTGATCGCCCTGGCTGGCCTGGCGGTGGGCTATATCGCCAGCCGCAATGCCTCGCGGAAGCTGCGGCGGCTGGCGCAGACGCTTGAAAGCGTGGCCGGCGGCAATACCGCGGTGCGGCTGCCAATCAGCCACCGCAATGACCAGTTCGACTTCGTCTCGCGCGAGATCAATGCCTATCTTGACCGTCTGTCCGAGCTGATGGCGACGCTGCGCAATACGGCCATTGCCATCGCCCACGACCTCAAGTCCCCTCTCAACCGCGTTTCCATCCTGCTGCAGAACGCTGCAGCGGCGGGTCCGGAGGAGACTGCGGACTATCTCGACCGCGTGCAGGTCGAGATGGATGGGCTCAAGGACACGCTCGACACCATCCTGCGCATTTCGCGTATCGAGGCCTCTGACGACACGTCAGCCTTTGCGCCCTTCGACATGGACGAGATGCTGGCCGACCTGGCGCAGACCTTTGCGCCGGTGGTCGAAGACCAGCAGCAGACAATCACCTATAGCCCGCCGGATGGCCCGGTCTCTCAGGCCTTCGGCGACCGCCGCATGCTGCAGCAACTGCTGGTCAATCTCATCGAGAATGCCGCGCGCTATGCCGGCCCGGGCGCGGCCATCACCCTGGGCCTGGGCGAAGGCGACGGCGCACCGGTGGTCTGGGTCCGCGACACCGGACCGGGCATTCCCGATGAAAAGCGGGAACGCGTGTTTGAGCCTTTCTATCGCCTAAACGCCGAGCGCGATGAACGCGGCACCGGACTCGGACTGGCCATGGTCAAGGCCATCGCCGCCCGCCACCGCGCCGGCATCGTGCTGGAAGATGCCCGGCCGGGGTTGATCGCCCGCCTGACGATGGTTCCCCAATCGGCCTTTTCCCGGCATTGACAGGGCAACGCGCGGCAGGCCGAGAAAAGCATCGCGTGCCGATTGCCTGATCCATATCAATGGTTATGATGCGAACGACTGTTGGAGGACGGTCGCTCTCCCATAACACCGTGCCAGCCGCCCCATGCGCGCCGCACCATCAAACCAAAGACAGCACCCATGGCCACCACCTGGACCGCGGACAACGGCAACGGCACCTATACCAACCCCTTGTTCTACGAGGAGTTTTCGGACCCCGACATCATCCGGGTCGGCAATGACTTCTACATGACCGGCACCACCATGCACACCATGCCCGGCCTGCCGGTGCTGCATTCGACCGATCTGGTGAACTGGACGCTGCTGGGCTACGCGCTCGACCAGCTCGACTTGGGGCCCGAGTTTCGGCTGGAGGGCGGCGAGATATACGGTCAGGGCATCTGGGCGCCCTGCATCCGCTATCGTGACGGCAAGTTCTATATCTTCTCCAACGTCAACAAGCAGAAGACACAGATCTTCACCGCCAGCGATCCCCGCGGCCCTTGGCAGCACAGCGAGGCCAGCTACAATTACCATGATCTGACGGTGTTCTTTGACGACGATGGGCGGGCCTATGTCGTCTGGGGCTATCGCAATCTCAAGATCGCCGAGCTGGATGTTACGCTGCATCATGTATTGCCCGGCACTGAGCGCGACCTGACGCCACCCGACAGCCTGATGGGTGAAGGCGCCCATTTCTACAAGGTTGATGGCAAGTATCTGATCACCAGCGCCTGGTTCGTCGGCCGCATGCGCATGCCCTGCGCCAGGGCGGACAGCCTGGACGGCCCCTGGGAGATCAACCCCGCGATCTCGATCGACGAGGACTTCGGCCTGGTGGAAGGCTACAAGATCAAGGGCGCCGGCATTCCCTTCACGCCCGAACCACCTTTCGAGATTGTGCCACCCAACCCCGGCAACAATGGCCGTCTCAACCTGCACCAGGGCGGCATTGTCGATACACCCGACGGGCAATGGTGGGGGTGGTCGATGATGGACTACAACGCGCTGGGGCGGCTCACCTGCCTCTCGCCCATCACCTGGCAGGATGGCTGGCCCTATTTCGGCCTGCCCGGCAATCTGGGCCGCACCCCGCGCACCTGGGTCAAGCCCGCCGTTCCCGAGGCCGCCATTGCCGTGCCCTGGCCAGAGCGCAGCGACGACTTCGATGCGACCGAGTTGAACCCCCTCTGGCAATGGAACCATGTGCCGGTAGCGGACAAATGGTCGCTGACCGAACGGCCCGGCTGCCTGCGGCTGCACACGCTGCCAGCCGAGGATTTCTGGCACGCCCGCAACAGCCTGACCCAGCGGGCGATGGGCCCGCGCTCCATAGCGACCGCACGCCTCGATGCCTCGGGCCTGGCGCTGGGCGATGTGGCGGGCCTTGCGCTGCTGGGCATGCCGTGGCGCTGGGTGGGCATTGCCCGCACGGCAAAGGGCTTTGAGATCCGACATTTTGACTTTCAGACCGGGGAAACCCTGACTGAGGCGACAGACGCAACCACCGTCTGGCTGCGCGCGGACTGCGACTACCTCAGCGAGGAAGCGCAGTTGCTGTATTCCACCGATGGCGCTCAGTTTGCGCCCATCGGCCCGCGCCACATCATGACCTTCCAGCTCAAGACCTTCCAGGGCATCCGCTATGCGCTGTTTGCCTATAATGGCGCGGGACAGCCCGGCGGCCACGCCGATTTCGACAGCTTCACCCTCGACGAGCCGCATCCGCGCGGCCTGATGCAGCCCATCCCGGCCGGCGCCAGCGGCACGCTGGTGCTGGCACGCGACACAGGTGTCGGGCTGGCGGTGGACGTCGGAACTGTTGTCGGCGGCCCGCCGATGACGCTGACAGTCGAGGAGGTTGCGCTGGGCCGGGTGATCCTCCGTCATGCCGATGGCCCGCTGTCGGTAACAGCGGGTGGCGTGGTGAGCGTGGGCGGGCTGCCGGGCAGTGCCACCGAATTCCAATGGGTGGAAACGCCGACCGGCGAACTCATCCTGATGTCCCTGGCCACCCACCGCTATCTGCGCATCCATGATGATGGCATGGTGCGTGCCGACAGCCCGGGGCCCCGGCCCGACGGTCTGGACGGCGTCCGTTTCCGCTTTATCGTCAGCTGATTGTCCGCAATCCTGGCCCCAACCCAAGCCGCGAGAAGATCGATGACCTATCTCTACACCACCCTGGGCAAGCGCAGCGCCGATCAGCTCGGGATGATCCTGCCGCATGAACATGTGTTCGTGGACCTGCGCACCCCCGACCAGCCGGGCTATGCCGAGGCCGACGAGGCCGAGGTTCTGGCGCTGATGGTGCCCGAGATCGAGGCGATCAAGGCGCTGGGCGTCACCGCGCTGGTGGAATGCTCCACCGGCGGCGTCGGTCGCCGCGCCGATATGGACATCGCTGTGAGCCTGGCCACCAATTTCCCCATCGTCGTGCCGACCGGCAATTATCGCGAGCCCTGGATTCCGGACTGGGTGCGGGACGCCAGCGAGGCCGAACTGGGCGACTGGATGCTGCGTGAACTCACCGACGGCATGGACGAGACGGGCGTGCCCGCCGGCTGGATCAAGATCAGCGCCGGCGACGACGGCATCACCCCGCTCGAAGCGAACATCCTGCGTGCTGCCGTGCGCGCCTCCAAGGCCACCGGCGCCCTGATCGGCAGCCATACCATTCGCGGACGCGTGGTGATGGACCAGCTCGATATCATCGCCGCCGAGGGCGGTGCCATCGATCGCTTCGTGTCCATCCACACCCATGCCGAGCCCGACTTCGCGCTGCACAAGGCCATCGCAGCGCGCGGCGCCTGGATCGAATATGACAATATCGGCGCCGTGCCCGTGTCCGAAAGCGCAGATCTGATCGTGCGGGCGCTCGACGCGGGTCTCGGGCCACAATTGCTGATCAGCCACGACCGCGGCTGGTTCGACCCGGCCCTGCCCGGCGGCGGCACGCCCAAGCCCTATACCGTGGTGAGCACCGAGCTCTTGCCTGAGTTGCGCCGGCGGGGCGTTGACGAGGCAACCATCGTCCAGTTGACCCACGCCAACCCGTTCCGCGCCTTCTCGCGGCCCTGACCTCAGGCGGTGCCGGCGGCTTGGTCCACGATGTGTCCTGCCCGCAGCGTCAGCACGCGGAAACCTGTCGCGGGCACATCCGCATGGGTGATGACCAGCGCCGTGCGTCCCGCGGTGAGCCGGGGCACATCGGCCAGGAAAGCGGCCTCCGCCTGGGGATCGAGCCCCGTCGTCGGTTCATCCAGCACCACAACGGGTGCTGGCGACAGCAGCGTCCGGGCGAGGCAGATGCGCCGCGCCTGCCCCCCCGAAAGGCTCTGCCCGCCCTCGCCCAGCGTGGCATCAAGCCCGCCGGGCAGGCTGCGAATGGCCTCGCCCAGCCGCACGGCATCGAGCACCGCCCACAGAGCGGTGTCGTCGGCATCGGGACGACCGATCAGGAGATTGTTGCGCACCGTGTCGTGGAAAACCGGGGCATCCTGCGTCATCAGCGCGATATGCCGCCGCAGCGCGTCCAGGGGAATCTGGGCCATGTCGACGCCGCCGACATGGATGGTGCCGGCCAGCGGCTGCAACAGACCGACCAGAAGCTGAGCCACGGTCGACTTGCCGGCCCCGCTGGGGCCGCGCAGCGCAACGCATTCGCCTTCAGCGATGGCAAAATCCACGCCGTTCAGCACTTTCGCCCGGGCGTCATAACCGAAGTCGACCGCTCGGAACACGAGCCCGGCATTGGCGCGCAAGGACACCTCGGGCGCCACCCCGTCCACAGGCGCGGCACCTCCGGCCACATCCACAAGGCGCTCGGCCGCCGCGATCGAGCCGGCCAACCGGCTGGCGCTGCGGACGAGTACCGCCGAAACCTCAAAGCTCGCCATCACGGCCAGGACGAGGCCGACCAGCACCGGCCCGTCCATACGGCCGTTTGAGACGGCATCAATCCCGGCCGCCAACGTGCCAACGACGATGATGGCCGAAGTCATTTGCACCGCAGCGGCCGCCAGGCTGCCCAACCGCCCGAGCTTCTGCTTGACCATCGAGAGGCGTTCGGCCTGAACGCCAATGCGGTCTGTGGTTGCATCCAGGGCGCCAAACAGAGCCAGGTCCCGATGGCCGTCGAGGCTCTCGAGGATGCCGGTGCGCAGCTGCGCGCCGGCTTCGGCCGCCTGGTTGCCCAGCTTGCGCGAAACCTGCACGAGCGCGACCGGCACCAGCACCGTGGCGACAAGGAAGCCTATGGCATAAAGGGGCGCCGCTACCGGCAACACCAGTGCCAGCAGTACGCTCATGCCAATGCCGGTGATAACCGCCACCGCGATCGGCCCCAATGCGACCAGAAACACGGTATCGAGCGCGTCGAGGTCGGCCATCAGCCGGCTGACCAGATCGCCGCGCCCGATCGAGACCGGCAGCGGCGACCGCGCGAACATGCGCCCAAACAGCCAGCGGCGCAGGTCCGACAGGGCCCGCAGGGTTGCGCTATGGCCTGTCAGCTTTTCGAAATAGCGCGAGAGGATGCGGACGAACGACAGGCCCCGTACGCCGGCTGATGGGCCGAAGAGGTTGAAGGCCGCGCCGGCGGTTGACAGCGCCGCAGCCGTCAGGAACCAGCCCGAGAGGCCCAGCAGCCCGATGCCGGCGGCCACCGTGACCGTGGTCAGCACAATGGTGAGCAGGAACAGTCCCCGCACCGGGCGGAAGGCGGGGAAAAAGCTCAGGAGCGCCTTCATGCTGCCGACCTCCGGCCGGCCGGCGGCAGTTTGGGCACCGGCATGGGCAGCAATTGGCCATCGACGAGACGGAAGCAGCGATTCATCCGCGCGGCGACGGCGTCGGCATGGGTCACCACGATCATGGTGCGTTGCCGCGCAAAGCCCATCAGCTCGTCCAGGACCGCCTGTTCGGTGTCGACATCGAGATGGGCGGTGGGTTCGTCAAGCAGGATCAACCCCGGCGTCCGCAGATAGAGCCGCGCCAGCGCCACGCGCTGCCGCTCGCCGCCGGACAAGCCAAGGCCGGTTTCGCCGAGCGGCGTGTTCAACCCGAGCGGCAGCTGGCCGGCGAAGCGGCTGACCTGCGCGCGACGCGCAGCCTCCTGCAGCCGAGCTGCGTCGGCAGTGCGGTCACCCAGGCCAATATTGTCGGCGATGGTCCCCGCGAAGATCAGCGGACGCTGGCCCACCATGCCGATGACCTCATGCAGTTGGCTTGGCGCGATCTGGTCGAGTTCACAATCGTCCAGAAGCAGGCTGCCGCGATAGGGGCGCAAGCCGGCGATGGCTTCAAGCAGGGTGGACTTGCCACAGCCGCTTGGACCGACGATGGCGATGTGCTCCCCGGGCTTGAGGCTGAAACTGGCCTTGCAGACCACCGGGCGGTTGTCGGGCGCATCCACGCACAGGTCATGCAGCACCAGTCGGGCACCGGCGGCCGTTGCGGGCACGGCGATGGCGCTGGGGATCTGATCGTCTTCAACGGAGGCGCTGCCAAACTGCGTTGCGATCTCGGCAACGGCGGCCTTGGCGGTGGCGCGGTCGTGATAGTGCGCGGCCAGAAGCCGCAGGGGCTGATAGACCTCGGGCGCCATCAACAGGCAGAACAGACCCGCCTGCAGGGAGAACGGTTCGAACCGGAGGTTGACCAGCCCCAGATAGCTCAGCCCGACATAGAGGGCGACGCCCGCAACGCCCAGCGCTGCGAAGAACTCCAGCACGGCCGAACTGAGGAACGCAATCCGCATCACCCCCATCGTGCTGTGACGCAGGGCTTCACTGGCCGCGCCGGCCTGTTCGATCTCGGCAGCGTCCCGACCGAAGAGCTTGAGCGTCACCAGGCCACGCAGGCGATCTGCAAAATAGCCGCTCAGCTGCCCCTGGGCTGTCGCCTGGCGACGATTGGCCGCCTCGGCGCCCCAGCCAACCAGCGCCATGAACACCGGGATGAGCGGTGCGGTGATGGCAAACAGCAGGGCCACAAACCAATCCACCGGCAGCACAGCCACGGCAATTGCAATAGGCAGCAAGGCAGCCTGCACCATGGCCGGCATATAGCGTGTCAGATAGCCATCCAGCGCTTCGACCTGATCGACCATCGCGGCAGACAGGGCACCACTGGACCGGCTGGCCGTCCAGATCGGCGCCTTGCGAAACAGGGTCTCGACCAGGGTACGGCGCAGGCGCGACTTGGCCTGTTCGGCGCTGGCCAGCGCCAGCACATCGGCGCCGAAGCCGAGGGCCACCCGTGCCACCATGAGCAGCGCCAGATAGACCAGCGGCGCCCCCAGCAGGCTGACCGAGAGACCATCCACCACCGTGCCCTGCAGCAGATGCGCCAGCAGCCAGGCCTGGGGAATGAGCAGCAGGCCAGACACCAGCGGCAGCGCCATTGCCATCCGGCCCGTCGTCGTCGGGGCGGACAGGTTTCGCAGCGTCAGCAAGGAACTCATGGCAGCACAACCTGGGCAAGTAACCGGCAATGGCCCAGTCATCGCAGCTCTGGCTGGCGGGGCATTGATCCATGTCAACAGCACCCGTTCTGCACAGGCGTAAGCATGGATCACCCGGCAGTGTCCGGAATGAACCTAAGGTATTGCGACATGACAGACCCACTCGTCGTCGAATTGTCGCGGCTGCAGTTTGCCGCTACCGCGATGTATCACTTCCTGTTTGTCCCGCTCACGCTGGGACTCTCCATTCTGGTTGCGACAATGGAGAGCGTTTATGTGATGACCGGGCGCCCCATATGGCGGAAGGCCGTGCTGTTCTGGGGCACGCTGTTCGGGATCAACTTCGCGGTCGGTGTTTCCACCGGCATCGTCATGGAATTCCAGTTCGGGATGAACTGGAGCTACTACAGCCACTATGTCGGTGACGTCTTCGGGGCGCCGCTGGCCATCGAGGGCCTGATGGCATTCTTCCTGGAAGCCACTTTCATCGGCCTGTTCTTCTTCGGCTGGGATCGGCTGCGCCCCGTGGCGCATCTGACGGTCACCTGGCTGATGGCCCTGGGCGCCAATTTCTCGGCGCTCTGGATCCTGATTGCCAATGGCTGGATGCAGAACCCGGTGGGTGCCACGTTCAACCCCGACACCATGCGCATGGAAGTCACCGACTTCATGGCCGTGCTGTTCAACCCCGTTGCCCAGGCCAAGTTCGTGCATACGGTCAGCGCCGGCTATGTGACCGGCGCCGTCTTCGTCCTGGCCATCAGCGCCTTCTACCTGTTGCGCGGCCGCCATGTCGAAATGGCCAAGCGCTCGATGGTGGTGGCCGCCAGCTTTGGCCTTGCTGCCGCATTGTCGGTGGTCGTACTGGGCGACGAGTCCGGTTATGTCGCTACCGAGCATCAGAAGATGAAGATCGCCGCCATGGAGGCGATGTATGAGACCGAGCCGGCCCCGGCCGCGCTGACGCTTTTTGCCATCCCCGGCGCCGATGGCCGCCCCACCTATGAAGTCAAGCTGCCCTATGTGCTGGGCTTGATCACCACGCGGTCGATTGATCGCGACCTCCCGGGCATCACCGAGCTGACTGAGCGCGCCGCTGGCCGCATCGTCAATGGCATCAAGGCCTATACCGCGCTCGAAGCCATCAAGGCCGACAGGAACGACGCCGTCGCCCGCGCCGAATTCGCCGCCAACCAGGCCGACCTCGGCTATGGCCTGCTGCTCAAGAAGTACCGGCCCGACGTCGAGAACGCCACCGGCGAAGAGATCACCCTGGCGGCCCTCGACACTGTCCCCGATGTCTGGCCGCTGTTCTGGAGCTTCCGCCTGATGGTGGGCATCGGCTTCTTCTTCATCGCCTTCTTTGCCCTGTGGTTCTGGAAGGCCTCGCGCCACACGCTGACGTCGAGCCCGCTGCTGCTGCGCATTGGACTCTGGGCCCTGCCCCTGCCCTGGCTGGCGGCAGAAGCCGGCTGGCTGATCGCCGAATATGGCCGCCAGCCCTGGGTGGTCGAGGGCGTGCTGCCCACCTTCTACGCAGCGTCCGGCCTACATGTCTGGGATCTGATCATCTCGCTGGCGTTCTTTGTTACCGTCTACACCGTGCTCGCCATCGTCATGGTCTGGCTGATGTTGCGCGTCGTCCGGCATGGGCCGGCCGAGCAGACCGCGCTTGATCACCCCCCCGTTCCCGCAACCGCTTTTCCGGAGCCTGCAGAATGAGCGCACTTCCTCTCGACTATGAAACCCTGCGCCTGATCTGGTGGGCGCTGCTCGGCACGCTGCTGATCGGCTTTGCCATCATGGGCGGCATGGACCTGGGCATCGGTGCCCTGCTGCCCTTCGTTGCCCGCAACGATGCGGAACGGCGCGTGCTGCTCAACCTGTCCGGCCCCACCTGGGAAGGCAACCAGGTGTGGCTGGTGCTGGGCGGCGGCGCCATCTTTGCGGCCTGGCCGGCCATCTATGCGGCAAGCTTCTCGGGCTTCTATATCGCCATGATCGCCATTCTGCTGGCACTGATCCTGCGGCCCGTAGGCTTCAAGTTCCGCTCCAAGGTCGACAACCCGACCTGGCGCTCGGTATGGGACTGGGGCCTGTTCATCGGCGGCTTTGTTCCCTCGCTGGTGTTCGGCGTGGCCGTGGGCAATCTGTTCCTGGGCGCCCCCTTCCGCCTCGATGACACGCTGCGGGTGAGCTACGAGGGCAATTTCTTCGGCCTGCTGACTCCCTTTGCCCTGCTGGCGGGCCTGGTCAGCCTCTCCATGCTGCTCACCCAGGGCGCGACGGTGATTGCCGCCCGCACACAGGGTCCGATGGCTGAGCGGGCCCGCACCTATGGCCGCTGGGCAGCCCTGGCCACCCTGGTCCTGTTCATCCTGGGTGGCGTGGTCGCCCTGACCATGCTGGGCGGCTACAGCATCAGCAGCGCCATCGACACGGGCGGCCCGTCCAACCCGCTGGGCAAGACCGTGGTGATCACCACGGGCGGCTGGGCCAGCAACTATTCTGCCATGCCATGGACCCTGGCCGCACCCGCGCTGGCCCTGTTGGGGAGCCTGCTGGCCTATGTCGCACTGACGGCACGGGCCCATGTGCTCGGCATTCTCAGCTCAAGCCTGGCCATCCTGGGCATCATCGCAACGGCGGGGCTGTCGCTCTTCCCGTTCCTGATGCCGTCCTCGATCGATCCGGCCTCGAGCCTGACCGTGTGGGATGCCTCGTCGAGCCAGCTGACCCTGTTCATCATGCTGGGCGTGACGCTGCTCTTCCTGCCCATCATCCTGCTCTACACAACCTGGGTCTTCCGCGTGATGCGCGGCCCTGTGACCACCACCAGCCTGAACCGCAACCCCAACGCGTATTGAGAGATCATCATGTGGTACTTTGCCTGGATCCTGGGCATGAGCCTGGCCTGCTGCTTCGGCATTCTGAATGCGATGTGGTATGAGCTGACTGAAGAAAAAACCTGACCCATCAGCCGCCGCGCCAGAACCCTGGTGCGGCGGTTGTCTTTCGGCCCGCCTCACGCCAGCCCACGACGCTGTGCCGCCCCGCCCCTGCCCCCGACATCGCTTCAAACCTACGCGCAACACGACGCCGCCGCACTGCTGAGCGGCCGTAAAACAGTCAGCCATTTCAGCGGGCCGATGGTTGTGCAAGGATGAGGATTGGAGCGGGTAGCGGGAATCGAACCCGCATATTCAGCTTGGAAGGCTGCTGCTCTACCACTGAGCTATACCCGCTCGGTCGGTGACCGACAGGAATGCCATTAGCTTGACAGCGCCGCGCCCGCAACCCCTCAGGCCGGTCTGCGGGCAGATATCGGAGAGTGAACGGAACATGCAGCTCGGGATCAATCTACTGTGCCTCAGCGGTTTCATCGAGGCCGAGCACATCGATCACCTGCACCGCCTCAAGGACCTTGGCTATGACGGCGTGGAAGTGCCCGTGTTGCGTGGTGCGCCGGCGCATTACGAGTGGCTGGGTCGTGAGCTCGACCGCATCGGGCTGCGCCGCACTTCGACGTCGGTGATTCCCTCTGCGCTGGCCAATCCGGTCAGCGCCGATCCTGCGGAACGCCTTGCCGGGCGGCAGCATCTCGACTGGGCCATTGATTGCGCCATCGCCCTGGGGTCGGAGAGCCTGGGCGGGCCAGTCCATGCACCGATCGGCCATTTTACCGGCCAGGGCGCCACCGAAGACGAGCTCAACCATGGCGCCGAAGCCCACCACGCTCTGGCCGAGCGGGCCCAGGCCAATGGCATGATCATCAGCCTCGAACCACTCAACCGCTTCGAGACCTATTTCCTCAACACCACCGAACAGGCCGTCGCCTATGCCGAGCGGGTCGACCACCCGGCTTTCCGCATTATGTACGACACCTTCCATGCCCATATCGAAGAGCAGAGCCAGCCCAGGGCCATCGCCCGTCTGGGCCGGCATCTGGGCGTGCTGCATGTGTCCGAGAACGACCGCGGCATCCCGGGGCGGGGCCAGATCGACTTTGCCGCGGTATTTGCTGCCATTCGTGCCAACGGCCATGACGGCTGGGTGACGCTGGAGGCCTTCGGCGCCGGCCTGCCCGAACTGGCAGCGGCAACCCGGGTGTGGCGACCGCTGTTTCCCGACTTCGAGACGCTGTTTGCCGAATCCATCCTCTTCCTGCGCCAGCAATGGGCCGACGCGGCGCCGTGACTGCACCAGCCCCGTCCGGCTGAAACGCCCGGCAAAGCTGGCCCAGTCACACAGAGCAGTGGTTTTTTGTCGAGCCATGCGCGTGGGGTGTTGACACTGTTGTCACAGACCACCATAAACCGCCCCGACGACACGCCTCGGCGCGTTGTCATCCTACCCAGACGACGATGTAGTGGAGGGGTGGGAGAGTGGTTAAATCCATCAGACTGTAAATCTGACCGCTTAGCGTACACTGGTTCGAATCCAGTCCCCTCCACCATCGCCCTCCCGCTGAGGCCCAAGGGCCAGCGGTTCCTGGCACCTCCCCCACCACACTGTTGGACAGTTTCGGCCTCGCCGCCGGGGCAGGTTCATGACCCAAGGATTTGTCCTGCCCGCGCTGCGGCAGCCACGGGAATCGCTGATCCCTTGCAGCGGCAGCACTCAACGGGCTTCCTCGTCCTGCTCTCCGACAGAAATCACCGTGTGGCGCAGGCCTGAATAGGCCAAACAGGCAGCGTTTTCAGTCGCGCGCACCTTGTGCACAACACACAATATTGAATAACATCCCTGTGGGAATTAATTCAAAGTGGACGCACATCTTGGATACGAACAAAATAGAAATCCTAGGTGCCGCGGCCGCCACCCACGGACACCAGAAGGTATTGGAGCAGGCATCCGACCTGACCGTTGCCATTATTGAGCTGACAAAGACCGTGCACGCCTTGGCGCAGGAGGCAGCCCTTTCGCCCGAGCGTGAGGCGTCCGTGGTAGCTACTCTGAAAGAGCTGGTCAGCCAGCACGCACATTTGGCTAAGTCGTTGCGGGACCACGCCGAGAAACTGTCGTTGGATGAACCAGTCGTGCAGGAGGAACAGGAGACGGCGTGTTGACCCCTCGCCTGTTGGCTGCTCGATAGCAGTCCGGAACGTGCTGTGACGCACAGACATGATGTAGGGCAGCGTGGTGCATTTCCAAAAAGGCATATGGAAATTGCCACGCAATGACAGCAGCTTAACAGTTGGGTGAGAGGGAGTTACCCTCACCCGTCGCCCGTCCCCAGAATGGCCAGACCTTGCCACTTGGCCGCTCTGCATGGCGAGCCGCTTGCTGGCACTGCGCAAAGGCGCTAGGCAAGGCTCATGAGCTTCAACAAATTCCCGCCCAAGAAACGCTACGACCCCGATGACGGCCCGGTGTACCTGTATGGTCTGCATACGGTGCGCGCCGCGCTGGACAATGCCAACCGCATCAAGAAGGTGCTGCTGGCCACGCCCAATGCCCTTAACCGGCTGAAAGAAACCGGCGAGATCGGCAAGGTCACCGTCAAGGAAACCACGCCCAAGGAACTCGATCGCCTGCTGGGTGATGACGCCGTGCACCAGGGCGCAGCACTCGAAGTCGATCCGGTTGGCCGCTTCGGCCTTGACGATATCCACCCGCTCCGCCTCGTCGTGATCCTTGATCACATCACCGATCCGCACAATGTCGGTGCCATTCTGCGCACCGCCTGCGCCTTTGGCGCCGATGCCGTCATCACCACCGCGCGCCATTCGCCGCGCGAGACCGGCGTCATGGCGAAATCAGCCTCCGGCGCGCTGGATCTGGTGCCCATGATCGAAGTGCGCAACCTGGGCGACGCCATCGAAAAGCTCAAGGCACGCGGCATGTTGGTGCTGGGCTTTGATTCGGAATCTGAACATCAGCTCAAGCCACGCAGTGATGACAGGGCCATGGCCATCGTCATGGGTGCCGAGGGCAAGGGCCTGCGTCAGCGCACCCGCGAACTCTGCGACGAGATGGTCAAGCTGGACATGCCCGGCCCGATCAAGTCGCTCAATGTTTCCAATGCCGCCGCCATAGCGCTGTTTGCGGTCACTGCCGGACGAAGCTGATGAGCCAGTTTGCCCCCTTTGCCATCGCCCTGCGTCTGTCGGGTGTCACCATCGGGCAGTTCGAGCTCGACGCCGCGCTGCGCCAGCTCTGCAGCCGCTATGAGCCGGAAGATGCCGAGGGCAGCTTCTACGCCCAGGTGGATGTCGCACCCGCCAATCCGGTGCGCAGCCTGCTGGAACTGGCCGAGCGCTCCGGCCCGACCATCGCTGCCATGCTGGACGATCGGCGCATCGGCAAGGCGGTGCTGGATCTGGCCTTTGACTATCCCGAAGAGGGCGAGGCCATGTCTGCGCGCCTGCCCGCCCTTGTCGCCGCGGCCATTGCCGGCCACGGCATCGACATCGAGGTTTCGGTTTATCTCACCGACGTCGAAGACGACGAGGAAGACTAGGCCCTAGAGACTGCCGCGCAGGGCGGCGCCGTCGGCCGTGATGATGTCGCGACCGAAGATCGAGTTGTCCTTGGGCACCAGCCGAACCACCGAGTAGCCGCGGTCCTGCAGTTCGGCCAAAAAGCCGGGCAGCAGGTCGACGGTACGCTGGTGAATATCGTGGAACAGGATCACCCCGCTGCCCCGCGCGTCCAGACGCGCCAAAGTGCGGTTCGTGACGGTTTCGGCCGTATCCTTGTAGTAGTCCTTGCTGTCGATATCGACGTCGAGCACCACCACATTGCCCTGCAGCAGATTGGTGCGCAGGAAACCCGTCTGGGCCAGATAGGGAAAGCGGAAGAAGGGCGATAGCCGTTGCCCTGCCCCGGCCAGCGCTGCCGAAACGGCGCTTTCGCCCTTGGCAATCTCGTCGATGGCCGCCTGACGATCCAGACTGCTGAGATCGACATGGGAATAGGTGTGGCTGCCAACAGTATGGCCATGCAGCGCGACCTGCTGCGCCAGGTCGGGGTGGGCCTTGGCCGCAGACCCCAGCATCAGGAAGGTTGCCTTGACGCCGAACTGGTCGAGCGTGGCCAGGATCTCGCCGGTCTTGCCTGGGCGCGGGCCATCGTCGAACGTCAGCACGACCTCACCCGGACGCAGGATGATATCGGCTGTGCTGCCGACAGCCAGCGTGCGCCCACCCAGTTTGCCGGAGGCAAAGATGCGCTCGGGCATGGGCTGCTCCAGAACCGGTTGATAGGCCCGCAAGGCCGAGCCTGCGGCGGGATCGACGATGGAATTGGTTATGTCCCCCTTGCCCGTCCGGGTCATCAGATCCCGATCCGAGGGGGGCTTGGCGCAACCAGCCAGAGCGGCGCCGACGACGACAAGCGACAAGACAAAGCGTGACAGCGACACGGACTGAACTCGGTACTATTGCGACCAGCCCAGTTTTTCCCATTATGGTTAATATTCGGCTTGCAAAGCCTTAAGAACTACTTACCGGCCAGCACTTTAGCTTTGCGCCCCAGCGTATCGAGGGCGCTGAGGAAGGCGGAGCGGTCGGCCGGACGGAAGCCGGCATTGTAGCCCTTGCTCTCGCCCGTCTCGCGCAGATGCTGGTTCAGCTCCCGCATGGCCAGCGCCATGCCGATGGACGCTGGCGTAAAGGGCTTGCCGGTAAAGCCCAGCACATGGCAGCCCTTGTCGATGGCCCGGCTGGCCAGCGGAATATCGGCGGTGAGCACAATGTCATTGGCCTGCGCCTGATCGACGATCCAGTCATCGGCGGCGTCGGCGCCCGCGGGGACGACGACCACCTTGACCATGGGATCGCGCGAGGGGCGCACCCCGCCATTGCTCACCAGCGTAATGACGAGACCAAGGCGTTCGGCAACGCGCATGGCCTCGTCTTTCACCGGACAGGCATCGGCATCAACAAAGATGGTGGGCGCGGCGCCCAAGGCGTCAGTAGACAACGACGCTGCGAATGCTTTCGCCGGCCCGCATCAGTTCAAAGCCCTTGTTGATGTCCTCCAGACGCAGCGTGTGGGTGATCATCGGATCGATCTCGATCTTGCCGTTCATGTACCAGTCGACAATCTTGGGCACGTCGGTGCGGCCCTTGGCGCCGCCAAAGGCGGTGCCCATCCAGGTGCGTCCGGTGACCAGCTGGAACGGCCGTGTGGAGATTTCCTTGCCGGCGGCGGCCACGCCGATCACCACCGACTTGCCCCAGCCACGGTGGCTGCACTCAAGCGCCTGGCGCATGACCGTTGTATTGCCGGTGCAGTCGAAGGTGTAGTCGGCGCCGCCGATCAGATCGCCGCGCCGCTTGGTGAGATTGACGATATAGGGGACGATGTCGCCCTCGATCTCCTTGGGGTTGACGAAATGGGTCATGCCGAAGCGCTCGCCCCAGGCCTTCTTGTCATTGTTGATATCGACGCCGATGATCATGTCGGCGCCGGCCAGGCGCAGCCCCTGGATGACATTGAGCCCAATGCCGCCCAGGCCGAACACCACGGCGGTAGCGCCGATCTCGACCTTGGCGGTGTTGATCACCGCACCAACGCCCGTGGTGACCCCGCAACCGACGTAGCAGACCTTGTCGAAGGCCGCGGCCGCATCGATCTTTGCCACGGCAATCTCGGGCAACACGGTGTAGTTCGAGAACGTCGAGCAGCCCATGTAGTGGAAGATCGGCTTGCCATTGAGCGAGAAGCGCGACGTGCCATCGGGCATCAGGCCCTGGCCCTGGGTGGCGCGGATGGCCGTGCAGAGATTGGTCTTGCCCGAGCGGCAGGAATAGCACTCGCGGCATTCCGGCGTGTAGAGCGGGATGACGTGGTCACCCACCTTGAGACTGGTCACCCCTGCCCCGACCTCGACCACCACGCCGGCGCCTTCATGGCCCAGCACGGCGGGGAACAGGCCTTCGGGATCGGCGCCCGACAGGGTGAAGTCGTCAGTGTGGCAGATGCCGGTGGCCTTGATCTCGATGAGCACCTCGCCCGCCTTGGGGCCTTCAAGGTCCAGCTCGACGATTTCAAGCGGCTTGCCAGCCTCGAAGGCAACTGCGGCGCGGGTTTTCATGTCAGAGATTCTCCAGAGACCGTTTTGCCCATTGTGTGGCACAGGCTCCGGGGATGCGGCAACCGACTTGCTGTCAGCCCGAGCCGATCGACACCACCACGTTGACCGTTGCTGCCACGATGATCGTGTTGAAGAAGAACGAGAAGACACTGTGCACCAGCACAAGACGGCGCATCTTGTTGGTGGTGATGGCGACATCCGCTACCTGCGCAGTCATGCCGATCACATAGGCGAAATAGAGGAAGGCAAAGCCATCCGGATCGTCGCCACCGGGAAAGTCGAGACCGCCCGAAATCCCCTCGCCGCCGTTGCCCTCGTAGAATTCATAGGCGTAGTGGTAGGTGGCCATGGTGTGAACCACGAACCAGCTCAGCAGCACGGCGCCGATACTGAGCCCCAGCTGCAGCCCGCCGCGCCCGTCCGGCGCATTGATGACCTGGAACAGCGAGACGATGCAGACGCCCACGATGAGCGCCGTCACACCGAAGATCGCGCCCATCGGCACATCGGCATCGGCGGCCGCCGTACGCAGATGCTTGGCAGTAAAGGTCGGCAAACGGCGCAAGGCCAAAGCCAGGTAGAACAGAAAGAAGACGACCGCCCCGATGGTGACTGCCCAGTCCTGCGCAACCAAAAAGGTGATGCCCCCCGCCGCGGCACCGGCCAGCATCGAAATGTAGAACAGGCGATGGCGAGGGTTGATCATGACCGACTCCGGCTGCGAACCTGCGACGACAGCAGCAGTACGCCAGCCGGAATGTCCAGCGCTAACTCTGCAGCGCGCCCGGCCCTGGCACGGCGCCAGCCGGCACCTTGCCCAGGATGATCATGCCGAGGACTTCGTCCTTGGTGACGTCACTGGTGCGGGCACTGCCCACGACCTGACCATTCTTCATCACCACCACGCGGTCTGCCAGATCGAACACGTCATGGATGTCATGGCTGATCAGGAAGATACCGATGCCATCGGCCTTGAGTTGCTTGATGAGATCGCCGACCTGTGCGGTTTCCTGCGGACCAAGGGCAGCCGTCGGCTCGTCCATGATCAGGATGCGGGCATTGAACAGGATCGCCCGGGCAATCGCGACGGACTGGCGCTGGCCGCCCGAGAGGGCTTTGACCGGCTCCTTGAAGCGACGGAAGTTGGGATTGAGCCGGCCCATGACCTCGCGCGCCTTGGCCTCCATGGCAGCGTCGTCCAGCGTGCCGATAGGCGTGGTGATCTCGCGACCAAGAAAGAGATTGGCCGCTGCGTCCACATTGTCCGCCACCGCGAGCTGCTGGTAGATCGTTTCGATGCCATAGCCCTTGGCATCGCGGGGATTGTTGATCGTGGCATCCTCGCCATTGATGCGAATCGAGCCGGCGTCGCGCTTGTAGGCACCCGACAAGATCTTGATCAGCGTCGACTTGCCCGCGCCATTGTGGCCCAGAAGGCCGACAACTTCGCCGGGGAACAGATCGATCGAGGCGTGGTCGACAGCGCGGATGCCGCCGAAGGAGATCGAGATATCGGTCATCTCGACCAGAGGGGTACGGGCGTCCAGCATCACAAGGACTCCTTAGTGTTTATTTCGGCGGTAGAGCGTGTCGAGCCACACCGCAAAGACGAGGACGATACCCACGACAATGGACTGCAGCGGGCTGTCGAGACCCATCAGCACCATGCCCGACTGCAGCGACTGCATGACCAGCGCGCCCAGCAGTGCACCGGCAATGGTGCCCACGCCGCCGGCCAGCGAGGTGCCGCCGATGACGGCAGCGGCAATCACATAGAGCTCGTCCAACGTGCCCATGGCATTGGTCGCGGCGTTGAGGCGCGCCGAGGAAATGGCAGCGGCAATGGCACAGAGCGCGCCCATCAGCATGAAAATCTTGACCGTGACCCAGCGGGTATTGATGCCGGCGAGTTCGGCTGCCTCCGGATTGCCGCCCATGGCAAAGACATAGCGGCCAAAGCGCGTGCGGGTGGCAATGAAGGTCATGACCATGCCCACGCCCATCGCGATCAGCACTGGTATGGCAATGCCATGCGAGATGAACAGCCCCTCGGGCGGGATCGCCATGCCTGTGGCCTCGGCATATTTCTCGGCGATGCGCACCGGCCAGGGATAGGCATTGGCCACCCAGACGGCGGCAATGGTGAGCCCGCAGCCGATGATGGCGAGGGCCGCTTCCGCCCAGACCGGGCGCAGCGGGAAATTGAAGCGACGGCGCTGGCGGCGCCCCATATAGAGCCCGGCGACAATGGCGCAGCAGGCGACGATGCCGACAACCCAGCTCCAGAAGGCGCCAACGGAGCCAGTCGGTCCGCCGCCCATCAGCTGGAAGGTCGGATCCATGGGTGCCACCGTGCGCCCCATGGTGACCCACCAGGCTGCACCGCGCCACACCAGATAGCCGCCCAGCGTGACGATGAAGGCCGGCACACGCAGATAGGCGATGATGCTGCCCTGCAGCGCACCAATGCCGGTGCCCACGATCAGGCCCGCGGCCAGCGACAGCACCCAGATCAGCGGATGTCCGAGCCCAAGGCCAAGCTGGGTGGGCAGGATGTCTGTCTGCATCACGCCCATCACCATAGCCACCAGGCCCAGGATGGAGCCGACCGACAGGTCGATATTGCGGGTGACGATCACCAGAACCATGCCCGTGACCATCACGGCCACAGAGGCGGTTTGCACCGACAGGTTCCACAGATTGCGCGGGGTCAGGAACAGCCCGCCGGAAAACACGTGAAAGCCGATCCAGATGATGGCCAGAGCGCCCACCATGCCCAGCAGGCGGGTGTCCAGCTCGGTGGCTATCAGGAAGCGCTGCAACGGATTGCGCGCATGCACACTGGGATGAACGATATTCTGCACGGCGTGCTGATCAGCCAAGACAAGTCTCCCCCGAAGGCAAGGCGCCCTGCCCGATCACCGGCGGCGCCAACCTTTTATGACAGTGCCGCAGCGCAAACGCTGCGGCACCATCCTTTTTGAGCCATTAGCCCTGCAAGTCTAGTTGCAGGCGGCAACCGAGCCAGCGGCAACGCCCTGGCACACCACGTCCTTGGACACCCAGCCAGCGTCGATGACGACGTTGAGGTTGTCCTTGGTGATCGCCACGGGAGCGATGAAGAAGGCATTCATCTCCACGCCCTTGGGACCGCCCGAGAAGGGCACGACGCCGGTGACTTCATTGAGAGCCTTGCCGCCAGCCAGCTCGAGGGCCACTTCAGCGGCCTTCTTGCCCAGTTCGCGAGCGTCCTTCCAGACCGAAACGGTCTGCGTGCCCAAAGCGATACGGTTCAGGGCAGCATGGTCGCCGTCCTGACCCGAGACCGGCACCGAGCCTGCAAGGCCCTGTGCGGTCAGAGCGGCGATGGCGCCACCGGCAGTACCGTCATTGGAGGCAACGACAGCGTCGACCTCGTTGTTGTTGGCGGTCAGGAACTGCTCCATGTTGGCCTGAGCCACTTCCGGGTTCCAGTTGTCGGTATAGGCTTCGCCGACATTCTTGATGTCGCCGGCGTCAACCGCGGCCTGCAGCACTTCCATCTGGCCAGCAAACAGGAAATCGGCATTGGGATCAGCCGAATTGCCCTTGATGAAGACGTAGTTGCCCTTGGGCTGGACATCAAACACGCCCTGCGCCTGCAGACGACCGACTTCCTTGTTGTCGAAGGTCAGGTAGAAGGCATCGGGGTTTTCGATCAGGCGATCATAGCCGACCACCGGAATGCCCTCGGCCACGGCAGCGGCAACGGCCGGCCCGACGGCTTCACTGTCCTGCGCCAGCACGATGATGGCGTCCGCGCCCTGGCTGATCAGGCTTTCGATATCCGTCAGCTGCTTGGCCGCAGACGACTGGGCGTCGGCGGAAATATACTTGGCGCCGGCGGCATCCAGCACGGCCTTGATGGCCGCTTCGTCGGTCTTCCAGCGTTCTTCCTGGAAATTGTTCCACGACACGCCAACAACGACGTCGTCCTGCGCATAGGCGACGCCAGCGGCGCCGGCGATGACGGTGCTGCAAAGCAAAACCGCTAGAAACTTGTTCATGTCTGTCCTCCCTCGTGGGCCAGTCCTCTTGCCCACATTTGTGCCGGTGGCATTGCCCCAGCGGGCCCCCTCCACCGGCGCCCCGAGCATTAATTTCACTGCTCGAAAAAAGAAGTCGCATGATGGGCCGGATTGAGTCAACATCAATTCCGCAACCCGCAATAAATACCGTTTGCGATATGAAGCGGACAATGATGTGTTGCACAGCGACGTAGGGAGTAGACTGCTTGGCGCGGAATGTCAGCGATAGTGACAGCGTCCGGCGACAGAACCGGGGACTGGTGCTGGGCGCTTTGCGCACGCAGGGCGAGATGGCGCGCACCGCCCTGGCGGGCACGACAGGGCTCAGTCACGCCAGCATCACCGCCATCACCCATGACCTGATTGCACAGGGAATTGTCCAGGAACTGGCGACCGTGGAAAAGCCGGATGCCCGCATGCGCGGCCGCCCGGCAACCCTGGTCGGCTTCTGCCGTATGGCCGCAGCAGCAGCGCTGGTGGAACTCGACGTCAATCGCGCCAGGCTCTCGCTGGTCGACTATGGCGGCGTGCTGGTGGACCGCATCGAGACACCGCTCAACCCAGCCAGCTTCGAAGAGACGACGCCCACAGCCTTCCTCATCGAGCGCCTGACCTATCTGCGCTCGCGCAATGCCGCGCCCGGCGTGCCGCTGCGCCGTATCGCCATTTCCGTGCAGGGGATTTTGGATCGCGACGGCATGTCGCTGAAGTGGTCGCCGATCGCCCATCTCGCCGGCAAGCCCTTTGGGCTGGACCTGGTGGAGCATTTTGGCCTGCCTGTGACGCTGCACAAGCGCGGACGCCTGCTTGCCGAAGGGGCGCGCTGGCTCGACCCCGGTCTGCATGACGCCAGCGTCGCCACAGTCTTTGTCGGCTCCACAGTCGCCATGGGCATGACGTTCCGCGGCCAGATTACCGGGCGCGGCGACGAGGGCGCCACCGAGTTCGGGCACATGAACCACGTGCCCAACGGCGCCCTGTGCCGCTGCGGCATGCGCGGATGCGTCGAGGCCTATGCCGCCGACTATGGCGTGCTGCGCAACGCCTATTCCGTGCCGGAGACCACCCTGCCCGCGCCCGCCGTCCCGTTGCAGGAATATGAGGGATTGATCGCCCGCGCCGAGGCCGGCGACCGCAGCGCCGCCCACGCCTTCAACCTGGCGGGACGCGCCATCGGTTTTGGCCTGAGCCGCATGATGGCCGTGTTCGACCCGTCCCATATCCTGATCGTCGGGCCCGGCGCGCGGGCTTTCGGCCTGATGCAGGCCGAGATCACCGCGGCCCTCTCGAGCGCCCTCGTCTGCAGGATCAATGGCCTGCCAACCGTCGTCGCGCATCGCGACGAAAAGGAGCCCATATTCAAGGGCCTGCTGATGAAGACACTGACCGAGATTGACCAGGCCGAGTTTGCCGGCTTGGTCTAGCGGCTAGATCTTGAGCCAGTCGTAGAGCTGGTCGGCCAGCTGGGCGACCTCGAACTGGGCGCCGTGCAGCACCAGATCGGGGTGCTCGGGCGCCTCGAAGGGGCTGTCGATGCCGGTGAAGTTCTTGATCTCGCCGGCCCGGGCCCGCTTGTAGAGGCCCTTGGGGTCGCGCGCTTCGCACACTTCGAGCGGGGTATCGACATAGACCTCCGAGAAGCGGAGGTCGCCAGCGATCTCGCGGGCCAGCCGCCGCTCGTTGCGGAACGGCGAGATGAACGACACCAGCACGATCAGCCCGGCATCGGCCATCAGCCGCGCCACTTCGGCAACGCGGCGGATGTTTTCGACGCGCGCCGCCTCGGTGAAGCCCAGGTCCTTGTTGAGGCCATGGCGGACATTGTCACCATCGAGGATATAGAGGTGCTTGCCCTCGGCGGTGAGGCGCCGTTCCAAGAGATTGGCGACGCTCGACTTGCCCGAACCGGACAGGCCCGTGAACCAGATGATCTGCGGCGACTGCCCCTTCATGGTCGCGCGAACATCGCGGTTCACGTCGAAGGCCTGATAGGTCAGGTTCTGCGCGCGGCGCAGGCCGAAGTCGATGGTGCCGGCGCCCAGCGTGGCATTGCTCAGTCGGTCCACCAGAATGAAACCACCGGTCAGCGCATTGGTCTTGTAGCTGTCAAAGGCAATCGGCTTGTCGGTGGCCAGGGTCACCGTCGCCACCTCATTGAGGTCAATCTTGGTGGCCGCGGTCTGCTCAAGCGTGTTCACATTGGTGCGGAACTTGAGATCGGTGATAGTCGCCGAAATCGTCTGCGCCCCCACCTTGAGCAGATAGGACCGGCCCGGATAGGCTGGTTCCTCGCTCATCCAGATCACGCGTGCCTGGAACTGGTTGGAATACTCCGGCGTCTCGCCGGGGCGCGACAGCACATCGCCGCGCGAAATATCGACTTCGCGGTCGAGCACCAGGGTCACCGCCCGCCCGGCAATGGCCTGGTCGAGATCGCCATCCATGGTGACGATACGCTTGACCACGGCCGGCTTGCGCGAGGAGGCAATCAGCACCTCATCGCCAACCGCAATGGCGCCCGACGCGACTGTGCCCGAGAAACCGCGGAAATCCAGGTTCGGCCGGTTCACCCATTGCACGGGGAAGCGGAACGGCTGCGCCGATCGATCTTCCGAGACATCGATGGTTTCGAGGTATGGCACCAGCGCCGGACCGCCATACCAGGGCGTGTTCGGGCTCTGGGCCAGCATATTGTCGCCGCGCAGGGCCGAGACCGGAATGGCCTCCAGCGTCTTGAAACCCAGCGGCGCGGCAAAGGCCCGGTATTCGGCAACGATGCGATCGAACACCGCCTCGTCATAGTCCACCAGGTCGATCTTGTTGACCACCAGCACCACATGCTTCACGCCAATCAGTGACAGGATGAAGCTGTGTCGCCGCGTCTGCGTCAGCACGCCCTTGCGGGCATCGATCAGCACCAGCGCCAGATCGGCATTGGAGGCGCCGGTCGCCATGTTGCGAGTATATTGCTCATGGCCAGGGGTGTCGGCGACGATGAACTTGCGCTTGTCAGTGGAGAAGAACCGATAGGCCACATCGATGGTGATGCCCTGCTCGCGCTCGGCCGTCAGACCATCGACCAGCAGCGAAAAGTCGATGCCCTCATCGCCTGTCGTGCGGTTGTGGCTTTCCTTCTTCAGGCTCGCCAGCTGGTCATCCAGGATCAGCTGGCTATCGTAGAGTAGCCGGCCGATCAGCGTCGACTTGCCATCATCCACACTGCCGCAGGTCAGAAAACGCAGCAGCGACTTGTCGGTCTGCTGCTGCAGCCACAGGCCAATGTCGGTATCAGGCGTGTGCATCGGCTGGGCCATCAGAAGTACCCTTCCTGCTTCTTTTTTTCCATCGAACCGACGCTGTCGCTGTCGATCAGCCGGCCCTCGCGTTCCGAGGTGCGGCTGGCCTGCATTTCCATGATGATCGAGGGCAGATCGGCAGCATCGGAACGAATGGCGCCGGTCAGCGGATAGCAGCCGAGCGTGCGGAACCGCACCATTTCCATGCGCGCCGTCTCGCCGGGCTCAAGCGGCATGCGCTCGTCGTCCACCATGATCAGCGTGCCCGAACGATCCACGACCGGACGCGGCTTGGCGAAATAGAGCGACGGCAGTTCGATCCCCTGATCGTAGATGTAGGTCCACACGTCCAGCTCGGTCCAGTTCGAGATGGGGAACACCCGCATGCTCTCGCCCGGATTGAGCCGGGTGTTGAACACCTTCCACAATTCGGGACGCTGGTTCTTGGGATCCCAGGCATGGTTGGCATTGCGGTGGGAAAAGATGCGCTCCTTGGCGCGGGACTTTTCCTCGTCGCGCCGCGCTCCACCGATGGCCGCATCATAGCGTCCGGCGTTGAGCGCCTGGCGCAACGCCTGCGTCTTCATGATGTCGGTATAGCGCGAGGAACCATGGTCGAATGGGTTGATATTGTTGGCCAATCCCTCAGGATTTGTGTGGCTGATCAGGTCGAACCCGTATTTCTCCGCCATGGAGTCGCGGAAAGCGATCATCTCGCGAAACTTCCATGTGGTGTTCACATGCAGCAGCGGAAACGGGATCTTGCTGGGATAGAACGCCTTGCGCGCCAGATGCAGCAAGACGCTTGAGTCCTTGCCGATCGAATACATCATCACCGGCCGTTCGAAACTGGCCGCCACCTCACGCAGGATTTCTATGCTTTCGGCTTCGAGGGCCTGCAAATGGGTCAGCGACTGGCTCTGCACTTGTGATCACGCTCCGGACGCACGCCTGACGAGCAGGCCTGAAACAGGCCCCGTTGGTATGCCGCCACCGAATGTCGATCAAGGCGAAAAGGGCCGCAAATCCGGGCCTGGCGAGGCCATTAGCACAATCGTCTCAGGGGCTTGCCAACCATGCGAAGGCGCAACTTTGCTCGCGGCAAACGCGCATTGGAAAATGCGCCGGAGCCGAACCGGGCAGAAAAAAAGTTCTCTCGCTCGCTCTCACCACCCATCCAGCGCACAGACCAGCCGGGTAGACGGAGCCCCGAACGCCGGCAACGGCAGTCTTCATCGAGGCTTTCACTGTCGATCCACCACATGCTAAACAAAAAGATAAAATCGTTCGCTCATCACGACTTGGGGGTTACTGATGTCGAATTTGATTGTACCGGTCATCCTCGCTGGCGGTCAGGGCACGCGGCTTTGGCCGCTGTCGCGAACAGCACGGCCCAAGCAGTTTCTCGCGCTCAACGCGACCTTGACGCTGTTCCAGCAGACGCTGCAGCGCGTGGACGATCCTGCGATCTACGCCCCGCCGATCGTCATGACCCATGTCGACTATCGCTTCGTCGTCGCCGAGCAGGCGGCTGACCTTGGGGTGACGCTGGGCGCCATCCTGCTCGAGCCCATGACCCGCAACACCGCTTTTGCGATAACTGTCGCGGCGCGGCACGCGGCGGCCGTCTGGGGACAGGACATCACCCTCCTCGTGCTGCCGTCGGACCATCTGCTCGCCGCCGAGCAGGCCTATCACCAGGCCATTGCCGCTGCCGCGATCGCCGCCCGCAATGGCGATCTGGTGGCCTTCGGGCTGACACCCGACCGGCCCGAGACCGGCTACGGCTATATTCGCGCACTCCCCGGCGCAGGCGCCCGTCCCATCGCCTCATTCGTGGAAAAGCCCGACGCCGCCGAAGCGCAACGCATGTTGGCGGCCGGCGACCACCTGTGGAACTCAGGCATGTTCATGCTCCGCGCCGATAGCTTTCTCGCGGAATGCGCCGCGCTCGCGCCCAGCACGGCAACCGCAGCACAGACAGCACTCGAGAACGCAACGGCTGACCTCGACTTCATTCGTCTTGACGCTGAGGCCACGGCCGCCGCGCCTTCGATCTCGGTGGACCACGCCATTTTCGAGCATACAGGCCGCGCTGTGGTGCTGCCGGTCGAATTCCTCTGGTCGGACCTGGGCAGCTGGGACGCCATCTGGAAGGCCGGGCCGCGCGACCCGGACAACAATCTGACGCGGGGGCCGGTCACCCTGAGCGCTGTCAGCAATGCCCTTGTTGTGTCCGACCATGCCCATGTGGCTGTGGACGGCCTCAAGGACGTTGCCGTCATCGCAACACATGATGCCGTGTTTGTCGGCCGACTGGACAATGCGCAGCACGTCGGCGCCATGGTGCAGCGGCTGCGCGCCAACAAGGACACGGCAGCTCTGACCGAGGTACACCGCACGCAGTTCCGCCCCTGGGGTGGCTATGCGAGCGTGCACATGGGCGAGCGCTTCCAGGTCAAGCGGCTCTTCGTCAAACCCGGTCGGCGGCTCAGCCTGCAACGGCATCATCATCGGGCCGAGCACTGGATCGTCGTCCGCGGCATCGCAGAAGTCACAATAGATGGAAGGGTTTACACGCTCAACGAGAATCAATCCATTGACTTGCCTCTCGGCTGTGTACACCGCCTTGCCAACCCTGGGCGGATCGAGCTGGAGCTGATCGAAGTGCAGACCGGCTCCTATCTGGGAGAGGACGATATCATCCGGCTCGATGACGAATTCGGCCGGGTCGCGCCGATGCCATAGTCACCTCGCGGCATGGTGGCCAAGCCCGAAACCGGCCATTGCAGCCAATCGTCTTCGATGCTACACGCCTGCGCATGCCGGTATAGCTCAGTTGGTAGAGCACCTGATTTGTAATCAGGGGGTCGCGGGTTCGAACCCTGCTGCCGGCACCAGAAATCTCCAGCATTCGTGCGCTCTTCAGACATAATCATCTCTGGTTCTCGAGCCTCTTAGTTTACAGTCTTCGACGCGGTTTACAGCTGGTCCGATTTTGCGGCGAACGAACCCGATGACTCAAGCTTTTGAATCACCGTGTCAGCGCCACCTGCGAGGTAGTGTTGTCGGATGACGCGCTCGCATTCTTTTTCATCATGACCACTGGCTTCAGCAATGTCTTTGATGGCCACGCCAGCCCGATAAGCCAGGGTGATGAAAGTGCCGCGGAAGTCGTGAAAGGTTACGCCCGAAATCCCCGCAGCCCTGACGGCCGCCCCCCAGGACGCCTTGAAGCCAGACTTCCATGCAACCCCGTCTTCGGTGGTCAAGACTGTCGTTGGCAACGCCTTTCTTTTCCGAGGGTTGGGATGCTCTGCCCGTGCCTCCTGTTCAGCTCGTATCGTCTCAAGCGTTGCCCGCAATTCGGCCGAAACGAGAATTTTGACTCGCTTGCCTGCTTTGCCACGGCCAGCCTTTCCTTGTTGCAGCCGGATGTACTCACCATCATACGCACGCCAACTGAGGTTTAGGAGATCGGCTTGGCGCTGACCCGTCCACTTGGCCAAGATCATCGCACGCACCAGGTGCGTTGGACCGACTGCAGCAAACAACGCCATCTGTTCGTCGGACCAGATGATGTCCTTCCGGGTTCCGCTTGAAAGCTTGGTCAACGCGTCCAGTGGGTTTCGTGAGATCTCCTCTTCGTCTTTGGCGAAGTTCAAGACCTTAGTGAAAACCGCCATAGTCAGATCCGCCGCACGCGGAGAGACAGCGAGGACATCGTCGCGCCACTTCCGGATGACGCTGCGCGCGCCCTTCTCCTCCAGCGCCGCTATCGGCATAGTACCGAACTTGCCCTGAATTCGGGAAAGGGCCTTGTCGTATCCTTCTTTCGTTTTTGCAGATAGGCCGGTGTAATCTGCTGAACTGATGTATGACCGGATTAAGTCCGACAAAACCCGCTTGTGCTCTGGTGGCGCGCGAAAGAGCTTATGGCGTTGAAACTCAGCGATGAAGGCGTCTTGGTCGCGAAGATCTGCTTGGATGCGTGGGCCGCCCCGCCAAGCATAGTAGTAGGTTCGGAGGCTGCCACGAGCCAACCGCTTCGTAACCCTGTGTACCCCCTTTAGGTCAACGCGCATTTTCGTCAGCAAGCCAACGCTCAAGCGCTGATCGAGGATACGATGGTTCAGCTGGGGTCTTTTGGTCAACTGCGGCCATAGCGTCTGATAGCAACACTATTTGTCCCTGCGGCGTAACCTCGCAACGAGTGACGTTTAGGCCGGCGCGTTTTGCTCCGGTAAGTGCCCGGAACACATCATCAGCGGAGAAACTTGCGCGTTTGCGTGGCAATTTATGTCTCCGGTCCGCATCGGGTTGTTGATCGAATTATTGGTACGATGTACAAAAAATAGAAGCCTGGCAAGCGAATTCGTTACATAGTACCAATTTTAGTGAGGATTTGGATTGACTCTAGGCGCGTTGCAAAGCCGGCTGGCGAGGACGGGAACGGGGCTCGGGGTTCGGGAAACAGCGTTTCTGGCTGACGTTTCACCAGAAACAATCACCAGGATTGAAAAGGGTGAGCCCGTCAAAGCGGTCACGCTTGAAAAGGTCGCAGAGGTCTACAAATTCCTGGGAGTGGTGTTCATGGACGATGTAGATAAGCCCGGCGTGGCAATTGATCTTGAACGCCTGTCCGCAGTGAAATCGGGCATCTTTGACAATGATTTTTGTGAGCTAAGAGGCGGGTTGCCACGAGGACGGCTACACAAGTTGGGAACATTCTTGAAAGCGCTTGACGCGGGCAAGAAATGGACCTCCGCGAACTGGACGCCATCAGGGTGACCAAACACCAGCTGATACAGCACGCAAGCCCGCGCACGTTCACAACGAGGTCTAGTTTGCCGCCGACCAAAAGCTAGAGTCGGCGGATGTCGAGGGCGCGTTAGGGGCCGGCGACAGTGCCCCAGGTTATGCCATCAGAGTCCGCTTAGGGCCCGCCCCCGAAACGGGAATCTCGGCTATCTCATAGATGTTATTTTTCAATGCTTTACTAGGCGATCCCAGCTCGAAGTGGCACAGGCTGTAGCACTTTTTGTAGGACATCCGCACCCGCGACGCCCTGCTCTACGCTGGCGAGCACAGCTGCCGCTTTGCTCGTTCCTTAATAACCGATGCTCCTCTTACCCAAAGAGGGTTCGGATAACCGTCCTGATGCAGCTGGCGAGACGGCCTTAACTCGGACAGGAAGGATCGGAAATCCCTTCAGAGATGCCGTGTCGGCAGCCATCCGTCGAAAGGAAGCGGTTCCGCTCCACAGATTGACGCCGGAGAGGCCTACCCCAATTCCCTCCCCCAGTTCCCATCGAAGCTGTTGCGCGAGCGGAGAAATCTAGGATCAGGTCGACTCCAAAGCGCTTCCTCAAAATTCTCTTGACAGCGCGCCGCCCGCCATCCAACCCGGGACGAGCGGGCCAGATTCAGCCCTGCGGCACTATGAGAAGGGAGGGGCAGACGATATGGGCGACATGCAAACTAAGAAATACCGGAGTTTGGGCGGGCCAACAGCCGCCAGACCGCAACGCGCCCCATTTCAGACATTCATCGAGCTTTGGCGAAGCCCTGAAATTAGCCGGTCCCCATTGCCAGGACAGGGAACTGAATTGGGGTGGACGAACGAACCCGCTGGCGCGAGAGGGTGAGGTACCGGATCGGCGGATCGCTAGAGTGGCGCGCGACCAACTATTGAAGGTACCCCTTCCGTTCGCGCTCGACATCATCTAACCGAAAGTCATGAGCAATGTTGCGCTCTAGGGTGGAGGCCCAGGCTGTGTACAATCTGATTATGCGGGGCAATGACGAGCCTTGGAATCCGGGCGGCTCTCAGATGGAGCTAGCCCGCGTACTAGAGTACACGGGCGTCTGGCAGCAGCGGGAGTACGCTGCGAAAGACATGGCCGCCTTCGAAGCTCTTCGAGCACTTCCTGTTTTGCTAGGGTTCGAAAAAGGCGCTGAAAACCCCGCCAGAATTGCTTGGCTAACTGACCTGCTGATTGACAGCGGGGACGTCCATTTTCGTTTCAGGGTTGACGAGAGCTTTGACCCAATCCCCACGGCGACCGTCTTCGAACACCGTCGAGAGCTTGGTTTCGACCACGATTGGGAAGACAACCGTACTCATTGGGCCGTTAAGGACGCCGATCTAGTTCAATGGGCGACCGCCAATGGTTTCCGCCGAGTCGTCGCGGCACCCGAACCGCCAAGGCCGGTTGAGCGCGCTCGCGTATTCATCGTTCACGGGACAAATGACGCGGCCAAAAACGAGCTGGCGCTCTACCTTACGCGCGTCGGCACACTGCCGGTCATTCTGCACGAGCAGGTCAACGCAGGGCGGACGATCATAACGAAGTTCATCGAGACTGCCGCAACCGCCGACTTTGCCGTTGTCCTCATGACCGGCGATGACGTGGGCGGTCGGGACTCGGCTAGCCTATCGCCGCGAGCGAGGCAAAACGTGATCTTTGAGCTTGGTTTCTTCCTGTCTCAGCTTCCAGTGGAGCGCGTGGTTGTTCTTCTCGGCCCTAGTGTCGAACGACCGTCAGACTATCAGGGTGTCGTTTACATTAGCCACCAGCTGGGCTGGAAAAACGAGCTGGCCCGCGAAATGTCGGCCGCTGGAATTGCCATTGATTTTGAGGCAGCGATCCGCAGTTAGCGTGCGTCAGGCCGGAGCACCTTTGTTCACGGGAGTGAGCGGAACGATAGGGCCAGTCATCTCAACCAGCGTGTTGGTGCGCTTTTCTTGCTGGGTCGCGTGATAGGTCAATTCAGATATACTGATGCTGACGCTGAGGGCATTGTAGCCGACATCGCTCCACCCTTGTGACTTTTGCATCGCGCGCACCTCTGCAGCGCCGATATCGCGCGAGGCGAGGGTGGCGTTGACATGCATGACAAGCAGCGTCGTGACCTTCGAAGGGGCTTTTGGTGGTCTCCTATAGTGGTGAGGTTCTTGGCCAGCAACGGCTGGCAGAAAGGGGGCGGCATGGTGGGTCAGGCGACGGAGAAGGTCACCGTAACCTTGGATAGAAACGCAGTTGGGCGGGTGGCCTACCAAACGGCAAGCGAGGTGTCCGACATATTTAGTTTGGCCTTTACGGTCATTGCTGGCGCAGACGTTGAGAACATCCCCACCAATCCAGACCAACACATGCACTTCAGCTTGAAAACGCGGGGCCGCAGCGCTGCCGAGCAACGCGAAGCGTATCAGCGGCGCCTGGTTGCAATGTGCTTCTCCGACCTGGCGCGGGCCATCCGTGAGACGCTAGAGACCGCATGCGCGCATATGGAGCTGTTGAAGACGCCGCCAGAAACGTTGGCGGGCGGCAGTCCTGATGAAGTCCTGGAGAGGGTCGTTGCCCGCATGGAAGCAATTCGGCCCAGCGCCCAAGCGCTCAACTATCCCCAGCTTCTCAAACGGGTGCAGGATGGACTATCTGCTCCTCTCACATGGACGCCGGAACTACATTCATTCCAGACGGTGCGAAACTGTCTCGAGCACCGGGGTGGTGTGGTGGGAGAGCGCGACGTTGACCAAAACGGACAGCTCACCTTGAGCCTTCCGACCGTCGAGCTTTACCACCTCGATGCCGAGGGCAATGAAACGGCAATGCATTTCGATGCCCCTACCCAGAAGGAAACGCAGGTGATGCTGCGCACCATCACCAGAACGCAGACTTTCAACCTCGGGCAAACAGTGTCGATTCCGCCTCGTGATGTGAAAGAGGTTGCGTTTGCCGTGTTAATGCTGGCAGGCGATCTTGTGGCCAAGATGCCTGCCTCAGACCGACAGGAAATCTAACTGACGATCAGGCTGCCCGACTGCACGGTTTGCAGGGCCGAAATAGCGTTCT
The DNA here is from genome assembly GCF_020169335.1 of Devosia aquimaris. Classification (GTDB taxonomy): domain Bacteria; phylum Pseudomonadota; class Alphaproteobacteria; order Rhizobiales; family Devosiaceae; genus Devosia; species Devosia aquimaris. The sequence goes on from NZ_JAIEZN010000001.1 coordinate 1,601,864, forward strand.
TGGCCAGAGGCATGAGGGCGGCGTGACCGGGATCGTCGGGGTGGATGCCATCGGTTTCGTAGGCCACATTCACGCCCACCTTAATGCCCGAAGTAGCGCTAGCCATGATGACGATCCCGCGCGCCGCCTCTGGCGGCTTGGCACCATTCTAGCTGGTGCGAAGGCCGTACGGAATCGAACCATTGACACGAGGATTCTCAATCTGACGTCATGCCCAGCAAATCTGGGGGTTTTGCTCTCCATGTGTTATCCATGTGCCACCCAGCGTTACACTGTCTTGTTCGAATCTCTATTTTGGTCAATCGATGGGAGTGTTCGCGAATGAGGAGGACTTGATGCTCCGGGAGCACGCTACAAGCGTTGTCATTGCCGTTTTGACCGTGGTAATCCCTGCCGCTTTATTTGCCCTAGGCACTTTTATATTTGCCGTTCTGCAGGATCAGTATTCTCGAACGCAGATATCTGCTTACGTCGTGAAGCTAGACAACCCTGAACCTCATCTACTCTCAGACGCCAGGGCCACGCTTAGTGTGGCAGCGACCCAGTTGGACGGACTCGTAGCTAAACTCGATGGCGAAGCCGCCGTTGTCCTGAAGATTTTGAGGGATATGCTTCGCGATGATGAAAAGCTTCTGTCGGATGTACCTCCTGAAATTGCTCATATGCGACTGGTGAACAACACCGACCGCACTCTGAAAGACGTCGCCCTGATGCCATCGAAGGAGGCCTTATCCTATTTGGGGAGCGGAGCGACTGTGGTCTATGACAGCGAGTGGAAAATTGTCGGCCAAGAGCAACTCGATAAGCTGAACATCGCCCCGCACAGCAGTCTAGACTTTATTCTCCTTGGTGACCGGTCCTACCGTGTACCCGAATTGGCGAAGGTAACGCTTGGCGGGGCCGAGATCGACGTTGTGAAAGTCGATTTGGACACTCTCTCAAACAGGTGGGACTATTTTTGGGAAGTCAGCGTCATTAGCGGCTTAGTTTATGTCCTTGCCGCCTTGGGGGCCGTGCTGATGGTGTTGATCGGTATTTCGGCGCCGATCACCGCGATTCCAACATGGCGCCGGCGCCTGACTTCAAAAGTGGAATTTGAACGCATGCATGGTGATGTGGAGGCGCTCTATGGTCGCTATAGGCCCGGCGAGAGGAACCCTTTGGAACCCACTACCACCTGAGCTTGGCACATCCGTGGGAACACCACATCCACGGGGGTTTTAGTGCCGCCAACACAGGGCACGGCGGCATTGAGCGATCTCAAAATCGGCTTCGTACACGCTCTATTGGTGGATGATGTCGCGTACGCGCCCCAGCGTGCGGAAGATTAAGATAGCCCAACGCACCGTCGCGAGACCATTCGAGCAATTTTAGCCTCCGCTAAAGGAGTTGTTTGAGCGTTTCGGGAGCATGTCCGCGATGCAGCCAAGGACATCGGACTGCTTTCCGCACTAGACGAGATAGCGCTCCAGGAAAAGAGCTATGTGGTAGGCGAGCGCGGAGACGTGGTCGAGCAGACCTGATTTCTGCCGCTAACCACGATGGTAGGACCTGCAACAAGGGTCGCTGCTCAAAGTGCTAACTTCGAAGTCGACTGCTCGCATCCAGGTTGCGAACGCCTGAAACCTGCGATTGCTGTCCGAAATCGGCTCACGCACCCGAAGTCAATTGGTGATCTGACAGTGGAAGTGACCGAGGTTGCGAAGGCACACACGGGTTTCTTTTGGTTGCTTGCGCTCGTTATTGAGGGCATGTCCGCAATGAACCATAATCTTGCCGTTCACAATGCAGACGCACGCGACTTGCTGGACCGACTGAAACGAAGCGATCCCGATGCTATCGACGACTATCAACGGGTCTTTTCGTCCACACCTTGAGAGTGATCGGCTTTGGCGCCTATAGGTCGACTTGGTGTGACACGTCCATTAATCTGTTTAGGTCGGCGCCGCGATCGACAGCCGAATTGACGTTAGCGGCACGCAGTTAGTGACCAATGATCTGCGAATTCAAAGGCTGCTGGACGGTGCGGTACTCGAGGCTTTGAAATGCCACGCTAGCGAGCCCGCTACGAGGCTAGAAGTTGCGAATATTTTCGTCCAACCAATCGCCGACGTCATCCCACCACTCGTGCAAGTCTTCGCGAAAATTGTCGATCAATTCGCCGGGCTGATCCCAGTTCTCCAAAAGATTATCGAGACATTCTTTGAAAAATTCCTTAGTGGCATCCCACGGATTATTTCCATCACTGCGAATACCTGCGGTTGGTTTTATCTCGATAGCGATGCACTCCAAAAGCTTGGGGACGATGCTTTGGACACGATCCTCTCCACTCTTGACAAGCTCCCAGGCACCCTTTGTCTGACTTAGTTCAGCTTCGAATGGCGCGAACTTCAGGAATGTTTTGTGAGTAGCAATCGCATGTACCAGATAGCAGTTGAGTCGCTCGATAGGAAGCTCGGCGCTCTTTGAACTTTCCAAAAAGCGCTCAAAGGCCGCCCTTGTTTCATCGCGAAGATCGTTTAGCACAGTCATTACCGTCCACCCATTTCTTGCCACGATAGGACCCAAGCATCTCGGCTATTGACCGCCAATGATCATAGTCGACAGATACCTGCCATAACTTATCAAAGAATCCAGCAAATCCAAGAGCGACTTCCTCGTCAGAAGAGAAATAGTTGTTCTCCAAATTGTCGGTAATTGCTGAATAGGTAAGATTTCCAGAGCCGAAAAGGACCCGTATTCCAAAAGACCCCCGGAATATGAAGAATTTGGAGTGGAGAAAGCTGCTGCCTGGTTTAGTGAGCAGGTATCGTCGGGACACACCAAGGCCGCACAACTGGCGGTCCCATAGAATGTGCTCGTCATAGCTATTTGCCAACCCTGCAACAGTTGGATCGGTGGACAACAGTATATCGTCATCCCGCAGATATCTGACTTTGGCGCCATTATCTGCCGCAAGCCGAATGATCTCCAGGATCCGGTCGGAATTGTAGGATTGAGATGAAATGTCTATTTCATCGGAGCGACCGGCCCAGAAGGCCAACTGCGCGAGGTACGCGTCCTGATCGAATGGCATCAGGTAGGGGACGACAGAGGCATCTCGGGTACTGTAGGACGGTAAACGGCATTGCTGGTACAAGCCTTTCAGAGGCTCATCCTGCGGAAACGCCATGAAGCGCTCGAAGATTTGGACCACGCATCTGTGCCATAAATAGAGCTGGCTTGTCGCCGAGCCTCTAAATAACACGTTGAAATCGACCACCGTGGCTGACCGAGTAGTGGGGTTGCCGCTGGAGACATATGTCCAGCTTTCGTTATCGGCGACGGCTGCAAGAAACTTCGGGTGGAAAGAGGAAAGCCCGTCAAATAATGGGACAGATCTTACGCTCTTATGAGCCGAGGCTAGGCTGCAGTTCAATAAGGGACGTAGCGCGCTATCGCTTCCCCCTACGAAAAGCCTGACGTGGACGGCGCTTGGAGACAAGGCGCTGCATAGCACCCGAGAAAAAGTCCGATCAGCGACTGCCCAGAACAATCCATCGACCTGATCAAAGTGGCCCTGATTTATTCTGAGCAGCGAAATGAGGTAGCTATCGCCCTGACGTTCTTGATCTTCAGCATCGCAATAGAGCTCGAAAGTGGGAAGCTGGCGGTCGGTGTCGGGGATGACGTTCGGCTCACGGCCGCTGGACACGGCATTGCATTTTGGAAGATTGCCAAAGAAAGCGACGTTTTCCACTGGGGGGCTCAGTTGGCCGGATATCACGATCAGCAGCGCGGTGAGTGCTTGGAGAAACACAGTTGCTACCCACCTGCCAGTTCGAAGGCTACAGGGCAGTGATCACTGATCCGGTTCGGCAGAAGTAGTTCCAGATCGCTCGTTTCGATAGGAACGGTCGCTAGCCGCAACCCTGCGGCCAATTTTGCCACAATGACAAAGTCGATCGGCTGCGGCGACGGCCTCAGCCAGCATGGTGGTATGGCGATGAACTCCCTCGCCCACGGCACTTTGTCGTCGCGCCATTGCTTGAGACGTGGGTTAAGCAACTCTCTATTGAAATCGCCGATCACCAGCAACGCATCTACCAAACCAATCTTCTGCTCCACGCCAGCTCCGATCGCTTCGAACTGTGAGTTCATCAACCGGCAGTCCAACTGGACGCTAGCGAGGGTGTCATTGCAACCGCTTTTCATATGAGCGTGGACCAGCCCGATCTTTTGCTGCCCCCAGGCTAGTTGGACGTAAAGTATATCCCGGGTGAGATAATTTCCATCCACGGCCCCGTCCAGACGCCAGCTTTCGGTTTCGGCAACCTGAAGTGTTGCATTCTCCGCAATCGCAACGAAAGGTTGCACCAGTCTTTCTAGTTGAGGCGGAGCACTGACTATTTCGCGATACTCCTCGGTGGACAGCACCGAGTATAGAGGACCCACCGTCGATCGAACGGCTAGATCGTTTACCGCCTCTTGAAGCAGCAGCGCGTCGTACCCGTCAGCCAAAATCTGCCTTATCGCAAGGAGGTCGGCTTCAAGTCGCCTGGTACCAATTGCTCCACGATAGGAGTATCCAGATGCCGGAACGTAGTTCGACACGTTCCAAGACAGGAATTTGATGGTATCGGCCGAGGAAGCCGGGGGAGAGACGCTTCCGAGAATACAAAAGAAGGCAATGACCTGCTTGATGTATCTGGCCCCGATCACCACGCCACCCCATAGAGATTAGCCACTCTCATAAGGATTGAAGTTGCCATACCACCCGCACCTTGACAAATGCAATCAGCCTCTGTCTGGTTACTTCCAGACGAGCCTCACTTCCCTGCCCGCTCAAGCAGCCGCGTCAGGTTGGCCTCAATGCGCTGATCGGTGTTCTTTGACCTGAGCCCCAAGTTCCCTCCGATTTTGAGGAGAGTCCTTGGGTTGATGAAATGCCGCCGAAGTTTGGACCGCCCCGACGGCGTGTAAGTGTTAGCTTGACCGACGGCTGGACTTATTTTTGCCTGCCCTCACTGACAAGGTCTATCTTCCGACAAGCCCCGGCATGGCGCGTCTAGCGCCGTCCTCCGATATGAGGTCCTCGCCCCTCATCTCAACAATTCTTAAAAACACCGAAGCCGACAGCTCACTCGCAAACGTTTGAGCTTTGTCTTTCTTACTGCCATCTGCAAAATCAGCTATGCCCTTGATAGCGAAATACTGGGGCGGTCTACCCATGGACCTATAGGCAGCCGTATAGAGCGCGTAGATTTCCATCTCCAAGCCCACTGCTGTGGCGTGCCGAGCCTCGATCGATCTGCGGAGATCCTCGTCGGCTACAATTGATGAGCCTGATAAGACAAGGCCAGATCTAACGCGAGGTACGTCGCCAACATCACTACCTAGCGCCTTCTTGAGGGACCTAAACCGCGGTAGCTTTGCCTTGGACGACATTAGCTCGGCAAAACTATCGTCGTACCTCTCGATCATCTCGTCGATGACGGCACGGCTGCCAGGCGAACAGTTTCGGTTTTTTCCCCTGTCATCAAAAACAGACTTTCCATCATCGCGGCTATGTTTCCCGTCCTGCCAGCAGGCAGCCTCGGTGGCGACGATGCAATCCAAAAGATTGCATCCTTTTCCCTCGAAACCGGCGCACATGCCTAACATCGCCACAACTCTCGGACGCAAAAACTGGATCGCTTGAGCGGCGATAGCTGCTGTCCCAGCCAGCCCCATTTCACCTACACAAACAAGCGCAGTCTTAAAGGACCGGCCGGATTGGGTATGAATTGCACCGAAGTGGGAAGCCTCCCTCCAAACCGGGTGTCGCGACGACTTGGTTTCACCGAACAAGACATTTCGTATTGGCAAATACTCACTATCGTGCCTAGCAGTTAAAACCAGAAAATCGAAGTCAAAATTCGACATCTGAAAGGACAGGCTAGTATGAATTGCGGTCGCGATGAACCTAATTTTTGCGCCAATGAAGTTTGCCCAACCATCTTCATTCCAATTGAATACCGATAGTCCGAACAGATTTTCCTCAAAGAACAACTTTTCTTGCTCTGCCATATCCTCATATTCGGTAAGGCCGAATATATTGACGGGCGTACTTAAGGTTCCTGATGCAATTTTCTCGATGAGGATCCTCGACCAGCGTGGATGTGGCTCCCCGTTGCCGGCCGGGAGCATGATGTCCAAAACTACAAAATCAAACACCTGCTCTGAAAGCCTAGCGCAGGCCTCTTCGTAGTTTCCTGCTTCCACAAAAGCCAAGTTAAACGGAGCGGTTGTCTCTGCCAACCTCTCCATCACTCGACGCCTTTTGGCCTCGGAATCGTCAATTATCAAAACGCGAAAGTCGTTCCGCATCAAAAAAACCTGCTGGCCAAATCAGTTAAGACTGGCTGCCACTCGGTGCTAGACAGGTCCACCTCAACGACGCCCCGAAGGTTGTCGGTGAAAATTTCCTCAAGAGTAGTTGCCACCTCGTGGACGCTATGAAAGTCACCGAACTCAGTGTCAACAAATGAAGAATGTTGGGTCGCAATCAATACGGGAACGCCAATGCGCATTTCGTCCAGTTGTTGCAGTACCTTCACGCCAGCAAGTTGTGGCCGGTCTATTCCTTCCTTCATACCGCTGGCCCGCTGAAAAGACAGATCCAGGACCACCCCATCCCATCGTTCAGCCGTGAGGACCACCATGGCGACGGACACAGTGTTAACTAGAAGAATATACGCCAACTCCCCGAAGGCAGCCTTTAGGGCAAAAGTTATGGCGTTCGCCTTCTGAATGTTATCCTCAACTATGAGAACTCGCTTCATAAATCGCGCTTCCTCCCTTGTGCTTGAGTATCACTCCGACTTCAAGTCTTCGGGGGTTAGAAAGCAATCGCAAACGAATTTGGGGCTTTGAGCCTAGCGACTGCAGGCCGCGCGCGATAATTTTCTGAAGTCCAGACCCGGTGTCCTCAGCGGCCTTTTTTGGGCTAGCCTGATTTGCTGAACGGACCAGTTCAGGCAGCTCGTTCCTGATCTTTGCGGCTGTTGCAGTGCTTATAGTGTTCTGACAAATGACCCGCAATTCGTTACGGCCAACCTGCAGTTCAATCTGAATTTTAGTGGCCTTGCCCATGTTTGAATGCTTAAAGCCGTTCGAGATCAAATTCTTACACACAGAATCGAGAAATGCGTAGAATTTGCCAGAAACTTCGTACTCCGAGCTTGTCACGACCACCCCTTCGCCCGGAATGATTCTGGACGTTGTAGAGCTTATTAGGTTGGGGCGTTCGGGCCTATGGCTCAAGGCAACGAGCTTTACTAGATTCGAAAACTTGAAATGCTCAATTCGCTCGTCTGGGTCGGCGATAGCTATCCATCGAGCCGCTTCTCCAACAGCCGTAGCGAGCTGCATGCTTAGAGCTTCCGTGAATCTAGTATGACCCAGTTCATCATGGCCCCAACCTTCCCAGTCTTCCGAAGGAATGATGGCCGTTATCCGTATAAGATACTCTTGCACTGTACGTGCAAGTTCTTCTCTTGCCTTGCTGAGAAAATAATCCACCTCGGATTTAATTAACTTAACGGCTTTGTATATCGTTTCGTTAGCGTTCAAGACATTCTGCGGTTGCGCAAGGTCCGCATTAAGAAGACGGGTAACTACCGTCGACGAACGAACGAAGACTGTACTTTCAGGGTCAACGGCCAAGTGCCGAGTATTGTAGGCCTTGATTGCACTTGTCAGCTCGTCGTGCAAGCGGTTTAGCAGAGCCCCGACCTCCGTCGGCTGGCCATCCGCTGTGAGGGGGCGCAGCCGCGTTGGGGTGTACCCCTGAGCCCTGCCTGAACGACGGGACTCCGTAACCGCATCCTGAAATGCGGAGATGAAGTGATTTAAGAGTTGGTTGTGTTTCAGGCCATCACTGATCGCAGTCTTAACATTGTCGGGACCGTCCAACATTACAAAGGAGACGATCTGAGAAGCCAGCAGCGCTGACATTCTTGGGACGATCTGGTCTTCTTCGTTTGCGTTGAGGTCAACCAAGCGTTTTGCGAACTGTAACCTATCGCCAAAGTAAGAGGCTATTTGTTTGCCAGTATCTTCCCAACTGATACGGAGGGTACCCAGCATCTTGTGCCCACGCAAGAAAAGCACGCCTAGCGTAGCCTCTTCTTCACGAAGGATATAATTGGCCTCCTCGTCCTCCAACATCCCCAACTGGGCTAGTTCGGTTGCAAGGTCGGATCGCAACGCGCTAAGCTTAGCGTCATCCCGGAGTTCCGCTGATTGCAGCAGCGGCTGTATCCATTCAGGTTGATGGTTCAGGGCTACTGCCAAGACTGCAATTGTAGACGGTTTGAGCAAAGACGAAAGGTACATCGAGCGTGCAAAACCGGACAATCCTTCAGCACTTTTAGCTAGCGAAAAAATCTTTGGATTTGGAAATGAATCTACAAGCGAGAGCATTGAACTCTCGTAAGCGCCATCTCCTTTCCGAATTCGAACGGAGCGGTGTCTTCGCCCAACATTTGGATGTCCACAAAGCAAATTGACGAGCGCCATCTCTGGACTAACAATTCTGGGTTCTCTTCGAATTGCTATAGTTAACGATGTCCAGTCAAGAAACCAGCAGCTGTACGGGTCAGTGTTATACAGCTCAACAATCTGCTCAACGGTCCTAGAAAAATCATTCCTATCGATACTATAGGCGATTTCTCTTATCTTCAAGATGATCCGGTCGAGCGATTCCATGTCATCAGATTTGACGATACCCTCGCCAGACAACAAGTGTCCCAGAAACGGATCTTGGTTTCCCCGTTTTGCGAATAATTCGGTCGTGAACCTTTCGGCAACGTCGTCGTAGTTGCGGATCCGAGACCACCTCCTCAGCCACAACAACTTCGCCACCAAGGTCGCGACACCCCAAACTTCCGATAGAGCAACGTAAGTCGGGATGTCGAAGTGTTCTAGGTCCGCCTGTGCGTCACACAAGATGCACAGGAGAGTAGGTAAATCAGGCCCCATCACGCGAACGATATGCTTTCTCGCCGACAACAGAGACCTTCTCATGCCATCAATTCCGGCGCCGACAGTCGGTATGCCCAGTGTGTTGAGTAGCTTGAAGACGTCTTCCGTTGTTCCCAAATGGAGCTGCATTACAGATGCCACGCTTTCTGTAAGCTTATTCCGCAACTCAGAGACGGAAGGATTGGTAGGGGACAAAGTCTCCCAAATTATCGACCGTGCCGCAGGTGAAGCGTCTGTAATTGGTTGCGGGAGGGGTGAATCGAGATACGCGCCGCCCAGGCAGTAAGCAATAAGAGCCGACCTAAAGTCGCTGACTGGCAGCCCAATCAAAAAGTCTCTCTCTGACAATATGGAAGAAAAATTGAAGTCTTGGAGTACAGAATACGCTAGATCGTCTAGCACTCCATCGCTTGAAACGATTCTATTCCCCTTCGAGCGCTCGTGAGGTGTTGCGACACTTGCAAGCTCACGCAAGTAGATCCCTCGAAGTTCGAAACCTCTAACAATAATGCTGTCTGTCACCGGCTTCCCCATCAAGGAAAATTGCTTCACAAATTGGGTTTGGTCAAGGGCTGCCACCAGCCGGTCCCTTGTGAGGTTGGCGCGCTCATCCATTGGGCCGAAGACAGGAGAATAACGATAGCCATTACCCGAAGACACATAAATCCAAATTGGAACTTGGACAATACGATACTCACTCTGAGACATTACTTGCGTCAAGAAATCCAAAGCCGTCGATGAACTAGATGAAGTGTTGGCGCTTTCCTCAATCTCGCAGTCCCTGCCTTGTCACGCTGACGCAGCCAAGAAGCCACTATCTTTCGAATGCTGATGGCGTCGCCTAAACTTTGGATATGCAACAGGTTGATATAGAAAACGGCTGGGCAATATGTCGCTATGCGATGGTCGACGTCATCGACGAACCGTAACGTCTTGGGTCGAAGAGTAATTTAGGAAGTTGATTTCGCAAGTTTGGAAGCGCGGCGTAAGTGTCGTGCCGATCACATGTCGGTGGCATAGTTCCACGAAAGCAGTTCATTGATGCGACTCTGCTTGTGGTAGGCGACGATGGCTTGGAGGGTCGCGGCCAGCCAGGCATAGGGATTGACGGCGTTGAGCTTGCTGGTCTCGATCAACGAGGCGATGACGGCCTAGTTTTCGACCCCTGCATCATGGCCGGCGAAAAGTGCATTATTTCGGTTCAGCGCGATTGGCCGGATAGTCCGCTCGACGGCATTGTTGTCGAGCTCGATGCCGCCATCGGTGGGGAACAGCACTAACACCGGCCAGTATTTGGCGATGTAACTCAAGGCCTCCCCGAGCTGCGCTTTCGCGGAGACGCGGGCGCGATTAAGTTCAAGCCATTGTTTTATTCTTCCGGCCGCCGGTGCTAATCGCTGCTGGCGAGTGGCAAGGCGGGCATTCGGGCCGAGGCCTCGGATCTCGGCTTCGATGGCATAGAGCTCGCCGATGAGCCGCACACCCTCTTCTGCAGCCGGGGCAGTGCCTGCGCGGGTGATCTCAATCAGTTTGCGACGGGCATGGACCCAGCAATAGGCGAGCTGTATATCCGCTCCGACACGGCCGAGCGCAAGCGGCCGGTTATAGTCGGCATAGCCATCCACCTGCAGGATGCCGCTAAAGCCCTACAATATCCGTTCGGCATGAAGTCCACCTCGGCCGGGAGCAGATGTGAAGGCAACACCGGGTGGTGCGGTGCCACTCCAGGGCCGATCATCGCGGGCCAGAGCCTAGAAGTGTCCGGTCTTGGTCTTGCGGGCACCGGGATCGAGCACCGGGGCGCAGGTTTCATCCATGAACAGTTTCGATGACCGTTTGAAGTCAGCCATCAGGGCATCGTAGGCCGACGCAAATCGAAGGCGGCCCGACCAACCCAATCGGCACGGGCTGAGCGGTCCTGATCAACACCCTGACGGGTAAAAATCTGCGCCTGGCGATACAACGGCGGGTGATCGGCGTACTTGCTGACTTGTACATGGGCGACCATGGCCTCGGTTGGCATCCCGCCCGGGATCAACCGCCCGGGTGCCGGAGCCTGCACCACGCAGTCCGTGCAGGATCGGCAAGCATATTTGGAGCGACGGGTCACGATCACCCGGAACTGGGCCGGATCACATCGAGCCGCTCGGAGACCTCCTCGTCAATGTGGTGCAGGCCGCCGACACAGCCACAGACCAGGCTTTCGGGCTCAATGATCTCTTCGATCCGCGGCAGGTGCTTGGGGAGCGACCCACGATTGGCGCTGCGCGGTTTGGCCGGTCGCTTGGCGGCACGGTCCTAAGCATCTTCTTCGGCCTGGACCGCCGCGATGGCCGTTTCCAGATCCTCCAGCGCCAGCTCGAACTGGTCCGCATCGCTCTTTTCTGGTCGACGCCCGAACGCGGCGACCAGCTTTTCCAGTTGGGCAATCCGTTCATCCTTGCGCCGATCACGCACCTCTGCGGTGACGAGCATCGCCTTTGGGGCAGCAATATCGTCAGGAAGTTCGGCGGCATCGAGCATGACCAGATTCTACCAAGTCAGGCGCTGCCGATACCGCAAAAAACAAGCCTTGAGTCATCCCGCCGCAGCTATTCGACCGCTTCTGGGGCCCGCGCTTCCACCGACCGCCCCCCGCCGCCAGTCGAGCCTAGAGAACAGCGCCTCGAACTGTGCGTGGCTCAACGTCATCAAGCCGTCCTCCACCGCAGGCCAACTGAAGCTGTGCTCTTCAAGGCGCTTGTAGGCCAGGACCAGACCCGTGCCATCCCAGTAGAGCAACTTCAGCCGATCGCTCTTCCTGGCGCGGAACACAAAGATCGTGCCGGTGAACGGATCCTCGTGCAAACGTTCTTGACCAGCGCAGCCAGGCTGTCGTGGCCTTTCCGGAGGTCAACCGGCTTGGTGGCTACCATGATCCGCAGCCGGTTCGAGGTGAAGATCATGTGGTCGCCGTGAGTGCACGAAAGTCTAAAGCAATCCGTTGCGCGGAGGCGCCTGGCTTCAGCCGGATCACCACCGATCCCAGCACAATCTCCGGCCCGACCGCCGCCACCCGCTCCGCTGCCGTCACCTGCTCAATCATCGGAGCGACCATCAGCGTTGCCAACTCCACCGGATCCTATGGCGCCGCTAGCACCAACTTCCCGTTTCGGGCCATCGTCCGCCACGCCGAGACATGGTTCGCCTTTAGACCATACCGCCGCGCGACTTCGCCCACCGTGGTCCCAGGTCGCAGCGTCTCGGCAACAATCCGCGCCTTCTCATAGTCAGGCTGTTGCCGATTATGTCGCCGCCTGACGCCGCTTGTGAGAAGCTCCATTAGAGCGTCCATGGAGAAGCTCCCGCACTGTCATCAACCCGTGCGGAATCTCATGGCTGCAAAGCGGACGGAAGGTGGGCGCAGAACACCGACTACAGCGCAGCTCCCGAATAATCAACAAATCCGTGCAATGTGCGAAGTGAGACGATGGCACGCCGACTCGGATTGAACAACAGTCAGCCCCCCATTCGCGCCCCGCGGTGCGAAATCCTACTTAAAGTGCTTATTTAGGCCCTACAGCAACCGGATATGGATTGGGCTCGGCCTGTCGGCAACTAGCGTAAGCAAGATCTTTCTACTCTACGCCATATGCAGCAAGATCGCTTGCGGGCCAGTTTTTTTTGCCGCTGCGAGGGCACCCGTGAATGTCCCAGATGGGAGGCGGACTGGTCAGTCCCGGCAGAGTGCATTGGGGGCATAATAAAGCTCAAGGTCCCCTCAGAACTTGCAACCGCTTCCCTGACTGGTCAGCGTGGCGCGGCATCGTAGGCTGAGGAGCAATGTGGATTATCTAACATGCTTCGAGGGCCAGGCTGCGGCGCCCCCAACCCTGACTTCTCTCGTCTGCACAGGCGCTAAGCTCGCCGCTGAGCTAAACTGGCGCGTGCAGTTAGGCGCATCGCCGCCTACAGTAGCCCCCGCCCCTACTTCGGCCACCCGCGCCAGCAACGGCTCGATCCCGATAGAGGGAATCTTGCGCCTCCGGACAGGTTTTGCAGATCAGCGGGTTAGCTGGATTTGCGCAACCAACGTAACACTTATTGCAGCGCGACACGTAGCACAAGGAGCCACCGCCGATTAAGTCAGCGCAGCTCGACATTAACCATTACCAACAAGAGAGCGTGACATTCTGGGCAAGGCTGTCACGCTGAATGCCGAGTCCACATGGACCCATGGCCACCAGAAGGCGGCCGCCAAAGTGATTGGACCCACTTTGACGGCCTGACCAAGTGACCATCAACCTGCGTGAACAGGAGAAGCCACATGGCTGACCGTATGTACGGCTGCGACAAGATTCGCAGCAACCCTTCTCTTCCCCATCATTGCGACCATGGATCGACTGGATGGTCTGGCGCTTGTGCGATGCACCGCGCCTGGCCGGTATCGGCCCGCGCTTAGCCGCTCCATTCTCCGCACATCATCGCTGACTGATCTCCGGCCCACCGCCTGAGGCAGCGATGCTGCGGATCCAGTTTCCTTACGAGCCCTACTCTCCGCGTCTTGGACGCCACGGTTTGGCTCGTACTGATGATGGTCAACATGACGAAAATTGCAAAAAACCAAAAAATGCTGCCTGCGGGCAGCAAAGAGCGCGATGACGCTTCTGGTGCCGACGCCGCTCCGAAGCCCGTCTCCATGTTCAAGCCGCGTCCTCACGGCGACGAGGACTTCGACCCGCTCGACCTTGCCAACACGCTCACTGATTACGAGCAGGAAGACCTGCATCCCTCTGCTCTCGCCGACCAGGGCGACGACAAGTCCATAAACCCATGGCGGTGGTTTCACCCCGATGGCCTCACTCTTGAAGATGTCGAACGCCAGGATCGTGCGATCAGCACCGTCCAGATGGGCAAGCCCCGGACGGTGTTCCTGCCGACCGGACCGGTCACCTATCTGCGGCTCACCGACCCGCTGACCAAAGGCACCATCAGCGCCGGAGGTGGGGATGGGGCTGACCACCAGCAGAAGGTTCGGCTCAAGCTGGATGCAGATACACCGGTCAAGCTGATTGGACCGGCAACCGAGCACGCCATTGATGAGGTCATCAGTGCGCTCTTTGCCCGGGCACCGGCGTTCGGCGCCTTCCTTCAGGCCCTCCGTGACAGCTCTCATTTGGCCTTGATGCGCGGTGCCAACTATTTGCACTTCCGGCCATTGCTGGTCGTTTCGCCGCCGGGGCAGGGCAAGTCCACTATTGTTCGACTTGTCGCTGAAGCCACTGGGCTACCACTCATCGTCCTCGATGGTTCAACGATGATGACCACTGTGGATCTTGTGGGTGGGGACTCGGTCTTCAGGTCATCCCGGCCCAGCGCGATCGTCCAGGGATTGATCCAGCATGGGGTCGGTAATCCCATCGCGGTTTTCGATGAGATCGACAAGCTCTCCGACGTGAGCCGCGGTGCGCGGGAGAAGCCGGCGGAAGCCTTGCTTCCGTTCCTGGAGCCTGCGACTGCAGGACGGGTGCGTGAGCACTTCCTGCAGATCGACCTCGACCTGCGGTTCTTGAACTGGATCATGCTCGCGAACGATCTCGACAAGGTGCCCACGACCGTCAGGGACCGCTGCAAGGTCGTCCAGATCCCGGCTTTGACGCCCAAGGACCTGGCCGCGGTGGCCCAGGCCGAGGTTCGTCGCCGTCACCTCGAGCCTGAACTGATCGCTGAACTCACCCGCGCGTGCGCCAAGGGCCAGATCAAAAGCCTTCGCAAGCTCAACAGGGCACTCGACGCAGCAGAGGCAACTCTCCGCCGTCCGCGTCTCCACTGAACCCCATTTCTTCAAAGAATCAAGAAATCGAAAGGCTTTGCCCTATGACTAGCTTCCAGAACACGCCAAACCTTCCCTCGGTCGCCCAAAAAGGCAGTGCCGTTCCACCCCGCAGCAGCTCGGTGCCCGCTATCGTCGGGAACCGCAAGACCCGTCGCGCCATCAAGAAGGTCCTCGATGCGCGTGGTGTTGAGCCGTTGATCATGCCCGTCGATGCTTTGCTGGACGGGATGACCGCAGTCGACCTCACGGCCGTAAGGCGCGCCATTGCCCATGAGCGCGGCGAGGGCAACGTCCTGTTCCGTTGTGCCCAGTGCAACAGCCCGGTCTATCTCGCCGTCAGCCACACGGCCTCAACTGGAGACGGTCGCGGTGCTTACTTCAAGCACTATGGTGGCACGCCGGCGGAGTGCGACTGGCGCACGCCTGACGTCATGCGCGATACCGGTGCTGGGCAGTTTGGTGGCAACCAGGAAGGTGAGCCGCATTGGCGGCTCAAGCACTGCCTTGCCGACAGCATCCGCTGCGACCCAGACTTTTCTGAGCCGGTCGTCGACAAGCACTTCATCAATATTGGTGACGGGCACCGCAAGCCGGATGTTTTCACCACGTACAAGGGCAAGCCCATTGCCCTAGAGCTGCAGCTTGCCCGCATGCCGCTCATCACGATCACAGATCGCACCGCTGCATACCGGGCCGCCGGGATCGCCCTGGTCTGGGTGACCAGCGCACACGAGCTTAGCTTGCTCAACAACCAGAACTTCCGCGACCTGTACCTGGCCGCTGGCGGCCGCATCCTTGCTGTCGATGCGGCAAGCTATGAGCGCTCGGAGGAAACAAGCGTCCTGCATCTGCGCGAGCTATCGCTTGAGCCCTGCATCCAGCACCCGTTTGCGGTGTACAATCGCTGGCGCAGCCGCATGGTCGCACCGGATGTCATCTTCATGCCGGAGGGGCAGCGTCATGCCGAGGGCCAGCGTGCTTATGCTGCGGCGCTGGCCGAGAAGCTCCAGGCCAAGGCGCCTGCACTGACGGAGAAGATCGCCAGCGCCGTTCCGTCAGGGGCAGACCTCAACCTCGTTGCAGCGGAATGGAGTGCGCTGGCCAAACTGGTCGGAGCGCGCGATCTGCGGCAGTCCATCCAGGACGAGCTGCCGCGCGTATTGCGCTGGCTGCAAGCGGTCGAGCGGCTCAACAATGCCTCCGTCGAGGACAAGGAAGTGGCTGGCAAGATGGTGGCAGCGTGTGCTGCGGCTATTGTTGCTTCCCGTACCGGTAAGCACTGGATCCCGCTCATCGAGCATGTTGCCGACGCCGTGCCAGCTGTGGCTGCGGTGCTCACTCCCGAGCTTCGCATTAAGATGGTAAGGCTTAAGACCTCGGCCGGAAAGCTGCACCCGTTCCACGCCTACCATCGTCACATGATCTCGGCCCTGCACCCCTGGCTGTCGTTCTGGCTCCTGGCCAAGGCGCCCAATGGCATGGCACCGCATCAGCGCCAGCCCTAGGCTCCTCCCCTAATCCATACACAGCAAGTGTTCTGCTTCTGGCTCATCCGAGAGCCAGAAGCAGATCGTGTCGTTTACTCCGCTCACCCGAAGTGGGCTCGGGGTAAACGCCCCGAGACGGCCGGCAGGCCGGCCTTCTCAATGACGGAAGGGATCGGAGATCCCTTCAAAGATGCCGTTCCGGCAGCCAATAACCAAAAGAAAGAAGATCCGAGCCAGAGGTTGACGCCGGAGAGGTCCGCCTACACTCCCCTACCCAGCTTCCATCGAAGCTGGGGCAAGCGCCGCAGGCGCAAGCGGACAAATCCGGAGTCAAGTCGGCCTCCGGGCCCCATCCTCAAAATGTGCGCGACAGCGCAAGCGGGGCTACATCATCTTTCTGGTCCAGCATTAGCGGACCAGATCGAGCCAAGCGACATTATGAGGAAGGGAGAGGCAGACGACCTTGGCGAAGCGCACAAACAAGAAATCCAAGGTCTCGATTGGGGCCGGAAGCGGTCCGTCAGTCTTTTTTGTCGGATTATCGATAGCAGACATTAGCTTATCAGCTCGGGCGCCGACGCGTGGCCCGAGCGTGACTATCATCGAGCCACCTGCTTTCGTGGGACATTTGGGCATCCAATTTCGCGCTATTGTGGTAACTTTGCATCACAAAATCGCGACGAGGCCGAACCAGAGAACTTGCCCCTTCTCATGCGCCTTAGCGTCGCAAGTCTCGATTAGCCAATTGGCGACCAGACCGCATCGGGCATCAGTGCGGGTACGTGCGCTAGTCGATCACGCTTGCTACTGCATGACCTCAACCGAAGTGATCTGGAGTTCGGTCGCCTTCGCTCCTCCCTCGACGAGTGGAACCAGAGACAGCACGAGCTTGTCCTGCGAGTGAGCTGCACTAGCGGCCGCCGGCACCTGGATTACAAACTGCCGCTCCTCACCCACTATCGGGGGCGGGAAGAAGCTCATGATCGCCAATGCCTGCTCTGGGGCTGCTTCACAAGTGGCTTCTGGACAGGCTTGCATTACAAAGTTGCTTGAGCCCACGGCAAGAGGTTTGATGGTAACCAGCAGCGAGTAGGCAGCCTCGGGTACATTTTGTGGCAGGTTCACAGCGACCGAGGTGTCCGCACTGACCACGCTCTCTTCAGGAAGGGAAAGCGTCTGGATTTGCTCCATAGACACCCCCCTCTGAGCAGAGCAGCCGACCGCGACGGCAACGAATAAAATTCGGAACATAGGTCATACTCCTTCTTACCTAATGTAGGAAGAAGGTGGCTGAATTACAGTTCAGGTGCTCAGCAATTCAACACTGTTGAACGTGAAGCTTGCCTCGGGCGAACCGGTTTCACTAATCGCCGGCATCAACTGCACTTCGATAGCGGAGGGGTCCAACCGACCGTTCGCTGCCTGGTCCCTCAGTGGCTCAGTGATGTCGACCACAAAGTCACTACCTTCACCGCCGTGGTGCCCCAAATGCGCGCTCCCGCCAACCGCAAAGAACGCGAAAGCACCGGCATAGTTGCGATCCGTGTAGTCGATTACGGGGCTGAGATACGGACAGTTAACGAAAACCTTCGCGATCATCCCGTTTGCAGCGCTGGTCGGCCGCACATCACGGAACCGAGCTAGGATGCGGCGTTGTCCGACACCCACTCGCTGAGTGCTAAAAATTTCGGCGGGTCTAAAGAATCGTTGCTCGAACAACTCGTCCAGGATGCCAGCACTCCGGACCTCTACCGACGTCTCGACGTTTGGTAGCACCGCTTCCGCCGGCGCCTCGCCCACTCCAATCGGACGAATTTCCTGCCTCAACAGGTTGTTGAGCGCCTCGTCCGTGGGTTCGTTTAGGAACGGCGACAGGATGTCCGGCAATTGGATACTGTCGTAGCTGTAATCGAGGTTCGCGAGCGGGACATACTGATCAGCTGAGAAGTCGGCTGAGTTCCCTGCGCCATCGACGAACTGCCCGACGTAGTTCTCGCCTATGGCTGGTTGAACATTGCCCGCGGCCTGCCACTCGGCCCAGATGCGATCCACATTGCAGTGGTGCAGCCAAAAGCACGGGTCCAACGGCGAAAGTAAGGACCCCATGTGCCCGCCAGTCGCACCAACCACGCCGTGGACGGTATTGTGCTGATTGCCCTCAAGTTGCCGCCAAAACAGAGTGAAATCCGTCTGCGTTTTTAGTAGATCGATTTGCCTCTGGAAGAAGATGCTGCCAACCGCCGGATGGTCATGAAGACCGAAGGTTGGCGTGAGGGCGCTTGTTGCCGACGTGCCGACCTGGGAACCATCATCACCCCAGAACCCCACGTCCAAATTAGTGCCGCCAAAGAATGCGCCTGGCAGCCGGCCGGAGTTATTGGCCCAGTTCCAGTACGGCAGAGCGAAGTCAGGATTGCCGATCAGATCTGCGCAAATCGCCTCAAAGTTCAGGAGGTAGACGCGGTGCCACGGCGCAAAGCCCTGTGACCTATGCGGGCAGTGGTCGAGATGGATCATGGCCTGGGAGAACCATGATCTTGGATCCGACTGCGGCAAGTCGTGCATGGCCTTCACTGCTTCGGCATACTGAGTGAAGAATGGATCAGAAGTCGACAGGCTCGTCACATCACGCCTAATGCGCGTTACCTGTGCCCTCGCAGGCGACGTCTGAATAAACGGCGCTGCCAGGACTGCGGCTCCTGACAACAACACTGACCTTCTGTCCATTATCACCGCACTCCTTATTTTTCGTGGACTTCAGAATGTGACTACGAATAATATTCGTCAACTACAATATCATCTTCAAGCTTTGAGGGTGAGAACTGAACCTCGAATTTGACAAGGGAGAGCCAAACGTGACCGGTCGATTTATTGCATTGATTTTACTAGCAATTGCTGCGCCAAGTGCCGCTTTGGCGCAGCCAGCCAGTGTTTCAGTAACACTGCCCGACACTTCAGGTGCGTTTGAAGGATCATGGACTTATCGAAGTTTCATCAATGACCCAAATGCTTCTGTCGAACCGAACAACCTGCTTTTTGGCATTGCTCAGGTCGTCATCGACGAAGATGACACCGGGAGGATAACGGGCACACTTGGCGGATCAGGTTGGTCGCTCACCATCTCCGGGCAGGCCGAGTACGGCCAGGACGCGGTCACTGCGAAGTTCCAGGGCACCGGGATGATTGGCGGCGAGATGTGGGCGTATGACTATTTCGCCTATCTGTCGCCGACTTGGGACAATTCTATCGATCAGGTCCCGGCGCTGATCGGCGCGGTGGTGCGAACGGCGCCTCAC
Source organism: Devosia aquimaris (assembly GCF_020169335.1). Taxonomy (GTDB): domain Bacteria; phylum Pseudomonadota; class Alphaproteobacteria; order Rhizobiales; family Devosiaceae; genus Devosia; species Devosia aquimaris. The sequence continues at coordinate 1,621,468 of NZ_JAIEZN010000001.1, forward strand.
GGAGGCGCACCCGCAGGCTTCGCGGCGCAGTTCATCGCAGTTAAATCACCGTAGTTACATGAACTTTGGGAGCGAAACGGCTCTGGCTCATGAAGTGCCTCGAAGCGACCGGCACGGGAAGGGGTGCGAATTTTCGGCACGTGGAAGCCAAGGCCCAATATCTCATACTCCTCGACCTTAAATCCGAGACCTTGAGCGGGGAAGTGGTGTTCAACGGGCCGGAGCACATCGCCCTGATGCATATGTCGGATGCTTGAAAAGGGCAGCGGTCGGTGGCCAAATCAATGATCAGGTTGCTTGATGCGCTGGTCACAGATGCCGATGGCCTACCGCGTGTCGATTGATTAGAAGCAGGCTGACCAACACCGCCCCCATTGTCGTTATCGTATCGACTTGATCGGGCCGTCCGGTTTTATGAAGCTGCAAATGCCCTCATGACGATCCGAATGGGGCGCATGGCCGAAATTTACTGATGTCGAACGCGGGGCCCGCAGCACGTAATTGCTGCTGTGCGATCGCTAGTAAATGATTTCGTGCAAGAAGCACTCGCACAGATGACGGCGTCGCCGCTGCCGATTGCACAGCGGCCCACCGCTGTCGATTTTATTGCTTGGTTCGAGCTTAGATGCAGCGGCTCTGAAGGCCGCAGTTATGCATGCCTAGCCGCGCTACAATACGGAATGGTGGTAGTTTCTAGTGGTTTAGAATGACTATTGACGTGTACTTCGTGCCCGCTCATGTTGACGATGATCGAGACAATCCTGCCAAACTGGCGCCAACAACCGTATGCCACCAAGGGATATTGCGGACTATGGACATCCGTTTTCGCAGCGACGAATTTCGCGCCCCCTTCAGCGTACCGGGCTGGGTAACCTGGGTGCATCGTGGGACGATGTCCTCTGGGCTGCGGCAACCATTGGCAGACCGAGCACCTATCATGTCCTGCAGCATGGTCAGGCGTCCCTTCACGAAGCCATGTTCCGGTTGTCGCTAGTACGCATGGCCCTTTACGAAGACGGAGACGGCAATATTGCGAAGACTTCTGCTTTCGCCGCCCTCGATCCTACCGAAAATGGAATGGTGAGTTACTTCCTCGGCATGACGTTCACCAAGCTGTTTGCCTCACGTTACCTTCATACGCCCTGGTTGCTGCACCTTGACGTTTTCAAGGACACTCTTAATCCATCCATCCTTGGACGCTCTCGGCCCGATCTCATAGGCCAGTCCGCAGCGGGTGAGTGGTTTGCCTTCGAGAGTAAGGGCGGTTCGGCTCGGCCTTCGGCAACCGACCGGGCCAACGCGAAGGCACAGGCGCAAAGGCTTGTCGCCATAGGCGCCGTGGCCACCCCGCTCCACGTCGGCTCTTTCGCCTTTTTCAGGAATAGTATTTGAGTATTACTGGCGTGATCCGTGCCCGACAGCGAAGACCCTCTTCGGCTGCCGGCACCCGGCAGAAGGTGGCGTCACTACTACGAGTGCGCACTCGCTTTGGCCGAAAGCACCAAGGAGGGCGGGTGGGAAACGGCCACCCGAGAACGGGCGGACATCGAGGTGCAGCTCCATCCGAAAATCCGCCACTTCTTGCTGCAGGGCCTCGTCGAAGAGGCGAGGCTCTTCGCCATCAACAACAGAGACCAGCCTGAGGAGGTGGGCTACAAGCGCGACTGCGTCAGGGTTTCCTCAGAGACGACTGGCGTAAGTTGAGGATCGAAGGCTAGCCGGATTTTCGGTATGGCAACTATCCACCCCAGGCAGGTCGTTCATTGGGCAAATGGCGATGTCCGCTGTTGGGGGCGGCCCGAGGCACATCGAAAGACCGGAATGGGGCGCGTTGCTGCCTCTCGGCACCGTCCACCAACCGGCTCGCGCCAATGTTCGTACAGGCTTGCACAACCAAATGACCAGCCGCACCTTTTGTAGGGCGGCCTTCTCGTCAAATCTCACAAGCTCTAGCCAGTCCTCAACGAAATGCGGCCACTTCAGGCGCCTCTTGCTTCTGCTCGGGTTCTCGCGGAACATATGTGCTACTGGCCACGCTCAGCGTCAGAGCCAGCCCCGGGTTTGCTTCGCGGGCGTGGCGCGTGAAGCATTCGAAGGAATGGTCGAGATTACCAATGGCAATCAACGCCCATCGGGCAATCTTGACGGTCGCTGTCCGGTACCTCGACGCAGCACGGGTACTGCACAAGAGCTCGACTACGGCAGATGATTTTTGGCAGCCGCTGAACCACCTGTTCGCAATGGCGGCAGAGCTGGCGCTCAAATCCTTCCTTGAGCGGGTCGGCACTAGCGAAAAAGAGCTCAAAGAGCCACGCGTTCGGCACTCATTGAAGGAGCTCCTCCTGATGGCGGTCAGCAAAGGGCTCAGGGCAAGCCACGAGGTTGCAGACGTGATCCTGGAGATGGATGCTGCGCACGCGACACACGCCTTTCGCTACGTCCCACGACCAAGTGAAGGTCAGACTATAATGCTCTATACGGCCCGTCCGGCAAACGCCTATGCGGCGATCCAGAGGCTACTGGACCAGTGCGCAGCTGATCCGGCGTCGATCAGAGAACTGACAATGTTCCCAGGTGAATGGCCACCTGCGCACTTGCCCGAGCGGCCTATCACTGGTGACCAGCTGCGAGAGTGGAGCGCAGAGAAAGAACGGCTCCGGCAAACCGAAATCTCCTTCCAGAGCTCGGAACCGCCTGAACCGGACTGGTTCTTTACCCTGAGGGAAGCGTTCTTTGTGACCGGATTTGTGCGTGACCAGGACGACAAGCTTGTGCAGTCCGCCGATCCCAGGGAAATGGAATCCGAGGAGCAGGCGTTGGATTTGGCGCGAGCAATGGTGCGCAGCGACTACGCCGGTGTGGTTGCCTGGAAGCACATTGGCGTACCTCCCGGCAGCATGAACGGCCCAAGGGAAATCCTCTATCGTTTCGGCGAAGTCCCCGGTTACGAGTAGCCCCCTGCCCGCCAGTCCGATACGCCCCGATCACTTCCGCATCCAAAAAATCTTGGCTTCCGCGAGAGGAGCCGGAGGCGACTTCACCGCCCTGCGCGACAGCGCGAGGGGCGGTCTCGGGGCTAAAGACCACCTTGGTGACACGAGCAAACCCGGGCACATCATCGCTGACCTGACCCACTGGGCGTTGAAGCAGAGCGGCCCCCGTCAGGGGGTCAACGCCCCGTGGGTTGGGGCATTGACTTTGCCCCAATAAAACTAGGTCAAACAAACTTCAGGCGTTGAGACCACCAGATGCCATCCGACACACCTTTGTACCGTCTCCGGAGGGCGTTCCAGAGGCCCACTCAAGCGGCTCCCCATAGCCTTCCAAAGTGCGTCACTCTTCGTTGAAAAAGTCCTCATCGAGACGCTTGAACTCCACCGTGCGATAGCCGCGAACACCGACCTGATGCTCGATCATGAGGTCAGCCAGCTCCCGTCCGTCGATCAGGATGATGCGCTGGGCTAGGTGTTTCACATAGTCCCGCGCGGGCTGGCTGAAGGTCGAGGTGGTGACGAACACGCCCTTGCTGGCGCCCAGCCCGACCAGGCTGCCGACAAAGCCATTGACGTCAGGACGACCGACCTGGTTGGCGGGCGCATAGCGTTTCGCCTGCACATAGATGCGGTCGAGCCCGAGCCGGTCCTCGTTGATAATGCCGTCCACGCCACCATCGCCGGAGCGACCCAGCTGGGCCGCGGCGTTCTTGTGGCTGCCGCCATAGCCCATGGCGACAAGCAGGTCGACGATAAGCTGCTCGAAGAAGGCTGGGCTATTTTCGAGGATCCGCTCCAGAAGCTCGTCACGCAACGCGCCTGTCAGCGAAGCATAGGCGGCATCGATCTGCTCTTCTGGCGTCGTCGAGGCGGCGACGGCGCGAACGGGCTCAATGATCCCGGTGTCTGTGCCGGCAGTGCTGGACTCGTTCCGGTAAAACTCGCGGAATGCCGTTTCCTGCATCAGAAGCGCGACATCGATCTTTTCGGGCTTGCTGGCCAGCAGGGCCCTGCCCTTTTCCGTCGCCACGAACCGACCGCGTGCCGGTGACGCGATCAGCCCGGCCTTGCTCATATAGAACTTGGCCCAGTGGATACGGTTGTGCAGCACACGCTGGCGACCACTTGGCAGCATCTGCTCGCGTTCGTCCGATGTCAGGCCGAGATCATCGGCGATGCGCCCGGCCACATCGGCCACCCGAGTTTCGCCCTCCGCCGCGAGGCGAAGTACGGGCAGCATCAGGGTCTGGTAATCGGGGATCATGGGCGCCTCAACTTGATCGCAGAATGGCGGCGATGGCCGACAATATGGCTGACTGGGACGGCCCCGCAACGATCTCACCATTGCTTGGCAGTTTCTGTGTCGAGAAATGCGCCAGAAGCGCCTGCTCCACCGCGCGCGCTTCATCCTCAGTCGAGGTCGGCTGCTTGAGTGCAAGCTGCCAGGTCAGCCCCGTCACTTCCGAGGCCATCGGCGCGTTGTGCGTTGCTAGCCTCGCAGCGGGGTCGCTGGCATATCCGATCTTGAAGGCCAGATCGCGTCCCCGCTGATCCCTAAGGGCGAGCGCATAGACATACCAGATGTCGTGTTCGCCGAAGTGTCCGCTGAACTCGCCGTCGTGCTTGGGGGCCAGCTTGCTATTTTTCTGCGCGACGAGGCCGCGACCGAGCAGCGTTTTGGGCTCGGCGAGGGCGACGGGACGCCGCTCAAGTGCCAGAAGCGCTGCGCCTGTGGCTGCATCGAGTTCCACAACGGTGGATTGTGCTTTCAGGTGGTGCGCGCCGGTCAACGGCCCGGCAATTGCGGAAAAGACGTTGGCCGCGGCGGTGATTTGCCAGGCTGCGATGGGGTGCAGCGCGAAGGGGAACTTGCTGACCACCCGCTCAACCACATCGACTTCGCCGATCTGGCCCACATAGTCCTGGGTGTTCACTTCAAGCGAAGAGACCTGATAGACGCCAAGCACCCGCCCCCTCTCCGGCAGCGACGTTGGTTCGCCCTTGGTGCCAATAGTGAAGACGAAATCGCCTTCGCTCAAGGCTCGCTTGGCAGTTGTGCGTGCAGCCTTTGACCCGAAGGTCAGCGGCCAGCATGGATTGCCTGGCGTGCCCCAGACATAGGTAAAAAAGGCGTTTGCCATGCTCCCCCTCGTCGCTTGCCGATTGCGCTACGCTTGTTGTCGTCCCCGCCCGCGCCGCACTTTCGGCGCCGCCTCGCGCTCGGCGCGGATGCGGACGAGCAGGTGTTCGGCGAGTTCGTCGTTTTCGTCCTGGGGGACCAGTTCGCCGCGGAAGGCTTTGGCCAGGATCGCCTCGTCCAGTTTGCCCAGCAGCGTTAGGGCGCGCTTGGCCTCGATGGCCAGCCGGTCGATCTTGGCGAAGGCGGATTCGATGCGGCGAACGATTTCCGTAGCCTCATCGAAGGGCGGAACAGGAATTTGCATTGCAGATAGCTTCGCCTTGCTGATGGAAGCCAGATTTGTCGTCTGTTTTCCCTCGTCGAAGAAGTGCTTCTGCCCAAACTCGTTGGCGTAATAGGACAAAAAGCGAGACGGTACCGATCCTGATGCCAAGCGGACCCGGAAAACGTGGTTTTGGTGGATGCAGTCAGGAATCTGACCTTCCCATACCCAGCCGCGTCCTAGCTTGTCGCGATCTCCGCCCTCGTTCATGAGCACGTCGCCTTCTCGAAGGTAAAGCGCTTCCGCTTCTTTCGCGGTGACCTGAACTGTCTTGATCTGATCAAGGTTGAGCCAACCGCGCTGCACATTCGCAACGCGCAGATATGGCAACTCCAACAACTGCTCGTCCGGCTTGCGTTTCTTTCCTAGCGTGATCCCGGACTTAATGTCGGCGATTTCACCCAGCTGCATCTGCTCCCAGTGCAGCGGACGGCCAAGCCTTCTTTCACCCTCCGCCTCGGCAAATCGAGCTGACGTCAGCTCCCCGCTAAACGCTTTACTAAGTACGGCCGTCTTGTAGCGGGAGACGAGGGTTTCGATGTGGGCGAGTTCGGTGCGGGCGCGGGCGGATTTCGCGGAGAGCGCATCCAGCTTGGCCACGATGCGCTTTTGCTCGGCCAGGGGTGGGAGAGAGAGCACTGTCTCCTCGAATTTGCCCTTGGTGACGTGCTGCAACCCCGCCCCGCCGTGCGCCTTGCCGATAAGTTCATCAAGCTTTTGATTGATCGCATGTTTCAGGAATTGCTTGTTCAGTAGGTGCGTCGGAAAATTGACCTTGAATATGTGCTGGTTGAGGACGGCATCACCTCCGCTCCAAACATGCGCGCCAAAAGAAGTGCCTGGCGTACCTGACCACGCGAACAAAAGTTGTCCGTTCTCGATCAGAAACTTGTCTTCCACCTCTCCACTGAAGAAGTTGAAGGCCGAAGCGGCGTTGTTCAGGTTCTGAATTCGAACAATGGGCAGACCGCTCGTTGACCAGTAGGTTGGCTTGAATGCCTTCCCGTTTATGAGATCACAGATCTCGCTAATTTTTTGCCTGCACCCATCCTCTGGGCAGGCCGCTCATTCCGCCGCCTCAGGCAACTCATCGTTTAGAACCGCAACAAGAGCCTCAACTTCCAGCGACGCAGCCTGCAAATGCCCCAGGATCGCGGCTGCGATGTCATCGGGCTCGATCAGCCCTTCTTCCGCCTCGTCCTCCGCCTCGCGCAGCCATGAAATATCAAGATTGTCGCTGCGAGCCGAAATGTCCGCGCGGCTGAACTGGCGCCAGCGCCCTGCCTCGCCCTCGTCACGTCCGCGCTGCTTGCCATAGGGGTCGCTGCCAAACGCCTGCTCAAAACCTTCGAAATGCGCCGGGGTCAGCGGCGTCGTCTTGCCGAATTTGGGCATTTGGGCGCGCTGGTCATAAATCCAGACGGCCTTGGTATTGCCCGTCTCGGTCTTGCCGCGCGTCAAGAAGATGACATTGGTCTTCACCCCTTGGGCGTAAAAGATACCGGTCGGCAGCCGCAGGATGGTGTGCACGTCGCACCAGTCCATCATCATCTGGCGCAGCGCCTTGCCGCGCCCATCCTCGAACAGGACATTGTCTGGTACGACGATGGCGGCCCGACCGCCAGGCTCCAGCGCGCGGATGCAATGCTCGACAAAGGGCAGTTGATAGGACGAAACCGTCGCCGTGACCGACAGATCCTGCCGCGTCGGGGCGCCACCCGCCGGGCCAAAGGGCGGATTGGTCAGGATGAGGTTGGCGCGGCCGAGGCCGGTGCCCTTGTCCGACAGCGTATCGCCCAGATGGACTTGATCGCTGTCGATATCGTGCAGGTAAAGGTTCATCAGCAGCAGGCGCAGCGTGCCCGGCACGTTTTCCATGCCGCGGAAGGCCTGATGCTTCTGAAAATTCTGCTGCTTTTCGCCGAGATCGAAATAGTCGTTGGTCTTGGCGCGTATGAAACGGTCGGCGGCTATCAGGAAGCCGCCGGTGCCGGCGGCCGGGTCCTGGATCTTCTCGCCGGGCTGGGGCTGCATCAGGCGCACCAGTAGTTCGATCAGCACGCGCGGGGTGAAATACTGCCCTGCTCCGCGCTTAGTCTCCTCGGCGTTCTTCTGCAGCAGCCCTTCATAGAGATCGCCGAACTGGTCGCGCTCGTCGGAAAACCAGTCGAGTTCGTCGATGGCTGTCACCAGCGTGGTCAGGTTCTGCGGCTCGCGGATGAAAGTCGACGCATTGTCGAAGATCTCCTGCACCATATCCGGCAGCGGTCGCGCATCAGCATATTGCTTGCGCTCCTCTGGCGTGGCCGTGTCGGCGGGCGGCGATACTAGTGCATCGTCCTTGCCCAGCCGTGTGCTGGCCGCGCCCAGGGTAACCAGCGTCTTGCGATAGCGCTCGAGCTTATCGAGACCATTGGCGGCAACAAGATCCGCCCACCGCATGCCGAGTGGCAGGCTGCCCGTCTCGCGATTGCGCTCGGCCATCATCTTGAGAAACAGCAGATAAGTCAGCTCGGTGACATATTGCTGATAGGTGATGCCGTCTTTGCGCAGGACGGTGCAGAGACGCCAGAGCTTTTGAACGATGGTATTGGCATTCATGGTGAGATTCGCTTCCGCTGGCCGGTCTGAGGCTCGCTTGTAGTGGGTGGGCAGCCCGGGTCAACTCAGGCGGCCGATGGTCCCCAGATCGCCTCGTTGAACCTGTGCAGGACATCGCCCAGCTCGCCGTCGAATTCCTGCGAGATGCGCTTGAAACCGCCCTTGTCGGCGAATACACCCTGGTCGAGCAGGCTGGGATCGGCCACCGGCTTGTCCTTGAGCGCCCTGCCAATGCGGCGCAGCCATTCCTTCTGCTTGGCCGTCCAGGCGCGCGACTGCTCCATCCTGACGATGGCGTTTTCCACGCGCGTCGCATAGGCAACCAGTGGATCGCCCAAAGCCGCCTGGCGCACAAAGCCGATGATATGGGCGGCAATATCGGCATTGCGCGCCCGGCCATAGGCAGCGCGCAGCATGGCTTCGGAGTAGTTCTTCTCGTCCAGCAGGCCTGCCAGCTCTGACAATTCCTTGCGCGTCAGATCGCGCGGCCGTTGGGTAACAGCAATCAGGGCGGGCACCTGGTTCATGTTCTCGCGCACGAAGCGCTCAAAGCCGGTGATGTAATCTTCCGGCGTCGTGTTCTGGCCGAAAATCTCCTCGATGCGCAGCAGTTGATCCTCGTGCGGCGAAATCACCACGCCATCACCGCCGCGCCCGCCTGCTGGCCGACGATCCAGCAGCTCGACGATCCGGGGATTGGCCTTGAGCCAGTCCAGCAAGGCGGCGCCGGACAACTTTGACAGGCGTTGAACAGCAGCCTCCACTGGTTCGCCCGCCTGCCGTTCAAAACTCTGCCGGGTCTCGTCGTCGATTCGCTTGCTCATCGAGCGCATGCGCACGACGACCTGGCCGGCCACCCAGTCCCTGTCCTCATCGGTTTGCGCATTGCCAAGGTCGGCGACCAGCTGACCGAGCGAGATATCCGGCCTGACCACGACGGGCCGCATGTCGGTCATCTCCTGCAGCTCTGCATAGAGATCAACGGCGTCAAAGATGCGGAAATGCTCCTTGCCGACTTCCGGGCAAAGGCGCGTGGCCCGCCCGATCATCTGGTCATAGAGGATGCGGCTCTTGACCCGGCGCACGAACACCAGATTGCAGATGGAGGGCACGTCGATGCCCGTAGTCAGCAGGTCGACGGTCACCACGTATTTTGGGTATGGGTCGTTCTTGAACTTGAGGATTAGGTCGTCGGGTTTATCGACATTGCCAGTTATCTTGGCAACCATGCCGTGTGGCACGGCGTCCTTGCCGTACTCCTCCTGGAGCTCCTCGATCAGCAAGCGTACAATATCGTCCGCATGGGCGTCGCGCGCGGCAAAGATCAGCGTCTTGCCCGGTTGCTCCGGCGGAATTTCCGTCGCAATGGCTCGGCAAACAATGCGGTTAAAGGCTTCGGAATAGACCTTCTTGTTAAAATCGGCGACATCGTAATCCAGCGAGACGTCATCAGGCAGGTCGAAGAGATCAATTTGGCCGGTCTGACGATCAATGATCTCGACCTCTTCCGCACCATCGAAATGAATGCCGGCCTCTGACAGCGCGGTGGTGATGCGTCTTGGGGGCAGATGGTCGTTGAGATAGCCTTCGACCACGGCCTGGCGGTATCCATAGTGAAAGACCGGATGGCCAAAGATCTCGCGGGTGTGCAGCGCGGGGGTCGCCGTGAGCGCCACTTTCACTGCGTCGAAATAGTCGAGGATTTGCCGGTAAGCAGATTGATAATCCTCAAGATTGCGAAAGCCGATATCGCTCTCGCGGAGTTCGGCATCGAGGGTGTAGCCACGATGCGCCTCGTCCACGATAATGCAATCAAAGGTTCCGGGCGTCAGCCGTTTGGCGGGATCGGGTTCATTCAGCACACGCGCGATCAGCGATTGAATGGTTGCCACCTGCACCTGATCGTCGGCCTCGGGCACCTTGGTATCAAGACCCGCCACCTTGTAGATTTGGGCAAAGTTCAACAGCCCCTCGATCTCGGTCGTCTCCAGCGCGTCGCTGGTCTGTTTTCCCAGCGCCTTGCGGTCGACCAAAAACAAGATGCGCCGGAACCGCTTATGTTTGAGCAAGCGGTACATCAGGGCGATGCTCGTGCGGGTTTTGCCAGTTCCCGTGGCCATCGAAATGAGAATATCACGTTGGCCAGCGACGATTGCGTCCTCGATCGCGGCGATCGCCTCCTCCTGATAAGGCCGCATCCTGCCCTTGCCGAAGCTCTCATCGGCCAGGCCGGCGGCCGCAGCGTCCAGATCGGTCGACAGGATATCAAGCAGGTCTTTGGGCGAGAACCAGGCCGTCTGCGGTCTGGCATGGTCAGTGTCGCGGCGCAGATCACAGAACCATATCCCCGATTTTGTCGGCCACTGACGGACAAAGGACCGCCCATTGGTGGCAAAGACAAATGGTACACGGATGGGCTCAGTCAGACCATGCCTCCAGGGGCCATCGGGATGCCGGTTTTCTGGCGGTAAGGTGATGGTTCGGGCGTAGCGTTCAGCCTGCTGCAACGTCGACGGCACGTCGACACTTTCCCGCTTCGCTTCGATGACGGCCACGCAGGTGAGACCGATAAAAAGGGCATAGTCCGCACGTCCGCCTTCCGATGGCCATTCGGCAATCGCAAGATTTCGTCCAGCTTCGGGTCGGGCACCATTCTGAAATACCAGATTGTCGCTGTCGGCCTCCCAACCTGCATCGACGAGCTGCACATCAATGAGACGGCGGGTCTGCCGTTCATCGAGTTCGAGCCGGCTGGCCGCCCGAAGGCCGGCCTGCTTGAACTCAATTTGGCTTTGCTGCGGTTGCTCTCTAGCTCGGGCCTGCAGTTGAGCTAGCTTGCTAGCTAGCACAGACTGGTTGGCTTCAAGTTCAACGGCAGTTTGTTCCCAAACCGCACTCTCTTGTTGCGCTTGTCGAGCAAGCTCTTCCGCAGCTGCCCGCGCTTTGGCCAGCTCATCCGCAGAGGCGTTGGCGGCAGCAAGCTCGGCTTCCGCCTGTTGCACTTGGCGCTTGAGGGCCTCCAGCTCTGCTTTTGTGGCCCTGTCCAGCTCCTGGGTGGTCTGAGGTGGTACAAATGGTCCCGACTTGAAGTCTGGATCACGCCCAAAGGTACGGCGGTACCAAACCCCGAGTGCTCGGCAAAACTTCAGTGCAGCCAGCGCGTCGGCAACCGAGCCACCAACGCCGTGGCTCGCTTCGTTGCCGCTCCGGCGCACAGCGTGGAAAATGTCGGCCACTTCTCGCGGCAGTACCTGCTGCGTTGCCAGTTGGCGGATCAGGTCGTTCGTTTTTTCCTGGCGCTCGGGGTCATACACGCCGGACAACGCAGCAATTTCCTTGACCATGTATTCGCCAAACTGACGACTTTTGATCAGCGACGTGTTGGCGTCCTCAGCAAAAAAGCGCTCTGCTAGGGTGCCGAGGCGATACAGCTCTGGACTGAGTTGGCTCAAATGACCGAAATTTGCCGACAAGTGCCCCCCAGCTCTAGAGATTTTCTCTCATTTGGCCATTTAGCCACCTTCTTGTCGACCTTTGCAAATGCCTTATTGACTATCAGGGTGAAGGCTCATCGGTGGTTGCCGCATTCTCGGCGTTTCGAGCGACCGCCCTTCCCCGCTCGACCGCTTGCAAGTCTTCTGCCGCTAAACGGTCTTTGACCTTCTCCAATTCGACCAATACGTCACCAAGTTGCTTTTCTCGCCGCACGATCTTTTCCAGCCTTTCCCGCAGCTCCGCCACCTTGATCGCGAGTGTGTCCAGCACTTTCAACACCACGTTCATCATAGGACCCAACGTGTTGACCTTGGCCGCGATGGACTTCGGTGCTTTCCAGGTGCCAGCTCGCGGCCTTGGCTCGAGTTTTTCGAGTTCAGGATCAGTGAAAATCTCCAATAGTGTGTTCGCGTTGGCCTCGAACGATCGCGCGAGCTTTTTGCGATCTTCCTCGATGGCAATTGTTGCCTCCTCAAACTCTATCTTCTGAGCAAGGGCTTCCTGTTCCCGCCGCTCCGCAGATGCAGCTTTCTTTTTCGCCTCTTGTTCAGCTTTGTACTGACGAGGGGTCAGATGCTCCTTGCCCGTGTCGCGCCCGGGTGTGCCACGCTCAATGGCTGGGTCGAGATGCTTCTTTGCGTATTTGGCCCAGCTTGTGTTCAAAGCGGAATAGTGAGATCCCTTCGGATACCCCAAGCCGACTGCGGTTTCCTCAAGGCATTTGTTCACGGAAATCACCCGTTTGGTTTGCGAACGCCCCTTGTATTTCTCCAGCCGGATCGGCGCGAAGTAGACGTCCACCCAGCCACCGCCCTCCTCATCCAAGTCCATACGGGCGCTAATGACGGCATCATCACCGGCAAAGCTCTTGACCCACGCGATGGCCGCGTCGAAAATCTGGACGTTACGAGGGTTAGCGGGGTCATGAAGATGACCCGTTTCCCTTATCCAACCTGGCGAGATGCCAATCCCTATGGAGTGCAACAACTGGGCTCCTTTTCGGGGATTCACGTCGTTGCGCTTCTTAAATTCTGCATATGCTTTGGTGAGCCGGCGGCCACTAAAGTTCGGCCAATCCAAGCCGGCGCCCGAGATGGCACCGTGCCGCAGATTTTTCCGCGCCAGCAGGTCCACGCGCAGCCCATGACGTTCAAGGTCCCTGAGACGCTGACGGGTCTCGACAGGTTCGCTGTGCGTGAAAGCAAAGAAAGTCATGCCCCACCCCCGTCAGCGCGACCAGGACCGTTTTCTCGGGAGTTGATTGGTTTACAGCCGATACGGGAGACGCCCGCAAATTGGTCATCGATATCGCCCGACAGTGTAAACCAGGATGCAGAAAAACCGATGTTTTCCGCCAGTTTTGCAAGTTCACCTCCTGATTTGTAATCAGGGGGTCGCGGGTTCGAACCCTGCTGCCGGCACCATTCCCCAAAACTGCCCGGATATCCAAAGATGCGCCCGCCTCGGCGCTGACGCAGATGTGCTGCCCGCTCATCTCAGACCTGCCTTGCGCAGGCTGGAAGGGCAAGGGTGCCGGAAAGGCTGGTCGGACGCGTCCAAAAACCTTAACCTCCCGTTCACCACGCAATGGAGACGCGCCATGAAAGCCTATCAAGCTCTCGCCTTCGCCATTCTGATGGCTGGGCCAATGGCCGGACCAGCCCTTGGGCAGTCTGGCCAACCAACCGACATGATCACCGGCCTCGGCACTGTCCGGGGCCCGGCCGGCTTCGAGGCCGCCAGCAAGACTCTCACCGCCGCAGGCACTGGCATGGGCACGCTGTTGCCCGAAGTGGTGGCCGTGAACGACAATCTCTATGTCTATCTGATCCAGCAGACGCTCATCGAGCGCGGCCTGCGTAGCGATGCCCCCACCGGCCTGCTGACGGCAGACACCATCGCGCAGATCAACAGTCTCTGCGCCCAGGGCGGCATCCAGGCCGTGTGCAGCGCCGGCCCGCTGAGCCCGGCTGCCGCCACCGCAATTGGCAAGCTGCTTGAAGGCGGCGCCGCGATGACAACCGCCGCGGCCGCACCGGCAGCCGAGCCCGCCGCCAAGACCAAGACTGAAGTGACCGCCACGCCGGAGAGCCTGTCGGTTGCTGCCCTGCTCGGCGGCCCCGAGGCGGATCTGGATGGCGATGGCACACCCGACAGGCTGATGCGCTCCGGCGACTGGCTCTATCTCGCCAAGCCGGATGGCAAGACGGTCGACGTGGGCTCTGTGGCAGGCCTGAGCGTTGTCGGCCTGGGCGATGTGGATGGCGATGGCCTTGCCGACGTGGTGCTGCGCCGCGATGATTCCGACTGGCTCTTCGCCATCAGCCTCAAATCCGGCCCCGTGGACCTGGGCCAGGCCAGCGACAGCAAGCCCCTGGCCATCGGCAGTTTCGAGGGCAATGGCGCCGCCCAGGTGCTGCTGCAGCGCGCCAGCGGCTGGCTCTATGCCCTGGGTACCGGCAAGTCGATATCGCTGGGGGACTACAACGGCCTGAAACTTGTGGCCGTTGAAGACCATGACAATGACGGCATCGACGACCTGCTGCTCGAAACGGCCAGCGGCTGGCGCGCCTATCGTCTAAGCACGGCTCCGGAAACGCTGACCCCAGCCTGATCGGGTAACCCGGGCACCCTCGGTGCCGTTAGTCCCCGCCCCGACGGGGCGCACTATGCTCCTGGTCGACATCACTCGACCAGGAGATATCCATGCCAGACCGCTTTGCTGACCACGCCCCCGGCCTTGAATCACCTGCCGGCCATGGCTTTGCCATCACGCCCAGCGACGGCGCCGACCTGCCGGAAATCACCCGCGCCCTCTATGTGGGCGGCGCTGGCAACATCAGCCTGGTGCTTGCCTCGGGCGCCAGCCTGACGCTCAGCGGCGCGGCATCGGGCGCGATCCTGCCGCTGCGCGTGCGCCAAGTCCGCGCCAGCGCCACCACGGCCACCGCGCTGGTGGGGCTGGTCTGATGCTCGGCCTCGCCCTCTCACCCGTGTCCGGCAATCGCCCCGCCCCATGGTGGCCAAACGGCGCGCTCTACGCCGCCGACTTCACCGGCTGGCGCTTCATGCGCGCTGGCCAGGGCGTGCCCGCGGCGGAGGCGCTGAGCTTCTCCCGCGCCAGCGCCAAGTTGGCGCCCGACCTGGCCGGGACCTGGCTGAGCTTTGCCGCCGATGTGCCTGCGGTCACCGACCGCGGGCTGCTGCTCGAGCCGGCGCGCACCAATGCCATCCGCAACAGCGCTGGCAGCGGCGCCCTGCCCGGCACGCCGGGCACCCTGCCCACCAATTGGACCCGCTTCGTCGGCGGCGGGCTCGCCGCCAGCGTGGGCACCAGCGGCATGGAGCGGGGTCTGCCCTTTGTCGACCTCGCCCTGTCTGGCACCAGCAACTCGGCCAACGGCACACAGATCTCGTTTGACAGTCCCACGGGCATCGCGGCGGCCAGCGGCCAGACCTGGACACAGTCGATCTTCCTCAGCCTGCCCGCCGGCACGCTGGCCAATATCAGTTTCATACGTATCAATTTGATCGAGGTTGCACCGGGCGGCAGTGCCCTGGGCACGCTCTACGGCAGCAACATCCGCGACAGCCTCACCGCCACGCCGCAACGCTTCAGCGAAACCCAGACCCTGGTCCAGCCCGGCACCGCCTACGTCCGCCCCGTCATCGAAATCGCCTATGGCAACGCAGCCAATATCGCCATGACGCTGCGGGTGGCTGGTGGCCAGATGGAACTGGGCAGTGCAGCAACGTCACCCATCCTAACCAACGGCTCCGCCCTAACCCGTGCTGAGGACATCATGGTCCTGACGCACCCCTTGAGCAGCTTTGATGCAACCGCAGTGCTGGACACCGGGGCCACTGCCTCCCTTGCCGGGCACAACCAAAACGAACCACTTCCATTGGGTTGGCTTAACGGCGGGATGTTACGAACCCTTACGAGTTGACCGCAGGCTGTTGCGGGCTTCGCAAAAGTGTCCAGACGCCGGCAGTGAGTACCAGTATCACGAGAACCTCGGCGACCATTCTCGCCAGTACCATGCCGGAACTACCCCAAAGTGGGACGAGAAGGAGCGCCAGCGCCAGACCGCTGGCGCCTCCAAACATCACCCCCCCCGCAACAATGCGATCCCGATGCAGTGGGATTAGCATCAAGTCGCCCAGCGTTTCCTTGATGGCTACCAGAATGCAGACCCAGGACAGTACCTTGGTGAGTTCAGCTGCAGGCGCCATGTCGTCCGCAAACAAGACTCCAATGACGAAGTCGCCCAAAACATAAACGCCTGCTACGCCACAAAGCGCTACTATGAGCAGCGCGCTCCCCCATTTGGTTGCAACTCGAATAGCTGTGCCACGAGATTCCTTCGCCGCCCGAGAAATATTGGGGAGCAGCGTAAATGTAATCGGCTGACTCATTACGGTAATTGCGCCAATGAGCTTGCTGGCCACACCGAAATACGCTGCATCCTGAGCAGTTGCTAACAGACCAACTATCCAAACCGAACCAAACGTGAATCCTGAACTGGACGCACGCACCAGAAACAGCGGAAATCCTATGGTGACGGCGTCCAAGACTGCCTTCCATGAAGGTCGATCGAGACCGCCAAGTTCGCGCATCAACCACACCAGACCGATTGCCGTGGACAACACAGGGCCAAGGGCAACCGCCAGCAATGAGAACTCCAACTGTTCGGGACTGCGAACAAACAAGACGATAGCGACCAGGGAAACAGCTTGCCCTATCACTTCCAGCGCTATTCCCGTCGCCGCTCGCCCCGTACCCCTGAAGTACCAAGCGGGGCTGAGGCCTGTGCCCAATGTGAACAGGACAGCGCTAAGGATGGGCCAAAACGATCCGGAGAATATGCCGGTGAACAACCCGCCAATAACGACAAGCACGGTTGCAAGAACGCTCGTAATGCCCTGCGCCCCCAGCACTTTGCTCGAGATGAGCTTGATCTGGGCGGGCTCAGTGGCCAAGCCAATCTCGCGGGACGCTGAGACATGGAACCCGTACTGAACCACAAGCGAGCCGATCAGCCCCAGAGACTGCATCGTGAGCGCGATACCAAACCCCTCGGCTCCAAGCGCGTGCGACAATGCAGGCAGTAGTGCAAGCGGAATGAGGGTCCGAAGCAGGAAAAACCCATATGTCCGAATTACAGAACCAATCACTTCGGACCTCAAAACGCCGACCTAACCAACAGGCCGGATAACCTTAGCGGGACTGCCCGCCACCACCATGCCAGAGGGAACGTCCCTTGCCACATAGGAGTTGGCGCCGACTACGGCGCCCCGCCCGACAGTCACTTTGCCGGCAACGACAGCACCAGGAAAGACCTTCACACCAGACTCAATGACTGGATACTCAGGTCTTGAGAAGTCCGCCGTCCCGAACGTCACGTTCTGGTATATTTCGACGTTGTCCCCAATGACGACGCCCTGCCCGACGACAATCCCAACTGGATGGGGCAGTAACAGCCCCTCGCCACAAGTCGATGTTGGACTGAGGTGACATCCGAACGCAGAAATATTCCAGCGCCAAATCAGAATAGACAACAGCTTGCCAACCGGCCCCCAGCGGCGAACGGCAACTGACATGCGATAGAGCAGCACTGCGCAAAAGCCTGGGCTGGTGACTAACGCAACAAGGAAACCGAGAAGGCCGGACCTTCCGGCGTTCCTGTAGAGATCAAGCCATATACCGCGCTTGTTCATCCGACCGTTCCCTTCGCGAGCAGGCCCCGCTCCCCCACCGCCGCGGCGGCGGGTAGGCCGATGACGCGGGCGGAGGTGGAGGACTGGATGGAGGGGAGCTGGTCGGCTGGGCCGCACCAGATGGTCAGGCCCGATTGACCGATCAGCGGCAGGTCGTCGCGGTGATCGGTGAAGGCGATGATATCCTCTGCGGCAATGCCCAGCCGGGCAGCATAGTCCCGACACGCAGCGGCCTTGTGGGGGCCCAGCAACTCATGCCAGTCCGGGCCAATGGTCTCGGCCGTGGCCAGGCAATCGTCAAAGCCCTGCGCCTTCGCGAAGGCATGGGCATAGTTGCCGGGTGCCGCTGTGGCCAGCACGGTGCGGGCGCCCGCGCTGCGCAGCTGGACCACCAGCTGACGCACCGGCTCGGCGATGTCATCGGCCAGCGCATTGGCATAGGCCGCGGCGGAAATCGCCTGTCGCGCCTGAGGCAATTGCGCAACCTGCCCCAGCACAGCGGCCTTGAGCCGGGCATGGGAGATCAGCCGCGCTGCGCGCAGGCCCGTATGCGCCAAGACGACACCGCGCCCCAGCGGGGACAACGGCGTCTCCGGCGAGAAGGCGAGGTATTTCAGCCAGCGATGAAAGGAGTTGGACCGGACATAGGTGCCGTCGAGGTCGACAAATGCCAGCCGGGTCATCCTTTGAAGTCCTTGGACCAGAAGAAGCGGATATTGACCCCTTCCATCAACGCATAGTCGGCCCGGGCATGCGGGTTGACCCCGCTGATGGTGAGCGCGGCCGTGCGCACGTCACACGCCGGCCCGAAGCGACGGCGAGCGCTGGCGGCGACGAACTCGATGGAAGTGCCGGTGTCGACGGCATCATCGACCACGATGATGCCGGTCGGCGCATGCTGGAGTTCGGGCCACACCAGCCCGTCATCGGGCGGCAAGACGACAGGCTCGCGGGCAAAGTCCCGCTCCTGGTAACGCGACCAATGCTCCAGCCGGCGGAACAGCGTGGTCACGACATCGGGCGACTGCTGCACCAGCTGCTTGAAGCTCGCGCTCTGTTCCTTGAGCTGGGTGCCCGCGCGCTGCTTGGTGACAACGACAAACTCGGCCTCGGGAAACACCGTGCTGAATGGCCGGGCAATGGGAATGCCGCCATTGGCAATGGCCACGATATGGCTGGGCGCAAAGCCGCTGTCGGCAACCTGCCGCGCCAGAGCCAGGCTCGCCTCTGCGACGCCGGCTTCATCCAGGGTGGTCACCCGGGGAACGCCACTGATAATGCCCAGGAGAGCCTTGCCGATATACGCCGGGTTCACTCGAAGCCTCCACACCTGTCGTGACCCTAGCATGGGCCGGGGTTTGGCTGGCAATGCCAGTCAACGCATATCAGCCGCGCGCGCTCGACTATCGTCAATGACGCGCCGTTAAACCAGAGTTTCATAACTTGCGGACAAATTGGCCGCACGCATAGTGTTCACGACGTCCGTCACCAGAGTTTGCTGCCTCCGATGAGCAACGCCACGACCAACCCGCCCGTGCGGACCGCCGATATTGCCCTGCTGATCCCGGTATTCAAGGATCAGGCAGGGTTGGAAAGAACATTGCAGAGCCTGGGCGGTCAAGGCATTGCCTTCGATATCGTTATCGTGGACGACGGCAGCCCCACGCCCATCACCGCGCCTGCCGAGGCGGCAGGCCAGCGCGTTGTGCTGCTGCCCATGCCGGCCAATGGCGGGATCACCAAGGCGCTCAATTTCGGTCTCGCCCATATTCGGGCCCAGGGCTATCCCTTCACCGCCCGGCTCGACGCTGGCGACACGTTGCATCCGGGCCGGCTTCTGGCACAGTTCGAAGCCTTCCGGGACAATCCCGCGCTGCAGCTGTGTGGCTGCTATGTCCGATACGTCAATCCAGACGGCACCGAGGTGGGCATCGCCAAGGTGCCGCTGGCAAGCGACAAAATCCGCAACGCCATCCACTACCGCACCGCGTTCTTCCACCCCACGGTGATGTTCCGGACAGCGGTGTTTGACAGTGTGGGCGTCTATAACGAGACCTTCCGACAGGCGCAGGACTATGAGCTGTTCATGCGCATCGTGAAGCGCTTCGAAACGCGCAACCTGCCCGTCGCCTATGTCGACTATGAGCTGGCGGACGACGCCATCTCCACCCGCCAGGCCCGAAAGCAGGCCAAGAACATCGTGCGGGCTTGCCTGATGAACTTCCGTCCCCTCTATTGGGGCAGCTATTTCGGCGTGCTGCGCCGGTTGCCCAATCTTGTGCTGGAGAGGCGACACACCATGAAGCTGAAAAGCCTGCTGCGGATCGTGCGGTGACCCTGTCCGCCCTCGATAGCAGCGGACAGGCGCAGCCGGCCCTTCGCAGCGGCTGGACCATTCAGCAGGTTCAGGCCCTGTTTCTGGCACTGGTGTTCTTCTGCCTGCCATTCAATGGCATCAACGGCCCGCAGGTGCTGCGCGAACTGAGCGTGGAAGCCTCGATCTATCCGCTGTTCTGTTTCCTGCTGGCAACGCTGAGCCTGGTGGCCACACGGCTGCTGAGTGACCTGCGCGTGCTGCTGCTGTTGCTGGCCGTGCCCATGATGCTGCTGCTCAATTACATGCTGGCCTATGACGATATTTCCGTGGCCATGCTGGGCGAAATCAGCGGCTCGGCCAAATTCGTCAACTCCACGCTGGTCTTCCTGCTCTACGTCTATTTTGCCTTTGCCGTGTTCGCTTTTCTGCGCACGGTTACGCTGGCCCAGATCGCGCAATTCGTGCGCCGCGTGGTGCATCCACTGGTGGTGTTCCTGGTGATCATCTGGATCATCGAGGTCGTCTCCTGGTACATCGACCCCCTGCGCGAGCTGATCACCCCCATCAAGCGGTTTGTGTCCACCGGCCCCTATTTCGCCAAAGGGCGCCTGTCCGGCGTCTCGTTCGAGCCGTCCTTCAATTCCATCGTCATGGTGGGCCTGCTGCCGGCGCTGTGGTTCGGCGCCCTGTATCGCGGCAACACTATCGGCGAACGCCAGCGCTACGCCCTGTTCGGCCTGCTCTTCATCATCTTCGGCACCATGTCGGATTCCCGCACGGCCTATCTGATCATGCTGGCCCAGCTTCTGTTGCTGGTGGGCCTATATCTGTTCGGGACACGCGTCGCCCGCATGGTCAGTCTGGCGGTCATCCTGCCATTGGCCATCATCGTCGCGCCGCCGGTATTCCTTTATACGCTGGGCGGCGACCTGTCCGGCATTGCCGGCTCCACCAATCGCATTTCCGACATTACCCGCCTCACCGCCGTCAATGCTGCCATCGATATGTGGACGCGCCACCCCTATGGCGGCGTGGGCTTTGGCCAATATGGCTTCTACTACCGCTCAGCAGTCAATTACGTCAGCACCCTGAGCTGGGAGGTCAATGCCTTCCTGGGCGAGGCTCGAGCCGACGAATTTCCGCCCAGCTACAGCCTCTATTGGCGCATTCTTGCCGAAACGGGCATTGTCGGCTTCACCGCGTTCTATGGCGTGATGTGGAGCTTCTTTGTGGGCCTGGCCCGCGCCATGGGCATCCGCCGGCTGACACGCGACGAAACCAACCTTATCCTGGCCACAGCTATTGGCCTGGCTGGCGCGCTGTTGATCGGCGTGTCCTTCGACAGCTACCGGACGCCCTTCATCTGGATCTATGCCGGCATGGCCGCCGCTGTGCCCACCATCATCCGGCGCGAGGTCCGCCGGCGCAAGCTCGAAGCGGAGACCGCTTCAGCATCAGGTGCCCAGGCCTCCGCCTAGCGCCCTGCCCGTTCGCTAGATAAAGCGACCGCCCGGCGACTGTTCGCGCCATTCGGCCAGCGCCGAGTTGAGATCTGTCTGGAACTGGAAGCCGTTGTCCACAAGCCAGCGCGGCACGATATTGGTGCTCTCGTAGAGCTTGCGAATTCTGTCGCGATGGATCGGATTGCGCAGCCCGACCGCATTGGCCACCTCAAACGGAATTGCTGCCAGGTTGAGCAGCGGCAGCGGCAGCGTGGCGCGGGCGGGCGCAAACCCACCCACCGCGCGGAAGGCGTCCACCACATCGGCGATGGTGTAGGATTTGGGATAGGCGAAGTTATAGACGACCTCGCGCTGCCCGCTGTCGAGCGCAAACAGGAAACTGCGCACAAGGTCCCCGACATAGCCCGAGCTCTTGATCGTGTCCTTGCGCCCTACAAAAACGAACATGCCACGTTCCAGCAGGCGCGCCAGGCGCGTGAAATTGCCATCGTCACGATAACCAAAGATCACTGCTGGCCGGCACGTCACGAGGCGCCGACTGGGGTCGCGCGCGAGCCAGCCGGCATTGAGCGCTTCTCCGATCCGTTTGGAGTGGCCATAGGGATTGACCGGGCGCAGCGGACTGGATTCCACCTTGGGGTCTTCGCCGGGGCCGTAGACCGACATTGTGCTGGTGAAGACCATGTCCACCGCGCCGATGCGCTCGGCAAAATCGATGGCGCGCTGCACCGAGACGACGTTGGTTTCGTAATAGTCCTGGAACGGGTGTCCGGGGAAATTGCGCAGCGCTACCAGATTGTAGATGGTCGCCCCGCTATCGCCGTAGCGATCGGGAATGGGGTCGCGGAGATCGGCTAGATGATACTCCACGCCTTCCAGCCGCTCGCGCGGTTCAGCAATGTCGAGCGACACGATGCGCGCATGTCGCTTGCTGGACGCAAGCAGGCGCAGCAGGTGGGAGCCGATGAACCCGCTCCCGCCCAGAACCACCGCAGTATTGGTCATTGGCCTACTCGCTCTGATCAGGCCGACTTGGCCAGAAGCTGGTCAAAATAA
Organism: Devosia aquimaris; assembly: GCF_020169335.1. Classification (GTDB taxonomy): domain Bacteria; phylum Pseudomonadota; class Alphaproteobacteria; order Rhizobiales; family Devosiaceae; genus Devosia; species Devosia aquimaris. The sequence goes on from NZ_JAIEZN010000001.1 coordinate 1,643,576, forward strand.
TCAATGGTCAGGCGCAGGCCCTCGCGCAGCTGTACCGTGGGCTCCCAGTCGAGCACCTTGCGCGCCCGCGTGATATCGGGACGGCGCTGCTTGGGATCATCCACCGGCAGATCGCGATAGACCACCTTGGAGCCGGAGTTGACGAGCTCAACCACCAACTCGGCAAGCTGCTTGATGGTGAATTCATTGGGATTGCCGGTATTGATGGGCCCGGTCACCGACGCATCGGTGCCCATCATGCGGGTCATGGCATCGACCAGATCGGACACATAGCAGAACGAACGGGTCTGGCTGCCGTCACCATAGATGGTGATATCTTCGCCGCGCAGCGCCTGAACCACGAAATTGGACACCACACGCCCATCGGCCGGGTGCATGTTCGGTCCATAGGTGTTGAAAATGCGGATCACCTTGATCTGCAGCTTGTGCTGGCGGTGATAGTCGAAGAACAGCGTTTCGGCGCAACGCTTGCCTTCGTCATAGCAGGAACGCGGCCCGATGGTGTTGACGTGCCCCCAGTAGGATTCTTCCTGCGGGTGTACCTCGGGATCGCCATAGACCTCCGAGGTCGAGGCCTGCAGGATCGGCACGCGCAAGCGCTTGGCCAGACCCAGCATGTTGATGGCGCCCATCACGCTGGTCTTGGTGGTCTGCACGGGATCGAACTGATAGTGCACGGGCGACGCCGGGCAAGCCAGATTGTAGATCTGGTCAACTTCGACATAGAGCGGAAACGTCACATCGTGGCGCAGCAGCTCAAAGCGCCGATCGTCGAGAAGGTCGATGATGTTGTCGCGCGAGCCAGTGAAGAAATTGTCGACACACAGGACTTCGTGTCCCTCGGCCAGCAACCGCCGGCTGAGATGGGACCCGATAAACCCTGCCCCGCCGGTAATCAGAACGCGCTTACCCATCGAACTCACCTTCCAGGCGCAGACCAAGCGGCCTCGCAGGCAGGACCCGCCAGAACTTGGGTACGCAGATCACACACAAAAGCGCGGCAACTCTTGTCTACCGCCCCCCAGCCATAGCTGAAAGGCGCGCGGTTTTCCAGACGATGGGCTAGAAGCCCGATCCGCCGACAAATTCGCGCCAGAGAGTGGCAACGATAATCTTGATGTCGAGCAGGATGGAGAAGTTCTGGATATAGGCCAGATCGTGGTCAATGCGCGCCACGGCAACTTCGGCACGATCGGTCGGCCCACGAAGGCCATTGACCTGGGCCCAGCCGGACAGGCCCGGACGCATCTCCCAGCGCTTGGCGTAGTAGGGAACCAGATCCTGATAGTCCACACCGCCAGCCAGCATCCGTACGGGATGCGGGCGCGGACCGACGATCGACATGTGGCCGAGCAGAATATTGATCAGCTGGGGCAGTTCATCGATCGACGTCTTGCGCAGAAAGGCACCGATCTTGGTGATGCGCTGGTCGTTCTTGACGGTCTGCTGCAGTCCCGACCGGTCACCAAGATGGTTGTACATGGTGCGGAACTTGAACATGGGGAACAGCTTCCCGTGCAGACCCGGCCGCTGCTGCACGAACAGGACAGGGCCCGGGCTGGTCACTTTGACGGCGATCGCCACCATGACCAGCAACGGCATCAGCGCCACAAGCGCCAGACCAGACAAGGCAATGTCCAGAGCGCGCTTCACGACCAGTGACACCGGACGCACGGGTGCAGCACCCTCGACAGAATACGCCAGGCCACTGGCCAAGGCGCGGGGTGCGGGAGATGCGTAGTAGGCCGATACCTCGGAAACAGCCGCGGACGGCTGATCCGAAGCCAACTTATACGAGACATTACTATCAGCTAGCTGCAGGTCCACGGCGCCCTCACAGATCCAACTTAACTATTCATTAACACTGCCACAATGCATGTCGGGTGTCATCTGCCCAGCACCGACCAAATGGCCCGATGGTTAGGCGGAAAGGTAAATGGAACGATCGGTTCGAACTGCCAGCCCCGGAATTCTGCGGCATTCGGGCCGATTTACCTCAGTCAAGCAAGCATGAGATGCAAAGTTGGTCTGCAACGAACGCATGCTTAGACTGTCCAGAAAGCAGAAAGGGGCCCGCACAATGTGCGGACCCCTATATTCGTTAATAGGCTTAGGCGAGCAACATATCGTCGCTGATGCCCAGGCCGTTGTCCTGGAACACGATGTCGAGGCCGGTAATATCGCCGACCACAACCTGTGCCGATGCACTGCCATGGGACAGGTAGCTGACAACGTCGGTCGCAGTATCCTTGAGCAGGATGTCATCACGGCCGTCGCCATCATAGTCGCCGATCCCGACCACCTGCTGCCCGGTGTACAGGCCAACGTTGACGTTGGACTGGCCCGCCGAGAAGAAGTTCAGGAAGCCATTGCTGTTGCTCTGGAACAGCAGATCGTCCTTGCCATCACCATTGAAGTCGCCGACACCGACCAGCGACCGGTTGGTCTGGTAGCCGATGCTGCTGCCATTGAGATAGCTGACCCAACCATTGGCATTCTGGAACACCAGCTCGTCGACACCGTCTCCGTTCACATCAGCAATGCCGATCAGCGAACGGCCCGACTGCACACCAAGATCGGTGCTCTGCAGCCCGCTGTCGGTCACCGACAGATAGGACAGGAAGCTGTTTGACGTCGACTTGAACAGGATGTCATCGCGACCATCGCCGTTCAGATCGCCAATCCCCAGCACGGTCTTGCCCGAGATGGACCCGATGTTGAGGTTGGTCTGAGCGCTCTCAAGCATCGACAGGTAGTCCGTCGGGGACTTGAGAAGCACGTCATCCTTGCCATCGCCGTTGAAGTCACCAACGGCCACCACGCTGCGGTTGCCAACGCTACCAATATTCACATTGGTCTCGCCGCCACTGCGGAAGGAGTGCCAGCCGCTCGCCGTCTTCTGCAGGATATCGGTCTTGCCGTCCCCATTGAAGTCGCCCAGACCCAGCAACGTATTGCCGAAGGTATGACCGATATCGATCGAGGTGCCTGGCGTACCGCCGTCCCGCAGCTCAAGCGGAGCGCCGCGGGTCGGATCCACATTGATGTTGTCGACCAGCAGGATGTCGGCCTTGAAGTTCCCGTTGAAGTCGCCATCGGTCGATGCCGAGAGCAGCATGTCATCGAACTGGAACTGCTCGATGCCCGAGAACGTATCAGTGCCATCCACACCGGTGATTGTGCCAGCAGCGTAGTTGATCAGGTATTGCGAGCGGTTGCCCTGGAACACGGCGGTGTCGATGCCGTCGCCGCCGATCAGCGTGTCATTGCCGGCACCGCCAAAGAGCTGGTCATTGCCGCCACCGCCACTGAGCGTATTGGCCAGGCCGTTGCCATACATGTAGTCGTCCTGGGCCGTACCGATGGCGTTTTCGATACTGGTCAGCGTCTGGGTGAACAGGATCGAAGAGGCAATGCCGCTCAGATCGATGTTCATGCCCACCGCGATGCCAGAGGCATCATAGGTGTCGACGCCGGCGCCGCCATTGATCAGGTCATTGCCGAGTGTGGCAAAGAACGTGTTGGCGGCGCTGTTGCCGTAAAGCGCGTCGGCCAAGGCGGAGCCGCGGATATTCTCGAAACCGGTTATGGTCTGCGAGAAGCCCACGCCCGTCATCGAACCCGAAGCCAGGTTCAGCGTCACCCCGCTCGAGATGGCACTGAGATCGATCAGATCCTTGGTGCCGGCGCCGGCATTGACGGTATGGCCGGTACCATTGGCGGCGACATAGGTGTCGTCACCGCCACCCAGGGTCAGGTCGAGCTTGCCAGCATTGAAGGCTGACGCATCAACCACGTCGGCGAACGCCCCTGCCCCGAGCACCAGCTTGACGTCTTCCACACCGCTTATTGCCAGGGTAGCCGCATTGATGGCCACGGAGGCATTGGTGATCGTCGCCGTGGTGGCGCCCGTCGCACCGCTCGCGCGGATGTCGAGCAGGTCGTTGTCCGCCCCACCGTTGATCGTGTCGTTGCCGTCACCCAGGTTGTAGATGACCACATCGGCACCGGCCCCCAGCGAGATGGTGTCGTCGCCCAGACCGGCCGTGACCGTCTGCGCGAAGCCGTTCAGGCTGCCCTCGATCAGGTCATCATTGGCCGTACCGATGATCGCCTGTGCGCCGGCGCCCAGGGCATAGATGCCCACCGCCGTTGCCGAGCCAGCGAAGCTGTTGGCCCCGACCAGCGTGTTGGCGTCGAAGCTGGCAGCGGAAGCGCCGATGCCGATGTTCTCCACCGCATTGTCGAAGGTGTTAGCCGAGACATCTGCAGACACCAGAGAAGCGTAGGTGTCGAGCGAAATACCGACATTGTTGCCCACTAAGCTATTGCCCGTGAACGTCAGGTCATTGGTTCCGTTGACATAGATGCCAGTCGACCAGCCGGTGAAGGCACTGTTGGTGACAGTGAGCCCGGTCCCGGTGCCGATGTCGGTCACGATGGCGCGGTAGCCGTCAGTCAGCCCGCCAGCGCGGTAGAACACGCTGTTGGAAATGCTGACATTGCTGCCCGACACCACAATGCCTGCCGCATCATGCGGGCCACCATTACCGCCCTGCGCAATACGCAGACCGTCGATGACCACATTGTCCGCCTGGACAATGATGCGCCCGGTGTAGGTGCTGCCTGCAACGACCGACGGGTCAATGCCGCTGGCATCTGCGCCATGGCCTGCGCCGATGATCTTCAGGCCAGCCAGGCTTGCGCCGATGATGACGTCACCGCTGCCGATCGAACCGTCGCCAAGCACGATGGTGTCACCGGCCTGAGCGTAGGCCACAGCTGCAGCCAGCGAGGCAAAGCCACCATTTCCGACCAGCAGGATGCTGCCCGAAGTGCCCTGGATGATTTCCACACCCGAGACGGTGTCGGTGCCATCAACCCCGCCATTGACGGTGAAGCTGCCAGAACCGCTGGTGATGTCGGCGATGGTGATGTCGGCATTGTAGATTGCCTTGTCCACGCCGGCCCCGCCAACGATGGTGTCGTCGCCAGCGCCACCGGTGACGACGTCGTCACCGCCGTTGCCCGCGATATAGTCCTTGCCGGACGTGCCGATGATGGTGTCAGCGGCTGTAAGGCTACCGTCGACGAAGAGATACTCGTCGGTGGGCGTATTGGTCACCACATCATCCGAAACATCCAGCGTCACGGGAGCCGTCAGGTTGCGGGTATTGAACTCGGTGTCGACGCCCTCGAAGGTGTTGGGGCCAACGCTGTCGATACCCGTTGCGGCCAGGCCGAAGGCAAAGCCGGTGCCGGCGTTGACGATGGTATTGCCCGAGACGTCGCTGTCAGTGTTGACGAAGGAGTCAAGGTTGGCAGCCGTACGGGTGTTCTCGAACGTGTTGCCGGTGATGATCGTCTCCACCCCGCCACCATCGGACCAAACGCCGGAGCGCCAGGCAGCTGTGCTGTACTTGCCATAGGCCTGGTTTTCGCCAGCCGTGATCAGGTTGTCCGTGATCGTGACAGTGCCGCCGGCCATCGGGCCGACAAAGATCGCAAAGTCCGCGCTGGTAGTGCCGCCGTAGACCGTGCTCTCGAACACAGAGTTGGTCACGGTGTGGCCCGAGGAGGTCATGCCCAGGGCGTAGCTGCCCGTCTGGTCGTGCAGGAACTTGACGCCATCGATGACGACAGCGCCGGCCGCCGAGATGGTGACCTTGCCGTCGATGACAGATTCGCCACCGCGGCTGTCCGTACCACCAACGCCGGCGTTGGCACCGATAATGGTGACCTGCTTGCTGATGGTTGCGTCACCGGTGTGGGTGCCGACCGACAGCATGATGATATCGCCGTCGACAGCAGCCACAAGTGCATCGGCCAGGGTGGCAAAGCCACCGCCGCCGACCAGCAGCGTACGGGTGCCACTGGCCTGGTCCTCGATGATCTCGACACCCGAGATGGTGTCGGTACCTTCGGAGGCGGACGACACTGTCCAGCCACCAGCAGCCGTGGCAACGATGGTGACCGCATCGGCATAGACGGCCGTATCCACACCGGCACCGCCGGTGATGTCATCGGCGCCGTCGCCACCGGTGAAGGTGTCGCGGCCGCTGCCGCCAACGAAGATGTTGGCATCGGCATCACCCACGAAGGTGATGCTGCCCGTGCTGGTCGGAGCCGCCACGAAGTCGTTCTCGGCGCCCGCAGTGACCGTCATGGTCGATTGCGTGACATTGTCGATATCGGCAACAGTCGCGCCGGTGATGGTGACGCCGGTAACCTCGACAGCGGGGCCGCCGATGGACTTGCCGGGCTCGCCAGCGCGGATACCGGTCGACGTATCGTCAATGGTACCGTTCTGGACAATCACCGAGCCAGTGTAGGTGGCCGCATTGCTGCCGCCGTAGCTGCCATCATCGCGCACCTTAATGCTGATGGCGCCGCCAAAGTCGTCCACGACGGTATCGGGACCATTGCTGGCGCCGACATTGTTCATGTCGAAGCCTTCAATGACAATGCCCGAGTAGGCGCCGTACTTGAGGTTGATGTCGATACCGTTGCCGAACTCGCCCACCTGGGTAAAGCCGGTCGCCGGGTTCTTCGATGCAAAGGCATAGCCACGCCCGAAGGTGCCGACATCGTCCATGACCACGTTCTTGATCGTGCTCTGGTCGAAGGTTTCGACGTAGATGCCCTTTTCGGTCAGGTGCTCGAAATGGGTACCGTCGATGACAACATCGGTGGCCATGCCGCCGGTGCCGGTGGCCTTGGCGAAGTTGATGCCGATGTAGCTGTCAACAATGCTGCCGCCGGTGATGTCCAGGCCGGTCACGACCGCAGCCGTGCCCTTGTTGATGCCCACCACGGAGTCAGAGATATCGACATTGGCAATGGTGACATCTTCGATGCCGTTGCCAAGGTTGATGGCGTAGTGGAACCCGGCAATGGCCAGGCCGGAGATCGTGACATTGTCCGCGCTCAGCACCAGGCCCGAGCCGGACGCATTGCTGTAGCTTGTCGCGTCCTGGAAGAAGTCAGCGGTCGAGCCCGTGATGCCGTTGTCGGCATTGAACGTGCCCTGAATGACAGCATCACCCACCCCGACGATGGAGATACCGGCCACATTGACGTTCACATTGCCGCTGTGGGTACCGGTGACCAGGATCACATCGCCAGTCTGCGATGCATTGATCGCGGTCTGCAGGTCGGCATAGCCGCCCTCGCCACCGACGAGCAGGTAGCGGCCGCCAGCATGCTCGACAACTTCGAGCTTCAGGCTGTCTGCGCCAGCACCCGACGAGGTCAGCACCCAGTTGCCATTCACGTCAACCGAGAACTCACCAACGCTGAGCGTCTCGGAATAGACGGCGGTATCCAGGCCCGCGCCACCGACCATGGTGTCGTTGCCGGCGCCGATATTGGCATCGGCAACATTGCTGCCCCAGAAGACGTCATTGCCATCATTGCCTTCCATGACGTCATTGCCGCCATGGCCGATGATCAGGTCGGCGCCAGACGTACCGGAGATGGTGTTCTCATGGGTCGTCTGGGCGGCCTTGTCACCCTGCAGGGCGATAACCTGTGCGGGCGACGACACGATGGTGAAGCCGGACGCATCGAGATTGCCGGCAATGCCGTCGATGTTGATCGTGGGCCAGTTCGGACCGGCCGAAGCAGCAGAAACGTCGAGATTGTCTACGCTCAGGCCATCGGCGTCGGCGTAGTTGTAGACAGCAACCGGTGCCTTGGTGAACGAACCGTCCACGGTGACATTGTCAAAGCTCACCGTGCCAATCGGCGTGCTGTTGGCCAGTTCATTGTTGGGCGTGCCGATCAGCTCGAACGCACCAGCAGCGCCTGTACCGGTCGCCGAGACATCGGTGAAGCTGGCATCGCCGGTGAAGTCATACAACTTGACCAGGTAGCCGGCGCCCGACAGATCGGTATCGGCCATGGCAATGGCAGCCACATTGTCGCCGAACACGGCCAGACCGTACTGCGAGAAGCCCGAGATGGAGCTTCCCGAAATGTTCAGCGTGCCAATGTCGTCACCGTCATCGACCAGGATGGCAGTGTTGCCCGTGCCCGAAATGTCGATGTTGGTGATCGTGACGTCACCGCCCACAGCATCAAAGCTGATGGCAGCGCCGCTCACCGCAGTCAGATGCACTTCGCCTGCACCGATCAGGGTAATGGCCTTGTCGATCACCAGGTTCTCGGCATAGGTGCCCTGAGCGATCATCACCACGTCGCCGGCATCGGCAGCGTCGATTGCAGCCTGGATGCTGGCATAGCCGCCGTGGCCGACGAGCCGGTAAACAGTGGCGCCGTCGTCAACGATTTCAACGTTCTGCAGCGTGTCCTGGCCGTTGCTCCAGTTGCTCAGGTTCGAGACCAGCTCGGCAGGCGCCGAGTAGAACACGGTGTCCGTGCCGGTGCCGCCATCGACCTGGTTGGTGCCGCTGCCGGTAACAAAGCTATCGTCGCCAGCGCCGCCGAGCAGGTCGTCGTCGCCGCCGCCGCCAAAGATGCTGTCGTTGTAGTCAGTACCGGTGATGGTGTTGTTGCTGGCGTCGCCCGTGATCGACAGGCCGTTGGTCAGCTGCGACGCCGCGCTTGCATCCACATTGCCATTGGTGCCGCCGGTGATGAACACGGCCTCGACGTTCTCGACCGTGTTGCCGATCGTCAACGTATCGTCCGGGGCGCTGGGCGCAAAGATGATCTGGTCGGCGCCGTCGCCGCCATCCACCACGTCACCGGACATTTCCAGGCCGCTGGAGTAGTAGAAGCTGTCGGCATCAGCACCACCGGTCATGGTGTCAGCACCCTGGCCGCCATAGAAGTGGTCGGCGCCGCCATTGCCGGTCAGCGTGTCATCACCGGCGCGGCCCTGGAACACATCCACACCGGACGTGCCGGTAAAGACGTCATTGGTTGCCAGGCCCTGCGGCGTGGTGATCGGCCCCGAAGCATTCTCGCCAGTGATGGTCGAGAAATCGACGGTACCACCCGTGCCATCGAAGTTGACCAGGCCCCACGGGGCGCTGGCGTTGACGAAGTCGATGTCGAGGACAGGATTGGTGGCAAAGCTCTGCATGTCATAGACCGACACGGCATCCGAACCATAGGTGCCAGAGACGGTGACATTGGTGAAGGTGAAGCTGCCCGAATTCTGGTAGCCGCCGACGCCGGGCGTACCCGAGCGAACGCCGCTGACCGAAATGGCCTTGTGCGGATACACTTCCGTGCCAGCCGCGGTGCCGCCATTGCCGAAGACCGGCATGGTCAGCCCGTCGGTGGGGCTGCTGAAGGTGGTATCGGTGATCGTCAGATCGCCGTTGAAGCCAAACAGGTTGATGTGGCCCTTGCCCTTGGCACCGCTATGCAGCTGGCCGTTGTCGGTGAAGCTCGAGTCTTCGATGACGAACGCGCCGATGGTGTTGGTGTTGGCTGGCGTCGAGCCATTGGACGGATGGGCGTAGAACAGGCCCTGGCCGTTGGCATTGGCAATGTCCACGCCATCCAGAACGACCGTGCCGGCATTGACGCCGGGAACGTCGGTCGCGCTGGCGCGCACGGTGATGCCATAGGTGTTGCCGCTGGCATCGATATTGAGGTTGACGAACTTGAGCACGTCACCAGCGTTCATGACGTCGCTGACCGAGAACTGGCCATGAACGTCAACGACGCCCTGGCCCTCGATGGTGATCGCGCGGTCGGTGATCGTCACCGATTCAGTGTAGGAGCCGCTTGCCACCAGGACGATATCGCCATTGGCAGCCGCAGTCACGCCCGACTGGATCGTCGGGAACTCGCCGTTCTCGCCGACCAGCAGCACCTTCTGGCCACCAGCAAAGGTCAGCGTGCCGGCATTGACGATCGTCGTCACATTGGCCGGGTTGGCCTTGTCGGTGACGATGGCCGTCTCACCATCCCAGGTGATCGTGTAATCGGCGGAGCTGCCCGTGAACGAGACAGTGTCAGCATCGGCGCCACCATCGATGTGGTCCGTGCCGGCCGTGGCGACAAAGGTATCCGAACCAGCATTACCGGTCAGGGTATTGTTCGCAGACGAGCCCGTGATCGTGTCATTGCCCGAGCCGCCAACGGCGTTCTCGATGTTCTTGATCGTGCTGGTGCCGCCAAAACCAGTCGCGGTCTGGCCGGCCAGGTTGATGGTCACATTGGTCGTCGCTGCGCTGGCGTCGAACGTGTCGCCATTGGGACCGTTACCGGGCGTGCTGCCATCGCCATTGATGATGTCGGTGCCGGCGGAGGCATAGAAAATGTTGTCGCCTGCACTGCCATTGATGACGTCGTTGAAGCTGGAACCGCGCACGTTTTCGATGCTGGTCAGGCCGTCCAGGCCGACGCTGCTGCCACCCACGGCAAAGCCGTCACCGGCCACAACGCCATCGAACGGGTTGGTGTCGAGGTCGACGGTCACGCCTTCGCCCGCGGCAGAGGCGTCATAGGTGTCGCTGCCGCCCTGGCCGTCGATCACGTCGTTGCCGGCGGACGAGTAGAAGGTCTCATCAGCGGCCGAGCCCACGATGGTGTCGTTGGCAGGCGTGCCATAGCCTTCGTTTTCATACAGGCTCACGCTGTCGATCTTGAGGCCGTCGGTGACCGTGTTGTTGACGAACCAGCCATAGCGGTTGCCACCAACAACAGTGTCCAGCACGTCGCTGGCCTGGTTCAGGGTCTTCTCAAACAACGGCGTCGAGCTGCCATCCAGCACCTTGAAGTCCACGGCAAGCGTGCCATCGCCATTGTCGCGGAAGGTTTGCTCGAAAGTGTACCAGCCGCTGGCGGTGATGCTAGCCGTGTCGGACAGCGCTGCCAGGTCGCCACGCGGACCGGAGCCGGCGTTGTTGGAGGCGTTGATGAGCACCGCCCCGGACGCATCCTTGGTCGCGTGGAAGATGAAGTCGCGGCGGAAACCACCGGCACTGGAAGCCAGCTCGGCATTCTGCGTGCTCGAAGCCACCGAATAGTCAAAGCCCTGGCCGTCGACCCAGTTGACGTCGATGTAGATCGCGATGCGGGTCGTGTAGCCGCCGGCGAACTCGCTCGAGTAGCTGCCGAAGCGCGTAAACGCGCCTTCTTCAACGATTGCGTAGTTCGAGCCGGACGCCGCGCCTGACGGATCGGTGGTCACAACGCTAACCGGGCCGACCCAGCCACCTGCGTCGACCTCAAAATCCTGCTCGAAACGACTGATTTCGTTACTCATCGCGATTTACACCCCAGCTGAAAATGACTGTCGCAGGGGGAGCACGCAGGACTGAACACCATCCGCCTCCCCCCTGACTACGGATTTTTACCGCCATGAGGTATATGGCTCAAAATGGCACAGCGCAAGAACAGTTGTTTACGGATCGTTAATTTGACAGTTTATGACGGAAATACTGCAAGACTTCGTACCCGTCGTAGCCGGCAAACTATTTCGATGGGGCATTTCGTTCCGCCGAGAGATTTAAATCTCGTGCAGGTAGTGCAGTTTTAGTCCGGCCGCGACAACGCAAGCCGACGTTGGTCTTCCGCCAACGACGCAGAAGCACCATCGAACGCCGGGAGCGATGAGCGTTCTTCGCAGACGGGCGCATCCACATGAGATTTTCTTGTGATCCGAAGCGCTGCCGACACGGGATCGCCGCCGCCAACGGCGCGGCCGCCCGTCGAACGGAATGCGGCCACCTGCCCGACCAGACGCTCCACAGTTCTCAAGGCAACGGCGGCGCATCCGTTTGGATGCGCCGCCGCGTCATGATCCAGGTCTGAGGCGTTCGACGATCAGTCGTAAACGAAAGCGGACTGCAGCGACTTGATAAACGGCTCAAACAGATATTGCAGCATAGTGCGCTCCCCAGCCACGACCGTGACATCTGCGGGCATGCCGGGGGAGAGATAGACACCCTTGTGGTGCGCCAGTTCCTCGGGCGGAATGCGAACCCTGATCTCGTAATAGCTCTGCTTGCTCGCCTCATCCATCTTGAGGTCCGCTGCCACTGCCAACACCTTGCCGTTGAGCGGCAGGGAATTGCGACTGGCGAAAGGAATAATGGTCACATGGGCCGCCTGGTCCACCGTCACCAGATCGATGTACTGCGGCGCCAGCCGGGCAACGATGATCAGGTCATCGTTGCGCGGCACCACTTCCATAATGGTCTCGCCGGGGCGCACCACCTCCCCCGCGGTCTGCGTCCGCAGATTGATGACCGTGCCGTCGACAGGGCTATGGATCTCGGTGCGTTGCAGCGCATCGCCGGTCGAGGCCATGCTCTCGCCGAGCTGGGCGATGGTGTCATTGACCTTGGAGGCCTGTTGCGCCACCTCCTCGAAATAGCTCTCACGGCTCTGCAGCATCTGCAGCCGCGTTTCCTCAATGCTCTGGCCGGCCTTGGCCACGCGCGCGCCGTTGGCGGCAATGGCACTTTCGAGCCGCGCCAGCTCCCGCCTGAGCGCATTGACTTCTGACCGCGACACGAGCTGCTGGTCGAGCAGGTTCTGCTTGTCGCGCAATTCATCCTCGATCAGCGCCTGCTGGGTCGCAAGGCCGGCTGTTTCGGCCTGCACCGACGAAATCTCGCTCTGCAGCTGTTCAACGCGCCGCCCCAGGATCTGCTGCTGCTGGCTGCGCGAGGCCTGACGGGTCTCAAAGCTCCGCCGTTCTGAGGCGATGAACGCCTGCATCCCGGCGTCTTCGACATCCACCACCTCAGGCGGCACCGTCCAGTCGCCGGCCTCAGAGGCTTCCGCCTCAAGGCGAGCCCGCGTCACCAGCAAACGTAGCCACTGCACCTGCTGGCCGGAAAAGCTGGCCTCCGCACGCACGGGATTGAGCGTCATCAGCAATTGCCCGGCTTTGACTTCCTGGTTTTCCTTGACGAAGATCTGCTGGGTAATGCCGCCCTCAAGGTGCTGAATGGCCTTGCGGTTGGAATCCGGGCTCACCTGGCCCGATGCAATGGCGCCACTGACCAGCGGCGCTGTCGCAGCCCAGAAGCCGAGCGCGCCGAAAAACAGGGCTATCACAGCGATGCCGAGCAGGATCGGCCCGCGCATCAGGCTGAACAGGTGAATTTTGGCTTCCGCGGCGGCTGGGGCCGGCGGCTGGCCGGGCCGACCGGGTACGCCCGGCTGCTGCAAGGTCATGTCGGTCATGATGCGCCTCCCGTCGTGCCGGCGGCCTGGGTTTCGCCCACGGGCACCAGGGTCGGCTTGCGCTGCGGCGCATTGGCCGCCATCTCGCGCAGCACGTCGTCGCGGTCGCCAAATCGCTCCAGAACACCGTCACGCATGATGCCCAGCTTGTCGATCGGCTGCAGCAGCGTCGAACGATGGCTGACTACAACCACCGTCGTGCCGGCCTGCTTGGCCCTGGCAATGGCTTCTACCAGTGCCGTCTCGCCATCCTGGTCGAGGTTCGAATTCGGTTCGTCCAGCACCACGAGGCGCGGCGAACCATAGAGCGCCCGCGCCAGGCCAATGCGCTGGCGCTGACCGCCGCTGAGGAAGGCGCCCCGCGGCCCCAGTTCGGTGTCGTACCCATTGGGCAGGCGCAGGATCATCTCGTGGCAACCGGCAGCCTTGGCGGCAGCAACCGTGGCCTCGTCATTGTTGTCGCCCAGCCGGGCGATATTGTCGCGCACGGTGCCCGAGAACAGCTCCACATTCTGCGGCATGTAGCCGATGACCCGCGACGTATCGTCCGGGTTGAGTGTGATGACGTCGGCACCATCGAGCCGCACATTGCCACGGGACGGCGCAATGGCCCCTACCAGCATGCGGCAGAGCGTCGTCTTTCCGGAGGCCGAAGGCCCAACAAGTGCCAGCGCCGTCCCCGGCTCCATGGCAAAGGTGGCGCGACGCACCGCCGGCGTCGGGGCATCGGGAAGCTGGAAGGCGACTTCTTCCACGCTCAGGCGCCCCTTGAGGCCCGGCAGCGCGATCGCTTCGGACTCCTTGGGCAATGCCTTGAAGAAGCGCTTGAGGTTGCCGTACGACTCCCGGGCCGCTGCGAATTGCTTCCAGGATCCGATCACCTGTTCGATTGGCGCCAGAGCGCGGCCCAGGACGATCGAGGAGGCAATCATGCCGCCCGACGTCAGCTCGCCGCGGATGACCAGCAGCGCGCCCAGGCCCAGCGCTGCACTCTGCACGGCAATGCGGATGGCCTTGGACATCGAACTGATGACCGCACTGATATCGGCGGCGTTCTGCGCCAGCATGCCGGACTGCTCGACATGGTGGCGATAGCGCCGCGAAACGGCCTTCTGCATGCCCATGGCATTGACAACTTCGGCATTCAGGATCGCGGCCTGGGCGAAGTCATTGGCCTGCTGTGCCTTGGCGCCCGACTGCTGGATGGCCCGGCGTGTGGCAAAGTCATTGGCCAGCGCCAGCAGGAACAGCACGATGGCCGACACCAGTGCCAGTATGCCCAGCCAGGGGTGGATCGTGGCAATGATCAGCACGAAGAACGGAACCCATGGCGCATCCAGGAACGGCAGCACAGCCGGGCTGCCCAGATAGTTACGCGCCGTGCCGAAGTCCTCCACCAGCCGGCGCCGCTCGAACCGCGGTGAACGCGACTGCACGATGGACTGGGTCAGCACCGGATCGCGCAGCAGCAGGTCCAGCATGTGGCCCAGCCGGGTCAACAGGAAGGAGCGCACGCCTTCCAGAAGCCCCAGCGTGGCCAGCGCCAACGCCGCGATGATGCTGAGATAGATCAGGGTTTCAATCTGCCCGGTGCCCAGCACCCGGTCATAGACCTGCATCATATAGATGGGCGAGGTCAGGATGAGCAGATTGACGAAGATACTGAACACCAGCACCAGGCCGATCGAGAGGTTCAGGTTGTACGAAACTGCAAGATCGTCCCATACAGAACGCAAGGGTCTGGCCATGAAAGCTTTACTCTATGGATGTGCCGGCAACTGCCATTTTGGAAGTTTTTCTGAATAATTGCGGCCAGCGTAAACTTCTTGGCCGCCATGATGTGCGCGTCCGCTTCCACAATTCAAGTCAATTCGGCGCTAGAGTAAATGCCGGGGCCCGGCGCGCCCGTTTTGACTGCAGCCGACCCCGCTTGGTCGTAAACCAATGCAGCGTAGACCTTGTTGCATTCAGTCAATCTGAACCCTACAAGACGAGTCAGCTAACAACACAGTGGGCAAAGGTGCAGGATCAACGCCTGATGTTTGGGGGGTGGGCGATGGCGGTAGTGGCGGTGTTCGCCATTGCGCTGGGCGCCCGCACGGTGATCGGGGAGACACGTGTCTATCTGGCCACTGGCAATACCGGCGCCGCTCGCATAGTCGAGGTTGCCGAAGGTCGCGCCGATATCGGCCTGGCCACCCAGTCGCAAAAAGCCTTCCTGCTTGATTGTGGCCAGACCCTGACGGCCCAGATCTCTCCGGCAGTGCTGGCGCTGACGCCCGAGCAGCGCGGCCTGTTGGCACCCACATGCCGCAGCATTGCGCAGCGCGCCATTGCCGCAAGCCCGACAAACGCCTTTGCCTATGTCATTCAGGCCATAGCCGCAGCGTCGATGGGCGATGACGAACAATACAATCAGAGCCTGCAACTGTCCTATCTCACCGGGCTCAATGAAGAGTGGATCGCTGAGTGGCGCTTGCTGCTGGTCCAGCGCCAGGGCGACCGCACCAGCGCAGACCTGGCCAACTATCACGACGACGATATTCGCCTGATGATCCGCAGTTTCCGCGGCATTTCCACCATTGCTGCTTATTTTGTTTCCAACGACGCTTTTCGCGATCGGGTGACCGCCTTGCTCGACAGCCTTTCGCCAGCGGACCAGTCCCGCTTCCTGTCCTATGTGCGGCGTCAGATCGGATAGGACATGGCAGATATTTCCATGAGATCGAGCCGTTCGCGGTCCGCAAGCCGCGGGCAGCCCGGGCAGTCCCGCATCAATGGCGCCCTGTTCGTCGCACTTGCCTTGATTGTTGTCCTGGCCCCGCTACCGTTGGGCAGTGCGCGGCCACTACCCTGGGGCATCTGGACAGCCCTTCTGGGCACGCTGGCCCTCATCTATCTCGCCGTGCTGGGTTTCCGCCGCGAGAAACTGCGCGTGCCGCTGAGCAACATTGCAATTCCGGCAGCCCTGTCGGCAGCGACCTGCCTGTTCCTCGTGGTTCAGGTCCTGCCCATTCCCATGGCCGTGCCGCTGGCCAATGGCTTTCAGCTCCACCTGCCGCAGATCAGCCTGACGCCCGAGATGACCTTGCTCATGCTCACGCGGCAGATCGGCTTTGGCCTGCTGTTTTTCATGGTGCTGCAGATCTCGGTCAACGATGCGCGGCGCTCGCTGCTGCTGCATGTGTTGCTGCTGTCCATCCTGGCCTATGCGATCTACGCCGAGATTTCGCTCCAGACCGGCGACACTATCCTGGGCGTGCCCAAGTGGGCCTATCTCGGATCGGCAACCGGCCCCTTCGTCAACCGCAACTCCTTCGCGACCTTCCTCGCCTTCGGCGCCGTGCTCTGCATGGCAAGGATCAGCGGCCTGCTGATGCGCCAGCACGAACGGCATCGCGACGACGGTCGCGTTCAGGGCACTGGCAGCCGCGTCATGCTCTATGCGACCGGCTATGTGTTCCTGATTGCCATTATCGTGGCGACCAAGTCCCGCATGGGGTTGGCAGCGACCGGCGTTGCTTCACTGACGATCATCGGTATCACGGCTCTCGCCATGGGACGGCGCCGCATCATGCTGATCGCCGCGCCGGTGGTGCTCGTTGCCATGGCGGTGGGGGCGCTGCTGTTCGGGCAGTCGCTGTTTGACCGCGTCGAGGGTCTCGACGCTACCAGCGACGTGCGCTTCTCCCTCTATGCAGAAACACTGCGCCTGATCGCCATGCGGCCCTGGACTGGCTTTGGCGGCGGCAGTTTTGAAATGGCCTACCCGGTGATCCACACCGACGCAGTGGACATCAACTACATCTGGGATCGTGCCCACAACACCTACCTCACGCTCTGGACCGAGCTTGGCCTGGTATTTGGCAGCCTGCTGATCCTGGCGCTGGGTGCCATCACGGTGCAACTGGTCACCGGCCTTGTGCAGCGCAAGGGCTCCTTCACGGCCATCTGCGCCGCCCTGGGGGCCATCACCGTTGGCGCTGTCCATTCCCTGGCCGATTTCAGTCTCGAGATCGAAGCCAATACCTTTGTCTTCCTGACCCTTATCGCGGCGGGCCTAGCCCCCCTTGCGAGCCGAACCGCCAGCAGAACCTATTGATGCTCAACTTCATTCGAAGTCTGTTCGGCACCACGCCCCGGCAAGCGCCGCCGCGCGGCCTGAGCTTTGACCGCTGGCCTGCCGCCGTCTATGCAATCGGCGATATCCACGGCTGCCTGCACGAATTGCGCCAGCTCGAAGAGATGATTGTCCGCGACGCGGCCGGCATTGCTGGCGAAAAGTGGATCCTCTGGCTCGGCGACATGGTTGATCGCGGCCCGTCTTCATCCGCCGTGCTGGACCGGGCCATGGCAAATCCGCCTGCCGGGTTCACCCGCCACTGCCTCATGGGCAATCATGAATCGATGATGCTGCAGTTCATGCAGGCCCCCAATCCGCGCAGTGACTGGCTGTCCTTCGGCGGCATGGAAACGCTCTATTCCTACGGCATGAGCGGCAGCGTGTTCGAGAAGAGCGGTCAACGCCAGTTGCAGGCGATCATTGACAGCCATGTCCCGGCCGATCACCTGGCCTTCATCGAGAGCCTGCCGTTGTGGATCGCCCTGCCCGGCGTCGTGTTCGTCCATGCCGGCATCCGCCGTGGCCTGCCCATGGCCGAGCAGGATGAGCGCGACCTGCTCTGGATTCGGGACGAGTTCTTCGATGCGCCGGACATAGATGGTCTGATTGTGGTGCATGGCCACACGCCCGCGGCCGAGCCCGTGGTCCTCCCAAACCGCCTGTGTCTGGACACGGGAGCCTTTGCCACCGGGGCTTTGACCGCGGCAAGACTGCAGCCGGGCCAACCGCCCCACCTGCTCTCGACGGCGCCGGCTAAATCCGCGCCATCGAAACCTTAATCGCAGATTTGAGTTGCTCGCCATCGATTGGACGGGCTGAATGCAGACACCGATCAGTTCCTGGGGATACAGACTAGATGGAAGAGACTGAATTCGACATTCGCGGAATATTCAGCCTCCTCCGCCGGCAATTGCGTCTCATTCTTGTCACGGTAATAGCGGTGGTGGGTCTTGCCACGCTGGTCGCATTTTCGCTGACGCCAACCTACACCGCCTCGGCGCTCGTGCTGGTTGACCCCAGCAACAAGAACCTGCTCAACCCGGAAACGCAGATGACCACTGCCGGCGCCGACAGCGCCCGCATCGACAGCGAGGTGGAGCTTGCGCGCTCTGACAATGTCCTGCTGCGTGTCATCAGCGATCGAAACCTCACCACCGACAAGGAATTCGGTGTGTCCCTGGGCCTGACGGCCCGCATCCTGAGTTTTCTGCGCGTCGCCGAGCCTACCCTGCCCTCGGGGCAACAGGCGCTCAACGAAACCCTGACGGCGTTGCGCAACGCCACCAGCGTGCAGCGGCGCGGCCTGACCTATCTGGTCTCCGTACAGGTCCGCTCCGAAGATCCGGCCAAGGCTGCCGACCTCGCCAATGCGATCACCGAGGTCTACATCCAGGATCAGCTCGCCTCCAAGGTCAACAGCGTGATGAGTTCACGCGATATTCTGCAGGCTCGCATCGCGCAGGCCCGTGACGCCATCGGTCGTTCTGAGAGCTCATTCGACGACTTCATCCAGTCCAATATGCAGCTGATCAGCGAGGACACCGGGCGCACGGACCTGGCCAATATGCAGGCCGAGCTGCAGGCCCTGGCAGAAGCCCGCACAAGCGACACCTCAACCATCGCCGAAGTCCAGAAGTCGTTGCAGGACAACAACTGGTCCAGCCTTGTCTCAGAGCTGCAGTCTGATGCCTTGGCCGAGCTGGAGCGTCAGCGCACCCAGTTGGTGGGCTCCCTCAATTCGGCAACGGACGCCTCGGCCGAAAGCCTGCGCGCCCAATTGGCCGAGATCGAACAGCGCCTGCGCACAACGGCCACCGCCGAAGTCAATAACCTGGAGCAATCCGTGCGTGCCACCCAGGATCGCGAGACAAGCCTGCGGCAGAACCTGCGTGAGGAAGTGCTCAAGAGCCCACTGTCCGGCGACGTGCTGGCTCAGCTCTATGAACTGCAGCAGGGCGCCGAACTGGCGCGCACGCAGTATCAGACGCTGCTGGCCCGCGCCCAGGAACTTGGGGCCCAGGCCGATCTTCAGCTGGCAGACAGCCGCATTGTTTCGCCCGCCCTTGAGCCGCAGTCGCCATCGTTCCCCAACAAGGCGCTCATCATTGCCGTCGCCGCAGTGTTTGCCATCGGCCTGGGCGTGGTGCTGGCTCTGCTCTACGAAAACCTGATTGGCGGCTTTACCAGCGAGGAGCAGGTCAGCTCGGTGCTGCGCACGCCTGTTGCGGCGACAATCCCGCGCGAGCGCGCCAAGTCTGAACGCGAAAGCATCGCCAATCTCATGGTGACCTCGCCGCTGTCGGTCTTTGCCGAATCCGTGCGCCGAACACGTGCCGCCGTCGAGAACTCAATGAAGGTCTCGGCCACGCCACGGCCTGGCGGCAAGGTCGTGATGGTCACCTCGACCATGCCCAACGAGGGCAAGACCACCCTGGCCCTGGCGCTCGCCCGCTCCTATTCACTTTTTGGCCAGTCCACCCTGCTGATCGACTGCGACTTGCGCAAGCCCAGCATTCATCGCCATCTCAACCTCGAACCCGACCACAGCCTGCTCGACCTGCTGAGCGAAACCACGGCGGAGAAGGACTTCAGCCAGGTTGTGCTCACCGATGCGCTGACCGCCACCTCGATGATCGTTGGCTCCCGCCGCAGTGATATTCCCACTGACCAGTTGCTGGCAGGCAAGGCCTTCCAGCGCCTTCTGGACGCGGCGCGTGCATCATTTGACGTCGTGGTGCTCGATACGCCGCCCGTCGGTCCTGTCGTGGATGGGCTCTATCTTGCCCAGTTTGTCGACGCCATCGTCTTTGTGACCCGCTGGGCATCGACCTCGCAGCGCGAGGCGCGTCGCGCAGTTGAGAGCCTTACGGTGTCCAAGCCTGCCGAGGCCAAGATCACCACCGTGCTCAACCAGCAGGATCTCACCCGTTCCGGCTATGGCCGCAAATATGGCAGCTACTATTCCTACAACACCTGAGCCAACGGTCCCTTGGGACCGCTAGCAGCCGCACATCGCCTCATGCGGCCGGCGCCAGGCGCCGGCCGCATCTTTGTGTGGTCTCGGCCTCGTGTGACACCACCTCTGACTGACTGACCGGCTTCGATTTGCATGCCGCCAGATCTCACGAAAGCCGGACATGGCTGGCGCAATGCGCTGCCACGACCAATCGCCTCGAGCCCGCAAACCACGGTACAGTTGCATATCGGCCCGTGGTTAGCGCGGCTGCAGCAGATTGATGGTCACCTGGTCTTCCTCTCGGCGCGCAGAGCGCCCTGCCCTGCCAAACTGCCGACGCTCGAGGGCTTGCAGCCCATTCGCCGAGCCGGGTCACCACCGTGGTTGCCTTCCGGGACGTCATTGGCGACGCGACGCGGCACCACGCCGCACGTCGGCGTGGGCATGACAGTTGCTTTGGCATCTTGATGCACCGGGGAGAAGCAACGCTCTCGGCATTTCCCAGTGGTGCCAGTGTTCCCCCGTGGCAACGCGAACTGCGGACGACCTGACGTCTTGCCGCAGCACAAAGAAAAACGGCGGGCCTGAGCCCGCCGCAATCTAGAATTCCCGATAACCTGACAGATTAGGTCCGGCTACCCGGTGTGCCACCGCCCGGCGTCGTTGTACCACCGCCCGGCGTCGTGGTCGTGCTCTGGTTCGGATCAGTCGTCAGGGTCGGACCACCGCCACCCGACGAGGGGGTGTCAGTAAAGGTCACACCGCCACCACCGCCGCCTTGCTGCTGACCACCGGGGCCGGCACCGGTCGCACCAGAGTTAGCCTGCTCAATTGCATCCTGAAGTTCTGGAGAAAGCGACGCAACGGTGTCGGCGCGGTCCTGCTCCGACAACAGGGCCAGCGCAGCCGAACACGCTGTCACGTTCTCTGGCGACGGATCGGCAGCAGCAGTCTCGCACGCGGGCAAAGCGACCACGGCCGCACTTGCCGGCATAGCGAAACCCGACACAATTGATGCAGCGAGCGCACCGGCGACTATGTACTTCTTCATGTGATCACTCCAAGCTTGATCCGGGTCCAATTCGCGTCTGCACTAACCGTCACGCGACGGCAGAAAGTTAATCTATTCTTAATGCCACAATAGAGTGCAGGCAAGTCTAAACAAAGCCGCATGGTAAACGTTGGCACCCGCAACAAGGGCGAAAACCTCGTGTATTCCAGCTATTTCACGAATCTGCATAGCTAATATGCAAAAAGGGGAGGCAGCGCCTCCCCTTCGATCATCCGTCCTGAAATGAGACAGTCTATAGCGTCAGCCAGCCGACCAGACGCGCGGATCTGCTGTGGCGATCGAGCGCAGACGGTAGCCGGCCTGCGAGCGCGTTTTCACCTCGGCGGCCAGATTGTCGAGGACAAAGTCGCCTGCATTGGTCTTGACGATGAGGACCGCATGCGGCTCGCCGCGGCGGGTGTAGGTGGTCGCCATGCGCAACGCACCTGCCGGAACGCCCTTGCTGATCAGGCGAGCACGCTTGGTCAGCGCGTAGTCTTCACAGTCCCCGCTTGAACCGCCGATCTTCCAGTTGTCGATCGGGCCCGTCTCAGCGCGGTAGCGCATGCTGCGATTGACGCTGGAATTCACCTGGCTGAGCAGGCCCATCAGGCGATCCGACATCTCGACAGAGCTGCGGCTATCGGCCTTGCAGCTGCTGGCATAGTTGATGCAAAAAATCTGCATGCCCTGCGGCGGACGCGCGGCCATGGCAGGAGCCGTGGAAACAGCGGCAACCAAAAGCGCTGCACCGGCAACAGTAGCGATAAACTTGGTGAACATTTGAGCCATCCCCTGATGAGTAGATGTCAGCAGGATGCGCGCAGCCGATTGCCGCCGAATTTGAAAATTCGATACAATTTTATTCAAATCGCGCGATCTGGGCGCAGGCTCAGTCCTCAGATAGCCTGCAACCATCGCTAAGGCGTTGAAAAGATTGAATCGTTTGGCTGAAAACCAGGCTCAAAACAGATTCAAATTATGCGCATTTGCCGCCAAGTGATTCAGCGCAAACAGTTTTTTGCCTCCCACCCGGCTGTCACACGTAGCGGGAAATCGCCGCCCCCGCCCTGCCCGCTTGGCAAATACGTCAAGCCGGACAAGGCGACTGGCTCCCATTGCTGTCACATGCTAGTCAGGCGCGTTCCCAGCGGGAGTTCTCCCTTGTCCAGCCCAACTGCCGACAGAATCTGCTTTGTGACCAATGGCACGCCTGAGGCCGATGCGGCCGCCGCCCGTCTCAAGCAGCGCTATGGCGAATACCCGATCGACACCGCAGATGTGGTGGTAGCCCTGGGTGGCGACGGCCTGATGCTGCAAACCCTGCACCGGGTGATGCGTCTCGGCGTGCCGGTCTATGGCATGAACTTCGGCTCGGTCGGCTTCATGATGAATGCCTTCTCCGAGGATGCTCTGGACGAACGGCTCGATGCTGTCCAGCGCACCCGCATCTATCCGTTGTCGATGCAGGTGCTCGACAGCTCCGGCCAGACCCGGCAGGCCCTTGCGCTGAACGAAGTGTCCCTGTTTCGCTCGACCTACCAGGCGGCCAAGCTCCAGATCGTGGTCGACGGCGAAACCCGCCTGGATGAGCTCATCTGCGACGGAGCCCTGTTGTCAACGCCGGCTGGCTCCACCGCCTATAACCTGTCTGCCCACGGACCCATCCTGCCCATCGAGGCACCGCTGCTGGCGCTGACACCGATTTCTCCGTTCCGCCCGCGGCGCTGGCGCGGAGCGATCCTCTCCAACCGCGCGGTGGTCAAGTTCATTACCCGCGAGGCGGTCAAGCGCCCTGTCAGCGCGGTCGCAGACAATGTCGAGTTCCAGAATGTGCTGGAAGTCACTGTTTTCGAAGATCGCTCGCACGGGGTGACCCTGCTGTTTGATCCCGGAACAAGCCTGGAAGAACGCGTGCTCAGCGAGCAGTTCCGCTTCTAGGCCGCGGGCAGCGCCAGCCAGGCCTCTGCCTCTTCCTCCGGTAGCGCCATGGGCGTCCTTGCCTCAATGGCAAACGCAGCCATCACGCCACGCGCCGCCTTGCGCGCCAGAAGGATATTCTGCTCGCTGAGATAGGCGAATGCCTCTTCAAGCTCCGGCGGGATGACCCCATCGTGCTCGGCGATGAGTTCCTCTGTCAGGGCCGTCACCACATAGTGCCGGGCGCCGGCATCGTCGGCGAGGTCTGTTGCGCGGGCATGCATCACCAGACGGGCAACCAGATTGCGGACGCCCTCGGCCAGGCCGCAGCGCGCCAGCAGGGCATTGAGCGCGGCCCGACTGCCGCTCTCGAGCAGTGTGAACACCTTCAGCCGCGGCGTCTGCGCCAGCTCGGCCAGGCAATCGGCAAAGAACATGACATGGCCCGTCACCACCGCATGCAGGAGTATGCGCGTGTTGAGCCTCTCGCTGGCCACCAGATCGGCCACATAGTTGGGGCTGGGGTTGCTGGCCTCTCGCTCGCCAATGGCGGTCAGCGCCGTATCCTCGCTATCGCGCAACAGCCTACCGAGCCGGTCAGGCGCCAGCGCCCCCTTGACGATGCGGGCGTTGCGCAAGGCTTCCGTGGCCTTCTGCACCAGCAGCAGCCGTGCCGCGGCTGGCAAATCCTTGCGCGCCAGCAGAAGGCCGCGCATCACGGCGTCCTCTCCATGCGCCTGCGCCAGGCTCAGCAATTGGCCATCGATGAAGGTGATATCGTCCCGTCGCAACAGGCGCTGCGTCAGCCCCAGGTCTTGGCGGGCAATCAGAGCGGCTGCCAGCCGGGCACTGACGCGCGTGCGCTGGCTGATCGAGACCAGCCGTGGAACATCGAGCGTTCGCACCAGGCCGATCAGATCGGCGTCGATCAACACCGGCGAATACTGCAGCACGGCCCGGGCAACAACCGCGCTGTCATGCAGCAGCGCCAGCATGATCGGCCGCGGCGCCGCTGGCGAATGCAGCAGACCGTAAGCCAGCGCTGCACGCACCTTGACCGATGGATCCTCAAGGAACCCGATCAGGGCAGCGTAGAGCGCCGCGTGTTCATCGGCGGGGCCGACATGATTGAGATAGGCCAAGGCGGAGAGATGGGCCGCGCTGCCGCGTTCCTCGCTGTCGGGCGACCGGGAAAGGGACACGAACTCCTGATACGCAACCATATGACACTCCGCACATCGGCGGAGATCACCCTAAAGACGAAGGTTTAAGGAAGCGTTCACCATAAAACCCTGATGCGCCAAGCGAACTAGAACGTGGCCAGCACCATGTTGAACAGCTGCGACAGGCCCGTCCAGGCCACGCCAACCAGTGCCCACGATGCCAGTGCCAGCGCCAGCACCAGCCAGCCTCGCGGCAGCCGGGCGATACTATGGGTCGGCACGTGAGATGCAGACAATCGCATGATGTCTCCTCCTCTGGCTGCCGGCAGTGGTCTGCCGTTTGCGGCCGATCCGTTCGGCGCCCACAATCTGTGCGCGCCAGGTGTTAACCGAAACCTAAGACGCAGCTGCAGCTTTGAGGCGAACAGCGCGCGAACCACACATGGGAACTAACGGGCCAGTGCTGCCAAGAGTTGCACTAGCGGGCATAAAGCTGGGTAAAGAACGCGCCGCCATCGCCCCCCTGCGACGTCGTGGCAGGCAATGACTCGGGCTCATTCTTGAACAGGCCGGTGAACGACATGTTCTCCGGGGAGAAGCGAGACGGGATCGGCGGTGCTGCGGCAACTGTCGGCGCACCGCCGACCATCTGCTGCGCCGCAAAATTGGCGTTGGCGTCGCCTGCTTCGTGCTTGGATACCAGCACACGATACACGTCGCGAATGGTGCGGGCCTGGCCGTTCGAATAAAAGATCGCGCGATTGGCCGAGGCCTGCCTGGGAAACAGGTCCGCCGCGATCTGGTCCGGATTCTGCAGGCCTGCCGTGAACATCCGCTCGGCCCCCTGGGCCCCCAGGAAATGGGCTATGTAGAGTTCACCCGCGCTGGGCATGCGGCCGAAGCGGCTGCGCAGATAGTCGCCATTGGATTTGGTGAACGCGGCCGCCAGGTCTGACGCCACCTGCGGGTCTTCCCGCAGCTTGAGGATCTTGGCCTTCGTCGCCGGATCATCGATGACATAGTCGCCACCGCCGCTGCGTCGGATGCTGTCGGCATATTGGCCGTATCCCAGCCTGGGCCCCTCTTCCTTCATCACCTGCAGCCAGGTGCCTTCGAGAAACTGGAACAGCCCGACAGCCGACGAGGTTTGCGCCTTGGCCTGAGGATTGAGGCTGCTCTCGCGCATCGCCGTCTGCAGAAGGTAGTCGAAATCAACGCCATTCCGATCACCGGCTGCCGTCAGCACATAGGCCAGACTTTGGGGTACGGAAATCGGCTGCACGCCCATGACGGGATGACGGTCCTCAGGAATCGGTTATCGACATGTTAACACCCGCAGAAGTTAACCGCGCGTTAACCATGCCGTTTTCAGCGATCTGCGGGTGCTTTCCAGGGGCGGACAATGTCAGCCAGAGGCGGACGCGGGCGGTCTTCTACCGCGACCGTTGGCGTACCGATGTGGACGAAGCCTACGAAACGCTCGCCTGCCCCCGCGCCAAGCATGGCGCCGGCATCCTCGTCAAAGGCGTACCACCTGGTCACCCAGCTGGCCCCGAAGCCAAAGGCGGCGGCGGCATTGAGCAGGTTGAAGGCAACGTTGCCGGCAGACAGCAATTGCTCAAACTCTGGAACCTTGGGATGGGGTTGCGGCGCCGAAATCACGCCCACCACCAGCGGCGCCGGCAGAAAACGCTGGCGCTCAACCTCCAGACTTGCCTCGTCCAGTCCGGGCGTCTTGCGAGCGGCAATATCGGCCAGGGCCATGCCGGCATTGACGCGATCATCACCGGCGATCAGCACCAGCCGCCACGGCGCCAGCTTGCCGTGGTCTGGCACACGGGTCGCAATGGTCAGAATTTGCTCGAGCTGCTGTGCGTCAGGGCCCGGCCCAGCCAGAAAGCCAACACCGACGGAACGGCGGGTCATCAGGTAGTCGCGCAGGGCTGGATTGGCGGGCATGGCTATGTTCCTTTTCGTCGCTGGAACACATAGTCATTTTGCGGCCACCTTGCCACCGGCGGCGCATCACTGAGACAATTTTGCTTCATCGCCGCACTGCGGTGTTTTCATACCGGCAGCTCTGTGACACAGCTTTCCCCAAATCGCCGTCCAGGCGGTGCACTGATTCAGCCGCGCGAGATTTCAGGAGCCCAGATGCGTTTGCAACGGACACTAGCCCTGCTGCTCACCCTGATGATCATGCTGGGCAGTCCCGTGCCGCTGGCAAGCACGCAGGCCATTGCCCAGGAGGCCGGCACGGCAGCCGAAATGCCGCCCATGCCGCGCCCCCGCCCCACCGATCGTGCGCCCACCGAGGCGCCACCGGCCACGCCGACCGAGGCCACCGAGGCCATCGCGGAAATGGTCTCCACACCCCAGAGCGTCACGTTGACCGCCAGCATTGTGCCCGACGGGCCGCCCATCCCAGACGGTCTCGTCTGGCGCGTGTTCGACACGACGCCCGATGCCAGCGGCGAGTTGGCGCTTGTAGCCAAATCCGACCAGGGCACGGCACAGGTCGAGCTGCCGCCGGGCGAATACATGGTGCACGTCGCCTATGGACGCGCACAGGCGAGCGAAGCCCTGTCGGTCGTGCCGGGCGGCAATACGCTCGCCGTCGTGCTTGACGCTGGAGCCTTGCGGCTCAATTCGGCCATTACTGGCGACATTCCAATTCCCCCTGCCCTTCTCAAGTTCGACATCCTGAGTGGCCCCGACGAATCCTCGCGGCAGGTGGTTGCCGAGGGACTGTTACCCAATGACATTGTCACCCTCAATTCGGGCACCTACCACGTTATTTCCTACTTCGGCACCGTCAATGCGGTGGTGCGGGCCGACCTGCGTGTCGAACCCGGCCAGCTGACCGATGCAACCCTCTACCATCATGCAAGCCAGGTCTCATTCAAGCTGGTGTCGGAAGAAGGCGGCGAGGCCATTGCCGACGTCGAATGGACCGTCAAGACCTCGGACGGCACGACCGTCTTCACCGATCTGGGCGCCTTCCCGGCCACCGTTCTGGCCGAGGGCGACTACCTGGTCCTCGCCAAACAGGGGGACAAGGTCTTCAACCGTGAGTTCCAGGTTCAGTCCGGCGCTGCACGTGAAGTGGAAGTGCTCACCAGCATCTACTGAGCTACCAGACATTTGGCCACACTGGCGTCGGCGCCGCGCCGACACCATGTCTATTGCCTATTGTAGCGCGCATGCCGATGGCTCAGATTGCGCCAAAACTCCAGGGAGACTCCAGCATGATGATCAGACCGCCGTCCAAACGTCGACTTGCCGTCTTAGCCGCCGCATGCCTGGTCAGCGTGGCCGTGCCACTGACGCCGGCCTGGGCCGAAAAGACCAAGACCAAGCCAGCCGTCACCGCCCAGGCCATGGTCCCGCCCGAAGTGACGGTGGAAATTCCCACCATAACCATGGAGGGCTCCAATGTGGACGAGGACACGTTGCGCGCCATCTTCAGCGGCAACATTGTCGACAATGCCGAAGCATTGGCGGGTTTGACAGCCGACAGCATTGGCATTCCGGCCATCACCATCCACATCACCTCCACCGTCGACGGCGAGCAAGCCGAAGCCACAGCCACCATCATAGACCTTGCTCTGTCCGAGGTGTCCAATGGTGTTGCCGGCGCGGTCACCATGGCCGGCGTCAGCCTGGATGCGGGCGATCAGGGCAGCGGTGAGTTCGGCGAACTGTCGGCAAACAGCGTCAACCTGGCCGCAATGCTGAGCATGTATGGCCTGGTGCCTGCAGCCGATGCCAATGGCTTTGCCACCATCTACAAGGACTTCCGTTTCGCCGGCGGCAGCTTCACTTCGCCCGAGGTCACCTGTGATTTCGGCGAGATGACCGCCGCGGAATTCAAGGCGCGTCCGCTCAAGACCTCACTGATGGAAATGATGACCTTGGCCAGCGCGCTCGAAAGCCAGGGCGACAAGCCTTCGCCCGAGCTGATGGGCAAGATCGTGCATATGTATGCCGATATCTTCAGTGCGTTTGAATCGTCCCCCGTCCACTACGATGGCCTGAGCTGCGACGGCACGGACGACAATGACGAGCCCGTGCAGATCACGATTGCCAGCATTGATGTCGACGGCATGTCGCCGGGCACCTACCCCGGCGTTTCTGTCGATGGCATCGACATTCTTGCCGGAGAGGATGGCGCCGTTAGCCTCGGCAACTTTACGTTCAAGCCCATGGACATCAGCGGCCCCATCGCAACGGTCCAGGCTGCCCCGGCTGAACTGGACGAGGCCTGGTTTGCTGCCAATGCCCGCGCCCTGATCCCGGCTTTTGCCGGCTTCTCCTTCAGCGATGTGGCCGTGGACGTGCCGGATCCCGAAGCCGAAGCCGCCCGTATTGTGGCGAGCATCGCCAGTTTCGATCTGTCGCTGGGCAACTATCGCAATGGCATCCCGGCCACGGTCAGCACCAACGCCAGCCACATCATGCTCGATCTGCCTACCGACACCAACGACGAGCAGCTGCAGATGCTGCTGGCTCTGGGTGTTACTTCGATCGACGCAGGCTTCACTGTCGACGCAGGCTGGGATGAAGCCACCAATACAATCAAGGTCAATGACATCTCGGTCACCGGCGCGGACCTGGCCACAGTCAAACTGGCTGGAACCATTGCCAACGCCACCGAGGCGTTGTTCAGCACCGACGAGAATGCAGCCATGATGGCGGCGATGGGCGTGGCGATCAGCAACCTCAAGCTTGACGTCACCGACATGGGCCTGTCCGATCTTGTGCTGTCCATTGCCAGCCAGGATCAGGGCAGCGACGCAGCGACGCTGCGCACGGTCTATTCCGGCCTTGCAGAAGGCACCATCGTGAGCATGCTCGCCGGTGCGGCGGAAGCGCAGAAGGTCGGCGCGGCAGTCAGCGCCTTCGTTTCCGGCAAGGCCAAGCAGCTGTCCATCGACCTGACGGCCAAGCAACCCCCGGGCCTTGGCATGATGGATTTCATGGCGGCCGAGGAAGACCCCACGGTGCTGATCGGCAAGGTCAACATCTCAGCCACTGCCAAGTGAAACAAAGGGGCCGCCCATGGGCGGCCCCTTTCCTTTTGGTACGATGCATCGGGGGCCGGCTTGGCTCCGCCAGCACGCCAGTATCAGCAGCGATAGTATTGGCGGTACCAGCTGACAAAATTGGCGACACCGGCCTGGATCGGCGTCCTTGGCAACTCGCCCACCAGCGCCCGCAGAAGCGTCGTATCGGCAGCAGTCTCTCGTGGATCGCCGGCCTGCATAGGCAGGAAATTGCACTTGGCGGCCTGCCCCAGGGCACTCTCGATCGCCTGCACAAAGTCCATCAGCAACTCAGGATGCCCACCCGCCAGGTTGACGGTCCGGAACGGCGCCACCGGCGACAGAGAATCTGCCTCAACCGGCGCACCCTTGACCGGCGGGAGATCCACCAGCCGGATGACCGCGGTGACAAGGTCGTCGATATAGGTGAAGTCACGGCGCATCTCGCCCTGACCAAAAATGTCGATCGTACGACCTTCGAGGATCGCCGCCACGAATTTGAACAGCGCCATGTCCGGCCGGCCCCAGGGACCATAGACGGTGAAGAACCGCAGCATGGTGGTGGGGATGCCGAAGAGATGCGCATAGGAATGCGCCATCGCCTCGCCGCCCTTCTTGGTCGCGGCATACAGCGAGATCGGCGCATCGGCCGCATCACGCTCGGAGAATGGCAATTTCGTATTGCCGCCATAGACAGAGCTGGTGGAGGCAAACAGCAGATGCCGGGGCTGATGCGCCCGCACGGCTTCCAGGAGATTGGCGCTGCCGACCAGGTTCGAGCTGATATAGCTTTGCGGTTGCTCAATGCTGTACCGCACGCCAGCCTGGGCTGCCATGTGCAGCACGACTTCGGCTTCGGACTGCTGCAAGGCTCGGCTGAGCCCTTCGGCATCCTCCAGCCGTGCTTCCAGGAAGCTGAATTGTTCGAAGCCAGCGAGTTCGGCCAGCCGGGCGCGCTTGAGCGCAACGTCATAGTAGTCCGTCACCGCGTCGTAGCCGGTCACGCTGTGCCCGGCCTCCAGAAGACGTCGGGCAAGCGTGTATCCGATGAAACCGGCCGTGCCGGTGATGAAGAACTTCACGGTTTTCTCTTCCCCTTGCACGTCCCGCGCTGCGCTGCCGGCCACGTGTCGACGCCGCGTCTCCCCGGTCGCGCGGGGAGCAACTGCAGCAGCAGCCGCTCCACCGTTTGCCCAGTCTTTTATTCAGCAGCGTCCGTCAGGCTCAGCGTTTCATTCTCAACCAATGGCCGGCCAATGCTGTAATAGGCAAAGCCGTGCTTGCTGGCCTCGCCATGGCTGTAGACATTGCGCAAATCGACCAGCACGGGTGCGTTCATGGTCTCCCGCAGGCGGTCCAAATCGAGCGAGCGGAACTCGTTCCATTCCGTGATGAGCACGAGCGCGTCCGCATCCTTTGCGACTTCATAGGCGCCCTTGGCAAAGGTCACCTTGTCGATCATGCTCCGTGCCGGCTCCATGCCCTGCGGGTCATAGGCGACCACATGGGCACCCTTGTCGAGCAGCCCCTGGATAATGTCGATGGAGGGCGCCTCGCGCATGTCGTCGGTATTGGGTTTGAACGTCAGCCCCAGAACACCGATTGTCTTGCCACGCACGTCGCCGCCACAAGCCGCGATGACTTTGCGCGACATGGCGCGCTTGCGCTGGTCATTGATCGAGACTGTGGTCTCCACCAGCCGCATGGGGCTTCCGAAGTCCTGCGCGATCTTGACCAGAGCCAGCGTGTCCTTGGGAAAGCAGGAACCGCCATAGCCCGGCCCGGCATGCAGGAACTTGCTGCCGATACGATTATCCAGGCCGATACCACGCGCCACTTCCTGCACATTGCCGCCGGCCGCCTCGCAGAGGTCAGCGATTTCGTTGATGAACGTGATCTTCATCGCCAGGAAGGCGTTGGCAGCATATTTGATCAGCTCCGCCGTGCGGCGGTTGGTGAACATCAGCGGTGCCTGGTTGAGATAGAGCGGTCGGTAGACCTCGGACATCACCTCGCGGGCGCGTTCATCCTCGATACCCACCACGATGCGATCGGGGCGCTTGAAGTCGTCAATGGCAGCGCCTTCGCGCAGGAATTCAGGATTGGACACCACCGCCACATCTGCGTCGGGGTTGGTGGAGGCAATGATATGGGCCACTTCGTCACCCGTGCCCACCGGCACCGTGGACTTGGTTGCCACGACAGTGAACCCCGAAACGCTGGCCGCCACTTCGCGCGCCACTGCATACACAAAGCTCAGGTCGGCATGGCCGTCACCGCGACGGGAAGGCGTACCGACAGCGATGAACACGACATCGGCGCTGGGTACGGCGCTCGCGAGACTTGTGGTGAACGTCAGGCGACCTGCCGCAACATTGCTGGCGACCAGATCGCTCAGCCCAGGCTCATAGATCGGGATCTGCCCCTGCTCGAGTGCGGCAATCTTGCGCTCGTCCTTGTCGATACACACGACATCGTGGCCGAAGTCCGCAAGGCAGACACCCGTAACCAGGCCGACATAGCCGGACCCTACGATGGCAATCTTCATAGCTCGTACACCCTCACGCTGTGCGACAGACAATACCAACCCGGAAAGACGATGTCGCGTCAGAACTCAAATGACGCAAGTATGGCGCAGCTTAATGATTAATTCTGCCCCCGATTGCGCATGGCTGCCGCATGGCAGCTCTGCAAACCAATGACAGTGCAACAGCCTTCAATACCAATCATTGGCCGCCATGTGCGGAACACGTCCGACATCACTGCCCGTCATCAGGGCTCGACCGCAGACGCTTGATACCGGAGCGGATCGATTTTCCCTCCAGGCGTCGTTTCTTGGACGCCAGCGTCGGTCGGGTCGCCACTCGGAACTTGGGCACATGCGTGCCGGCCACCAGTAGTTCCACCAGCCGCGCCAGGGCATCGGCACGGTTCATTGGCTGGTCGCGGTGGGAATTGGCGGTGATGACAATGACGCCGGCCTTGGTCAGGCGCC
The DNA here is from genome assembly GCF_020169335.1 of Devosia aquimaris. GTDB lineage: Bacteria > Pseudomonadota > Alphaproteobacteria > Rhizobiales > Devosiaceae > Devosia > Devosia aquimaris. The sequence goes on from NZ_JAIEZN010000001.1 coordinate 1,675,948, forward strand.
GCCCGGCCAGTGCAGCGACACGCCGCTTCACCGGCTCTGGCAGCGAGGGCGAGTTGACCAGGTCAAAGCGCAGCTGCACTGCGCTCGACACCTTGTTGACATTTTGTCCGCCCGGGCCGGCCGCGCGGACAAAACTCTCTTCGATTTCGGACGGGTCAATGGAAATCGAGCGGGTTATGACGATGGGATCGGCCACGCTCGCCCTCCCGTCAGCTGCGCAGGCGACCCGCGAAGATGATCTCACCTTCGTGGATCGTCAGGCCCTTGATGGTGGCCCGGTATTTGCCGGGCATGCCCTCGGCTGGAATGACCCAGCCTTTCTTGAGCATGCCGGCAAATACCTTTTCGCCGATATCCTTGAAATCGCCCGGCCCAAGCGCATTGTCCTCACCCAGATGGGTCAGTGCCTTGATCTCGCGATTGGACGGTCTTTGCGGCATGGCGTCAGGCAGCCTTTTCCTTGAGGTCCGGCGGCGTCGCTTCGGCCATCAGGGACACCAGGGCATCCATGAACGGCTCGACCTTCTGGCCCTCGGTGCCGAGGCGACGCACGGAGACCGTGCCCTCCTCGGCCTCGCGCTTGCCGACCACGAACATCAGCGGCACCTTGCCGACGGAATGCTCGCGCACCTTGTAGTTGATCTTCTCGTTGCGCACGTCGAGCTCGGCACGGATGCCGGCGGCCTTGAGCTGGCGCACCAGCTTTTCGGCATAGCCATCGGCTTCCGAGACGATGGTCGCCACCACCACCTGGGTCGGGGCCAACCACATCGGCATCTTGCCGGCGTAGTTCTCGATCAGCATGCCGATGAAGCGCTCGAGCGACCCCAGGATCGCCCGGTGCAGCATCACCGCATACTGGCGCGAGCCGTCTTCGGCGATGTAGGTCGCGTCAAGGCGCTCGGGCAGCACATAGTCGAGCTGCAACGTGCCCACCTGCCAGCTGCGGCCGATGGCGTCCTTAAGGTGGAACTCAAGCTTGGGCGCATAGAAGGCGCCCTCGCCTTCTGCGATCTCGAAATCATAGCCGGTGGCGCGCAGGGCATCGCCCAGCGCCTTCTCGGCCGCATCCCAGCGCTCGATAGTACCACCGAACTTTTCCGGACGCGTCGCCAGCTTGATGACCACATTGTCAAAGCCCATGTGGGCGTAGACCGAATAGAGCAGATGCACGAAATGCTCGGTCTCCGACTGGATCTGGTCTTCGCGGCAGAAGATGTGGGCATCGTCCTGCGTCATCTGGCGCACACGCATCAGCCCGTGCAGCGCACCATGGGCCTCATTGCGATGGCAGCAGCCGAACTCGGCCATGCGTAGCGGCAGGTCGCGATAGCTCTTTATGCCCTGGTTGAAGATCTGCACATGCGCCGGGCAGTTCATCGGCTTGAGCGCCATCAGCTCGCCCTTGCCGCTGAGCACCGGACCTTCATCCTCGGTGCCGGGCACTTCGTCAGGCACCACGAACATGTTCTCGCGATACTTGCCCCAATGGCCCGACTGCTCCCAGAACTTCGAGCTCATCAGCTGCGGCGTCTTGACCTCGACATAGCCCGAGCCATTCAGACGGCGGCGGATATAGGCCTCCATCTGGTTGAACAGCACATAGCCCTTGGGATGCCAGAACACGCTGCCCTGCGCCTCGGACTGGAAATGATAGAGGTCCATTTCCTGGCCGATCTTGCGATGGTCGCGCTTTTCGGCCTCTTCCACCATGTGCAGATAAGCGTCCAGCTCATCCTTGGTCGCAAACGCCGTGCCATAGATGCGGCTCAGCACCGGATTGTTGCTGTCGCCACGCCAATAGGCGCCGGCCACCTTGGTCAGCTTGAACGCCATGCCGACGTCCTTGACGCTGCGCATGTGTGGGCCGCGGCACAGATCGATCCACTGGCCCTGCTTGTACATCTTGAGCGACTGCTCGGCCGGAATGGCGTCAACCAGCTCGACCTTGAAGTTCTCGCCACGGGCGGCAAAGAAATCCTTGGCCTGGTCGCGCGTCCAGACTTCCTTGGTAAAGGCGGCGCCGCGCTCGATGATCTCGGCCATCTTCTTCTCGATGGCCGGAAAATCCTCTTCCGAGAACGGCTCATCGCGCTTGAAGTCGTAGTAGAAGCCGTTTTCGATCACCGGGCCGATCGTCACCTGCGTGGACGGCCACAACTCCTGCACCGCTTCGGCAAGCACGTGTGCGGCATCGTGCCGGATCAGCTCCAGCACGTCCTTGGACCCGCTATCACGCGTGACGAACTCGATCTTGCCGTCTTCGTTGAGCGGGTCACTCAGGTCCGACAGCACGCCGTTCCAGCGCATCGCGACCGTCTTCTTGGCCAGGCTCTTGGAGATCCCTTCGACCACGGTGGTGCCGGTGGTGCCACGCGTATAGTCGCGAGCTGCACCATCGGGGAACGTCACCTTGATCGACATTTTAAGTCTCCAGAAATTGGGTTTGCTGTTGTGGTTGTCACAACAAGGCGGCCTGTCTAGCACGGATTTTGGCCTTTTCCAGCCAAGGGCGCCAAAATCTCAGTCCTGACAACGCAGAACAGTCACTGTCTCAGGACCAGCGGCCATAGAGCCAGGGCCGATACCACCGCCCTGCAGTCGGCAGACTGTCGGGCACCGGATCGTAGCCATGTGTGCCGCCCGGACGGCAGCGCCAGAACCGGGCCAGGCCCATCCAGCCGCCCGGCCAGAAGCCGAAGGTCCAGATGGCCTTGCCGGTATATTCCGAGCAGGTCGGCAGGTGCCGGCAGGTTCGTCCGGTAAATGCAGAGAGCGTGTAGCGATAGACGGTGATGAGAAAAACTGCGGCCAGCTTGAACGGCAGGTCCACCACGCGCCAGAAAAACGACACGACTCGATCCATCAAGGCGCTGCCCTAAGCGATTCTGGCGATTGAGCTTTTTCCAACGCCTCCACCACCGCATCAAACACCAGTAGCGTCGACATGTGCCGGGCGGGAAAAGCCCGGACCGGCTCGAGATAGCCCAGATCGCTCCATTTGCCCTGCGGTGGGGCGCCTTCTGCCTTGAGCATCGCGTGCATGGTCTCCCGCACCGCGCGAAACTCCGCAACAGGTGTGCCGACGATCTCGCGCGCCACGACGGCTGCCGACGTCTGCCCCAATGCGCAGGCCGACACGTCATGACCATAACCAACGATGACCCCATCGCGGAGCTTGATGTCGACCTCGATCACCGAACCGCATACCCGGCTGACCTTACGCGCCGATGCATCAGGCCGCTCCAAGCGAGGCGGCTGCACCGCATTGCCCGCAAGATCGAGGATTTTCTGCGAATAGAGTTCGCTCAGTTCCATTTATCGAACAATTCTGTTTCTTGTCGCGGTCACGGACGCTGCCTATATAGGTCTTCCCTGGCGTTCTGTCAGGGCCGCGCGAACCAGTGGTCCGAAATCAACGCGGCTGCGTAATGTCTTGGTGCAAAGGAGCCACCCCATGGATGCCCATCCCAAGACGCTCGGCGCCGTGCCTGCCCCAACCACTCCCGTCCAGCGCCCCTCCAGGGACCAAGCAGAGGCGGCAGTGCGCACGCTGATCGCCTGGGCCGGCGATGATCCTTCGCGCGAGGGTCTGCTCGAGACCCCTGCCCGCGTGGCAAAGGCCTATGGCGAGTTCTTCGCCGGCTACGAACAGGATGCTGGAACGGTCCTCTCCAAGACCTTCCGTGATGTCGGCGGCTATGATGACATCGTGCTGGTCCGTGATATCCCCTTCAATTCCCATTGCGAGCACCACATGGTGCCTTTCGTCGGCAAGGCCCATATCGCCTATCTGCCCCACGACGGCGTGGTGGGCCTGTCCAAACTGGCACGGCTGGTCGAAGTCTTCGCCCGTCGCCTGCAGACGCAGGAAAACCTCACGGCCCAGATTGTTGATGCCATCAATGAGCATCTCAATCCGCGGGGCGTCGCTGTGATGCTCGAAGCTGAACACATGTGCATGTCGATGCGTGGCGTACGGGCGCATGGCGCCTCGACCATTACCCACCGCTTCACCGGCGTCTTCGCCGAGGATCGCGTTGAGCAGGATCGCTTCCTGGCCATGATCGGTCGGCGCTGAGCCAACAAGCCACTGGATTTACCGGGCGGGGCAGCGATAGAAGGAGCCATGAGCATTTCCTTCGTTGACCCCGCCGCCCTTACGCACGATCAGCTGGAAGAGGGCACCGAGTTTGCGCCGCGCTTCGACGCCGCGGGACTGGTGACTGTCGTCACCATCGAGGCCTCCACCAAGGACGTGCTGATGCTGGCGCACATGAATGCGCAGGCCCTGTCTCTCACTCTTGAAACTGGCATAGCCCACTACTGGTCTCGCTCGCGCGGCAAGATCTGGAAAAAGGGCGAGACCTCAGGCGAGCTGCAGGAGGTGGTTGAGCTGCGCACCGACTGCGATCAGGACGCCATCGTGCTCACCGTGAACCAGACCGGCCGCGGCGCCGCCTGCCACACCGGCCGAAAGAGCTGCTTTTATCGTCGCGCGGTGGTCGAGAGCGGCTCGGCGCGTCTTGAAGACACCGGCCTGCCACGCCTGTTTGATCCCAAGGACGTCTACACGGCCTGAGGCGCGCTGCTCCGCTCGAACAACCCGACCATCAACAGCCCGGCGATAAAACCGCCAAGATGCGCCTGCCAGGCGACATCCACCTGCGCGCCGATCAACAGCGGCAGCAGTGGAACGGCAGCATTGAGCACCAGCCAGATCAGGATGAACGCGCGGGCGCGGCTGTTGCCCCACACTTCGGCGAAGCCAGCCAGGCGTCGCCCAGCCACCACCCGTTCACCCGTCACGGGATGCTGCACAATGATGAGCGGCTGGAAGATGAAGCGCATGGCTGCGCCGGTCAGTCCCGAAATACCCCCCGATGCGCCGATCAGGAAGGCCCCGGTATTCAGCGTCGTTGCGGCAAAGAAAGCCGCACCCGCAGCGGCCGAGACCAGGAAGATGGCCATCATCGGCCCTGCCCCGTAGCGCCGTGCGACAGGCGTGCCGAAGATCACCAGCCAGGCGACGTTGAAGATCAGATGCTCCCAGCTTCCGTGCAGGAACGCATGGCTGAACGGCGTCCAGATCAGCGGTATCGCCAGCGACAGATCATTGGGCGCCTCGATGATTCTCTGCGGCAGGAAGGCGAACCAGAAGATCAGCTGCGTCATCCCATCGGGGTTAAGCACCAGGGTTGATGCAAGGTGAATCGCCACCATCACGCCGGCCAGCGCGGCAATCGCGCCCGGCAGCAGGAACACCGGCTCCCGCCCGGCGGGCTGGGCCGTTTCCGGCGGGGGACCTTGTTCAACCATCACTTCACTCCGACTCGCTGCTGGCCTGCGGCTTCCAGCTTTCTTTTCCACATCGGGACAGCCGCGTTAACCTTAACTTTTGTTTAAGGGCGCTTTTGCGACCCGGTTTTGCCAATGTCTGCGCACGGCGGGAGCGTCCAGCGGCTTGGACGCGCGACTTTCGATTGGCGGATCAGGACATGCAAAAGGCGAGCACCAAGACGCTCTACGACTACTGGAATTCCATTCGTGGATCGCGCAGCGCGCCCGAGCGCAAGGACATCGATCCCACCCGGATTCGTGATGCCTTGGCCAATACCTTTATCCTCGAGCTCGATGAAGGCGACAAGTTCTCCTTCCGCCTTGCGGGTTCGCACCTGTGTTCAAGCTATTGCCGTGAACTCAAGGGCCGCTCCTTCTCCGGCCTTTGGCACGAGCGCGACAGCGACGCCATGGATACGCTCATCCGCGCCGTGACCGAGGATCACGCCGTCGCGCTGGTCACCTTCCAGGGCACCACGGCGATCCACACCAAGGTCACCTTCGAGATGATCCTGATGCCGCTGCGTCACAACGGCTCGACCCACACCCGCCTGCTCGGCGCCATGACGGCGATCGACGAGCCCTATTGGCTGGGCGTGCAGCCCATCATGGAACAGCGCATCTCGGGCCTGCGCCTGATCTGGCCGGATGATATCGCCCTTGAGGACAAGGTGCGCGAGGTCTCCACCAAGATCGTCAATGAAGCCCCCTATGGCAGCTCGGCGACACCGATGGCCATGCCGGCCGTTGTCTATGGCCGCAGCGCGCGCCGCTATGCCCATCTGGCTGTTCTGGACGGCGGCCGACAGTAACCGCGCAAGATACCGAACACTGACAATTTGCGCGGTTATTGCTGCGCAAATCCAGCACAAAACAACAATGCATTAACCAGACCTGCCTAGAGTGATCCCAATCACCCACAGGGCCATGTAGTCAGGCGAATGCTGAGCGACGAACTCCCCTCACCGCAATTCATCGCCCCTGTGCGCGCCCGCGCCAACGAGGGGAAGTTTCAGCGCGTGCAGGTGTCCGTGCTAGGCCGCTACATGCTGGCCGACCGGCGGGAGTTTCCCTGCCAGGTTCTCGAAATGTCACCCGGCGACGCGATCGTCATCGCCCCGGCCGCCGGCCAGGTTGGCGAGCGTGTCATTGCCTATCTCGATCAGATCGGCCGCATCGAGGGCACGATCATCAACCAGATCGAGGGCGGCTTCCTGATGGACATCGCTGCCTCGCCGCGCAAGCGTGACAAGATGGCTGCCCAGCTGACCTGGCTGGCCAACAAGGACGTGCTCAATCTCCCCGAGGATCGCCGCCACGAGCGCGTCGTGCCCGACATCCGTCATTCCACCGTCGTCCTCGACGACGGTCGGCGCTACAATTGCAAGATCATCGATATCTCGCTCTCGGGCGCCGCCATCGAACTGGACGTGCGCCCCGCCATCGGCACGCCGGTGACCCTGGGCCGCATGCGCGCCCGCGTCATGCGCCATTTCCAGGACGGCGTCGCCGTCGAGTTCTCCTCGGCCCAGGAAATGCTCACCGTGGTGCAGCAGAATCTGCGCATGAACTGAAGCGCGGGCCCGATCCCGCGCCATTGTGACTGCACAGGCGCACACGAAGCGCTATGACAGTGTGATGACACTGCGCCGCCTTTCCCTGCTTTCCCTATTGTTGTCCCTGCTCTTCGCGCCCGCAGCCTGGGCTGATGGCAAGGCGGATTGGCGCGACTACGCCTGGCAGACCATTCGCCTCGCCGATTGCCGGGGCGACAGCAGAAGCGCCGTTTGCCCGCCCTACCACCAGAAGTGGGATTGGAAGCGCGACCAGTGGGTGGACATTGCCCTGACCATCACCGGCACCAGGCTTGCACTCACCCAGACCCTGACCAACCGCGCCATCCGTGATGACGACCATGTCTGCGTCACCGTTGTGGTCGTCGATACCGCCGGCAAAGACATACTGGTTCACCACCAGAACTGGCAGATGGACCCCGGCCAGTCCCGCAGCGACCACTTTGCCTACACCTCAGCGCGCCTGCCCGATGCCGTGGCAATCCATATCGGCTCAAAACAATGCCGCCGGGGCGCCCATCAGGATGATGCTGTGCTCGCCAGGGTAGAAGCCGGAATCAAGCGCTGAGCCGTTCTGGCCAAGTGCCTGATCTGCATGGTTAACCAGCCCGGAATCCATTCGATAAAACACGCATAAAAACTACGCGGCAGTTTTCGGACCGGCGCAAGTCGCCCCCCCTAACGTGATCTCCATCAGGGAGATTACACAATGCCTTCGAGCAAAAAGGGACTGGGAGCGACACTGCTGGGCGCCATGCTGGTGCTGACCGCGCTGGCCGCCCCGACACTGGCGTTCGACATGACCAATGTTGCCTTTGTGCAGACCCGTGCTGGCGTCGCCAGCATCCCGGTCGGTCACGCCGAGTTCTGCCAGCAGCGCCCGCAGGAATGCGGTCCCAATGCCCAGCAGGTCTCCGCCGTATCGCTGACTGAGCCTCTCTGGCAGCAGTTGCTGACCGTCAACGCCCAGGTCAACGCCGCCGTGGTGCCGGTTACCGACGAACAGCTCTACAAGGTCTCCGAGTTCTGGACCTATCCCAATGGCTACGGCGACTGCGAAGACTATGCGCTCGAAAAGCGTCGCCAGCTGATCGACATGGGCTGGCCCGTCAGCACCCTGCTGATGACGGTCGTCAAGCAGCCCAATGGCGAGGGCCATGCCGTGCTCATGGTCCGCACCGACCGTGGTGACCTGGTTCTCGACAATCAGGTGGGCAGCGTCGATCTGTGGAATGCCACGCCCTACAAGTTCATCAAGCGCCAGTCCCAGGCCAATGCCGGCCAGTGGGTCGACATGATCGACGACCGCCAGGTTGTCGTCGCCACCGCCGCCATTCGCTAGCGCTTGCCAGTTCCGGATCCCGCCAAAGTCCAACCCTGATAGGGATCTGAAGAGCAAGGCCGGTGTCGCGCTGCGACACCGGCCTTGCTGTATTGGTCAGTCAGTGGACAGCGTCCCTGCCCTTATGGGCGGATCGCCACATAGGCGCCCAGGAACAGCAGGCCCGTAATGAAGGCCCAGCCGAAAGCAACAATCGCCGAGACCAGCGCCGAGGTCATCGACAGCGTGCCATTGTCCTCGTGCCGCCAGCCGATCTGCAGCATGATATAGGGCCCGCACACAAAGCTCATCGCCAGATTGCCCAGCGATCCCAGGAAGGTTTCGCCGTCATAGCGCAGCACAGCCGGCTGGCCGGCGCGCCATTGATAGAGATGCGTCGCCGCGCCAGCGATGCACAGCCCAACCCCGATCAGGAACGCCGCCAGCAAAAGTTCCGTGGTCACACTGCCCCCTGTCGGCGCCCTTGTGTGGTGCGGCGCCGTATTTGTTAACCCTTCATTAAGCATATTGACCCCTCACTGCGGTGTCACTCTCCGTCTCCGATACTGGTTAACACCGGCCATGAGCACGCCTTCCGCCCCTGTTCGGGCGCGTCACGACCATTCGGGCCTGGCCTATAACCTGGCCGGCATCGCCGTGCTGGTGGGCTTGTTGTCGGTTGGGGCGGCCTATCTGGTGGACGAACTGGGCCGCGCCACGACGCTGCCCAGGCCGGCGCTGACCGATGGCGAGCCGGTCACCCAGACCATCGCCGGGCGCGAATTGCACATCCCGACGCGCTGGTTCCGCTATGGCGAGCAGATTCGGGACGGCTTCACCAACCAGATTGACCTCAAGGTGGTCCTGACGGCGGCAGACGGGGTCACGCCGCTGCCGGTGGACGTTACCCTGCTGCCGCGCAGCCGCGCCAGCACTAGCGCCAGCCTACTCGACCGGGTCTATCTGCACCAGTTTGGTGAGGCGACATTGTCAGGCGTGCCGGGCCTGGTGGGCAAGCCCATGCAGCAGTCCGAAGGCTATCGGAGCGAAAGCATCTGGTATGATGCCATCTCGCCCAATCCCTTTGTCGCCAAATGCATGGATGCGGTGGAGGCAGACCAGGCCCGCCAATGCGTGCGGACCGTCTATCTGCCCAGCGGCATTGCCGCCGTCTATGCGTTCGACGCCACGGTTCTGCAATCGTGGCGTCAGTTCGATACCGAAATGGAGCGCTGGCTCAAACCGATCGGCGCCTGGTAGCGGGAAATCAGTCGATATCGTCCAGGTCGATATCCAGAATCGACATGTTGAAGATGTAGGACTTGTCGCCGTCCTCATCGTCGGCATGGATCAGGCCGATCGATTCATCGCCGATGAACACTTCCACCGAGTCGTCGAGCTTGGCGCGCGGGCGCACGTCGATGTTCTTGTTGTTGAACTTCACCTGCAGGAACTTCTGCAGCTTGAGGATCTCGGGTTGTTTCACTGTCACATGTCCTGCTGTTTGCGTTGAGCCGGCAATCTAGTCACCGCCAGCGCCCGCACAACCCCCGAAATCAGCCATTTTAGCGGTGACAACGCGCAGTGCTGGCTTGCGGCCTCAGCCGTTCATGTCGTGGACCAGCACCATCTGGTCCATTACCAGCGCCGGTTGCGCGCAGCCGGCTTCCCCGATCACCTTGGCCGGAACGCCGGCAACGGTCATGCGCGGGGGCACTTCCTTGAGCACCACCGAACCCGCACCAATGCGCGAGCAATCGCCCACCTTGATATTGCCCAGCACCTTGGCGCCCGCACCAATCAGCACGCCATTGCCGATCTTGGGGTGGCGGTCCTGGTCGGACTTGCCGGTGCCGCCCAGCGTCACGCCCTGCAGCATGGAGACATTGTCGCCCACCACCGCCGTCTCACCGATCACCAGCCCCGTGCCATGGTCGAGCATGATGCCCTTGCCCATGGGCACGGCGGGATTGATGTCGACCTGGAAGACCAGGCTCGAGCGGCTCTGCAGATAGAGCGCAAAATCCCGCCGCCCAGCCTTGTAAAGCGCATGGGCGAAGCGATGGGTCTGGATGGCCTGATAGCCCTTGAAGAACAGCAGTGGCTCCACTGCCCGGTGGCAGGCAGGGTCGCGTTCCAGCGTCGCCGCCAGGTCCACGCGCGCCACGGCGCCGATTTCGGGATTGTCAGCCAGGATATCCGCAAAGGCCTGGCGGATGAGATCGGCAGAGACATCTTCGTGGTGCAGCCGTGCACCCAGTCGATGCGCCAGCGCCTGCTCAAAGCTGTCGTGATTGAGAATCGCCGACACGGCCAGATTGGTCAGCGACGGCTCGTTGCTCACAATCTGCTGCGCGCCGGCGCGTACGGCCTCCCAGACGGGATCAACCGACTGCAGCTTGACGGGGGTCTTTGCCTGGGTGGTCATGTCTGGCCTCTGCCGTATCGTAGGCAGACGATATAGGCCATTTTCATCGCCGTTTCAAAGGTCCGGCGATGCGATTGGTTCACGAAACGCTGTGCGCGGCGAAGGTCTTGCTCAAAAAGGCCAGCGCAGCAGCCTTGAAGGCCTTGTCGCCAGTGGCCCGCATATGGTCGCGCTTGGGGATGACGAAGGCCTCGCCATGCGGCAGCAGCTCGGCCAGTGGCTCGGGTGCCCCGGCCATGACATCGGCCTCCCCCACAGCGACCAGCACCGGCACTTCGATGCGCCGCACATCGGCCCGCGCCATGGGGTCGCGCGAGGTTTCCATGCAGGCCGCCAGCGCCTCGCGGTCAGCGCCGGTGTGCTCGGCGAAGATGCGGAACTGGCGTGCCGTGGGATGGGTCAGCCCATCCAGCGACGGCGCCCGCAGACCGGCGATGATGTCATTGCCGTCGCTCAGACCATTGATGAGATTGAGACCCATGCCGCCAAAGATGGCGCAGGCCACGCGATCCTCATGCGCATAGGCGGCAAAGGCAGCGATGCGGGCGCCCATCGAATAACCCAGCAGCGCCGCCCGGGTGATTCCCAGATGGTCGAGCAGCGCAACGGCGTCCTCGGCCATCGACTGGGGATGATAGCGCTCGGGATCGTAGGGTTTTTCCGAGCCTCCGTGGCCGCGGTTGTCCAGCGTTATGGCCGTGTAGCCTGCCCCCACCAGCGTCTCCACCCATCCGGTGTCGATCCAGTTGACCTGTCCGCTCGAGGCAAAGCCATGGATGCACAGCACCGGTGGCCCATTGCCCGCAGCCTCATAGGCCAGGGTCAATCCGTCAGACTGGAAGGTGGGCATGACTTTCTCCATCGGCAGGCGGCTGATCGGAGCCTGTGTGCGCGGGAATGCCGCGACAAATCAATACCTGATTGCCCGCGCAAGCCTTCCCTTGCCTCAGGCCTTGGAATAAGGTCCGGCCAAATCAACACCGCACCGGGTTCTTTTCGATGGCACACGGCACCACGCCACACTTCCACAATACCGAAGGTCTTCGCCGGATCGAGGTTGGCTCCAGGGAATTCCAGTGCATCGGCGCCTTGCCGCCCTTCGATCACCCCCATGTCTTTCTCGACATGGGCACCGATGACGAGATCATCTGCCCCTATTGCTCGACGCATTACGTGTTCAACTCGCGCCTTGCCGCCGGCACCTGCAGCCCCGCTTCGGCTCTCTACACCGCCACTGCCGCCTAAGGGCCTGCCATGCCGGACACCGGCCAAAGCTTCTTCATCGCAGGCGCGGGCATCAGCGGTCTGACGCTGGCGCTCGCCCTGGCCCAGCGTGGCGCGCGCGTCACCGTGCTGGAGCGCAATGAGCGCATTTCCGAGTTTGGCGCCGGACTGCAGATCAGCCCCAACGCCCGACGCGTGCTGGACCGGCTCGGGCTGGATGCCGCCGTCGCCGGCTGCAGCCTCGAGCCCACGGGCATCGACCTCTTTCCTCGACTTGCCAACACGCCGCTGACCACGCTTGCCCTCGGCCCGGCGATGCGCAGCCGCTTTGGCGCCCCCTATGTGGTCATGCATCGCGCTGACCTGGTCGAAACGCTCTACGAGGCTGCCCGGCGTGTCAGCGCCATCAATGTGCTGTTCGGCGTGCGCCAGTGGGACGTTGTCTCGCATACGCGAGGCGTTACCGTTTCCATCGACACGGCCGAAGGCGAGGCCCGCACCAGCCGCGGCAAGGCCTTCATTGGCGCCGATGGCGTCCATTCACAGACGCGCCGCCAGGTGCTTGAGGGCCCCGATGCCCGCTTTGGCAATCGCGTCGCCTGGCGCACGCTGCTGCCCTTCGATGCGGTGCGCGATCACTTGGCGCTCGATCGGGTCACGGTTCTGTTTGCACCCGACCACCATGTCGTCTGCTACCCCCTGCCGCACCGCCAGCAGGTCAATATCGCCCTGTTTGCCCGCGGCCCGTCCGGCGCCGCCAAGACGGACACTGCTCCGATCCTGCCCAAGGGCCAACCGATCAGTCCGCGGCTAGCGGCCCTTCTCGCCGCCGCGGGCAACAGCTGGACCGCCTGGCCACTCTATACGGTCACCACGCCCGTCTGGCACCGCGGCCATATCGGCCTGATTGGCGACGCTGCCCATGCCATGGTCCCCTTCCAGGCCCAGGGGGCCGCAATGGGTATCGAGGACGCCGCAGTGCTGGCGCCCCTGCTGGTCGACAGCGACTCGGCAGAGACGGCCTTTGCCCGCTATGCCGAAGTGCGCCAGCCGCGCGTCGGCCGCGTCGCTCGCACCAGCCTCAACAATGGCCGCATTTTCCACCTGTCCTGGCCGATGAGCCTGGCGCGCGATTCTGTCATTGCCGCCCAGGGGCCGAATGCGCATCTCGATCGCCTGTCCTGGCTCTATGGACACGATGCTCAGGCTGCGAGCGGCGCAACGCACTAAATGTCTGACCAGGCGCGCAGTTTGTGGCGTCGATGCGCCGCAGCCCCTGCTCAATTGACCCTTCGGCCTTGCTTTGGCTGCAAGGCATGTGTCAACTGCGCGACACATCCACGGGCTCACCAGCGACAAGAACACAAGCACCAAGTATGCAAGCATCGACCCGCTCACGGCTGACCCTCGCCTGCATCCTGGTGACAGTTCTGCTCGACATGATCGGGGTGGGCATCATCGTTCCGGTGCTGCCCGAACTGCTCGAGGACCTGACCGGCGGCAGCGTCGCCGATGCCGCCGTGATCGGCGGCTATCTGGTCTTTGTCTATGCCTTCATGCAGTTCGTCTTCTCGCCGGTGCTGGGCAATCTGTCCGACCGCTTCGGTCGCCGTCCCGTCCTGTTGCTGTCCCTGGTCGGGCTCACCTTTGACTATCTGATGATGTCGATCGCCCCGGTGGTCTGGTATCTGTTCATAGGTCGCTTCATTGCCGGCATCGCCGGCGCCGCCCTGGCCACGGCCACAGCCTATATGGCCGACATCACCCCGCCGCATAAGCGAACCCATCGCTTTGGCCTCATTGGCGCCGCGTTTGGCCTGGGCTTCATCATCGGCCCCGTCCTTGGCGGTGAGCTGGGCGAGTTCGGCCCGCGCGTTCCCTTCTACGCGGCAGCAGCACTGGCCTTCGCCAATTTCCTGTTTGGCCTGCTTGTCCTGCCAGAAAGTCTGCCCCGGGATTCGCGGCGCAAGTTCGATATTCGCCGCGCCAACCCCTTCGGCGCCGTACTGGCCCTGCGCAAATATCCTGCCGTTCTCTGGCTGCTTGTGGTGCTGTTCTTCCTTCAGCTGGCAACGCAGGCGCTGCCCACCATCTTCAGCTATTTCACGGTGGAGGTGTTCAACTTCACCTCCTCCTCGATTGGCCGCACGCTTGGCGCCTTCGGTATTGGCTTCGCCTTCAGCCAGGCTGTCCTGGCCGGGCCCTTGTCCAAGGGCATTGGCGAGCCGGCAGTCGGCATTATCGGCCTGTTGTTCGCTACGACCGCCTTCGCGGGCATCGCGTTTTCGGCAGATGTCTACCAGCTCTATCTCTTCATTGCCGTCGGCACGGTGAGCGGCGTCGCCCCGCCCGCCATCAACGGCGTGCTCTCGCGCCAGGTACCCGACAACAGCCAGGGCGAACTGCAGGGGGCCGTCAACGCAGCCAGTTCGCTCGCCACGATCATCGGGCCGCTCGCGGCTACGCAGATCTTCTCCTACTATTCCAGCGGCCCCGAGACCGGTCATTACTTCCCCGGCGCGCCGTTCATCGCCTGTGCCTTTGCGGTGGTGATGTCGCTGATTGTTTTCGGCGTGGCCGCCTGGCGCTTCGAGCTGAGCCATCGCCCCAGCCTGGCCGACCATCCGCACGTGCCCGAGACGCCGCAGCCCGGCCAGGTCAGAGTGGCTCCCATTGATGAAGACGACGATGACAGCAATCCGGATTCGACCCGCCACTGACGCCGACCACGATGCCATTCTGGCCATCGTCACGCCTGTGCTGGCCGCCGGCGAAACCTATGTCATTGAGCGCGATCTGGATCCGGCCGGCATCACCGCCTACTGGTTTGCCGCCAATCATGAAGTCTTTGTGGCCGAGAGCGACGGCGATATCCTGGGCACCTACTACATCATGCCCAACCAGCGCGGCGGCGGCGCCCATGTTGCCAACTGCGGCTACATGACAGCGGCAAGCGCCCAGGGAAAGGGCGTTGCCCGGGCCATGTGCGCCCATTCACTCGATCACGCCCGTGCGCGGGGCTTTCGTGCGATGCAGTTCAACCATGTGGTGTCGAGCAATACCCGCGCCGTGGCCCTGTGGCAGGCCATGGGCTTTGACATCGTCGGCACCCTGCCCCAGGCCTTCAATCACCCCGTCCACGGCTATGTGGACAGCTATGTGATGTTCCGCGCCTTGTGAGCCTTGCGCAGCAGTTCATGCGCAAGGGCGTGGTAGATGCCTTCCTTGCAGATGCCGCGCGAGACCGCCGAGGCGACCACCGCACACACCATCACCGGGAAGATCATCCCGTGGTTGCCCGTCATCTCGATTACGATCACCACCGCCGTGATCGGCGCCTGCAAGACAGCCGCCAGATAGGCGGCCATGCACATGATGGCCAGGGCGCCGATCGGGATCTGCAGCGGCCCCTGCAACAGGCTGGCAATCCCAGCGCCGACAGATAGAGACGGCGAAAAGATGCCGCCCGGAATGCCGCTGATCGACGTGACCATGGTGGCGATCAGCTTGAGCGGGCCAAACAGCCCCGTCACCTCTTCACCGGCCAGAATGGCCTTGGCCTGCTCGGCGCTGGTGCCAAAGGCCGCGCCGCCAGTCGCCACCCCACAGAGGGCCACGATCAGCCCACAGCCCAGCGCGAACACGACCGGATGCTGCCGCACCAGCGCGCCCGCGCGGCCAGGGAGACCGACGGCAAAGGCAATGACAACGCGGCTGAATCCGCCACCAGCCAGCCCGCACACCACACCCACCACCGGCACCGCCAGCCAATGAGTGCCCAGGGCCAGCGTCACGCTGGAGCGGCCGAAATAGGTGTAATCGCCCAGGATCGCCAGCGAGGTCAGCCCTGCGACGATCACCGTGCCCAACACCAACCCGCTGGTCCGCAGCTCAAAGGAACGGCTCATCTCTTCGATGCCGAACACAATGCCGGCCAATGGGGCATTGAAGGCTGCCGCAACGCCTGCCGCACCGCCAGCGAGCAGCAACCCCGGCTGCCGGTGCGGCGCGAAGCGACCCAGGAAATACATGATCGAGGCGCCCACCTGCACGGTCGGCCCCTCGCGCCCTGCGGAAGCACCAATGGCCAGGCCGGCGGTCAACAGCCCCATCTTGGCTATAGCCAGTCGCAGCGACACCAGTTTCTGCTTGGCCCCGGGATCGCTCAACTGGCGCGCCGCAATCACCTGCGGAATGCCGCTCCCCTGTGCACCATCAAAATAGCGCTTGGTAACCCAGGCCAGCAGGGCAAAGCCCAGCGGCGTCACCAGCAAGGGCAGATAGGGCCACTGTCGCGCCACCACAAAGAACCAGGACTGTGCGCCGTCGGCCAGGAAGGCCATGGCCACCGCCGCCAGCCCCACCAACACACCGCCCAGCATGAACAGCGCCCGTCGCCGCAACCGCGGCAGCCAGATGCGATTCCAGCGCAATGCCAGCGCCTGTTTGAAGCTGCGCGAACCCATGACTCTTCCAGACAGAAATGCAAAAGGCGCCGGGGTGAACCGGCGCCTTCCTTAAATCACTCAGAGGCTCACTTGCCCAGCGTTGATGGCCAGGTGCCGTGCAGGTCCGTGCCGCGGCCGACGATCTCGAAGCCATGTGCGCCGAAGAAGTCACGCTGGCCCTGGATCAAATTGGCTGTGCCCTGGCCCTGGCGGTAGCTGTCGAAGTAGCTGAGCGCCGCAGACAGGCAGATCATGGGGAATTCGCCGGTGGCAGCGGCGGCCACAACCTTGCGCAGGCTGGGGTGGCTGTCCTTCATGATGGCGACGAAATCGGGCACCACCAGCAGGTTGGTATTGCCACCCTTGGCATAGGCCGAGCTCATCTGATCGAGGAAACGTGAGCGGATGATGCAGCCGGCGCGCCAGATCTTGGCGATGGTGGCCAGCGGCAGCGCCCAGCCGTTTTCTTCCGATGCCTTGGCAATCACCGCAAAGCCCTGGGCATAGCTGACAATCTTGCCGGCCAGCAGCGCCTTTTCCAGCTCGGCCAGGGTCACGTCGGTCTTGGCGCGATCGGGCTTGCCATAGATGGCCTCGGCCGCCACGCGCTCATCCTTGCGCGACGAGATCGAGCGGGCCGCCACGGCGCCCTCGATGGCCGTTGCCGGCACGCCCATCTGCTGGGCAGCAATGGCGGACCAGACGCCGGTGCCCTTCTGGCCGGCCTTGTCGAGAATCAGCTCGACCAGCGGCTTGCCGGTTTCGCCATCGACGGCGTCCAGCACATGGCCGGTGATTTCGATGAGATAGGAGTTGAGCGGGCCCTTGTTCCATTCCTTGAACACGGCGGCGCAATCCTTGGGCGACATGCCCAGGCCATCGCGCATCACGCCATAGACTTCGGCGATCATCTGCATGTCGCCATATTCAATGCCGTTGTGGATGGTCTTGACGAAGTGGCCGGCGCCACCTTCGCCCAGATAGGCGCAGCAGCTCTCGCCATTGAACTTGGCGGCGATCGCGGTCAGCACGGCCTCGGCATTGTGCCACTGCTCCTTGGAGCCGCCCACCATGATGGAGGGACCGTGACGGGCGCCTTCTTCACCACCCGAAACGCCGACGCCCAGATAACCGATGCCCTTGGGCTTGAGATAATCGAAGCGGCGCTGCGTATCGGTGAACAGCGAATTGCCGCACTCGATGATGGCATCGCCCTTGTCCAGATGCGGCAGCAGCTCCTCGATCATTTCGTCCACCGGCTTGCCGGCCTTGACCATGATGATGATCGAGCGCGGTGCCTTGATGGCCTGAACGAACTTGGCCAGGTCGGCTTCGGGGATGACCTTGCCGTCCAGGCCCTGTGCCTTGGCCGTGACGACAAAGTCATCAATACGCGACGCGGTGCGGTTGTGTACGGCGACGGTGTAGCCTTTTTCGGCGATGTTGAGGGCCAGGTTCGAGCCCATCACAGCAAGGCCGATCAGGCCAATATCAGCTGTCGACATACCAGCAGTCCTTCCGAGGATTTTCGTCTATCATGCGCACACGACGCTGCGCGCGGCGGCGAACCTGACCACAATACGGCGGCGGACGGAAGCCGCAATCACGCATTTTTGGCCCAAATTCGCCGTCTTGTATGGTAGTTTTTCTTGCTAGGTCAATCCCGCAGATCCCAGACCCGCCAAATCGGAGACGCCCCATGCCATCCCCCTTCGATCTGACCGGCAAGCGCGCCCTGGTCACCGGCTCGAGCCGCGGCCTGGGACTGGCCATGGCGCGTGCCCTGGCCGAGGCCGGCGCCGCCGTGGTGCTCAACGCCCGCGACACCGTCGCCCTGGGCGCTGCCGCCAAGGATCTCGCCGAAGCCGGCGCCACCGTTCATGCCGTGGCCTTCGACGTCACCAGCCGCGACAGCATCAACGAGGCCATCACCCATATCGAGGATGAGATCGGCCCCATCGACATCCTGGTCAACAATGCCGGCATGCAGTTCCGCTCGAGCCTTGAGGCCTTCCCGCCGGAAAAATTCGACCAGGTCATCGCCACCAATTTCACCTCGGTGTTCAACGTCAGCCAGCCCGTCGCCCGCTATATGATTGCCCGCGGCGCCGGCCGCATCATCAATATCTGCTCGCTGCTGTCGGACATGTCGCGCCCGTCGGTGGCCCCCTATGCCGCCACCAAGGCCGCGGTCGCCAATCTCACGCGCGGCATGGCCGTCGACTGGGCCCGCCATGGCCTCAACGTCAACGGCATCGCGCCAGGCTATTTTGCCACCGAACTCAATGAGGCCCTGCTCAAGGACGAAAAGTTCAACAACTGGATCGAAACCCGCACCCCCATGGGCCGCTGGGGCCAGCCTGAAGAACTGGGCGGCGCTGTCGTCTTTCTCGCCTCACCTGCCGCCGCCTTCGTCAACGGCCACATCCTCTACGTGGATGGCGCCTTTACAGCCACGGTCTGACCCATGTCGCTCTCCCCTGCCCGCATCATCATCGCCATGGGCGTCAGCTCATCGGGAAAATCCACGGTCGGGCAATCCATCGCCCGCCGGCTGCATGTGCCGTTCCTCGACGGCGACGGCTATCATCCGCCTGCCAACGTCGAGAAAATGCGCTCGGGAACGCCGCTGACCGATGAGGATCGCTGGCCCTGGCTGGAAAAGCTCGCCGTGGCCCTGCACGAAGCCGCCGAGCGCAAGGGCGCATCCGTCGGCGCCTGTTCGGCGCTCAAGAAGGTCTATCGAGACTATCTGGTTGAAAAAGCTGGCGAGCCAATCCTGTTCGTCTATCTCGACGGCAGCCGCGAGGTCATTGGCGAGCGCATGGCGCGGCGACAGCATGAATACATGCCCACCAGCCTGCTCGACAGCCAGTTCGCCACGCTTGAAGTGCCGGACCCCGCCAGCGAGAACGTGCTGCCCGTGCCGGTGACCGACAGCGTCGAGGCCATCACCCGCACCGTGATCAAGTCGCTCGATCACCTTCGCAGCTTCAAGCGCTGGCAATAGCCGCAAAAAAGGGCGACCAAGATGGCCGCCCCAGTTGCTACTGCGCGAGGGCTATTGCGCAGTAAAGCCGCCATCTACCACGTGGTAGGAACCGGTGATGTTGGATGCGGCGTCGGACAGCAGGAACAGCGTCAGCGCCGCCACTTCGTCGCCCGTGCCCAGCCGCCCGATCGGGTGCATGGCCTTGAGCCCGTCATGGGCTTCCTTGGGCATGGCCGAAAGCAGCGGCGTATCGATGAAGCCGGGGCCAACCGCCGTCACGCGAATGCCCTTCTTGGCGTAGTCGAGCGCCGCCGACTTGGTCATGCCGACAACGCCATGCTTGGCCGTGACATAGGCCGGCGCATTCGGAAAGGCGACTGACCCCAGGATCGAGGCCATGTTGACGATGGCGCCGCCGCCCTTCTTGAGCATGGCCGCAATCTCGAACTTCATGGAATAGAAGACGCTGTTGAGGTTGACGTCGATGACCTTGTGCCAGTCGTCAAAGCCGTAGTCGCCCAAAGGCGCCGCCTTGCCGCCAATGCCGGCGTTGTTCACGGCCAGATCGAGACCGCCATAGGTGTCGACCGCAAACTGCACTGCCGATTCCACCTGGTCCATCTTGCCAACATCGACGGCCACGGCAGCCGCATCCCCGCCGGCCGCCTTGATGGCCTTGACCACTGTCTCGGCGCTGTCGAGCTTGAGATCGGCCACAACCACCTTGGCACCGCGCTCGCCCAGTTGCAGCGCGATGGCCTCGCCGATGCCCGAACCGGCACCGGTTACAAATGCGACTTTGCCATCAAAATCCTTGGCCATTTTCGTCTCCTTTGTTGTCCCCGATATATGGGGAC
Organism: Devosia aquimaris; assembly: GCF_020169335.1. Lineage (GTDB taxonomy): Bacteria > Pseudomonadota > Alphaproteobacteria > Rhizobiales > Devosiaceae > Devosia > Devosia aquimaris. The sequence goes on from NZ_JAIEZN010000001.1 coordinate 1,696,132, forward strand.
CCAAAAGAGCCAATGCGATGGCGCAGAACGATTTTTCGGTAAAATTTCTTTACTCGTGACGTTTTGACGCGGCTAGGACGCGACCCAGGGCGCCCCCTCGCGCGCCAGGCTTGCATTGTTGTAGCGGTCGTCCTGGCTCACCTCCTGCCCCACCCAGTCGGGCAGCGGCACGCTCTGCCACTGGCTGTCCAGTTCCACCTCCGCCAGCACAAGGCCCGCGTGGCGCCCCTCGAACACATCCACCTCCCACACCAGCCCCTGATAGGGCACGATATGGCGGCGCTTCTCGATCACATGCGGCGCCGCCAGCGCCAGCAATTCCCGCGCGTCGTCGATGGGGATGGGATATTCGAACTCGCTGCGCACGATGCCCCGGGCCTGCCCCTTGAGCGTAATGACGGCACTGGCATCGTCGGTGCTGCGCACCCGTACTGTCGCCTTGGCATTGGACGAGAGATAGCCCTGTCGCAGCAGCGAACTGGCTGTGACCGCGTCGCGCCAGTCATCGGAGCGGACCAAGAACTTGCGTTCGATCTCGATGCCCATGGCTAGAACCCAAACCCCAACTGCCCGGCCGGCACGCCCGGCTCCACGCCCTCCAGCGCCAGCATGCGCCGCTTGGCCTCGGCCCCGCCCGGCGCCGAGAACCCGCCCGCCTTGCCGTCGCTGGCCAGCACGCGGTGGCACGGAATGATCAGCGGCACGGGATTGGCACCCATGGCCGCGCCGACGGCCCGCGACAGGCCAACGTCGCCCAATTGCCGCGCCAAGGCGCCATAACTGGTCGTCGCGCCCCAGCCAATCTGCAGCAAGAGGGCGTAGCAGCGGCGGTTGAAATCGGACACCGCCTGCAGGTCGAGCGGCACATCGGAGAAGTCCACCGCCTCCCCCTCCGCATAGTCCTCGATACGGTCGATCACCGCTGCCACCGCCCGGTTCGGCTCACCGGGTACCGCGCCGTCGCGATTGATGCGCTGGTGCAGCGCGTCGCGCGCCAGACCAGGCAATTGCAGCCTGGCCACGCCTGCCTCTGTCCAGCCGATGCCGAAGGCGCCCAGTGCCGTATCGAATATCATGGTCTCCATGGCCCGAGCATAGGATGGGCGGTCGCGCCGTGCCAGCCCGACAAAAAAGAAGGCCGCCCCGAAGGGCGGCCTGTGCATGGGTCGCAGAATTGTCGCGGACGCTACTTCTTGAGCGCGTCGCGGACAGCTTCCTTGGCTTCGCCGATCTTCTGCTGGGTCTTGCCGGCAGCCTTGTCGAGCTTGCCTTCTGCCTGCAGTTTCTCATTGTCGGTCAGACCGCCGACAGCATCCTTGACAGCGCCTTCAGCCTGCTTGGCTATGCCCTTGGCTTCGTCCTTATGCATGCGAGTCTCCTGTTCATGGGGTTGTCTGGTCCTGTGCATGGTCCCGATGCGACGCGAACCGCGACATCGTCCGGCACTGGACATGGGCTGGATCAACACATCTGCGTTCATCTGCCGTTGGACGCAGCAGACACGCAGAACAAGACCGCAATGAGGCACCTGCGGTTTGCTCCGATCACGAAAGCCGGCCGCTTTACTGTCCCGACGCGCTGTTGCTGAACCTGCTGCGCCTCTGCTAGAGCCATGCCCATGCCCGGTCCCATGCCCACGCTGGCCAATTACCAGCCCCCCCAAGAGCCCTATCTGTCCGTCCTCCACCAGGACGACGATATTCTTGTGCTCGACAAGCAGAGCGGGTTGCTCAGCGTGCCGGGCAAGGACCCCTCGCTGTGGGATTGCCTGGAATATCGCGCTCGCCAGACCTGGCCCACCGCCGGCATGTGCCATCGGCTCGACAAGGACACTTCGGGCGTCTTGGTCATGGCGCTCAACAAGCGCGCCCATGGCCGCATCGGCAGCCAGTTCGAGCACCGCCAGACCACAAAGGCCTACATCGCCCGCGTCGCCGGCGTCATCGCCGAGGACTCCGGTCTCATCGACCTGCCTCTGGCGACCGACTGGGAGAACAAGCCCCGCCAGCGCGTCGACTATGAAAACGGCCGTCCGTCGCAAACCGAATGGACCGTGCTGGAGCGCGAGGCCAATGCCACGCGCGTCCGCCTGCATCCCCTCACCGGTCGCACGCACCAGCTCAGGGTTCACATGAAGGCCATCGGCCATGTGATTCTGGGCGATGTGTTTTATGGCGACGCCGAAACGCTGGCCGCCGCCGCACGGCTGCAATTGCACGCCGCCGAACTGGGCTTCACCCACCCCACCACGGGCGAATTCATGACCTTCGTGGCGCCCACGCCGTTCTGATGGCGGTCAGTCGCTCTCGGGCGGAAAACCGACTTCGATGCGTTGGAACAGGTGGCCCGGCTTCATGGTGTCGAGCCATTTGCGGAAATCGGCAACGTCCTTGAAACCGGCACGCCGCGCATCGGCCCCGGTGACATCGGCGGGGTCTATGTCATCAATGGCGCCGATGGCCATAACGCCCAGCTTGGTCTTGAGCGTGCCACCCGCCTTGACACTGGGCCGGCTCCAGCGGCGGAACACCAGATCGACCTGGCCGGCCTTGATCTGTTCGAGCAATTCGAGCTTGAGCAGCATCAGCCGAGCACCCCCTGGGCGGTGATTTCAATGCGCAGCCCCTTGGCCAGCAGTTCCTTGACCACCACGGTGGCGCGCACCGGATAGGGTTTTGCGGTGAAATACTCGCGATAGACCGCATTCATGCCCGGTGCATCGGCGGCGTCGATGAGAAAGATCTGCAGCATGACCAGGTTGGCAAGCGTGCCACCGGCGGCGCGGATGGCGATATCGAGATTGTCGAGACACCGCCGCGTCTGCGCCTCGATGCCACCATCGACGATTTCGCCACTCACCGGATCCTCGGCAATGGCCACCAGCCAGACCTGCTGGCCCGCGCGCACCGCATCGCTGATGGGCACGGAGGATGGCGCAATCCCGGTCTCAATGGCTTCGATCATGGTGTCCCTTTCGCTCTGGTGCGGGCGGCGGGACTCGAACCCGCACGGGGATACCCCCTCCGGATTTTAAGTCCGGTGTGTCTACCATTCCACCACGCCCGCAGTGACTTGGCAGGTAGCATGCAGAGCGCAGGCTGCCAACGACCTTGCCATACGCATAGACAGCAGAACACGCCGCACGGTCCTTGGCGTCGCGAGGACACGGTGACGGGCGACCTTTGGGCCACATGTCTACTTACAGAACGACCCAGGAACTGCCCGTCACGCAGTGGTCTTCCCAGATTCAGGCCCATTGCGCAGCGTCCGTGCACAGCTACCCACTATGCCTCTGCTGAACAGGCGCCCCCATCCCCGGCCCCCACCCAACCTTGCGTCGGGGTCGCGTGCATGGGGGGGTGGGCAAGTGCGACACGGGGGATAGAATGGGTTGGGGGAGCCGCCAAGCCTCAGTCAAACCTTCGCCTTACGCCACCCTGCGGCTTCGGCTTCAGCCTCAGTGCAGAACCAGCGTTCACCATGCGATGCGCTGATTTCGGTCTGATCGTAATATTTCTGGCCGGGCACATGATAGATGCGCTCGCCCCGCGTGTTCACATTGCCCTTGATGTTGCAGGTGCGCGATTCCTGGGCGGTGGCGGCGTTTGGCGTCACAAGTGCCATCGTGGCACAGACAAGTGCCGTGGCGACAAAAGACGAGCTGGTCATCAAAATACTCCGGGGGCGATTTCAGCATGACGGGCAGCAGGCGGCAAGTCGTGTCCGCTGCGATGCTCGATCCGGCATGACAAGACCCGGTGGCTGGCACGTGCCTTTTCCGCCAGACGAAATTTTGAGCAAGAAATCCGCCAGACCCTGCCGGTTTGCCTGCCCCCCGAGCCCCCTTCACAGAGAAATCGACTACAGCGGCGGCAGAAGGCCGGCGTAGCGACACCCCAGCCTTAACCAAGGCCCTAGGTCACAGTTGATTTATACAGCAACCCGAAGACATTAGGGGCATTAATATTGCTGGACGATCCATTTATGTTAAATTTTAGACATGCGTTTATTGCATTATTGACGATGACATTCAGTATCGGCGTGCCACAGGCAGACCAGCGCGATTGGATTGCTGCAGAAGCGATTTGCCTGGCGCGTCCCGTTCTGAGCGGCTCGCTGAGATTTGACATTGGGCATGCGCCGATCAGCAGGGCCAAGGCGCGACAGAGCGAGTGGCACCAAAACGTCGCGCCCCTCGCACGAGACCAAATCGAGGCCGAGGCCCGCACGTCTATCGCAGGGCTGGATGACGGAACCGTGGGCAGTTGTGTGGCTTAGGCAGCACCCAGCCAACAATCTAGATCTGGAGGGCGAAATGTTGCGCCGCATCGCCGTAGTCTGCATTTCCATTGCCGTGTCGGCCATCCACCCGACCAGCGCCTTGGAGCTAAGCGCCAAAGACCAGTGTGCAGCCCTTGCCGCCTATATTTGGGAGCCAGGCTTTCGCGAAACGGGGATCGCTTGGAACCAGATCGACGTGAAGGCGGCACTCCCAGCCTGCCTTGCCGCCGACCTGGAAACGCCGAACGATCCGCCAACACTGTACCGCCTCGGGCGAATCTATCTCCAGCAGCACGACTTCGACCGGGCTTTGCCGCTGCTTCTTGAATCGGCAGAGGCCGGATACGGACCAGCCCAGACGGCCTATGGCACAGCCTTCATCCAAGGCGAAATCGCGCCAGACTATGTTGTCGCCCTGCGCTGGCTCAAGCGGGCTGCTGCAAATGGACAACCAATGGCCAAGGCAAACCTGGCAACCCTGTATTTGGGGGACCATGGGCTGCCGCTGGACCTGGAGCGCTACACCACTCTCACTATGGAGGCGGCTCTTGCTGGCGTGGATCTTGCTCAATACCGAGCCGGCTGGTCGTACCAGGCGGGCTATGGCGTTGAACAGGATTTGGCGAAGGCGGAGCACTGGTATCGCCTCTCGGCAAGCCAGGGCTATGCCGTTGCGCAGCGCGAACTGGGCAGCTTGTTGAGCCGCGCAGCACAAGACCAATCAGATCATCAGGAAGCATTCCAGTTCATGAGCCTGGCGGCTGATCAAGGCGACAGCCCGGCAATTGTCCTAGTCGGCTGGTCCTACATGACCGGCCATGGCGTCGAGAAGGATATGCAGCGCGCCAGAGAGTATTTCGAGCGCGCCTATGCCCTCGGCGATGCACAGGGCGCACGCTATCTGGGCCATCTGCACGAGTTCGGAAAAGGCGTTCCAGTCGATCTCAGGCGGGCATTCGGTTACTACGTGCAAGCCGCCTGGCTGGGCAATGCAGATGCCCAATACAGGGTGGGCGTGTTTCTATCTTCAGGGCGCGGCAGCATACTGAAGGACGATGCTGCGGGACTCGCCTGGTTTCTTCGTGCTGCGTACGCCGGACACGTCGATGCCCAGGTAGCGGCCGGGCAGGTATATGACTACCGATTCCAGGACGATCCCGCGCCGCTCTACGATCCAGAGAAAGCCTTCTACTGGTACGACAGTGCTGCCAATTCTGGCAGCTTGAAAGCCGCACTCTGGCTGGCTCTCTACTATGGCAACAAGAACGACTTTGAGACCGCCAATGCCTATGTGACGTATGTACTGGAAAATGGCGATCAGGCGATGATCGACGACGCACAGGGCACCATGAACGCACTCGCTTTTCTAAAGCGGACCAACCAAATCCCGATGTAGGTGCCCACCAGAGCGCTGGCTAACTCGGCGGCATAGTAGCCGCGTCGTTGAAACGAGATGCGACCAGCTCACCAGAACACTGGCACCTGGCTAAGTCACACTATCACTTTTCGAAAACGCCTCCACCCGGCAGCTTCGAGCGCTGCGCGCACGCGTTAGGCCAGGTGCGGTGGGCATGCGGATTTGCCTTGGGTTCGGCCAGCCCCAACTCTGCCTCCCCCGTCTCCGGGGGAGGCAGAATCTGGTGTCTTCCCTCAGTCCGTCCCGCCCGAAATCGGCGCGACATAAGCCACGTCCAGATCCCAGGGGAAGAAGATCCAGGTGTCCTGGCTGACTTCGGTGATGAAGGTGTCAACCATCTCGCGGCCCTTGGGCTTGGCGTAGACCGTGGCGAAGTGGGCGCCGGGGAGCATGTCGCGGACGACGCGGGCGGTGGAGCCGGTGTCGACCAGATCGTCCACGATCAGCACCTTGGCGCCGTTCTTGGCCAGATCGAGCACGGACTGGCTGATCTCCTTGAGCACCTTGATGCCGCCCTGGTTCTGGTGGTCATAGCTCTTGACGGCCACGGTCTCGACGGTTCGGATATTGAGCTCACGCGCCACGATGGCGGCGGGGACGAGACCACCGCGGGCGATGGCCACCACGGCGTCGAACGGCCCCAGGCTTGCCAGCCGCCAGGCCAGCGCCCGGCTGTCACGGTGGAACTGGTCCCAGGTCACCGGGAACGACTTCTGGTTGGCTTCGCTCAAAACACTTCTCCTGCGCCGAGGCTACCCGCCCGGTTGAAATTGGAAGGCCGTTGTGTAGCAAAGCCCGCGCGCCGCGCCAATCAGTCTTGTGCAGGCGCGGCAACCCCGGCCTTGGCATGGGCGGCATCGACCATGGCGCGCACTTTCTCGGCGGCTTCGGCAAGGCGATCGGGATCGGCCGAGCGCAGCACCAGCTCGGTCATCACCCGGTCCTTGCCCATCTGCGGATAGCTGCCCATCTTGACGTCAGGATATTGCGCCTGCAGCTCACCCAGCGGCCCGCCTACGGTGCCCTCGCCCACTGCGGCGCAGACGGTCACCGACATCACCTTCTTGCCACCCTGCAGCGTGGGAGCAATGGCTTCGAGCATGGCCCGCATGATGATCGGCACGCCGGCCATCACATGCACATTGCCGATGCGGAAGCCGGGTGCCGCACTCACCGAATTGACGATGAGATCGGCACCCTCGGGAATGCGGGCCATGCGCAGCCGCGCTTCGTTGACCTCGGTGCCGGTCTGGCGCCAGCGGGCTTCGAGCATTTCGCGGGCCTGGGCATTGATCGGCAGGGCGACGCCAAAGGCCTTGGCCACCGCATCGGCGGTGATGTCATCATGCGTCGGCCCGATGCCGCCGGTGGTGAACACATAGGTGTAGCGCGCGCGCAGGGCGTTGACGGCGGCGACGATGTCGTCGGTCTCGTCGCTCACCACCCGCACTTCCTTGAGGTCGATGCCCAGGTCCGTGCAGAAATCCGCGGTGGCGCCGATATTGACGTCCTTGGTGCGGCCGGAGAGGATTTCGTCGCCGATCACGATCAGGGCGGCAGTGACGGACGGGGCGCTGGACATGTCGATGTTCCGTGGCTGAAGGGCCTAGAGAAGGGAGCATGAGACATGCCCCTGTGCGATAAGCGCGTCAAGCGCATCGCCTGCCCTTCCAATCGGGCGGCGACCGGCCTATTTTCCCCGGGATAACCGGAGTGACTGATGATTACCTTTGTCGAGGCCCCTGCCAAAGCGCGCCGTACCGCCGGCGTCATCCCGCTGCATGGCGAAGAGGGCTTTGCCGGCATGCGCAAGGCCGGCGCGCTGACCGCCCAGGCGCTCGATATCCTGACCGAATATGTCGAGCCGGGCGTGCCCACCATTACGCTCGACAAGATCGCCTATGAATTTGCCCGCGACAACGGCGCCGTGCCGGCGACGATCTTCTACAAGGGCTTCAAGCACTCGCTCTGCACCTCGATCAACCATGTGGTCTGCCACGGCATTCCTGATGATCGCGCGCTGCGCGAGGGCGATATAGTCAATATCGACCTGACCCTGGTGGTCGATGGCTGGCATGGCGATTCCAGCCGCATGTATCCGGTCGGCGAAATCTCCCGCAAGGCCGAGCGGCTGATCGAGGTGACCTATGCCAGCCTCGAAGCCGGTCTGGCCGCCGCCAAGCCGGGCAATACCACCGGCGACATCGGCGCCGCCATCCAGACCCTGGCCGAGGCCGAGCGCATGAGCGTGGTGCGCGACTTTGTCGGCCATGGCGTGGGCAAGCTTTTCCACGACGAGCCCAATATCCTGCATTTCGGCCGCCCCGGCACCGGCGTGCCGCTCAAGCCCGGCATGATCTTCACCATCGAGCCGATGATCAATCTGGGCCGGCCGGATGTGAAAATCCTCTCCGATGGCTGGACCGCGGTCACCCGCGACCGCACGCTCTCGGCGCAGTGCGAGCACTCCATCGCCATCACCGAGACCGGCTGCGAGATTTTCACCATCTCCCCGGGCGGCATCTTCAACCCCATGGCTCCCAAGGCGGACTGATGGCAAACCGGCCCGACGCATTCGACGAGGCCGGATTTACCCCCGCATCGGCGGAAGCCGATGACCATGCCGGACATCGCAAACGCGTGCGCGACCGCTTCCTCAAGGTCGGCGGCGATGCGCTGGAAGACTATGAGCTGCTCGAGCTGGCGCTGCAGCTGATCATCCCGCGCAAGGATACCAAGGCGCTGGCCAAGACCTTGCTGCGCGAGTTCGGGTCATTTTCGGGCGTGTTCAACGCCAGCCAGGCGCGGCTGAGCCAGATCAAGGGCCTGGGCGACACCACCATCGCCCATCTCAAGGTGATCCAGGCCGTGGCTGCCCGCTTCGGGCGCGACCGCATCGATTCCCAGCAGCCGATCCTGTCGTCGTGGAGCCAGTTGATCGAGTACTGCAACAGCCAGATGGCCTATCAGTCCATCGAGCAGTTCCGCATTCTCTTCCTCGACAAGAAAAACCGGTTGATTGCCGACGAGGTGCAGCAGACCGGCACGGTGGACCACACCCCGGTCTATCCCCGCGAGGTGATCCGGCGCACGCTGGAGCTGTCCGCCACGGCGCTGATCCTGGTGCACAACCACCCTTCGGGGGACCCTGCCCCCTCCTCCGCCGATGTGCGGATGACCCGCGAAATCGCCGACGTGGCCAAGCCGCTGGGCATAACCCTGCATGACCACATCATCATCGGCAAATCCAGCCACACATCGCTGCGGGCGCTCAAGCTGATCTGAGGTTTACTCGGCCGTCGCAGGGGGGGGCGTCGGCGTGCCGCCGCGGCGGGTCACGCGATCGATCAGCTGACGCAGCGAGCGGACGGCCGATTTCAGCTGCGGATTGGCCTTGATGCGCGCGCGCGTGCGCTGGAAGGCCTGGTGCGCCGCCACGATCACCTGCCCCTGCGGGGTCAAGCCGACATAGTGCTGGTGGAGCGGCAACTGCACATTGCACCAGTGCCGCTTCTCGTCGGTATAGCCGCTGCCCATGTCGAACACGCGGATACCCTGGTCGAACACGGTCTGCATGACGCGCAGAAGGCATTGCTTGCCGGGCGATCCGTTCTGGATGGCCGGATCATCGCTCATCGAGGAGATCAGGCAGAACATCCGGTCGCCATGGACGATGTTGTAGCGCACCGCGACAATGGCGCCGTCCAGCCGCAGCACATGCAGCCGCACATCGGCGCCCGAGCTGGCCCGCGCCAAATCCTGGTAGAAGTCGATCAGGCCGTCGAGCACGAAGGTGTCGCGGATGCCCATCGCCAGAAAGCGCGCCGAACGCTGCATGAACATGGTGGCAATCGCCGCCTCGGTATCCCCGCCGGCGCGGATCTCCTCAAAGCTGACCTCGCCCATGGCATTGAGCCGGTCGCCCTGCTGCCGGTCATGCTTGCGGCGCGACTTGTTGCGCTGCAGCCGGTCGCATTCTTCCCAGCTGGAATATTGCGAGCGATAGAGCGTCTCCACCGCCAGAGTGGTGCCCAGTTCGTCGAACACACCCTCATGCCCGCCGACCTCGGACGGCATGGAGCGCAGATAGACCACGTCGCCACCGCTGAGCGCGCCCGTCATGGCCGACCACAGCGCACGGCGACCATCGGGCCCCAGCGCCGCCAGGCGCGCATAATCGGCCACCGGCGCATAGCAGCCGGCATGAGCCCCGGGGAACCAGGTGAATATGGGCAGGCCATAAACGCGCTTGCGATGCAGCGGCAGCAGCGCCACCGGCACGTCATCGACCATGCCCACCACATAGCGCTGCTGGCTGCCGGGCACCTTGCGGTCCCGCACCCAGGCGGCAATGAAATCATAGCTTTGACCGGGAGACTCGATGGCACCGGCGGTCAATGTGCGCCAGACGGCCTCGACATCGGCAATATTGTCGCGCACCTGGACCACAATGCGCAGCGCCGCGGCGGGGTGTGCCGTCAGGGCCTGGGCATCCCGGCTTTCATCGGGACGTTTGTGGTTCAGTGCAATCTGCATGGTTTCCTCGGTCGCAGGCACTATGACCCCGACCTGTAAACCAGACCTGAACACGACAATGTGACAAGATTTGCTTTGCCCACAAGGGTTAAGCGCGTCTTACCGACCTAGCCGAAATTGGCCAGCGCCGGAAAGGTCTCAAGGAACCAGTAGGATAGCCGGGTGAAGTTGCCAGTGAGGAACAGCAGGCCCGTAATCACCAGCAGCACACCCATCACCCGTTCGACCGTATGGAGGTGTTTCTTGAAGCCCTGGAAGAACGCCAGGAACGGGCCGATGGCGATACCCGCCAGGAAGAACGGCACGCCCAGCCCCAGCGAATAGAGCCCCAGCAGGCCGGCGCCTTCCCAGGCGGTACCCTTGCTGGCCGCCACGGACAGAACCGCTGCCAGCACCGGGCCTATGCAGGGCGTCCAGCCGATGGCAAAGGCCAGGCCGAGCAGGAACCCACCCAGCGGGCCGCTGGCGACCCCCGGCCCCTGATGGCGAATCTGCCGGTCGAGCAGGGCAATGCGATAGACGCCGATGAAGTGGAGCCCCATGGCGATGATCAGCAGACCCGCAATCGGGGTCAGGATCGGCAGCGCCTGCCGGAATGCCTGGCCAAATGCCGTCGCCGTCGCGCCGAGCGCCACGAACACCACGGTGAAGCCCAGGATGAAGAACAGCGAAGTAAAGGCGACTCGGCGCTGCAAGGCCCCGGCTGTCGTGCCCTCCTCGCGCAACTGGTCAAAGCTCGCGCCGCTCATATAGGTGAGGTAGGGCGGCACCAACGGCAGCACGCAGGGACTGAGGAAGCTCAGCACGCCTGCGCCGAACACCAGTGGCAGTGAGAATTCCAAACCCGTACGCTCCCGTTGCCGGGCTGTTCTAGCGCACAATCCCTGCAAAGCAATGCGACCGAACGCCTATCGCAGATTTGTGAGGTCCGAGGCCCTCCGTCAGCCCCGCGCGTCGACGCGCACGAGACCCCGCAACCGCGCCCAGCCCGACTGGCCCAAATGGGCGATCTGCATCAACATGCCCGGCGCCGGGTCCTGGTAGCGAGCCATCATGCGCTCGGCCACGACGTAGCCCTCGCGCACGATCTCGCGGATGAACCGCCGTTCTTCGAGTGTCACGCCGATCGATGGGACGCGCATGCCAACCTCCGCAATGGTTGACAAAGTGTTAACGCATCGGGTGACTGATGTCCCGCCTCACCTGCCCCTATGGTTTATGCCACAGGGGAATCTTGGTCATTCACCCTGGCAAGCGCCCTTGCCCTGGGGCCCCGTCCCGCCCTATAGCAGCCATACCCCTCCCGGCTGAGGTGCCAGTCCATGACGTCCCGTCCCATCCGCATTGCCCCCTCGATCCTGTCGGCCGATTTCGCGCGCCTGGGCGCCGAGGTCGAGGCCATCGTTCAGGGCGGCGCCGACTATATCCATGTCGACATCATGGATGGCCACTTCGTGCCCAACATCACCTTTGGCGCCCAGGTCATGGCCTCGGTGCGCAAGCTGACCACCCTGCCCTTTGACGTGCATCTGATGATCGCCCCCGCCGATCCCTATATCCCCGGCTTTGCCAAGGCGGGCGCCGACATCATCACCGTTCATGCCGAGGCCGGCCCGCATCTGCACCGCTCGCTCCAGCTCATCAAGGCCGAGGGCAAGAAGGCCGGCGTCGCCATCAACCCGGCCACGCCCATCTCTGTGCTCGAACACGTCATCGCCGATGTCGATCTGGTGCTGGTCATGTCGGTCAATCCCGGCTTTGGCGGCCAGAGCTTCATCCCCGAGAGTCTGAACAAGCTGCGCCAGGCCCATGCGCTGATCGGCAACCGCCCCATCGACCTCGAAGTCGATGGCGGCATCACGCCCGACAATGCCCGCGCCGTTGCTGACGCGGGCGCCAATGTGTTTGTCGCCGGCTCCTCCGTCTATGGCGGCAATGATCCGACTACCTATGCTCCCCGCATCGCCGCTATCCGCGCCGCCGCTACCAGCCGCACCGCCTGAATCACCTTCTGAACCGGAAAGCCTAACCCCATGATCCCGCGCTACTCCCGCCCCGAAATGGTCTCCATCTGGTCGGCCGAGACCCGGTTCGCCATCTGGTTCGAGATCGAGGCGCATGCCACCACCAAGCTGGCCGAACTGGGCGTGGTGCCCAAGGAATCAGCGCAGAACATCTGGGACGTCATGAATGCCCGCAAGGCTGAGCATGGCGACTATGGCTTTGACGTCGCCCGCATCGACGAGATCGAGCGCACCACCAAGCATGACGTCATCGCCTTTTTGACCCACCTTAGCGAAATCGTCGGCCCCGACGCCCGCTTCGTGCACCAGGGCATGACGTCTTCGGATATTCTGGACACCACGCTCTCGGTGCAGCTTGCCCGCGCCGCGGACCTGCTGATTGCCGATTGCGATGCCCTGCTCGCCGCGCTCAAGCGCCGCGCCTATGAGCACAAGGACACCATCACCATCGGCCGCAGCCACGGCATCCATGCCGAGCCCACCACCTTTGGCGTCAAGCTGGCCGAAGCCTATGCCGAGTTCAGCCGCAACCGCGCGCGCCTTGTCGCCGCCCGCGCCGAGATCGCCACCGCCGCCATTTCCGGCGCCATTGGCTCGTTCGCCAATATCGACCCGCAGGTCGAGGAATATGTCGCCGAAAAGCTGGGCCTGGCCATCGAGCCCGTCTCCACCCAGGTGATTCCCAGGGATCGCCACGCCATGTTTTTTGCGACGCTGGGCGTTGTCGCCAGCTCCATCGAACGCGTTGCCATCGAGATCCGCCATCTGCAGCGCACCGAAGTGCTCGAAGCCGAGGAATTCTTCTCCCCCGGCCAGAAGGGCAGCTCGGCCATGCCGCACAAGCGCAACCCGGTGCTGACCGAAAACCTCACGGGCCTCGCCCGCCTCGTGCGCGGCATGGTGACCCCGGCGCTGGAAAACGTCGCCCTCTGGCACGAACGCGACATCTCGCACTCCTCGGTCGAACGCATGATCGGGCCCGACGCCACCGTCACCCTCGATTTCGCTCTCGCCCGCCTCACCGGCGTCATCGACAAGCTTGTGGTCTATCCCGAGAACATGCGCAAAAACCTCGATCTGCTCGGCGGCCTGCACAATTCCCAGCGCGTGCTGCTGGCCCTCACCCAGGCCGGCTATTCCCGCGAGGACAGCTATGCGGCCGTGCAGCGCAATGCCATGAAGGTCTGGGCCATGCAGGGTGACCGCGCCGGCCAGTTCGCGCGCAACCTCAAGGAAGACCCGCAAGTGACTCTGAGCGATGCGCAAATCGACGACATGTTCGATGACGCCTATCACCTCAAGCATGTCGACACGATCTTCCGCCGGGTGTTCGGCGCCTAGAGCATGATCACCTACGCCCGCGAAGACGGCCTCACCGCTGCCGACTACATTGCCTGCGTGGGCGCAACCTCTCTTGGCCAGGGCCGCCCCCTGGCCAATACCGACCGCATCCAGGCCATGCTCGACAATGCCGACCTGGTCGTCACTGCCCGCGACGCGGACGGCAGCCTGCTGGGCCTCTTCCGCGCCGTGACCGACTGGCACTGGGTCTGTTATTGTATCGACCTGGCGGTCGTTGAGGGGCATCAGGGCAAGCACATCGGCCAAACCCTGCTCGACACGGCCGCCGCGCTCTTGGGGCCCAAGGTCAGCATCGTGCTGCTGTCCAAGCCGAACGCCGAGGGCTTTTATCGCCACATTGGCATGGTGGAGCCCATGGCTGCCTTCATGCGTCCAAGGACCGATCGTTCATGAAGCTCGCTGACGCCGATATCCTCATCCTGCCCGGCCTGGGCAATTCCGGCCCCGGCCATTGGCAGGTCCGCTGGGCCGAGCGCATGAGCACGGCCGCCATTGTCGAACAGGCCGATTGGGACGAACCCGACCCGGACGACTGGACCGACACCATCGTCAAGGCGGTGGAACTGGCCGAGCGCCCCGTGGTGCTGGTCGCCCATTCGCTGGCCTGTATCGCCCTGGTGCAGGCGGCGCCGCGCTTTGCCGAGGGCAAGGTGAAAGGGGCGCTGCTGGTCTCCCCGCCGGACATCGAAGGCAATCCAGATGTCCCTGCCGAGGCCAAGGCCTTCGGCAATGTGCCACGCGATCCGCTGCCCTTTCCGTCCCTCTTGGTCGTCTCGGACACCGATCCCTATTGCGGGCTGGAAAGCGCGGCCGATTTTGCCGGTGCCTGGGGCTCCGACTTCCATCAGGCAGGCGATGCCGGCCATATAAACGTGGCCTCTGGCCACGGCCCCTGGCCCGAGGGCCTGCTGATGTTCACCCGGCTGATGCAGCGGCTGTGATGGACGGCTATACCATTGAGGCAGGCGCACCGGCGCTCGATGACTATCTGCGCCTGCGCATCGCCGCGGGCCTCAGCCCCAAGACCGTCGAACAGGCCGCCCCCGGCCTGCCCAACACCTGGCATGGCGTCACGGTAATGTATGAGGGGCGGGCCATCGGCATGGGCCGGATCATCGGCGACGGCGGCACGGCCTTCCAGATCGTCGATATTGCGCTGGAACCCGCCCACCACGGCAAGGGCCTGGGCAAGGCCATCATGGCGGCGCTGATGGATCATCTGAATGAGCATGCGCCCGCGGGCGCCTATGTGAGCCTGATCGCCGATGGCGATGCGCGCCACCTCTATGCCAAATATGGCTTTGAACCGGTGATGCCGGCCTCGATCGGCATGGCGATGCGGGTGACGCGTCCGACCTGAATCTTCCCTGCGCCGCCCCCTGGCGGCCCGATGTTCCATCCCTCGCCAGACCGCTGCCACCAGGCCGCCACACCGGGCCAGATCGTGGCCGATTTGCGATGGATTGGCTTACATCTGGGGCCTGCCGGCATACATTTAAGTAAGTTGAGATGGCGGCGGCGCGGGCCTAATCCTCTCCTCGCTGGTTTGGAAACGCCGGCAGGACACACAAGCACCTGCGACGCGACGGAGCCTGAAAACCGGCACAAGACGGGCGCTACGCCCAATCGTCTAGTGGACTTTCATCATGCGCAAACTTGTTGCATCCGCCCTCGTAACCCTGCTCGTTGCTGCCCCCGTCGGCGCCTTTGCGGCGTCCACCACACCGGCTGCCGCCGTCAAGCCGGCCGCGACCGCTTCAGCACAGATGTCGGCGTCCGGCGTGGTCAAGGCGTTCGACGCCAAGACCCACATGCTGACCCTGGCCGACGGCAAGGTCTACACCCTCCCCGCCACCTTCAAGGATCCCGGCATCAAGGTCGGCTCCAAGGTGACTGTGCAGTGGCAGCAGAATGGCACCAAGCTCGACGCGACGAGCGTCACGCTGGGCTGACCCTCAGCAAAAAGGGGAGCCGGCGCACCGCGCCGGCTCCCTCCTCAATTGGCTTGGCGCAGCCGAACACCCGGCTCTGCGTCCGCCGGCTAGAGTTCCCAGCCAAGTCGACGGTCGACCGACCAGGCGCCACCGCCAAAGGCGGCAAAGATACCCACGGCACCGGTCCAGAACAGCGAGGCAAAGATCGCCTTGTCCTGCACCTGGGCGAGGAAGCCGGTGCCACCATCGGCCAGCCGGCGCAGCGCATCAGCGGTGAAGTACTGGGCACCCTCGGGCGATGCGAGCAGGGCCATGCCCGCCTCGGTCAGAAAGCTCGGGCCATAGGGGTGGGTGTAGTGAAACCACAGGGTGACGCCGAGCATCACCGTATTGGCCAGGGCCCACGGCCGGGTCAGCAGGCCCGCCATGATGCATAGCCCGCCCACCAGATTGACCAGCGCCAGGAGCGGCGACCAGAACCATCCCGGATAAAAGCTGAGGCTTTCGACAAACCCGGCCATGGCCATGGGATTGCCCATCTTTACCCAGCCCTCATAGGCCAGCACGGCGCCCACGGCCAGGCGCAGCGCGACCCAGGCAAAGGGTTGGGCAAAGCGGCCATAGAAGGTGCCGAGCACAGGGATGCCCAGCCGCGTCGTCGGCCTGCGTGTGTCTGCACTAGTGTAGTCAGTCATGCTGCTCATGAGAGGTCTCCTTGCTGCCCCTCAGTCTGCACGACCCAAGCGCCCAGACCTTGCGCTGGGTCAAACAACTGACAATAAACAAAATATTCAGCCGGATCGGACGACTGCAGCGGCCAAAGCCGACGAAAAAAGGGAGCGGGCCAGGCCCGCTCCCTCCAAATTCTGGCAATGTCCGAGGCTCAGCCTTCGTTGGCGATCTGCTCGTTGGCGACCAGCTTGAGCTGCGCCATCTTGGTGCGAATCACATCGTCGCCAATGCTCAGCCCCTTGGCCTTGAGGTCGCCCGAAACCTTGCGGAACACGTCCTCGTCGCCGGCTTCCTCGAAATCGGCTGCCACCACATCGGCGGCATAGGCCTTGGCCTCGTCGCCCGACAGGCTCATCAGCTCTGCGGCCCAGATGCCCAGCAGCTTGTTGCGGCGGGCTTCCGCCTTGAACCGGGTCTCAGCGTCAAAGGCAAACTTGGCCTCTTGCCCCTTCTGGCGATCTTCAAACTGGCTCATGCAACTCTCCCGCTTGGCTCTGCGCGGCCGCCTCTGCGGCGCTTGCCCACCGACATAGGCGGTTCAGTTGGCCAAATCAACGGGCTCCCGCGCGATGCGACCTTATGCTCGCCTGTGGAAATGCCGCGCCAATGATCCCCAGCCCAGATGCGAAAGCGCTTGCCTTTTTGCATGGTTCTGGCGCATGAAGCGGCCAAATTCCTCACCCCCAACGTTCCGGATTTGCAATGAACCGTCGACGCAAAATCTACGAGGGCAAGGCCAAGATCTTGTTCGAAGGTCCTGAGCCCGGCACTCTGGTTCAGTATTTCAAGGACGACACCACCGCCGGCGACGGCGCCCGTCATGAAATCATCGACGGCAAGGGCGTGCTGAACAACCGGATTTCCGAGTTCGTGTTCACCAAGCTGAACGGCCTGGGCATCCCGACTCACTTCATCCGCCGCATGAACATGCGCGAGCAGCTGATCAAGGAAGTCGAGATCATCCCGCTCGAGATCATCGTGCGCAATTTCGCCGCTGGCTCGCTGGTCAAGCGCCTGGGCCTCGAACCCGGCACCCAGCTGCCCCGCTCGATCATCGAATTCTGCTACAAGGACGATGCGCTGCATGACCCCATGGTCAGCGAAGAGCACATCACCGCCTTTGGCTGGGCCACCCCGGCCGAGCTGGACGACATCATGAGCCTGGCCATCCGGGTCAATGATTTCCTCACCGGCCTGTTCATGGGCGTGGGCATCCAGCTGGTCGACTTCAAGATCGAATGCGGGCGCCTGTACGAAGGCGATCTGATGCGCATCGTGCTGGCCGACGAGATCAGCCCCGACAGCTGCCGCCTGTGGGACGTCAAGACCCGCAACAAGATGGACAAGGATCGCTTCCGCGAAAACCTTGGCGGCCTGATCGAGAACTACCGCGAAGTCGCCCAGCGCCTGGGTATCCTGGTGGAAACCGAAAACGCGCTGACCACTGGTCCGCGCCTGGTTCAGTAGTCCTTCGGAGAGATGTCCATGAAAGCCCGTGTCACCGTGACCCTCAAGGCCGGCGTTCTCGACCCCCAGGGCCAGGCGATCGAAGGATCGCTGCGTGGCCTGGGCTTTCCCGGCGTGCAATCGGTGCGCCAGGGCAAGGTCTTTGACCTGGTCCTGGACGGCACCGATGCCGAAGCGGCACGGGCCCAGCTGACCGCCATGTGCGACAAGCTGCTGGCCAATACCGTGATCGAAAACTACGCGATCGAAATCTCAAATTAACGCTTAAATGCGACAACTCTCGACGCGCCGAGAACTGGCGCTGGATCCCCTGTCGATGCTCAAAATTATTTCGCTGTCTGTGATGTTCATCGCTTCGCTCGGCCTGCTGTTTGCGGCCTACGCCTCGGTTCCGCTCTAGCGCCCAAGGGCGCGATCAGCACCAAATAACGCTGATTTCTCAGCGGAATGATCCTTTGTTAACCTTGCTTGGCTAGCGTCACACCATCTTGAATTCAAGCTGGTGCTGGCTTTGCCTGTGGTCGCATTCGGACGTTACCTGGTGTCGGCCGGCGCAGCCACGGTGGTCGACGTGGCGCTTGTGCAGCTGTTGCTCGCCCTGAGCCTTGCTGCCAACCCGCTCGCCTATGCCGGGATCATCGCGCTGGGCGCCCTGGCCGGCATGGCGGTCAATTTCCTGCTGTCCCGCCGGTTCGTCTTTGCCGCCCATGGCCGCGCCGCCCATCGGCAGATTGTCAGCTTCGTGCTGGTCTCGCTGAGCACCCTGGCCTTGCGCCTGCTGGTTGCCTTTGCGCTTGTCCGGCTTTTTGCCCTGCCCCTCTTTGGCTGGTTGGGCACACTCCCCATCGACGCCGCCCCCGAGCGCCTGGCCCATCTGGGCGCCGTGGCCGTGGTGACCCTCTATTCCTTCTTTGCGCACAAGCATGTCTCCTTTGCCGGGGGCATAAGGGCGCTTTTCTCCAGCAAGGCGGCGGTGCGCCCATGAATGTGCAGACCCTGATCATCGGCGCGGGCCCGGCGGGCCTCACCACGGCCTATGAGCTGACCAAGTCCGGCCAATCCGTCGCCATCGTCGAGCGCGACCCGGTCTATGTCGGCGGCATTTCCCGCACGGTGAACTACAAGGGCTACCGCTTCGACATAGGCGGCCACCGCTTCTTTTCCAAGAGTGCCGAGGTCGAGGCCTGGTGGACCGAGATCATGGGCGACGAGCTGCTGGTCCGCCCGCGCTCGAGCCGCATCTACTACAATGGCAAGCTGTTCGATTATCCGCTGCGCGCCGCCGATGCGCTGACCAAGTTGGGGCCGATCGAGGCGCTGCGCTGCGTGCTGTCCTATGGCTGGGCCCGCATCCGCCCCTATCAGAACGTCGTCAGCTTCGAGCAATGGGTGGTCAACAAGTTCGGCCGGCGCCTGTTCGAGATCTTCTTCAAGACCTATACCGAAAAGGTCTGGGGCATGGATTGCGCTGATATTTCAGCCGATTGGGCCGCCCAGCGCATCAAGGGGCTCGACCTCTACACCGCCATCATCCAGAGCCTGGGCCTGGGCAAACGGCCCGCCGAGGGCGAAGGCGTGATCAAGACGCTGATCAACAGCTTCCGCTACCCCCGCCTCGGCCCCGGCCAGATGTGGGAACGCGCCCGCGACAAGATCATTGCCCAGGGCGGCCAGGTGATGATGGGCTCGTCCATCACCGCCATCAGCCAGCATGCCGAAACCGGCAAATGGGTGGCCATCGTCACCGATGCCGCGGGCAAGGAAACCAAGGTCACCGCCGACCATCTGGTCTCCACCGCCGCCATCAATGAACTGGTGCGCATGCTGGGTGTCGATGACGAACGGGCCGTGGCCGCCGCCAGCGCCGGCCTGCGCTACCGCGATTTCCTGATTGTCGGGCTGATCCTGCGCGGCAAGGAGAGCTTTGACGACAACTGGATCTATATCCACGACCCCAGTGTCAAAGTCGGCCGCATCCAGAACTTCAAGTCTTGGTCGCCCGACATGGTGCCTGATCCTGACACGGCCTGTTACGGCATGGAATATTTCTGCAATGCCGGCGACGAAACCTGGGACATGAGCGATGCCGACCTGATCGCCCGCGCCAAGCGCGAGATCGGCCAGCTGGGACTTGCCCGGCCGGAAGACATCATCGATGGCGCGGTGGTGCGCCAGCCCAAGGCCTATCCGGTCTATGACGACACCTACAAGATCAATGTCGACACCATCACCGAAGGGCTCGAGTCCCGGTTCACCAACCTGCATCTGGCCGGCCGCAACGGCATGCACAAATACAACAACCAGGACCATGCCATGATGACCGGCATGCTGACGGCGCGGAATATCCTCGCCGGTCGGAAGGCCTTCGACGTCTGGGGCGTCAACGAAGACGCCGCCTATCACGAGGGCGGCAATGCTGGCGTGACCAGCATCGAGGAACGCCTTGTCCCCCGCCGCATCGCCTGAGGCACCGGCGGCGGTCGCGTCGACGAGCATCAGCATACCGGACCGCATCCTCACCATTGTGGTGGTGCTGGGCTATATCGTGCTGCAGATCGCGCTGGCCGTCGCACATGATCCCTGGCGCGATGAGGCACAGGCCTGGCTTTGGGCGCAGGCCCTGTCGACGCCCATGGAGTTCTTCGCCATACCCGGCGAGGGGCACCCTCCGCTGTGGTACTGGCTGTTGCGCGGGCTCTCGCTGGTCACCGATTTCAGCCACGCGCGCTATTTGTCGACGGGCGTCGCCATTCTCAACGCGATCCTGCTCGCCCGTCTGCTCCGGGGCGAACTGCTGCTATTGATCGTGCTGCTGTTCTCCCATGTCGTGGCGCAATCCTGGGGCCACAACTTCCGCCCCTATGGCCTCGTGCTCACCGCCATGCTGGTGGCCATGCTGCTGCAGCGCCACGGCCGCCCGGTGGTGGCCACCTGGGTGATGGCCTTGTCCTGTGGGCTGCATTTCTTTGCCGGATTTCTGTTCGGTTTCTGGCTGCTGCACCAGCTCCGTCGCGGCACCCGGCTCACTGCCCTGGTGGGCCCGGCCCTGCTCGGCATGCTGTTTGGCATCAGCGCCCTGATCTCGGGCATGGGCAACCCCGAAAGCGCCCCGGCGAGCACAGGTGCACTCAAGCTGATCGGCTTCAACCTGGCCTGGCCCCTGACCTGGCCGGAATTGCGCATCTGGCCAGCTGCTGTGCTGACAATCGCCCTGCTCTGCTATGGCCTGTGGCGCGACAAGTTCACCCTGGTGTCCCTGCTCGCCCTCACCACCACATTCGCGATTGGCTCCGCGCTGGTTTACGGCCAGTCGCCCTGGCACTCGGCCTTTATGATGATGCTGGCTGTCATGGCCTTTCTCTTGGCTGGATCTGCGGCCCGCCGCTGGGTGCTGGTGGTCCTGCTACTGCCGCAACTGGCAGCTGGTGTTATCGTATCAACCGTCCGTCTGAACGATCCGAACTGGAACAAGCCTGACCTCTACGCGGTGATCGCCGCTGACGCCGGCCCCGGCTTTGACCCTTCGCGCCAGCTCATCGGCTGGCAGGATTTCAACCTCTCCACTGCAGCCGCCATCCATGGGATCACCTATATCAGCGGCAACAATGGCGAGCTTCTCGGCCCGGTCGATTGGCGCAAGCGCAAGGAATATGCGGTCGATGCGGTGCTGACCAACACCCCCACGCCCTATTGGCTGGTCTGCGGCAAATGTGCCCGCGCCCTGTCAGTGATCATGACCGCTGGCCTCCACCCGTCCCGGCTGGCCAGCACGGTCATTGCCGATGACGGCCCTCTCTCCGCCTATCGCATCGACTGACGCAAACCCGATGTCGCCATTAGTCCGACGCTTACCATAGGCCGAGATCGCGCTTTTCTGCGGCGGCCCGTTATCCAGATGGCAGGCAAGGCCAGCTAGGCTCACGCCCGAGTGCAGGGAGTGCAGCATCATGAGCGATCAACGCGAGCGTATGGCCTGGGTGGACATGGCCAAGGGGCTTTCCATCTTTCTGGTGGTGATGATGTACGCCGCGTCGAGCGTGGGCGAGGATACCGGCGGTGTCGGCGCCTTCCACTGGGCCATTGCCTTTGCCACCCCCTTCCGCATGCCCGAGTTCTTCATGATCTCGGGCCTGTTCCTGTCCCGCGTCATCGACCGCCCCTGGCCAGCCTTCGCTGACCGTCGCGTGGTGCACTACCTCTATTTCTATGCCCTTTGGGCCGTGATCCACATCGTGTTCAAGGTGGGCCTGCTCTTCGCCGATCCGCTCGGCGCGCTTGAGCAACTCGCCTGGGCCGTGGTGCAACCCTATGGCGTGCTCTGGTTCATCTACCTGCTGGCCGTGGTCGGCGCCGTCGCCAAGCTGATGCACAGCCTCAAGGCCCCGGTCTGGGCCGTGTTCGGCGTGGGGGCGATCCTGCAGATGTCCGCCGTCCACACCGGCAGCTATCTCGTCGACCAGTTCGCTGCCTATTTTGTCTTCTTCTATGCCGGCTATGTGCTGGCCCCGATGCTGTTCCGCCTGGCCGGCTGGGCCATCTATCATCCCCTCCCGGCCGTGATCGGCCTGGCCGTCTGGGCCGCCGCCAATGCGGCGCTCGTCTTCTCGCCTGGCTTTGCCATGCACCCCATTCACCCGCAGATGGGTCTTGCCGGCCTGCCCGGCGTGCATCTGCTGCTCGCCCTCATCGGCACGGCGGCGCTCTGCACCATTGCCGCCCTGCTCACCCGCCTGCCCGTCATGGATTGGCTGCGCTGGATGGGCAGCAAGTCGCTGGTGGTCTATGTCGCCTTTGTATTGCCCATGGGCATCGCCCGCACGCTGCTGATCAAGCTGGGTTTGATCGAGCCTACCGTGCTGACCCTGGCCATCATGGTCATCGCCATTGTCTCCCCGCTGGTGCTCTATTGGCTGGTGCAGCGCACCGGCATCGGTCGCTTCCTGTTCGAGCGGCCGGACTGGGCACATCTGCCCGGCACGGCCCGTCCGCACACTGGCACGGTGCCCTCGGCCGCCGAGTAATCCTGCTCACGCGGCGCAAGGCCGGGAAAGGGCCATCTCGGCCCTTGCCTTTTGCGCCAAGACTCACCAAAAGAGCCTCGCAACACCCGACATCAGCGAGGACAAGCCGATGAAATCCGCCGTCATCGTGTTCCCCGGACTCAACCGTGACCGCGACATGATCGCGGCCCTGACCAAGGTGTCCGGCACCGCCCCGGCCATTGTCTGGCACCAGGACGACGCGGTGCCCGATGTCGATCTCATCGTCATTCCCGGCGGCTTCTCCTATGGCGACTATCTGCGTTGCGGCGCCATTGCCGCGCGCTCGCCCATCATGGACATCGTGCGCGCCCGTGCCGCTGCCGGCGTCAAGGTGCTGGGCGTCTGCAACGGCTTCCAGATCCTGATCGAAGCCGGCCTGCTGCCCGGCGCGCTGATGCGCAATAATTCGCTCAAATTCGTCTGCCGCGAGGTCAAGCTCGAGGTCGTCAACGCCGCCACCGAATTCACCCGCGGCTACACGCAGGGGCAGATCATCCGCTGCCCCGTCGCCCACCATGACGGCAACTATTTCGCCGATGCCGACACGCTCGCCCGCCTCGAAGGCGATGGTCGCGTCGCCTTCCGCTATGCCGAGGGCACCAACCCCAATGGCTCGATCAACGACATCGCCGGCATCTTCAACGAAAACAAGAATGTGCTCGGCCTGATGCCGCATCCGGAAAACCTCATCGAGGCCGCCCATGGCGGCGACGACGGACGAGCGCTGTTCTCGGGGCTGCTGGGCGCCGCGGCCTGAGATGAACCCGCGCCGCCTGCTCACCCATTTGGGACTGCTGTGTGGCGCTGGCGGGCTGGTGCTGCAATTTTGCCTGTCGATCCCCGCCTATCTGGCGGCCGGCCGCGACCTTCCGGGCGCCCTGGGCACGTTCTTTGCCTATTACACCATCCTCACCAATATCGTGCTGGTGCTGATTTACCTCTCCGAAATCGTGCCGGCGCGCGGGCTCGATCTGTTCCGCCTGCCCCAGCTGCGCGGCATGATGGCCGCCTGCATCACCCTGGTCGGCCTCTACGTCTACTTCGTGCTGCGCTATCTGACGGCGCTCGACGGCCTGTTCCTGGTCGCCGACAATCTGCTGCACTATGTCTGCCCGCTGCTCTATCTCATGTGGTGGCTGGCCGGCGTGCGCCACGGTCAAATGCGCTGGTCGCAGCTGCCGGTCATGCTGGTGCCGACCCTGATCTACTTCGCCTATGTCATGGCACGCGGCGTCTGGGTGCAGGAATATCCCTATCCCATCCTCAACGCCGTCAAGCTGGGTTATGCTGGCGTCCTGCTCAACGCCGCCGGCATGACGCTGGCGCTGGCAGGCCTGCTCGCTCTGGTGATCGGTCTCGATCAGCTGATTGCGCGCCAACAAGGGGGTGCCCATGACTGAACATCGCATGACCCTGGCCATCATCCTCTTCCCCGATGTGGAGGAGCTTGATTTCGTTGGCCCCTGGGAGGTTTTCACCATGGCCCGCGCCCTGGGCGCCGCCATCGATGTCTTCACCGTCGGCTGGCGCGAGCGCGAGATCACCTGCGCCAAGGGCCTGCGCGTCACCGCGGACTTCGCCTGGGTCGACCGGCCCGAGGCCGATGTCGTTCTGATTCCTGGCGGCCGCGGCACCCGCGTGCTGGCGCAGGATGACGCCTTCAACGACGAGATCCGCGCCTACCTGGCTGCTGCCAAGTGGCAGACCTCGGTGTGCACCGGCTCGGCTCTTCTGGCGCGCGCCGGCTTCCTCGAAGGCCGCCAGGCCACCACCAATCGTGGCGCGCTCGACTTCCTGCGCGCCCATGCGCCACACACCTATATTCTCAACCAGCGCTTTGTGCACGACGGCAACGTCGTCACCTCCGCCGGCGTATCCGCCGGCATCGACATGTCCCTGTGGCTGCTCGGCCACCTCTTCGGCGAGGACATGGCCCGTTCGACCCAGACGCACATGGAATATTTTCCAGAGCCGCCCTACGGAAACCCTGTTTGATGACCATCCCCAACGATATCGTGATTACGCCCCAGCTCGTCGCCGACCACGGCCTCAAGCCCGACGAGTACCAGAAGATCCTCGATCTGATCGGGCGTGAACCCACCTATACCGAGCTGGGCATTTTCTCGGCGATGTGGAACGAGCACTGCTCCTACAAATCGTCCAAGAAATGGCTCAAGACCCTGCCCACCAGCGGGCCGCGCGTCATCCAGGGCCCGGGCGAGAACGCCGGCGTGGTCGACATCGGCGATGGCCAGGCCATCGTCTTCAAGATGGAATCGCACAACCACCCCAGCTTCATCGAGCCCTATCAGGGCGCCGGCACCGGCATGGGCGGCATCCTGCGCGACGTCTTCACCATGGGCGCCCGCCCCGTGGCAGCGATGAACGCGCTGCGCTTTGGCTCGCCGGACCATGAAAAGACCCGTCATCTTGTCAGCGGCGTCGTCGCCGGCATCGGCGGCTATGGCAATGCCTTCGGCGTGCCCACCGTCGGTGGCGAAGTCGAGTTCGACGAGCGCTACAATGGCAATATCCTGGTCAATGCCTTTGCCGCGGGCTTGGCCGACACCGACAAGATCTTCTACTCCAAGGCCGAAGGCGTCGGCCTGCCGGTTGTGTATCTGGGCGCCAAGACCGGCCGCGACGGCGTCGGCGGCGCCACCATGGCCTCGGCCGAATTCGGCGACGACATCGAGGAGAAGCGCCCCACCGTCCAAGTCGGCGACCCCTTCACCGAAAAGCGCCTGCTTGAGGCCTGCCTCGAACTGATGGCCACTGGTGCCGTCATCGCCATCCAGGACATGGGCGCGGCAGGCCTGACCTGCTCGGCCGTCGAAATGGGCGCCAAGGGTGACCTCGGCATCGAGCTCGACCTCGACAAGGTGCCGGTCCGCGAAACCCAGATGACCGCCTATGAGATGATGCTGAGCGAATCCCAGGAGCGCATGCTCATGGTGCTGCATCCCGAAAAGGAAGCGGTCGCCCGCGCGGTGTTCGAGAAGTGGGAGCTCGATTTCGCCACCGTCGGCAAGACCACGGACGATCTGCGCTTCCGCGTGCTGTTCCAGGGCGATGAAGTCGCCAACCTGCCGATCAAGGAACTGGGCGACGAAGCCCCCGAATATGATCGCCCCTGGACCCCGGCAGCGCCCGCAGCGCCGCTGGCTGCCGGCGACGTGCCGCAGATGGATGTGGCCGACGCCCTGCTCCGCCTGATGGGCAGCCACCAGGTCAGCTCGCGCCGCTGGGTCTATGAGCAATATGACACCCTGATCCAGGGCAATTCCATGCAACGCCCCGGCGGCGATGCCGGCGTCATCCGCGTCGACGGCCACCCCAGCAAGGGCCTGGCCTTCACCTCGGACGTCAACCCCCGCTATTGCGAGGCTGACCCCTTCGAGGGCGGCAAGCAGGCCGTGGCCGAAGCCTGGCGCAACCTGACCGCCACCGGCGCCGAGCCGCTGGCCGCCACAGACAATCTCAACTTCGGCAATCCCGAACGCCCCGAAATCATGAGCCAGCTCGTCCATGCCATCAAGGGCATCGGCGAGGCCTGCAAGGCGCTCGATTTCCCCATCGTTTCGGGCAATGTCAGCCTCTACAACGAGACCAACGGCCGCGGCATCCTGCCCACCCCCACCATTGGTGGCGTAGGCCTGCTGCCCGACTGGACGCAGATGGCCCGCATCGGCTTTGCCGACGAGAACCAGGCCATCCTGCTGATCGGCGGCCCGGCCGAACGCGGCACGCATCTGGGTCAGTCGATCTACCTGCGCGACCTCTTCGGCCGCCGCGACGGCTCGGCGCCGCATGTCGACCTCGCCGCCGAGCGCAAGGCCGGCGATTTCGTCCGCGGCCTCATCCGCTCGGGCGTTGTCACCGCCTGCCACGATCTCTCCGATGGTGGCCTAGGCGTCGGCCTGGCCGAAATGGCCATCGCCTCGGGTATCGGCGCCACGGTGACCGCCGTTGTGGGCCACGACCCCATCCTCACCTTCTTCGGCGAGGACCAGGGCCGCTACCTGCTGACCGTCAACCTCGACCCGCAGGGCGATGCCATCAAGGCGCTGTGGGACGAGGCCCGGGACAAGGGCATTGCCTGCGCCTGGATCGGCACCACCGGCGGCACCGAACTGGTGCTGGGCGACAGCCGCCCCGTTCCGGTCAAGGACCTCACCTCAGCCCACGAGGGCTGGTTCCCTAGCTACATGGATGGTGCGGCGGCATAGTTCAGCTTCCGCCTTATGATCGCCGCTCTTTGGAGTGTTCTCATTCCGGGGAGCGGCAAACGACTGGAGACGACAATGAACCTGAAACCGGCAATGGGCTGCCTGGCAGCCATCACTCTGTTTTGTATGCCGGTGGCAGCTCAGGAGCAGACCGTCAATATCACCGGCTCGCCGCTGCCCGATCAGCCCTATACGCTGATCTACCCGGCCCCCATGCTGGCAACGGCCCAGGCGGGCGGCCCGCTGACCATCAACCACCCCGATATTCCGTTGCAGTGCATCCTGACCGTGGTGCCCGCCGATGATGCCGGCTGGACCGCTGAAGGCGCCCTCGCCGCCCTCGACGATGCCGCCGTCACCCAGGGCTGGTCGGCCACCCTCCCCGGCTTTGCGCTGACCAACAAGGCCGTGACCCAGTACCAGAGCAATCCGGCCCTGATGTACGAGGGCACCAGCACCGATTCGCCCCAGGGCGTGCCGCTGACGGTGGTGCACACCGAAACCGTGGCGGACGGCAACGGCTATACCATCGACTGCATCTACGCCACCGAGGCCGCCGCCAACGCCCGGCCGATCGTGGATTACGTGCTGGCCAACTTCTCCACCCAGCAGGACGCCGAGCCCATCGCCGCGCAATAGCGCCCGGCGATATTGAAGGCCACTGCCTCGCATGCCATATCATGAGCCGTGTCGGCACTTGGCCGGCGGCGACAAGGAGATGAGCCATGCCCATGGATGCCAGCGAAATCGAACGCCGGATCAAGGCGGCCCTGCCGGACGCCAATATCGAGATTCGCGACCTGGCCGGTGACGGCGATCACTATGCCGCCACCGTGGTTTCCGAGCAGTTTCGCGGCAAATCCCGTGTGCAGCAGCACCAGCTCGTCTATGCCGCACTCAAGGGCGACATGGGCGGCGCCCTGCACGCGCTGGCGCTGCAGACCAGCGCGCCCGAATAGCATCCGACCGATGAGCGCGTTGCGCGACTCGCTGGACCTGATCCGCCTGGTCAAACCCGAGGCCGGCACCACCGCCCTTGACCACGAGATCGCCGCCGAACGCGCCTCCTCGCTCGGCGCCGCAGAAAAGCGCGTCATCGCGGCCATCGCCGCCCTCAGCGCTCCCGGCGGCGATGCCGAGCCCGCTTTGGCTACGGCGCGCAAGGTAGTGTGGGAATATTTCGTGCAACGCGAACTGGTCGGTTTTCGCCGTCACACAGACGTGATTCAGGCGCTCAATATTCCGCCCCAAGTCCTTGTCGGGCTTGGCGCAATGTCGGCAAAGCCCAGGACGTGAGCACCGTCGAACCAGGCTGCCGTTTCTGCCTCGCCAATGCGCTGCTGATTGATAAACCCATTTTCCAGTCCGATGCCTTCTACATGCTGGGCAGCATCGATCCGATGGTGCCGATAGCCGGCATGGTCATTCCCCGCCGCCACAGCCAGACGCCTTTCGAGTTCACGGACGCTGAATGGTCCGCCTTTGGCGCGGCACTGGCGATGGCCAAGAACCACTTCGCCAGCCACGATCCGGATGGCTTTTCACTGGGATGGAATGTCGGCGCCGTGGCCGGACAGCACGTCTTTCACGCCCACCTTCACATCATCCCGCGCTTCAAGGGCGAACCCAACGCCGGCGTGGGCATTCGTCGCATAATGCGGACGCCAGATTGGAAACCCGACGCATGACCCGTTCCGTCTTTTTCGATGTCGATGGCGTGCTGGTGCACGGCATCCATCACAATCCCGATCGAGCCCGCCGCTGGGATGCAAATCTTGAAGCCGATATGGGCGTCGATCCCCGGCGCTTCACCGAAGAGTTCATCTTCGACATCTTCGTCAAAAAGGTCGTCACCGGGCAGATGTCGGTGATCGAAGCTCTGGAAAAGCGCCTGCCATCACTGGGCTATCGCGGCTCTCCCATGGTCTTTCACCACTATTGGCTCGAGCGCGACAGCGTGCTCAACCAGCCCCTGCTCGAGGTCATCGCGCGCCTGCGCGCCCAGGGCGACATCAGGCTCTATATCGCCACCAACCAGGAGCATCTGCGCGCCAGCTGGCTCTGGTCCCACTGTGGCCTCTCACAGCTGTTTGATGACATGTTTCACTCCGCCCGCGTCGGCGTGCGCAAGCCCGATCCGGCCTATTTCGCCTTCATTGCCGATCGCATCGGCCCGCAGGCCGAACCGCCGCTGTTCTTTGATGATACGCCCAAGGTCATCGACGGCGCCCGCGCCGCCGGCTGGGAGGCCGTGTTGTTCGACACCACCGAGGATTGCACCAGTCATCCCTGGATCTCCGCGCGCCTCGCCTGACGCATGCCATCATCGCGCTGGGCTGATCTCGACAGCGCCCTTGTCCTGCCCTATCTAAGGCGCACCGTACACCGGCCCTTGAACCCGGCTAGCAAGAGGTTTGATCCATGACCGACATCAATGCCTTCATCGACGACAAGGTGAAGAACAACAACATCTTCCTGTTCATGAAAGGCTCGCCGGATTTTCCGCAGTGCGGCTTTTCCGGCCAGGTCGTCCAGATCCTGAACTATCTCGGCGTCGACTATGACAGCGCCAATGTGCTGGAAAGCGCAGAACTGCGCGACGGCATCAAGACCTATACCAATTGGCCGAC
This sequence comes from Devosia aquimaris, assembly GCF_020169335.1. GTDB lineage: Bacteria > Pseudomonadota > Alphaproteobacteria > Rhizobiales > Devosiaceae > Devosia > Devosia aquimaris. The sequence goes on from NZ_JAIEZN010000001.1 coordinate 1,725,786, forward strand.
CATTCCTCAGCTCTACGTCAAGGGCGAGTTCGTCGGCGGCGCCGATATCGTGCGCGAGATGTTCCAGTCCGGTGAGCTGCAGACGCATCTGCAGAATGCCGGCATCGCGGTCAAGCAGTCCGCCTGATCTGCCGATTCATCGTCTCAAGGCCCTGCCCTAACCCGGCGGGGCCTTTTGCATTCTGAGCCGTGCCAGGGCTGCTTCAAATCGCGGCGTATGGCGCAGATCGGCCATTGCCCAGTGTCCCGCCAGCCAGTCCGGCTCACCCTGCCACTCGCCGTCCACCAGCCGGTCCACAGCGGACAGGGCTCGTTCAGGGTCGGGCACCAGAGCCCAGGCGCATGCGGCATGAAAAGCCAGCCAGCCGATCTGGCTTGCGCCGGCATCGAAGTGTTCGGCCAGTTTGCGACATTGCCGGGCGGTGAGGTCACCGACATTTTCTGCCGGCAGCGACGCGCTATAGGCCAGAGTCTCGACCGGCGGCCCCAGCGCAAAGCGTCGCGCGAGAGCAATCGAGCCGCGATTGGACGCATGGCAATGCCAGCCGACATTGGTCATCCCGGCGGCCTTGGCTGCATCCAGTACACGGGCGACCAAAAGTCTGGCGAGGTCCTGACGCCGGTGATCCGGGTGAACCCAGACGCCGATCTCGATTCGATCTCCGACGATCAGGTCCGGTCGGCAATGGCCCAACTCATGCGCACCATCCATCAGGGTCTGCCCAATGCCATCCGCATCCGTCACAAGCGTCAGCCCCGACGGAACCGGGGCCCCCTCGGCACAGGGCGCGAGGCGGAACAACAATCGGGGATGACCCACCATGAACGCATTGGGCAGTGCAGCGGGCGCGGCGCTCACCAGCCTGGGATCGACATGCAGATAGACCCAGTCATCGAGCAGATCCGCTATCTCCGCCGCTGCCGCAGGGTCGAGGGATGTGCCCAACAGATAGGTGCCTTCGGGCCCCTCAAGCACGGCCACGTTTGGCGCATCAAAGGCGTCGACCCAGATTCCGCCCTCCGCGGTTCCGGCAATCACCGCGGCAACGCTGCCATGAACCTCGGCCATGGGCGCAGCCAGCGCATGAAGGATCCCGAATTGGTCCGGCGCGAGGGCAATCACACAAGTCACTCCGTCACGATATCAGCGGCATGGCGCATGTCGCGCAGGGGCCGGACGCGGCGCGTGGCCTCGGCATAATTGGGATGGGCCTTGTAGGCGTCGAAGGCAGCCCGGTCGGCGAACTCGGCATAGACCACCACGTCGATGTCATTGCCATAGAGATCGACCTTGCTGTTGCGGCGGATCTCGAACACATCGCTGTGCGGGATCTCGCCGAGCAGCGACAGCCCCGCGCAGATCGCGTCGATCTTGTCGGGGGCGCTGGCGGTGAAGAGCACGATGTGGCGGATCATGGCGACATTCCATTTGAGGCGTGCCGCCTTGTCCGGCCCCGTGACGCAACCGTCAACCCATCAGCGGCGTTGATGACCTCCATTCTGCTTTGTCGCTTTGCGTGATGATGTCGCAGGCGTAAAGATCGACTTCCCCTGTCTGGATTCTGCGCCATGCCCCAGTCCGTCGTTCGCCCCGCAGTCCCCCTGCTTGCGCTCATCATCGCCGGCTGCGTCATCGCCGCCATCGGCAATGGCATCCGCACCAGCTTTGGTCTGTTCACCCTGCCGCTCAGCGCCGACCTCGGCCTCAGCCGCGAGGGCTGGGGCATGGCCATGGCCATCCAGAACCTGGCCTGGGGCATAGCCCAGCCCTTCGCCGGCGCCTTTGCCGATCGCGTCGGCACCGGCCGCACCATTGCCCTGGGCGCCGCCGTCTATGCGCTGGGCCTGCTGCTCATGGTGGTCTCGCCCAATGCCAGCATCATGGCGCTCACCGCCGGCGTCATCACCGGCGTGGGCATTGCCATCTGCTCATTCAGCGTGGTCATGGCTGCCTTCGGCCGCGCCGTGCCGATGGAAAAGCGCTCATTGATCTTCGGCGTTGCGACCGCCGCCTCGTCCTTCGGCCAGTTTGCCTTCGCACCTATCACCCAGGGCTTCATCAATGCCTTCGGCTGGCAATCGGCCCTGATCTACCTGGCCATGGCGCTGCTGCTGATCATTCCGCTCAGCTATGCCCTGCGCGGCCGCAGCGAAAACACCACCGGCCAGGCCGACCTGCCCTTCATGCAGGCCCTGGCGCGTGCCTGGGGCTATGGCTCCTATCGCCTGCTGGTCATCGGCTTCTTCGTCTGCGGCTTCCACCTGGCCTTCATCAACGTGCACATGCCGGCCTATCTGGTGCAATGCGGCCTGTCGCCGGAAGTGGGTAGCTGGACCATTGCGGTCATTGGTCTGTTCAATATTGTCGGCTCGCTGCTCTCTGGCTATCTCGGCGGCCGACTGCCCAAGCAGATCCTGCTGGCGACTATCTATTTCCTGCGCGCGGTGGCCATTGGGCTGTTCCTGCTCATCCCCGTCAGCGAAGTCACCGCCTATGCCTTCGCAGCCGCCATGGGCCTGCTCTGGCTCTCCACCGTGCCGCTCACGGCGGGCCTGGTCGCCATGTTTTTTGGCGCCCGCTACATGGGCATGCTCTATGGCGTGGCCTTCTTCAGCCACCAGCTCGGCTCCTTCACCGGCGTCTGGCTGGGCGGCTTCGTCTATGACCTGACCGGTTCGTACAGCCTGGTCTGGTATCTCGGCATCATGCTGGGCCTGGGCTCGGCGGCGCTGCATCTTCCGATCAATGAACGGACTGCACCAAACTTCGCGCTCAAGCCGGCCTGATCGACAGGCCGACGCACCATCGTTTTTTGCCGATAAAGACTTGCCAAAGGCGGATCATGGGTTCATGTTCCGCTTCGCCTTTCCAGTGCCTGCGCCATTGCCGCGGCCAATACTGAGATTCATTCATGTCTGATCACTTCACGCGAGTTCTCTCGCGCACAGAATTCATTGCCTTGATGGCCGCCTTGATGGCCCTTAATGCCCTGGCCATCGACGTCATGCTCCCCGCCCTGCCCTACATGGGCGAAGCGCTTGGCGTGACCAGCGAGAACGAACGCCAGTTTGTCATTTCTGCCTATATGATTGGCATGGGCACGGCCCAGCTGGTCTTTGGCCCGCTCACCGACCGGTTCGGCCGCCGCGCTCCGCTGCTGGCCGGCATGGGTCTTTATGTGATCGCCGCCTTTGCCGCCATCTTCGCCCCCAGCTTTGCAGCCCTGCTGGTGCTGCGCGTCATCCAGGGCATGGGCGCTGCCAGCGTGCGCGTGATCGCCACCTCGGCGGTGCGCGACAACTACGCCGGCCGCGAAATGGCCGAGGTCATGTCGCTGACCTTCATGGTCTTCATGGCCATCCCCATCATCGCCCCCGGCATCGGCCAGGTGCTGCTGCTCACCGGGCCCTGGCAGGCGATCTTTGTGTTCATGGGCCTGCTGGCCGGCGCCTTCTGGCTGTGGACCTTCATCCGCCTGCCCGAGAGCCTGCCGCTCGACAAGCGCCGCCCGCTGACCTTCAAGGGCGTGTTTGACGGCTTCGTCATTGTCTGCACCAATCGGGTGGCCTTCTCCTATGGCCTGGCGGGCACGTTCCTGTTCGGCGCACTGTTCGGCTTCATCAGCTCGAGCCAGCAGATCTATGTCGATATCTATGGCCTGGGTGTCTATTTCCCCGTTGCCTTTGCCGCCATGGCTGCGCTGATGGCCGTCTCGTCCTTCACCAACTCGGTGATCGTGCGCCGCTTCGGCATGCGCCGCCTGTCCCACGGCGCCATGCTGGCCTTTACCGGCGTCAGCGGCATCTGGCTGGCCTTCGCCATGGCCGGCTTCCTGCCGCTGTGGCTGTTCTTCCCGCTGCTGGCCATCATCATGTTCAGCTTCGGCTGGGCCGCGTCCAACATGAACTCGCTGTCCATGGAGCCCCTGGGTGCCGTGGCCGGCACCGCTTCGGCGGTGTTCGGCTTCATCCAGACCGTGGGCGGCGCGGTCATCGGCGGCTATATCGGCCAGCTGTTCAACGGCACCACCGTGCCAGCTGCGGCAGGCTACTTCTTCATGGGCCTGCTCTCGCTGATCTGCATCCTGATCGCCGAGAACGGGCGCCTATTCGGCGTGGGCGAAAAATACGTCCACACCGAAACCGCACCCGCCGCGCACTAGTCGGAGTCGGGGCGCCCCAGCGCCTCGATTTCTCCCCGGTCGTGGTACACATGATCGACCAGGCCCCAGGCGCGGGCCTGTTCGGGCGTCATGAAATTGTCCCGCTCGAGCGCCGCCTCCACTTCGTCATAGCTGCGCCCGCAGTGCTTGGAATAGAGCGTGTGCATGCGGCGCTTCAGCCGCTCGCTCTCCTGGGCGTGGATCATGATGTCGGTGACCTTGCCCTGATAGCCACCGCTTGGCTGGTGTAGCATGATCGAGGCATTGGGCAGGCATACCCGGCGCCCGGGCGCCCCGGCCATCAGCAGGAATGACCCCGCCGACATGGCCATGCCCATGCACAGCGTACCCACCGGCGCCTTGATGAACTGCATGGTGTCGTACATCGCCAGCGCCGCCGTCACCACGCCACCGGGCGAGTTGATGTAGAGGAAGATCTCCCTGCTGGGGTTCTCTGCCTCAAGGAAAAGCAGCTGGGCGCAGACCAGCGCGGCCATATTGTCCTCGATCTCTCCGTTCACGAAAATGATCCGCTCGCGCAGCAGCCGCGAATAGATATCGAAGGAGCGCTCCCCGCGGCTCGACTGTTCCACCACCATAGGGACGAGTTGCATCATGTCGCGCATCGGCGAACCTCCGTTAAGCATTGAAGTGATTCAGGTTTTAGGCGGCCAGCATCAGCGCCGGCGTGCCATTGCTATTGGCCGCCACCGGCAGCGCCATGGGCGCATGCGTCAGGCGAAACCAGGTGCCGCCATCGCCGGTCGGCGTCAGCTCGAAGGTGACAAGGCTCTCCTCGGCCCCCACCACCGCTCCGGCGCCGCTCTCGCGCCAGCGATAGGTGAGGCTCCGGTTCTCCTCTGCTGTCACCACCGACAGGTCCAGCCCCTCGGCGGGCCGCAACCAGCGCTTGAGATATTCGGGGATGGTCAGGGCCCGCCACACCTTCTCGGGCGGCGCCTTGAGCGCACATTCAAACACCAGCGCATCGGTCGGCATCATTGGTCCATCTCCCGCAGCAGATCCCTGAGATTGTCGATACGCGACGGCCAGAAAGCTTCGTATTTGGCCAGCCACTGGTGCAGCGGCGCCAGGCCCTCGGGCGCCACGCGATAATGCGCATAGCGCCCCTCGCGCCGCTCGCTGATCAGCCCCGCCCCGCGCAGCACCGCCAGATGCTGGCTCATCGCCGGCTGGCTGATGGCAAAGCCATCGCGCAGTTCGGTCGCGGTCATTTCCGCCGCCGCCAGCTTTTCGAGCACGGCACGACGCGTCGGATCGGCCAACACCTTGAAGATATCTGTCTCGCTCATGGCATCACATAAGCATAGACTTATGAGTCGTGGCAACGGGCTTTTTCTCGGGCCATTGTCTCGGGCCTTTGTCTTGGCCCGCCGACCCCATCAATTTCGCTGATGGCACCCATTCACCCAAGTGTCTTGATCCCCGGCCCCGAGTCCCATCAGATGGCATGAGCCCTTCCCGCTCCATATCGAGCCCGACCATGTCCATCACCACCGGCCGCCCCTACCTCGCCATTCCGGGGCCGTCCGTCTCACCCGAGCGCGTGCTGTCCGCCATGCATCGCAGCGCCCCCAACATCTATGAGGGCGAAATCGTCGAGCTGACGCGCGCCATGATTCCCGATCTCAAGCGCGTCGCCCAGACCAGCCAGCATGTGGCCATCTACATCGCCAATGGCCATGGCGCCTGGGAGGCGGCCAATTGCAACATGTTCTCGCGCGGCGACAAGGCGCTGCTGGCCGCCACCGGACGCTTCGGCCATGGCTGGGCCGAGTCGCTCACACGCATGGGCGTGGACGTGCAGATCATCGATTTCGGCAAGTCACGCCCCGCCGATCCGCAGGCCATTGCCGATGCCCTGGCCGCCGACACGGCCCATGCCATCAAGGCCGTGCTGGTCACCCATGTCGACACCGCCTCCAGCGCCCGCAATGACCTCGCGGCCATTCGCGCCGCCATCGACAGCACCGGCCACCCGGCTCTGCTCGCCGTCGACGCCATCGCCTCACTAGGCTGCGATGAGCTGCGCATGGATGCCTGGGGTATCGACGTGCTGGTCGGCGCCAGCCAGAAGGGGCTGATGCTGCCGCCCGGCCTGGGCTTTATCTGGTTTTCCGACAAGGCGCTGGAGCGCTCGCAGACCGCCGATCTCGTCACCCCCTATTGGGACTGGAAGCCGCGCGGCCTGGGCACCGAGTTCTGGCAGTTCTTCGGCGGGACCGCACCGACGCACCACCTCTATGGCCTGCGCGAAGCCCTCACCATGATTCTGGATGAAGAGGGCCTCGAGCGGACCTGGGCCCGCCATCAGCGCCTCGCCCGTTCCGTCTGGGCCGCCTTTGACGCCTGGGGCCAGGGCAGCGCCATTGCGCTCAATGTCGCCGATGCGGAGTCACGCGGCTGGTCGGTCACCGCCGCCACCATTCCCAATGGCGGCGCCGGCGCCCTGCGCCGCTGGCTCGAAGCCGAGGCCGGCGTGACCCTGGGCATTGGCCTGGGCATGGCTGCCCCCAGCGAGCCCGCCTATCAGGATTTCCTGCGCGTCGGCCACATGGGCCACGTCAACGCCCACATGACGCTGGGCGTGCTGGCCAGCATGGAAGCCGGCCTGCAGGCGCTGGGCATTCCCCATGGCCCCGGTGCGGTCGAAGCGGCAGCTGGAGCCTTCGCCCAGCCCTGACGCCCGTCAGAACGTAAACACCTGCCGCCGCAGTTCGTCCCAGGCGTCCTTGTCCACGGCAACCAGCAGGCCGCCATCGACATGGCTGGGCCGATAGGGCTGTCCATCGAGCCGGGCAGCGTAGGCATTGGCCTCCTGGCTCATCAGCGCGCCACCCAGATGGTCCCAGGGCATCAGCTTGTTCCAGCAGCCGAATTGGGCGTGGCCGGACACCAGCGTGCGATATTCGTGGCCCGCGCAGCGGAAATTGGACACCACGCGCACCTTGGCCAGATTGCTCAGCACCTCGGCGCGCCGGTCGGCCGGCAGATAGGACACGGAGACACAGCCCACCATCTCCGCCAACGGCAGCGGCGCGGCCACCTGCATGCGCACGGCCTCGCCATTGGGGCGGCGCAGCCAGGCGCCCGCGCCCTTTTCGGCCATCATCCAGTCGTCGCCCATCGGGTCGTAGATAATGCCGGCAATCGTCTCGCCCTTGGAGACCACGGCGGCCATGGTGGCAAACAGCGGCAGCCCGGCGGCGTAATTGGCCGTGCCGTCGATAGGGTCGACCACCACGGCGAAATCGGCATCGGCCAGCCGGCCCAGCAGCGCCGGATCGGCAGCCACAGATTCCTCACCCACGAACAGGGCATCGGGCATCACCTGCGCCAGGCGCGCCTTGATCGCCTCTTCGGTGGCCACATCGGCCTCGGTCACCAGATCGATGGCTTCGGTCTTGGTATGCACCATGCTGGCATCGAGCCGGCGAAAGCGCGGCAGGGCCTCGGCCCGGGCGGCGTCGCGCAGGATGCCCGCCAGTTCCATCACGTCAAAATTCAACTCTGCGTCCTCTTCTCGAACAGGGCATTGAAGTCAAACAGCCGGCTGTCGAGCATATGGCTGGGATTGATGTTCCCTAGCGCACGGATCATGACGTCCTTGCGACCGGGCATGCGTTTCTCGATATCGCTGAGCATGGCCTTCATGGCATTGCGCTCAAGCCCATCCTGCGACCCGCACAGGTCACAGGGAATGATCGGAAACGCCATGGCATCCGAGAAGCGTTGCAAATCCTCTTCGCCGCAATAGATCAGCGGGCGCAGCACCTCGATGTCGCCCTCGTCGTTGAGCAGACGCGGCGGCATGGCCGCCAGCTTGCCGCCGTGAAACAGGTTCATGAAGAAAGTTTCGAGGCTATCGTCGCGGTGATGGCCCAGCACCAGCGCGGTGCAGCCCTCCTCCCGCGCGATGCGGTAGAGATTGCCGCGCCGCAGCCGGCTGCACAGCGAGCAATAGGTTGCCCCGGCCGGCAGCTTGTCGGTGACGATGGAATAGGTGTCCTGATATTCGATGCGATGGGCAATCCCCAGGCCCGACAGGAATTCGGGCAGGATATGCTTGGGGAAATTGGGCTGGCCCTGGTCGAGATTGCAGGCCACCAGCTCCACCGGCAGCATGCCGCGCCATTTGAGGTCGAGCAGCAGCGCCAGCATGGAATAGCTGTCCTTGCCGCCGCTCAGCGCCACCAGCCATTTCTCGCCCGGCCGCACCATGCCGAACTTGTCCAGCGCCTCGCGCGTCAGCCGGATCAGCCGCTTGCGCAGCTTGTTGAACTCGCCCGAACGCGGCGCCTGCGCATAAATGGGGGGACCGCCGGCCTCGGTCTCGTCAGCGCTGCTGGCCGCGCTTTCCATTACCTCGCTCATGGCGAAACTCACTTTCCTTCAGTCCCGTTGCTGATAGCGCCCCAGCGTCCCCAGGGGAAGGGCAAGCGCGGACGCCCAACCTTACGAAAGATTAAGTTCTTCAACTTGCTTTAGTCCAAATACGACAGCTAGATGAAGCCCTTCCCTCGGCACCCAGGAGTCGCGTGGTGTTTCGTTCCTTTTTCCCCGTTCCCAAGATCTTCTTTGGTTCCGCCGTCGTCTGGATGCTGCTGACCACGCTGCTCTATCAGCTCGCCGGCGATCCGGTTCGCTCGGTCATCAGCATTGACCGGTTCCTGGCACCCGCCATCTGCGCACCTGCCGAAGTCCCAGCCGACCAGGCCACTGTTGCCGACGATGCATTACCGGCCCCAACCGCCGGGGCGGCGACCACCAACCCCAATGCCCCGGCCAGCACCGAGAGTGCCGCGCCGACCGCGGCAGCCACCACAGCGGTGGCCAACTGCGTCGTTGAGGACACCAACTTCCTCAACGGCGGCCGCATCTGGGAGTATTGGTACATCTTCCTGTCCACTGTCGTCTTCTGCGCCTTCTGGTACTTCTACAAGCGCAACGAATGGTACTGGTGGTCGGTCGTTGGCAGCGCAGCGCTCTATCTGGCCACCTATAGCCAGGTGCAGCTCAGCGCCTTCATCAATGACTGGCAGGGCAATTTCTTCGACGTTCTCCAGCGCGCCCTCGGCGAGCCCGGTTCGGTTTCGCCGGCCGAATTCTACCCCTATGTGGTCACGCTCTTCGCCGTCCTGCTGCCCAACATCATCTTCCTTGTGCTGCTGGCCTTCTTCAATTCCCACTACGTCTTCCGCTGGCGCAAGGCGATGACGTCCTACTACATGCAGTCTTGGCAGGCAGTCCGCAGCACCGAAGGCGCTGCCCAGCGTGTTCAGGAAGACACCATGCGCTTTGCCTCCATCGTGGAAGATCTGGGCACCAGTTTCCTCGATTCCCTGCTGACCCTGGTGGTGTTCCTCCCCATCTTGTGGGGCCTTTCGACCCACATCACCGAGCTGCCCTTCTTCGGCGCCATCCCGGGCAGCCTGGTCTGGATCGCTCTGGTTGTTGCCGCCTTCGGCACCGCCCTGCTCTGGATTGTCGGCATCCGCCTGCCCGGCCTCAACTTCGAAAACCAGAAGGTTGAAGCCGCGCTGCGCAAGGAGCTGGTCTATGGCGAGGACGACCCCGAGCGTGCCAGCCCGGCCAGCTTCCGCGAGCTCTTCGCCAATGTGCAGAAGAACTATTACCGGCTCTACTTCCACTACACCTACTTCAACCTGGCGCGGTATGCCTATCTCCAGGTCGCCGGCTATGTGCCCCTGTTGACGCTGTCGCCCTCGATCCTGGCCGGCACCATCACCTTGGGCATCTACCAGCAGGTGCAGCAGGCCTTCGGCCAGGTGGCGAGCTCGTTCCAGTTCTTCGCTCGCGCCTGGACCACCATTGTCGAGCTGCAGTCCATCTACCTGCGCCTGCACCGCTTCGAGGCCTTCATTCCCCGCGATCAGGAGCCGATCAAGGAGAGCCTGAGCGGCGCCGCGTCGGTCTAGTCCGGCACACCACTCCATTTGGCGCTGCGATGGCCGCGCCAAACGACCTCGGCGCACGTCCTGCCTGTTTTCAGGCCAGGGCAGTGCCCGCGACGACCCAATCTGCGCGGCGGCACATTCAACGAACCCGTCACAGCAAAGCAAAAGGGCCGCTCCGAAGAGCGGCCCTTTCCAATTCTGAAATTCGTTTCGCTTAGCGCGAGTAGAATTCGACGACCAGGTTCGGTTCCATCTGGACCGGGTACGGCACGTCCGACAGGCCCGGGACGCGGGCGAAGACGGCGGTCATCTTGTTGTGGTCGACTTCCACATAGTCCGGCACATCGCGCTCGGCCAGCTGGGTGGCTTCCAGCAGCACGGTCAGCTGCTTGGAGCGCTCGCGCACTTCGATCTTGTCGCCAACCTTGACCTGGTAGGACGGGATGTTGACACGCTTACCATTGACCAGGATGTGGCCGTGGCTGACGAACTGGCGGGCAGCGAACACGGTCGGCACGAACTTTGCGCGGTAGACCACGGCGTCCAGACGGCTCTCGAGCAGGCCGATCAGGTTCTCGCCGGTGTCGCCCTTGACGCGGGCAGCTTCGGTGTAGAGGCGCTTGAACGCCTTTTCAGTGACCGAGCCGTAGTAGCCCTTGAGCTTTTGCTTGGCGCGCAGCTGCAGACCGTAGTCCGAGAGCTTGCCCTTGCGGCGCTGGCCATGCTGGCCGGGGCCATAGGCACGGGCGTTGAGCGGGGACTTCGGACGGCCCCAGATGTTTTCGCCAAGACGGCGATCGATCTTGTACTTGACTGAATGACGCTTCGACATCGCGTATCCTTCTAACAGGTGAATGGATCGCGCCCTCCTCTGCCATCCCGAGGGATGACCGACAGACCCCAATAATTCAGGAGATCCCGGGTGCGCCTACGGGCCAATGGCCCCAATAGGTGGGCGGGTGATAGGCAATTGCGACGGTTTCGTCAAGCGGCCTCGGGATCGCTGCTGCCATCGGCGACCATCTTCTTGTCCAGGCTCCGCTGATTGCGCAGCCCCGGGAAGATGATGCTCCAGAGAACGGCGATGCCCATGGCGCCCAATCCGCCCACCACCACGGCCGCCACGGGCCCGATGAAATGGGCCACCGTGCCGGCGCGGAACTCGCCCAACTCGTTGGAGGCGCCAATGAACACCGAGTTCACGGCATTGACACGCCCGCGCACTTCCTCTGGGGTCCACAGCTGCATGATGGTCTCGCGGATGGTGACGCTGACCATATCGGCCGCGCCCACCAGCGCCAGGGCGGGAATGGAAATCCACACCGTCGTGGACAGCCCGAAGATGAAAGTGAAAAGGCCGAACAGGCCCACGAACAGGAACAGCAACTTGCCGGCATGGTCGCGGATCGGGAATCGGGTCAGCACCAGCGCCATGACAATGGCGCCCACGCCCGGCGCGGCACGCAGCAGGCCCAGCTCTTCCGGCCCGGCATGCAGAATATCCTTGGTGTAGACCGGCAGCAGCGCCACCGCCCCGCCCATCAGCACGGCAAACATGTCCAGCGAAATGGCGCCCAGCACCACCTTGTTGGAAAAGATGTAGCGGAAGCCGCCAAACATGGTCTCAAGGCTGGTCGCCTGCCCCCCGCTCTTCTGCGCCGGCTTGGGAATCAGCAGCACGCTGACCATGGCGATCAGCAGCAGCACGGCCCCGGTGCCAAAGGCCACCGTCGGCCCCAAGCCATAGAGCAACCCGCCCGCCGCCGGCCCCATGATCGAGGCAAACTGCCAGGCCGAGGCATTGACGGTGATGGCATTGCTCAGCGCTTGGGGCGGCACCAGGTTTGGCGCCAGCGACTGCGCCGCCGGGCCCCAGAAGGCCCGCGCCGTACCCAGCACGATTAGAATGCCGAAGATCGGCCAGACTTCGTGGGCCTCGGCATTGACGAACACCAGGAAGCCCAGCGCGCAGAGCATTTCGACGCTCAGGCAGATCGCCATGATGGCGCGGCGGTTGAAGCGGTCAGCCGTCAGCCCGGTCACCAGCATGAGCAGCAGCGACGGCAGGAACAGGCTCAGCCCCACCAGCCCGAGCAGGAACACATCGCCGGTCACGTCATAGATTTGCCAGGCGATCGACACCGACATGATCTGCACGGCAAAGCTGACCAGCAGGGTCGTCAGCCAGAAAAAGCGGAAGCCGATGTAGGAGAAGGCAATGCGGGAGGGGTCGGCGGGACTGTGCGTGCTCATGGCGGGGAATGTGCACGGCGCTCGCCCGCCGTCAAAGGCGAAATGCGGGCAAAACGTACAGCGACAGCGCTTTCTTGGCCGGGCGTCGCAGCTGTGCCGCTATTCGTCCTTTGGCGCCGGTTTCTGCCGGTTGGGATTGGGCCGTTCGTGCCGCCGGTCGATCGAGGAGATCACCCCACGCAGCGTGCGCACCTCCTGGCTGGAGAACTGCCCGCGCGTCAGCGCCGTGCGCAGATTGTCCACCATGCCGGGACGCTTGTCGGCGGACGTGAAGAAGCCCGACTGGTCCAACACGCCTTCGAGATGCTCGAACAGCCCCACCAGTTCGCTGCGCGGCGCCACGTCCTGCCGGCTGCTGCCGATGGGCAGCGTCTCGGCCTGCCCCGACTGCCGCCGCCACTCATAGGCCAGGATCAGCACGGCCTGGGCGATATTGAGCGAGGCAAAGGCCGGCTCCACCGGCAGGGTGACGATCATGTCGGCCAGCGCCACCTCTTCATTGAGCAGGCCCCATTTTTCCCGGCCGAACAGCAGCCCGGCCTTCTGCCCGCCGCCGATATGGGCCACCATGCGCGTCGCCGCCTCGTCCGGGCCGATCACATCCTTCTGGATGCCGCGCGCCCGCGCGGTGGTGGCATAAACCAGCGTCAGATCGGCAATGGCCTCTTCTAGCGTCTCGAACACCGTCACCCGCTCGATCACATGGTCGGCGCGCGAGGCGGTTGCTACCGCCTTCTCATTGGGCCAGCCGTCGCGTGGCCGCACCAGGCGCAGGTCCCAAAGGCCGAAATTGGCCATGGCCCGCGCCGCCGTGCCGATATTCTCGCCCAGCTGCGGCTCGCACAGGATCACCACCGGTGTCGGCTTGAAGTCGATTTGGATCGATGAATCTGTTCCGGCCATGGCCCTGCTCTCTTGGTTGGGCGCACATACCGTGTTTTGGCCGCCGCTGGCAAATGCCCGCCGCGCTAGTCCGCCGCCTGTTCACGGCGCATGGCGTTCCATTCCGGCCACAGCATGGCATAGACGAATTCCTCGTCCCAGCCGCCCTTGAACGCCGCATGTTCGCGGAAATGGGCTTCCCGCCGCATGCCCAGCCGCTCCATCAGCCGCCAGCTCGGCGCATTGGCGGTGTGGCAGCGCGCCGAGACGCGGTGCATGTCGCAGGGGCCGAAGGCCAGGTCGAGCATGGCATTGGCCGCCTCGGTGGCAAAGCCCTGCCCCTGGTGCGCCGGATCCAGGATCCAGCCCAGCTCGCCCTGCCGTGCCTCGACATTGCGCCAGATCAGCGACATCTCCCCGATCACGCAATTGTTCTCCGCCAGCTCCACCGCCAGCACGATCTTGTCACCCTCGACATCAAGCGCCACCTGCCCGGTGCGCTGCTGCACGGCCATGGCGCATTCGTCCCGGCTCAGTGGCCCGTCGAACAGATAGCGCGCCACCGCTTCAAGTCGGCGATAGGCAAACACCGCGTCGACATCTCCGCGCGTGAACGGGCGCAGCCGCAGGCGCTGGGTGCTGACTGGATAGTCTGGATAGGCGGCCATAGCGTCCCCCTCCGGGCGCAGCACTCTTGCCATTGTCGACTGCAAACGCAAGCCGCCTCCCCTTGCCGCGCCTTCGGCGCCATGCCAGCCTGTGGCCCATGAGCTCGCCGGCCCGCCCACAAATTGACATCGCCGCCCGCTGCGCCTGCGGCGCCATTGGCCTGGCCGTTTCTGGTCAAGTTGTATCCATGTTGCTGTGTTCCTGCCTGGATTGCCAGCGCGCCACCGGCAGCGGCCATTCCAGTGTCGCTCTGGTGCCCACATCGGCGCTCACCGTCACCGGCACGCCGAAATCTGTATCCAGAAAAGCCGATTCCGGCGCCGCCTTCACGCGCCACTTCTGCGGCGAATGCGGCATGCCGCTCTATGGGCAATCGTCCCGCGCGCCCGATCTGCGCATGCTGGCCGTCGGCTTTTTCGCCGGCCAGACCAATTGGTTCGCCCCACGACAGCTCATTTTTGCACGCAGCCAGCAGGCCTGGGACCTGGTGGGCGACCATATCGCCCGGCATCAACGCTATCGGGAGTCACCGCCATGAGCCTGGCGTCCGACGAACTGAGTGACCGGATTCGCGCCCTTGTGCCGCCCGGCCTGGTGCTGCGCGAACAGAAGATGTTCGGCGCAGTCGCCTTCATGCTCGATGGCAATATGCTGGTCGCACCAATGAAGGATGGCGCCCTGCTGGTGCGCACCGGCAAGGACGCGCAGGCCGACGCCCTCACCCGCCCCGGTGCCGCCGTCATGAGCATGACGGGCCGCACCATGTCCGGCTTTGTCGAGGTCTCTGGCGATGCCATCGAAGATGACGATGCGCTCAACCAATGGCTCGAGCTGGCCCTGGCCTTCGTGCGCACCCTACCGCCGAAATAGCCGACCCCACATTGCGGGATCGGCCAACGTTCCGGTTCAGATGCGGCCGAACACCAGCGCGGCATTGACGCCGCCGAAGCCGAACGAGTTCGACAGCGCATAATCGACCTGCGCCTTCTGCGCCACATTGGGCACCAGGTTGAACTTGTCGGCGACCTCTTCGGGGTCTTCGAGGTTGATCGTGGGCGGCAGCACGCCTTCGCGCAGCGCCTGCACTGTCACCACGGCTTCAAAGGCACCGGCGGCACCCAGCATGTGCCCGGTGGCCGATTTGGTCGACGACACCGCCAGATCCTTGCCGCGGCCTTCGAACACCGCCGAAATGCCGGCGATCTCGGCCGCATCGCCCACCGCAGTGGAGGTTGCATGCGCATTGACATAGCCGATCTGCGACGGGGCAACGCCCGCCATGGTGAGTGCATTGCGCATCGCCACCTGGGCCCCGGCGCCATCGGGTGAACCCGAGGTCAGGTGATAGGCATCGGCCGAGGTGCCATAGCCCGCCAGGATTGCCAGCGGCTTGGCGCCACGCGCCTTGGCGTGGCTCAGCTTTTCGATCACCAGCACGGCGGCGCCTTCGGCCAGCACAAAGCCATCATGGCCCTTGTCAAAGGGACGCGAGGCCGCTTCCGGCCGGTCATTGAACGCCGTGGCCAGCGCGCGCGACGCAGCAAAGCCACCCACAGAAATCGGGTCGACCGAACCTTCGGCACCGCCGACGACGGCCACTTCGGCCTCGCCGGTCATGATCAGGCGCATGCCATCGCCAATGGCCTGGGCCGAGGCGGCACAGGCGGTCACCGGCGTGCCGATCGGCCCGCGGAAACCGTGCAGGATGGAGAGCCAGCCGGCCGCCAGATTGGCGAGGAACGACGGCACGGTGAACGGCGACAACCGCCGCGCGCCCTTGGTATTGATGGTCTCGACCGCCCGCGCCATCACTGGCGAGCCGCCCACACCCGAGCCGATGATCGTGGCGGTCGCCGCCTGGTCTTCCGGCGAAGTGGGGTGCCAATTGGCCTGGTCCAGCGCTTCGGTGGCCGCGCCGATGGCATATTGGATGAACAGATCCATCTTCTTGACGTCCTTGGCGTCAATGAAATCCACCGGGTCAAAGCCCTGCGGATCATTGGCCTTGGCGGGCACCAGCCCGGCAATGCTGGCGCCAAAGCCGGTGGTATCGAAGCGGTCGTTCTGCACGATGCCGCTACGGCCCGCGGTCAGCCGCTCCCACATGGTGGGCACGCCCACACCCAGCGGGCAGACAACGCCCATGCCGGTAACAACGATCGGATCGGACGGGTCTGGCTTGAGCATGTTCTGTCTCCTGTGGAATGCGGCGATGTGTGGCGCGTCCCGGCCACCCGGGACAACTAGAGGCGCGCCACCTGCCGCATGGCGGCGATGACGGTGGTAAAATCGGGGGCCGCGAGCGCGGCGCGCAACTCGGCCTGGTTCTGCGCCCAGGCGGGGCGCACGGCATCGACCATTTCGGCGCCCTGCGGCGTCAGCCGGGCAATGCGGCTGTTGCCGCGCTCGCCATCGGCCCAGGCCACCAGGCCCCGCCGCTCCAGCAGCGCCAGATTGCGCGACAATGTCGACCGATCCATGGCGATCGCCGCAGCCATCTGCGTTACCGAGCGGCCCGGATGCTGCAGCAGCGACCCCAGGATGCTGAACTGCGCCGCCGTGATGCCGAAACCGCGCAGCTTGCGGTCAGCCAGCCGCGTCACGGCCCGTGAGGCCATGCGGGCATTGAGCACCAGACACTGGTCGAAATCATCCTGCATGGCTGCACAGGTAGTCGTGCATATGCACGGTGTCAACTGGCATGCCCCCTTGCCCATGCCGCCTTTGCGCACCCTCCAAGCCAGTGCTATACGGGCAGCGAACAAGGCCGAAAGGTCAACATGCGGATTTCAGGGAGATATTTCCGATGAGCAAAATCAAAGTCGCCAACCCGGTGGTCGATCTCGACGGCGACGAGATGACCCGGATCATCTGGCAGGCGATCAAGGACAAACTCATCCATCCCTATCTCGATCTGCCCATTGAATATTATGACCTCTCGGTCGAGAGCCGCGACGCCACCAACGACCAGATCACGGTCGATGCCGCCCATGCCATCCAGAAGCATGGCGTCGGCATCAAATGCGCCACCATCACCCCCGATGAGCAGCGCGTTGAGGAATTCAAGCTCAAGAAGATGTGGAAGTCGCCCAACGGCACCATCCGCAACATCCTGGGCGGCGTGATCTTCCGCGAGCCCATCATCTGCAAGAACGTGCCGCGCCTAGTGCCCGGTTGGACCCAGCCCATCATCGTGGGCCGCCATGCCTTCGGCGACCAGTACCGCGCCACCGACTTCCTCTTCCCCGGCAAGGGCACGCTGTCCATCAAGTTCACCGGTGAAGACGGCAAGGTCATCGAGCACGAAGTCTATCAGGCCCCCGGCGCCGGCGTCGCCATGGCCATGTACAACCTCGATGATTCGATCCGCGACTTCGCCTACTCCAGCTTCAACTACGGCCTGGCCCGTGGCGTGCCGGTGTACCTGAGCACCAAGAACACCATCCTCAAGGCCTATGACGGCCGCTTCAAGGATATCTTCCAGGAGATCTACGAGGCCGAGTTCAAGGAGAAGTTCGAGGCCAAGAAGATCTGGTACGAACACCGCCTGATCGACGACATGGTTGCCTCCGCCCTCAAGTGGAGCGGCGGCTATGTCTGGGCCTGCAAGAACTACGACGGCGACGTGCAGTCCGACATCGTGGCCCAGGGCTTCGGCTCGCTCGGCCTGATGACCTCGGTTCTGGCCACGCCCGATGGCAAGATCGTCGAGGCCGAAGCCGCCCATGGCACCGTGACCCGTCACTACCGCCAGCACCAGCAGGGCAAGGAGACCTCCACCAACTCCACCGCTTCCATCTTCGCCTGGACGCGTGGCCTGGCCCACCGCGCCAAGCTCGATGACAACGAAGCGCTGGCCAAGTTCGCCACCACGCTGGAAAAGGTCACCGTCGACACCATCGAGGAAGGCAAGATGACCAAGGATCTCTCCCTGCTCGTCGGCCCCGATCAGCCCTGGCTCTCGACCCTGGGCTTCCTCGACGCCATCGACAAGAACCTGCAGAAGGCCATGGCCTGACAATGCGAAAGAGCCGGCACCCAGGTGCCGGCTCTCCCTAGGAATTCGGGAAAGGGCGCCTCGCGGCGCCCTTTTTGTTACTTGGTCTTGCCGGCCTTGGGCGCCTCCAGCGTCACCTCGGTCCGCTCGCCGGCGGACACCGTCACGGGGCTTTCGCTCTTTGCGCCCTCAACCTCCAGCGCGAGCACATAGTCGCCCGCCGGCAGGGTGAGCGAGAACTCCGGGCCATAACCGCCGCCAAACGACTCGCGATTGCCCTCGAGGTTCTTCTTGGCGCTTTGTGCCTCGACATAGCCATTGGACGGAATGGTCGCCGCCAGAACACCGGCGTTGAGCGTCAGGGCGACATCGGTCTGCTGCCCGCCTTCAACCGTGAACGGCAACTCACCCTTGGCCCCATCGAGCTGGTACACGGCCACATAGTCGCCCGGAGTCAGCTCGAACTGCTGCTCGCCGCCATAGCCGTTGGCCACCGATTCACGCGATCCATCCAGCGCCTTCTTCGCCTTCTGGATATCCACCCAGATACCGGCATCGACGGCCATGCCAGGCACATACTCGGCCTTGACCGCGGCCACGCCGACCCCGACCACGACGTTCTTCTCAATGGTCTCGCCCGCCGCCAGGGTGAAGCTCTCGGTCACCTCACCGGCCCCGACCTTGACCGTCAGCGTCAGATCGCCGGCCGGAACGCGGAAATTCTCCTCGCCATAGCCATAGGCTTCACCACCCGGATAGGTGAGCGACAGCGGCGCCCCATCGGCCACGGGCTCGCCTTCGGCCGCAAAGGCCCGCACCTTGACCAGCCCGGCATTGAGCACGAAGTGCGGCTCGATGACCTCATCTGCCGTGACCGTCACCGGCTGATCCTGTTCAACCTCACCCCATTTCGCGCGCAGGATGTAGTTGCCCGGCTCCATATCGATCTTGGCACCCGAGTGATACTCGGTCCGCAGCCACTCACCGGCCGAGCCGTCTTCCAGCACGGAATGGAAGTTCCACGAAATGTCGGCATTGTCGTCGACGAGGTCAGGACCGCCTTCGGTCAGCGAGGCCGAGGGCGCCACCGTATAGTTGACGGCCGCCGGCTCCTGCTTCGGCTCGGGTTCCGGCGCAGGCTCGGCTTCGGCCACCTCTGCCACCGTGGCGCTGAGCGCATCCACCAGCGCATCGCCATCCTGCGCAGACAGGTATCGCCCGCCTGTATTTTCCGCCAGGCACGCCACCTGCTGCCCCTCTTCGTCGGACAGGCCAAAGCCCAGCACATGGGTGGTGAAGTCAACGCCCTGCGATTCCAGTTCGCTCGCCAATTGGCAGGGGTCGACCTCGCAGGTCTCCAACCCGTCGGTGATCAGGATCACCGTCGCCTTGTCCTCGGTGAACTGCAATGCCTCGGCGGCGCGACGCACAGCTTCGGAAATGGGGGTCTTGCCCTTGGGATTGATCTCGTCGGCCGCCGCCACAATGGCCGGGCCCGCGCCAGGACCGGGCTCCACCAGCATTTCAATGTCGTCGCAATTGCCCTTCTCGCGGTGGCCATAGCTCATCAGGCCCAGCTCGAGGTCATCGGGCAGATCCTTGAGCACCGAGGCCAGTGTTTCCCGCGCGATGGTAATGCGCGCCTTGCCCTCGATCTGCGCCCACATCGAGCCCGACCCGTCCAATACGATGATCGCCCGGTCAGCCGCGACAACCGGCAATGCCAGTCCGAGCGCCGCCACCATGCCCAGGGCAAGACTGCGCCACCCCATGCCTGTCCTCGATCCCCACATGCTGTGTCCCTCCAGATCAAAGTTCAATAATGGCACCGACCATGCCCAGTGCAAAGAAAATCACGGCAGCGGTGACGACAGTATGAACAGCCCAGGGCAGCATTCTGAACAATCGCGACACAATTGCCACGGCACGACCTCTGTTGCCCACGGTCATTGTCCTCGCAGCGACAGTGCCGGCACCACGGCAGAACTGCTGCGACACATTTCGCTCTCGGAGCTGCCCGCCACAGCCATCATCGTGTCGTCTGGGTCACATTGCAGCCGCTGTTCCGCCTGCTGTGTTGACGACCGGGCGGAAATCACGCAGTAGTTGACGTAATGGTCAATCAAATGGCTGGGAAGAGGAGCAGATGCCCATTAGGTCAACTGCTTTGCCATAAATGACCGGCGACGGCCAACGTGCTGTCATGACGTATTTTTTGTGATTGGAGGGTCACGTGCGCACACATTTCAGACTTCTTGGGGCCGTCGCGGGCCTCGCCCTGAGCCTGCCTTTGGTCGGCGGCGCGTTTGCCGGCGGGCTCGATGCCAATGGCTATGACTGGGACCTGCTGTTCGATCCGGCGACCTATGCCAGCAAGGCCAGCGCCAGCTATGTCTACATCAACAAGGACGTGACCAATCCCGGCGTCATGGCGGGCACCATTGCCACCACGCCCTCGCGCGTCCACTACAATGCCGGGGTCAAGGCCGACATCTTCGACATGGCCAGTTGCCTGATCTCGGTCCAGAACCCCTTTGGCTCCGACACATCCCGCAACAATGCCTATGCTGCCGCCACCAAGCAGGCCGTCAGCGAATCCATCCGCTCCACCGATACCGGCCTCACCTGTGCGGTGGGTCTGCCTGCCGGCCCCGGCGTCATCAGCCTGATCGGCGGCATCTCCGCGCAGAACCTCGACTATCAGGCCGCCATTCCCACCGGGTTGGCGACCAGCACCCCGCTCTCGCTCAACGGCTGGGGCCTGGGCTGGCGTGCCGGCGCGGCCTATGAGATCCCCGAATATGCCCTGCGCATCAGCGCCATCTACAATGCGCCGATCAACTACACCCTGAACGGCACCGCCTATGGCGGCGCGGCCTCGTCCTCTGTCACCGCGCCCCAATCCATCGAAGTGCGCGGCCAGACCGGCATTGCCCCCGGCTGGCTGGCCTTGGGCTCGGTCAAATGGACCAACTGGTCCGTGCTGCAGAAGCTGACGGTCACCACCATTGGAGCTCCGGTCGTCTCCACCTTCAACTATCGCGACAGCTGGACCATTTCGGGCGGCATCGGCCACGCCCTGAGCGATCAGCTCAGCATGGTGGCCATGGCCACCTGGGACCAGGGCACCTCGACCCCGGGCGCCGGTGGCGTGCTCACTGCCGGCACCCAGACGGACCGTTTCGGCCTGTCGCTGGGCGGCATCTACAACGCCTCGCCCAATGTGCAGATCACCGGCGGCGTCTCTGCCAGCACTCTGGCCTCCGGCTCCAATGCCCTGGGTGAACGCTGGGGCACCGGCTATGTGCTGGCGGTTAGCGGCGGCATCAAGGCGTCGTTCTAGCCACCGGCACAATGCATGACCGATCCTTGGGTCGCGGGACTATCGTCCTGCGGCCCCTTTCTTTTCTGCACTTCAGCGCTCAACCTTCGGGTATAACGCCGCAGCGCGCAAAATGCCCATCGACGGCATCGCGCCGGCCCTCTAGTGTCCGCACAGTCTCACCCCAGCAATCGTGGATGTGCCATGCCGGTCGGCGTGTTTTATGCTGTTGTCGCCTACTCGGTCTATTCCTGCGGCGATGCCATCATCAAGGGCTTCGGCCAGAGCCTGTCGGTGTTCGAGATCGGCTTTTTCATCGCCATTTTCTCGCTCATTCCCGCGCTCTTCGTGAAGCCCAAGGGCGAGCGCTGGCGCGACAGCTTCCGCCTCACCCATCCGGGCCTGGTGCATCTGCGCTCCTTCACCGGCGTCGCCTCCTCGGCCCTGGTGACCTATGCCTTTGTCACCATTCCCTTTGCCGAGACCTATTCGCTGGTCTTCATGATGCCGCTGTTCATCACGCTCATGTCGGTGCTTGTGCTGCGCGAAAAGGTCGATGTGCTGCGCTGGGCCATGCTGGCCCTGGGCTTTGTCGGCGTCATGCTGGTGGTGCGACCCGGCTTCCGTGAGCTGCAGCTTGGCCATTTGTCGGCCCTGGCCTGCGCCTTTTTCGGCGCCGCGACCACCACCATCCTGCGTGTCATTGCTCCCCAGGAAAAGCGCGTGAGCCTGATTGCCCTGCCCGCGCTCTATATCGTTGTGGTCAATGCCGCGCTGATGCTGCCCAGCTTCGTCATGCCCACGCTGACCCAGTTCGTCCTGCTGGCCGCTGGCGGCACCTTCGTGGGCATGGGCCATCTGCTTCTTATCGCCGCCACCCGCAATGCCGCAGCCAGCCAGGTCGCCCCGATCCAGTATATCCAGATCGTCTGGGCCATCGCCCTGGGCGCCATCTTCTATGTCGAGTATCCCGACCTGCTTGCCTATGTCGGCATCGGCGTCGTTGTTGCCTCGGGCCTGGTCAATGTGCTGATCGACGGTGCGCGGGCCCGCGTTGCCGGCCGCTTTGCTGAATACCGCGCGCGCCGCGCCGGCTCGCCCACCAATATGGCTGAAGTGCAGGGCCCCGAGATTTAGCCCGCGACGGCCGCTTGCAGATCGACGCCGCCCCGATGCGCTTGTATGGTAGGGACATTTCCCCGAGTCCGTCCCGTCATATTGGATAGCGCGATGCCTGTCGGCGTCATCTTTGCCTTTCTCGCCTATGCGAGCTTTTCGGTCGGCGACGCGCTGATCAAGGCCACGGGTCCCGCCCTGTCGGTGTTCGAGATCGGTTTTTTCACCATCACCCTCTCAATCATCCCGGCGATCCTGACCACCCGCAACGAGCGCTGGCGCGACCTCTACAAGCTCCGCCATCCTGTTCTGGTGCACATCCGCTGCGCCACCGCCATCTGCGGCACGGCTTGCGTCATGTATGCGTTCACCCACATTCCCTTTGCCGATGTCTATGCCATCGGCTTTCTGACGCCGGTGATCGTCACCATCCTGGGGGTGCTGCTCTTACGCGAGCATGTGGCCATCCATCGCTGGCTGCTGCTCATCATCAGCTTCCTGGGCGTCCTGCTGGTCATTCGCCCCGGCGTGCGCGACCTGCAGCTGGGTCACCTCGCGATCCTGTGCAGCGTCTTCTTTGGCGGCGTCACCACCATCATCCTGCGCCACGTTGCACCGCATGAGCGCCGTGTGAGCCTGGTGGGCCTGCAGGTGCTCTATTCATCCATCCTCAACGGCCTGCTCATGCTGCCCGGCTTCGTCATGCCCTCGCTGCACCAGCTGGCCCTGTTCCTGGGCATCGGCCTGCTCGGCGGCACCGGCGGCCTGCTGCTCATCGCGGCGGCCCGGCGCTCCCCGGCCAATCTGGTGGCGCCCGTGCAATATAGCCAGCTCATCTGGGCCATCGTCTTTGGCGCGCTGTTCTTCGGCGAATATCCCGACTGGATCGCCATCGTCGGCCTGCTCATCGTGCTGACCTCGGGCCTTGCCAATGTGATGACCGAAAAGCTCAAGATCGTCTGGAAGCCGCGCCTCTTCTTCTTCCGCATCGGCCAATAGGACAGCCAAAGCAAACGGCCCCACACCAGAGTGCGGGGCCGTTTTGAATTGTCTGGCTGCGCTGGGCTAGAGCAGCGCGCGGATCGCCGCGACGGCCTCGGCAGCCTTGCTGCCATCCGGCCCACCACCCTGCGCCATGTCGGGGCGGCCACCACCACCCTGCCCGCCCAGCGCGGCCGTTGCCGACTTGATCAGCGTACCGGCGGCATAGCGCCCGGTCAGGTCATCGGTCACGCCGATTACCACAGTGCCCTTGCCGTCTTCGCCCTGGAGCACCATCGCCACGACGCCCGAGCCGATGCGCTTCTTTTCTGCGTCAACGACAGCCTTCATGTCCTTGGCCGCGACGCCCTCGATCACCCGGCCGACAAAGGTCACGCCGTTCACCGTTTCGCTGGCGCTGCCGCCTTCGCCGCCGCCGCCCATGGCCAGCTTCTGCTTGGCGTCGCTCAGCGCGCGCTCGGCCCGCTTGAGCTGCTCCTGCAGCGATCCGATACGGTCGAGCACCTCATGGCTGCCAGCGCGCAGCAGGCCCGCGGCCGCATTGACGATGGCCACATTGGTATTGCCGCGATGCCGCGCTGCCGTACCGGTCAGCGCTTCCACGCGCCGTACGCCCGCGCCAACCGCCGTCTCGGCCACGATCGAGATCAGCCCGATATCGCCGGTGCGCCGCACATGCGTGCCGCCGCACAACTCTACCGACCAGCCCAGGCCATTGCCCACTGGCTCGCCCATGGCCACCACGCGAACCTCTTCGCCGTACTTCTCGCCGAACAGCGCGCGCGCGCCCGATTCCTTGGCCTCGTCCACGCCCATCAGGCGCGTTTCGACCGGGGTGTTCTGCAGCACGATGGCATTGGCAATGTCTTCCACCTCGGCCAGTTCCTGCTCGGTCACCGGCTTGGTATGCACAAAGTCAAAGCGCAGCCGCTCCGCCGAAACCAGCGAGCCCTTCTGTGCGACATGGTCGCCCAGCACGATGCGCAGCGCCTCATGCAGCAGATGGGTCGCCGAATGGTTCGAACGGATCGCCGAGCGACGGCCATGATCCACGACCAGGCTCAGCGCCTGCCCGACCTTGAGCGTCCCCTCGGTGACGCTCACCTGATGGGCAAACACACCGTGGTGCTTCTGCGTGTCAGTGACATCGGCGGCAACGCCGTCGCCGGTCAGCCGGCCATAGTCGCCGACCTGGCCGCCACTTTCGCCGTAAAACGGCGTCTGGTTGACCACCACAAAGCCGGTCTCGCCCTTGGCCAGGCTCGCCACCTCGGCGCCGTCCTTGATCAGCGCCTTGATCTCGCCTTCGGCGGTCTCGGTCTCATAGCCGAGGAATTCTGTCGGCCCGAGTTTGTCGGCCAGACCGAACCAAACGGCGTCCGTCGCCGCGCCGCCCGAACCCGACCAGCTCTTGCGCGCCTCGGCCTTCTGCGCGGCCATGGCGGCGTCAAAGCCCGGCTGGTCCACGGAGATCCCGCGCAGACGCAGGGCATCCTCGGTCAGGTCCAGCGGGAAGCCATAGGTGTCATAGAGCTTGAACGCCGTCGTGCCATCGAGCACGGCGCCATCGCCCATATCCTTGGTCTCTTCAGCCAGGATCTGAAGGCCCCGGCCCAAGGTCTTGAGGAAGCGGCCCTCTTCGAGACGCACCGTCTCGGCAATCATGGCTTCGCCGCTGCGCAGCTCGGGATAGGCCTGGCCCATTTCGCGTACCAGCGTGGGCACCAGCTTATGGATCACCGGCTCATTGCTGCCCAACAGCGTCGCATGACGCATGGCGCGGCGCATGATGCGGCGCAGCACATAGCCACGGCCTTCATTGGATGGCAGCACGCCCTCGGCAATCAGGAAGCTCATCGAGCGCAGGTGATCGGCGATCACACGCAGGCTGCGATTGCCCTCGCCCGCCGGATCGGCACCGGTCGCCTGGGCCGCAGCGCCGATCAGCGCCTTGAACAGGTCGATGTCGTAATTGTCGTGCACGCCCTGCATCACGGCAGCGATGCGCTCGATACCCATGCCGGTGTCAATCGAAGGCCGCGGCAGGCTGTCGCGCGAACCATCGGCATGCTGCTCGAACTGCATGAACACCAGATTCCAGATCTCGATCCAGCGATCGCCATCCTCTTCCGGGGAGCCCGGCGGGCCGCCCCAGACGTGATCGCCATGATCGTAGAAGATTTCCGAGCACGGACCGCAGGGGCCGGTGTCGCCCATCTGCCAGAAGTTCGACTTGGCCCCGAGCCGCACGATGCGATCCTCGCCGAGCCCGGCAATCTTCTTCCACAGCGCCATGGCCTCGTCATCGTCCTGATAGACGGTGACCATCAGCTTTTCCTTGGGCAGGCCCCATTCCTTGGTGAGCAGGTTCCAGGCCAGCTCGATCGCCTGATCCTTGAAATAGTCGCCGAACGAGAAATTGCCCAGCATCTCAAAGAAGGTGTGGTGGCGCGCCGTAAAGCCCACATTGTCCAGGTCATTGTGCTTGCCGCCGGCGCGCACGCATTTCTGCGCCGTGGTGGCGGTCGAATAGGGGCGCTTTTCCAGACCCGTGAAGGTGTTCTTGAACTGCACCATGCCGGCATTGGTGAACATCAGCGTCGGATCATTGCGCGGCACCAGCGGGCTGGAGGCCACGGCCTCATGACCATTGCGCACAAAATACTGGGTAAAACTCGAACGCAGGTCGTTTACGCTGGTCATGTCAGGACTTTCATTCGGATCGCAGTGCGCTGCACCGCAGCAGAGGTCGGCTGGCTTTCTATCGCGCGGCCAGCCGCAATGTCCAGCATTGCGGCGACACTGCGGCGCCCCCACCCCAACGTCGATCAGGCCACCATCCCGGCCATTGCCCCGCGCCGTCCAACAACACCCCTACCCGACAGCAAAAAGGGCACCGCTTGCGCGATGCCCCAGTATCCCTTGCATGGGAGAATAACTCAGTCGTCGTCGCTCACCGCGTCGTCGCCACCGGCCACCAGCAGCACCTCGCCCAGCAGGCCCGAACTCTCGCGCACACCCTGCTCGATCGTATTGGCGATCTCGGGATTGTCCTTGAGGAACTGGCGGGCATTCTCGCGGCCCTGACCCAGACGCTGGCTGTCCCAGGAGAACCAGGCGCCGGCCTTTTCCACGATGCCGGACTTGACGCCCAGGTCGAGCAGTTCGCCCGTCTTGGAAATGCCCTCGCCATACATGATGTCGAATTCCACCTGACGGAACGGCGGCGCCAGCTTGTTCTTGACCACCTTCACGCGGGTCTGGTTGCCCACGATCTCTTCGCGATCCTTGAGCGCGCCGATGCGACGGATGTCCAGGCGAACCGAAGCGTAGAACTTGAGCGCATTGCCGCCCGTGGTCGTCTCGGGCGAGCCATACATCACACCGATCTTCATGCGGATCTGGTTGATGAAGATCACCAGGCACTTCGACTTGGAGATCGAGGACGTCAGCTTGCGCATGGCCTGGCTCATCAACCGCGCCTGCAGGCCCGGCAGTGCATCGCCCATTTCGCCTTCCAGCTCGGCCCGCGGCGTCAGCGCCGCCACCGAATCGACCACCAGCACGTCGATCGCACCCGAACGCACCAGCGTGTCGGTGATTTCGAGGGCCTGTTCGCCGGCGTCGGGCTGGGAAATCAGCAAATCATCGACATTGACGCCCAGCTTGCGGGCATAGATGGGGTCCAGCGCATGCTCGGCATCGACAAAGGCGCAGATGCCGCCGGCCTTCTGGGCCTCGGCGATCACATGCAGCGCCAGCGTGGTCTTGCCCGAGCTTTCCGGCCCGAAAATCTCAACAATACGGCCCTTGGGCAGGCCGCCAATGCCCAGCGCGATGTCCAGGCCCAGCGAGCCGGTGGAGATCGATTCCACTTCAATCGCGGAGGCCTCCCCCAGGCGCATGATCGACCCCTTGCCGAAATTGCGCTCAATCTGGCTGAGCGCCGCGGCAAGTGCCTTGTCCTTATCCATCGATCCACCTTCAACAACACGAAGCGACGCGTTAGCCATTCGTTGTCTCCTTATTCCACGCTCTTGGGGGGCGCGCAACGCGCCATCGCCTCAGGTGGTCATGCCTAGAATGTGCCCTATTTGTTCTCATCTTGTTCCCGTCCTGTCAAGGCACAAAATGAGAACATGAGAACATATGCCCCTCGCCGACCGGCAGAATCGCCGCCGCGCGCCACCTTCCCGATATAAGTATGATTTTTGGGCTTGCGTCGCGAGGGCAGGTTGCGTTTTATGCGTGCGATTTTGCCCCGCCGGGGCGCCCAGCGCAGGAGCCGCGCCATGAATCTGATCCAGTTTTTCGACGCGAACGGCGAACGCGCTGTCGCTGCTGTTGAGGGCGGCGTCGCCCGTGTCGTACGCGACGCGGCCAGCGTCTATGGCCTGGCGCTCGAAGCCATGACCGGCCAGGGCGGCCTGTCCGCGCTGGTGGCCGCCAAGGGGCTGGGCGAAACCGTCGATCGCGCCGCCATTCTGGCCGAGGGCCGCATGCTCTCGCCCATCGATCATCCCGATCCGGCCCATCTCTATGTCACCGGCACGGGCCTGACCCACCTGGGCTCCGCCGCCACCCGCGACGCCATGCACAAGTCCAACGGCACCAAGACCGAAGCCGACCTGACGGACTCCATGAAGATGTTCCAGATGGGCCTCAAGGGCGGCAAGCCCGCTGATGGCGAAAAGGGCGTGCAGCCCGAATGGTTCTACAAGGGCAACGGCTATTCGGTCGTGCGCCCCGGCCACCCCATTCCCTCCCCGGGCTTTGCCCTGGACGCTGGCGAAGAGCCCGAGATTGCCGGTATCTATGTCATCGACGGCAATGGTCAGCCGCGCCGCCTCGGCTTTGCCCTGGCCAATGAATTCTCCGACCATGTGACCGAGCGGGTGAACTATCTCTATCTCGCCCATTCCAAGCTGCGCGCCTGCTCCTTTGGCCCCGAGCTGCGCCTGGGCGACCTGCCCCGCCACATCGAGGGCATGTCGCGCATCTGGCGCGACGGCAAGGTGCTGTGGGAAAAGCCCTTCCTGTCCGGTGAGGACAATATGAGCCACACCATCGACAACCTCGAATATCACCACTTCAAATACGAGCTGTTCCGCACCCCCGGCGATGTGCATGTCCACTGCTTTGGCACCGCCACGCTGAGCTTTGCCGATGGCATCAGCACCAAGGCCGACGACATCTTCGAACTTGAGGAATCCCAGTTCGGCGCCGCCCTGCGCAATCCCGTGCAGATCGACAGCGAACAGCCCGTCATCGTCGGCAACCTCTACTGAGCTTGCAGTTCGCGCACTAACATGTCAGTTATCCAGCACCCTGGAGGCCTGACATGACTGCGCGAACTTTCCCCACCCGCCGCATCGGCAAGACCGATCTGTCCGTCAGCACGCTGGGCCTGGGTGCGGCCTCGCTGGCCGGCATTTTCTCGGCTGTGCCCGCCGAGCAGGGCCGCGCCACAGTGGCCCATGCGCTCGATCAGGGCATCACCTATCTCGATACGGCCCCGCAATATGGCCTGGGCCGGTCCGAGCATCTGGTGGGCGATGTGCTGCGCGAGCGCCGCAGCCAGGCCCTGCTCTCCAGTAAGGTCGGACGCCTGCTCGATCCGGTTGATCCCGCCAAGCAGGACAAGGGCAATTGGGTTGACCCCCTGCCCTTCAACCAGCGCTATGACTATTCCTATGATGGCGTGATGCGCTCCTTCGAGGATAGCCTGCAGCGCCTCGGCCTGAGCCACATCGACATCCTCTATGTCCACGACATCGGCACCGCCACCCATGGTGTCGAAGGCAACAAGCCCCTCTGGGCCCAGCTCGCCAACGGCGGCTACAAGGCGCTGCGCGAGCTCAGGGACAGTGGCACCATTGGCGCCATCGGCCTGGGCGTCAACGAGTGGGAAGTGCTGATGGACGCCTTCGCTCTGGGCGATTGGGACGTGTTCCTGCTCGCCGGGCGCTATACCCTGCTCGAGCAGACCTCGCTCTCGCCGTTCATGACGACCTGCCTCGAGCGCGGCGCCTCCGTTGTGGTCGGCGGCCCGTTCAATTCCGGCATTCTGGTGGGCGGCGACAAGTTCAACTATGCCAAGGCGCCCGAGGCCATCGTCAGCAAGGTCAAGGCCATCCAGGCCGTCTGCGACCAATTCGACGTGCCCCTGCCGGCTGCGGCGCTGCAGTTCCCGCTCACCCATCCGGCCGTGTGCAACGTACTGCCCGGCCCGCGCTCGCCTGCCGAGCTTGATGGGATTCTGGCCTGGTGGGATCATGTCATTCCGGACGAACTCTGGACCACTCTGGCAGCCAAGGGTCTCCTCGCCCCCGGCACGCCCATTCCCGGCGGCACCGCCTAGCAAGAGCCTTGGGGCCATTGGAGCAAGCGATGAACGATCCACGTATTTCAGCGGTGATCTGCACCCTCGTCGCCGCCTGGCTGGGCTACACGATCTTTTTCGGCGCGGAGGCGCCCAGCACCTTCCTGCTCGTCGTGCAATGGACCTTCCTGCTGGTGGCCGTGCTGGGCGCCATTGCCGCCGTGATCCGCATCATCCACCAGGGCCGATCCTAGCGCCTGCCGCCAACAGGCACGGCGGCGCTAGTTCATGTCCAGCGCAAATCCCTTGAGCACGCCCAGCGGCACCAGGCCGAGAACGGCCTGGTTGGTCGAGCGTAGGTAGACGCGCGGCGCCATGCCCGCCTGATAGGCCTGCAGCCAGCGCGCCGCCACCAGGCACCAGCGATCGCCATCCACAAGGCCCGGAAAGCCATATTGCGGCATGGGGGTCGAGAGGTCATTGCCGACCGATTTGGAATAGGCGAGAAAACCGTCCGTCGCCTGGATGCACACCAGATGCACCGCCGCGCTGTCCGGCCCGGCGGCACAATAGCCGGTACGGAAAAACCCGGTCAGCGGATTGTCCGAACAGGGCTGCAGCGGCTCGCCGAGCACATTGGTCTCGCCCGGCCCGGGAAACCGCCCCTGCTCGTTCACGCGGTTTCGTCCTTGCCCAGTTTCTGCAGCACTTCCTTGACCTTGGAATTGATCTGGTCGAGCGAATAGGGCTTGGGCAGGAATTCCACGCTCTGGTCGTCCTCGATGTCGCGGCGCACGCTTTCCTCGGCATAGCCAGACACGAAGATCACCTTGAGGTTCGGCATGGTCTGGCGCAACTGCTTGAGTAGGCTGGGCCCATCCATTTCCGGCATCACGACGTCGGAAATCATGAGGTCGATCTTGTAGTCGAGGTCCTCGAGCACCTCGAGGGCCTCTTCGCCGCCATCGGCCTCGAACACCTCATAGCCGGTGGCGCGCAGCGCCTGGGCCGAGAAGGCGCGCACGCTCTCCTCGTCTTCCACCAACAGGATCCGCTCATGGCCGGTGAGGTCGCGCACCGGCGCCAGCGCCGCCGCGGCCTTGCCACCGGCCTCTGCCGCACTGGCCATATGCTTGGGCAGGAAGATCTTGAACGTGGTGCCCACGCCCACGACCGACACCGGGTAGATATAGCCCTCTGTCTGCTTGACGATGCCATAGACCGTCGACAGGCCCAGGCCCGTGCCCTTACCCAATTCCTTGGTGGTGAAGAAGGGCTCAAAGATCTTCTCGATCACCTCCGGGCTCATGCCCGTACCAGTGTCCTGCACCTCAATCAGCACATAGTCGGCCGGCACCATGCCCTCAAAGGTCATGGTCTCGGCCTCGGCCCGTTCCACATTGGCGGTGCGCAGCGTGATCGAGCCGCCATTGGGCATGGCGTCGCGCGCATTCACCACAAGGTTGATGATCACCTGTTCAAGCTGCACGACATCGGCGCGCACCGGCCAGATATTGCGGCCATGCTCCACCGTCAGCGTGTTCTTTTCCCCGATCATGCGCTTGAGCAGCACAGTCAGGTCATCCACGATCAGCGGCAGCTCCAGCACCTGCGGCCGCAGCGTCTGCCTGCGCGAGAAGGCCAGCAATTGCCGCGTCAGGCCGGCCGCGCGATTGGCATTCTGCTTGATCTGCATCAGCTCGCCAAACGAGGGATCGCCGGGCTTGTGCTTGAGCAGCAGCAGGTCCGAAAAGCCGATGATGGCGGTGAGCAGATTGTTGAAGTCATGCGCCACGCCACCGGCCAGCTGGCCCACGGCCTGCATCTTCTGGCTCTGCGCAAACTGGGCCTCGAGCTTGCGCTGATCGGTCATATCAAGCGCATAGACATTGACCTGTTCGGGCGAGCCCGCACTCATCTCCGAGCTGGAAAGATAGAGCCGCACGGCATGCTCGCCCTCGGCGCTGAGCAGCGCATCGACGGAATCGATCTCGGACTTGTGCGCCAGCGCATCGGCCAGCGCCCGGCCAAAGCGTTCGCGGCTCTGCTCGCCGATCAGATCGCTCAGCGGCTGCATCTCGATGCTGCGCGCTTCGCCCGACCAGCGGAAGATGCGCCCGAACGGCGCATTGGTACGGATGATCCGCCCCTTGGCGTCCAGCGTGGCAATGGCGAACGGCGTGTCGTTGAAAAAGCGCGAGAACCGCACTTCGGCGGCGCGCAGCTCTTCCTCGGTGTCGGGCGCATTGGATTTGTCGAGCACCAGCGTACGCGTCTCGCCCAGTTCGCCATCGGCCAGTCGGGCTGCACGATGCAGCAGCCGCACCGGCAGGCTGGTGCCATTGCGATGCACCAGGTCGATGTCGATGATCTCGGTGCGGATTTCGCCATCGCCGCGCCCGCGCATCAACAGGCTCGCGCCGTCGCCGCGCACGATGTCGCTCATGCGCAATTGCCCGGCGTTGAACTCGGCCAGATCATAGCCCAGCCAGTCGGCCAGCGTGGAGTTGAGATATTGGATCGCCCCATGCGCATCGGCCGAAAAGAAGCCGGCCGGCGAATGGTCGAGATAGTCGATAGCGCGCTGCAGGTCGCGGAACGCGCTTTCATTGTTGTCGCGGTCCCGGGTGATGTCCTCGACAGACCACATCATCAGTGGCTTCCTGGCCTCGTCCGACTCCGGCAGCGGCCGCACGCCCACGCGATACCAGAAGGCGCGGTTGCTGTCGGCGTGTGAGCCGCCCAGACCGCCCACGATGCGAATGTCCTCAATGGCGGCACGCCCATCCTTGCCGGCGCGCGACAGCCGGTAGATGGCCTCGCTGGCGTCTGACTGCCCGGCAAACAGGCGCGGCACGCTCACCGGCACGCCATTGTTCATCGCCCCGGCAAAGCTGCCATATTGGGCATTCACATAGGCGATCTTGCCATCGCGATCCGCCACCACTGCGCCAAATGGCAGGCTGTCGACCATGGCATTGGAGATTGTCCGCCGCTCTTCGCCATTGGCAAAGCGGAACAGCCCGGCCGCCAGCCCGAACAGGCAGAACACGCCCACCACCGCCAGCACACCCACAAAGGTCAAGATCAGGTCGAGCGGAATGTCCTGGCTGAACAGGGCAAACACCACCGCAAGGGCCACCAGCACCAGCCCAAGGGCGACGACGCGCCAGAGGCCGGCGCTGCCGCGGCTGTTCGAGACGATGGGCTCGGGGTAGCTGGTCTCGCCGTGCGGCGTCGGTGCCATCTGTCTGTCTGCTCCCTAGCAATGGGTCGGCCGAATCAGGCGCTCCACAAAGGTCTAGCAAATGCCCCCCTGCTAAGGGAGACTGAACCGCGTTTTCAACACGCGCCCGCATCAGACAGGCCCATATATCTGCCACTCAGGCTGTCAGGCGAACCGCCGCAAAGCCCTTCGCCGCGATCCCGGTGCAGAGGGCGGACCATTCACAGCCGCCGCAGGCGCTGCGCGTCACGCCGTGGGCGAAGGCGCGCCGCAGATTCGCGAGCCGCTCCCTATCGATCACCAGCCGCGCGCCCGGCCCGATCGCCGCGTCCAGCCCCAGCACATCGGCCACATCCATGCCGGCGAGCCGGTCCCGCTCCACGACGCTCTCATTGTGACAATGATGGCCGCCGCCGGCCAGCAGCGGCGCGCAGATATCGTCCGGTCCCGCCACGATCTCGATGGCCTCGCCGGCGCCCAATCGCGCGACGATGACGTCGTAATTGGCCGTAAAATCAGGTGTATAGCCCTTGCCGACATAGGTCAGCATGCACAGCAGATGGTGCGGCCGCAGGCGGATGGTCATGCCCCGGGCTCACTGCAGGTTCTGCGGCGAGCCATCGGTGATCTCATAATAGTCGCCCTTGTCCGCCACAAAGATATGCAGCCCGATCCGCGTCTGCGTCGGCGTGTCGAAGGACCCGAGCATCAGCCCGATCCAGTCCAGATGCACCGGGTCAAAGAACAGCGACGAGCCGCACACCGAGCAGAACCCGCGCCGCACCTTTTCGGACGAGAAATACCAGGTGATGGCCTCTTCCCCGGTGATGGTCACAGCGCTGCGCGGCAGGTCCACCCCCGCCTCGTAGTGGCCGGTATGCTTGCGGCACTTGCTGCAGTGGCAGGCCGAACCTTCGGGCAGGTCTCCGGCGACCGTGAAGTGCACGGCGCCGCACAGGCATGATCCCTTGTGCATCAACCGCACTCCCCTGATCGCGCGCCCCCTGTACACCAGCATGGCCGGGCGGCACGCGGCCACACTGCTTGATTTTTCGCCACCATTCAACGATATGAGCCCTGCGAGAGGACGACCTCCCCCAACCTGGGCTTCGCATCATCGGGACGTCCCGGTTCATCATCGGGAGCTTCCCATGCGCACCACGCGCGACCGCATCCGCCACACCATAGCCTTCGAGATCATCGGCCTGGCCCTGATCACGCCGCTGGGCGCCTTGGCCTTTTCAATGCCCATGCACGACATTGGCGTCATCAGCATTGTCAGCTCGCTCGTCGCCATGGGCTGGAACTATGCCTATAACTATTGCTTCGACCGCCTGCTGCTGCGCCTGCGCGGCAACACCGCCAAGACCATGCGCGAGCGCGTCATCCACGCCATCGTTTTCGAGCTGGGTCTTGTCGCCATGCTCATGCCGCTGATCGCCTGGTATCTGGGGATCAGCCTGTGGCAGGCCCTGGTCATGGATATCGCGGTAGCCCTGTTCTACATGGTCTACGCGTTCCTGTTCAATCTGGCCTATGACCGGGTGTTTCCCGTCCCCGCCAGCCCCGCGCCCTAGCCGGATTTCCAGCCGGCGCCGCGCTTGAGCCGCATCACGAAGCCGATCACTTCGGCCACGGCCTTGAAGTGTTCGGTGGGGATGGTCTGGTCGATCTCGACGCTGGCGAACAACGCGCGCGCCAGCGGCGGGTTTTCGACGATTGGCACGTCGTGCTTCTTGGCCAGCTCGCGGATGCGCAGCGCCACTGCGTCGGCGCCCTTGGCCACGCATTGCGGGGCGCCCATCGCCTTGTCGTACTTCAGCGCCACGGCATAGTGGGTCGGGTTGGTGATCACCACGGTGGCGTCCGGCACGGCCGCCATCATGCGCTTGCGGGATTTCTCCTGACGCAACTGGCGCAACTTCCCCTTGATGTGGGGGTCGCCTTCCATCTGCTTGTACTCGTCCTTGGTCTCCTGCAGCGTCATCATCTGCCGCTTCCACCATTTCTGGCGGACATACATGAAGTCGGCAAAGGCAATCAGGGTGACCACGATCAGCGTCGCCACGAAGATCTTGGTGCCCAGCTCCAGGAAGTCGGCCAGGATCACCAGCGGATCGGCTGTCATCATGGTGTCGAGCCGGTCTCGCTCGGGCCAGACCGTCATCACAACCACGACGCCAACGATCAGGATCTTGGCGATCCCCTTGACGAAGTTGACCAGGGATTCGCTGGAAAACAGCCGCTTGGCGCCCGCTAGCGGCGAAATCTTGTTCAGCTTGGGCTTGAGCGACTCTGCCGAAAACAGGGGCCGGTGCTGCATCAGATTGGCGACCACCGCGCAGAACGACAGCACCACCAGCGGAATGAGCACCGTTCCCAGAACGGCAAAGGCCAGGCTATTGAAAAAGCTGCCGAAACTGGCGCCACCAAGCTCGAACTGGTCGGCATTGGCCATCAGCAGCTGCAGCGAGCCGGACAGGTTTGCCGCCGTGCCTGGCGCCATCAGCGCGAAAATGGCTGCCGACCCCATCAGCATGAACCAGGTAACGACCTCCTGGCTCTTGGCGACGTCGCCCTTGGCATGGGCGTCCTCGAGCTTTTTATGGGAGGGGTCTTCTGTTTTGGATTCCTGGTCGGGCGCGTCAGATGACATCGACTAGCCCCTCCACATGGCGAGGTGGTTCTCAAAGCCCGTGAGATACCAGCCCATCATCATGGTCAGCAGCACGGCAAACAGCACCAGCCCCACCATGATATTGGCCGGCATCAGCACGAAGAACACCTGCATGGCCGGCATCAGCCGCGCCAGGATACCGGCCCCCAGGTTGAACACCAGGCCGAAGACGATGAAGGGCGCCGACATCTGCACCCCGATGGTGAAGGCGCTGGCCACGGTCCTGAGCGCCAGCTGCGCCGCATCGCCGAACATCAGCGGCGCATCGAGCGGAAACACCATGTAGCTGTCATAGGTAGCGGCGAGCGCCATGTGGTGCAGGTCGGTGGCAAAGATCAGCACCATGCCCAGAAAGCTCAGAAAGCTGCCGAACACCGCGCCCTGCACGCCCACCTGCGTCGGGTCGGCCGTCATCGCGCTCGACAGTCCCGCCTGAAAGGCGATGATCGCGCCAGCCACCTGTGTGGCCATCACCGTCAGCCGGGCGATCGCGCCCAGGATCATGCCGATTGCCAGCTCGTGGAACAGCATGCCCACCACGCCCATAATGTCATTGGGCATGGGCGGAATGCTGGGCGACAGCAACGGATAGACCACCAGCGTGAAGGCCAGCGCAAAGCTCAGTCGCATGCGGGCCGGGATCATGTCCTCGCCCAGTGCCGGCATCAGCATCAAAATGGCGCCGATGCGCGCGAACAGCAGCAGGTAGACAAAGGCGGTATTGGGCAGCCAGTCCAGCGCGACGGTCACGCCTAGCCACCCACCACGATCATGTCCATCACCCGGGTCATGAAGCCGGACATGGTCGCGCCCAGGAACGGCAGGGTCAGCAGCATGGTCACGAAGATGGCAATGATCTTGGGGACGAACACCAGGGTCTGTTCCTGGATTTGCGTCAGCGCCTGGAACAGCGCGATGATCACGCCGACAATCAGGCCCACAAGCATCATGGGCGCCGATACCATGATCAGCACCCAGATGCCGTCGCGGGCAATGTCCAGAACTTCGGCGCCGGTCATGTCAGTTCCCGTGGCAGGCGGACGAATCGCCGCCCACCCATTGTACGCCTAGATCGGCATCCGCATGATCTCTTCATAAGCAGAGATCACACGATCGCGCACGGTGACCATGCTTTCGATGGCAATTTCGGTCTGGCTGAGGGCCGTCACCATGTCCACCACATTGGCCTTGCCATTGACCATGTCGAGCGACATCTGGTCACTGGCCCGGCCGGTGTCGACCACGCCCTGCACCTGGCTGGCCAGCATTTCGGCAAAGTTCGGCCCGCCGCCCTGCCCGGTCTGCGCCAGCAGATCCTTGTTGGGGGTGGCGGCCTGGTTGATCAGCTTGCTGGCATTGCCATAGGCGGCTGCCGCAGCGTTGAAGGGTGTGGTGATGGCCATCTTGGCTCCTGACCCGATCAGCCGCGCAGGATGTCAAGCGTGCGCCCGAGCATCTGTCGCGTCACGGTGACGACGTTGAGGTTGGCTTCATAGGTGCGCTGGGCTTCGCGCATATCCATCGTTTCGATCAGTGAGTTGACGTTGGGATATTGCACATAGCCCTTGGCGTCGGCCGCAGGGTGGCCCGGCTCATAGCGGCTGGTGAAATCGCTCATGTCATAGGCCAGCTTGCCGACCTCGACGACCTTGCCGCCCACATCGGGGTCAAAGCTGGTCTCGAAGGTCGGGATGCGGCGGCGATAGGGCTCGTCGCCCGGGGCCTTGCCGGCGGAATCGGCATTGGCCAGGTTTTCGGCGATCACGCGCATGCGTGCGGTCTGCGCATGCAGCCCGGTGGCGGCGATCCGAAGCGAAGAATTGAAATCCATTGCCCTTTAGGCTCCTAGCCTGACTTGCCCATCGCTGTGCGGAGGATCTTGATGGACTTGGTGTAAAGGCTCGTGGCCGCCTGGTAGTCCATCATGTTGGTGGTGACCTTCATCATCTCGTCTTCCAGCGAGATGCCGTTGCCCTCTGGCGTGATTTCGAAATTGGCCATGCGGTGCGCTGCAAAGGCAGCATCGCCTTCCCCGCCCACGGCAAAGTGCATCGGCTGGGTCGCAGTGGTCGTCACGCTCGCCGTGGAAAAGGCGCGGTTGGCCCCGTCGAAGTTGAATTGCTTGAGGTCGCGTCCGCGATAGCCAGGCGTTTCCGCATTGGCGACATTTTCAGCCAACAGACCTTGACGAGTCTGGTGCCAGCGCATTTTGTCGGCGAGCGCCGTAAAGACCGGCATGTTCAGAAGGCCCATCGGCCAAGCCCCGCGAGTCTGGGTATCGATGGGCAATTCTTGCCGGTCTATGGTTAATCAAGTGTTAACCGGGCAGCGCTAGGTGGGTATCGGTCTCGCATTCTGCACAATTGCGAGACTTAAGTAGGCAGAATGTGCCGCCCGATTCCGGGCCAGTAGCGTAATTGGAGCAGACATGCAGTTCATCACTAGCCTGATCGGTGGTACAGGCAATTCCTGGATCACCGCCCTTTTCGCCCTCGGCATCGTGCTGGTGCTGATCGTGCTGGGTGTCTGGCTGCTCAAGCTGCTGTTCAATGCCTCGGCCAAGGTGAGCCGCGGCCGCAATCGCCGCCTGGCCATTGTGGACTCCATGAGCATCGATCCCAAGCGGCAGTTGCTCATCATTCGCCGCGACGATGTCGAGCATCTCATTCTCACTGGTGGCCCGCAGGATGTCGTGATCGAGACCGGCATCGCCATTGCCGAGCAGCCCGCCGCCCAGCCGACCCGCCGCCCCATTCCCAGCGTCCCCGGCCGCAAGCCCGCATCTGGCGCCAAGCCGGTGCCGCCCCAGCCGGCACCCGCCCCTGCCACTGCCCCGCGCGCAGAACCCGCGCCCACCCCGCCGCTCGTTACCGCTGCGCCCGGCACTGTCCTGGCCGAATTGCAGAAACAGGGCCTGCCCACCAATCAGCGCGCCCATGTCTCGCTGCGCCACACCGGCCTGCTGCGTCCGGTGAGCGAGATGGAATTGCCGGTTTCCCCTGAAAACGACGCCGATACGGCTCGCCAGCCCCTCGACTCAGCTAAAGAAGACGGCGCACAGCGCGAGATCGAAGGCACAGACTTTGTCCCAGGCCACACGGACGCCAATCGAAGCTGACGCCCCCCAGCGGCGTTCGCGCCGCTATCTGCCCTGGCTCGGGCTGGCGGCGCTTGTGCTGCTGGCGCTGACGCCCAGCCTGGCCTTTGGCCAGGATGTGTCGATCGATTTCGGCGACGACACCACGCTCACCGAGCGCGCCGTCCAGATCATCGGCCTGATCACCCTGCTCTCGCTGGCGCCGTCCATCCTGGTGATGGTCACCAGCTTCACCCGCATCGTGGTGGTGCTCTCCCTGCTGCGCACGGCCATTGGCCTACAGACCGCGCCGCCTAACTCGGTCATGGTATCACTGGCCCTGTTCCTGACCATCTTTGTCATGCAGCCCACCTTGCAGGCCAGCTACGACGCCGGCATCGCCCCGCTGCTGGCAGGCGACGTCGAGGTCGCCGAGGCGTTCGAGCTGGGCAGCGCGCCCTTCCACGAATTCATGCGCGCCAATGTGCGCGAGCAGGATCTCGCCCTGTTCTTCGATCTCACCGGCGCCGAACCACCGATCGAGCCCGAAGCCATTCCGCTGCAGCTGCTCATCCCCGCCTTCATGATCTCGGAACTGCGCCGCGCCTTCGAGATCGGCTTCCTGCTCTTTCTGCCCTTCGTGGTCATCGACATGGTCGTGGCCTCGGTGCTGATGAGCATGGGCATGATGATGCTGCCCCCGGTGGTGATCTCGCTGCCGTTCAAGCTAATCTTCTTCGTGCTGGTCGACGGCTGGTATCTGGTTGCCGGCTCGCTGGTGCGCAGCTTCGTCTCCAGCTAGCTGCGGCTGGCCAGATCCGACGCCGCCATTGGCGCCAACGCGCCGTCCGGACCATAGGTATCGCGATAGGACGCCAGGAACGCGCTGATGTCGTCCACGCCCGACACCTGCGCGGCCACGGTCTTGAACTCGGTGCTGGTCACCGAGATATTGCCCGTCACCAGGTCGAACATCGGCCATTCGGGCGCCGTCACCATGACATCGCCGAACTTGGCGCGCAGCCGCGCCAGGCCCATCGTGTCATTGGCCAGCACATAGCCCACGCCGGCGCGGATCACCTGCATGCGCAGCGTCTGGCTCAGCGGCGTCGGCGTCGTGGGGTCGCTCAGCATGGCCTCGATCATCTCGCCGGCCTCGGTATAGCGCCGCGCCTTCCAATGGGCATCGATCCGCAGCAGGTCGACGTCGCGCCCTTCCATGTCCTTGATCATGTCCAGCGCCAGCGCGTCGCGGCCACCATCGATCAGCGCCCTTGCTTCCAGGATCTTGCGCTGCCGCGCCAGCGATTCCGGAATGTCGGGCAGCCGCGTCGCATTGAGCACGCGCAGCGCCTCCTGCGGCTTGCGGTCCGCCAGGTAGATCACCGCCAGGTCTGCAGCAATCTGCGTCTTGGCCACGCCGCGCAAGCGGTTGTCGAGCTGGTATTTCAGCAACTCCGCCGCCTGTGGCAGCAGGTCCACGCGCACCAGCCGCCGCGCCAGATTGCGTATCATCTCGTCGCCACGCGCGCCTGGCGGCGTCAGCTGACGGAAATCATAATAGAGCCCCAGCGCGTCCACCGGCCCCAGCGAATCCGCCACGCCATTGAGGAACAGTTCGCTGAACATGTTCTGCGCCTCGTCGCGCAAAGCATTGATCGGCGGGCTTTCCGGATAATTGGCCACCGCCTGCTTGACCGTCTCGAAGCCGGGCCGATAGTCGCCATTGCGGAAGTAGAGCTCGGCCAGCAGCTTCTGCATGTCCGCTTCCAGCGGGTTGCCGCGCCACAGCAGCGACTCCGCCGACAGCGTCTCGGCCGCCTTGCCCAGGTTGAGCTTGCCTTCGTTATCCAGCAGCCGCAGTGTGCGATAGATCGCTTCTGCGCGCGTGGGACGGATGTCAGACGAGATCACCTGACCATAGGTGTCTATGGCTTCGCTGGTGCGCTCGTTCAGCTCGTCCACCCAACCCGAGAACAGGTGATAGAAGCTGGCGTCCTCAATGCTGAGAGTGGCGAAGTCGATCCGGTCCAGCAGCTTTTCGGCCATCACCGCGTCGCCGGTCTCGAGCGCCGAGCGGATGGCCGCGAAAGAGAACTTGTTGCGCACCCAGATCGGGTAGCTATCGATCACCGACTGCGCCTGCATCGCATCGGCCTTGGCGCCCTTGTAGTCAAAGGCCTCGGCGCGCGCGATCGTGCGCCACACCAGCGCATCGATCTCCTGCCCCATGGCCGTACTGTTGAGCACCCGCAGCGCATCATTGGGCCGCGCCGCCATGGTATTGGCAATGGCTTGCGTCATGCGCACCTGGCGCGTCAGCTCGGGCGTCTTGAGGTCCTTGTCGAGCACCTTGAGAACGCCGATTGCCTCCTGGGCGAAGTGATTGGCGACATAGTATTGCGCCAGGTCGAGCCGCGCCTTGTCCCGCGCCTTGCCCTCGGCAGCGGCGGCGTCGCCTTCCAGCTTGTCCTTCTGGGCCCCGAAAATGCCGAAGTCCGGCTGCTCCAGCCGCCCCAGGTCAATGAAGCTGTCGCGCATGGCGCCGCCCGCTCCACCGGCCGGGCGTGGGCCATCGGACGCAGAAACGGTCAGGCCGCCCTGCATGGTGATCAGCGCCTGGTCATCCTGCAGCGCCACGGTCACTTCCGGCGTCTTGGGCTGAATCACCAGCCCATGCACACTGCGCAGCGCCGAGAATTCCACATAGTCGAGCCCGCGCATCACCCCGCGCGCCGGCGGATAGGCCGTCACGACGGTCAGCAAATCCCCCACATTGGGGTCGCGGAAATCATGCACCCGCCCCGGGCGCGCCACATCGGCCACCATTTCGAGATTGCCCTCGATATCGCGGCGCCGCGTCAGCGCAATCGGCTCGGTCGGCGTCAGCATGATATCGCCCAGCGACAGCACCCAGGCCATGCCTTCCGACCCCAGCGTGGCGAGACGATCCTGCGACAGCTCGACCCGCACCACCTGCGTGTCGCCCGAGGCCACCACGCCGAACTCCTGCGCCACCGCGTCCAGTTCCTGCGACTGCTTGGGCGGGGTAATCCCCGAAACCGTGTCAAACATCATCCAGACCGTGTCGCCGCGGCGGAACACGGCGGCCGGCGTATCCTGTTCAAACGGAAACACCACGCGCACCGTGGAGCCCAGTACATTGACAAAGGGCGTAATGGTCTTGGCCGCCGGCTGCGCGCGCAGCATGTCAACGGTCGGCTCGCTGCCCTGGCTATGGTCCTCGGCCTTGGCCACGCCGTCCGCCAGGCTCGCGGCGTCAAAGCTGGGCAGCCCCTCGCCCTTGATGTCGATATCGAGCACATATTGCCGCGGCGAGGTCTCGTAGAACCGGGGCTTGACGCCCTTGGCCAGCTGCAGGCTGACCAGCGCCGCATCGGGATTGACCGAGCTCTCCACCTTGAGCACTTCGGGCGGCAGATCGATGGCCAGGTCGCGCAGGTCGATGCCCACGGGCCATTCGAAGGCGATCATGCCCAGTTCGCCCTCCTGCACATAGTCGCCCTTGGTGGGGACGTTCCAGTCGAACTGCACGCGCATGAAGGTCGGATTGCGGCCGATGCGCACGTCGGCCTTGGGATTGAGTTCGGCAACGCCAGCGGCCTTGCGCTCCTGCTCGGCGCGAATGGCCGCCAGCCGCGCCCGCTCGGCCAGCTCGTCGATCACGGCCCGCGGCAGCGAGGGCGGCTCGCCCTGCCAGGTGGGCGGCAACAGGTCGATATAGAGTTTCTCGCCGGCATCGATCCGGTTGAAGGTAAAGGCCGACCGCAACCCCAGGCGCAGGCCCCGCCCATCGGGATCGACACGCGCCGCAGACAGATAATCGGGCATGCTCGCGCCCACATCGGGCAGCAGCACAGCAATCTGGTCCTGGAAGGTCAGCGACAGCACGCCGTTTTCCAGCTTGATGTCATAGGCCGGCAGGCTGTCGCGATCGGGAAAGCTCAGGATGATGCGGCCATAGCCGTCTTCCTGGGTCGTCAGCAACTGGCCCTGTTCAACGGCAAGCGCCGGCGCCACCAGCGCGCAGGTGGTCAGGCTCAGCGTGATGAGCGCGGCGCAAATCGCCAGGGTCCTTCTGACCCCGACCCAGCCTGCTGTTATCGCAGTCCTCACCGGCTTCTGCCCGCCCGACGCATCGTGCGAACCACAGGGCCCGTTCTGGCCGCAGCACGCACTTGTTACACAACACTACTGTCGTGCACCCTATGCGAATTTGGCTTAACGGCGCCTTACCCTACCGGCTAAAGCCTTATTGACCAACGATCTGCGGCAGGGCCGCCAGGTCCTGCGGTGTCATCTGGTCGGCGGGGGTGTCGGCCAACGCCGCCATCTTGACGGTCAGTTCCTGCGCGCGCTGGGTGTCCATCACCGCCAGAATGGGCGCCATCTTGCGCGGGCTCATGGTCTTGGCCACACGCAGCAGCACATCCATGTCCAGATTGTTGAAGATATTGGCGGCGTCCTTGGGCTTCATGGTCTCATACATCGCCACGATGCCGGCGAACTGGCCCGATTCCATTTCCTTGCGCTGATCAACCAGCGTGGAAATCTGGCTCTCGAGCGCCTGCAGCGTCGCTGCGCGCTCTTCGATGCGCTTTTCG
The DNA here is from genome assembly GCF_020169335.1 of Devosia aquimaris. Lineage (GTDB taxonomy): Bacteria > Pseudomonadota > Alphaproteobacteria > Rhizobiales > Devosiaceae > Devosia > Devosia aquimaris. The sequence continues at coordinate 1,769,055 of NZ_JAIEZN010000001.1, forward strand.
GCGGCATCGACGATCTGCGACCGCAGGGCCAGGTCGTCCTCATACTTCTGCAATTCCAGACGGCGGGCAGCAAGCCGTTCCAGCAGCGCCTTTTCCGTTGCCGAGGCGCCATCGGTGCTCACCAGCGGAATGGAGCCGCCACTACCATCGATCTGCAGCGGAATCGCATCGCCCGAGGGCAGGCAGTCCGTCATCGCGCTGGCAAAATCGCCAGTCGCAGCCGCGTCGGCGGCATGGTCGCCGCTGGCGGCTTCCGTGCCACCATGGCCGTCATCGGCCGCAGCAGTCTCGGTGCCGCCATGGCCATCGGCCGCAGCGGCTTCATCGCCACCATGCGCTGCATCACCCTCGGCCGCAGGCGCTGCCTCACCGCCACCGTGACCGCCGGCCTCGCCCTCGGCGCTGGCGCCATTCATCACCACCGTGCCGTCGTCATTGATGGTGGCGTCGGCTTCAACGCAATAAGTGCCATTGGCGGTGGCAGCCCGCAGGGCAGTCGTTGCGGCTGCGCCAATGCTGGTGTCGGCATGGCCCTCGCCGGCATCGGCGGCTGGTTCGGTGGAGTGTTCTTCAGCCGTCGGCGCGCCATGCCCGCCGCCACCTTCTGCAGCCGGCTTGAGGGTAGGCGACGGATCGGCCAGGGTTGGCGTGGTGTCCTCGATTGTTGGCTCGCTCGGCATAGTCATGGTGGCGTCGCCACCTTCTGCCGAAGCCCCTTCCCCGCCGCCCGCCGGTGCAGCGCCCGAGGCAACAGCCTGGCGGACGCCGCCCAGCACATAGCCGCCATTGGTGACAAGACCGATGGTCTTGAACACCAGCAGCGCGGCAATCGCCAGAACGACGACGGGAAGAAGGCGAATATTGGTCACGCAGCGGCCCCTCTGGTGCGAACGCGCGACTGCAGCTGCTCAAGCGCCGACTGCACCTTGTTGGGCTGCTCCACTGGCTCGATGGCCTGGCTGTGGCGCGCCACGCTGGTGATCTTGGCGATCCGCTCCATCAGCACGGTGCCGGCGGTCACATGATTGGCCAGTTCGATGCCGAAGCGTTCGGCTTCTTCCAGCCGCGAATTGAGCGCCAGGTCAGCCTCCACGGCCGTCTGCTTGAGCTCGCGGATAGCCTGGTTGGCAAGGTTCGTCGCCCCCACCAGATCCGCCACCATCTGCCGCAACTCGTCCTTGTCGGCATGCAGCCGCTTCAGGCGCTGGTTGAGCACCACGCAGTAACCGATTGTCAGGGCCAGCAGCACCGACACTGCGCTTTCCACGAAAAGACCCAAGGGTAAACCGAACATCATCGTCCTTCCGCTGCTTCGTCAATCGCCTCAAAGGCTTCCATGGTCACCTTGGGCGGGTTCAGGGGGCGCGTTATGCGCACCGATACGTGGTTGCCGATATGACCCATGATGGCTTCGGTCAGCTCGACCCCGCCGCAGCGCAGACGCACCGGGTCGTTGGGAGAGCGCTCGAACATCACCGTGTCACCGGCCTTCATCGACAGCATGCGCGACAGCGGCAGGTCCTGCTCATGCAGCACGGCCTCCACCGACACGTCAGCGGCATAGATTTCCGTCGCCAGATGGCCTTCCCAGATCGGGTCACGGCCGAATTTTTCACCCATGAACATCTGCAGCAGCTGTTCGCGGATGGGCTCGATGGTTGCATAGGGCAGCAGAATTTCGACCTTGCCACCGCGATCGTCCATCTCGATCCGGAGCTCGATCAGGATGGCCGCATTGCCCGGGCGGGAAATCGCGGCGAAGCGCGGATTGGTCTCCATGCGCTCGAGCTTGAAATTGACCTGCGTCACCGGCTCGAAGGCCCGGTGGGTGTCTTCCAGGATCACCTCGATCATCCGGCGCGCCAGCGCCAGCTCGATGGTGGTATATGGCCGGCCCTCGACGCGGATATTGCCACCGATGCGACGGCCACCCAGCAGCACGTCGATCATCGAGTAGATCAGGCTCGAGTCCACCGTCAGCAGGCCATAGTTCTCCCATTCCTCAGCCTTGATGACCGAGAGGATGGCCGGCAGCGGGATGGAATTGACATAGTCGCCGAACCGCACCGAGGAGATGGAGTCCAGCGTGACTTCCACATTGTCGCTGGTGAAATTGCGCAGGCTTGTCGTGGTCAGCCGCACCAGGCGGTCAAACACGATTTCCAGCATCGGCAGGCGTTCGTAGCTCACCAGCGCCGAATTGATCAGCGCCTGTACACCGGTCAGCTCGACATTGCTGCCCACGCTGGCGTCAAAGCCCAGCAGGCTGTCGATTTCATCCTGGTTCAGCACGCGATCGGGGCCGCCCTCGGCGCCATCGCTGGTGCCCTCGAGCATCGCCGCCCACTCGGCGGTGGCTTCGGCGGCCTTTTCTTCCTCGGTCTGCTCCAGGTCCATGTCGAGCGGAACGATGGCGTCGTCCAGACCCCAATCTTCGCTCAACTTGTCCTGGTCTGTGGGATCCGCCATTACTGCACCAGCAGTTCCTTGAACAGCAGCGACTCTACCCGCGAGGGATAGATCGCCACGTTCACGCGGCGCAGCAACTCTTCCTTGAGACGATAAATGCCGGCGGAGCCTTCCAGATCCGACTTGCGCAGCTCGCGCAGATAGACCTGGAACGCATCGATCACCTTGACCAGACGTGGCTGGATTTCCAGCATCATCTCTTCATTGGCCACTTCCAGCGCCACCGTCAGTTTCATGAACGCAGGCCCATCCACCTCATTGTTGAGGTTGATGACCATCGGGGGCAGGTTGAAGATGAAGGTATGCGCGGCGTCGACCGTGCCACCATGTTCCCCTGCCGGAGCGTGCTCACCGGCTGCAGCGGCATGATCGGCGCTCGCCTCCTCGGTCTTGCCCGAGGACATGAAGAAGAACAGGCCGCCGCCGCCAAGCAGAACGACGATCACAGCCGCACCGATAATGATGAACAGCTTGGGAATGCCCTTCTTGGCGCCCGCGCCGTCTTCAACTTCTGCGTCTGTTGCTGCTGCTGGAGCGGCCATTGCCTACCTGCCAAACCCAAGGTTTCCGGGCGATTCCGGCTCTGCACCCAGCTAATCGCCTGATGGTTAACGATTGGTTACAAAACGCCCGAAGGCGGCACAATTTGCCGGGTAAGTTTTGCCGACCCTGCACAGGGTGACCCAGTAACCTTCACCGTCGCATACAGCTATCGATCTGATTTTATTAAATTTTTCGACCTGGCATGGTTTCTGCAACGTAAATGGCGAGGCCACGGCTTGGGGAAGCTGGCGGTCTCGGGGATGTTTACACCGGGGATCAGCAATGATCGAAAATGCGCAACTGATTAGCCTGAGCCGGCAGATCGCGCTGCAGCGCCAGATGGATGTGGTGGCCAACAACATGGCCAACATCAACACCACCGGCTTCAAGGCCGAGAACATCCTGTTCGAAGAATATGTGATGCCGGTCGCCCGCGACCAGGATTTCAAGACCCCTGACCAGCCCCTCTCCTATGTGCAGGACTGGGCCACCATCCACGACCTGACCGGCGGCGCCATTGTCCAGACCGGTAGCGATCTCGACGTCGCCCTCAATGGCGACGGCTTCTTTGCCGTGCAGACGCCCGCTGGCGAACGCTACACCAAGTCGGGCGCCTTCCAGCTCAATGCAGGCGGCACCCTGGTCGATCTCAATGGCAATCCGGTCCTCGGCCAGGGTGGCCCGATCACCTTCGGCCCGGCCGAAACCGGCATTCGCATCGGCACCGATGGCTCGATCAGCTCCAGTGCCGGCGCCAAGGGCAGCCTGCGCCTGGTCGAATTTGCCAATCCCCAGGCCCTCACCCGCGAGGGCAACAACCTGTTTGCCGGCGGCACGCCGGTCAATGCCACCAACACCCGGGCCATGCAGGGCTTTATCGAGAAGTCCAACGTCTCGGGCGTCTCGGAAGTCACCGAGCTGATCCGCGTGACCCGTGCCTATGAATCCATGGCTTCGATGACCCAACGCCAGGACGAGCTGCGCCGCTCGGCCATCCAGCGTCTGGGCGACTCCAACGCCTGACCTGAGGATACGCCATGAAAGCTCTCTACATCGCATCCACCGGCATGAGCGCCCAGGAACGCAACGTCGAAGTCATCTCCAACAATATCGCGAACATGCGCACCACCGGCTACAAGCGCCAGCGTGCCGAGTTCGAGGACCTGCTTTACCAGCAGATCACCCGCGCCGGCGCCCAGAGCTCGGCCCAGGGCACCAATGTTCCGGCCGGCCTCGAGATCGGTTCGGGCGTGCGCACCGTCGCCACCCCGCGCGTGATGAGCCAGGGCAGCGTCAACATGACCGACGGCGAACTCGACGTCGCCATCCGCGGCGAAGGCTTCTTCATGGTGCAGCTGCCCGATGGCCGCACCGCCTATACCCGCGATGGCTCCTTCCAGCGCTCGGCTGAAGGCATGCTGGTCAATTCCAACGGCTACACCATCGATCCCGGCATCTCCATTCCGGGCGACGCCAACTCGGTCTCGATCTCTCAGGATGGCGTGGTCTCGGCCTATGTCGGCACCGATTCCCAGCCCACCCAGATCGGTCAGCTGCAGCTCGCCCGCTTCGTCAACAAGGCGGGCCTGGAATCGCTGGGCGACAACATGTTCATGGATACGCCCGCCAGCGGCCCCGCCCAGGTTGGCGTGCCCAACACCGATGGCACCGGCAATCTGCTCCAGGGCTATCTGGAAATGTCCAACGTCAATTCCGTCACCGAAATCGCTGACCTGATCGCTGCACAGCGCGCCTATGAGATGAACGCCCGCGTCATCTCCGGCGCAGACCAGATGATGCAGTCCACCAGCCAGCTGCGTTAAGGGAGAGCCGAGATGATCCTGCGGTCCGCTATCACCACCCTGGCAGCCCTGTTCCTCACCGCGACGGCCTTTGCCGCGCCGGTCCTCAAGGGCGACATCGTCGTCAACGCTGCCGTCGTCACCGTCGGCGACATGTTCGACGACGCCGGGATCGCCGCCGAGGACGCCCTGTTCCGCGCGCCCCGCCCCGGCACTGCCGGCACAGTCTCGCTCGCCGACGTCCGTGCCGCTGCCGACCGCATCGGCCTGGGCGAATTTGACGCCCGCGGCCTCGACGCTGTCAGTGTCCGCCGCGCTGCGACCGTCATCGATGAAGCGACCCTGGCGAGCCTGGTCAATGCCGACCTGCTGCAGCGCGGCATCCTGACCACCGGCATGAGCGCCAACACCATGTTCAACACGCCCATCCGCCCCATCAACGCCGAGGCCGTCGAGCAGCCCGCGTCGGTCACCAGCCTGCGCTACCTGCCCGCCTCGGGCGCCTTCTCGGCCCGCATCGCCATCGCCGGCCAGGACACTCCGCTCGATGTCACGGGCACAATCGATCTGATGATCGAGGCGCCGCACCTGACCGGCAGCTTCCCCGCCGGCACCGTGCTCACCCAGTCCGATGTCGTCATGCGCCCCGTGCCGCTGCGCTTTGCCGAGAGCACCGGCGTGCCGCAGCTGACCGACATCATCGGCAAGGCCCTCACCCGCCAGAGCCGCGAAGGCATGATGCTCAAGCCAAGCGACCTGACAATCCCCGTCACCGTCGCCAAGAACGACCTGGTCACCATCTACTTCCGCAGCGGCCCCATGACCCTCACCGTCAAAGGCCAGGCCGTCACCGGTGCCACCGTCGGCGCCCCGCTGCAGGTGCTCAACCTCATGTCCCGGCGCGTCATCAGCGCCACCGCCATTGCCCCCGGTGCCGTCGAAGTGACCCCGGATTCTCTCGCCCTCGCCGGCCTCTGATAGCCTTCAGGAACCATCATCATGCATTTCGCCAAGCTCGCCACCCTCCTGATGCTCACCGCCACCCTGGCCGGCTGCAACACCATGGATCGCCTCGCCAATGTCGGCTCCGCCCCGGCGCTGAGCCCCATCGTCGACCCCACCACCACAGCTGGCTATCAGCCCGTCAACATGCCCATGCCGGCTGCCATCGCCGACACCTACCAGCCCAATTCGCTCTACCGCACCTCGGCCAAGGGCTTCTTCAAGGATGAGCGCGCCCATCGCATCGGCGACATCCTGACCGTGGTCGTTACCGTCAACGACAGCGCCAAGATCGCCAACAACACTCAGTCGAGCCGCAATTCCACCAATACCGCTGGCATGGGCGGCATCCTGGGCGCCGCTGTCACCACGGCGTCGGCCGGTGCCATCGACACCAGCGACGCGGTCAACTTCAATTCGGGCCTGGCCAACACCGGCAAGGGCTCGGTCAACCGCTCCGAAAGCTTGCAGACGTCGGTCGCCGCCGTCGTCACCCAGGTGCTGCCCAATGGCAATCTGGTCATCGAGGGCCATCAGGAAGTGCGCGTGAACTTTGAAGTGCGCGACCTGGTCGTGGCCGGCATCGTCCGCCCCTCCGACATCCAGGCCAACAACACCATCCCCTCGGCCAAGATTGCCGAGGCCCGCATTGCCTACGGTGGCCGCGGCCAGATCACCGATGTGCAGCAGCCGCGCTACGGCCAGCAGGTGCTCGACGCCATCCTGCCCTTCTAGGCATCCCCTTTCCGCCAGGCACACTCCCCCCATGGTGCCCGGTGGCTCCCCGGCCGATCAGAAGATCGGCCCCGGTCGGCTCCAGAACAGATCCGGCTTCCCCCAGAGGCGCAGTCCCCCGGCTGCGCCTCTCCCCATTTGTGGCGTCCAATCTCCCCTTCGCCATAGCCCGCCCCGATGTCACCCCACGCTTGTGCCGGGGCCCATCTCAAGAGAGTCGGCCTGCAGCCACGTCCTCCGAATGATCCACCTTGCGCCCGCACGCTTGCCCCATGGCGCGGCCTGTGGAACATCTCGGGCAATCACTTTGCGGAGTCTGCCAGTGTCTTTCCAAAAACTCGATGATCTCGGTCGCAAGCTCGAAGCGCTCGAACATGCCCTGTCCATCCTGGGCGCCGACGAGGCCACCCACATGGCCGTTGGCGGCGGCGAGAAGCGGGCCGAGGCCATGTCCAACCTGGCCGGCATGTATCATGCCCAGGCCACCGCCCCCGAGATTGCCGACTGGATTGCCGCGGCCAAGCCGGAAACCGAGGACCAGCGCCTCGCCCTGGTCGAGTTCGAGCGGCAATATGTGAGCGCCACGTGCCTCCCCACCGAGTTTGTCGAGCGCAAGACGGCCGCGACCATGCGCTCCGAACAGCTCTGGCGTGAACTGCGCGCCAAGGGCGATTGGGACAGCTTCCTGCCCGCGCTCGAAGGCGTCGTCGCCCTGGTCCGCGAAGAGGCGCAATTGCGTGCCGACGCCACGGGCCTTGCCCCCTATGACGCGCTGATGGATCAATATGACCCCGGCAACCGCACTGCCGATCTCGATCCGGTCTTTGCTGACCTCAAGAGCTTCCTCAAGGGCTTCGTCCCTGAGGCACTGGCCGCGCAGGACGCCCGCCTGGCCAAGCGCCCGCGCAAGAGCCTCAATGGCCCCTACCCCATTGAAAAGCAGCGTGAACTCGGCCTCGCTGCCATGCGCGCCGTCGGCTTCGATTTCACTCATGGCTCGTTGGCCGTCTCGCATCATCCCTTCTGCGGCGGCGTGCCGACGGACGTGCGCATGACCACGCGCTACCGCACAGACGAGTTCCTCTCCTCGCTGATGGGCGTGCTGCACGAAACTGGCCACGCCCTCTATGAGCAGGGGCTGCCCAAGGACTGGTCGCACTGGCCGCTCGGCAAGGCCCGCGGCATGGGCATCCATGAAAGCCAGAGCCTGTTCGTGGAAATGCAGCTCGCCCGCAGCCCCGAGTTCTGGCAGTTCGCCCTGCCCATGGTGCACCAGTATCTTGGCGAAGACGCCATCCCCGGCTGGGACGTGGCCGATGTGCTCAACGAGGTGAACTTTGTCGAGCGCGGCTATATCCGCGTCGATGCCGACGAGGTCACCTATCCGCTCCACGTCATCCTGCGTTACGAGCTGGAGCAGGATCTGGTTGCCGGCAAGCTCGAGGCCAGCCAGATCCCCGAGGCCTGGGACACCAAGATGACCGAATATCTTGGCATCTCCACCATCAACGATCCCAAGGACGGCCCGATGCAGGACGTGCATTGGCCCGGCGGCGCCTTCGGCTATTTCCCCAGCTACACCCTGGGCGCCATGATCGCCGCCCAGCAATGGGCAGCGCTCGAAAAGGTTCAGCCCAATCTCCGCAGCGATATCGCCAAGGGCGACTTCACCGGCGTCAACCAATGGCGCGCCGACAATATCTGGACCCAGGGCTCACGCTGGTCGACCCCCGACCTCATCACCCGCGCCACTGGCGAGCCGCTCAACACTGACTTTTTCAAGGCCCATCTCAAGAAGCGCTATCTGGCCTAGATCGCGCCGAACCGCCCCCTCCCGCGCATCGGGAGGGGGCACCCGGCCACCAGAACTTGACATCCCGGGCCCTGTGCCTATTTTCGGGACATCCGCAGCACAGACCGGACGGTACTCAATGGAAATCAAGATGAACGCCTGCCTCACCCGCACCGCTCATCTGGAATCCGTCCATGCCCGCCTCCGTTACGCTGCACCAGCTCACCTGTTCGACGCCCGATAACCACCCGCTTTTCACCGATCTCGACCTGACCTTCGGCCCCGGCCGCACCGGGCTGATCGGGCGCAATGGCACGGGCAAATCCACCCTCCTGCGCATCATTGCCGGACGTATTCCCCCTGCCGCCGGATCGGTGAGCATGGCCGGAACGCTCGGCATGCTCGAACAATCCGTGCAGGTGTCTCCCGACACCAGCCTTGCCGACCAACTTGGCGTTGCAAATGACCTTGCCCGCCTTGATCGCCTCGACCAGGGCCTTGGCAGCATTGATGATGCCGGCAGCGCCGACTGGTCCCTCCCCGGCCGCATCGAATCCGCCCTGAAATCCGTGGGCCTGCCGGCCCTGGCTCTCGACCGCCCGCTATCGACGCTGAGCGGCGGCCAGCGCACAAGGCTGGGCCTTGCCCGGCTGATCTTGGCCGCGCCCGACATCATCCTCCTCGATGAGCCAACTAACAATCTTGATGCCGACGGTCGCCAGGCCGTGGTCGATATGCTCCATCTTTGGCGCGGCGCCGCCATCGTTGTCAGCCACGATCGCGCGCTGCTGCGCGAAATGGATGCCATCGTCGAACTCACGACCCTGGGCGCCAAGACTTATGGCGGCAACTGGGATCACTATGCCGAGCAGAAGGCGCTCGAGCTGGCTGCTGCCGAGCAGACCCTGGCCAGCAGCCAGCGCCGCGTTGCGGAAATCGATCGCAAGATCCAGGCCGTCACCGAAAAGAAGGCGCGCAAGGACGGCGCCGGCAAACGCAAGGGCGCCAAGGGCGGCACGCCAAAGATCATGCTTGGCGGCCTCAAGGAGAATGCCGAGAACACCAGTGGCGAGGCTGCCCGCATCGCCAATCGCCTGCGCACGGCGGCCGCCGAAGCCGCCGCCGAGGCCCGTGCGCAGGTGGAAATCCTGACGCCTCTCTCGGTCGCGCTCACGCCAACGGGCCTGCCAGCGGGCCGCACGGTGCTTCAGGCCGACAGTCTCACCGGTGGCCCCGACGCCGACGCACCGATCATTCGCGACCTCAGCCTGCAGCTGACCGGGCCGGAACGGGTCGCCATCACCGGTCCCAATGGCTCGGGCAAGACGACGCTGCTACGCCTGCTCACCGGCGCCTTGCCCGCCAGCGCCGGAACCGCGCGCATCCTTGTGCCCCACGCCATGCTCGATCAGACGGTCAGCCTCCTCGACCCCGGACTCAGCATTCGCGACAATTTTCGCCGGCTCAATCCCGATGCGCCCGAAACCGTTGGCCGTGCCGCCCTGGCCCGCTTCATGTTCCGTGCTGACGCGGCCCTGCAGATCACCGGCACGCTGAGCGGCGGAGAAATGCTGCGCGCCGGCCTCGCCTGCACCATCGGCGGCGAGCACCCGCCGCAATTGCTCATTCTGGACGAGCCCACCAACCACCTTGATATCCACGCCATCGAGCAGGTCGAGGCGGGGTTGCGCGGCTATGATGGTGCCCTGCTGGTGGTCAGCCACGACACCGATTTCCTCCAAGCAATTGGCATCACGCGGCGCATTGATCTGGGCACGCCGCAGCAGGAGGCCGGATGAACGGAGTCTGAACTCCGGGTTCAGTCGCCGTTCCGGCACCGGGGTCTATCTCTCATGTCATCGGCAGCAAGCGTTCTGAGCGAACGCAGCCCGGAACAGGAGAGAGAAATGAAGCGCACCATCATCACCACCGCCGTCGCCGCCATCATCGCGATCACCGCTGCGCCCGCCATGGCCAACGATGTCTTCGTCCAGCAGTACGGCTACAGCAATGCCGCTGGCGGCAACCAGAGCGGCTGGGGCCACAAGTTCGGTGTGCATCAGTCTGGCAAGTGGAACACCGCCAAGGGCCGCCAGACGGGTGGCAACAATGTCGGTGCCATCGGCCAGCAGGGCAACAACAACTATGCCGACACCTGGCAGCAGGGCTGGAACAACGCCGCCGGCGTCGGCCAGTTCGGCGACAACCACACCACCATCATCACCCAGGATGGCAATGGCAACATCGCTGCCGGTGTGCAGGTGGGCAATGGCTGCAACGCCAATGTTGTCCAGGCTGGCTCGGGCAATATCACCGCCTTTGTTCAGGCCTGCCCCTGATCCCCGAGCCGACACACGCTCAGGCCGGACCGGGTTCCATCCCGGCCGGCCGGACCAATCACCCCAGTTGAGGAGGCCTTGATGACCCTGTCCCTGATGCGCACCAGCGCCCTTGCCCTGCCCGTGCTGCTCGGCATCGGCATCACCGCCTTCGCCGCGCCCGGCGGCCTGGCCGACACGCCGGCCCGGGGCCTGCAATGCGGCGTCACCACCAGCACCAGCCATGGCATGATGACGCTCGAGGCCCAGGTGCTGAGCCCCAAGGCCACCACCGGCAGCTATAGCCTGGCCGTGCAGAGCCGCAGCAACGGCGGATCGACCAACCTCAGCCAGGGCGGCAACTTCACTGTCGAGGCCGACAAGGTCGTCACTGTCGGCAGCGTCAGCATCAATGCCGGCGCCCGCTACACGGCCGATTTCGGCATCACGGTGAACGGCAAGACGCTCGATTGCACCGACTCCATGCCCATCATCCGCTGATATCCGTCCAGCCCCGGCAAAGAGGCCCCGTCACAGCGGGGCCTCTTTGCCGTTCCGGCGACTATTGGCGGCAGGATTGTCTGGCTGAACGGAGTCTGAATGCCCTGCTCCAGATCGGTTCAGCCCGGCCCGGCTAGTCTCAAATCATCGGTTCAGCCAACGCCCACCCGGCCCCAGGAGAGACGCCATGATCACCCGCTTCGCCAAATTTGCATCCGCAGCCGTCGCCGCCCTCGTCATCGGCACCGCCGGCCTCACCGCCCCCGCCATGGCGGGCGGCCAGATTTCGTTCAGCTTCTCACCTGCCGATCCCGAGCAGCAGGAAGCCCTGGGCCTCGGCCTGCAGATGGTCTCGATCTTCAAGGGACTCTCCAGCAACGGCGCCAATGTTGCCCAGAACGGCAACTTCAACGCCGCCGGCTTCAACCAGTCCGGCTCGGGCAATCACGGCCTGATCATCCAGGAGGGCAATGGCCACCAGGGCACCGTCAAGCAGCATGGCAACAACAACAATTGCGGCCTGTTCCAGTTCGGTGAAAACACCAATGGCAGCTGCACCCAGTTCGGCAACAACCAGTCGAGCTTCACCACGGTCTTCGGCTTCTAGGCTATCAGGCTCGCCTTGGCCGCGGGCGGGGCCTCTGAGCCCCGCCTTCCCCGTTCCGTCGACAGTCACTAAATTGGACCACCATGTCGAATCCGGCGCGTCCGGATCGTCGTGGAGGCAAGTGGGCAAGATCGCTCACAGCGGAACAGGAGAAAAGCGATGCGTGTCATCGTCTTCGTGAAGGCAACCAAGGACAGTGAAGAAGGCCGCATGCCGACGACAGAACTGCTCGAGGCCATGACCAAATACAATGAGCAGTTGATCAATGCCGGCATCATGCTGGGCGGCGAGGGTCTTCAGCCAACCTCCAGCGCCAAGCGGGTGCACTTCAGCGGCGCCAACCGCACGGTCATCGACGGCCCCTTTGCCGAAACCAAGGAACTGGTCGCCGGCTACTGGATCTGGCAGGTCCGCGACATGGACGAGGCTGTCGAATGGGTCAAGCGCTGCCCCAACCCGATGTTTACCGATAGCGACATCGAAATCCGCCCGGTCTACGAAGTCGAGGCTTTCGACGAGATCATGACCCCCGAGATCCAGGAAATGTACGACCGCAATGTCGAGCGCGCCGCCGGCAAGTGACATACAGTCAAAAACAACAAAGGCCCGCATCGCTGCGGGCCTTTTTCATTGGGAAAGTCGTAGATCCCACTATTCGTCGCGATAGACCTTTTCGCGACGCTCATGCAATTCCTGGGCTTCCAGGCTCAGCGTCGCAATCGGCCGTGCGTCCAGACGGGCAATCCCGATGGGGTCGCCGGTTTCCTCGCAATAGCCATAGGTGCCGTCGTCAATGCGCTTGAGGGCGGCGTCGATCTTGGCGATCAGCTTGCGCTGACGATCACGCGTCCGCAGTTCGAGCGACCGATCACTCTCGGAACTGGCGCGGTCGGCCATGTCCGGGTGGTTCTGGTTCTCTTCCTGCAGGTTGTCGAGGGTTTCGCGGCTCTCGCGGAGGATATCCTCCTTCCACGCGTTCAGCTTGGCCCGGAAATAGTCCCGCTGGCGCGGGTTCATGAACGGCTCGTCATCACTGGGCCGGTATTCAATTACTTCTGCACCCGAAGACATCAGCAGACTCAACTCCAATGCGCCCCTACGGCCGGTTATATATGCGCCTAAGCGCACCCCCGCAAGCACGCATGTAACTCCTGATTAACGCGTGAACGAAGCGGCACCGGAGCCCATAGACCAGACATGGCGACAGTTTAATGAAATTGGCCTAGCGCCTGGAAAATCTGCCGAACTTGGCCAGCTCAACTTGCACCCTCAGATCGATGTCATCGAGCACCGCATCGAGCTCTGGCGTCGAGTGTTCGCGGACTTCCTCAAGCATGCTGGAGAGGCGATCGAGCCGGTCGGCACTTACCTGCCCGACCAGCAGGTCAGCCTTGATCTCATCGAGCGTGTCCAGCAGCGAGCGCCCGCGACGCACGGCGCGCTTCTTGCGCTCCAAAGGACCATCCACGCTCTGCAGTGCCAGGATCGCGTCGATACCCGTTGCGGCAGCCACGGGTACGGACTGGGCAACCCGCGCCGGCTCTTCGGCGCCCGCAGGAACAAAGGCCACACCCGATCCTGCTCGGCCAGAAGCACTGGCCTTGCCGACACCCGACGTGCGTTTGGTCGTGTCTATGCGCAATGGAGGACTCAAATCGCAGGTTTGACCTATGGGCAAAATCTGCCGAGAGCCGTTAATGAAGCCTTAATGCTCCCGGCAAGAATTGCTTAGCTGGCTGAAAGCCGGACTGACCAGCAGCGTCTGGCAGGAAAATAACCTATTAAATTCAAATTCATAGCGTGCCACCAGGGAACTGGCACGCTTTTCGCAATGTAGTGCCCGACCGTTGCGCCATGGGGATGGCGTGACCAGAATTCGGGGACGAGCATGATCAGACCACTGTTGCGGCAGCTATTGGCAATAATCCTGGGGGCGACCCTGGTGCTCCTGCCCGTCAGCGATGCCTTTGCCGCCGCGGCCCGTATCAAGGATATCGTCGATTTCGAGGGCGTCCGTGAGAACCAGCTGGTCGGCTATGGCCTGGTGGTTGGGCTCAATGGCACCGGCGACAGCCTCAACAACTCGCCGTTCACCAAGCAGTCCCTCCAATCCATGCTCGAGCGTCTCGGCGTCAACACCGCCGGCGAAAACGTCCGCACCGCCAATGTCGCCGCGGTCATGGTCACAGCCAACCTCCCCCCGTTCGGCACGCAGGGCTCGCGCATGGACGTTTCGGTTTCCGCGCTCGGCGATAGCGACAGCCTTCAGGGTGGCACCTTGCTGGTCACCCCGCTCCTGGGCGCCGACGGCGAAGTCTATGCCATCGCCCAGGGCCCCGTCCTGATCAACGGCTTCAAGGCAGAAGGCGATGCCGCCACCATTATCTCCGGCGTCCCCACCACCGGCCGTATCTCCTCTGGCGCGCTGATCGAGCGCGAGATTGATTTCCACCTCGGCTCGCAGACCTCGCTGCGCCTGGCCCTGCGCAATCCCGACCTGACCACGGCTCGCCGGATTGCGCTGGCCGTCAACGATTTCATCGGCACGCCCACGGCAACGCCGGAAGATCCAGCCACCGTGCGCCTCACCCTGCCGCCGGGCTTCAACGGCAATATTGTTGACCTGCTCACCGATATCGAACAGCTCATGGTCGAGACCGATCAGGTGGCGCGGATCGTCATCGACGAGAACTCCGGCATCATCGTCATGGGCAAGGATGTCCGCGTGTCGAGCGTCGCCGTCGCGCAGTCGAACCTGACGGTGACCATTGCCGAGAACCCCACGGTGGTGCAGCCGGCCCCGCTCAGCGACGGCCAGACCGCCGTGCAGCCCAGCACGGCCCTCAATGCGAACATGTCCGCCAGCGCCCTGGCTGTCGTGCAGGAATCGGTGACGCTCCAGCAACTGGTGGACGGCCTGAACGCCCTGGGCATCTCGCCCCGTGACCTCATTGCCATCCTGCAGGCCATCAAGGCCGCCGGCGCCCTCCAGGCTGAAATCGAGGTGATGTGATGCAGCTTCTGTCCAGCGCGCCGTCCAAGCCCGGCTCCAGCCTTACCCCTGAACAGATTGCCCGGGTGCAGAAGCAGGCCGAGGATTTCGAGGGTGTGTTTCTCAATACCCTCACCAAGCAGATGTTCTCCAGCCTCAACACCGACACGTCTGCCATGGGCGGCGGCTTCGGCGAGGAGACCTGGCGGTCCATGCAGGCCGAACAGCTGGCCAACACCATGGCCCAGAATGGTGGGCTGGGTATTGCCGAGCAAATGCTGCCCGACATGCTGGCCCTCCAGGAGGCCGCCAACAACCAGAACAAGATCCAGTCGACTATCGGAGCCTACAAATGACCGCTGCCGCCCGCCTCGCCGCTCTCGACAGCCTGCCCGCCAAGGAACTGTGCGCGATGGCTGAAGCCACTCTCACCGCGCTGGTCGACGTCATGAACCAGGAAACCACCCTCCTGCGCGCTGGCCATATGCGCCAGGCCGGCACACTCACCGCCGAGAAGACCCGACTGGCACAGGATTACGTCGGCTTTGCCCGCTCCGTTCAGCGCCAGGGCGCACGACTGGCCCAGCAGGCGCCGGAAGCCATAGCCCGTCTGCGCCAGGGTCATGAGCGGCTGGCGACCCAGATGGCCGAGAACCTGCGCGTCCTGGCGACGGCACGCAATGTGACCGAGGACCTGCTGACCGACGTCGCTCGCATCGTCGGTCAACAGAACCGCGCCCAGGCCTACGGCCGCTCGGGGACCATCGCCAGTGACCCGTCCAACTCAGCGCGCGGAATCGCAGTAAACCGGGCACTTTGAGCCAGTATCAATTGAATAAAACTGTGTGATCGACCGAAACGGAAAGGCAACAGGCGCGTTCCAATGCTTCGATATGGCATTCCGTTGACGGAAGGACCGCGACATGATCACACCAATAGTGCCTACCGCAGCCTATGTTGGCGCGTCTCATCTCAGCGACCTTCGCGACCGCAGCTCAGCGGGCGTCCGGACAATCTTGCCCAATAGCGTCGCATCCACACCGCGTGCGGAAAGTGCTGACAACAGCAACGGCCGGCCCAGCCAGGGCCAGCCGCGGCAGGACATTGCAGAGCCCGAGAAGGACAACTCGTCCATGTTCGCGGCAGCCGTGATCTCGGGCGCACTCCCCCCGACGCCACAGACCATGGAAGAGCTGATCATGCGGATCGGCTCCAGCACGATCCCCGAGGAATCCCAGGCTCGACTGAAAGATCTTCTGGCCTGAAGCCGCCCCGCTTCAGCTGCACATTAACCGCTTCAGCTGCACATTAAATTGGCACCGAACGTCTGAACAGTTAACGCTTCGTGCAACTCCCGATCGCTGCGCCCACTCAAGAACCCCGGAATTCCGGGGTTTTTCTTTGCCCGCGACCATAAATGCCACGGAAGAATTGATCCACATTTCGCCGAGCCGTTTAACCCTTCTTTAGAGCCTGGCGGATGACATTCGACGGGCCTCAGGAAGAGGCGTCGTAGTTTGCGTATTCCTAGAAAAGGATCTCTACAAATGGCTGATATCTCGCTCTCCAAAGCCGTCCGTGCCAACCTGAGCTCGCTCAAGAGCACTGCCAACATGATGGCTGAGACGCAGAACCGTCTCTCCACCGGCAACAAGGTGAACTCGGCTCTGGACAATCCCAGCAACTGGTTCACGGCCAAGGGCCTGAACAACCGCGCTGGCGATCTCAACGCCCTGCTCGACGGCATGGCCAACGGCATCCAGACCCTCAAGGCTGCGGACAATGGCTTGTCGGCCATGACCAAGACCCTGGAATCGATGCAGTCGACCCTCCGTCAGGCCCGTCAGGACAAGTCGTTCAACACCGAATCGCTGACCCTGGACAAGATCAACCCGAATGATCCTTCCCTGGGCAAGCTGTCCGTCTCCGGCGGTGCGGTGGGTAGCCCCATCGAGATCGACCTGACCAAGACTGGCACCGGCAAGGCCATCTCGACCACTGCTGCCTTCTCGGCTCCGACCGGCACTGCCGTTAAGGCGAGCGTTACCAGCACCGGTACCGCGATCACCTACGACGCGACCGGCAACGCCGGCACCAGCGGTGCAGCACGTACCTTTGATATCTCGTTTGGCGGCAAGACAGCCACGGTCAACCTGGCTTCCGACACCACTCGCGATACCAACACCGAGTTTGTGGCTGCGATCAACGCACAGATCGACGCCAGCGACCTGGCCGGTAAGGTGGTCGTCACCGAAGCTTCGGGTCTGCTGAAGATCGAAGCGGCAGCAACCGGCGACGGCGACGTCACCGTCTCTGGTACCGACGCGACCGCCTCGTTCGGCACTACTCCGACCGCTGTGTCGGGCACCGACGGCAAGACCAGCTTCACGGTCAATGGCAAGGCAGTCGAACTGACCTCGACCAACGCGGCCAACCTCACGGACGCCGTCACCGCCGTCAACACTCAGCTGGGCACGGACTCCAAGTTCCAGGCCTATAACGACGCCGGCAAGCTGGGCATCCGTGCGATCGCCGACGATGCAGGCACCCTGTCGATCGGCGGCTCAGACGCCCGCTACTTCGGTACGCCGGCTGCTGGCGTTGTGGCCGGTGCCGACAAGACTGGCCTGAACTTCACCCGCTCGGTCGACGATCTGGTGACGGCTGTCAACGCCAACGCCAGCCTCGACGGCAAGGTTCGTGCCTCCAACGACAACGGCAAGCTGCGCCTGGAAAACCAGTCCACGCAGGACCTGACGATCAAGGGCAAGAATGCCACTTCCGGCAAGCTGGATGGCACCTCGGGTACTTCGACCGTCAAGGGCAACTCCGTCCGTAGCGGCCTGGCCGATCAGTTCAACGAACTGCGCGACCAGCTCGACAAGCTGGCTGACGATGCCTCCTTCAACGGTATCAACCTGCTGCGCGGCGACAAGCTGGCCATCACGTTCAACGAAACTGGTACGTCGTCCATCGACATCCAGACCAAGAGCGGCAAGACGGTCAACTCGGCCAACCTGGGTGTTTCGACCACCATCGAAGCCAAGGACCTGGACAACGACACCAACATCGACGCCGAACTGAGCAAGCTCAAGACCGCACTGAACGACGTGCGTTCGCAGGCTTCGAGCTTCGGTTCGAATCTGTCGATCGTTCAGGGCCGTCAGGACTTCACCAAGTCCATGATCGACACCCTCGAAGACGGTGCCGGCAACCTGACCCTGGCCGACATGAATGGCGAAGCCGCCAACCTGCTGGCTCTCCAGACCCGTCAGTCGCTGGCTTCGAACTCGCTGTCCCTGGCCAGCCAAGCCGACCAGTCGGTTCTCCAGCTGATCCGTTAAGCTTCAGCCAGACTGAGACATTTTCAGAAGGGGGCGGACCGCAAGGTCCGCCCCCTTTCCTTTGCCCGCCGCCAAGCTGCAAAATCCAACATGGTTTCTGCGGCCTTAATCGGCATGGTTAAGACACCTTTAAGAAAGCTGGTGTTAACCATATTCCAACGGGGCCGAGACGGGCCCAGGGCAAGGATCGCATAGATGTCTGACATTTCACTCTCAAAGGCCGTCCGGTCGAACCTCCTTTCGCTCAAGGGCACCGCCGACATGATGGCTGAGACGCAGAATCGTCTCTCCACCGGCAACAAGGTGAACTCGGCTCTGGACAACCCCAGCAACTGGTTCACGGCCAAGGGCCTGACCAACCGCGCCAGCGACCTGAATGCGCTCATGGACTCCATGGCCAACGGCATTCAGACCCTCAAGGCTGCGGACAATGGCTTGTCGGCCATGACCAAGACCCTGGAGTCGATGCAGTCGACCCTCCGTCAGGCCCGTCAGGACAAGTCGTTCAACACCGAATCGCTGACCCTGGACAAGATCAACCCGAA